>NZ_NWVC01000001.1 GCF_002374855.1 Sphingomonas adhaesiva
GACGTCGCGCCTGCCGCCAGCGGGACGCATAACGCCGCACCGCGTCGTACGAGCCGTCGAACCCCTCGCGTAGCAGCAGGTCGTGGATGCGCGTGAGGCGCAGCTTCTCGCGCCGCGGTCGTGCCTCATCTTCCTCCAGCAACGCATCCAGTCGCGCCTGAAACGGCCCCAGCTTCGGCAGCGGCTGCACCTCCCGTCGGTAGCCCATGTCCGCCTCCGGCGCCCGGATCGCCTTGCGCACCACCTTGCGCGACAGGTGCAGGTCCCGCGCTATCGCCTTGATGGCCTTCCCCGACGCGTGCTCGCGCCGGATCCTCAACACCGTCTCCAATACCAGCATCCCGATCTCGCCGCCTGACACACCGCCAAGCGAACAGCCTAGACCACCGGGATGAGGGGTCCCTTTTCGACGCCGATCACCCCGTTACCGGGGTCCCTTTTCCACGCCGATCCACAACCCGCGTCGTCTGCTCGCGGCATTTCGTCAGGCGCTATACCGTTGTGGGGCTCGCGACGCTGAAGGTTGGTTGATCGCCTTCATCGACGGTGACTTCGACCGCGACACCGAGCGTTTCCAGTTGCATCTCCACATCGCGGTCGCTGGCGAAATGCGAGAGGTCCTGCGCAGTGTAGGGCGTAAGGGCAAGTTTCGCAGCGAGCGGCCAGGAGGTCGTAAGCAGGGCCCGATCTACCAGAAGGTCCAGGTGACCTCGAAGCCGCTGTATCAGTCGGCTTATGCACTGACGTATCTGCTGAAGAGCATGTGGTCGTTGACGCGGGTAGGGGTCGACGGGGACCTCGGTGGTCAGCAGGCGGTCGATGACGAGGGGGATTCCCAGAGTCCCCGATGTACCCGCCACCGTATGCCGGGTCGTATCCCCGAGCCGTATCACAGTGTGATGTTGCTGTGGCTGAATCGCCAGCGGCTCCAGGACATCACGTTGCTGGTCAAGTTGAGCGTGGCTAAAAAGGGTCTGACGCTCACGAAACCGGCAAAGCCGCGTAAACGAAAGCGGTGAAGTGGTGATGAGTTACCACCACTGTCACCCTCCGTAGAGGATGAAATAGCCCATATACGACCAGTAGCCTGTAAACACTGGTTAGGCATGTCTTACTCATACGCAGGTGCCAATATGAAAGCCCGACATGCCGGGTGCATAGGGGACTCTGCGTGCAAAACGGAATATACCACGATGTCGTTCATACAAGATGTAAAATTTGCCTATAGCGGCAGTGATGACAGTAGTGATGAGAAATACTATCGCTTTGCTACCTCTACCAGTGGGTTCTGGCTCTCATACGCTATCGCCAATGGACCGGAGGCCCAGCTGGGGCGTGCGCTCGCGAACGAGGGTGTCGACATTAGCGATAGTGGGAGTCGCCGAGAAGTAATGGGATTGATTGGGCAGGCACGGCTTTACGCTGGGCCTCCGCCTATTGACCGGTGCGGGTGGGCAGGCGCTCACTTTGCATTTTCGGACGGGGTCCTCGTTTCCCCTGCGGGAGAGCCGGCCGGGCCCTTCCTGCGCTCACACTCCAACATCGAACGGCTCTGCGGCACGTTTAATGATTGGAAAGTCGCGGTGAGAGAGGGGCTAAGCCACCAGAGCTTGCCCGTGGTTGTCATCATCTTGGCACTCGTCGGTCCGGTAATGAAGCTCGGCCTGTTGCG
The DNA here is from genome assembly GCF_002374855.1 of Sphingomonas adhaesiva. GTDB lineage: Bacteria > Pseudomonadota > Alphaproteobacteria > Sphingomonadales > Sphingomonadaceae > Sphingomonas > Sphingomonas adhaesiva. The sequence continues at coordinate 1,673 of NZ_NWVC01000001.1, forward strand.
CAGTCCTGTCATCTTCGAGATCATCCTGCCGTCCGGCCGGGAGGCTCATACCCTTCTTGCACTCCTCCGCTCGGCCATGGGCCAGATGTCCCGGCAGGCAGCAGGTGGCGCGCTGCAGTTCAAAGATGTACTGGACCAGACCTCGTCCAATGGGGATGCTTACAACGATTTGGTGCACCCAATCATCGATAGCGATCTAGCTCTGTCGGCGGTCGGTGCAACCGCTCGCGCGGCGCTCATCGCACGCTTCCTTTCGGCGGCCAATCAGCGCTCCGTGCCCCAGGTCTATATGATCTTCAGTACGAAATCGCTCGCCGAACTCGCCGGGGTCGATAGTGACATCGCTGCACTTGCTGAAGCTCGTACTGTCACGTTGACGGTGGGCGATGATCGACCGCTTGGCATCTTCGATTGCCTGCCCGAAGGAGATACCCTGTCAACGTTCACGCATCGGATTGAGGCCGAGGCTGAGCGCAATCAGGGCCACTTGCTGCATCAGTTCGTATCGAACTTGACCCAGGAGCTCGCGGACGACGAAGGCCGGCTGCGCGCTGTGCTCCGGAAGCGCATGAGCGACTTCAAGCGTCGGGCAGGGGGCGATGACGGGAACGCCTGCGCCCATGCCAACGAAGAGGTATTCGCGCTGATCTACGCTGTCGGTCGGCTGGCCAAGGATTGGGGCTTGCTCCCCGGCACTATTGTCGTCGGACGCGCGGTTGAAGGCTGTTACAGGCACTTTTTGCAAACGCCACCGCCGCGGCTCTCGTTTGATGAGCTGCTCACCTCCTTGGCGGATGCTCCCGATACGGTGCACCTCGGATACAAGCAGGCTTATCGCGACGCTGAGGACGTCAAAGCGGCGAACGTCGTGGTGAGGCATCACAAGGCCAAACGCGAGCTCATGGTGCGCGTCAGCGCGATCGAGCGGGTCATCCCGCACTGGTCAGCCCGTCGCACGATGCCGGAGGTCATGGAGCGGCTGGTTCGTGAGGAGAAGCGCCTCCAGGTGAAGCGCCGCCTGGTAACTGGTCAGAAGCCGGAGCTGGTCTACTGCTTCAAGCTTCCGAGCCACTAACGGGGTCAAGCCGGCGGGGTGCACCCCGCTGGCTCTATTCGATGGCCGGCGGACTCTGAGGTCGTTTGTCGCCGAAGCGCAGCGGATGCCATGATCCTAGACGGGCTGTGCAACGCCACGGCATTCGACTCGAACATTGGTCACGAACTGTGCGCCAAAATCCGCCGGCTTCCGCGACCGTATATTTGACCGATATTTGATGATCCGACCGCTCCCTAACCTAAGCCGTTAAAAAGTCTGGTGACCCCTACGGGACTCGAACCCGTGTTTTCGCCGTGAGAGGGCGACGTCCTAGACCGCTAGACGAAGGGGCCGTGTGCGGTGTGGAGGCGCGCTGTTAGGGGGTGGGGCGGGGGGCGTCAAGCGGTTTGCGGGGGGTGGGGCACGTCCCCGATACCCCGGGCGCGACATTCATGCGCGGTGCGTACGAGGAGGGGCACGAAAACGGCCGCGGTGCGGACGCCTTTCGTGCCCCTGGATCGCGCGATCGGTGGCGGTCAGGCGGCGGCCTTGCGGCGTTCCGCCATCTCCGCATTGAGCATTTCGGCGAGGAGGAAGGCCAGCTCGAGGCTCTGCCCGGCGTTGAGCCGCGGATCGCAATGCGTGTGGTAGCGGTCCGCCAGGCTCTGTTCCGTGACGTCGATCGCGCCGCCGGTGCATTCGGTGACGTTCTGCCCGGTCATTTCCGCATGGATGCCGCCGGCATGGGTCCCCTCCGCACGGTGCACCGCGAAGAAGCCGCGCACCTCCGCCAGGATGCGGTCGAAGGGGCGGGTCTTGTACCCGGTCGCAGCCTTCACCGTATTGCCGTGCATCGGATCGCACGACCAGATCACCGGATGCCCTTCGCGGGTCACCGCGCGTACCAGCCGCGGCAGATGCGCCTCGATCTTGTCATAGCCGTAGCGGGTGATGAGCGTCATCCGGCCCGGCACGCGCCCCGGATTGAGCGTGTCGAGCATCCGCAGCAGCGCGTCGGGTTCCAGCGATGGCCCGCACTTGATGCCGATCGGGTTGCCGATGCCGCGCAGGAACTCGACATGCGCCGACCCGTCGAAGCGGGTGCGATCGCCGATCCACAGGAAGTGCGCCGACGTATCGTACCAGTGGCCGGTCAGCGAATCCTGCCGCGTCATCGCCTGTTCGAACGGCAGCAGCAGCGCTTCGTGGCTGGTGTAGAAGGTGGTCTGCGACAGCTGCGGCACGGTATCCGGGTTGATCCCGCACGCCGCCATGAAGTCCAGCGCCTCGCCGATGCGATCGGCAGTCTCGGCATATTTCGCGGCCCACGGGCTGCGGCCCATGTAATCGTGGGTCCAGCGATGGACCTGGTGCAGGTTCGCATAGCCGCCCTGCGCGAAGGCGCGCAGCAGGTTGAGCGTGGCCGCGGCCTGCGAATAGCCGCGCAGCATCCGTTCGGGATCGGGCAGCCGCGATTCGGCGGTGAAGCCGATGTCGTTGACATTGTCGCCGCGGTAGCTGGGCAGCTCCACGCCGTCGATCGTCTCGGTCGGAGCCGAGCGCGGCTTGGCGAACTGGCCCGCCATGCGGCCGACCTTCACCACCGGCAGCTTCGAGGCATAGGTGAGGACGACCGCCATCTGGAGGATGACGCGGAAGGTGTCGCGGATGTTGTTGGGGTGGAATTCGGCAAAGCTTTCCGCGCAGTCGCCGCCCTGGAGCAGGAAGGCCTGCCCCTCCGCCACGCGCGCCAGATCGGCGGTGAGGTTGCGCGCCTCACCCGCAAACACGAGCGGCGGATAGGACGACAGTCGCTGCGTCGCCTGCGCCAACGCGGCGGCGTCGGGATAGTCGGGGAGCTGGCGCGCCTCTGCCGCGGTCCAGCTGTCGGGGGCCCAATTCGTGGCCATGCGTCATCTTCCTTACCAATGCGGGCGCCGCCATGAACGAATCGTGCGCGCCGCGCAAACAAGTTCCGGTTTATAGAACCCCCGGAAATGCCCCGCCATCGACCAGCAGGCTTTGCCCGGTGATGAACCCGGCCTGCGCCGAGCACAGGAAGGCGCAGGCGTCGCCGAATTCGGCCGGATCGCCGAACCGCCCGGCGGGGATGCGCGCGCGGGCGCGCTGTTCGGCTTCCTCGACGCTGATCCCCTGCGCCTTGGCGGTGAAGGCGTGGACGCCCTCCAGCCGGCGGGTCGCGAACAGGCCCGGCAGCAGGAAGTTGATCGTGACGTTCGCGCCCGCCGCCTGCCGCGCCACGCCGGCCAGAAAGCCGGTCAGCCCGATGCGCGCGCCGCTCGACAGGTCCAGCCCCGCCACCGGCGATTTCACCGATCCGGAGGTGATGCACACGATGCGGCCGAAACGGCGTTCGATCATGCCGTCGATCACCTTTTGCACCATGCGGATCGGGACGACCATGTTGGCATCCAGGCCGGCGTGGATCGCGTCGGCATCCAGCTGCCGGAAATCGCGCAGCGGCGGGCCGGCATTGTTGTTGACGAGGATATCGGGCGCACCACCCGCGGCATCGACCAGCGCACGCTGCACGCCGTCGTCGGCGATATCGCCCGCGACCGTCTCCACCTTGATCCCGGTCGCGCGAAGATCGTCCGCGGCGGCGCCGAGTGCAGCGGCATCGCGGCCGTTGAGCACCAGATCGCACCCCGCGGCGGCAAGCGACGTGGCACAGGCGCGGCCCAGCCCGTGGCTGGAGGCGCAGACGATCGCGGTGCGGCGGGCGAGGCGAAGATCCATGGCGGTCGGTGGCTCCGGTGGGATGGGTGAGGGCGGTTTACGCCAGGATGCGGGGGAGAAGAAGGCTGGATGGGGTTACACGGTCCCGATCCCTGGGCGGATCGAGAACATGCCCTAGAAGAGCAACGGGGCGATATCCGGTTCCACCCAGTTCCGGCGGGCTGGCACACCGAACAGCAGATCGCGGCTCCAGTGGCTGAGGAGCCAGCCCGGATCACCGTAGCGGGACGCCATCAGGGCCGAATGCACGACATGGAGAGGCGCGTCGCGCGAATAGCCGGCGAGATGGTCGGCCGCTCCGCGCATCGAGGCCAGCGTGATGGTGTGGTGATAGCCGCCGGTGTCGGTGTTCGCGGTACCGGTGGCGTCGTTGTAGCGGGAAATGAGCGTCCGTATCGCGTCCGCTTCGGTCAGGTCGGGCCGATGGCGGCACAGCCACAGGGCGGCGGCGAAATGCCCCGCATGGGTCCATTCGCGCTTCGGCAGGGTATGATCGATCACGCCCAAGGCGATCCGCTCGATCGCGGCGTCATCCGGCATATCCATTGTCCAGTCGTCCTCATGAACAGGCCCGACCGGCACAAAAAACCCCGCCGATCGGGCGGGGGTGGTCGTCAACAGGCTGACGGGGGCGGTTCCTAGCCGTCCCGTGAGCCGAGCGCGCGCACCGACACCGCCGCAGGATGACGGCGTTGTTGCTTGGTGGGCGCGACGCTGCGGGTCATGTGGGGGTCGTAACAGGGCGCATCGTGGCGCTCAAGCCGCGCCCGCTTCATGGCGACAGCGATGGTGCGCGCGCCCCTTGCGGACGGGTTCCCGCGGCCTAGCGGCGCTGGTCGAGCTTGATCCCGCGCATCCGCAGCCGCCGGGCCGCGCGGCGGCGCTGGGACAGGATCAGGCCCACGGCGGTCGCCACCACCAATACCGCCAAGATCGTGTAAGCGATGACCAGTCGCAGTTCCACCATGCACTCCCACTCGGTCGTCCCGTACCGCGTCGCTATGGCAGCGCGATCCCGGCGTTTCAATCGACGTGGGCGGTGCGATTGCCCGGATAGATGAAAAGCGGATGATGCGTGGGCGACGTGCGACGGGCCGTGCCCGCGCCGGACGATGCCGGCAATAACATGCGTTCAATAGCCCGCGTCGAGATCGGCGACATTCTCCATCGCGGTGCCCGCGCGGAACGCCGCCAGGTTGCGCAGGAACAGCGCGGCGGCGCGCTGGAACATCTTCGTCTGCGCGCGCCCGGACAGGTGCATCGTGACGATCGCGTTGGGGGCGTCCCACAGCGGATGGTCGGCGGGCAGCGGTTCGGGTGTGGTCGGATCGAGGAAGGCGCCAGCGATCGTGCCGTCGGCCAGCGCGGCGATCAGCGCGTCGTCGTCGATCATGTCGCCGCGCGCGATGTTGATGAGCCAGGCGCTGCGCTTCATCGCGGCCAGTTCCGCCGCGCCGATCATCGCCTTGGTCGCGTCGGTGGAGGGGGCCGCCAGGATCACCCAGTCGAACTCGCCCAGCCGCGCGCGCCACGCATCGGGGGCGATCGTGCCGTCGCGCGCGGAGCGGGTGACGCCGGTCACCTCCACCCCGAACGCCGCCAGCCGATCGCCGATCAGCCGCCCGATCGCGCCATAGCCGACGACCAGCGCGCGCGATTCAAGCAGCTCCACCTTGCCGGGGGCGTCGGCGAGCCATTCGTGCCGGTCGTGCGCGCGCAGCACCGTGTCGAACCGCTTCGCCCCGACCAGCACCCCCATCACGGCATATTCGGCGACCGCGATGGCGTTGATCCCCGCGCCGTTGGTGACGATCGCGCCGCGCCGCCGCAGGTCGTCGAGCGGGAAGGCGTCCAGCCCGGCATAGAGCGTCGATACCCATTTGAGCTGCGGCCCGGCGCCGCGAATCGCGGTTCCTATATGCGTGGCCGGCGACATGTCGATCCACGCGATATCGGCGTCCGCGATCATCGCGGCGGCATCGCCGGGCGTGCGGAACCATGCGACGTCGAGGTCGGCGGGCAGCGCCGGTTCCAGCAGCGGGCGGGCAAGCGCGGGCAGCACGGCCTTCATCGGCGCGTCGCCTTCGTCCGGGGCATGATGCGTGCGGCCATGGCGCCTCTCCTGTTCATCGTCGTCCGGCCTTTACCGACCGGTACGACCATCTGCCTTTACGTCATTCAGATCGCGAGTTTCCAGTCCCAGCCGAGCGGATCGCCGTCCATCACCTCCACCCCCGCGGCGGCCAGTTCGTCGCGGATCGCGTCGGACCGGGCGAAGTCCTTCGCCGCGCGCGCCTCGCGCCGGTCGGCGAGCCGCGCGGCGATCGCTTCCTCGTCGATCGTCGCATCGGCGGGGCGGACGCGCAGCGCCTCGCGCGACAGCGTCAGCAGGTCGAGGCCGAGGACGGCATCGAAATCGGCCAGCGCCGCCAGCCGGTCGGCGGGGGGCAGCTTCTTGTCGGCCAGCAGCGCGTCGAGCACCGGCAGCGCGCGCGGCGTCGCCAGATCGTCCGACAGCGCGGCGTCCAGTTCGGCGCGATAGGCCGACGCATCCTTGCCGGTCGGCGCCTCGGCACGGGCCTTCAGCGCGGTGACGGCGTGGACCATCCGCTTCAGCCGCACCTGCGCGGCCGCCAGATTGTCCCAGGAGAATTCCAGCTCGCTGCGATACTGCGCCTGAAGGCACATCAGCCGGTAGGCGAGCGGGTGGAAGCCGCGGTCGACCAGCCGTTGCAGCGTCAGGAACTCGCCCGACGACTTGCTCATCTTGCCGGTACGATCGACAAGGAAATTGTTGTGTATCCAGAAGGTTGCGCCGGTATCCTCACACTCGCAATACGCTTGGTTCTGCGCGATTTCATTGGGGTGGTGGATCTCGCGGTGGTCGATCCCGCCGGTGTGGATGTCGAACGCCGCGCCCAGATACTTGCGGCTCATCACCGAACATTCCAGGTGCCAGCCCGGCGCGCCGCGGCCCCAGGGCGAATCCCATTCCATCTGGCGCGTCTCGCCCGGCGGGGTGGTGCGCCAGATCGCGAAATCCTGCGGCTGGCGCTTGCCCGCCACCGCGTCGATCCGCGCCTGCGCGGCATCGTCCGCCGCGCCCGCCAGCCGGCCGTAATCGGGGACGGTGCTGGTGTCGAAATACAGGCCGTCGGGCAACAGATAGCAATGGCGCTCGGCGATCGCGACGCCCCATTCGATCATCTGTGCCACATGATCGGTCGCCAGCGGCATGTGGGTGGGGCGGCGGATGTTCAGATCGTCGAGGTTGCGCGTGAAGGCATCGGTGTAATGCCGTGCGATCGCCCAGATATCCTGGCCGCTGCGCCGCGCCGCCGCCTCCATCTTGTCATCGCCCGCATCGGCATCCGATGTCAGGTGGCCGACGTCGGTGATGTTGATGACATGCGTCAGTGGCCACCCCTTCCACGTCAGTACGCGCGACAGCGTATCGGTGAAGACATAGGCGCGCAGATTGCCGATATGCGCGTAATGATAGACGGTCGGCCCGCACGAATAGACGCGGACGTTGGCGGGATCGATCGGGCGGAACGGCTCCAAACGGCGCGTCAGGCTGTTGTAGAGGACGAGCGGGGTCGAGGTCATGGCTCGCGTCATGCGAGCGCGGGCGGACCGGCGCAACCCCGCACGATATCGGGAAGGGTCAGAGCAGAGTGCACGTAACGAAGATCGCCGTCGTCCAGACCACCACCGGTATCGACCCCACCGCCAACGCCGCCGCACTGGTCGCCGCGATCCGCGAGGCGGCGGCGAACGGCGCGGCGATGGTGTTCACGCCGGAAATGTCCGGGCTGCTCGACCGCGACCGCGCGCGCGCCGCGGCGCATCTGGTCAAGGAGGACGAGGATCGCGTGCTGCTGGCGGTGCGCGAGGCGGCGGCCGAGGCGGGGGTGTGGGTACACCTGGGGTCGCTGGCGCTGCGCCGCAACGATCCGCGCATGGCCAACCGCGGCTTCGTGATCGACGCGCAGGGGCATATCCGCGCGCGCTACGACAAGATGCATCTGTTCGACGTCGACCTGCCGACCGGCGAAAGCTGGCGCGAATCGGCCGCCTACGCCGGGGGCGACCGCCCGGTGCTGGTGACGACGCCGCTGGGCGCGATGGGGCTGTCGATCTGTTACGACATGCGCTTCCCGGACCTGTATCGCGCGCTGAGCGACGCGGGCGCGCGGGTGTTGTCGGTGCCGTCGTCGTTCACGCGGCCGACCGGCGCCGCGCACTGGCACGTCCTGCTGCGCGCACGGGCGATCGAGGCGGGCGCCTATGTCGTCGCGGCGGCGCAGACCGGGGTGCACGCGGACGGGCGCGCCACGTTCGGCCATTCGCTGGTTGTCGATCCGTGGGGCGAGGTGGTGCTGGACATGGGCGAGGCGCCGGGCATCGGTTATGCCACGGTCGACCCCGCGCGGGTGGACGAGGTGCGCGCCCGCGTCCCTGCGCTGCGCCACCGCCGCGCGATCCCCGCGCCCAAGCTGGTCGGCTGACGTGTGGGTTGCGATGCGGACGGGTTGCTGTTAGAGGCGGTTCGTTCGGCGCGGGCCATGCCCGCCGCCGCTTTACCTGTTTTACCCGGAGTGTGACGGTTTTATGCAGATCATCGTTCGCGACAATAACGTCGACCAGGCCCTTCGCGCGCTCAAGAAGAAGCTGCAGCGCGAGGGTGTGTATCGCGAAATGAAGCTGCGCCGTCACTACGAGAAGCCGTCGGAAAAGCGCGCCCGCGAGCGTGCGGCTGCGGTGCGTCGTGCCCGCAAGCTGGAGCGCAAGCGCGCCGAGCGCGACGGCGCACGGTAAGACCCGTGCCCTGCCGGCCGCCGTGTTGAGGGTGGCCGGCGACGATCCCTTCCCACTGCCGACCGGCGGCCGATGCCGGCCGCGCCAACCGGGGTTTGCCGCACCATGTCGACCGTGACCGCCGTTCCGCTCCAGCCCGTGAAGCGGGCCTATGTGTTGTGGCTGGTCGTGGGGCTGGTGCTGGCGGCGATCGCTGGGGTAGCGCTGGCGCGCGCCGGTGACACGGGGGTCGTCAGCACCCCGTCGGGACTGCGGTACAAGGTCGTCGTGCCCGGCGACGTGACCGGCGCCAGGCCGACCGACGCCGATGTCGCGCTCATCAATTACGAAGGCAAGTTGATGGACGGCACCACCTTCGACAAGTCGCAGCAGCCGACGCCGCTGCCGGTCGCGGGCGCGGTGCCGGGCTTCTCCGAAGGGTTGAAGCTGATGCACAAGGGCGCGAAGTACCGCTTCTGGATTCCGCCGAACCTGGGGTATGGCGCGAAGGCGAACGGCCCGATCCCGGCCAATTCGACGCTGGTGTTCGACGTCGAGCTGCAGGACTTCATCCCCGAGGCGACGCTGCGCCAGCTGCAGATGCAGCAGCAGATGATGGGCGGGATGCCGCCGCGCGGTGCGCCGGGCGCGGGAGCACCGCCCGCCGGGAACTGAGCCGACCGCATTGCGATGCGGATCGCGGGAAATGGGGCGCTGCCGATCGGATCGGCGGCGCCCTTTTTCGTCGTCAGGCGCGTGCGGTGAGAGAATGGTGCGCGACGCCGGCTGGGCATTGCTACCGGGGCGGCGTGGCGACGCCGACGATCGTCGCGATGATCCGGCAGCATTGCCACACATCAAGCATCGCTGCCGCGATACCGGGACGCGCGGCCGACGACTGCCGCCACGCGACGGGTGCGGCGCATGTCGCTACCGGCCGGAGATCGCGCCGCGATATCCGCTGGTGCGCAGGATCAGTTCGGGATCGTGCCAGATCAGCATGTCGGCGATCGCACGATGCTTGTCAGTGGCTTTGGCATAATATGACGTCCAGATCCGCATGCCGACCCAATAGCCGGCCTCCCCCGGCCACCCCGGCGGTGCCGACTTGTAATTGTGCAGCCATCTGTTGACCGCCTCGACCGCTTTGGCGGATGGCTTGTCCCCAACGCTCGCACGGCTGACGGGCATGTCCTTGCGGAACTGGTCCCAGAGCATTTTCTCACGCGGCAGTGCCCATCGCGCGCGTTCCGGCTCCGGCATTTCGCCCGTCACCAGGGCTGCGATGAAGTCCGCCGCTCCCTCGACCAAGGCTTCGCCCAGCAGGGGGGAGGTTTCGATCCCGGAAACATCCTGCTGGAAGGTGTGGACGGTTTCGTGCGCGAAGAAGCGGCGAAGCGCCATCCTGAACCCCGCGGGAGAGGGGTTTTCCCGGCACAGCACCTCCAGGCCGATCACCTGGGCACCGGGACCGGCGGTCCCGCCCGAATTGCCGGCGCCGATCACGACATAGATGTGCGGCAGCGGCCGGTCGGGCAGCAATCCGTGCAGCGCGAGGTAGATCGCGCGCAGATCGGCCGTGGCGGTCTTCACGCGCGGGAGGCATTCGCTGACCGCGCGACGGTACAGGTCGGGGTCGGCGCGAACCTTGTCGGCGAGCCGGGCTGCATCGCCAATCCGTCCGGGCGTGAAGATCGCCACGCCACGCGACGCATTGTCCAGATAGCCGCGCTGCACGTCGGACGCGCCTGGTTTCCCGTTGGTCGCCGACAGCAATCGGGCAAACCGTTCGGCATCCTCCACATGTATTTCCGCCGTCAGCGGATCGACCCCCGCGGTCGTCGCTGATCGACCGGGCGGTGGCGTGTCGGCGGGTTCGGCATGGGCCATCGGCCCGAGGCCGGACATCGCCAGAAGCAGCGTGACGATTCGGCGCATTCGTCTGGTGGGCATCTTCCGCTCCGGGTTGTCGGCCAGGGCCCCGCCGGGTAGCGCGCGACGGCGGGCGATGCGGTGAACGTTCGTCGTCGCCGATCCCGTGCAGGCAAAAAAATAGCGGCCCTGGGGCCGCTATTCCTTCGTCCCGGAGGAACGGAGCAACTCTTAGTTGCTGTCCGCCTTCGAGTCTTCGTCAGCGACGACGACGATGCCGGCGACAACCGCGGCAGCCGCCAGGATCGCGACGATCACGCCGCCACCGGCGACGTCGTTCTTCTTGGCCGACGCGGACGAGGCGCGAGCCGACTTGGCGACCGACAGGCTGGCGGCGGGGTTGGCCGGAGCGGCCATCGCCGGGGCAACCGCCATGGTGGCGGCGGCGGCGGCGAGCATGTACTTCGCAAGACGCATGTGAAACTCCCTTTGCATTCGAGCTTCCTCTTACCCCGAAAGTATTAAAGATCAATAGTGCGCGGTGCGCCCAAGCCACGAAAATCGGCCGGTTCCGCTGCCTTTTCGTACAGTATCGCTGACATGAAACCGTAACGATCGCGGCGTTCCGCGCCGTTGCCATGGTGGTTCAGGTGTTAAGTACCCAGCTTTCCGTTCCTTCCAGCCCCAGCGCGGACAGGCGCCCGGTGGAATAGGCGCCGGTATCGACGCCGATCCGGTTGGGCTGGCGATCGACCTCCTCCGAAATGGTGTGGCCGTGGACGATCATCTTGGGATGCGCGTTGCGATAGGAAAGGAAGCTGCTGCGGATCCAGCGCAGTTCCGCGGCATGCTGCTGTTCCAGCGGGACGCCCGGGCGGACCCCGGCGTGGACGAAGGCATAGTCGCCCGAGAGGACCATGTCCTCGAACGCGGTCAGGAAATCGCGATGTGCGGCGGGCACGATCGCCTCCATCCGCGCGGCCAGTTCGGGATAGTCGAGCCCGTCATATTCGGCGCCGCCGAGGCCGTAGCTTAGGATCGTCTCGCGCCCGCCGATCCGGCAGAACAGCCGCAGTGCCTCCATATCGCCGTCCAGCGCGCGCAGGAAGATCTCTTCGTGATTGCCCTTGAGAAAGCGCGTGTCGGGGCGGGCATGCGACAGGTCGAGCAGCCGGGTCACCACCCCGGCGGAATCCGGCCCGCGATCTACTAGGTCGCCCAGGAACACCAGCTGCGTCTGAGCGCCGGCGCCACGGGCGGCATCATCGTCGTCGATCATCGCCAGCAGCTGGTCGAGCTGCGTCAGGCAGCCGTGGATGTCGCCGATGGCGTAGACGCGCATCCCCTCCGCAACGGCGGGCATGGCGAGTGGGGGGGCGCGGCGCGCGCGCAGGAATTTATTGAACATGGATGAGTGGCCGCAACGATCGAGCGAGGCGCCGGTTCCTACCTGTCGCGCCGCGCCGCGGCAAGCAGCGGATGCTGCGGTGCACAGCGGAAGCAATTGCAGCCTATCATCACTATGGGTATTGAGCCGCCGCCACACAGGAGGGACGAATGACGATCAAGCCGATCCGCAAGGCCGTGTTCCCCGTCGCGGGGCTGGGCACGCGCTTCCTGCCCGCCACCAAGGCGATGCCGAAGGAAATGCTGACCGTCGTCGACAAGCCGCTGATCCAATATGCGGTCGAGGAAGCGCTGGAAGCGGGGATCGAGCAGATCATCTTCGTCACCGGACGCGGCAAGGGGGCGTTGGAGGACCATTTCGACATTTCGTTCGAACTGGAAACCACGATGCGCGCGCGCGGCAAGAGCCTGTCGGTGATCGAGAATATCCGCCAGCAGCCCGGATCGCCGGTGTACGTCCGCCAGCAGGAGCCGCTGGGGCTGGGCCATGCGGTGTGGTGCGCGCGCGAGATCGTCGGCGACGAACCGTTCGCGGTGCTGCTGCCCGACGAACTGATGGTCGGCACCCCCAATTTCCTGGCGCAGATGGTGGCGGCCTATAACGAGGTCGGCGGCAATGTGATCGGTGCGCTGGAAGTCGCGCCCGAGGATACCGACAAATACGGCATCATCTCGCCGGGCGCGCGCAACGGCGCGCTGACCGAGGTGGCGGCGCTGGTCGAGAAGCCGGCGAAGGGCAGTGCGCCGTCGAACCTGATGATCCCGGGCCGCTACATCCTGCAGCCCGAGGTGATGCAGATCCTGGACGCCAAGGAAACCGGCGCGGGCGGGGAGATCCAGCTGACCGACGCCATGGCCAAGCTGATCGGCAAGCAGCCGTTCCACGGCTTCACGTTCAACGGCGAGCGGTTCGACTGCGGCGACAAGACCGGGTTCATCATGGCGAACCTGGCGCTGGCGCTGGATCGCGCGGACATCGGCCCGGCAGTGCGCGCGTTCGCGAAGGCGCGGGTCGGCTGAGCGAGGCGGGCTGGGCGCGCGGTCAGTCCGCCCCGGCGCCGCACGCGCGGCAACCCGGGTCCTTGGGCAGCGCCAGCGTGCGGAAACGCAGCGACAGGAAGTCCATCAGCACCAGCCGCCCCGCGCTGTCGTCGCCGAACGGCGCGATCTGGCGGATCGCCTCCAGCGCGGCGAGGCTGCCGAGGATGCCGGTGACCGGGCCGAGCACGCCTTCCTCCGCGCACGTCAGCCCCTCGCGCGCTGGGGCGTCGCCGACGAAGCAACGGTAGCAGGGGCGGGACGATTCCCAACCGCGGAACACGCCCAGCTGCCCCTCGAACCGGCCGACCGCGGCGGATACCAGCGGGACCCGCGCCGCCAGCGCGGCGTCGGCGACGGCCAGCCGCGTCTCGAAATTGTCGCAGCCGTCGATCACCACATCGGCATCGCGCAGCAGCGCGGGGGCGGTGGCGGCGTCGATGCGGACCGCGTGCGGCACGACGTCGACATGCGGGTTGAGGCGCGTCAGAGCGGCGGCGGCGGCGGCGACCTTCGCGGTGCCGGCATCGGCGGTGGCGAACACCGTCTGGCGTTGCAGGTTGCTCGCCTCGACCCGGTCGTCGTCGATCACGGTCAGCCGTCCGACACCGGCGGCGGCGAGATACTGGAGCACCGGCGAGCCGATGCCGCCCGCGCCGATCACCGCGACATGCGCGCGCCGAAGCCGCAACTGCCCGGCCCCGCCGATTTCCGGCAGGACGATATGGCGGGCATAGCGCGCCAGCTCGTCGGGGGAGAGCGGGGTCACCAGGCGAAGTCGACGGAGGTGCGGTACCAGGTGTCGGCACCCGGCGCGCGCAGCGCCGCGCGGGTCAGGTTGAGTGCGATGCCCGAGGCATATTGTTCGACCGTCGCGCAGCCGATCGCACGCGGCACGATGCGGCGTACCTGACCGCCGGCGCCGACCAGCACCGCCAGATCGACCGACAGGGCATGGCCGCGCGCCGTCGCCATCGCGGCGGTGCAGCGGCCGGCGGCGACTTCGTCACGGACGAATTGCGACAGCGCGGGGGCGGGCGCGGCCGGGCGCTGGATCGGCAGCGGGGCCAGCGTGCTCCAGTCCGCCGGCGGGTTGATCGCGGCGGTGACCGCCGCCTGGGCGAAGAGCGCGGCGATCATCGGCCGGTCGACCCGAACCCGCCCGCGCCGCGCGCGGTATCGTCGAGCGAATCGACCTGCGCCAACGTCGCGCGCAGCACCGGGGCGGGCACCAGTTGCGCGATTCGTTCGCCGCGCACCACCGTGAACGGCGCGGTGCCCAGATTGGCGAGGATCACCTTCACCTCGCCGCGATAGTCGCTGTCGATCGTGCCGGGGGTATTGAGGCAGGTGATGCCGTGCTTGAGCGCAAGGCCGGAGCGCGGGCGCACCTGCACCTCATAGCCGTCGGGGATCGCCATCGCGAAGCCGGTGGCCACCGCATGGCGCGCACCCGGGGCGAGCGTCACGTCCTCCGCCGCCACCACGTCCATCCCCGCGGCACCGGCGGTGGCATAAGCGGGAAGCGGCAGGCCGGCGCCATGGGGCAGGCGCCGGATCGCGATCGTCATCGATTGGGTCATGGCGCGCAATCTAGTGCACGATCATCACGTATTGAAGACGATCGCGAGTTTGTTGCCGTCGGGATCGCGGACATAGGCCGCGTACCAGCCCGGCCCGTAATGGTCACGCGGCCCCGGCGCGCCTTCGTCGCTGCCGCCATGCGCCATCGCGACGGCGTGGAAGGCGTGGACCTGATCGGTCGAGGTGGCGGCGAAGCCCACCATCGTGCCGTTCCCCGCAGTGGCGGCGGCGCCGTCGAACGGCGTCGCCAGCCACAAGGTCAGCCCGGTGCCGGCGCCCCCGGCCGAATAGGCGCGCCAGCCCGGAAACTGCATGTGCGACGACCAGCCGATCGTGGCCAGCGTCGCATCGTAGAAGCGCGCCGCCGCGTCCGCGTCATTCGTGCCGAGCGTGATGTAATGGTCCACCGTCATCCCTCCGTCCGTGCGGGAACGGGATGCCCGGAAAATGAGAACATTAAAAGAACAAAATGTCGTTCAGCCCAGCGTGGCGGCGATCCGGTCGGCGAGCCGTGCCGCCACTTGGTTCTTGGGGAGCAATTCCCAGCTTTCGACGCCATCGGCGGTGACGACGTGGACAGTATTGGCGTCGCCGCCCATCACGTCGCCCGATACGTCGTTGGCGACGATCCAGTCGGCGCCCTTGCGCGCGCGCTTGGCAGTCGCGTGCGCGACGATCTGTTCGGTTTCCGCCGCGAAGCCGATCAGCAGCGCGGGGCGCCGCGGGCTGCGTGCCAGCGTGGCGAGGATGTCGACATTCTCGACCAGCCGCAGCGGCGCGGGCGGTTCGCCGGGACGCTTCTTGATCTTCTGCCCGGCGGCATCCTCCGCGCGCCAGTCGGCGACCGCGGCGACCATCACCGCCGCATCGGCGGGCAGCGCGGCGGCGACCGCATTCGCCATGTCCTGCGCCGATTCGACGTCGATGCGATCGACCCCGGCGGGGGTGGGGAGCAGGACCGGCCCGGCGACGAGCGAGACGCGCGCGCCCAGCGCCGCCAGCGCGCCGGCGATGGCGAACCCCTGTTTCCCCGACGAGCGGTTGGCGATGTAGCGCACGGGGTCGATCGGCTCGTGCGTAGGGCCGGCGGTGACCAGGATATGACGCCCCGACAGTGGCTTGGCGACACTTCCTGCCAGCACCTGCTCGATGCGTGCGACGATGACGTCGGGTTCGGGGAGGCGGCCGGGGCCGAACTCGCCACAGGCCATCGCCCCTTCATCCGGCTCCATCACGGTCACGCCGTCGGCACGCAGCTGTTCGACGTTGCGGCGGGTGGCGGGGTGCTGCCACATCCGCACGTTCATCGCCGGCGCCGCCAGCACCGGCTTGTCGGTGGCGAGCAGCAAGGTGGTGGCCAGATCGTTCGCCAGCCCGCCGGCCATGCGCGCCAGCAGGTCCGCGGTGGCGGGCGCGATGACGACCAGATCGGCTTGGCGACTGAGCTGGATATGCCCCATCTCCGCCTCGTCCTTCAGATCCCAAAGGGTGGTGAAGACCTGATCCTCGCTGAGCGCGGCGAGCGTCATCGGGGTGACGAAATGGCTGCCGCCCTCGGTCAGGACGCAGCGTACGGCATGGCCGCGGCGGCGCAGCGTGCGGACGATCTCGCACGATTTGTACGCGGCGATGCCGCCGCCGACGATCAGGAGGATGCGGCTCATCGCGGGAACCTTGTCACGGTGAAGCGGCGTCTGTCGAGCGCGCCGCGGTAGAGATCCGCCACCGCATCGGGCGCGAGCGCGAGGCCGGGCGCGACGAGCAGCGTCGCCAGTGTCGCGGTGCCCGCGCCGAACACGCCGTCGCACGCCACGCCCGCCGCCAGGATCGCCAGCACACGCAGCCCCAGCGGTCGCGACAGCGCACCCCAGCCGAGCGCGGCGAGCAGCAGCAGCGGCGCGGCGAGCGCGGCGGGGACGCCCGGCAGCGCGGCGGCGATCAGCCGCGCGGCGCCGCCGATGTGCAGCGAGGCCCATTCCTCCGACAGCGGCAGGCCGAGCCGCACCAGCGCGAACAGATGCGCGCCCAGCACGGCCAGCGCCAGCACCCCGGCCGCGGCCCAGCCCGCCGCCTCGCGCCGCGACCCGTCGAACAGCGCGATGAACGCGAGGATCCCGCTGGCGAGGATCGCAGCGGGATCGACGATCGCCGCCAGCGCGCCCAGCGCAGCGGCGCCGACCCAGCGATCGTTGCGCCGCACCAGCACTGCGAGCGCGACCAGCAGCGCGGCCCAGCCGGCGTGCGGCGAATCGGCCCACAGCAACGCGCCGGCGATCGCGCCGAGGGCGAGCAGCGCGATCGCCAGCGCCTGCGCGCCCCCGCGCGCGAACAGCGGGACGAGGCGCAACATGCCGATCCACAGCCATCCGGTCAGCGTCGCCGCCAGCAGCAGCATCGTCGTCCAGCCGGGCAGCGTCGAATCGACCACCGCGAGCGCGGGCGGGAACAGCCCCATCGGGCGCGCGGCCGGATCGGCGCGCAACAGGTCGGACAGCCCGTCGTAGAAACCGCTGCCGTAGCGCATCCCCGACAGCAGCGCGGCATAGAGCGGCTCGCCCGCCGCATCGTCGCGCGGGGCGGCGATGGCGGCCAGCAGCAGCATCACAAGCAACGCCAGCAGCGCCCAGCGCCGCTGGCGCGCGGGCAGCGCGGCCAGCCGCGTCGCTCCCGCCTGCCACAGGGGCGCCGTCACGCCGCCCGGCCCGTTACCGCCAGAGCGCGGCGAGCGCGCCGGCGACGCCCGCGGCCACCCCCAGCATCCCGACGAGGGCATAGCGCCAGCCGCCGCCGACGCGGACGACCTGGATATCGCGCAGCGGCGGGGCGGGCGGCGCGCCGCCGGGGGCGGGGAAGCGCGCCTCGATCCGGCGGACCAGTTCGGGCAGGCGCGCGAGCGTGCGCATGTCGGTGACCAGCCGGTCGGCGATCGCCGCCTCCGGCCCCAGTTCGGTGCGGATCCAGTCCTCCACCAGCGGCGCGGCGGTGACCCACAGGTTGATGTCGGGATCGAGCGCGGTCGCGACGCCCTCCACCATCACCATCGTCTTTTGCAGCAGCAGCAGGTGCGGCTGCGTCACCATGTCGAAATCGCGGGTGATGCCGAACAGCCCGTCCAGCATCATGCCGATCGACATGTCCTTCACGGGAAGGCCGCGCATCGGCTCCCCGACGGCCCGCAGCGCGGTGGCGAATTCCTCCACGCTGTGGTGCGCGGGGACATATTGCGCCTCGAAATGGATTTCGGCGACGCGGCGATAGTCGCCGGTGATGAGGCCGTAGAGGATTTCCGCCAGCCACACCCGCGCGCGCCGGTCGATCCGCCCCATGATGCCGAAATCGATTGCGGCGACGCGGTTGCCCGGCAGCGCGAACAGATTGCCCTGGTGCATGTCGGCGTGGAAGAAGCCGTCGGCGATCGCCTGCCGCAGGAAGGCGTGGACCAGCGTCTGGGCGAGCGCGGGCAGATCGTAGCCGGCGGCGACCAGCGCCGCACGGTTCGACAGCTTGATCCCGTCGATCCATTCGATCGTCAGCACGCGGCCCGTGGTACGCGCCCAGTCGACCGCGGGGACGACGAAGTCCGGCTCCGACGTCATCGTCTCGGCCAGTTCGGACGCGGACGCGGCCTCGCGCGTGAAGTTCAGCTCGCGCGCGGTCCAGCGCTTGAACGTTTCGATGACCAGCCGCGGCTGGAGGCGCGCGATCTCGCCGCCCATCGGTTCGACCTGCGCCGCGGCCCATTCGTAGGTGGCGATGGCGCGCGCGAAATCATCCTCGACGCCGGGGCGCAGCACCTTGACCGCGACCTGCCGGCCGTCGGTGGTGATCGCGCGGTGGACCTGTGCGATCGAGGCGGCGCCGACCGGCTCCTCCTCGATCTGCGCGAAAAGCGTGTCGAGCGGGCGGCCGAAGCTTTGCTGCATCACCGCGCGGATCGCCGCGAACGGGACCGGCGGCACCGCATCCTGCAACCGCAGCAGGTCGCTGGCCGCCGCCTCGCCGACGATATCGGGGCGGGTGGCGAGCGTCTGGCCCAGCTTGATCGCGGCCGGGCCGAGCGCCTCGAACGCATCGGCGTAGCGCGGCACGTCGGGAACGCGCGCGCCCAGCCGCGCCAGCCGCAGCAGCCGGCGCAGGTTGGCGGGCGTGTGCGGATCGCGCTCGATCCCGCGCAGCGCGCCGTGGCGCGCCAGCGTACGGCCCCATTTCAGGAGCCGCCAGGTGTGGACGATCGGGGAGGTCAAATCTTCCAGCCGCTGTGGATCGCGACCAGCCCGCCCAGCATCGGTTCGACGCGCGTCTGCACGAAGCCGGCATCCTCGATCATCCGCTTGAACGTCGGCATGTCGGGGAAGCGGCGGATCGATTCGACCAGGTAGCGATAGCTGTCGGCATCCTGCGCCAGCAGCTGCCCCAGCTTCGGGACCAGCCGATGCGAATAGGCGTCGTACACCTCCGCGAAGCCGGGCCATAGCGTGGTGGAGAATTCGAGGCAGAAGAACCGCCCGCCGCGCCGCAGCACGCGATGCGCCTCACGCAGGGCGGCGGGAATGTCGGTCACGTTGCGGATGCCGAACGCGATCGTATAGGCATCGAAGAACCGGTCGGGGAAGGTCAGCACCTCGGCATTCGCCTCGGTCCACACCAACCCATCGATGCCGCGCTGCTGCGCGCGGCCGATGCCGACCTCCAGCATCTCCGGGTTGATGTCCGCGACCGTTACCGATGCGCCGCCCGCCGCCAGCCGGAACGCGATGTCGCCGGTGCCGCCGGCCATGTCGAGGATCTGTTCGCCCTCGCGCGGCTTCACGCGGCGGACGAACCGGTCCTTCCACAATCGGTGCATCCCGCCCGACATGGCATCGTTCATCACATCGTAGCGGCTGGCCACGCTGGAAAAGACACCGCGCACGCGCGCGGTCTTTTCCGTGGGGGAGACATCTTCGTAACCGAAGGAGACAGTATCGCTCATGACCGGTGCTCTAGCGAGGCGCGGGCCGAGCGGCTAGGGGGCGGGGATGCCGGAATTGCCAGAGGTGGAAACGACCGTGCGCGGGCTGGCCCCCGTGCTCGACGGTCAGGTGCTGACGCTGGTCGAGCCGCGACGCGGCGACCTGCGCCGGGCGTTCCCCGCGGACCTGCGCCAGCGGTTGACGGGTGCGCGCGTCACCGCGCTGTCGCGGCGCGCCAAATACGGGCTGATCGCGACCGATCGCGACGATACGATGATCTTCCATCTGGGCATGTCGGGGCGCTGGCGCGTCGACCCGGGCGAGATCCTGCCGCACGACCATCTGCTGATCGAAACGGCCGCAGGGCGACGGCTGGCGCTGAACGATCCGCGGCGGTTCGGATCGGTGGACCTGTGGCCGACCGCGCAGCTGGCCGGCTTTCCCGCCTTCGCCGCGCTGGGGCCGGAACCGCTGGGCGCGGACTTCACCGCCGCGCATCTGGTGCGGGTGCTGGCGGGCAAGAGGGTGTCGATCAAGCTGGCGCTGCTGGACCAGCGGATCGTCGCGGGGCTGGGCAATATCTACGTCTGCGAGGCGCTGTACCATGCGCGAATCGCGCCGCAGCGCGCCGCCGGGGAGATTTCGCGCGCGCGGCTGGAACGGCTGGTCGCCGCGGTGCGCGACGTCCTGCTGTCCGCGATCGAGGCGGGCGGATCGAGCCTGCGCGACTATGCCCGGCCCGACGGCGAACTGGGCTATTTCTCCAAGCAGTTCGCGGTCTACGGGCGGGAAGGCCAGCCGTGCGGATGCGGCGGCACGGTGGCGCGTTATGCCGAGGGCGGGCGCTCCACCTTCTGGTGCCCGGCGTGCCAGAAGCGTTGACGCGCGACGCCAGTCTCGCTATGGGCGGCGCCTTCGAGGGCCAACGGGTCATCCGCTGCGCCCCTTTTCATCGTTTCGAACAGATCAGAGGACGTTCATGGCGAATACGCCGCAAGCCAAGAAGCGCATCCGTCGCAACGAGCGTCGGGCCGAAATCAACGGTATCCGTGTCGGCCGTATCCGCACCTTCGTGAAGAAGGTCGAAGCGGCGCTGGCGTCGGGTGACAAGGCGGCGGCGGCGAGCGCGCTGCAGGCGGCCCAGCCGGAGCTGGCGCGCGGCGTGGCCAAGGGCGTGCTTCACAAGAACACCGCCTCGCGCAAGTTCGCGCGGCTGACCAAGCGCCTGTCCGCGCTGGCCTGATCCGTCGTTACTGACGGTGGAAAACGCCCGCCGGGTTCGTCCCGGCGGGCGTTTTTGCGTGTGTGCCATGTGGCCATCGGGGACGCGTCGGATGGTGTTCGGCGGAACAAAATGGGACCTGTTGGAAAGCATTGGAAATCCCGCGATTCGCGATTGGGGATGATCGGGCGGCAGCGATATTATGTCGATAAAACAGGTGCTTATAAGAAATTCGACGCATTTGTGCGGCTGATGGCGAGTCAATGCGCTTTATTTCGTTTTTGTGTCCGCCAGCGGGCTTGATCGACTCATGCCGCTGTTCCTAATCCTGTGCTCCCGACGACGACCGTCGTTCCGGGAACAGGGTAACGTCTGATGACGACCGCGATGCATTCGCGGGCCGGGGGAAGATTGTTTTGTCGACGTGGCACGACGCAGGCAGGGGGCTTGCGCCGGCGGGAGAGTAATGCGTGGCGTCAGGGCGGGATCAGGGTGGCGGGACGAGCGCCGTGGCACAGGCATGGGCCTGTGTCCGCGCGAACCTGCGCCTGTCCGCCGGTGCGCGGCTGTTCGACCAGTGGCTGGCGCCGATCGCGCTGGTCGATGGCGAGGACGTCCAGGACATCCGCCTGACGCTGCCGTCCGCGTTCATGACCACCTGGGTCAAGAGCCACTATGCCGACCGGCTGCTCCACGAATTCCGCGCCGTCCTGCCGGGCGTGCGCAGCGTCGAGATCGATACCGCGCCGCGCGTCGCGCCGGTACAGGTGATCGCGGCGCCGGTGGTGGAGGCTGCCCCGGCCCCGGCTGTCGTGGCGCCAGTCGCCGCCCCGATCGCGTCGCAGGACGGCGGCGAGGCGGCCGAGCGCCCCGCGCTGGACCCACGGCTGACGTTCGACCGGTTCGTCGTCGATCCGTCGAACATGGTCGCGCTGAACGCCGCACGCGCGCTGGCACAGCCCGGGCCGGTACGGTTCAGCCCGCTGTTCCTCCATGGCGGCACCGGGCAGGGCAAGACCCACCTGATGAACGCGATCGCGCATGATTTCCTGGCATCGCACCCGAACGCGCGGGTGATGCTGATGTCGGCGGAGCGGTTCATGTTCGAATTCGTCGCGGCGATGCGCGCGCGCGACACGTTCGCGTTCAAGGCGCGGCTGCGCAGCTGCGACCTGCTGCTGATCGACGACCTGCAGTTCATCGCCGGCAAGGACGCGACGCAGGAAGAGTTCTTCCACACCGTCAACGAGATCATGGCGGCGGGCAAGCGGCTGGTGATCGCCGCCGATCGCGCGCCACAGGCGCTGGACGGGGTCGAGCCGCGCATCCTGGGCCGGCTGTCGGCGGGGCTGGTGGCGGATATCCGTCCGTCCTCGCCCGAGCTGCGCCATGCGGTGCTGATGCGCCGCATCGCGGACATGCCCGACGTGAAGGTGCCGGGCGAGGTGATCGAGATGCTGGCATCGCGCATCACCAGCAGCATCCGAGAGCTGGAAGGCGCGCTGACCCGCGTCACCGCCTATGCCATGCTGACCGGCGAGACGATCGACATGGCGTTCGCGCAGGCGACGCTGGGCGACATGCTGCGCGGCGCGCAGCGGCGCGTGACGATCGACCAGATCCAGAAGGCGGTCGCCGACCATTTCGAGATGAAGCCGCTGGACCTGGTCTCGGCCCGCCGCGCCCGTGCCGTCGCCCGCCCGCGGCAGATCGCGATGTATCTGGCCAAGCGGCTGACCACCCGCTCGCTGCCCGAGATCGGCCGCAAGTTCGGCGGGCGCGACCATTCGACGGTGATCCATGCGGTGCGCCGTATCGAGGAACTGCGCGACACCGATCGCGACGTCGACGGCGCGGTCCGTGTTCTGCTGGGCCAGCTGGAAGGCTGACCCGGCCTGCGGCGGCTAGGCCGCCTGGCGATATTTCGGCGCCGGCAGCGGCGCGTGATCGACGACGGGCGCGGAGGTGGACGCCTCGACAGCGTGCCCGCGGCGCCGCGACGGGACGATCAGGCGGCTGACCAGCACCAGCAGCCCGAGCGCGGCATAGGCCATCAGCACATGTTCGAGATCGAACAGCAGCGCGATCGCGAAGCCGATGCGCAGCCATAGCGGATCGAAGCCGAAATCCTCCCCCAGCGCGGCACACACGCCGAACAGATGATCCTTGGGGGCAGGGTGGGTGGTGGCGGTCATGATGGCGAACTCCGTTGCTGAGCGTCGCTAAGCAGGCGGCGTGCCAATTTCGTTAAGTGACGGAATTACCTTGCGTTGTCCCGGACGGGCGGGAGATGGCGGGTCGCCGATCGGCGCAACTCGCCAGATGTTGGCGAGCCGCGCGGCGCTTTCCGCCGAACCGGCCGGGACCGCTCAGCCGAACGGCGGGATGATATCCGCGCCATGGCGGGTCGTCTTGTCATAGGCGGCGTCATGCTCGCCGATCCGGCGTAGCACGGCCATGCCGGCGTCGTTGATCCGATCGCAACCGGCGGCATTCATTACCGCGACCACCTCACCGCGATGGTCCCACGCGTAGCGGACGTGACCGTCCTCATGCGCGAGCAGCGTCGCGCGGAACCGGTCGAATTGCGCGCGAACGCCGGCGGGCACGTCAGGGTCGGAAAGGCGCGGCACGGTGACGACGGCGGAGAACGTGATCGCGTCCAGCGTGGTCGTGCAGGTGCCCGCCGCATCACGCCGCCAGCGCCAGTTGATGTTCCAGCGCGTCAGGCCATCGACTCGCTGGTGGTCATTCGGATCGGTCGGCCGCGCGGCGTCGATCGAGTGGCGGATCGCCGCGACGCTGCGGCCGCTGACGGGATAATCCTCGATCCGCACATTGGGGATGCCCGCGAACGGCGTGGTCGCGCCTTGCAACGCGAGGAGAGTAGCGGCGGTGATGGCGGTCCGCATGGATCCTAGACCAGCAGCCCCATCGCCTCCTGCGTCCGGCGCAGCATCGGCGTGGCAAGCGCGGCGGCCTTCTCCGCGCCGTCGCGCAGAATCGCGTCGATCGCGCTGCGATCCGCCAGCAGGCGCAGCATCTCGTCGCGGATCGGCGCGAGCCTCGCGACCGCCAGGTCGGCGAGCACGGGCTTGAACTGGCCGAAGCCCTTGCCGGCGAACTCGCCCAGCACGTCGTCGGCGGTGCGATCCGCCAGCGCCGCGAAGATGGTGACGAGGTTGCGAGCCTCGGCCCGGCCCTCCAGCTCCGTTATGGTCGCGGGCAGCAGGTCGGGATCGGTCTTGGCCTTGCGGAACTTGTCGGCGATCGTCTCGTCCGAATCGACCAGCTTGACCAGCGACTGTTCCGACGGGTTCGACTTTGACATCTTCGCCGACGCATCGCGCAGCGACATGATGCGCGGCGCGGCGGCGCTGACCAAAGGTTCGGGCAGGGTGAACAGCTCGGTCGCGTAATCGTTGTTGAACTTGGTCGCGATGTCGCGCGCCAGTTCCAGATGCTGCTTCTGGTCCTCGCCCACCGGGACATGCGTGGCGTTGTAGAGCAGCACGTCGGCGGCCATCAGCACCGGATAGTCGTACAGGCCGACGCTGGCGCCCTCGCGGTTCTTGCCCGCCTTGTCTTTGAACTGCGTCATGCGGTTCAGCCAGCCGACCCGCGCGACGTTGTTGAGCAGCCACGACAGCTCGCTGTGCGCGGGCACGCGCGCCTGGTTGAACAGGATCGAGCGCGCCGGGTCGATCCCGGCGGCGACCAGCGTCGCGGTCATCTCGACGGTATTGTCGCGCAGCTGGTCCGGGGCGATCCACTCGGTCAGGCCGTGGAGATCGGCGATGAAGTACATCGTCTCGCCGCCCGATGCCTGGATATCGTCCTGCATCGCCACCCACTGCTTCACCGCGCCCAGGTAATTGCCCAGGTGGAGGTTGCCGGTCGGCTTGATACCGGAAACGACGCGCATGTTGGTCATCGGGAAGAGGCTCTGCGACGAAGGAGGGAACGAAGGTCCGCCACGCGGAACGCGCCGGTGGCGAAGCAGGCGAGCACATAGATGGCGACGCCCGCGCCGACCAGCCCCGCGAGCGCCGCGCCGCGCCGCACCAGCGAGCCGGTCAGGAACGGATCGACCCAGGGCGTGACGAGCAGCAGCGACGCGCCCATCAGCAGCGCGGCCAGGATCAGCCGCGGCACCTTGCGCTTCACCTGCGGATCGAGCGCGAAATGGCCGCGGCGCGACAGCACGACATAGAGCGACGCCACGTTGACCGTGGAGGCGAGCGCGGTGGCGAGCGGCGGGCCGATCTGCCCGATGTTCCAATGCGCCAGCGTGGGTATGAGGATGAGGTTGCCGACCAGGTTGATCGCGACCGACCAGAGCGCCAGGCGCACCGGCGTCTTCGTGTCGGCGCGCGCGTAGAAGCCGGGGGTCAGCACCTTGACCAGCACATAGCTGGGCAGCCCGATCGAGAAGGCGGCCAGCGCCTGCGCCGCGCGGGTCGTGTCGGCGGGGCCGAACGCGCCGTGCTGGAACAGGCCGCGCACGATCGGTTCGGCGGCGAAGACGAAGGCGGCGGTCGCCGGCAGGGTAAGGAACAGCGCCAGTTCCAGCCCGCGGTTCTGCGTCTCCATCGCCTCCGCGTCCTTGCCCTCCGACAACAGGCGCGAGACGACCGGCAGCAGGATCGTGCCCAGCCCGATCCCGATCAACCCGAGCGGCAGCTGGTTCAGGCGATCGGCATAATAGATCGCCGAGATCGACCCCGCCGACAGCAGCCCGCCGGCGAGCGCGGTGGAGATGGCCAGATTGATCTGCGCCGCGCCCGCGCCGGTGGCGGCGGGGACGATCAGCTTGAGCATCTGCTTCACGTCGTCGTCGATGCGCGGGCGTCGGAGCTTCAGGCTGACGCCGGCGCGGCGGCACGCCCACCACAGCCACGCCAGTTGCAGGACGCCGCCGACGGTGACCGAGATCGCCTGCGCCCGCGCGGTGGCGTAAGGGTCACCGCCGTGGAAGAAGATCAGCGCGCCCACCATCGCGACGTTGAGCAGGATCGGCGCGGCGGCATTGACCCAGAAACGGTGCAGCGAGTTGAGGATCCCGCCCAGCAGCGAGACGAGCGAGATCAGCAGCAGATAGGGGATGGTGAAGCGCGACAGCATCACCGCGAAGGCGAATTGCTCCGCGCTGGGATGCTGGCGTTCGAACCCGCCGGACAGCGCCCAGGTGATCGGCCAGGCGGCGATCAGCATCCCGGCGGTGAAGACCAGCAGTACCGGCAGCAGCAGCGCCAGCGCGCGCTCGGCGAAATCGACCCCCGCCGCCGTCCCGCCGCCTTCGGCCACCTTGCGGTTGAACAGCGGGATGAACGCGGCGGAAAAGGCGCCCTCCGCGAACAGCGCGCGGAACATGTTGGGCAGCCGGAACGCGACGAAGAAGGCGTCGGACGCGAAGCCCGCGCCGACATAGCTTGCCTGCAGCGTGTCGCGGACGAGCGCGAGCACGCGGCTGGCGAGCGTCAGCCCGCCGACCGAGCCGAGCGCCTTGACGAGGTTCATGCCGTGCGCCCGCCGCGACGATCGCGATCAGGCGTGGCCGACCTCGTCACCGAACTGGATGCCCTGGGCCTGCGCCTGCTGGAGGAACAGCGCGTTGAAGTCGATCGGCTCCAGCAGCAGCGGCGGGAAGCCGCCGTCGCGGATCGCATCGGCGACGACGCGGCGCGCGAACGGGAACAGCAGCCGCGGGCCTTCGCCCAGCAGGAACGGCTGGATATGTTCGGCCGGCACGTTGCGCAGCCCGAACAGCCCGGCATAGGACAGTTCGGCGATGAACGCGGTCTTCCCCGCGGAGGTCGCGCGTACCTCGATCTTCAGCGTCACTTCGTGCACTTCGTCGCCGACCTGAGCGGCGGCGATATCGAACTGGACGTTGATTTCCGGGGGCTGCTGTTCCTGGAAGACCGCCGGGGCGTTCGGGTTCTCGAACGACAGGTCCTTCACATATTGCGAGATCAGCCCGGCCGCCGGTGCGGTGTCGGCGCCGTTCGCCAGCGGTTCGCCGCCGGTGGCGTTCGGATTGCCCTGTTCGTCCATTTCCTGTCCCTTCGCATGGCGGCACGCCCGGTCCGGCGGGCGGCGCGTAAGTGACGGGCGGTTAGCAGCGCGATCGGCGGGATACAATGCGAGCGTCGATGATTTGAAAGTCAGCGCTTCGACGCCTATGTGATACGTTCAGCATAGTGGAGTTGCCGTGTTCTACGTTGTCCTACTCGCCATGGTCGCGGCCTTCCTGGCGCTGCGCCTGTATTCGGTGCTGGGAAAGCGCGGTGGGCACGAGCAGCCGCTGCCCCGCGCCGCGGAGGACCGCGTGCCGGCGCCGGCGATGCCGCGCCCCGTCGATGCCGCACCCGAGGTCCGCGAGCCGGCCGTCCGTCCGTTCGAGGGCGCGGCGGAATCCGGGTTGCGCACGATCGTGCAGGCCGAGCCGGGGTTCGACGTCGCGCGCTTCGTAGAAGGGGCGAAGGGGGCGTACCGGATGGTGCTGGAAGCGTTCTGGCGCGGCGACGAACAGGCGCTGCGGACGTTGGTGACCGATGACGTCTTCGCCAGCTTCTCTCAGGCGATTGCCGACCGGCGAGAAGCGGGGCACGTTCTGGACAACCGCCTGGTCACGATC
The DNA here is from genome assembly GCF_002374855.1 of Sphingomonas adhaesiva. Taxonomy (GTDB): domain Bacteria; phylum Pseudomonadota; class Alphaproteobacteria; order Sphingomonadales; family Sphingomonadaceae; genus Sphingomonas; species Sphingomonas adhaesiva. The sequence continues at coordinate 28,984 of NZ_NWVC01000001.1, forward strand.
GAGCGGGCGATGATCTCCGCCGCGTCGGTCCAGAATGGCGAGGCGCGGATCACGGTGCGGTTCGATGCGGACATTGCCGCGGTGACGCGCGATGCCGAGGGGCAGGTGATCGCCGGTTCGACCAGCGACGCGATCGAGACGCATGACGTGTGGACGTTCGTGCGAACCGTGCGCAGCAGCGATCCCAACTGGCTGCTCGCCGACACCGACGAGGCGTAATTTCGCCTGCGGGTGGGCGATCAAGGGGGTTCGATGACGAGAAGCGGCATGATCGCGCTGGCGGGGGCGCTGGCGCTTGGCGCGTGCGTCGGTCCCGGGCGTCTACCCGATACCGCGGGGCACCGGCCGCCGTCGCGTCCCGGCACGACGGCGCCGTGGACGCCGTCCCATCCGCCCGCCCGGCAGCCGACCCCATCGGTCCCGCTGCCGCCCGTGGCGGGCGGCGTCGTGCCCGCTGGTGCGGCGAATGCCACGGCGGCAGGACTGGTGCGCGGGCCCGATGCGCTGAGCCTGCCGTTCGATTCGGCGCAGGCCGCCGGTGCGTTGGCAGCGTTTCGCGTCAGCTGCCCCAGCCTGATCCGCCGCGCCGACACGTCGGGGCTGGCGAACGGCGCCGACTGGCAGCCGGCCTGCACCGCCGCGGCGCAGACCGCGCCGCGCGATGCCGCCACCTTCTTCCAGCGGTGGTTCGAGCCGGTGCAGGTCGGCGACGGCCGCGCCTTCGCCACCGGTTACTATATCCCAGAGATCGCCGGATCGCGTGAACCGCGCGCCGGCTATGCGCCGGTCTATGCGCGGCCGGACGATCTGGTCGATGTCGACCTGGGCACCTTTTCCCCGGCACTGGCGGGAAAGTCGATCCGCGGGCGTGTGGAAGGCCGCAAGCTGGTGCCCTATTACGATCGCACAGCGATCGAGGAAGGCGCGCTGAACGGGCGTGCCCGCATTCTTGGCTATGCCGTCGATCCGGTCGAGCTGTTCTTCCTGCAGGTGCAGGGATCGGGGCTGGTGCGGATGCCGGACGGGTCGATCCTGCGCATCGGATACGACAGCCAGAACGGCCGCGACTATACCGGCATCGGTGCGCTGATGAAGAGCCGCGGGCTGCTCCAGCCCGGGCAGACGTCGATGCAGGGGATCGTCGCCTGGCTGCACGCCCATCCTGAGGAAGGGCGCGCGATCATGCGCGAGAACAAGAGCTACGTGTTCTTCCGCGAATTGTCCGGCGCGCCGCTGGGCGCGCTGGGCCTGCCGGTCAGCGGCGGGGCGACGGTCGCCGCCGACCCGGCGTTCATCCCGCTGGGCGCGCCGGTGTTCCTGTCGATGGACCGCGCCGACGCCAACGGGGTGTGGATCGCGCAGGATACCGGCGGGGCGATCAAGGGCGCGAACCGTGTCGATACCTTCTGGGGCGCGGGCGAGGAGGCACGCGCGATCGCCGGCGGGATGAGCGCGCGCGGCACCGCGTTCGTGCTGCTGCCGATCGGCAGTTATGACCGCTGGCTGGCGCGGGGCGCAAGCGCGGCGGCAACCGGGGGCCGCGGTGGCGGGTCGACGCCTCGGCGCTGACGAGGAGGCGCTGTGGGCGCGGGTACGCGCGACGGTGCGCGCCCTGCCGGGACGCCGTAGCGGCGACGCGGCAACGCCGGCCCCGGCGGCGCCCGTTCAGCAGCCCTTGCGGGGGCCGCGGGTGGCGGCGCCCGCCGCGATGCCGACCGTGTCCTTTCCCGCGCGCGCGCCGGGCCACACGCTGGACGGCGGCTGGGACCGGCGCCTGGCGAGCGGCGTGGTCGCGCCGGACCGGACCATCGACCTGCACGGCCATACGCTGTCGTCCGCGCATGCCGCGCTGGACCGCGGCGTGGCGCAGGCGATCGCGCATGGCGACCGCGTGATCCTGCTGGTGACGGGCAAGCCGCCGCGCCCCGAAAGCCACCGCCCGCACGCGCGCGGCGCGATCCGCGCGTCGATCGAGGACTGGCTGCGGCTGTCGCGCCATGCCGGGGCGATCGCGGCGATCCGCGGCGCCCATCCCCGTCACGGCGGGACGGGCGCGCTGTACGTTATCCTTCGCCGGCAGCGCGCGACCAACTCTTAACCTTTCGCTGTCAAACCCCTGCGCCACTACCAGCAAGGTTGATGACGAGGGGGTCGCGACGTCGATGGCGATGGCCGGGCACAAGAAGGTGAGGCTGCTCGGCCTGGCGACCGCGGGCGCGCTGGCCACGCCGCTGGTGGCGGTGATCGCGGTGCCGCGACTTCGCCTGGAAAGCCTGCTGATCGCGACGCTGCCGTGCCTGGCGATCGGGTGCCTGCTGGCGACCTACTGGCTCATTCGCGTCCGCGTGGCGATTTCCGCCGCGGTCGAGCGGCTGGAGAGCGCATCGCGCGGCGACCTGGCGGCGCCGATCCCACCCGAATCGACCGCGGTGACCCCGCGGCTCGCCTATGCGATCGACACGCTGTTGGCGCGGCTGCGCGACGATCTGTCGCAGGCCAATGACAGTGCGGCGCGCGATGCGCTGACCGGGCTGGCGAGCCGTGCCCACTTCCTGCGCCAGGCCGAGGAGACGATCGCGCGGATGCCGGCCGATGGCGCCGCGGCGCTGTTCTTCGTCGATCTGGACCGGTTCAAGGCGATCAACGACACGCGCGGCCATGCGTGCGGCGACCGCCTGCTGGCGAAGGTGGCGGACCGGTTGCGCGCGATCACCTCCACCGTCTGCCCGGACGGATCGCTGATCGGGCGGCTGGCGGGCGACGAATTCACGCTGATGTGCCCCACGCTGGACGACGACGCGACCATCGACACCATCGGGCAGGCGATCCTGACGACGCTGGAGGCGCCGTTCGCGATCGACGGCGCCTCGATCGCGGTGGGGGCGTCGGTGGGCGTGGCGTGCTACCCCGATCACGGCGTGACGTTGCGCGACCTGATGGCTGCGGCCGATGCGGCGATGTACCATTCGAAGGCCGGCGGGCGCGCGCGCGTGTCGCGCTATGACGCGAAGCTGGCGTCCGAGCTGGACGAGCGCAACCGGCTGGACCGCGAGCTGCGCGCCGCCGTCCGCCACGAACAATTCGCGCTGGCGTTCCAGCCGCAGATCGCGCTGGCCGATGGCGCGTTGCTGGTCAGCGAGGCGCTGCTGCGCTGGCGCCATCCGACGCAGGGGCTGCGCCCCGCCGCCGAATTTCTGTCGCGTGCCGAGATAACCGGGCAGATGGGCGCGATCAGCGACTGGGTGGCGCACCATGCGGCGATCACCGCCGCGCGCTGGCACCGCGAAGGGCGGGCAGGGCGGCTGGCACTGAACGTCGGGCGCCAGCAGGTGGACGACACGACGTTCCTGGCGCGGTTGATGGAGGCGTTCGCCGACGCCCGCGCCCCGCTGGAGCGGCTGGAGGTGGAATTGCCCGAAAGCGTCGCCATGTCCTGTTCGCCGGCGGCGCTGGCGATGCTGGCGACGCTGCGGCGCGCGGGTGCGCGGATCACGATCGACGATTTCGGGATCGGCGAATCGAACGTCCAGCGGTTGCGCGCGCTGCCGGTCGATCGCATCAAGCTGGACCGCGTGCTGGTGCGCGACGTGGCGGTCGATCACGGCGCGCGTACGATCCTGCACGCGCTGGTCGGGCTGGTCCACGGGCTGGGATGCGACGCGGTGGCCGAGGGTGTTGAGACCGACGCGCAGATCGACGTGCTGCGCGTGATGGGGTGCGATGCGGTCCAGGGCTATGCGATTGCGCGCCCGATGGAGGATGAGGCGCTGGCGCGGTGGATCGGCGTCAACGCGGCGCGAGCGCGCGCGTGATGATGCCGGCGTAGATCCGGGTCAGCTGTTCCAGATCGGCGATCGCCACCGCTTCGTCGGCCTTGTGCATCGTCGCGTTGAGGAGGCCGAATTCCACCACCGGGCAGACCGCGCGCAGGAAACGCGCGTCGGACGTGCCGCCGGTGGTCGACAGTTCGGGCACGATGCCGGTCTCCGCCTCGATCGCGGCGGATACCAATGCGGACAGCGCGCCCGGCTCGGTCAGGAATGCCTCGCCGGAGATGCGGGGGGTGACGACCGCCTCGGGCGCGTGCGCGTGGACGATCGCGGCGACCCGCTGCGCCAGACCCGCGCCGCTATGCCGGTCGTTGAAGCGGATGCTGATCCGCGCGCTGGCCCGCGCCGGAATGACGTTGGTGGCCGGATTGCCGACGGTGATGTCGGTGATCTCCAGGTTCGACGGCTGGAACCAGTCGGATCCGTCATCCAGCACCAGCGCGTCCAGATCGCGCAGGATCGCCACCAGCCGCGGGATCGGATTGTCGGCCAGATGCGGATAGGCGACGTGCCCCTGCCGCCCGGGCACCTCGATCCAGATGTTGACCGACCCGCGCCGGCCGACCTTCACCATATCCCCCAGCGCGGCGACGCTGGTCGGTTCGCCGACGACGCACATGTCGGGGGCAAGCCCGCGCGCGCGCATCCGCTCGATCAGAGCGACGGTGCCGAACGTCGCCGGCCCTTCCTCGTCACCGGTGATGATGAGCGTCAGGCGCCCGGTCGCGGGGGCGTGCGGGATGGCGGCGACGAAGGCTGCGATCGCCCCCTTCATGTCCACCGCGCCGCGCCCGTGGAGCATTCCGCCGCGCACGTCGGGAACGAACGGCCCGGCGGTCCAGCCCTCGCCCGGCGGGACGACGTCTACATGCCCCGCGAAGGCAAGGTGCGGGCCGGTGTCGCCGCGGGTCGCCAGCAGGTTCTCGACCGGGCCGTCGGGCGCGTCGCCGACGACGAACCGCTCCACGGCGAAGCCGAGCGGGACGAGCGCGGCCTCCAGCACGTCGAACACCTGCCCGCGCGCGGGCGTGACGCTGTCGGCGGCGATCAGATCGCCGGCCAGCCGGAGGACGTCGAGCATCAGGCGACCGGCTGTTCGAACTTCTCGATCACCCATTCCTCCTCCTGCGCGGCGGCGATCCAGTCTTGCAGGAAGGGGTGGCCCAGCACCGCGGAGATATAGGCAACGGCGAAGCGCGGGGCGGGCAGCGAATAGGTGACGATGCGCGTGCACACGGGCGCGAACATGATGTCGGCCGCGCCGAACGTGCCGAACAGGAAATCGCCCTCGCCGCCGAACCGTGCGCGCGCCTGCGCCCACAGTTCGAACAGGCGCGCAAGGTCGGCGCGCACGTCGGCATCCGGGGGCACCGGATCGAACGCGCGGCGGATGTTCATGCTGTGCTTGCGGCGCAGCGCGACGAAGCTGGAATGCATTTCCGCGGCCATCGACCGCGCCATCGCGCGCGCCGCTTCGTTCGCGGGCCAGAAACGGTCGCGTCCGACCTTGTCGGCGAGATAGTCGACGATCGCCAGACTGTCCCACACCACCGCGTCGCCGTCCCACAGGATCGGCACCTTGCCGGATGACGGCGCGAACTCGGCCCCTTCGCGGCGGCGGTCCCATTCCTCGTCGTACAGAGGGACGACGACTTCCTCGAACGACAGCCCCGACTGGCGACATGCGAGCCAGCCGCGCAGCGACCAGGAGGAATAGGCCTTGTTGCCGATGATGAGCTTCATGCGCCGTGGTTAGGCGGTGGCGCGCGGCAGGGCAACATTCCGCGCATCGTCAAATCGGGTAGCGGCGGGGGTGGTGAGGCGCGCGTTAACCGCGCTTCTCCATCGGGCGGAAGCGGGGTCGGCATAGGTTAGGGCTGTCATCGGGACCAATGAGGGGGACGATCCTGCCATGCTGAATGCGACCAACGACACCATCGCCTGCACCGCATCGCTGTCTTCGCGTGCGCCCGCGTTCCTGCGGGAACCCAGCTTCGTGTTCGAACGCCCGCTGCCGGTGCCGAGCCGTTCGGAGCAGCTGCGCGCGCAGATCGTCGCGGCGCAGCAGACGCGCCGCTGATCCCGGCCGGCCCGGGCGCGGTCGTCAGCTGATCGCGTCGAGGACCGCGGCGCGCAGTTCGGGGATGCCCATCCCCAGCTCGCTCGACGTCGCGATGATTTCCGGATGCGCGGCGGGGTGCTTGCGCGCCTCGTCCGCGGTCGCCTGCGTCACGGCGGCCAGATCGGTCGCCTTGACCTTGTCGGCCTTGGTCAGGACCAGGCGGTAGCCGACGGCCGCCTTGTCCAGCATTTCCAGCACCTCGCGGTCGACATCCTTGATGCCGTGGCGGCTGTCGATCAGCACCAGTGCGCGCTTGAGCACCTGCCGCCCGCGCAGATAGTCGTTCACCAGGAAGCGCCACTTCTTGACCATGTCCTTGGGCGCCTTGGCAAAGCCGTAGCCGGGCATGTCGACGAGACGGAAGGCGAGCGGCGCGCCGACGTCGAAGAAGTTCAGCTCCTGCGTACGCCCCGGCGTGACCGAGGTGCGCGCCAGCGCCTTGCGCCCCGCCAGCGCGTTGAGCAGCGACGACTTGCCGACGTTCGAGCGGCCCGCGAAGGCCACTTCCGGCGCGTCGGGCGCGGGCAGGAATTGCAGCGCGGGCGCCGACTTCAGGAAGTCGATCCGGCCCGCGAACAGCCGGCGCCCGGCCTCGATCCGCGCCGCCGCGGCGGCGGGATCATGATCGGGGGCGGGCGTGGACGCGGGCTGGGGGATATCCTCGGTCACTTGGCGGCCGCTTCCTTAAGCTGCGGATGGCGGCTGTACAGGAACTTCTGCTGCGCGATCGAGACGCAGTTGGTGGTGATCCAGTAGATCTGCAGCCCGACCGCGAACGGCGCCATCACGAACATCAGCACCCACGGCAGGATCGCGAACACCTGCTGCTGGGTCGGGTCCATCTGCTGCGGGTTCAGGCGGAACTGGAAGAACATCGAGATGCCCAGCAGCACCGGCACCACGCCGATCGCCAGGATATGCGGCAGCGTGATCGGGATATAGCCGAACAGGTTCAGGATCGTCGCGGGATCGGGCGCGGACAGATCCTTGATCCACAGGATGAACGGCTGGTGGCGCATCTCGATCGTCAGCATCAGCGCCTTGTACAGCGCGTAGAAGATCGGGATCTGGATCAGCGTCGGCAGGCACCCGGCCAGCGGATTGACCTTTTCCGCCTTGTACAGCGCCATGATCTCCTGTTGCTGGCGCTGCTTGTCGTCCTTGTAGCGTTCCTGGATCGCCTTCATCTTCGGCTGGAGCGCGCGCATCGCCGCCATGCTGGCGAACTGGCGCTGCGCGATCGGGAAGACCAGCGCGCGGATCGTCAGCGTCAGGATGATGATCGCGACGCCGAAGTTGCCGATCAGGCGGAACAGCCAGTCGAGGTAATAGAAGATCGGCTTTTCGACCAGACGGAACCAGCCCCAGTCGATCGCATAGTCCAGCTTCACCACCGCGCCGGTGTCGGTGTAGCGGTCGAGCAGCTTCACTTCCTTGGCGCCGGCGAACATCTTCGCGGTCTGCGTTACCTGGCGACCGGGCGGCAGCAGCTGCGCGGCGCTGGTGAAATCGGCCTGATAGGCGTTGTTCGCCCCGGCGCGGAACTGGCCGTCGAAGGCGCGCGACTGATCGGGGACCAGCGCGGCGAGCCAGTATTTGTCGGTGAAGCCCAGCCAGCCGCCGGTGGTGGTGAAGCTGGTCGGCGCCTCGTCAACATCCTTGAAGTTCGGATTGTAGTGCGCCGCGCCGTTGCTGACCGACATCGGGCCGGTGTGGATCGTCCAGCTGTCCGGATCCTTCGACACGCCGATCCGGTTGACGAGGCCATAGGCCGCGACCGGGACCGGCGCATTGCCGGCGTTGGCGACGGTCTGCTTCACGGTGAACAGGTAGTCGTCGTCGACCGCGATCTGGATCGCGAAGGTCTGGCCCTTGCCGTTCGACGCCGTCAGCGTGACCGGCGTGCGCGGGGTCAGCACCGGGGCGGAGGCGGTCCACACGGTGTCGGCGGTGGGCGGGGCCAGCCCGGCGTCGCGCCAGCCGAACGAGGCGAAATAGGCATCGGGCGCGCCGGCGGGCGAGAACAGCCGGATCGGCGGCGAATCCTTCGCCACCGTTTCCTTGTACCGGGTCAGCACCAGATCATCGATCCGCGCGCCGCGCAGGTTGATCGACCCCTTCAACGCGGGCGTGTCGATGCGCACGCGCGGCGTTTCGGCCAGCACGACCTGGCGGCTGCGAATCGCGGCGGGCGCGTCGGCGGTTGGATCGGCCGCCGGATTGGCGACGGGCTTGTTCTTGCCGTCGACCATCTTCGTCGCCGGCGGATTCGCCGTCGGGAAGAAGCGGTTCTGGACCAGCGGCCATCCGAACAGGATCAGCGCCGCGATCACCGCGAACAGCACGAAATTCTTGGTCTCGTCCTTCACCTGGACCCCAATTCTGTTGTCACGGCACCGGATCGTGGCCGTGCCCGCCCCATGGATGGCATCGCGCGATGCGCCGCGCCGCCAGCCATCCACCCTTTACCGCGCCATAGCGGCCAAGCGCCTCGATTGCATAGGCGGAACATGACGGCTGGAACCGGCACGACGGCGGCAGGACCAGTGACGGCCCCAGTTGCCAAGCCCGCGCGACGAGGATCATCAGCCGGGCGATCATCGCCGGCGCGCGCCGGGCGGGCGACGCGGCGGCAGATCGCCGGAGATCGCGCGCGCCAGCGCCTTATCGAGATCGGCGACCAGCGCGGACCAGTCGCGATCCAGTGCGGGCGCACGGCCGATCAGCACATGATCCGCCCCCGCCATGCCCGCGGCCGGCAGCACTTCACGCGCCAGCGCGCGGAACCGCCGCTTGATGCGGTTGCGCACCACGGCATTGCCGATCTTCTTGGTGACGGTGATGCCGATGCGCATCGCGGGATCATCGTCCTCGCGCGGGCGCACCAAAAGTACGAAGCCGGGCATCGGAGACCGACGCCCGGCATTCGCGGCCAGATAATCCGATCGCTTCGTCATCCGGCCGATCACGGCCGGACGCCGAATTACGCCGACAGCTTCTTGCGGCCGCGCGCGCGACGCGCCCGGATCACCGCACGGCCGCCGACCGTCGCCATCCGCGCGCGGAAGCCGTGACGGCGGGCGCGCACCAGATTGCTCGGCTGAAAGGTCCGCTTCATGGTTCATATCCCGAATTCAAATGTCAAAAGGCCGCCACAAGGACGGCCCGTAGATGGCGGCGCCTAAGCGATGCACGCCCCAAAGTCAACGTGCCGCCGCCGCCCGATCGCGCGCGCGCCGGCGCAGCGCGCTGCGCCGGCGCATCGCGGTATCCGCCAGCCGCCCGGCGCGCGGCCAGCGCCGCTTGATCCGCGCGAACCGCACCCGCGCGGCGTGCGAATTGCGCAATACCAGCACCAGCCCGCCCGCGAAGGCCAACGTTCCCGCCGGCCCCGGCAACGGCGCGACGACCGGCGCGGCCAGCATCAGCAGGATGCCGGCGGACAGTTGCGCGTAGCGGGAGGCGGGGTGGCGAACGGCCATGGGCTCCATGTGGGGCACGTGTGTTAAACCCGCAAGACACTACGGGCGACATTCCCAACCCTGCCAAAGCGGCTATGAACGGGCGGTGACGGGGGGAACATGGTCGCGATCGTATCGACGGTAGCCTATCTGGGGCTGGAGGCGCGCAGCGTCGAGGTGCAAGTGCAGCTGATCCCCGGCCTGCCGGCGTTCAACGTCGTCGGGCTGGCGGACAAGGCGGTCGGCGAAAGCCGCGAGCGGGTGCGCGGCGCGATCGCGTCGATGGGGCTGTCGCTGCCGCCCAAGCGGATCGCGGTGAACCTGTCGCCCGCCGACCTGCCCAAGGAAGGATCGCATTTCGACCTGCCGATCGCGCTGGGGCTGCTGGCGGCGATGGGCGTGGTGGATGCCGAGGCGCTGGCCGATTACGTGATCGTCGGCGAACTGGGGCTGGACGGGCGGCTGGCGCCGTCGCCGGGCGTGCTGCTGGCCGCGATCCACGCCGGGGCGGAGGGCAAGGGGCTGATCTGTCCCGCGGCGCAGGGGCCGGAGGCGGCGTGGAGCGGCGGGATCGAGGTGGTCGCCGCGCCCGACCTGCTGGGACTGCTCAACCACCTGAAGGGGCAGGGGCTGCTCGCCGCGCCGCAACCGGGCGAGGTGAACGAGCGCGCGGGCGGGCCGGACCTGCGCCAGGTGAAGGGACAGGAGGTCGCCAAGCGCGCGCTGGAGATCGCCGCGGCCGGATCGCACAATCTCTTGATGGTCGGGCCGCCGGGGGCGGGCAAGTCGCTGATGGCGGCATGCCTGCCGGGCATCCTGCCGCCGCTCGACCCCGCCGAGGCGCTGGAAGTGTCGATGGTCCAGTCGGTCGCTGGCGCGCTGCCCGGCGGCACGCTGACGCGCACGCGACCGTTCCGCAGCCCGCATCATTCCGCCAGCATGGCGGCGCTGACCGGCGGCGGGCTGAAGGTGAAGCCGGGTGAGGTCAGCCTGGCGCATATGGGCGTGCTGTTCCTGGACGAGCTGCCCGAATTCCAGCGCGCGGTGCTCGATTCGCTGCGCCAGCCGCTGGAGACGGGGACGGTCAGCGTCGCGCGCGCCAACGCGCACGTCACCTATCCGGCGCGGGTGCAGTTGATCGCGGCGATGAACCCGTGCCGTTGCGGGCATCTGGGCGATGCCTCGCTGGCGTGCGCACGAGCGCCCAAATGCGCGGCGGATTATCAGGCGAAGGTTTCGGGACCGCTGCTGGACCGCATCGACCTGCATGTCGAGGTGGCGGCAGTGAGCGCGGTCGACCTGACGCTGCCGCCGCCCGCGGAAGGATCGGCCGAGGTCGCGGCGCGCGTCGCGGCGGCGCGCGCGGTGCAGGCAGCGCGGCTGGTGGGCACAGGGGCGCGCACCAATGCGGAGCTGGAGGGGGAAGTGCTGGAACGGTTCGCCTCGCCCGACGAGGCGGGGCGTGCGTTGCTGGCGCAGGCGGCGGCGACGATGAAGCTGTCGGCGCGGGGGTATATGCGCATCCTGCGCGTGGCGCGGACGATCGCGGACCTGGCGGGCGCGGAGGCGGTCGGGCGGATTCATGTCGCCGAGGCGCTGGGGTATCGGCGGCAGCCGCCGCGGAATTGAATGCGCGCGAAGACGCGAAGACGCGAAGAAGTCGGTTCATGCGGAGGCGCGGAGGTGTTGTGAGCGGTGGCGCGTAGCGCCCTTTATTCTCCACGCGGAAAATTGATGAGCCGCCCGTGGCGGCTCGGGACATCGCGGCGGGCGCGACGCCTCCGCGTCTCCGCGCCTCCGCGTGAACCTACGGCTTGCGGAAGCTGTCGACGTCGCGCGCCGGGCCGGCGCCCGATGGGGCCGCGGGTGGTTCGATTGCGACGGGTTCCTTCGTGTCGAACCCGCCCTCCCATTTCGCGATTACGGCGCTGGCGACCGCGTTGCCGATCACGTTGGTGGCGGTGCGGCCCATGTCGAGGAAGTGGTCGATCGCCAGGATCAGCAGCAGCCCCGCTTCCGGCAGGTTGAACATGGGCAGCGTCGCGGCGATCACCACCAGGCTGGCGCGCGGTACGCCGGCGATCCCCTTCGACGTGACCATCAGCACCAGCAGCATCGTCACCATCTGCCCCAGCGACATGTCGATGCCATAGGCCTGGGCGATGAAGATCGACGCGAAGGTCATGTAGATCATCGACCCGTCGAGGTTGAACGAATAGCCCAGCGGCAGCACGAAACTGGCGATGCGCGGCGGTACGCCGAACCGGTCGAGCGCCTCCAGCATCCGCGGATAGGCGGCCTCCGACGAGGCGGTGGAGAAAGCGACCAGCAACGGTTCGCGCACATAGCGGATCAGCTCGCGGATGCGCGGCCCGATGAACAGGAAGCCGATCGTCAGCAGGATCGCCCACAGGCAGAGCAGGGCGAGGTAGAAGCTGCCCATGAAATAGGCCAGCTGCCCGATCACCGCCGGCCCGCGCTCCGTCAGCGTGCCCGCCACCGCGGCGAAGACGGCCAGCGGGGCGACGCGCATGACGTAATCGGTCACCTGCAGCATCACATGCACCAGCGCGTCGACCGCGCGGACCAGCGGCGCGGCCTTTTCGCCCACCGCGGTGATCGCGACGCCGACGAAGACGGACATGACGACGATCTGCAGGATCTCGTTCTTCGCCATGGCATCGACCATCGATGCCGGGACGATATGCGCGAAGAAATCCTTCAGGTTGAAGGCCGCGGTTTCCAGCCCGGCCGAACTGTTGGCGGCCGGCAGCGCCAGCCCCAGCCCGACGCCGGGCTGCAACAGGTTGACCATCAGCAGCCCCAGCGAGAGCGACAGCAGGCTGGCGGCGATGAACCAGCCCAGGCTGCGCGCCCCGATCCGGCCCAGCGCGGCGGTATCGCCCATCTGCGCGATGCCCGACACCAGCGTCGCAAACACAAGCGGCGCGATGATCATCTTGATGAGGCGCAGGAAGATCGTGGTGACGATCGAGAAATAGCCCGCGATCCGCGTCACCAGTTCCTTGCCCGCAGGAGAGCCGTCGTCGAGCCAGCCGTTGAGGATGAGGCCGGTGACGAGGCCGAGCGCCAGCCCGGCAAGGATATACAAGGTCAGCCGCTTGGCCATTCGATGCTCCCGCTTGATGCGTGCGAGGGAAAGGAGATTGCGCGGGCGCGGTCAAGCGCCTGTTGACCGATTACCGCCCGTCATCATGACGCGGGGGCGGCGCGGCCCCTCACGCCGCGGCCGTCAATACCTCGCCCAGCAGCCGGAAATCACGTTCGCGCGGGGAGGCGCGGCGCCACACCAGCGCCAGCGTTCGGCTGGGATGATCGGCATCGAGCGGGCGGGCAACGACGTTGGTGTGGTCGAGGATGCCGGCGTCGAGCGCGATCTTGGGCAGCATCGTCACCCCCAGCCCGTTGTCGACCATCTGCACCATCGTGTGCAGCGAGGTGCCGAGCATCGTGGCCTCGGCGCGCAGTTCGGCGCGGTTGCACGCCGCCAACGCATGTTCCTTCAGGCAATGGCCATCCTCCAGCAGCAGCAGCCGGGTCTCGTCGATGTCGGCGGGGCGCACCGGGGCGGGGTCGGCGGGCATCTCGCCTTCGGGGAAGGCGAGGAACAGGTGATCGTCGAACAGCTTCATCGCGGTCACCTCGCCGCACGCATAGGGCAGCGCGAGCAGCACGCAGTCGGTGCGGCCGTTGTGGAGCGACTCGCACGCCGGGCCGCTCGGCTCCTCGCGCAGGAACAGCTTCAGGTCGGGATAGTCGCGGCGCAGGCGCGGCAGGATGCGCGGCAGCAGGAACGGCGCGATCGTGGGGATGACGCTCATCCGCATTTCCCCAGACAGCGGGCGCCCGGCGGCACGCGCCATGTCGCCCAGTTCCTCCGCCTCGCGCAGGACGACGCGCGCCTTGGCGGCGATCTGCTCGCCGAGCGGGGTGAAGCGGACGACGCGGCGCGTGCGCTCCACCAGCGTCACGCCGATCAGCGTCTCCAACTCGCGCAACCCCGCCGACAGGGTGGATTGCGTGACGAAGCACGCCTCCGCCGCGCGGCCGAAATGGCCGTGATCCTTCAGCGCGACCAGATATTGCAGCTGTTTCAGGGTAGGCAGGTAGGTCGCAGCCATTCATCGCTCCGGTCGATCACTAGTCTTGTCATAGTCGATTGGATCAATCACGCCAAACGCCTATATTCGTCGTCACAGCATGGATGGCGCCGCACGAACGGCAGCCGCCTGCGGAGAGGATGGCTGGAAAACCCATTTCCAAGAGGAGCCATTCGATGCTGACCATCGGCGATACCTTCCCCGCCATCACCGTTCCCGTCCAGCAGGGCACCGACGCGCTGCCGGCCGGCGAGACGCTGGACCTGACCACCGCCTATCCGGGCAAGTGGAAGGTGCTGTTCTACTGGCCGAAGGACTTCACCTTCGTCTGCCCGACCGAGATCGTCGGCTACAGCCAGATCAAGGGCGATTTCGAGGACCGCGACGCGGTGCTGATCGGTGCGTCGACCGACACCGCGCACGTTCACCTCGCGTGGCGCAAGTCGGATCCGGATCTCGCAGCGGCCGATTTCCCGTGGCTGGCCGATAACGGCGCGAAGCTGGCCGATGCGCTGGGCATCCTCGACAAGAACGAGCATGTCGCGTTCCGCGCCACCTTCATCGTCGACCCGGACAACGTCATCCAGGCGGTGCAGGTCAATGGTCTGAACGTCGGCCGCAACCCGGCCGAGACGCTGCGCGTGCTCGACGCTCTGCAGACCGACGAACTGTGCCCGTGCAACTGGAACAAGGGCGACGACGTGCTGAGGGTCGCGGCCTGATCCCGCCGGGGCGGGGGCAGCGCGGCTCCCGCCCCGCATCCTTTCGTCACCCACCCGTCCCGTCGTCACCCCAGCGGAAGCTGGGGTCTCTCCATAACCGGGAGACCCCAGCTTCCGCTGGGGTGACGCTTTTCGCCTGAAGGAATGATGATGGCGCTCAAGGATTTCGCGGGCACGCTGCCCGATTTCGCCAAGGACATCCGCCTCAACGTCGGCTCGCTGCTGAACGAGACGGTGCTGAACGACCAGCGCAAGTACGGCACGCTGCTGGCCTGTGCGCACGGTACCGGGCACAGGCCGCTGGTCGAGGCGACCGAGGCGGAAGTCGACGGCAAGCTGTCCCCGGAGGCCGCCAATGCCGCGCGTGCGGCAGCGGCGGTGATGGCGATGAACAACGTCTACTACCGCTTCACGCACCTGGCCTCGAACGAGGAATACAGCCGGATGCCCGCCAAGCTGCGGATGAACGTGATCGGCGCGCCGGGCATCGACAAGGTCGATTTCGAGCTGTTCAGCCTGGCGGTGAGCGCGATGAACGGCTGCGGCATGTGCATCGACAGCCACGAACAGGTGCTGAAGAAGGCGGGCGTCACCGCCGAGGTGATCCAGTCGTCGGTGCGCATCGCATCGGTGATGAAGGCGGTGGCGACGGTCCACGCCGCCGTCGCCTGACGCCCGCAACGGTTACATCAGCACCGCACGGACGAAGCCGTAGGTGCTGGTGACCGTCAGGACGATCCCGACCAGGACCAGCATGACCTTGGTCGGGATCCGCTTGGCCATGAAGGCGCCCAGCGGCGCGGCCAGCACGCCGCCGATCAGCAGACCGACCGTCGCCGTGGCGAAATCCCTCAAGCCCAGGTGATAGATGAACGCCGCGGAGACGGTGGCGGTCAGGAAGAATTCCACCGAATTGACGGTGCCGACGACCTTGCGCGGCTCCACCCCCTGCACCAGCAGGTTGGAGGTGACGATCGGCCCCCAGCCGCCGCCGCCCGCCGCATCCATGAATCCGCCGATCAGCCCCAGCGGTTCCACCACGCGCGGCTTCTGCGTCTTGGGCGGAAACAGCAGCCCGCGGATCAGCAGGTACACGCCGATCGCAACCAGATAGGCGAGCACGAACGGCTTGACCGTCGCGGCGTCGATATTGGTGAGGACATAGGCGCCGGTGACGCCGCCGATCACGCCGGGCACCAGCAGGCGTAGGAACAGCTTTTTGTCGATATTGCCGTGCAGCGCGTGGCTGATCCCGGATACCGCGGTGGTGAACGTCTCCACGATGTGCACGTTGGCGGAGGCGCGTGCGGGCGGCAGCCCGATCACCGCCACCAGCAAGGTGTTGCAGATGACGCCGAACGCCATGCCCAGCGCGCCGTCGACCACCTGTGCGCCGAACCCCACGGCGATGAACGGCAGCAGCGCGGAAAGATCGATGTCGGCGAATGTCGGCATGAAGGTCTCCGGCGGGCGGTGGTGCCCGAACCCGTTCATGCGGCATACCCCACGAACGCGATAGGGAAATACGGTTTAGACCGGCAAAGCGTTGCTTATGGAAACCGCCGCCGGGCATGCCTACATGGCGGGACGGACACGACCGGCGCATGCCGGCATACGCGTTTACAGGGGCACGGCATGTCGCGACTGACCGACTATCTCGATTCGATCCGATCGCGCGACCCGGCGCCGCATTCGCGGCTGGAAATCCTGACCTATCCGGGCGTGTGGGCGCTGGCGTGGCATCGCGTTGCGCATCGCCTGTACCGGTCGCGGCTGTTCCTGCTGGCGCGGGTCGTCAATCACTTCTCGCGCGCGACGACCGCGATCGACATCCATCCGGGCGCGAAGATCGGGCGCAATTTCTTCATCGACCACGGTTTCGTGGTGATCGGCGAGACGGCGGAGATCGGCAATGACGTCACCATATACCAATGCGTGACGCTGGGCGGTACCAGCCCCGACGACGGCGTGGCGGGCAAGCGCCATCCGACGATCGCCGACGGCGCGATCATCGGTTCGGGCGCGCAGGTGCTGGGTCCGATCACCGTCGGCCCGCGCGCCCGCGTCGGCGCCAATGCGGTGGTGACGCGCGACGTGCCCGCGGGCGCGGTGATGGTCGGCATCCCGGCACGGCCGACGATGGTGGAGGGCGGTGCGGCGCCCGAACGCCGTTTCGTTCCGTATGGCACGCCCTGCAGCGAGACGTTCGATCCGCAGACGCAGAAGGTCGAACTGCTCCGTTGCGAGCTGGAGGCGATGAAGCGGCGGCTCGATGCGCTGCTGGGCGAACAGGGTGCGGCACCGGACGAGGAGGTTCGCGACCGCGCCTGATGGGCATCGTTACCCCCTTTCCCGCGAACGGACAGCGACCGGGCCAGGTCGGCTTCGACCGGATCGAACTGACCCGCATCCTGGACCTGTACGGCCGGATGGTGGCGGCGGGGCATTGGCGCGACTATGCGATCGACCTGGGGCGCGACGCGGCGGTCTTCGCCGCCTTCCGCCGCGCCGCCGAGCGGCCGGAATACCGGATCGAGAAGCATCCCGCGCTCCGCCAGCGGCAGGGGATGTGGGCGTTGGTGGGCGAGGGTGGGCAGGTCATCAAGCGCGGGCATGAACTGGGGCCGGTGCTGGCCCCGGTCGAACGCCGGCTGATGAAGCTGGTCGAGGAATGATCAGCGGCGCCCGCGCGCGATCATTTCCTCTTGCAGCGAAAAGGCCGAACGCGTCGACCGCGCTCTTTCGGGAACCGCGGTGACGAAGAAGGCGACGCCGCGCCCGGTAGCGGGGTCGATCCACAGGCCCGAGCGCAGGCCATAGGCATCGCCGGCATGGCCGAAACGCGCGACGCCGTCACCGAACAGGTCGTCGCGACATCCGGCCTGCGGCGTCGCCAGCGTCTGCATCGCCAGGCCGTAGCGGCAGTCGAACCCGTCGCCGGTATCGCCATTGCGCCCGTCGTAGCGCCATTCCGGCCCGCGCAGCATCGCGACCGAGGCGGGGGTGAGCAGGCGGACGCCGTCGACCTCGCCACCGCGCGCGAGCAGCCGGCCGATCGTGGCCAGATCGTGCATCGAGATGCGCAGCCCGCCCTGTGGCGAAAACAGCGCGCCATTCTCACCCGGCCGCCATTGCGACAGGTCGCACGCGCCGCCCGGGCCGGCGACGACCGGGCAGGCGGGGCGGCGGCCGTGGAGATCGTCGGTCTGCGCCGTGCCGTCCGCGCCGTAGAGGACCACCGCGTGCGCCACGGTCGCATCCGGGCAGCTGGCCCAATTGAAGCAGGCGTCCAGCTTCAGCGGCGCCAGCACCAGCCGCTGCATCAGCCGGTCGAACCGTTCCCCCGTGGCGCGCTCCATCACCGCGGCGACGACCGGGAAGTTGAGGTTGGTGTAGCGATAGAAGGCGCCCGGCGCGTGATCGGCGTCCCAGGCGCGCGGGTCCGCCAGCCGATCGGCCAGCCGCGTGCCGAGCGGAACGATATAGCCGGCATCGTCGCGCAAGCCGGAACGGTGCGACAGCAGCAACCGCAGCGTCACCGGCACATCGGGATAACGCGGGTGACGCAGGCGATAGCCGAGCAGGCCGGAGACGTCCGCATCGAGATCGAGCGTGCCCGCCTCCACCAGTCGCATCACCCCGATCGCGGTGACCAGCTTGGAGATGGAAGCGATGCGGACCGGATCGCGCGCCGTCACGCGGCGTTCGGTCGCGCGGTCGGCGAGGCCGTGCGCCGCGACGGCGCCGATGCGATCGCGGTCGAACGCGACGCGTACGCTGGCGGGCGCCGCGACCGGGGCAGTGGGCGGCGTGACGGTCGCACAGGCGACCAGCGTCGCCGCCGGCAACAGGCAGGCGAGCGTGCGCAGCCGCCGCGCGCCTGCCCGGTACATCACTGACCCTGCAGCTTCGCGCCAATCAGCATCGACTGGCCGGCGCCGGAATCGGGGACGATCTCCCCGGTGCGATCGGTGATCTCGGCCCAATGGCTCGCCACGCCTTCGGGCGACAGGTCGTCGCCGGTCAGCAGCTTGCCCTGCGTCAGCGTGACATAGCTGGCCTGGAACACGCCGGCGCCCGCGCCGACGATCTGGTTGGTCGGCGCGTCCTCGCTGACCAGGAACAGCGCGGCGGGAACGACCTTTTCGGGGGCGAACGCCTGGAACGCCTGTTCCGGGAACAGATCCTCGGTCATGCGGGTGCCGGCGACCGGGGCGATCGTGTTGACCTTGATGTTGTTCTTGGCGCCTTCGAGGTACAGCGTCTTCGTCAGGCCGGCGAGGCCGAGCTTGGCTGCGCCATAGTTCGCCTGGCCAAAATTGCCGAAAAGCCCGGTCGACGACGCGGTCATCAGGACGCGGCCGTAATTCTGCTCTCGGAAGGTTTCCCAGCACGCCTTGGTCGCGTTGGCCGAGCCGAGCAGGTGGACGTTGACGACGAAGGCGAAATCGGCCGGCTCCATCTTAGCGAAGGTCTTGTCGCGCAGTACGCCGGCGTTGTTGATGAGGACGTGGACGCCGCCCCACTTTTCCTTGGCCCTGGCGACCATCTCGACCATCTGGTCATATTCGGTGACGCTGGCGCCGTTGGCCATCGCCTGACCGCCGGCCGCCTCGATTTCCTCGACCACCTTCAGCGCGGCGTCGGACGCGCCCTGACCGGTGCGGTCGCCGCCCAGATCGTTGACCACGACCTTCGCACCGCGACGTGCGAGTTCCAGGGCATATTGACGGCCCAGACCGCCGCCGGCGCCGGTGACGATGGCTACCTTGTCGTCGAAACGAATGGACATGGAAAAGGCGCTCCCTCCCGATGGATAGAGCGCCCTTCCATACTCACAGTTCGAACGGGCGCAATGCCCGTTCGTCTGTGGCCGCGATCAGCGGCGTGCCTTGCGCTTGCCGCGCGCGTCGCTTGCCTGCATGCAGCCGTCGTACTGGCCCTTCTTGCAGATCGGATAGCTTTCCTTCGGCGCGGGGGCCGGGAATGCCTGCGACGGCGAGGGTGCGGGCTGGAAGCGCACGGTCGCGCCCGGTGCCGGCGTGCCCTGCAGGGCGGGGCCGGCGGGCTGGTAGCCGCCGGCGGTTTCGGTACCCATCGCCCCGCCGGTGGTCTGCGCCGGCGCCTGCATCGGCTGCTGCTGCATCGCCGGATCGGCGGCCGGCGCCGTCGCCGGAGCGGTGGCGGCCGGGTCAGCCGGGGGCGGTGCCGCCGGATCGGTCGCGGGGGCCATCGTCCCCGCGGGCGGCGGGGTCTGCATGGTGTCCTGCGCTACGGCGATGGACGGAAGGGCAAGCGCGGCCGCGGCCGCCAGAAGCATCGTCTTCATATCTGTCTCCTGCCATTATGGTCGGTCAGACTGCGTTATCGTTACGCGGGGCGGCCAACGCGCCATGACGGCGAAAGGCTCCCTCGTTGCGACGACGAATCGAACCGGGCGGCAGGAAAAGCCGCGCGGGCGAGCCGATCAGTGCCCGGTGTCGAGCGCGTAACCGGCGGAGCGGACGGTGCGGATGATATCCGGGCGCCCCCCTTCGTTGATCGCCTTGCGCAGGCGGCGGATGTGGACGTCGACGGTGCGGCTTTCGATGTCGCTGTCATGGCCCCACACGCTGTCGAGCAGCCGCTCGCGCGAGAAGACGTGGCCGGGATGTTCCAGAAAATGCTTCAGCAGGCGGAATTCGGTCGGCCCCAGCGCGATCACCTCGCCGCCGCGGCGCACCTTGTGGCCGACGGTATCCATCTCGAGGTCGGCGTAGGTGAGCTGCTCGCCCGCCAGCGCGGGGCGGACGCGGCGCAGCACCGCGCCGACGCGCGCGACCAGCTCGCGCGGTGAAAACGGCTTGGTGACGTAATCGTCGGCGCCGGTTTCCAGCCCGCGCACGCGATCCTCTTCCTCACCGCGCGCGGTCAGCATGATGATCGGCACGTTCTGCGTCTCGGTCGCGCGGCGCAGCCGGCGGCATACCTCGATCCCGGAAATCCCCTCGACCATCCAGTCGAGCAGGACGATGTCGGGCGGGGTTTCCTTGGCCATCAACAGCGCCTCTTCGCCGTCGATGGTGTGCTGGACATCGAAATGTTCCCGCGTGAAATGCCATACGAGCAGCTCGGCAAGGCTCGCATCGTCCTCCACCAGCAGCATCCGGGCCTTGGCCATCACTCGCTTCCCTTCTCGCGCTCTACCATCCGCGTCCCCGTCGCGGCGAAATAGACCATCTCCGCGACGTTGGTCGCGTGATCGCCGATCCGTTCCAGATTCTTGGCGATGAACAGCAAGTGCGCGCACTGGCTGATCGTCTTGGGATTTTCGACCATGTAGGTCACCAGCGTCCTGAAGATGCTGTCGTAGAAATCGTCCAGCGCATGGTCGCGCTCGCACACCGCCAGCGCGGCTTCGGGATCGCGCGCGGCAAAGGCGTTGAGCACGTCGGTGACCATGTCGGCGGCCATGCGCGCCATCGCGGGCAGCATCGACACCGGTTCGATGCGATGGTCGCTTTCCAGCTGCGGCACGCGCTTGGCGATGTTCTTGGCATAATCGGCGATGCGTTCGACGACCCCGGCGATCTTCAGCGCCGCCACCACCTCGCGCAAGTCGTTGGCCATCGGCGCGCGCAGCGCGATGATGCGCACCGCGGTCCGCTCCACCTCCGCCTCGATCGCATCGATGCGACGGTCGTCCTGGCGGATGCGGTCGGCCAGGTCGACGTCGCCGCGCTGCAACGCGATCATCGACTGCGCGATCGCGCTTTCGGCCAGCCCGCCCATCTGCGAGATCAGCCCGCGCAGCTGGCCGATGTCCTGGTCGAACGCCTTCACGGTATGTTGCTGGCCGACTGTCATGGCCCGATCCTCTTCTGCCGGCTCAACCATAGCGGCCGGTGATATAGTCTTTGGTCCGTTCCTCACGCGGGTTGGTGAAGATGTCGGACGTGTCGCCGTATTCGACCAGTTGTCCCAGATGGAAGAAGGCGGTGCGCTGGCTGACGCGGGCGGCCTGTTGCATGTTGTGGGTGACGATCACGATCGCGTAGCGGCCGCGCAGTTCGTGGATCAGCTCCTCGATCCGCGCGGTGGCGATGGGGTCCAGCGCACTGCAGGGTTCGTCCATCAGGATCACCTCGGGATCGACCGCGATCGCGCGGGCGATGCACAGCCGCTGCTGCTGGCCGCCCGACAGCGCGGTGCCCGAATCGTGCAGCCGGTCCTTCACCTCGCCCCACAGCCCGGCGCGCACCAGCGAGCGTTCGACGATCTGGGCAAGGTCGGCCTTCGACCGCGCCAGCCCGTGGATGCGCGGGCCGTAGGCGACGTTCTCGAAGATCGACTTGGGGAAGGGGTTGGGCTTCTGGAACACCATGCCGACGCGCGCGCGCAGCTGCACCACATCCATCGCGCGGGCGTAGATATCCTCGCCGTCCAGCCGGATGTCGCCTTCGACCCGCGCGCCCGCGATCGTGTCGTTCATGCGGTTGAGCGTGCGCAGGAACGTCGACTTGCCGCAGCCGGACGGGCCGATGAAGGCGGTCACGTCCTCCTGCCGGACGTCGATCGACACGTCGCGGATCGCCTGCTTGTCGCCATAGAAGACGTTGACCCGGCTCGCGGTCATCTTGGGGGCGGAATTGCTTGTCACCAGCGGGTCTCGAAACGGTTGCGGAGGTAGATGGCGATCCCGTTCATCGCCAGCAGGAAGGCCAGCAGCACGATGATCGCGGCGGACGTCTTCTCGACGAACCCCTTCGCCACTTCGTCGGACCACAGGAAGATCTGCACCGGCAGGGCGGTGGCGGGATCGGTCAGCTTGTCGGGCGGCGCGGCGATGAAGGCGCGCATCCCGATCATCAGCAGCGGCGCGGTTTCGCCCAGTGCGCGCGCCATGCCGATGATCGTACCGGTCAGGATCCCGGGCAGCGCCAGCGGCAGGACATGGTGGAAGACGACCTGGATCGGCGAGGCGCCCAGACCGCGCGCGGCATCGCGGATCGACGGGGGCACGCCCTTGATCGCGTTGCGCCCGGCGATGACGATGACCGGCATCGTCATCAGCGCCAGCGTCAGCCCGCCGACCAGCGCCGCCGAGCGCGGCATGTGGAAGGTGTTGAGAAACACCGCCAGCCCCAGCAGGCCGAAGATGATCGAGGGCACGGCCGCGAGGTTGTTGATCGACACCTCGATCAGGTCGGTCCAGCGGTTCCGCGGCGCATATTCCTCCAGATACAGAGCGGAGAGGACCCCCACCGGGAAGGCGAGCGCCAGCGTCACCAGCATCGTGAACAGCGATCCCTTCAGCGCGCCCCAGATGCCCGCGCGGGTGGGATCGGTGGCGTCCGCGCCGGAGAAGAAGCTGAGGTTCAGCCCCTTCGACAGGCGCGGGCGCAGCGCGGAGACGATGGCTTCCGATTCCGGCGTGCCGTCGCCCTTGAGCGCGACGTCGATGTCGGTGGCGACGGGGACGTCGATCGTCGCCGGGCGGGACAGCAGCGAGGGATCGCGTTTGACCGCGTCGCGCACGCGCAGCCACGCGCCGTCCGACAGCACTGCGGCACCGCCCTGTTGAGGGAAGGCGGCGTTGGCGGCGGCATCGACCGCGCCCTCCAGCCCGGCGCCTGCGAGCGCGAGGTCGCCGCCCGGCCCGGCAAGCCGCGCGGGCGGGACGTCGACCTTCGCCGCGCGCAGGTCGATCGGCAGCGCGATGCGCGTTTCGAGGAAGCCGTTCGCCCCCTGGCCGATCATCGTGGCCAGCAGGAAGACGAGGAACGCCGCCGACAGCGACACCGCGCCCAGCCCCAGCCAGCGAAAGCGCCGTTCCGCGGCGTAGCGGTGGCGGATGCGCCGCTGCATCGCGGGGCTTTGCCAGTCGGTGGGCGTGCGCACCGGCGCGGCCGGGGAGGGGGGCGCGCTATTCATAGGATTCCCGGTAGCGGCGCACCACGATCAGCGCGACGACGTTGAGCAGCAGCGTGATGACGAACAGCGTCAGCCCCAGCGCGAAGGCGGCGAGCGTCTTGGCCGAATCGAACTCCGCCTCGCCGGTCAGCAGATCGACGATCTGTTTCGTGACGGTGGTGGTGCTGGCGAACGGGTTGAGCGTCAGCGTGGCGACGCCGGAGGCGGCCATGACGACGATCATCGTCTCCCCGATCGCGCGGCTGACCGCCAGCAACACGCCGCCGACGACGCCGGGCAGTGCGGCGGGGACCAGCACCTTCTTGATCGTTTCCGACGGGGTGGCGCCCATCGCCAGGCTGCCGTCACGCATCGAATCGGGGACGGCGGACAGCGAATCGTCGGCCATCGAGGACACGAACGGGATGATCATCACCCCCATCACCACGCCCGCCGCCAGCGCGCTTTCCGAACTGGCCCAGCGCACGCCGATCGCCACGCCCAGATCGCGCACCGCCGGCGCGACCGTCAGCGCCGCGAAATAGCCGTAGACGACGGTCGGTACGCCGGCCAGGATCTCCAGCATCGGTTTCATCCAGCGGCGCGTGGTGTGGCGCGCATATTGGGTGAGGTAGATCGCGCTGAGCAGCCCCAGCGGGATCGCCACCGCCATCGCGATGATCGCGCCGATGAAGAACGTGCCCCAGAACAGCGGCACCGCGCCCAGGCTGGCACCCGGATCGCGCGCGTCGATGACCTGCGGGCTCCAGTGCGTGCCCAGCAGGAAATCGCCGATCGGCACGATGCGGAAGAAGCGCGCGCTTTCGAACAACAGGCTGGCGACGATGCCGATCGTCGTCAGGATCGCGATCAGCGAGGCGCCCAGCAGCAGCCCCATGATGACGCGCTCCACCTGCGTGCGCGCGGAGAAGGCGGGGCGGACCTGGAGGAAGGCGAACGCCCCGCCGGCGAAGGCGAGCAGCAGCGCGGCTGCGGTGGCGATCCAGTCGAACCGCGCCTGCGCCGCGGCATAGGCGGGGGCCAGAACCTCCGACAGCGGGTGGAAGGCGCCGTAGCCGCTGCCCTCCGCCAGCCGACGTGCCTCCGACAGGACCGCGGCGCGATCGAAGCCGGGCGGCGGCAGTTGCGCCGAGGCGGGGGTGGCGAGCACCGCGTCGGTGACCAGCGCGGGGGAGGTGAAATGCCACACCGCCAGGAACAGCAGCGGCGGCAGTAGCGTGCACAGCACGACGAACCAGCCGTGATGTTGGGGCAGCGAGCTGAACCGCTGCGTCGTGCCGGCGCGGAACCGCAGCGCGCGCGCGCGCGCGGTGACCCAGCCGATCAGCGCAAGCGCGGCGATCAGGAAGACGAGCGCGAGCGGCGACATTATTTAAGCTCCGCCGGATCGAGTGCGATCTCGCCCGCGACGATCGCGGCCGACCGCTGCTGGATCGCCGCCGGTGCCGCGATCAACCCGCGCTTCACCAGCGGGCCGCCGCGATCCCACGCCTGCGCATATTGGCGCAGGAACGCCCGCAGCCCGGGAATGGCGCGCAGATGCGCCTTCTTCACGTAAATGTAGAGCGGACGCGCGCCGGGATAGGCGCCCGATGCGATCGTGTCATAGGTGGGGGCGACCCCGCCGATCGGCACGCCATCCACCGCGCGCGCATTCTCCTCCAGATAGCCGTAGCCGAAGATGCCGAGCGCATTGGGATTGGATTGCAATTTCTGGACGATCAGATTGTCGTTCTCGCCCGCGTCGATATAGGCGCCGTCCTCCCGCACGCGCAGGCAGCGCGCGTTGAACGCGTCCGGGGAATGGTCGCGCACCGCCTTCATCGCCGGGTCCACCGCTTCGCACCCCGTCGCCAGGATCAGTTCGGCCAGCGCATCGCGCGTCCCGCTGGTCGATGGCGGGCCATAGACCTGGATCGGCACCGCGGGCAGCGCGGGGTTGACGTCGCGCCACGTCCGCGCGGTGTTGCGGCGTCCGCCCGGCGCGGCGGCGAGCGCGCGATAGATGTCGGCGGGGGTCAGCGCCATCTTCGGCCCGTTGCGCGCCTCCGCGAAGGCGATGCCGTCGATGCCGATCTGCACCTCCAGCACGCCGTCCACGCCGTTGCGCACGCAGATGTCATATTCGTTGCGCTTCATGCGCCGTGACGCATCCTCGATATCGGGATGGGCGGCACCGATGCCGGCGCAGAACAACTTCATCCCCGCGCCGGTGCCGGTCGATTCGACCACAGGGGGGCGCGCCTGCGGATTGTTGGCCAGATATTGTTCGGCGGCGATCGTGGTGAAGGGATAGACGGTGGACGATCCCACCGCCCGGATCTGTTCGCGCGACCCCGCGCCGCCGCCGGCGGCCTGATCGACGCAGCCGGCCGCGCCGAGCGGCAGCATGGCTGCAAGCGCCAGGACCCAACGCGACATGAAACCCCCGAGCCGCCGATGGCCGGAATGGCGATCGTGCTGCGGGGGCGCATGTGACATGGGCGTTACGGCTTCATGACAGCGGCTCCGGCGCTGCCGACGCCGCGTCCCGATCGCGGATCGCCGGCAGCGTCACCGTCACGCGCGTCCCCACGCCCACGGCGCTGGCGATATCGAGCCGGCCGCGATGCCGCTCCACCACATGCTTGACGATCGCCAGCCCCAGCCCGGTGCCCCCCAGCGACCGGCTGCGCCCTGCGTCGACGCGGTAGAAGCGTTCGGTCAGCCGCGGCAGGTGTTCGGGGGCGATCCCGTCGCCTTCGTCCGCGACGACGACCGACAGCTGGTCGGCGCGCGGCGTCAGCGTCACCGTCACCGGCGTGCCGTGCCGGCCGTATTTCATCGCATTGCCGATCAGGTTGTAGAGGAGCTGCGACAACTGCCCCTGATCGCCGGGCACGCGCGGCAGGTCGTCGGCGATGTCCATCGCGATGTCCGCGCCGCGATTGCCGTGCGTGGTCAGCAGCGAATCGCGTACCTCGCGCGCGACGGCGGCCAGATCGACCTCGGTCCTGGGCGGGCGGAATTTCTCCGCCTCGATCCGCGACAGGCTCATCAGATCCTCGACCAGCCGCTCCATCCGCCGCGCCTCGTCGAAGACGACGCCCAGGAACCGCTGGCGCAGGGCGGGGTCTTCCCCCGCCTCGTCGGTCAGCGTTTCGACATAGCCCAGGATCGAGGCGAGCGGGGTGCGCAGTTCGTGGCTGGCGTTGGCGACGAAATCGACGCGCATCCGCTCCGCGGCATATTGCCCGGTCTGGTTCGACAGATGCACCAGCCGGCTGTCCGGTCCCAGCTGCGACACGCGCATCTGCCACCGTTGGTCGAGCGTGCCCAGCCCGACCAGATCGACCGGGAAGGACGATCCGTCGGCGACATGTTCCGCCGCGCCGGGATGGCGGATCGCGACGCGCGCGTCCTCGCCGACGATATGGCTGCCCAGCAGCTGGCGCGCGGCGGCGTTGGCGACGGTGACGCGCCCGTGGTGGACGACCAGGATCGGCTCGCCGATCGCTTCCAGCGCGGCATCGACCGGCAGGTCGCCGTTCGCCGCCGGTTCGTCCGTGCGGTGATCGGGCGTCTCCTCCGGAATGGTGGCGATGATGACGACCAGCGCGGTCGCGCCGGCGACGGCGGCCAGCGCGGTCTGCCAGTCGTGGCCGGACAGCATGAACACCACCACGCCCGTCGCGACCGCGATGGCGAAGGCAAGCCAGGTGCGAAGCGGAATCTCGTCGATCACGCCGCAGGGGATAGCCAATCGCGGGCGCGATGGGCAGTGGCTTCGATGCGGCGTCCCGATGCGAAACAGTCGCCGTGCGACGCGTTAGTGATATGGAAGGCGCCATGTGCGACACGGGGCAGCATGGACGATCACCATCCGAGCGACGGACCGGCGGGCCGGGGCGATGCGCCGACGCGGCGGCGCGCGCTGCTGCTGGGGGCGGTCGGTGCGGCATCGGTGGTGTCGATTCGACCCGCGCTGGCGCAGGCGACCGGATCGGTGATGCTGTGCGAGATCCCGGTACCCGACCCGCGGCGCAGCGGCAGTTTCATCACCAGCCAAGGCGACGTGGTGCCGGCGGGCACCGCCAATGCCTTCGCCCCGCCGTCCCGCCCGTTGAAGGGCGAGGAGGTGCGGCGTGCGATGGCGAGCGGCGGCAACCTGCCCGGCTACGATTACGATCGCAGCCGCGCCTATCTGAAATACGTATCGCGGTTGCAGCGCGGGACCGCGGGCTTCACCTGTTTCGCATCGGTGCAGATGCTGCGGAAGTGACGGCGTGAGCGACGGCCGGAGTGACGGGGCGACGCGGTTCAGCGCGCCACCCGACGGCTATCGCATCGTCGCGCTGGACGAATTGTCGGCCGTGTACCACCGCGCGTCGGGCATCACCCATGTGGTCGCGTCGCCGGCGCCCGAGATCCTCGATGCGCTGTCCGGCCCGGCGATGAGCGCGGACGCGCTGCTGATGGTGCTGACGATCCGCTACGACCTGGCCGATGCCGATCCCGCGGCGCTGGCGGCGCGGCTGGACGAGCTGCTCATGGCGGGGCTGGTGGTGGCGCAGTGAAGCATCAGTTCGCGATGCGCGTCGGCCCGGTCGGCTTTCGTATCGGCAGCGCATGGCGCGCGCCGGTGGAGCAGCTGGCAGCGCTTTACGCCGGCTATCCCGGGGCGGACGTGCCCGATTTCACCGTGCGGCTGGGGCCACCGTCGCCATGGCGCCGCTGGCTGCGCCCGGCGGTGGCGCTGGCGGGCGACTTCACGCTGCCGGACACCGCGCCGCTTCCGCTGGCGCATGCGCTGCTCGCCGCCGAGATGGGGATGAACCTGCAGGTCGCGCTGGGGCATCGCCGGCACCTGCTGCTCCATGCTGCCGCGGTCGAGCGCGGTGGGCGGGCGATCGTGATGACGGGCGAATCGGGGGCGGGCAAATCGACGCTGGCGACCCTGCTGGGCGCGCGCGGATGGCGTTTCATGGGGGACGAATTCGTCCTGCTGGACCCGGCGACCGGGATGATCCACGCCTTCCCCCGGCTGGTCAGCCTGAAGAACCGGGCGATCGACGCGGTGGCGGCGGCGCTGCCCGATGCGCGGTTCGGCCCGCTGCTGACGGGCACGCCCAAGGGCGACATCCGCCATCTGGTGCCCGATGCGCGCGCGGTGGCGGCGATGGACGATCCGGCGATGCCTGCGTTGCTGCTGTTCCCGCGCTTCGGTGCCGATGCGGCGGTGCGCCCCGTGGCGGCGGGGGAAGCGTTCGTGCGGCTAACGCAGGCGTCGACCAATTACGTCGCGTTGGGCGAACGCGGCTTCGACACGCTGACCCGCTTCGCGCGCGACGTGCCCAAGGTGGCGGTCGACTATCCCGACGGCGAGGCGGCGATCGCGCAGGTGGAGGCATTGTGGGCGGCGCTGTAACGCTGGCGGCGCTGCTGGCCGCGCCGGCCAAGGCGGACGCGCTGCCGCAGGAGAAATGGGCGGGGGTAATCGCCGCGGCGCGTGCCGAGCAGCTGCTGGGGGCGCTGGCGTGCCGGTTGTCGGGGATCGCCGTGCCCGAGCGGGTGGGTGCGATCCTGCACGATGCGCGCGACATGGCCGCCGAATCGCGCCGAGCCGCCCTGTGGGAGGCGGAGATGGCGCGCCGCGTGCTGGCGCCGCTGGCGGTGCCGGTGGTGCTGTTGAAGGGCACGGCGTTCGTCGCGGGCGGGCTGGCGGCGGGGCAGGGGCGGATGATCGGCGACCTGGACGTGCTGGTACCCCGCGCCGCGCTGGACGATGTCGAGCGTGCGTTGCTGGCGACGGGGTGGGAATGGGCCAAGCCCGATGCCTATGACGACGTTTATTACCGGCGCTGGATGCACGAGCTGCCGCCGCTGCTGCACCGCGACCGCGACCGGTTGATCGACGTCCACCACACCATCCTGCCGCCGACCGCGCGGATCACGCCCGATGCCGACGCACTGCTGGCGGGGGCGCGACCGCTGGGCAACGGCCTGTCGATCCCAGCGCCCGAAGACATGGTGGTCCATGCCGCGATCCACCTGCTGGCGGACGGCGATCTGGCGGGCGGCTTGCGCAACCTGTGGGATATCGACCGGCTGCTGTTCGAATTCGGCGAGGAGGACGGCGCCTTCTGGTCGCGGCTGCGTGCGCGTGCGGCGCTGCATCAGGCGGTCGGGGTGGTGGCGCGCGCGGTGCGATTGTCGCACGCGCTGTTCGCCACCGCGGTGCCGGACGATTGGCGCGGCCTGCGCGCGGGCGATGCGTGGTTCCGCCGCCGCCTGCTGGCGCGCGACGAATGGGGACGCGAGACGCGCGCGGCGACGCGGGCGGCGTTCTATATCCGGTCGCACTGGATGCGGATGCCGCCGCCGTTGCTGGCGCGGCATCTGGCGATCAAGGCGTGGAAGCGCGTCGCGCCCGCACGATCCTGACCACCAACAGCACGCCGACGATCACGGCGGTGTCGGCGATCCAGTCCATGATGTCGCAATCGCGGTGCAGCGACGGGATCGACTGCAACACCTCGATCAGCGCACCCAGGAACGACAGTCGTTCCCCGATGCGCAACAGCGATTCGCGCGGGAACGCCAGGCAATAGAGGATCGTCAGCGTCCCGAACGCGGTCATGTGCTGGATCTTGTCGTTCACCTCCAGCACGTTGGGCGGATGCGGCAGCAGCGCCATCACGACGGCGAAGATCGCCGCGGCGAGCAGCGCGAGGCGGAACAGGGACGTATAACGGGTCACAGGCGTTCCAAAGTCGGGATCAGCTGGTCGAAGCCGTCGATGATCGCATCGGCGCCCAGTTCTTCGACCGGCTGCATCAGGAAGCCGAAGCGGCACGCGACGGCGGGGATGCCGGCGGCATGCGCGGCGGCGACGTCGAAGATCGAATCGCCGACGAACGCGGCGGTGCCGCCGCCGCACCGCTCGATCATCGCGTCGATCGGCTTGCGGCTGGGCTTGCCGTTGCCCGGCCCCATCGTGTCGCCGCCGATGATGCAGGCGAAGCGATCGGTCAGCGCCAGATCGCCCAGCACCGCCCGCGCGAACCGTTCCAGCTTGTTGGTGACGATCGCCAGCCTGATGCCCGACGCGGCCAGCCGGTCGAGCGTGTCGAGCGCATGGGGATAGGGATGCGTCAGGCGGGAGATGTTCGCTTCGTAATAGTCGAGCAGGCGGCGGTGGAGCACGTCCAGCTCGGCATCGTCGCACCCGCCGGTAGCGGCCATCCCCTGCGCCAGCATGTGGCGCGCGCCGCCGCCGATCATCGGCTTCACCTGCTCCACGGTCAGCAGCGGGCGGCCGGCGGACGCGAGCGCGTGATTGACCGCGGCGGCCAGATCGCCCGACGTGTCGAGCAACGTGCCGTCGAGGTCCAGTCCAATGATGTCGAAGCGAAGATGGGCCATGCTGCACCCGCGTTGCCCGCGCGCACTGGAATTGGCAAGCGGACGGTGGCAGGGCGTGCGATCATGACGACCACCCCTGTCGCTTTCGCTCCCGCGTCCGCCGCCGCGCCCCGGCCCGTCGCCATCGTCGTCCTTGCCGCGGGCAAGGGCACGCGGATGAAATCCGACCTGCACAAGGTCCTGCACCCGATCGCCGGGCGGCCGATGCTGCTGCACCTGCTGGACAGCGCCGCGGCGCTGTCGCCGGAGCGGGTCGTGGCGGTGGTCGGTGCCGGGCGCGAACAGGTGGAGGCGGCGGTCGCGCCGCTGGGCGCCGCGATCGCGCATCAGGCCGAACAGCTGGGCACCGGCCATGCGGTGATGCAGGCGGAGGCGGCGCTGGCGGGCTTCGATGGCGACGTCCTGATCCTGTATGGCGACGTGCCGCTGGTCGGCAGCGCGACGATGCGCGCGATGCTGGACCGGCTGAACGCCGCCGATGCGCCGGCGGTGGTGGTGCTGGGCTTCCGCCCTGCCGATCCGGGCGCCTATGGCCGGGTGATCGTGACGCCGGGCACCGACCGGGTCGAGCGGATCGTGGAGTTCAAGGATGCCAGCCCCGCCGAGCGGGCGGAAACGCTGTGCAATTCCGGGTTGATGGCGGCGCGGTCGGCGGACCTGTTCGCGCTGCTGGCGCGGCTGGGCAACGACAATGCCGCGGGCGAATATTATCTGACCGACATCGTCGCGCTGGCCGGCGGCGCCGCCGCGATCGAAGTGGCCGCCGACGAGGTGGCCGGCGTCAACAGCCGTGCCGAGCTGGCGGGCGTGGAGGCCGCGTGGCAGCAGGCGCGCCGCGCGCGCGCGATGACGGAGGGCGCGACGCTGATCGCGCCCGAAACCGTGTGGTTTTCGCACGATACGCAATTGGGCCGCGACGTGGTGGTCGAGCCGAACGTGGTCTTCGGCCCGGGCGTTACCGTGGCGGACGGCGTCACCATCCATGCGTTCAGCCATCTGGAGGGCGCGCGCGTCGAGAGCGGTGCCGAGCTTGGCCCCTATGCGCGGCTGCGCCCGGGCGCGGTGATCGGCGCGAATGCCAAGGTCGGCAATTTCGTGGAGATCAAGAAGGCGACGCTGGGCGCCGGCGCCAAGGCCAACCACCTGTCGTACATCGGCGACGCCGATGTCGGGGCGAAGGCCAACATCGGCGCGGGGACGATCACCTGCAACTACGACGGCTTCTTCAAGTATCGCACCGTCATCGGCGAAGGCGCGTTCGTCGGTTCCAATTCCGCGCTGGTCGCGCCGGTGTCGGTCGGCAAGGGCGCGATCGTCGGGGCCGGATCGGTGGTTGTCCGGGATGTTACCGATGATTCACTTGCCGTGGCACGCGCCCGGCAGGAAGAGCGCGGTGGATGGGCGGCACGGTTTCGTGCGGCGATGAAAGCCAAGAAGGACGGCAAGTAAGATGTGCGGCATCGTAGGCATCCTGGGCACCGACGACGTGGCCGACCGTCTGCTCGACGGGCTGAAGCGGCTGGAATATCGCGGCTATGATTCCGCCGGCATCGCCACCGTGGTGGACGGCGCGATCGAGCGGCGGCGCGCGTCGGGCAAGCTGGTCAACCTCGCGAAGGAACTGGCCTCGCATCCGCTGCCCGGCACGACCGGCATCGCGCACACGCGCTGGGCGACGCATGGCGGCCCGACCACCAACAACGCGCACCCCCATTCCACCGGCGAGGTGGCGGTGGTGCACAACGGCATCATCGAGAATTTCAAGGCACTGCGCGAGGAACTGCAGGCGCGCGGCCGCACTTTCACGAGCGAGACCGATACCGAGGTGGTCGCGCATCTGGTGAGCGAGAAGGTCGAGGGCGGCCTGTCGCCCGAGGACGCGGTGCGCGAGGTGCTGCCGCGGCTGCATGGCGCGTTCGCGCTGGCGATCCTGTTCCGCAGCCATCCCGAGCTGCTGATCGGTGCGCGGCTCGGCTCGCCGCTGGTGGTCGGGTACGGCGACGACGAGACGTATCTCGGTTCCGACGCGCTCGCGCTGGCGCCGCTGACGCAGCGGATCGCCTATCTGGAGGAAGGCGACTGGGTCGTCTGCACCCGCGATGGCGCGCAGGTGTACGATCGCGACAACCAGCCGGTGGAGCGGCCCGTCACCATTTCCGGCGTGATCGGGGCGCTGATCGACAAGGGCAATCACCGCCACTTCATGCAGAAGGAGATCTACGAACAGCCGATCGTCGTCGCCCAGACGCTGCGCGGCTATCTCCACCGCTTCGACGGGCAGGTCGCGCTGCCGATCCCCGATTTCGACCTGTCAGGCATCCGCCGCGTGACGATCGTGGCGTGCGGCACCAGCTTCTACGCCGGGATGGTCGCGAAGTACTGGTTCGAGCAGTTCGCGCGCGTGCCCGTCGACCTGGATGTCGCCAGCGAGTTCCGGTACCGCGCACCGGTGATGGAGGAGGGCGGCCTGGCGCTGTTCATCAGCCAGTCGGGCGAAACCGCCGACACGCTGGCCGCGCTGCGCCACGCCAAGTCGGAGAAGCAGACGATCGCGGTCGTCGTCAACGTGCCGACCAGCACGATGGCGCGCGAGGCGGACCTGCTGCTGCCGACCCATGCCGGGCCGGAGATCGGCGTGGCGTCCACCAAGGCGTTCACCTGCCAGCTGGCGGTGCTGGCCGCGCTGGCCGCCAACCTTGCCAAGGCCAAGGGGCGGCTGAGCGAGGCGGAGGAACGCCAGATCGTCCGCCATCTGGCCGAGGCGCCCGCCGCAATCAACGGCGCGCTGGCGTACGACGAATCGATCGAGGCGATGGCCGGCACGATCGCGGGGGCGCGCGACGTCCTGTACCTGGGGCGCGGGACGGATTATCCGCTGGCGCTGGAAGGCGCGCTGAAGCTGAAGGAAATCAGCTACATCCATGCCGAAGGCTATGCCGCGGGCGAGATGAAGCACGGGCCGATCGCGCTGATCGACGAAAGCGTGCCCGTCGTGGTGATCGCCCCGTCCGGCCCGCTGTTCGACAAGACCGTCAGCAACATGCAGGAAGTGCAGGCGCGCGGCGGCAAGGTCGTGCTCATCAGCGATTACGACGGCGTGGTCGCGGCCGGCGACGGCTGTATCGCGACGATCACGATGCCCAAGGTGCACCCGCTGATCGCGCCGATCGTCTATGCCGTGCCGGTGCAGCTGCTGGCCTATCACGTCGCGGTCGCCAAGGGCACCGACGTCGATCAGCCGCGCAACCTGGCAAAAAGTGTCACGGTGGAGTGATGCGCGATGGACCTGTTGCTTGTCGAGGATGATGCCGATTACGCCGACACGCTGCGGTCGGAACTGACCGCGCTCGACCATCGCGTGGTGGTGGCGCCGACCGGCCCGGCCGCGCTGGTGGAGATCGAGCGCGACCGGTTCGATGCGGTGATCCTGGACCGGATGCTGCCGCATCTGGACGGCGCGTCGGTGGTGCGGCGGCTGCGCGACAACGGCCACCGCCTGCCGGTGCTGATGCTCTCGGCGCTGGGCCAGTCGGACCAGAAGATCGACGGGCTGGAATCCGGCGCCGACGATTATGTCGTGAAGCCGACCCCGGCGGCGGAGCTGGACGCGCGGATCAAGGCGCTGGTGCGCGCGCGCGGGTGGATCGACGATGGCGCGGAGACGCTGCGCGCGGGCGATATCACGATCAGCCCCGGCCAGTTCCGCGCGTGGCGCGACGGGCGCCCGCTGGACCTGGCGAAGCTGGAATTCAAGCTGCTGACCGAACTGGCGCGGCATGCGGGCAGTTTCCTGACGCGCGCGATGCTGATCGAGCGGGTATGGGGTTACGACTTCGAACCGGCCACCAACATCGTCGATGCGCAGGTGCGGATGCTGCGCCGCAAGCTGACCGCCGATGGCGCGGACGACCCGATCGTGACGAAGCGCGGCATCGGCTACATGCTGCGCGTCTGAGGCGCGCGCGATGGCGTCGCTGCGCACGCTGACCGCCGCATTCCTGGGTGCGTTCGGCGCGGCGACGGTGGCCACGGGCTACACAACCTATACCGCGACGCGCGGTGCGATCGTCCGGCTGGTCGATGAACGCATCCAGGCGGTCAGCGGCGTCCTGCTGAGCGAGGCGCGGCCGGGCGATGCGGCGACGATCCTTGCGGGGATCGACGCCTTCGCACGACGGCGCGACAGCGGCGACATCGGATTCGAACTGCGCGACGCGCGCGGGCGGCGGCTGGGCGGCAACGTGATGGTCGCGCGCGCGCTGCCGGTTGGTACGTTCGACTTGCACGGTGGCGATGGTATCGCCGGGCTGACCGCGGGGCGCGCGCTGGTGCGCGATGCGGGCGCCGGCCTGCGGCTGGTGACGATCGCGGAGACCGAGCCGATCGACGGGCTGGGGGCGGCGCGGCTGCGCATCTATCTGTTCGGTTTCGGCGCAATCGTGCTGATCGTTGCGGTGGGGACGGGGGCGTTCGGACTGCTGGTCCGCCGCCGTATCGCGGAGGTGCGCGCCACTGCCGAGGCGATCATCGACGGCGACATGGCGCGCCGCGTGCCCGTCGACCCGCGCGGCGGCGTGTTCGCGGCGCAGGCGGTGGCGTTCAACCGGATGCTGGACCGGATCGCGGCGCTGCTGGAAAGCGTGCGCAACGTCAGCAGCGACATCGCGCACGACCTGCGCACCCCGCTGGCGCGGCTGCACGCGCGGCTGACGCGGCTGGCCGCGCGCGCGGAATCGGAGGAGATCGCCGACGAGCTGGATGCGGCGCTGGCGCAGTGCGACGAGCTGATGGCGATGTTTGCCGCGATCCTGCGCATCGCCGAGGTAGAGGGCGAGCGCCGCCGCGCCGCCTTCGCCGCGGTCGATCTCTCCGCGATCGTGGCGGAGGTGGCGGAGGCGATGGCCCCCGTCGCGGCCGAGGGGGAGCGGCGGCTGATCGTGGAGGCTGCCGGCGATGTGCCGCTGCGCGGCGACCGGCAGCTGTTGAGCCAGGCGGCGTTCAATCTGGTGGAAAATGCGCTGAACCACACGCCGCCGGGAACGACGGTGCGGATCGGTGCGGCACGTACCGGCGGTCGTGCGATGCTGTCGGTGCGCGACGATGGCCCCGGGATCGCGCTGACCGATCACGCGGCGGCGCTGCGGCGCTTCGGGCGGCTCGACGCCAGCCGGCACCAGCCGGGCTATGGCCTCGGCCTGCCGCTGATCGACGCGGTCGCGCGGCTGCATCGTGGCACGCTGACGCTGGCGGACGGTGCGCCGGGGCTGATCGCGACGCTGGACCTGCCGGCATCCTGACGTGCGAAAAGGCCCGGTCCGTCGCGGGACCGGGCCTCTCGCTGATCGGTTAGAAGTTCAGCGTGCCTTCGACGCCGAAGGTGCGCGGCGGGTTGAAGTTGGCGTAATCGCCGAGCACGCCGCCATAGTTGAGCGAACCGTCATTGTTGACGGTCGGCGACGAGTTGGCGGCCGAACGGCGGTAGATGTAGCTTTCGTTCAGCAGGTTGCGGCCCCACAGCGACACGGTCAGCCGCTGGCCGTTGTCGTTCAGCGGAATGTCGGCCAGCGCGATGCGACCGTTCATGACGAAGCTCTTATCCGTACGGGTCGTCTCGTTCTGGAAGCTGTAGACCGGGTCGGCGTAATTGCCGTCCAGGTGGAAACGCAGCCGCATGTCGCCGCTGCCCACCGGCACTTCGTAATCGGCGAAGGCGGAACCGGCGTTGCGCGGCGTGAACACCACGAACACCTGGGTCAGCGGGTTGCCCGGCAGCAGCGTGTTGGGCGTCGCCGGCACGTTGGTGTAGGTATAGGCGTAGGACGCGCCCAGCGTCAGCCCTTCGGCCGCCTTGACGGTCAGGTCCGCCTCAAGCCCGCGGATTCTCGAAGTGCCCGGCGCGT
Organism: Sphingomonas adhaesiva; assembly: GCF_002374855.1. Lineage (GTDB taxonomy): Bacteria > Pseudomonadota > Alphaproteobacteria > Sphingomonadales > Sphingomonadaceae > Sphingomonas > Sphingomonas adhaesiva. The sequence continues at coordinate 65,457 of NZ_NWVC01000001.1, forward strand.
TGCGGGTATTTTCGGTATGCTTGGTATAGTTCGGGTTGGCTGTGCGCCCGTCCGCCAGGAACGGGTTGGTATCGACGAAGTCGAAATCGATCTGCGTCCCCGTGCGGTCCATGATATAGCCCGCCAGGTTCAGGCGGACGTGCCGGTCGAGCAGGTCCATCTTCGCACCGACTTCGTACGACTTCACCGCTTCCGGGCCGAACGCGCCGAAGTTGCTCGACCGGGCATTCGCGCCGCCGGCGCGATAGCCGGTCGCATATTTGGCGTAGAGGTTGACGTTCGGCGCGGCATCGAACGCGATCGTCGCCATCGGATCGAAGCGGCTGTTGTCGTAGGTGAAGGTGTACGGGGTCGCCACGCCCGAGATCATCGTCAGCGCGCCGCGGCGCTTGTCCTTGGTATAGCGGCCGCCGAGCGTGATGTGGACGACGTCGAGCGGCGAATACGTCGCCTGGCCGAATGCGGCATAGCTGTGCGCGACGGCGTTGCTGTCACGCTGGCGCAGCCAGTTGGCCATGTTCCACGTCTGCGCATCGTTGATCGTATAGGCGGTGCCGGTCGCGTTCCACTTGTTGGTGGTCGGCGTCGCCGCATATTCGCGGGCGCGTTCGGTGAAGTAATAGAGGCCGACCGCGTAATCGAGATGCTCCGCGCTGCCGACCGCCTGGAATTCCTGGCTGAACTGCGTCTGGCGCAGGTAGGACAGGCTGTAGCGGCTGAAATTGGTGTTCGGCGCGAAGATCGAGCGGTGTGCGCCGCCCGAATTGTCCCACTGGTCGGTGGTCACCCCGCGCCATGCCGTGATCGAGCGCAGCTGAAGGTGCGGGGCGACATCGTACTTCAGCGTCGCGGCGGTGCCGTGCGTACGATCGACGCTGACCTGCTGCGGCACGCCGATGTCCGCGTCCGACATGCGGTTGCCGCCGCTGACCGTCACCAGTGGCGACAGCGGCGCGATGCACGGATTGGTGGTGACGCCGTTCACCTTCACGTTGCACGCCGCACCGTTGAAGGTGAGCACGTTCGCGCCGTTATAGGCGCCGACGTTGTAGCCGTTGGGATTGTAGCTGACGAGCTGGCTGTAGAAGGGCGTATTTTCGTCCTTCGCCTGATCGTAGGAGATTTCGGCGGAGAAGCCGTCGACCGGCTTCCACAGCGCGGTGATCCGGCCGCCGACGCGCTGATACTGGTTCCAGCCGGCCTGACCGCTCAGCGGGTTGCGCACGGTCGGGTCCTGATGCTGGACGACGCCGTCGAGCTTGACGGAAACGTTGCTGACCTCCGGCAGGTCGAGGTGCAGTTCGCCGTTGTAGCTGCCGTAATTGCCGACCCCGGCGACCGCGCGGCCACCGAATTCGCCCGACGGCCCCTTGGTGACGATGCTGAGCGCGCCGCCTTCGGTATTGCGGCCGAACAGCGTGCCCTGCGGCCCGCGCAGCACTTCCAGCCGGGCGACGTCGAACAGCGCGGCGTTCAGCCCCTGCGACCGGCCCAGGTACACGCCGTCGATATAGACGCCGACGCCGGTGTCGCGCGCGGTCTGGTTCTGGTCGAACGGCACGATGCCGCGGATGCCGATGGTCAGCGCCGACTGGCGCGCCTCGAACGTGGCGACGCGCAGCGACGGGACGGTGCCGTCGGCCAGGTCGATAAGGCTCTGGACGTGGCGGTCCTTGATGACGGTGGGGTCGATCACCGAAATGGCGATCGGCGTGCGCTGAAGGTTGGTTTCGCGGCGCGTCGCGGTGACGACGATATCGCCAAGCCCCTGCGCCGGATCGGCGGCGGGCGCCTCGGCGGTGGAGGCGGGTTCGGCGGCGGCGGCGGGCGCGGCCGCTGCCGGCGCGGCCTGGGCCACGGCCGGGATGGTCAGCGCGGCGATACCCGAGAGCAGACACCAGCGGGTGCGTGCGGAAAACAGCATGTTGGTTCATTCCCCTTACGGCCATCGGGCCGACAAGGGCGCGCTAGGTCGATTCGGGGGCAGCGTGATGACGGTTCGATGACAGGGCAAGACCCGCCCGCATCATCCGTTTTTCATTTTCACGACGCGCAAGTGTTGCGGTCGTCCTGATAAAACGGAGCCAAGGACTGTCGATCGACGTGCTGGCGGATCTGTTATTCGGGCGATGAATTCTAGTACCGATATCTTCCCGTCTGCTTCATACTGCCGCTTCGCGGATCGCCTCCATTGCGACGAAGGTGGACGTATGTGCAACATGGGGCAAGGCCGAAATGCGTTCGCCCAGCACCTCGCGATAGCGGCGGATATCGGCGGTGCGGACCTTCAGCAGATAGTCGAAGCTGCTGGCGATCATGTGGCATTCCTCCACTTCGGGTATCTTCAGCACCGCGCGGCGGAAATCCTCCAGCGCCGCCTCGCGCGTGTCGGACAGCTTAACCTCGGCGAAGGCGACGTGATCCAGTCCCAGCCGCGCGGGGTCGATCACCGCGCGGAAGCCGAGGATGTAGCCGTCCGCGATCAGCCGCTTCAGCCGCACCTGGCACGGCGTCTTCGACAGGCCCACCTGTCGCGCCAGATCGGCGACGGACAGGCGCCCGTCGGCGCGCAACGCCGCGACGATGCGCAGGTCGAACGGGTCGAGAGGATCGGTTCTGGCGGCCATACGAACTGTGTCCCTGCGCGATTGAAGGCTAATCGGTACGTCGAGTACCCCGCTATGGTCTGATCGCCGTAACGCTTTCTGATATGGGATCGGCATGACCGACGCCACGCCCCTGTTCGCCGCCTTCGCGCCGCCCGTCCGCCAGCCGACCGCGTTGCGCGCCGCGATCACTGCCGCCTATCGCCGCCCGGAAGGCGAGGCGATGGCGCCGCTGCTGGACGAGGCGACGCTGCCCGATGCGGTGCGCGAGGCGGCGGCACGCACCGCGACCGCGCTGGTCACGGCGCTGCGCGCCAAGCACAAGGGCAATGGCGTCGAGGGACTGGTGCAGGAATATGCGCTGTCCAGCCAGGAAGGCGTCGCGCTGATGTGCCTGGCCGAGGCGCTGCTGCGGATTCCCGACACCGCGACGCGCGACGCGCTGATCCGCGACAAGATCGCGGGCGGGGACTGGCGCTCGCACGTCGGCGACGGGCGCTCGCTGTTCGTCAACGCGGCCAGCTGGGGGCTGGTGGTGACCGGCAAGCTGACCGGCAGCGTCAACGACAGCGGGCTGTCGGCGGCGCTGACCCGGCTGATCGCGCGCGCGGGCGAGCCGGTGATCCGCCGCGGCGTCGACATGGCGATGCGGATGATGGGCGAGCAGTTCGTCACCGGCGAGACGATCGCCGAGGCGCTGCGCCGCGCCCGCCCGCTGGAGGCGCGCGGGTTCCGCTACAGCTACGACATGCTGGGCGAGGCGGCGACCACCGCCGCTGATGCCGACCGCTATTACCGCGATTACGAAGCGGCGGTCCATGCGATCGGCGCTGCCTCCGCCGGGCGCGGCGTCTACGAAGGGCCGGGGATCTCGATCAAGCTGTCGGCGCTCCACCCGCGCTATGCCCGCGCGCAGGCGGATCGGGTGATGGCGGAGCTGCTGCCGCGGGTGAAGGCGCTGGCGCTGCTGGCGCGGCAGTACGACATCGGCCTCAACATCGATGCGGAGGAAGCCGACCGGCTGGAACTGTCGCTCGACTTGCTCGAAAGCCTGGCGCTCGATCCCGAGCTGAAGGGCTGGGCGGGGCTGGGCTTCGTGGTGCAGGCCTATGGCAAGAGGTGCCCGTTCGTCATCGACTGGATCGTCGATCTGGCGCGCCGCGCCGGGCGGCGGATCATGGTGCGGCTGGTCAAGGGCGCCTATTGGGATGCCGAGATCAAGCGAGCGCAGGTCGACGGGTTGCCCGATTTTCCGGTCTACACCCGCAAGGTGCATACCGACGTCGCCTATATCGCGTGTGCGCGGCGGCTGCTGGCGGCGGAGGATGCGGTGTTCCCGCAGTTCGCGACCCACAATGCGCAGACGCTGGCGACCATCCACCACATGGCGGGCGAGCCGTTTTCGACCACCCGCTACGAATTCCAGTGCCTGCACGGAATGGGCGAGCCGCTTTACGATGAGGTGGTCGGTGCCGACCGACTGGACCGCCCGTGCCGCATCTATGCGCCCGTGGGCACGCATGAGACGTTGCTGGCCTATCTGGTCCGTCGCCTGCTGGAAAACGGCGCCAATTCGTCGTTCGTGAACCGCATCGCCGATCCCGAGGTGGCGATCGGCGATCTGGTCGCCGATCCGGTGGCGGTGGTGCGCGCGATGGCGCATCCGGGGCAGAAGCATCCGCAAATCGCCTTGCCGCGCGACCTGTACGGTGCGCGGCGCAATTCCGATGGCCTGGACCTTAGCGACGAGGGCGTACTGGCGACGCTGGGCGAAGCGATGCGGCAGGGCGCGCATGCGGACTGGCGCGCGGGCGAGGCCGGCGCGGTGCGGGCGGTGCTGAACCCCGCCGACCATCGCGACCGTGTGGGCGTGGTGCACGAGGTCACGCCGGAGCAGGTGAAGGCGGCGGCAACGCGGGCGGCTAGTGCGGCGGCGCGCTGGGCGCAGGTGCCGGTGGCGGAGCGCGCCACCTGCCTCGACCGTGCGGCCGATTTCATGCAGGCGCGGATGCCGCAGCTGCTGGGCCTGATCGTCCGCGAGGCGGGCAAATCGCTGCCCAATGCGATCGCGGAGGTGCGCGAGGCGGTCGATTTCCTGCGTTACTATGCGGCGCAAGCGCGTGGAACGCTGGGCGCGGCGCAGCGGCCGATCGGGCCGGTCACCTGCATCAGCCCGTGGAACTTCCCGCTGGCGATCTTCACCGGGCAGGTCGCCGCCGCGCTGGTCGCGGGCAATCCGGTGCTGGCCAAGCCGGCGGAGGAAACGCCGCTGATCGCGGCGCAGGGTGTCGCGATCCTGCACGAGGCGGGGGTGCCGGCCGACGTCCTCCATCTGCTGCCAGGCGACGGCGCGGTCGGGGCGGCGCTGGTCGCCGCGCCGGAGACGATGGCGGTGATGTTCACCGGATCGACCGAGGTCGCGCGGTTGATCCAGCGCGAACTGGCCGGGCGGCTGCTGCCCGATGGTGCGCCGATACCGTTCATCGCGGAGACCGGCGGGCAGAATGCGATGATCGTCGATTCGTCGGCGCTGGCCGAGCAGGTGGTCGGCGACGTCATCGCATCGGCGTTCGACAGCGCGGGGCAGCGGTGCTCGGCGCTGCGCGTCCTGTGCCTGCAGGAGGATATTGCCGACCGCACGCTGGCGATGGTGAAGGGGGCGCTGCGCGAATTGTCGATCGGGCGCACCGATCGCCTGTCGGTGGATATCGGCCCGGTCATCACCGCGGAGGCGCGCGACACGATCGAGGCGCATGTCGAGCGGATGCGCGCGCGCGGCCATGCGGTCGAGCGAATCGTGCCGGCGGGCGACACCGCGCACGGGACGTTCGTGGCACCGACGATCATCGAGATCGACGACCTCGCCGATCTGGAGCGTGAGGTGTTCGGCCCGGTGCTGCACGTCGTCCGCTTCCGCCGCGCGGGGCTGGACCGGTTGATCGACCGGATCAACGCCACCGGCTACGGCCTGACGTTCGGCCTCCACACGCGGCTGGACGAGACCATCGCGCAGGTGACCAGCCGGGTGAAGGCGGGCAACCTCTACATCAACCGCAACGTCATCGGCGCGGTGGTGGGCGTGCAGCCGTTCGGCGGGCGCGGGTTGTCGGGCACCGGGCCGAAGGCGGGCGGGCCGCTGTATCTCGGCCGGCTGGTGACGGGCGCGCCGCTGCCGCCGCCGCTGGTGTCGGACGCGGCCGACCCGGCGGCGCGCGATCTGGCGCGCTGGCTGGAGGAGGCGGGCGACGCCGCCGGCGCGGAGCGGGTGCGCGAGGCGATCCGTGGCGCGCTGCTGGGCGGTGCAAACGAACTGGCGGGGCCGGTCGGAGAGCGCAACCTGTACGCGCTGCACCCCCGCGGGCGTATCCTGTTGTCGGCGCAGACCCGCGACGGGCTGATCGAGCAGCTGGCGGTGACGCTGGCGGCGGGGAATGAGGCCGTCGTCGCAACCGGCGCGCAGCTGCGCGACGGGTTCGCCGATCTGCCCGACACGGTCGCGCACCGCATCCGCTGGGCGGACGACTGGCGCGGCGACGGCCCGTTCGCGGGGGCGCTGATCGAGGGCGACGACGCGGCGGTCCGGGCGGCGCTGCGCGCGCTCGCCGACCTGCCGGGACCGATCGTCCTGCCGCAGGCGGCGTCGGCGGGCTATCGCCCCGAATGGCTGGTGGAGGAGGTGTCGACGTCGATCAACACCACCGCGGCGGGCGGCAACGCCAGCCTGATGGCGATGGCCCCGGCCTGACGCTTCACTAGCGCCGTGCCGCGCCGTCTAGCGCGGGCACGATCCGTGCGGCCTCCGCCGGTTCGATGCCGGGGCGGGGCGGGGCGGGGATCGTCTCCTCCCCGCGGATCGCGCGGCCGGCGCGCAGGATCGCTTCGGTCAACCGCGGGTAGATGCCGCAGCGGCAGATGTTGGTGATCGCCGCAGCGACCGCATCCTCCGATGGCGATGGATCGCGCTTGAGCAGCGCGGCGGCGGCCATGACGATGCCGGGGATGCAGAAGCCGCATTGCGGCACCCCCTCGGCGATCAGCGCGAGTTGGACCGGGTGCGCGCGTTCGCGCGACAGCCCCTCGATCGTGGTGACGAACGCGCCCTCGATCGTGCCGATCGTCACCTGGCACGCGCGCACCGCGCGGCCGTCGACATCGACGGTGCACGCCCCGCACGAGCCGCTGCCGCAGCCGTATTTCGCACCGGTCAGGTTCGATGCATCGCGCAGCGCCCACAGCAGCGGCGTGTCGGGTGGCAGGCGGTATTCGATCGCCTCGTTATTGACGGTCAGCCGGGTCATCGCGGCCGGCATAGACGATTTGTGACCGTTGCACACTTTCCCGATGCGCCGCGCCGCGCTAGGGCGCCGCCTTCGCCTGAGCGCGAGAAAGAGGGAGGATGCGGCTGATGCACGTCAACACCACCAACGCGGCGGCCGCGGGCGATGCCCAGCACGGCTACGACGCGCCGGACCTGCGCGTCTTCGTATTCGCGCTGTTCTTCATCTTCGGCGGGATCACCTCGCTCAACGACATCATCATCCCAAAGCTGAAGGAGCTGTTTACGCTCGATCACGCGACGGCGATGCTGGTGCAGACCGCCTTCTTCCTGGCCTATGCGCTGTTCTCTCTGCCGGCCGCCGCGATCGTGCGCCGGTTCGGCTATATGCGTACTGCCTCGATCGGGCTGGTGACGATGACCGCGGGCTGCCTGCTGTTCATCCCGGCGTCCGCCAATGCGGCGTTCGGCATGTTCCTGTTCGCGCTGTTCGTGCTGGGCGCGGGAATCACCATCGTTCAGGTGGTGGCCAATCCGCTGATCTCGCTGCTGGGCAAGCCGCAGACCGCGTCGAGCCGCCTGACCTTCGCGCAGGCGTTCAATTCGCTGGGCACCACGCTGTTCCCGCTCGCCGGGTCGGCGCTGATCCTGGGCGGGCTGGCCAATGTCAGCGCGGCGACGCTGACCGGTGCCGCGCTCGACGCCTATCGTGCGGAAAGCTCGCGCACGATCGTCCACACCTATCTGGGCCTGGCGGTCGCGCTGCTGGTGATCGCTGCGGTGGTGTGGACGCGCCGCAACCGCCTGCAGGAGGAGCAGGACCACGAAGGGTCGATCCTGCGCGCCTTCACGCTGCTGGCGCGCCCGCGCTTCGCGGTCGGTGTGCTTTGCATCTTCCTGTACGTCGGCGCGGAGGTGTCGATCGGCTCGCTGATCGTCAATTACCTGATGCAGCCGAGCGTGATGGGTCTGGCCGACAAGGCGGCGGGCGATCACGTACCCTTCTACTGGGGCGGTGCGCTGCTCGGCCGGTTCGTCGGCGCGTGGGTGCTGACCAAGGTATCGCCGGGCAAGGTGCTGGCGACCGTCGCGATCGGCGCGATCGTGCTGATCGCGATCTCGGCGAACACCGCCGGTTTCGTGTCGGGCTGGTCGCTGCTGGCGATCGGGCTGATGAACGCGATCATGTTCCCGACCATCTTCAGCCTGGCGAGCGAGGGGCTGGGCAAGCGCGCGGCCGAGGGTTCGGGCGTCATCGCCACCGCGATCGTCGGCGGTGCGGTGGTGCCGTACATGACCGGCGCGCTGGCCGATGCGACCCACAGCCTGCAACTGGCGCTGGTGTTGCCGGCGGCCTGCTACGCGGTGATCGCGGGCTACGGCGTGTTCGCGCGCAAATCGGCGGTGGCGGTCGGCTGATCCGCGCCGCCGGGTAGGACGGCGCGCGCCGGATCAGTGACCCAGCGCCGCCACCTCCTCTGGCGAAAAACCCAGATCGGCGAGCACCGCGGCATCGTCCCGCGCGCCCGGCATCTGCGGCGCGACGGTGCCGCTGACCGAATAGCGCGGCGCGGGTGCCGGCTGATCCACCCCGTCGACGGTGACGAAGGTGCCGCGCGCCTTGTTATGCGGATCGGCCAGCGCCTCGTCGAAGCTCAGCACCGGCGCGAAACAGACTTCATGCCCTTCGAACGCGGCGACCCATTCGTCGCGCGTCTTCGTCAGGAACAGCCGGGTCAGTTCCTCCTTCAGCGCCGGCCATTGCCGCGGGTCCATCTGCGCGTCCCAGCGCGGATCGGACAGGCCCATGACGGTACGCAGCCCGGCGTAGAATTGCGGCTCGATCGCGCCCAGCGAGACATGGCGGCCATCGGCGGTTTCGTAGGTGTCGTAGAAATGCGCCGCGGTATCGAGCAGGTTGGTGCCGCGCTGGTCGGACCAGCGACCCATCGCGCGGAACCCCCACATCATCGACATCAGCACCGCCGAGCCGTCGGTCATCGCGGCGTCGACCACCTGACCTTCGCCGGTACGCTGCGCGTGGAGCAGCGCGGCCAGCATCCCGAATGCCAGGAACATCGCCCCGCCGCCGAAATCGCCCGCCAGGTTGATCGGCGGGGTCGGCTTCTCGCCCGCGCGGCCTAGGGCGTGGAGCACGCCGGAGATCGCGATATAGTTGATGTCGTGGCCCGGCTGCGGCGCCATCGGCCCGGTCTGTCCCCAGCCGGTCATGCGGCCATAGACGAGGCGCGGATTGTCGCCCAGCAACACGTCCGGTCCCAGGCCCAGCCGCTCCATCACGCCGGGACGGAACCCCTCGATGATCGCGTCGGCGTCCTTGACGATGCGGCGCACCGCGGCGATCGACGCGGGGTTCTTCAGGTCGAGCGATATCGAGCGGCGGTTGCGCAGCAGCGGATCCTTCGCATCGGTCGAAAAGCTCAGCCCCGGACGCCCGCGGTCGATGCGGATCACCTCGGCGCCATGATCGGCCAGCATCATCCCCGCGAACGGCCCCGGGCCGATGCCCGCAAATTCGACGATCCGAATGCCGTGCAAGGGTCCGTTGGCCACGCCTGTCTCTCCGCTGCGATGTTCTGACCCTGTCGATTAGAACGAAGCGGCGGCCGGCACAACAAAAGTTATGTCGTTATTTGCGACGATAGGGGTCGCGAATATGCTCCATCCAGCCGGCGTGTATTTCCTGCGAGGGCGCGGGGGGCGGGGGGCGGTCGGCCGGTGCGGACGAACGCTGCCCAGCGAAGCTGGTCGTCGGCGCCTTGGCCTTCGCCCGCGGCAGGCGCGCGGCGGCGACGTCGATCGAACGATGGAAGTGCAGGCCGGCGCGCTCGTCCTTCGACCAGGCGACATCCGCCTCGATGTGGCCGACCGCGCCGATCGAAAGGTGCAGATGCGCCCCGTCCGTCAGCGCGATGCTGTTGTCGATGCACGCGCCCTGTTCGGAAATGTTGCGGACGCGGCAGTCGATCGGGTCCGGTTCCGCCTCGACTCGGGCGTACAGGAACACGCTGTTGCGCGGGGCACGATCGGGGGGCGTCGCCATGCGGCGATGATATCCGCCAGTTGCGTTAGCGTTTCGTTAATCCGCCGCCAGTTCATGCACGTATCGCGGCTGATCGATCGCCAGATGATCGAGCGTGCTGGCGACCAGATGCGCGATCAGTCGGGGATCGTCGGGGGCGATCGTGCCAGCGCGGATCGACGCCACCAGTGCGCGGTCGAGCGCGTCGCGCGAACCCGTCTGGCCCAGGATCGCGGCGATCCGCTGCGCCGCGCGTTCGTCCGCCGCCGGCCCCAGCGCCATGTCCCGCGCGGCGATGTCGAGCGCGTTGCGGGCGACGCGCAACGCGAACGGGCTGGCGCTGCCGTCGAGCGGCAGCCACGCCGCGACCCCCTCGACCAGCGCCTGCGCGGTGGGATGCGTCAGCATGGCCGCGACGCGCGTTGCAGCAGCGCGACGATATCCGCCTCCGCCTCCGACAGGCGCCGCCCGATCACGCCGCGTTCCGGCCCGGCGGCGGGATCGTCGGCAAAGCTGCGGTGCATCTGCATCGTCATCACCCCCCATTTGAGGCTGGCGATCATCTGCCAGAAGTCGATGCGTGCCGGCTCGATCGGATCGCCGCCCGCCGCGACATAGCCGGCGAGCAGATCGTCCAGATCGCCGAACCCGCCGACGCGCGCATGCGCCTGGGCGAAGCGCCAGCTGTTGCAGCATATCCAGCCGATATCCTCCGCCGGATCGCCGATATGCGCCAGTTCCCAGTCGAGCACCGCGACCAGCCCGCGATCGGCATCGACCATCAGATTGCCGTTACGGAAATCGCCATGGACCAGCCGAGGCGTCGCCGGCACGCGCGGCAAATGGGCTTCCAGCCAGCGGAAGGCCGCCTCGATCGCGGGGCGCACCGCACCGCTCTGGCGCCAAATCCGTTCATAGCGCGCCAGCGTTTCGGCGGCGTTGACCGTGTCGAGGCCGGGCGGCGGCGGGGTGGTGTGAACCCGCGCCAGCGCCGCGCCGCACTGCCGCGCCAGCACGTCGCGCGCGGGCGCGAAGGCCGGGTCGGTGGCGATCCGCTTGCCCAGCGTCTCCCCGATCAGGCGGCGCATGACATAGCCTTCGCCCAGGCCGTCATCGGGGGAGCAGACGTGAACCACCTCGGGCGCCGGAACGCCGCCGGCAATCGCGGCGGCGATCACCTGCGCCTCGCGCGCCAGCGGGGGGCTATCCGGATCTGGTGCGACCGCGCGCGCGCGCAGGATCAGCGGGACCGCCGCGCCGGCACCCACCGTCACGTCGAACGCGAACGTCGCCATGCTGGCCCCGCCGGTCAGCCGCCGCAGCGATTCGACCCCGGTGGCGTCCGCGACCAGCCGCGGCGCCAATGCCGCCAGCCGCGCCGCGACCGTCGCTTCGTCGAGCCTCTCCGTCATCGGGGGGATGTAAAACGGTGCGGCACGCGCTACGCAAGTTAAAAGAAGCGACTTAGATCGGAGAGGGCCATGGATTTCGCGTTGCCGCCGGAGCTGAAGGAGTATCTGGCCGAGCTGGACCGCTTCATCGAGGCGGAAATCCGCCCGCTGGAGGAGGCGGACGACAATGTCCGCTTCTTTGACCATCGCCGCGAATATGCGCGCACCGATTTCGAGCGCGGCGGCCTGCCGCGCCACGACTGGGAGGCGTTGCTGCGCGAGGCGCGGGTACGCGCGGATCGCGCGGGGCATCTGCGCTTCGCGATGGATCCCAAGTTCGGCGGCAAGGGCGGGTCCAACCTGTGGATGTGCGTGATCCGCGAATATCTGGCCGCCAAGGGGCTGGGGCTGCACAACGACCTGCAGAACGAACATTCGATCGTCGCGAACAATCCCTTTGCCAAGATGTTCGACGATTTCGGCACGCCGGAGCAGAAGGAGGAATTCCTGGCCGGGATGCTGGACGGGACGAAGCGGATCACCTTCGGCCTGACCGAGCCGCGGCATGGCTCCGACGCGACGCACATGGAAACGCGCGGTGTCCGGACCGAACGCGACGGGCGCAGCGGGTGGCTGCTCAACGGCGAGAAGATGTGGACGACGGGAATGCACGTCGCCACGCATTGTGCGCTGTTCGCGCGGACGAACGGCGAGGACGGCGCGGCGCGCGGCATCACCTGTTTCCTGGTGCCCGCCGATGCGCCGGGCGTGCAGGTGGAGGAATATCTGTGGACGTTCAACATGCCCACCGATCACCCGCGCGTCAGCTTCACCGACGTCTGGGTGCCCGACAGCGCGATCTTCGGCGAGCCGGACAATGGCCTGCCGCTGGCGCAGAGCTTCGTCCATGAAAACCGCATCCGCCAGGCGGCGGGCAGCCTGGGCGCGGCGACCTATTGTATCGAGGAAGCGGTGCGTTACGCCCGGCAGCGCCAGCCGTTCGGCGAGGATCTGTCGCGCAACCAGGCGATCCAGTTCCCGCTGGTCGAACTGGCGACGCAGGCGGAGATGCTGCGGCTGCTGATCCGCAAGACCGCGTGGCAGATGGACCAGATGGCGCACAAGGAGGTCGAGCGCCGCCTGTCCGACAAGGTGAGCATGTGCAATTACTGGGCGAACCGGCTGGCGTGCGAGGCGGCCGATCGCGCGATGCAGGTCCATGGCGGGATCGGCTATTCCCGGCACAAGCCGTTCGAGCACATCTATCGCCACCACCGCCGCTATCGCATCACCGAGGGGGCGGAAGAGATCCAGATGCGCAAGGTGGCGGCGTTCCTGTTCGGGTACATAGGGCCGCGGCGCAGTGAGTTCGATGCGCTCGACTGGGACGACGTCGACTATCGCGTCGAGCCGCAAATCCGCCCGCGCAGCGGCTGGCAGGCGCTGTCATAAACAAGCGGCGTAAAGGGACTTGCGGTCCGGGTGGATCGCAGCATAACAGATGTTACGTAAGGGATAGGGGAGAGGCACGATGCTGAAGACGCGGTTCACCGAGGCGTTCGGGGTGGAATATCCGATCGCGCAGGGCGGGATGCAGTGGGTCGGCAAGGCACAGCTGGTCGCCGCGGTCGCCAATGCCGGTGCGCTGGGCTTCATCACCGCGCTGACCCAGCCGACGCCGGAGGAGCTGGCGAACGAGATTCGCCGCACCCGCGACCTGACCGACAAGCCGTTCGGCGTGAACCTGACGATCCTGCCGACAATCAACCCGCCGCCCTATGCCGAATATCGCCGCGCGATCATCGAGGGCGGCGTGAAGATCGTCGAGACCGCGGGCTACAAGCCGCAGGAGCATATCGACGATTTCAAGACGCATGGGGTCAAGGTGATCCACAAGTGCACCGCGGTGCGCCACGCATTGTCGGCGGAACGCATGGGTGCGGACGCGATCAGCATCGACGGCTTCGAATGCGCGGGGCATCCGGGCGAGGACGATATCCCCGGCCTGATCCTGATCCCCGCCGCCGCCGACAAGGTATCGGTGCCGATGCTGGCGTCGGGCGGCTTCGCCGACGGGCGCGGGCTGGTCGCCGCGCTGGCCCTGGGCGCGGATGGCGTGAACATGGGCACCCGTTTCTGCGTGACGCAGGAGGCGCAGATCCCCGACAGCTTCAAGCAGCGGATGGTAGCGAACGACGAGCGGCAGACCGACCTGATCTTCCGCACGCTGCACAACACCGCGCGCGTGATGAAGAACAAGGTGTCCGAGGAGGTCGTCGCGATCGAGCGCGCGGGAGGCGCGAAGTTCGAGGACGTCCAGCATCTGGTCGCGGGCAAGCGCGGCGTGGCGGCGATGGAGCGCGGCGACACCGACGACGGCATCTGGTCCGCCGGGATGGTGCAGGGGCTGATCCACGACGTGCCCACGGTGAAGGAACTGGTCGACCGTATCGTCGCGGAGGCCGAGGAGATCATCGACCGCCGGCTGGCGCGCATGGTCGAGCGGCTGGCACACGCCGCGGCGTGAGCTGGCGGTCGGCCTACGTTCGCTGACCTGCAATGGCCTGGCGTCGGCCTGGATCAGGTCGAGACGCCGGCCAGTCCCTGCCCGTCATGCCGGACTTGTTCCGGCATCCACTGTGCCGCAGATCCGCAAGGTGTTGATTTCGTGGCGCGGTGGACCCCGGAACACGTCCGGGGTGACGGTTCGCGCCGGACATGCGTCGTGCCTATAGCAGGTGGGTGCAGCAGGACGGCAGACCGCCTCCCCACGCCCCCGACCTGTCAGGCGATCCCGAGATCCGCCGGCCCGAACGCATCGGGCAGCAGGTCCGACAGGCGATAGCTGGCGATCCGCTCGCCCTCGGCCCCCGCGCAATGGACGCGCAGGTCGTTACCGCTGAGCTGCGCTGCCTCGTTCAGGACCTGCCGGCAGCGGCCGCACGGGCGCACCGGATCGTGGCCGGTCGCGCGGCCGTCCGCGTCCATCATCCCGCCGATGACCCCCACCGCGGCCACCTCGCGCAGCCGCCCCTGCGCCGACACGGTCGCGATCGCGACGGTTTCGGCGCATAGCGACAGGCCGTAGCTGGCGTTTTCGACATTGGCGCCGGTCACCACGCTGCCGTCGGTCAGCAGCACCGCGGCCCCCACGGCAAAGCGCGAATAGGGGGCATGGGCATTCGCCGCTGCCGCGCGCGCCAGTGCGATCAGTCGCGCCGCTTCGTTTCCGTCCGTCATTGCGCCACCGCCACGTCCCAGTTCACCGGCCCTTCCACCCCGTCGATACGCCGCACGTCGCTCGCGCGCCACATCCGCCAGGCGCGGGCGCCATAGCCGGGTTTCATGAAATTGCCCTCCGCCCACAGGCTGCGGCGGAAGGCTTCGGTCAGGCGATAATCCCCCTCCACCGCGCGCGCCACCTTCAGCAGCACGGGCTTGCCGGTGTGCGATTCGATGCGGCGGATCATCTCCGCCACGTCGGCGACCATCGCGGCGCGGTCCGGCCGGTCGGCGCAACCGTCCTCATAGGAAAAGTCTATCGCCGCGGGCAGCGCGGTGGGATCGCGCGGGACGAGGGTGTTGAACGCATCGGCCTGCGCGCGTGCGGGCTGGCAGAAGGAGAAGACGTGGATCGCGCCGCGCCGCACGCCCGCCGCCGCCATCGCATCCCAATGGGTCAGGAACGCATGGTCGCGCTGCCCCGCGCCGGTCGTCGCCACGGCATAGCCGAAATCGGCACCGGCGCCCTTCAGCACCGGCCAGTCGATCGCGCCGGTGCGTTCCGACACGTCGACGCCCTGCGCCGGATAGGTTTCGGTCGAGGGATGCCAGCGCTGCGCCACCCGCCATGCCGCGACGCCGGACAACGCCAGCGCAGCGACGATCAGCACGAACCGTCCCAGACCCCACATGAATGATGTACCCGTCTATGCCTTGATGTGCAGCACGCAGATCAGCGTGAACAGCCGTCGCGCGGTGTCGAAATCGATCTCGATCTTGCCGTCCAGCCGCTCCATCAGCAGCGTCGCGGCATCGTTGTGGATGCCGCGCCGTGCCATGTCGACCGTCTCGATCTGTTGCGGGGTCGACTGACGGATCGCCTGGAAATAGCTGTCGCAGATCGCGAAATAGTCGCGGATCGGGCGGCGGAAGCGGCCGAGGCCCAGCACCAGCACCTCCAGCGGGGTGCCGTCCTCGCGCCTGATCTCGATCGCCAGCCGGCCTTCCTCCACGGACAGGCGGACGCGGTACGGGCCGGCATAGCCGTCCGGTTGCTCGCGCTGGGGCGCGAAGTGATTGCCCTCGATCAGGTCGAAGATCGCGATCCGGCGTTCCTGCTCGATATCCGCCGACCGCCACAGGATGGTGCGTTCGTCCAGTTCGATGTCGATGATCCGCGGATCGGCCATGCGCCTGCCGATAAAGGCGAACGGTCCGCCCGACAATGCAGGCTATCCACAGCTTTCGCGCCGGCGGGGCTGTCCCACGCATCGCCGGGCGCGCTATACGCGCGGATATGGCGACTCTGGCGTTCCCGCAACCGGCCCCGGCCGAACCCGTTCAGCTGCCCCGCAACGTCGAGGCGGAGGCCGCGATGCTGGGCGCGATGATGATCGACAACCGGCTGGCCGACGACATCGTCGACCGGTTGGAGCCGGTGCATTTCTTCGAGCCGGTGCACGGCCGCATCTTCGCCGCGATCAAGTCGCTGCGCGCGCAGGACATGCTGGCCACCCCGGTGACGCTGCGACCGATGTTCGAGGCGGACGAAGGGATGCGCGAGCTGGGCGGGGTCGGCTATCTCGCCAGCCTGACCGGGTCGGGCGCGGGGCTGATCGGCGCGCGGCAGTTCGCGACGCAGATCTACGACCTTGCGATGCTGCGCGCCTTGGTGTCGGTCGGGCACCAGATGGTCGACCGCGCGATGGACACCAGCCAGGAGGTGAACCCGCGCGCGCAGATCGAGGCCGCCGAGGAGGAGCTGTTCCGCGTGTCCGCCGAGGGCGCGACGGAAAGCAGCGTCAAAAGCTTCGCGCAGGCCAGCACGATGGCCGTGAAGATGGCCGAGAAGGCGCTGAACTGGGGCGGCAACCTGTCGGGCGTCACCACCGGTCTGGACACCGTCAACGCCAAGATCGGCGGCATGCACCATTCCGACCTGATGATCCTGGCCGGGCGGCCGGGCATGGGCAAGACGTCGCTGGCGACGAACATCGCGTTCAACGCGGCGCAGCGGTGGATGCGCGACATGCGCGACGGCATCCCGCCCAGCAAGTCGGTGGGCGCCAAGGTCGCGTTCTTCAGCCTGGAAATGAGCGCCGACCAGCTGGCCACCCGTATCCTGGCGGAACAGTCGCGGATCAGCTCCGAGGCGCTGCGCATGGGCAAGATCAGCAAGCAGGAGTTCGAGCAGCTGGCGGCGGCGGCGGCGGAACTGGAGAACCTGCCGTTCTTCATCGACGATACCGGCGGCCTGACGATCGGGTCGCTGCACACGCGCGTGCGGCGGTTGCAGCGGCGGCACAACAACGAGATCGGGCTGGTGGTGGTCGATTACCTCCAGCTGCTGACCGGATCGGGCAAGGGCGACGGCAATCGCGTGCAGGAAATCTCAGAAATCTCGCGCGGGTTGAAGACGTTGGCCAAGGACATGAACGTCCCCGTGCTGGCGCTGTCGCAGCTGAGCCGTGCGGTGGAAAGCCGCGAGGACAAGCGCCCGATGCTGTCGGACCTGCGCGAATCGGGGTCGATCGAGCAGGACGCGGACATGGTCTGGTTCGTGTTCCGCGAGGATTATTACATCGCCCAGCGCGAACCGAAGCGCCCGATGGAGGGCGATGACGCCAAGGTGTTCGAGGAACACGCCCGCTGGGCGGCGGAAATGGAGCGCGTCTATGGCCTGGCGGAGCTGATCGTCGCCAAGCAGCGTCACGGCGCGACGGGCAAGGTGGTGCTGAAATTCGACCCCACGATCACGCGATTCAGCGACTACGCGGGCTTCTGACGCGCACCGACGGGGGCAGAACGCGCGGTGCGGCGCGAGTCGGACGCCCCCGATGCGACGATTCAGCGCGGACGGTATTCGATCCGCGCGCTTCCTTCCGCCCGGACGGGCATGAACAGGCCCGCGCCGGTCACCTGCAGCTGGCCGTTGGTGACGCGCGTGACGTCGGTCGACAGCAGGAATTCGCCTTCCTGGCGATGACCGATCGCGCGCTGCGCCTTGCCGATCACCTTCTGATAGTCGGGCGCGAAATCGTGCTGGAGCGCCAGCGCGATCGCGTCATGAACCTGCGCATCGTCGAAGAGATGGACGAGCAGGTCGACCGCGGCCGAATCGGTGCGGGTCACCAGCGACACGTCGCGCGCGCGCACCAGCTGCGATCCGGGATCGTTATAGGGCTGCGCCGACAGCCATACCTCGCCGCTGGTCGGCCCCATCGACCCGTCATGCGCGCGCACCTTCGCGGTCACGCCGATTGCCAGCCGCCCGCCGGTGGTGGCGTAGATGGTGACCTTTCCGAATTCGGCATCGACGCGGCCGATCCCGGCGAGCGTGATGCCGCGCGCCGCCAGCTTGCCCAGCGTGCGCTGCACCACCGGTTCCAGTTCGGCATAATCGGCCAGCACGGGCACGAAGAAGCGCAGCCCCGGCTGACCGGCGACCCGCCCCGGCGGGGGCAGGGGGGTGACGGGCGGATCGGCGGGCCGCTGCCCGACGAAGGTCTGCGTCAGCGCCTCCGCCGAGAGCAGCAGCGTCAGCCGCCGGCCCTCGATCCGGTAGCCGCCGAAGCCGAGCGTGCGCGGGGCGATCCGCAGCCAGGCGGGCGGGTTGCGCTTGCTCAGCTCGATCGAGGTGAACGCCTTGGCCCAGATGTCCGCCAGCTGCGCGCGCAGCCCCAGCTTCGCCAGATGGCGCGGCAGGTCGCGTTCCAGATCGGCGACGACGCGCTTCAGCTTCTCGTCCGCCTTCGAGGTGAAGGTGATCCGCTGGCCGGCGATGTCGATGCCCGGTTCCTCGCGCCAGTCATAGTCGAGGTCGACGGTCGCGGTCGGTTGCCAGTTGCCGACGATCCGCAGCCGCGCGGTGGCGCGCACGGTGGCGCTGCCGGTGGCGGTTTCGCTGACGACGCCGCCCACCTTCTGCGCGGAGATCGCCGCGCGCACCGGCATGACGATCCGCAATTGCTGCCCGCTGCCCGACAGCGCAATCGCGCCGCGGGTGACGCGCCCGACCAGCCGGCAGCCGAGGTCGGGCGTCACCTTGATCTTGCCGATGCGCCGCCCGGCGACGCAGCGGTCGCGATGTTCGTCGATGGTCCACAGCGTGCGGGGCAGTTCCTTTTCCAGCCCGCGTTCCAGCTGCCCCAGATCGGCGACGACCGGTACGGTGATGGTCGAGGACTGGTCCGGCAGCCTGGCGTTTTGGGTTTCGATACGCGGCGGGGCGGGATGATCCTGCGCGCGGTGACATCCGGCAACGGGCAGGGCCAGGGCCAGCAACAATATACGGCGCACCCGATCGTCCCCCCATCCTCATCCCTGGTGATGGTTCTCAATCCGTAACGACCGATTTCGATCCCTGATGCCGACGCGAGCGTTAATGCGCGCGGGCGGCGTGCAGGCGGTGGACCGCCAGCGCGATCGCGCCGCCGATCGCCAGCCCGATGATTCCGGAGGCGAGCGCGGTGACGATCCATGCCAGCGCACCGCCGATCGCGGGGGCCAGATGCGCGGCGGCTTCGGCGGTGTCGTGGACGAGATGCGCGGGCGCGGCCAGTCCCAGTTCCTCCGCACCGTGCAGCAGGATGCCGCCGCCGACCCAGATCATCGCGGCGGTGCCGATCACCGCCAGCCAGCGCATCAGCACCGGCACGCCCTTCACCAGACCGCGCCCGATCGCGCGCAGCGCGCCCGACCCGGTCTTTGCGAGATAGAGGCCGACATCGTCCGCCTTCACGATCAGCGCGACCACGCCATAGACGCCCGCGGTGATCGCCACCGCGACCACCGCCAGCACGACCCCTTGCGTCAGCAGCGGGGAATCCGCGACCTGCGACAGTGCGATCGCCATGATTTCGGCCGACAGGATGAAGTCGGT
The DNA here is from genome assembly GCF_002374855.1 of Sphingomonas adhaesiva. GTDB lineage: Bacteria > Pseudomonadota > Alphaproteobacteria > Sphingomonadales > Sphingomonadaceae > Sphingomonas > Sphingomonas adhaesiva. Next base: position 84,877 of record NZ_NWVC01000001.1, read on the forward strand.
TCGGATCGCGCCGGACACCTTCTGGTTTTCCAGCGCGACGGGGTCGAGGCCGGCGTCGGCCGCTTCATCCTCATGCCCGCCGGACAACGCCTCGATCACCTTTTCCGCGCCCTCGAAACACAGATAGGCGCCGCCGACCATCAGCAGCGGGGTGATCGCCCATGGTGCGAGCGCGCTGAGGATCAGCGCGGCGGGCAGCAGGAACAGCAGTTTGTTGCGGATCGAGCCGAGCGCGATCTTGCCGATGATCGGCAGTTCGCGCTGCGGCGACAGGCCGACGACATAGCGCGGGGTGACCGCGGTATCGTCCACCACCACCCCTGCGGCCTTCACCCCCGCCTTGCTCGCGGCGGCACCGACATCGTCGAGCGAGGCCGCCGCCAGCCGGGTCAGCCCCGCGATATCGTCCAGCAGTGCGACCAGTCCGCTTGCCATGCCCGTCTTTCCCCCGTGATGCCCGTGTCGGGCGCGTCAGCCGTCGGCCAGCCCGATGCCGATCGCCGCGCGCGCCGCGTCCGCCTCGTTCGAGACGACCGGATAGGCGCAGTAATCGGCTGCGTAATAGGCGCTGGGCCGGTGATTGCCGGACCAGCCGACGCCGCCGAACGGCGCGGACGACGACGCGCCATTGGTCGGCTTGTTCCAGTTGACGATCCCGGCGCGCGCGCCGGCCCAGAAACGGTCGAACAGCGCCGGCGTCTGGCTGACCAGCGATGCCGACAGGCCGTAGCGGGTATTGTTCGCCTCCGCGATGGCGGCGTCGAAATCGTCGATGCGGATGACCTGGAGCAACGGGCCGAACAGCTCCACGTCCGGGCGGCCGGGCATGTCGGTGACGTCGATGATGCCGGGGGTGACGAACGGGCGCGCCGGATCGGGGCGCGCCATGTGGCGGATCGGCCGCCCGCCCTTCATCAGCAGCGCCAGGAAGCTTTCGGCCAGGCCGTCCGCGGTTTCGTTGTCGATCACCGGCCCCATGAACGGTTGCGGATCGTCATGCGGCGCGCCGACGATCAGCCGCCCGGTCAGCCGCGCCAGTTCCGCCAGCAGCGCATCGGCCAGCTGTTCCTGCACGATCAGCCGGCGCGCGGCGGTGCAGCGCTGGCCCGCGGTGGTGAAGGCCGATTGCGCCACCAGCACCGCCGCGGTGTGCAGATCGGGAGTATCCCACACCACGATCGGGTTGTTGCCGCCCATTTCGAGCGCCAGGATCTTCTCCGGCATCTCCGCGAACTGGCGGTTGAGCGCGATGCCGGTGCGCGCCGATCCGGTGAACAGCAGACCGTCGATATCGGGATGCGCGGCCAGCGCCTTGCCCTCCGCCGGGCCGCCGACCAGCACGCGCACGGCCTCTTCCGGCACGCCGGCGGCATGGTAGCATTCCACCAGGAACGCGCCGGTCGCCGGGGTCTTTTCCGACGGCTTGAACACCACCGCATTGCCCGCGATCAGCGCGGGGACGATGTGGCCGTTGGGCAGGTGCGCGGGGAAATTGTAAGGGCCGAGCACCGCGAGCACGCCATGCGGCTTGTGACGCAGCGCCATGCGGCTGTTCATCGGCGCGTCCATCCGCCGCTGCGCGGTGCGTTCGGCGTAAGCGGTGATCGAGATATCGACCTTGGCGATGACGCTGTCGACCTCGGTACGCGCTTCCCACAGGGGCTTGCCGGTTTCGCGCGCGATCAGATCGGTGAAGGCATCCGCGCGCTGGCGCACGACATTGGCGAAGCGGCGCAGCGTCTCGATGCGGAACGCCAGCGACCGCGACGCCCAGGGCATGAACCCGTCGCGCGCGGTCGCCACCTCCAGGTCGACATCGCCCTTCTCACCGCGCCACAGTTCGGCGCCGGTGGCCGGTTCGTACGAGATCACGTCTGCCATGGCGCCGTCTTAGCCGCGTCTATCCGCGCTGCGGAAGGGGGCAGCGCGCCAGCGCCTCACGCATTTCATTGATGCGGGTGACTTTCGCATGGAACGGTGCCCAGTCGTCACGCTCGTCGATCGCCGACCAGATCGCCTCCACCTCGTCGATCAGCATCGAACAGGGGGCGCCGGACCAGAAGGAATGGCTACGGTCGCCAATTACCGGGAAGGCGGCGAGCGCGGCGCGCGCCTCCTCCCACCCGGCGCCATAGTCGGCCGGCAGATCGCGGGCGTAGGCGTCGAAGAAGAAGCGGTCGATCGCGGTGCCGGTGCCCCGCAGCGCGCGTTCGACCGCCTGCACCAGCGCGCGGTCGCGCCCGGCATCGAGCGGCGCGCGGCCCAGCCGCCACAGGATCGCGTGCGCGACGGCGGGCTGGTAAAGGTCGCCGAAGGTGTCGAGGATCGCGATCAGCGGCTCGGCATCGGCCAGCGGGCGCAGCGACACCGCCAGCTGCATCGCATCCCAGTGGATCGCCTCCGGCTGGCGGCCGAAGGCGTAGAGGCCGGCATGGTCGAAATAGGCGGCGACGAACGCGGGGTCCCATGTCGGTGCGAATCGCCACGGGCCGTAGTCGAAGCTTTCGCCGGTGACGTTGATATTGTCGGAATTGAGCACGCCATGGACGAAGCCGGCGGCCATGTACGACGCCGCCAGCCGCGCGGTACGCTCGACCACCAGCGCCAGCAGGCGCAGCGGGTCGTCGCTATCCTCCCCGTACAGCTCGCGCAGGGCATAGGCGGTGAGACGGCGCAGCCCGTCCTCGTTGCGGTGATACGCCAGCCGCTGGAACGTGCCGATGCGGATATGCCCGTGGCTGAGCCGCACCAGCACCGCCGAGCGGGTGGGGGAGGGTTCGTCGCCGCGGTCCAGCGCCTCGCCGGTCTCGATCAGCGAGAAGCTGCGCGAGGTGGGGACGCCCAATGCCTCCAGCATCTCGCTGGCCAAGACCTCGCGCACCCCGCCCTTCAGCGTCAGCCGCCCGTCGCCGAAGCGGCTCCACGGCGTCTGTCCCGACCCCTTGGTGCCCAGGTCCATCAGCCGGCCGTCCGCATTGCGCAGCTGCGCGAAGGTGAAGCCGCGGCCGTCGCCCAGATCGGGGTTGTAGGTGCGGAATTGGTGGCCGTGATAGCGCAGCGCCAGCGGCGCATCGAGCGAGCCCGGCAGTGGCTGGAAACGGCCGAAGTGGCGGACCCATTCGCCATCGTCGAGCATGTCCAGTCCGACCTGCCGCGCGGCGCGATCGTTACGGAAACGCAGCCGCGTCTCGGGGAAGTCCGCCGGGGCCACGCGATCCCAGAAACCGTCGCCCAGCGACAGGATCGCGCGTTCCGGCCGATATGCTTGCGGGGGGAACACCATGCGGCGATATGGGGGGCGAGCGGCCAAGGGTGCAATGGGTCGCACGACAACGGGCAGGGCGCAGCGACATCATGGCCGACTATCGCGATCTTTTCTGGTGGTCCGCCGACGGCATCCGGCTGCATGCGCGCGACTATCCCGGCCCGGCGGAGGCCGAGGGCGCCGCGCCGGTGCTGTGCATGCCCGGCCTGACCCGCAACGCGCGCGATTACGACGGGCTGGCTAGGCGGCTGGCGGCGGGGCGCCGGGTGATTGCGGTGGAATTCCGCGGGCGCGGCGACAGCGGCTATGCCAAGGATCCGATGACCTACGTCCCGCTGACCTATGCGCAGGACGTGGCGGCGCTGCTGGACCAGGAGAAGATCGGGCGGTTCGCGGCGATCGGCACGTCGCTGGGCGGGATCGTGACGATGTTGCTGGCGGGGATGCTGCCCGGGCGGATCGCGGGCGCGCTGCTCAACGATATCGGGCCGGAGATCGAGCCGGCGGGGCTGTCGCGGATCCGCGGCTATGTCGGCAAATCGAGCACCTATCCGACATGGATGCACGCCGCGCGCGGGGTGCAGGAAGCGAACGAGGACGTCTATCCCGGCTGGACGATCGAGCAATGGCTGGGGATGGCCAAGCGGCTGTACCGGCTGAATTCGGCGGGGCGGATCGTCCTGGACTATGACATGAAGATCGCCGAGCCGTTCCGCCTGCCGGGCGGGGAGGCGGGGCCGGACATGTGGCGCGCGCTGGCGGCGTTGGCCGGGGTGCCGGTGCTGGTGGTGCGCGGCGGACGGTCGGACATCCTGTCGGCCGCGACCGCCGGGCGGATGGTCGCGGCGCTGCCGGGTGCGGAACTGCTCACCCTGCCGCAGGTCGGGCACGCCCCGACGCTGGACGAGGCGGGGGTCGGCGAGGCGATCGACCGATGGCTGGCGCGCACGTCGGAACCGCGCGTCTAGCTCGTTCGTCTCGGCGGTTCGGCGGACGGTGGAGTGACGATGGCCTATCCCCATGACGCGATCGTGTTCGATCCGCGCGACATCGACCTTTCGCGATCGCCGCTGGCGGGGAAGGTCGATGCCGAAACCTATGTGCTGGGTGCGTTCAACCCCGGCCTGACGCGGCTGCCCAATGGCAACCTCCTGATGATGGTGCGCGTCGCGGAGGCGCTGCGCCAGCCGATCCGCGATGCACATATTCATGCGATCCGCTGGGATGACGGGCGCTACGTGCTCGACGCCTGGCCGCTGACGCTGGTCGACACGTCCGATCCGCGCAAGTTCATGATGCGCGGCGGCGGGTGGCGGGTGATGGCGCTGACGTCGCTGTCGTGGCTGCTGCCGGTAGAACTGGACGCGGACGGGCGGCGCGTGGTGGCGGTCCATTGCGATCGCGCGATCGTGCCGCGCGAACCCTATCAATGCTATGGCGTCGAGGATGCGCGGATCAGCCGTATCGACGGGCGCTATTACATGACGACCTGCTCGGTCAGCCCGGAGCGCCATTCCACCACGCTCTATTCCAGCGACGATGCGCTCGACTGGACGCTGCATGGTATCGTGCTGGACCACCAGAACAAGGACATGCTGCTGTTCGAGGGGAAGGTGGACGGCGCATTCTGGGCACAGACGCGGCCGCTGGGCGACCTGTATTTCGCCTATCCCCCCGACAGCCCGTGGCGCGCGGGACCGTCGATCAACCTGGCGACGTCGCCCGACGCGCTCCACTGGAAGCCGCACGACCGCCCCGGTATCCGCCCGCATGCCGCCACCACCGCCACCGCGCGGATGGGTGGCGGTGCGCCGCCGGTGCTGGCGGAGGTGGACGGGCAGCGCGGGTGGCTGACGCTGTGGCACGGGGTCGAGCCGTCCGGCGTCGTGGGTATCTATCGCACCTATTGGACGCTGCTGGATGAACATGACCCGTCCCGCACGATCGCGACCAGCCATGCCCCGCTGCTGGAACCCGCGCCGGAGCTGACCGCGCCGCTGGCAGACCTGATGTATCTCGACGACGTCGTGTTCACGACCGGCGTGGTCGACGGCGGCGCGCACTGGATCGTGGCGAGCGGCGAGGCGGACCTGGCGTGCCGGATCACGCACGTGCCCAAGGAGGCGCTGACTGCCGGCGCGTGACCGATGAGCCTGCGTTGCGGGGCGCGGGGCACAGCGGCTATGGCGCGGGCATGTCGCAACCGCTGTCGATCCTGCACCTTCATTCCACGTTCGACCTGGGCGGGAAGGAAGCGCGCGCCGTCCGGCTGATGAACGCCTTCGGTGACCGCGCCCGCCATGTCATCGTATCGGGGATGCCGGGCCGTTACGGCGCGCGCGAGCGGATCGCCAAGGGCATCCGCTACGAGATCGCGCAGAACCCGCCGCCGCTGACCGGGCGGCCGTCCGTGGCGCGGTACGAGGCGATCGCGCGGTTCATGCGCGGGTTCGACCTGGTGCTGACGTACAATTGGGGCGCGATCGACGGGGTGATGGCGCGGCGGGTGTTCGGGCGCGGTACGCCGCCGGTGATCCACCACGAGGACGGTTTCAACGAGGACGAGGCCGGCGGGCTGAAGCGCGAGCGCAACCTGTACCGCCGCTTCGCGCTGAGCGCCGCCAGCGCGCTGGTGGTGCCCAGCGACGTGCTGGAGCGGATCGCGCTGGAGACGTGGAAGCAGCCGCGCGCACGCGTCCATCGCATCGGCAACGGCATCGCCACCGCGCTCTATGCGCAGCGCCCCGATCCAAAGGCGATCCCCGGCTTCGTCCGCAACGAACGCGAAACGGTGATCGGCAGCGTCGCGGGACTGCGCGCAGTGAAGGATCTACCGGCGCTGGTGCGCGCGGCAGGCGGCCTGTCGGCGCGGTTCCGGCTGGTAATCGTCGGCGAGGGGCCGGAACGCGCCGCGATCGAGCAGGCGGCACTGGCGATGGGCATCGACGACCGCGTCGTCCTGCCCGGCTTCCTCGACCGGCCGTACCGGTTCATGGGATTGTTCGACATGCTGGCGCTGTCGTCGCGGTCCGAACAGGCGCCGATCAGCGTGATCGAGGCGATGGCCGCGGGCCTGCCGGTGGTCAGCCCGCCGGTCGGCGACGTGGCGCGGATGGTGTCGGCGGAAAACCGCCCGTTCATCACCGAGCATCACGGCGAGGTGCGACTGCGCGACGCGATGCAGGCGCTGGCGGGCGACCGCGACCTGCGCCAGCGGGTGGGCGCGGCCAACCGCGCCAAGGCGGTGGCTGAGTTCGACGAGGGCGTGATGATCGACCGCTACGCTGCGCTCTACGCCGGGGCGGTGGGGCGGCCCGGCTGCCTGGGATGAGTCGCAATTTTGTCGCGTTGCGGCCCGATTGGTTTATACGGACGCGCGTTGTCATTCTGGTGAACTGGGAAATCGCGTGTTCAAGGGGCTGAAGCCGATCGTCTATGCCGGCCGCGAGGTGTGGCCGCTGGTGGAGGGTGGAAAGGGCGTCGCCGCCACCAACCATGCCTCCGCCGGGGCGTGGGCCGCGGCGGGCGGGATCGGCACGGTATCGGCGGTCAACGCCGACAGCTACGATCCCGACGGCAAGATCATCCCGCAGGTCTATCGCGCGCTGACCCGCCGCGAACGGCACGAGGAACTGGTCGCCTATGCGATCGAGGGCGCGGTGCAGCAGGTACAGCGCGCGTGGGAGATCGCGGGCGGCAAGGGCGCGATCAACATCAACGTCCTGTGGGAAATGGGCGGTGCGCAGCGTGTGCTGCAGGGCGTGCTGGAGCGCACCCGCGGGCTGGTGGCGGGCGTCACCTGCGGCGCGGGGATGCCGTACAAGCTGAGCGAGATCGCGGCGTCGTACAACGTCAACTACCTGCCGATCGTCAGCTCCGGCCGTGCGTTCCGCGCGCTGTGGAAGCGTGCCTATTCCAAGGTATCGGACTTGCTGGGCGCGGTTGTCTACGAGGATCCGTGGCTGGCGGGCGGGCATAACGGCCTGTCGAATGCCGAAGACCCGCTGAAGCCGGAGGATCCCTATCCCCGCGTCAAGGCGCTGCGCGACACGATGCGCGAGGGCGGCATCCCCGACAGCGTGCCGATCGTGATGGCGGGCGGCGTCTGGTATCTGCGCGACTGGAACGAGTGGATCGACAACCCCGAACTGGGGCAGATCGCGTTCCAGTACGGCACGCGCCCGCTGCTGACGCAGGAAAGCCCGATCCCCGACGGATGGAAGGCCAAGCTGATGGAGATCGAGGAGGGCGAGGTGTCGCTCCACCGTTTCTCCCCCACCGGTTTCTATTCGTCGGCGGTGCGCAACCCGTTCCTGCGCGTGCTGGAGGCGCGATCCGACAGGCAGATCGCCTTTTCGACGCAGGAGGCGGGGGACCATGTCTTCCAGCTGGACGTTGGCGTGAAGGGCAAGAATTTCTGGGTGACGCGCAACGACCTGCTGCGCGCGCGCCAGTGGTTCGGCGAAGGCTTCACCGACGCGCTGAAGACGCCCGACAATACGCTGGTGTTCGTGTCGCCGGGCGAAAAGGCGGAGATCCGCAAGGATCAGGCCGATTGCATGGGCTGTCTCAGCCAGTGCCTGTTTTCCAGCTGGGCGGATACCGAGACGAACTCGACCGGACGGCTGGCCGATCCGCGCAGCTTCTGCATCCAGAAGACGTTGCAGGAGATCGCGCACGGTGCCGATACCGACCGGAACCTGATGTTCGCAGGACATGCGGCGTATAATTTCAAGCGCGATCCCTTCTATTCCAATGGCTTCGTGCCGACGGTGAAGCAGCTGGTCGATCGCATCCTGACCGGCGACTGATGCTGGACGCCACGCTGGCGCGCGTCGCGGCGGCGATGGCGCAGGCGGGCGCGCGCGACCCCTGGTGGATCATCGGCAGCGCGGCGGTCGTGCTGCACGGCGTCGACACGGCGGTGGCGGATGTCGACCTGCTGCTGTCGCCTGCCGATGCCGCGCGAGTGCTGGCGGTGTGGCCGGGCGGGGTGGGGCTCGGTACGGCGAGCGAGCGGTTCCGGTCCTACCCTTATGCGCGGCTGGACGGTGCGCCGTTGCCGGTGGAGATCATGGCCGGGCTGGAAGTGTTCGTCGACGGCATGTGGCAGGCGATCCGCCCGGTGACGCGCGAGGGGCGGCGCGGGGTGTTCGTGCCGGGGCGTGCCGAGCTGGTGGATATCCTGCGGATGTTCGGGCGCGAAAAGGACCTGCGTCGCGCGGCGGCGTTGGTTGATTAGGGTTCACGCGAAGACGCGAAGACGCGAAGAAGGGGGTTCACGCGGAGTTGTCGTGTGGCGACGCGGAGCGCCCGCCTATTTTCAAGTACCGGTAATTTGGGCCGCTTCGGCGGCCGAGGGTGATCCACCTTCCCGTCTTCGCGGCTTCGCGTGAACCCGATGGACGCTAACGACAGGACAGCGAGGGGCCGGCGGCGTGCCACCTTGCCTGGCACATGGTCATCCGGCGCGCGACCGGGACGAACAGCGGCGGGCGGCGCGGATAATCGCAGCGCAGGGTGAGCGAGCGCCCGGCGCGATAGACGCCGTCGACCCGCCACGTCTGCACCAGCACGCCGTTCCTGCGGCGTGACGTGTCGGGGGCAAGGACAGCATTGTCGGCGACGGGACCGTCGAAAAGGGCGAAGCCGACCAGCGGAGCGGCGTCGCGCGGGGACGGGCAGGTGACCGCGACCGCGGTGGTCAGCATCAGCATGGCGATCATCGTAGCTCCTTCCCCGCGCAAGCGAACGGCGCGCCGCCGGGGTGGCGACGCGCCGTCATGCTAGCGGCGGAGCGGCGGTCAGTCGATGACGGTGCCGGCCACGGCGCCGGCCGCGCCGCCGACGGCCGCACCCTTCTCCACGCTGCCGCCGGTCACGGCTGCGACGCCGGCGGCGCCCGCACCGCCGATCGCGGCACCACGCAGCGTCGAACACGCCGACATCGACACGGCCGACGCAACCAGCAGGGCGGAGATGGCGATCTTCTTCATGGAGGCTTCCTTTCCGGGGTGGGTGACCCCCGTCAAAAGGTTCGCGCGTCCATGGGTTCCCGTGGGAAACTTTTCGTCACATGTCCGCGTGTTAGGCCCAGCCCTCCAGCACCTGGTCGGGCGGGCGATGGCCATCGGCCCACATGCGGATATTGGCGACGACACGCTCGCCGCTGGCCACGCGGCCCTCGTAGGTGGCGGACCCCATGTGCGGCGTCATGACGACATTGGGCAGCGACAGCAGGCGCGGGTCGATCTGCGGTTCGTGGCGCCACACGTCCAGCCCGGCGCCCGCCAGCCGCCCGCCCTCCAGCGCATCGACCAGCGCATCCTCGTCCAGGATGCCGCCGCGGCTGGCGTTGATGACGAAGACGTGCGGACGCAGCAGCGCGATGCGGCGCGCGTCGATCAGGTCGCGGCTGTCGGCGTTGAGCGGGGTGTGCAGCGTCAGGATGTCGATCGCGCCCAGCATCTCGTCGAGATTGGGGTGCCATTGCGCGCCAAGCTCCGCCTCCACCACCTTGGGCAGGCGGTGGCGGTTGTGATAGTGGATCGACAGGCCGAACGCGCGCGCGCGGCGCGCCACCGCCTGGCCGATGCGGCCCATGCCGACGATCCCCAGCGCCTTGCCGCCGATGCGATAGCCCAGCATCCCGCCGGGGCTCCACCCGCTCCACTGGCCCGACCGGACCAGCTTCTCGCCCTCCGCCAGCCGGCGCGGGACGGACACGATCAGCGCCATCGTCAGGTCGGCGGTATCCTCGGTCAGGACGCCGGGGGTGTTGGTGACGATGATCCCGCGGGCGCGCGCGGCCTTCAGGTCGATATGGTTCACGCCGGCGCCGAAATTGGCGATCAGCCGCAGGCGCTCGCCCGCGCCCTCGATCAGCGTGGCGTCGATCGTGTCGGTGACGGCCGGGACCAGCACGTCGCAGGTCGCCATCGCGCGCGCCAGTTCGTCGCGCGTCATCGGGCGGTCGCCGCGGTTGTTGGTGGTGTCGAACAATTCCTCCAGCCGCCGCATGACGACATCGGGCAGTTCGCGCGTGACGATCACCGTGGGATGGGCGGAGCGTCGCGTGTCGGCCATGCCAGCGGATTGGCGCAGCCGGCGGGGCGCGTCAACGGTTGATGCGGGCGCGGTCCGGGCGCTACAGGCGGTGGATGACCAGGGGTATCGGGTAATGCGGGCGGGCATGTGGATGGTCGCGGCGGCAGTGGCGGCGACGACACCGGTCGAGGCCGCGCCTGCCGACCGCAAGCCGCCTTATTACGCATCCATCGCCCCGGCGCGCGCGCGGATGCGCACCGGGCCGGGGCGCACCTTTCCGTCCAGCTGGCTGTATGTGCGCGCCGGCCTGCCGGTGCGGGTGGTCGACACGTTCAAGGAATGGCGCAAGATCGAGGACCCCGGCGGCACGCAGGGGTGGATGCTGGGCACGATGATCAGCAACACCCGCGCCGCGATCGTACAGGGCGGCGACCCGGCGGAAATGCGCGACAAGCCCGGTGGGCCGCACATCCTGTTCCGCGCGCAGCCCGGCGTCGTCGGGCGCGTCAGCCAGTGCGGCAACGGCTGGTGCCGGTTCGACGTGAAGGGGCAGGCGGGCTTCATCCAGATCGACCGGCTGTGGGGCGTCGAACCGGAAGAGGTATTGCCATGACGTTCGTCCTCGACGGGTTCGACACCGAGGCCTTCGTCACCGCGACGCTGGCGGAGGACATGGGGGAGGGCGGCGACGTCACCTCCGCCGCGGTCATTCCCGCCGCCGCGCGCTTCGCCGCCGTGATGGACAGCCGCGATGCGATCACGGTGTGCGGGCTGGAGATCGCGGCCGCCTTCTTCCGCCGGATGGACCCGGGCGCCGCGATCGACCTGCTGGTCCGCGACGGCGCACAGGTGGCGCCGGGGACCGCGCTGATGCGGATCACCGGTGCGGCGCGCGCACTGCTGACCGCGGAGCGATCGGCGCTCAACACCGTCCAGCATCTGTCGGGGATCGCGACGCTGACGCGCGCCTATGTCGATCGGATCGCGGGCACCGGCGCGACGCTGCTCGACACGCGCAAGACCATCCCCGGGCTGCGCCGGCTGGAGAAATACGCCACCCGCACCGGCGGCGCGAAGAACCATCGCATGGGCCTGTGGGATGCGGCGATGATCAAGGACAATCACGTCGCGGTCGCCGGCGGGGTCGGCCCCGCGGCGGCGCTGGCCAAGGCGGCGGGGATCGCCGACATCATCGTCGAGGTCGACCGCATCGACCAGATCGTGCCGGCGCTGGATGCGGGCGCGACTCATCTGCTGCTCGACAACATGCCGCCCGCGGTGCTGCGCGAGGCGGTGGGGATCGTCGGCAGACGCGTCCCTACCGAAGCGTCGGGCGGCGTCACGCTAGAGACGATCCGCGCGATCGCGGAAACCGGCGTCACCTATGTCAGCGTCGGGCGGATCACCCAGTCGGCGCCGGCGGCGGACATCGGGCTGGATTTCGCCGCGGCATGACCGCCCCGGCTTGCGCCGCGCACGATCCGGGCGCAGGGGCGTTCCGTAACGTCAACGGGAAGTGAACCGCGCGTGCGTCCGCCTGCCATCGTGTTTTTCGAGCGTCTGTACCTTTCCTCGCTGGGGCTGTCGGTGATCGGCTGGGCGATCAGCTGGCCGGCGCTGTCGGCGCGGATGGCGGCCGATCCGCGGACCGCCGGGTTCGGCTGGCTGCTGCCGGCCGGTCTGGCGCTGTCGGTGGCGATCACGCTGGCGCTGTGGTTCTGCGTCGCGCGCCGCGCCAGCCGCGTCGCCCGTACGATCGCGGTCGTGCTGGCCGCATTGTCGGTGCTGCGGTTGCTGCTGAACCTGCCCGCGATGCTGAGCGGGGCGATGCCGCCGCTGGCCGCGATCCTCTCCATTGCCACCGTCGCGCTGGGCGTGGTGGCGGTGGTCGCTTTGTACCGCCCGGACGCGCGCAGCTGGTTCGGGGAAGATTGGGAAGGAGACGCCGCATGATCGTCCGCTCGCTGGCCGCGATGGCCCTGATGTTGCCGGGCGTGGCGGGGGCGCAGGTCCTGTCCTGCGCGATCCCCGGCGCCATCCCGCGCCCGCATCCCGACCTGCCCAGCGAAAGCCAGCCCGCGCGCCGCCTGCCGATCGGCAGCTACACGCTGGCGATCACCTGGAACCCGGAATTCTGCCGCAACCGCGGCGACGACGCGGCCAACCGGTTCCAGTGCGGCGGCACCAACCGCTTCGGCTTCACGCTGCACGGGCTGTGGCCCGACGGAATCGGGAAGGACTGGCCGCAATATTGCCGCGCCACGCCGATCCTGTCGCGGCAGGTGATCCGCCGCCACCTGTGCTCCACCCCCTCGGCGCAGCTGATGCAGCACGAATGGGCCAAGCACGGGACGTGCATGGCCGGATACACCCCCGACCGCTACTTCGCGCGGTCGACCACGATGTACGGCCGGCTGCGCTTTCCGGACATGGACGCGCTGTCGCGCCAGACGCTGACCGCGGGCACGCTGGCCGATGCGATCGCGCGCGCCAATCCGGGGATGGCGCCCGACATGATGCGGATCACTGCGACGCGGCAGGGGTGGCTGGACGAGGTGTGGCTGTGCACCGACCGCCGCTTCCGATACACGCGCTGCCCGGCGCACCAGGGCGGGCTGTCGCCCGATGCGGCGGTGAAGATCTGGCGCGGGCGGCGGTAAGCGCGACGGGATTTTTGCGGACGTCCGCTCCGTCATGCCGGACCTGTTCCGGTATCCACGGCACCGCATACCCCGACGGGGAGACGGTCTACCCGCAGCTGTCCCGCGCCAATCAGGCGCCGAAGCGGATGCGGCGCGGTGGATGCCGGAACAAGTCCGGCATGACGGGTGGTAGATGCCGGAACAGGTCCGGCATGACGGGGAGGGGGCGGCCTATCGCTTGCGCGTCAGTTCCCGCATCCCGGCGTCCAGCCCCGCCAGCGTCAGCGGGTACATGCGGTCGGTCATCAGCTCGCGGATGATCTTCGCCGATTGCGAATAGCCCCATTGCGATTCCGCCACCGGGTTCAGCCACACAGCGGCGGGATAGGTGTTGGTCAGCCGCTGCATCCACACCGCGCCGGCTTCCTCGTTGAAATGCTCTACCGAGCCGCCGGGATGGGTGATTTCATACGGGCTCATCGCCGCGTCGCCGACGAACACCAGCTTGTAGTCGTGGCCGTATTTGTGGAGCACGTCCCAGGTCGGGGTGCGTTCCTGGAAGCGGCGCTTGTTGTCCTTCCACACGCCCTCGTACGGGCAATTGTGGAAGTAGAAGAATTCGAGGTTCTTGAACTCGCTGGTCGCGGCCGAGAACAATTCCTCGCACAGCTTGATGAACGGGTCCATCGATCCGCCGACGTCGAGGAACAGCAGCAGCTTCACCGCATTGCGGCGTTCCGGGCGCATATGCACGTCCAGCCAGCCCTGCCGCGCGGTGCCGTCGATCGTGGCATCCACGTCCAGCTCGTCCGCCGCGCCCTCGCGCGCGAACTTGCGCAGCCGGCGCAGCGCGATCTTGATGTTGCGGGTGCCCAGCTCGCGCGTGCTGTCGAGGTTCTTGAACTCGCGCTGGTCCCACACCTTGATCGCGCGCTTGTGCCGGGATTCGCCGCCGATCCGCACGCCTTCCGGATTGTAGCCCGCGTTGCCGTAGGGGCTGGTGCCGCCGGTGCCGACCCATTTGTTGCCGCCCTGGTGGCGTTTCTGCTGTTCCTCGAGCCGCTTCTTGAGCGTCTCCATGATCTCGTCCCAGGATCCCAGCGACTTGATCGCGGCCATTTCCTCGGGCGTCAGGTATTTTTCGGCGATCGCCTTCAGCCAGTCCTCCGGCACCTCCGCGCCTTCCTGCGCAAAGGTGGTTTCCAGCCCCTTGAACACCTTGGCGAAGACCTGGTCGAAGCGGTCCAGCAGCCCTTCGTCCTTCACGTAGACCGAGCGGCTGAGATAATAGAATTGCTCGGGCGTGCGGTCGATGACGTCCGCCTGCAACGCCTCCAGCAGGATCAGATGCTCCTTGAGGCTGGCAGGGATGCCGGCGGAGCGCAGTTCGTCGAGAAAGGCCAGGAACATGCGTGCATGATGCCCCCGGCATGCGCCCGTGTCGAGTTGCTATCGAAAACCGGGTCCGGCGATCAGCGCGACGCGACCGCCCCGGGGACATAGGCGTCGATCAGCGCGCCGACGTCGTCGGGATGCTCGCCGCTGAGCTCGGCGGAAGGCGGCGCGTCGCCATAGATGAAGCCCGCGACCGGATAGATGCTGCTGCCCAGGCCGTTCGAATCGCGATACCAGACCTTCACCTGGCTCCAGTCGTTGCTGGGCGACACGTCGTAGAGCGTCACGTCACGTTCGGCATGTCCGCGGCGCCCGTCGCGGCGCGACCAGTTGGCGTGGGTGAGCATGACGACGCGGCGTTCGACGACGCGGCTGACCACCGCGACATGGCCGAGCCGCAACTGTCCGCTCTGCTTGAAGACGATCACCGCGCCGACGCGCGGCCGGTGCCCGCGGCGATAGCGCCCGTCCGCCTGATCCCACCAGGTCCAGGCATCGCCATAGATCTGGATCCCCGATGCCGAGCGCGCGAACGGCACGCATTGCCCGACATAGTCGAGCAACGACGGACCGGCGACCGCCGTGCCGGGCAGGGCAAGGAGCGAGGCGGCCAACGCAAGCGGGAACCGGAGGCGAATCACGACGCGCCGACGCTACGTCGCGGTGCGATCCCAAAGGGTTAAGAGCTGGCCAGCTTTTCGACGGAGCGGGATTCCGCCGCGACCAGCCGTGGCCGGGCGGCGCCGGCGCCCCGCTGGACCGTGTCGGCCCGGCGGACCTCCGCCAGTCCGTTGAGGCAGGCGATCAGATAGCGATGATCCTGTTGCAGGAACCGCCGCGGCGTCATCCCCAGGAAGCGATCGGCATCGCGCAGGAAATGCGATGCGTCGAAATAGGTGGGGGCCATCGCGGCATAATTCGCGCCGCCGCCGGCCAGCATCATCCGTACCAGCGACCGGACGAACCGGGTCCGGATCAGCAGCGTCTTGGGCGGAAAACCGAAATAGCGCGTCGACAGCCGCCGCAGCGCCGCGGGCGACATGCCCAGCGACGCGGCGGCACTGGTCAGGTCGCGCGTGTCCTCATCGGCGATCAGCCGGTGGAGCGCGACGATCTGATCGTCGTCGCGGCCCGGCGGGCGGACGATCGCCAGCAGCAGGTCGTCGAGGATCGCCTTGACCTGCGTCGACCGGTCGGAAGCTCGCAGCCGGTCGAGCGCGCAGGCGACCCAACCCGCGGGAAGCAGCGTGTCGAGCGGCACCACGCGGTCGCGATGGTCGTCGGCGCGCGCATCGAACAGCCGCGACCAGCCGAGCGGCGTGAGGTCGACGCCGATCGTCACGCCGCCGTGAGTCGTCATCTGCATCGCGCGGCTGGCATTGCCGTAGAGCGCGGCGACCGGCATCGGATCGTAACGGCGCGAGCCGATCGTCAGCGCGATCGTATCGGGCGCCAGGATGAAGCGGATCGCGGGCCATGACGGCAGCAGCCACGGCTTCACCCCGTCGCGCCATTCCTTCTCGGAATCGAAGACATGGTAACTGCCGACCAGCCCGCGCAGCGCAGGCGCGGGCATTTCGAACCGGGCGGCGGTGTGATCGGGCAGGCCGAACCGCTCCACCCGTACCCCAGGGGTCAGCGACCCGCTTTCGATCATTCCCGACACCGCCTGCACCGCATGAGACATGGGATGTAGCGCGGTGAAGATGCGGGAAACAATAGCGAAGGCGGGGGCGGCGCCGGCGGGGTCGTCAGCCCTTGTTCGCCTGGCGCTTCGCCATGAAGGCCAGCCGTTCGAACAGCATCACGTCCTGCTCGTTCTTCAGCAGCGCGCCGTGCAGCGGCGGGATCGCCTTGGTCGGGTCGCGGTTCTGAAGGACGTCGAGCGGCATGTCTTCGTGCAGCAGCAGCTTCAGCCAGTCGAGCAATTCACTGGTCGACGGCTTCTTCTTCAGCCCCGGCACGTCGCGCACGTCGTAGAAGATGTCCATCGCGCGGCTGACCAGCAGCTTCTGGATGCCGGGGAAGTGCACGTCGACGATCGCCTGCATCGTGTCGCGGTCGGGGAACTTGATGTAGTGAAAGAAGCAGCGGCGCAGGAACGCGTCCGGCAGCTCCTTTTCATTGTTCGACGTGATGACGACGATCGGCCGTTCCTTCGCACGGACCGTCTGCTTGGTTTCGTAGACGTGGAATTCCATGCGATCCAGCTCCTGGAGCAGATCGTTCGGGAATTCGATGTCGGCCTTGTCGATCTCGTCGATCAGCAGGACGGCAGGGGTGTCGCGCTCGAACGCCTCCCACAATTTGCCCTTGCGGATGTAGTTGGAGATGTCGTGGACGCGCGGATCGCCGAGCTGGCCGTCGCGCAGCCGTGCGACCGCGTCATATTCGTACAGACCCTGCTGCGCCTTGGTCGTCGACTTGACGTTCCATTCGATCAGGTCGGCGCCGACCGCCTTGGCGATCTCCTGCGCGAGCACGGTCTTGCCGGTGCCCGGCTCGCCCTTCACCAGCAGCGGGCGGCGCAGCGTGACCGCGGCGTTGACCGCGACCTTCAGATCGTCGGTGGCGACATAGCCTTCAGTGCCCTCGAACCGCTGCATCACCTTGCCCCGCCATCCTGTCGAACTTCGGGTATGGTGTAGCGGCAGGATGGGGCCGGGCGCAAGCGTGCGGCTTAATTCGGCTCCCGCGCAGCGGCGCGCGATTCGAGCAGCGCCCACAGGCCGCGATGCTGCGCCAGCACCTGTTGCGCGCCGAACGCGAGCGCGCGTTCGACACCGGGCGCCGCGTCGATGGCGTGAAGGAACGCGCCGGCGGCGTGCACGACCGGCGCGAAATCGCGACCGCCGGCGATCCCCAGGCGCGCGGCGCAGCCGTCCAGCACGACGCGGACGGTTTCCCAGTCGAGCACCAGTGCCAGCGCGGCGCCGGTGCCGCAGCCGGCGCGATCGGACGTCGCCAGCATCGCCAGCGCCTGACGCTGGCCGATGATCGCGGCTTCCGCGGCGGCATGGCCGGGGGTGGAGGGCAGGGGGCCGACCGCGGCGGTCAGGCGCGCCAGATACGCGCGCTCGGCGCGCATCGCGTCGGCCGCATCGGTCAGCCACGCCAGTGCGGCATGATCGCCCGCGCGGGTCAGCGCATGATCGACGACGCCCGGCGCGGAGCCATGGACGACGCACAGGGCATAGACCGCATCGGCCAGGTCGCGCAGCACCGCCGCGGGCGAGGCGAGCAGCGTCGCATAGGGCGCGACGGCGCTGCCGTCGGCGGCCAGCAATCCGCGGATCGTTGCCGCGGCCCCTGCCGTCTGCCGCGACGAAGCCGCCGCCGCGACGGCCGTCGGGCCGTCCACCATCACCGCCATCACCGCGACTCCCGATATTGTGCGACCAACCGGAGCGACCACCGCGTCCCGTTGCCCCTCAGGTAAGCGATCGACGTAAAGAGCGGGTTTACGCCCGGCGGAATTTTGCCGGTGCGTGATCGTTCCGGTGCCGAAACGGCAGGATATTGCCGCCGCAGGGCGGCAGATTGGTGCGCGACACGCGAAAGACCCCAGCTTCCGCTGGGGCGACGTGCGAGTGACATTGCCAGGGGTGCTCCACGAGGGGGCGCCCGGCGTTACTGGTCGAGGAAGCTGCGCATCTTGCGGCTGCGCGACGGGTGCTTCAGCTTGCGCAGCGCCTTCGCCTCGATCTGGCGGATGCGCTCGCGGGTGACGCTGAACTGCTGCCCGACCTCTTCCAGCGTATGATCGGTGTTCATCCCGATGCCGAAGCGCATGCGCAGCACGCGCTCCTCACGCGGGGTGAGGCTGGCGAGGACGCGGGTGACGGTTTCCTTGAGGTTCGCCTGGATCGCGGCATCGACCGGGATGACCGCGTTCTTGTCCTCGATGAAATCGCCGAGGTGCGAATCCTCCTCGTCGCCGATCGGCGTTTCGAGGCTGATCGGCTCCTTGGCGATCTTCATCACCTTGCGCACCTTTTCCAGCGGCATGGAGAGGCGCTCGGCCATCTCCTCCGGGGTCGGCTCGCGGCCCTGCTCGTGCAGGAACTGGCGGCTGGTGCGGACCAGCTTGTTGATCGTCTCGATCATGTGGACCGGGATGCGGATCGTGCGTGCCTGGTCGGCGATCGAGCGGGTGATCGCCTGACGTATCCACCACGTCGCATAGGTGCTGAACTTGTAGCCGCGGCGATATTCGAACTTGTCGACCGCCTTCATCAGGCCGATGTTGCCCTCCTGGATGAGGTCCAGGAACTGCAGGCCGCGGTTGGTGTATTTCTTGGCGATCGATATGACGAGGCGCAGGTTCGCCTCGACCATTTCCTTCTTGGCGATCCGCGCCTCGCGCTCGCCCTTCTGCACCATGTTCACGATGCGGCGGAATTCGGCCAGCGCCATGCCGGTCTGCTGCGAAATCTCGCTGATCTCGGTACGGATGCGGTCGACCGCGGCCGCTTCGTTGGTGGCGAAAGCGGTCCACTTCTTGTCGAGGCCGTTGACCGCGTCGAGGAAGCCCTCGTCCAGCTCATGGCCCATGTAGCGGTCGAGGAAGTCCTTGCGCGCCACCTTGTGCCGCTCGGCCAGGCGCAGCATCTGCCCGCCCAGCGCGGTGAGGCGCCGGTTGTAGCTGTACAGCTGGTCGACCAGATATTCGATCTTGGTCTGGTGGAACTGGACGCTCTCGACCTCCGCGGTCAGGTCCTCGCGCAGCTTCTGGTACTTGCGCTCCTCGGCCGCCGACAGCTCGGCACCCGCGGCCATGGATTCCAGCCGCGATTCCTGCATCTTAGAGAATTTGCGGTAGATCGCGGTGATGTTGGCAAACTTCTCCAGCGCCTGCGGCTTGAGCGTCTCCTCCATCTGCGCGAGGCTGAGGGTATTGTCCTCCTCGTCATCGTCTGACGGGCGCGGCGCGCGGCGCTCGGTCAGTTCGTCGTCCTCGTCGGCGGAGGCCTCTTCCGGCTCGTCCTCCTCCTTGAACTGCGGCCCGGCGTTCGACGCGCTGATCTCGCCATTGTCCTCCTCTGCGCCCTCGACCTGCTCGGCCGACGGACCCTTGGACAGCATCGCGTCGAGATCGACGATCTCGCGCAGCTGCATCGTCCCTTCGTTGAGCGCGGTGGACCAGTCGATGATCGCGTTGAAGGTGATCGGGCTTTCGCACAGCCCCAGGATCATCGTGTCGCGCCCGGCTTCGATCCGCTTGGCGATCGCGATCTCGCCCTCGCGCGACAGCAGCTCGACCGCCCCCATCTCGCGCAGGTACATGCGGACGGGATCGTCGGTGCGGTCGATCGTCTCCTTCTTCTTCTCGACGACGGGCGCACTGCCGTCGTCGGTCGAATCGGTGGCATCGACCTCATCGTCGTCGGCGCGCTCCTCGCTCTCGCCGTCCTCGCCCTGTTCCTCGTTCTCGACGATGTTCACGCCCATTTCGTTGAGCGCGGACATGATATCTTCCAGCTGGTCGGACGACATCTGGTCCTGGGGCAGGGCCTCGTTCAGCTGGTCATAGGTGATGTAGCCGCGCTTCTTGGCACGGGCGATCAGCTTCTTGACGTTCGCATCGTTGAGGTCGATCAGCGGGGCATCGGCCACTTCCGCGCCATCGTCCGTCCCGCCACCGTTCATCTTCGCCATCAATCGTCCTCAAGTCCAAGCGCGCGGGCGTCTTCGTTTGCCTGCACGAGATTTGCAAGACGCTGGTCCAGCGCCCGCTGTTCGTTCACCAATGCCACCTGCCGCTGGAACGCCTCGTCGGTGAAGCGTTCCATCATCGCGGAGGTGGCCTCCGCCAGAGCCGCATCCACTTCCGGCCGCGTCACCAGGATCGCGATCGCCTCGTCCAGATCCTCACGCGCCTGGTTCGCATCCGCATCGGCGCGGGTGAACGAATAGGGCATTGCATCGGCACGCAGCAGATCATGGGCGATGGTGTCGAAACCGGATTGCGCCAATATGGTGACAAGCCGTCCGCTATCAAGCGGCGCGGCGCGCGTGTCGGCCAGCGCGACCTCGACCACCGCCTCGAACAAGCGCCCCAGCGCGCCATCGGCGAGCTTGAGCGAGCCGAGCACCTCCATATGGCGTGCGATTTCCGCCGGGTGGCGCAGGAGGCCGGCAACGACCGCCTTCGACAGGATCGGGTCGATCCCGCCGGCGGCGCGAAGGCGGCGCGCATCCTCGGTCACGGGGGGCAGGGGGGGCGTCCACTTCTGTCCCGGCTTGCGCTGCGCGATCGGGTAGAAGGGCTGGCGTTGCTGGAAGGGCTGGCGCGTCCGCGCGAATTGTTCGTCGAAGCGGTGGCGGAATTCGGCGATATATTCCGACTTCACGGACGTATCGGCGATCGATCCGGCCAGATCGGCAAGCCGCCGCTTCAGCCCCGCGCGCTGCTCCGGCGTGTTGAGCGGTTCGGCGGCCAGCTCATGCTTCCATAGCCGATCGACCAGCGGCTCGGCCTCGCGCACCAGCGCCTCGAACGCGGGCTTGCCCTTGGCGCGCATCAGGTCGTCGGGGTCCTGCCCGTCGGGGAGCGTGACGAACGCGAGGCTGCGGCCGGGTGCCAGCATCGGCAGCGCGCGATGCGCGGCGCGGATCGCGGCCTTCTGCCCGGCGCCGTCGCCATCGAGGCACAGGATCGGCACGTCGACGACGCGCCACAGCCGTTCCAGCTGGTGTTCGGTCAGCGCGGTGCCGAGCGGCGCGACCACTTCGCCCACGCCGCCCTGCGCCAGCGCGATCGCGTCCATATAGCCTTCGACCACGAACAGCCGGTCGGTCTTGCGCGCGGCGGGCGCGGCGCGCTCGAGATTGTAGAGCGTGCGCCCCTTGTCGAACAGCGGCGTGTCGGGGGAGTTGAGATATTTCGGCTCGCCCTCCCCGATGATCCGCCCGCCGAACGCGATGACCCGCCCGCGCGGATCGCGGATCGGGATCATCAGGCGGCCGCGGAACCGGTCGTACGGCTCCTTGCCGTCGACCTGGATCAGCAGCCCCGCCTCGATCAGCATGGCGTCGCCGAAATCCTTGAGCGCGGCGCGCAGGCGGCCGCGCGAATCGGGCGAATAGCCGAAGCCGAAGGCCTGCGCCGTCGCCGCCGACACGCCGCGGCGTTCCAGCAGTGCGCGCGCCGTGGCGCCCTCGATCCCGCCGAGTTGCTGGGTGAAGAAATCGGCGGCGGCCTGCATGACGTCGTGCAGCGACTTTGCCCGTTCGGCCCGCTGCGCGGCGCGCGCGTCCTGTTCGGGCATGTCGAGGCCGGCGGCGGCGGCGAGTTCCTTCACCGCATCGATGAACGGCAACCCCTGGTGATCGGTCATCCAGCGGATGGCATCGCCATGCGCCGAACAGCCGAAGCAATGGTAGAAGCCCTTGTCGTCGTTGACGTAGAAGCTGGGCGTCTTCTCGTTATGGAAGGGGCAGCAGCCCTTCATCTCGCGCCCGGCGCGGGTCAGCTTCACCGTCTTCCCGACCAGCGCGGATAGCGAGGTGCGCGCTCGCAATTCGTCAAGGAAGGCGGGAGTAAGGCTCACGCGCGATTGTAACCCGCCCTGTCATGGGAGGGCGGAAATTGCAATGATTCTGTTCGCGCGGCGTCGTGAGGGCGCGAAGAGAGAAGGGGTTCACGCGGAGGCGCGGAGACGCGGAGATGTCGCCCCCGCCGCGCCGATCCGAGCCGCCTCGGCGGCTCCTTCGGACGCACCGTCGCGATAGGAGGTGCGCTGGGGCGCAGCGCAACCTCTCCGCGCCTCCGCGTGAACCCCTTCTTTTTACGCCAGCGCCGCCTTCACCAGCCCGCTTGCCTTGCTCATGTCGAGCGTGGTGGCGTGGCGGGCCTTCAGTTCGGCCATCACGCGGCCCATGTCCTTCATGCCGGACGCGCCGAGGTCGGCCTTGATCGCCTCGATCGCCGCTTTCGTCTCCCCCTCGCTCATCTGCGCGGGCAGGAAGCGTTCGATCACCGCGACCTCGGCGGCCTCCGCCGCGGCCAGTTCGGCGCGCCCGCCCTGTTCGTACATGGCGATCGATTCGCGGCGCTGTTTGACCATCTTCTGAAGGACTTCGATGACCAGCGCATCGTCGTCGGCGGGGGCGCCGCCGGTGCGCGCCTCAATGTCGCGGTTCTTGATCGCGGCCTGGATCAGGCCGATCGCGGCGCGGGATTCCTTGTCGCCCGCCTTCATGGCGGCGATCTGGGCTTGCTTGATGTCGTCTCGAATCATGTCGACCGCGATAGCGATGCTGGACGGTTGACGCGAGGGGGTCGGGTGTCTAGCGGGCGGGGCTTAGCGACATTGCTGCAAACCAAGCTGAGGAGTGCTTGCCGACCATGGCCGAGCCGGACATTTCGCGCGTCCCGCAACCAGAGGGTGCCACCGGCGTCCTCGTCCTGGCCAATGGCGAGGTGGCGTGGGGCCGTGGCTTCGGCGCCGAGGGCGCGGCGGTGGGCGAGGTGTGCTTCCACACCGCGATGACCGGTTATCAGGAGATCATGACCGACCCGTCGTTCGCGGGCCAGATCATCACCTTTACCTTCCCGCACATCGGCAACGTCGGCGCGAACCCGGATGACGTCGAGGCGGACAATCCCCACGCGCTGGGGATGATCGTGCGCGAGGATCCGACCGCGCCGTCGAACTTCCGCGCGATGGAGAACCTGGACGGCTGGATGAAGCGCCACGCGCGCATCGGGCTGGCCGGGATCGACACACGCGCGCTGACGCGCCGCATCCGCACCGGCGGCGCGCCCAACGGGGTGGTCGCGCATTCGCCGACGGGCGCGTTCGACCTGCCCGCGCTGCTGCAACAGGCGCGCGGCTGGCCGGGGCTGGAGGGCATGGATCTCGCCAAGGACGTGACCCGCGAGACGCATGGCACGTGGGAGGGCGGCATCTGGCGGCTGGGCTTCGGATACGGCGCCGCGGAAGCGGGTGAGAGGCCGCATGTCGTCGCGATCGATTACGGCAGCAAGCACAATATCTTCCGCAACCTTGTACAGGCCGGGGCGAAGGTGTCGGTGGTGCCGGCCGAAGCGACGTTCGAGCAGATCATGGCGCTGAATCCGGACGGCATCTTCCTGTCGAACGGCCCCGGCGACCCTGCCGCGACCGGCGACTATGCGGTGCCGGTGATCCGGCAGTTGCTCGACACGGGCAAGCCGCTGTTCGGCATCTGCCTGGGGCACCAGCTGCTCGGTCTCGCGGTGGGAGCGAAGACCACCAAGATGTTCCAGGGCCATCGCGGCGCCAACCACCCGGTCAAGCGGCTGAGCGACGGCGCGGTCGAGATCACCAGCATGAACCACGGCTTCGCGGTGGAGCGCGAGACGCTGCCGGCGAATGCGCGCGAGACGCATGTGTCGCTGTTCGACGGTTCGAATGCGGGGCTGGAACTGACCGATCGCCCGGCGTTCTCGGTTCAGTATCACCCCGAGGCGTCGCCGGGGCCGCAGGATAGCTTCTATCTGTTCGAGCGGTTTGTGGGGGTGCTGCGGTAATGGCGACCGTCCGCGATCTTCAACTTTCTGATGGTGCCGGTGCACGTCCGCACACTGATGTTTCTGCTAAGTTGCGTTTGATCGAATTGAACGGAGAGAAATTCGTTCAAATCGACACCTATGGCAGTGATGACCGACAGGAAGTTGGCAAGCAGTCCCAGTCTGTGCGGCTTAGCAAGACCGCCTTCGATCAGCTCATTCAGCACGGAAGTAAGCACTTCTAATGCCCAAACGCACCGACATCTCCTCCATCCTCGTCATCGGCGCGGGGCCTATCGTCATCGGTCAGGCGTGCGAGTTCGATTATTCGGGCACGCAGGCGATCAAGGCGCTGAAGGAAGAGGGCTATCGCATCGTCCTGGTCAATTCGAACCCGGCGACGATCATGACCGATCCCGAACTGGCCGACGCCACCTATGTCGAGCCGATCACGCCCGAGGTGGTCGCCAAGATCATCGAGGCGGAGCGGCCCGATGCGGTGCTGCCGACGATGGGTGGGCAGACCGCGCTGAACACCGCGCTGGCGCTGTTCCGCGACGGCACGCTGGAGAAGTTCGGCGTCCAGATGATCGGTGCCGATGCCGATGCGATCGACAAGGCCGAGGACCGGCTGAAATTCCGCAACGCGATGGACAAGATCGGGCTGGAATCGGCCCGCTCGTCGATCGCGCATACCGAGGCGGAGGCGCTGGCCGGGCTGGAGAAGGTCGGGCTGCCGGCGATCATCCGCCCCAGCTTCACGCTGGGCGGCACCGGCGGCGGCGTCGCGTACAATCGCGAGGAGTTCATCGAGATCGTCCGCAAGGGCCTCGACGCCTCGCCCACCACCGAGGTGCTGATCGAGGAATCGCTGCTCGGCTGGAAGGAATATGAGATGGAGGTGGTCCGCGACCGCGCGGACAATTGCATCATCATCTGCTCGATCGAGAACGTCGATCCGATGGGCGTCCACACGGGCGATTCCATCACCGTCGCGCCGGCGCTGACGCTGACCGACAAGGAATATCAGATCATGCGCAACGCCAGCATTGCGGTGCTGCGCGAAATCGGCGTGGAAACAGGCGGTTCGAACGTCCAGTTCGCAGTCAATCCCAAGGACGGCCGGCTGATCGTGATCGAAATGAATCCGCGCGTGTCGCGGTCGTCGGCGCTCGCGTCCAAGGCGACCGGCTTCCCGATCGCCAAGGTCGCGGCGAAGCTGGCGGTCGGCTACACGCTGGACGAGATCGAGAACGACATCACCGGCGCGACCCCGGCGTCGTTCGAGCCGACGATCGACTATGTCGTCACCAAGATTCCGCGCTTCGCGTTCGAGAAGTTCAAGGGCGCGCAGGCGACGCTGGGCACCGCGATGAAGTCGGTCGGCGAGGTGATGGCGATCGGCCGCAACATCCACGAATCGATGCAGAAGGCGCTGCGCGGGCTGGAGACGGGGCTGTCGGGCTTCAACCAGGTCGACCGGCTGGTCGGCGCGCCGCGCGCGGAGATCGAGGCGGCGCTGGCGTCGCCCACGCCCGACCGACTGCTGGTGGCGGCGCAGGCGCTGCGCGAAGGCTTCACCGTCGCGGAAGTGAATGCGATCGCCAAGTTCGATCCCTGGTTCCTCGAGCGGATCGCTGAGATCGTCGCGGCCGAGGCCGAGGTGATGAAGGACGGCCTGCCGATCGACGCGGGCGGTATGCGCCGGCTGAAGGCGATGGGCTTTTCCGACAAGCGTCTGGCGTGGCTGGCGCTGCAATCGGCCAACCTGCGCGGCATGGAGCGCGGGATCGCACGCGGATCGGGGCTGATCCACGAAGCGGTCAAGGCGATGACCGGCGGCGTGACCGAGGAGGAAGTGCGCGAGCATCGCGTGAAGCTGGGCGTGCGGCCCGTCTTCAAGCGGATCGACACCTGCGCCGCGGAGTTCGACGCGAAGACGCCGTACATGTACTCCACCTACGAGGCGCCCAGCTTCGGCGAGCCGGAGAACGAGGCGCAGCCGTCCGACCGGCGCAAGATCGTCATCCTGGGCGGCGGGCCGAACCGCATCGGGCAGGGGATCGAGTTCGATTACTGCTGCTGCCACGCCTGCTTCGCGCTGGCGGACGCGGGCTATGAGACGATCATGGTCAATTGCAACCCGGAGACGGTGAGCACCGACTATGACACGTCCGACCGGCTGTATTTCGAGCCGCTGACCGCCGAAGACGTGCTGGAGATCCTGCATGTCGAGCAGCAGGCGGGCGAGCTGGTCGGGGTGATCGTCCAGTTCGGCGGGCAGACCCCGTTGAACCTGGCGCGCGCGCTGGAGAAGGCGGGCATCCCGATCCTGGGCACCAGCCCCGACGCGATCGACCTGGCCGAGGACCGCGAGCGGTTCGCCGCGCTGGTCAACAAGCTGAAGCTCTTGCAGCCCGCCAACGGCATCGCGCGCAGCCGCGACGAGGCGCTCGCGGTGGCCAACCGCATCGGTTACCCGGTGCTGATGCGCCCCAGCTATGTGCTGGGCGGGCGCGCGATGGAGATCGTCGACAGCGACCAGCAGCTGGACGATTACATCCAGACCGCGGTGCAGGTGTCGGGCGACGCCCCGGTGCTGATCGACCAGTATCTGCGCGACGCGACCGAGGTGGACGTCGATGCGATCTGCGACGGTGACGACGTGGTCGTCGCAGGCGTGCTTCAGCATATCGAGGAAGCGGGCGTCCATTCGGGCGACAGCGCCTGTTCGATCCCGCCCTATTCGCTGTCGGCGGAGATCGTCGCCGAGATCGAGCGGCAGGCCGAGGCGCTGGCGCGCGGGCTGAACGTCGTCGGGCTGATGAACATCCAGTTCGCGGTGAAGGACGGCCGGGTCTATCTGATCGAGGTGAACCCGCGCGCCAGCCGCACCGTACCGTTCGTCGCCAAGGCGATCGGCGCGCCGATCGCCAAGATCGCGAGCCGCGTGATGGCGGGCGAGAAGCTGCGCGACCTGCCGCCGATCGACCGCAACATCGGATACTATGCGGTCAAGGAAGCGGTGTTTCCGTTCAACCGCTTCCCCGGGATCGACCCCGTGCTGTCGCCGGAAATGAAGTCCACCGGCGAAGTGATGGGGATATCGACCGATTTCACCACCGCCTTCGCCAAGTCGCAGTTGGGGGCGGGCACCGTCCTGCCGACCGAGGGCGCGGTGTTCGTCAGCGTCAAGGACGGCGACAAGGCCGCGATCGTCCCCGCGGTGGAGGCGCTGGTCGCGGCCGGCTTCACCATCGTGGCGACCGGGGGCACCGCCGATCACCTGTCGCGCGCCGGCCTGCCGATCGAGCGGGTGAACAAGGTGGCACAGGGGCGCCCGCATATCGTCGACCGGATCAAGGACGGCGGCATCGCGCTGATCTTCAACACCACCGAAGGGTGGCAGAGCCTGAAGGATTCGCAGCCGATCCGCGCCTCCGCGGTGAACGGAAAAATCCCGTATTTCACCACCGCATCGGCAGCGGTGCAGGCGGCGGAGGCGATTCGGACCGCAACAACCCGCAAGCTTGAAGTGAGGCCGTTGCAGTCTTATTATTCACGGCCGCACGACTGATCCCCCACATATTTGGATGGTGCGGGCGGCCCTCGGGGAGGGGGCCGCTCGGGGAAGCGTTTTTGAAGGATAAGCGATGGCGACCGTCGAGAAGATGCCGATGCTGCAGGAAGGCTATGAGAAGCTGACCGCAGACCTGAAGCGCCTCAAGATCGAACGCCCGCAGATCGTCGATGCGATCGAGGAAGCGCGTGCGCACGGCGACCTTTCGGAAAACGCCGAATATCATGCCGCCAAGGAGCGTCAGGGCCAGGTAGAGGCGACGATCGCCGATATCGAGGACAAGCTGAGCCGCGCGCAGATCATCGACCCGAAGGACCTGTCGGGCGACAAGATCGTATTCGGCGCGACCGTGACGCTGATGGACGAGGACGACAAGCCGGTCCGCTATCAGATCGTCGGCCAGACCGAGGCGGACGCCAAGAGTGGGCGGATCAGCTACAATTCCCCGCTCGGCCGCGCGCTGATCGGGCGCAGCGTCGATGACGAGGTGGAGGTGTCGGTGCCGGCGGGCGACCGTTACTACCTCGTGTCGAAGATCGAGTTTATCTGACACGGCATGTCCTGCCGGCGTCGTGGGATGCCCGGCTCGCCGGATATGAATGGCACCGCGACGAGGCGGGCGAATCGGGCGGTGTCATCCATCGCCTGACGCGGGATGGCGCCCCGTCCCTTTATCTGAAATACGGAACGGGCGCGGTCGCGGAGGCGGTCGTGGACGAGGCGGTGCGGCTGCGCTGGTTGCAGGGGGGCGTCCCCGTTGCGCGACCGGTCGCCTTCGTGGACGAGGGCGACGCCGCCTGGCTGTTGACCGCTGCGGTGGCGGGGCGGACGGGCGACGCGTGGCTGGAGCATGATCCGGCGATGCTGCCCGTCATCATCGCCGCTTTTGCCGGTTTCCTGAAGCGGCTTCACGCGCTGCCGGTCGACGATTGCCCGTTCGAGGCGGGCGCGGCGCTGCGGCTGGCGGCCGCGCGGCGCCGCGTGGCGGCGGGGGAGGTGGACGTCGACGATTTCGACGACGATCACCTCGGCTGGGATGCGGCGCGGATGCTGGCGCATACCGAGGCGCTGTACGACCCCGACCTGCACCGGCGCGTGGTGACTCACGGCGATTTCTCGCTCGGCAATCTTCTGATGGACGAACATGGTCAGGTGACCGGCTGCCTCGACGTCGGCCGGATGGGCGTAGCCGACCCGTATCAGGATATCGCGATCCTGTGCGCCAATCTGGCGGAGATCGACCCGGCGGCGGAGCGCGCGTTCCTCGCTGCGATCGGCGTCGCCTCACCCGATCGGCAGCGGATGGCGTTCCACCGCTGCCTCGACGAATTGTTCTGACCGGCCCCTCCGGTTCGCAAAGGGGCCGGGAGAAGCTTACTGTGCCGGCTTGGCGAGAAGGTCGGGTTCCAGCAGCCGGTGCAGGTGCACCACCACATATTTCATCTCGGCATCGTCGACGGTGCGCTGCGCGGCGGCGCGCCACGCTTTTTCGGCGCTGGCATAGTCGGGAAAGATGCCGACCACCTCGATCGAGGAGAGATCGTTGAAGTCGAGCGTACGCGGATCGTTGACGCGCCCGCCGAACACCAGATGCAATTTGCTCATGCGCGGTTCCTGAGGGAGGGAAGGATCGCAAACACGGCTGGCAGCGATCACCCCGGAACGGAGAAGAGGAGATCGCTCCGGCTGCGTGCCGCCGGTGCGATCTCCTCTCCCGTTCAGCGCGGCGACGTGCTGCCCGACGTCGCTTGTGCCGGATGCTCTATCGCGAAGTGGCGCGGGTTTGAAGACCCGCGCGCGCCTTCGTCGGTGATCAGCCGCCCTTGACCTGTTCCTTGCCCGCCTGCGCGGCAGCGGTGCCGGCCGAGGTTGCCGCCTTCACCACGCCCTGCAACAGCGATTTGGCCTGATCCTTCGCTGCGCCCTTGTTGAGGCCCAGCTGATCGAGCTCGGCGCGGCCCGCTTCCTTGGCGGCAGCCAAGCCGGCGACGGCGGCGGCGGCGACCTTGCGCCCTACCGGGGCGAGCAAATCCTTCTCGCGCTGTCCGCGCGGCACCACCAGCGCGACCAGCGCGCCGAGCGCCATGCCGCCGACGACGACGCCGAGCGGGTTGGTTTCCAGCGTCTGCACGGTCGCCTGTGCCGCGTCGCTCGCCTTGTGGCGCGCGGCGTCATAGGCGCTGGACGCCTTGTCCGCGGCGGTGTCGATGCCGTCGCGGATGCGGCCGTGGTGCTCCGCATGGGTGTCGTGGTGGTCGGTCATCATCGGTTCCTTCATCGGCCGTGGTCGGACGAACGCTTGATGGAGAGGAGCGGTTTCCGTTTGGCGGGGCGCGAAAACAGCGCCGCGATGCGCTTGCGATTGAACGCGGCCAGCAGCACCGCGGCGGCGCCCGCCACCGCGACGGGGTTGCGACGCGCCGCCTCTACCGAGGCCTGCGCCGCTCGGGTGCCGGTTTCGCTGACCTCGCTGACCGCGCGGCGCGCGATCCGTTCGGGGGCAAGCTGCGTCTGGAGCGTCTCGACCGTGTCGGTCAGGCGCTGCCGCGCCGCCTCTGCGCGGGCCTGTGCCGCTGCGACGTCGCTCATCGCGACAGCCTCACCGACCCGGCATAGCCGAGGCCACCAGCGACGGCGAGCGTGATGCCCACTACCGCGAGGGTGGCGAGACCCGGACCGATCAGCGTCGCCAGCGCGAGGATCAACCCCACCAGCAGCGCGATCAGCGCCGCCAATGCCAGCACCCCGGCGACGACGAAGTAGATCGCCGCCGCCCTGTAGCGGGATACCATGTCCCCCGCCTTCGCCTTGGCCAGTGCAATCTCGGCCTGCGCAACCTCGCGCGCGTCGCTGGTCAGGCGCGCGAAGAGATGCGGGATGCTGTGATCCTCCAGCAGCGGTTCGCGAAGCCCCATGGATCAGGCGTCGCGGTGGTCGAGGCCGGAAGACAGCAGCCGTGCCACGACGAAGCCGATGCCGGCGGCCACGCCGACCGCGACCGCGGGGCTTTTCTTTACCAGTTCGCGCACGTCGGCGACCAGATCGTCGACCGTCTTGGCGTCGATCGAGCTGGACAGCCCCTGGACGCGATCGGCGGCCTGCCGGGCATATTGGCCGTATTGCTCACCGATCTTCTCATCCACCTGCGCGGCGGCATCGTTCAGCATGGTCGACAGCTGGCCCAGCGCGCTGGTGGCGCGGGCCTTGCCGTCCTCGGCATAGAGGCGTGCCTTGTCGGTGGCCTGTTCGCGCCCCTTGGCGACATTGTCGGCCAGCGTCTGGCGCGCCGTGGCGAAGGTGCCGCCCGATGCCGGCTCGGCAGCATTGGTTTCGCCGATGGGCGCCGTCGCCGCCGGGGTGTCGATATCGCTCGTCGAAGGAGCCGCGTCGTGATCGTGTTGATCGGCCATGATCCATTCCTTCCCTGGTCGAAACGAAACAACCCGACGATGGCATGTCGGGTTCCCGCGCGGTGCGCCATCGCGTTGCGGCGACGCACCATGCCCGCTAGAGGCGGAACGCGCTGCCGCTCCGGGCAAACAGATAAGGGGATCGTTTCGTGACCGCAATCATCGACCTTCACGGCCGCCAGATCATCGACAGCCGTGGCAACCCCACCGTCGAGGTCGACGTGCTGCTGGAAGACGGCAGCTTCGGTCGCGCCGCGGTGCCCTCCGGCGCATCGACCGGCGCGCATGAAGCGGTCGAGAAGCGCGACGGCGACAAGAGCAAATGGGGCGGCAAGGGCGTCGAGATCGCGGTCGACGCGGTCAATTCCGACCTGGCCGAGGCGCTGATCGGGCTGGACGCCGAGGACCAGATCGAGATCGACCGTGCGATGATCGCGCTGGACGGTACCGAGAACAAGAGCCGGCTGGGCGCGAACGCGATCCTGGGCGCCAGCCTGGCGGTCGCCAAGGCGGCGGCGGATGCGCGCGGGCTGCCGCTGTACCGCTACGTCGGCGGCGCGGCGGCGCACGTCCTGCCGGTGCCGATGATGAACATCATCAACGGCGGCGAACATGCCGACAACCCCATCGATTTCCAGGAGTTCATGATCATGCCGGTCGGCGCGCCGACGCTGGCAGACGCGGTGCGTTGCGGATCGGAGATCTTCCACACGCTCAAGAAGGGGCTGCACGACAAGGGGCTGGCGACCGCGGTGGGTGACGAGGGCGGCTTCGCCCCGAACCTGGCGAGCACCACCGACGCGCTCGACTTCATCATGAAGAGCATCGAGGCGGCGGGCTACACCCCCGGCGACGACGTGATGCTGGCGCTCGATTGCGCGGCGACTGAGTTCTTCAAGGACGGCAAGTACGTCATCTCCGGCGAGAACCTGACGCTGGAGCCGGGCGCGATGGCCGACTACCTCGCCGATCTGGTCGCGCGCTATCCGATCCTGTCGATCGAAGACGGCATGGCCGAGGACGATTTCGAGGGGTGGAAGGCGCTGACCGATGCGGTCGGCCGCAAGGTGCAGCTGGTCGGCGACGACCTGTTCGTGACCAATCCCAAGCGTCTGACGATGGGGATCGAGAAGGGGCTGGCCAATTCGCTGCTGGTGAAGGTCAACCAGATCGGCACGCTGACCGAGACGCTGGAGGCGATCCGCATCGCCGAGCGCGCCGGCTATACTGCGGTGATGTCGCACCGGTCGGGCGAGACCGAGGATTCGACGATCGCCGACCTGGCGGTCGCGACCAACTGCGGCCAGATCAAGACCGGCAGCCTGGCGCGGTCCGACCGGCTCGCCAAGTACAACCAGCTGATCCGCATCGAGGAAGAGCTGGGCGACGTGGCGCATTACGCCGGCCGCGACATCCTGCGGCGGCGCGGCTGATGGCGCTTGCCAAGGGCACGGCGGCGCGCGACAGTCGCGGCGCCATGCCCCGCAAGCCCCATCCGCTGAAAGCCACGCTGCGCCGGGCGCTCGCCCCGGCGATCTTCATGGCGGTGCTGGTGTTCTTCGGCGCCTATGCGGTGCTGGGGCCGAACGGCGTGCTGGCGCTGGGCGATTACAAGCGGCAGCTGGCGCAGCGCGAGAAACAATATGCGACGCTTGATCAGCGGCGTGCGATGCTGAAGAACCGCGTCACGCTGCTCGATCCGCGCCACGCCAACCCGGACATGGTCGATGAACTGGTGCGCAAGGAACTGAACGTCGCGCACCCGGACGAGGTGATCGTTCCGCTGAAATGAAAAAAGGGCGGCCCGTCGGGACCGCCCTTTTCGTTCCTGCCTGCCAGCGCCGGTCAGGCGGTGAGCAGACGCTTTTCGCCCGCCAGCCGCATCATCGCGCGCTGCAGTTTCTCGAACGCGCGCACCTCGATCTGGCGGACGCGCTCGCGGCTGACGCCATAGACCTGGCTCAGCTCCTCCAGCGTCTTGGGATCGTCGGTCAGCCGCCGCTCGGTCAGGATATGCTTTTCGCGATCGTTCAGATCCTCCATCGCGGACACGAGCATGTCGTGACGCACGTCGGCTTCCTGCTGATCGGCGACGACGCTGTCCTGAAGCGGCGAATCGTCGGCCAGCCAGTCCTGCCACTGGCCCTCGCCATCCTCGCGCATCGGCACGTTGAGCGACGTATCGCCGCCCATCGCCATGCGGCGGTTCATGCTGACCACGTCTGCCTCGGTCACGCCCAGATCGGTGGCGATCTTCTCGACATCCTCCGGACGCAGATCGCCGTCCTCGAACGCATCGAGGCGCGCCTTCATCCGGCGCAGGTTGAAGAACAGCTTCTTCTGCGCGGCAGTGGTGCCCATCTTCACCAACGACCAGCTGCGCAGGATAAATTCCTGGATCGAGGCGCGGATCCACCACATCGCATAGGTGGCGAGGCGGAAGCCGCGATCCGGCTCGAACTTCTTCACGCCCTGCATCAGGCCGATATTGCCCTCGGAAATCAGCTCCGACACCGGCAGGCCGTAGCCGCGATAGCCCATCGCGATCTTCGCGACGAGCCGCAGGTGCGACGTCACCAGCTGCGCCGCAGCGTCGGTGTCGCCATGTTCCTGGAAACGCTTGGCGAGCATATATTCCTGCTCGGGCGCCAGGATCGGGAATTTCTTGATCTCGGAAAGGTAGCGATTGAGGCTTTGCTCCCCGCCAAGGGCAGGAATCGTCGCCGGGACGTTGCTGCGGGTTGCCATGATCCTTTGTCTCCCTTCCTCGCGGAGAACGCCGGGCCGCCCTGATGCGGCACGATCCGGCGTGGTCCGAACCTATACGACAAGCTGACTGAACAGTTCCTGCATGTCTGCCGGCATCACGCTTTCGAACGACAAAGCGTGGCTTGTTATCGGGTGGATGAACCCGAGCCGTGCGGCGTGCAATGCCTGGCGACGGAAATCCAGGGTTTCCAGAACGCGCTTGTGAGCCTGTTTTGTTCTACCATAGACCGGGTCGCCCAGCAAGGCGTGGCCGATCGACGCCATATGGACGCGCACCTGATGCGTGCGTCCGGTTTCCAGCCGGCATTCGACCAGCGCCGCCTCGCGCAGCAGGTGGAGAGTGCTGTAATGCGTGACCGCGCGCTTGCCGCCCGCGACGATCGCCACCTTCTTGCGATTGTGCGGCGAACGGGCCAGCGGCGCGTCGACGCTGCCGGCCGGCGGCATCGGCCGTCCGCCGACGATCGCGCGGTACCGCCGGTCGATTGAGTGCGCGGCGAACTGCTTCGCCAGCCCTTCGTGCGCGCGGTCGGTCTTGGCGGCGACCATCAGGCCCGACGTATCCTTGTCGATGCGGTGGACGATGCCCGGCCGCGCGACGCCGCCGATCCCCGACAGCGACCCGTCGCAGTGGTGCAGCAGCGCGTTGACCAGCGTACCGTCGAGATTGCCGGCGGCCGGATGCACGACCAGCCCGGCCGGCTTGTCGACGACGATCAGATGTTCGTCCTCGAACGCCACCACCAGCGGGATGTCCTGCGCCTCGTTATGCGCCGGGGCGGGGGCGGGGACCGCGACCGCGAACGCCTCGCCGCCGCGCGACTTGCGCGAGGGATCGCGCACCGCCAGCCCGTCTTGGGAGACATGGCCGGCGTTGATCAGCACCTTCAGCCGCTCCCGCGACAGCGTCGGCACCGCGTCGGCCAGCGCGCGATCGAGCCGCCAGCCGTCGGCGGCCGGCGCGATCGTCGCTTCGATGATGGAAACCCCCCGGTTCATTGTCCTGTGGTAGATGGCGACGATGATCGGCATTTCAATCGCGCATCGCAACGAACTGATCGCGCTGGCGCGGGCCAGTCCGGTCGAGGTGTGCGGGCTGCTGCTCGGCTGCGCCGGGCAGATCGCGGACATCGTGCCGTGCGCCAATGTCGCGGACGATCCGGCGATCCGCTTCGAGCTCGATCCGCGCGCGCTGATCGCGGCGCATCGCGCGGCACGCGGCGGCGGGCCGCAGGTGATCGGCCATTATCATTCGCACCCGTCCGGCCGGGCCGAGCCGTCGCCGCGCGATGCCGCCGATGCAGCGCCGGACGGCAGCATCTGGATCATCGTCGCCGGTGAGGAGGTGACGGCGTGGCGCGCGGTGGCGGACGGTGCGATGCACGGACGCTTCGCTGCGGTGACGCTTGCCACATTAGGTTGCGAAGGCGGCGGGCAATCGCCACAAGGCAGCCATCCTGCGACGTCCTCAAGGTAAATTCACCCATGACCATCAGCCCGGTCGACTTCGCGAGCCTGCTGTGCTCGCGGTTGTGCCACGACCTCCTGTCGCCGATCGGCGCGATGAGCAACGGGCTGGAACTGCTGGCGGACGAAACCGACCCGGCGATGCGCACCCGCTGTCTGGAACTGCTCAGCGAGAGCGCGCGGGCGTCGGCGAACAAGCTGAAGTTCTTCCGCCTGGCGTTCGGTGCGGCGGGCGGCTTCGGCGATCGGGTCGACATGCGCGAGGCGCGCGGCGCGGTCGAGGGGCTGCTGGCGGAGAACAAGCGGCTGACGCTGCACTGGGCGGTCGAGGAGCCGGAACTGCCCAAGGCGGCGGTCAAGGTGCTGCTGAACCTGGCGCTGATCGCGGGCGACACGCTGGTGCGCGGCGGCACGGTGACGATCGGCACCGAGGAGGGCGAGCATACGACCGAGATCGTGCTGCGTGCCGAAGGGCCGCGCGTCATCCTGGACCCGGACCTGCGCGCCACGCTGACCGACGGGTCGGGCGGCGAATCGGTGACGCCACGCGCGGCGGCGGCCTTCCTGGTCCATGCGATCGTCGCCGATGCGGGCGGATCGGTGATGGTCACCGACCCGGTCGACAACACTTTGTTGTTCGGCGCGACGCTGCCGTCGCGGCTGGCGTGAGGCGGCCGGCCTGAGGCGACCGGGACCACCGACGCGGTAAAGGCGGTTTTAACCCCCGCCATGCCAGTACCGGCGCGAACGGACGCGACGGGACTGCATGGACGACCTTCTTCAGGAATTCATCGCCGAAACGCGCGAGACGCTGGCGGCGCTGTCGGGCGAGATCGTCGGGTGGGAAGCCGACCCGCGCGACCGCGCGCGGCTGGATGCGATCTTCCGCTTCGTCCACACCATCAAGGGCAGCTGCGGGTTCCTGGACCTGCCGCGGCTGGCGCGGCTGAGCCATGCGGCGGAAGATGCGCTGGCATCGGTGCGCAGCGGCGAGCGCATGCCCGACGCCGCGCTGGTCAGCGCGATCCTGGCGATCATCGACCGCATCGGCGAGATCGTGGAGGCGATCGACGCGGACACCTCCGTGCCGGAAGAGGGCGAGGACGCGCTAATCGCGGCGCTCGACAATGGCGTGCCGGTGGAGGCGGTGCCGATCGTCGGCGCCGTGCCGCCGGGCGAGCGGGCGGGAAGCGACCGCCGCGCGGCCGGTCCGCGCGCGGGGACGCGATCGGTGCGGCTTTCGGTCGACCTGCTCGACCGGATGATGAGCGGCGTGTCCGACATGGTGCTGGCGCGCAACCAGCTGGGCAGGCACCTGCGCCAGATCGACGACCCGCGGCTGGAAGCGATGCTGGAGCGGCTGAGCATTTCGGTCGACGACCTGCGCGACATCGTGACGCGCACGCGGATGCAGCGGGTGGAGGGACTGTTCTCCGCGCTGCCCCGGCTGGTGCGCGATGCCGCCCATGCCGCGGGCAAGACCGTCAACCTGGTGGTCGAGGGCGGCGACGTCGAACTAGACCGCGAGATGATCGAGCTGCTGCGCGATCCGCTGGCGCACATGGTCCGCAACGCGATCGACCATGGCATCGAATCGCGCGCCGACCGCATCCTGTCGGGCAAGCCGGGGGCCGGCGAGCTGCGCGTCGTGGCGCGGCAGGCCGGCAATCTCATCATCATCGAGATCGCGGACGACGGGCGCGGGGTGGATGTCGACGCGCTGGTCAACAAGGTGGCGCTGGCGCAGCCCGCGCGCATCGCGGCGTTGCGCGCGATGGACGAGGACGAGACGCTGGCGCTGATCTTCGAACCGGGGCTGTCGTCGCGCGATGACGTGACGACGCTGTCGGGGCGCGGTGTCGGCATGGACGTGGTCCGTTCGAACGTCGAGCAGATCGGCGGCCGCATCGCGCTGTCGAACCGGCCGGGACAGGGGCTGACCGTCACCCTGGAGGTGCCGCTGACGCTGGCGATCCTGAACGCGGTGCTGGTGCAGGTGGCGGGCACACGCTTTGCCATCCCGCGCCAGTCGGTGGACGAGATCGTGCAGGTCGGGCAGGGCGGGACGCGTATCGATCGTGTCGGCGGGCACGGCGCGTTGGCGATGCTGCGCGGCGAGCGGTTGTCGATGGTGTCGCTGCCGGAGGTGATCGGCATGGCGCACGGCGTCGCATCGCCGCGCTATCTGGCTGTGGTGTCGCTGCGCCAGGGGCGGTTCGCGCTGGCGATCGACGCGGTCGACGATACCCAGGAACTGGTGGTGAAGCCCGCCGCGCCGCCGGTGATGCGCGCCGGAATCTATGCCGGACAGATGCTGCCCGACGACGGCGTGCCCGTGCTGCTGCTGGATTGCGCGGGGATCGCGCAGCGCGCCGGGCTGGTGTTCGAGACGGTGCGCGAGCAGGTGGCCGACGTGGCGGTCGCGCAGGGCGTGCCGGCGCTGCTGTTCGACGACGTGGACGGTGCGCGGCGGATGATCGTTTCGGACGCGGTGGATCGCATCGAACGCATCGAACCGGGCGCGATTCGCGCCGTTGCGGGGGGACTGTGGCTGACCGTCGAGGGGCGGTCGGTGCCGGTGTGGAATGGGCAGAAGGTGCGGGCCGAGACGATCGCCAAGGTGCTTCGCCTGCAACTGGACGGTCAGGAACTGGCCTATCCGATCGCCGAGCCGATCGAGATCATGCCGTTGCCCGAGGAGATCGCGCCCGCGCCGGCCGATGCGGGGGCCGGGGCGGTCGCCGGGCTGGTGGTGATCGAAGGCGAGCCGATCGAACTGGTCGACCCGCTGATGCTGTTCACCGACGTCCCGGTCGCCAGCGAGCGCCCGTTGTGCCTGCTGCACGGCAGCCACAGCGCGTGGATGGAGACGTTCCTGAAGCCCGCGATCGAGCAATCGGGCTATCGCGTCGTACGGGCGTTGCCGCCGGGCGAGCGCGCGACCGTCGCGCTGGCGATCGAGGAGGAGGCGGACACGGCGCCATGCCCCGCGATCCGGCTGAGCCGGACGCGCGGCCAGCCGCTGTACCGCTATGACCGCGCCGCGCTGGTCGCGGCGCTGAAGGAGCATCGCGCGTGACCGATACCCTGCACCTGATCGCGCATGTCGGCGGCTGCGGCGTGATGTTCAACACCGATCGCGTCGCGTCGGTAGTGGAACTGGACCGCGCGGTGCCGGCCCCCGGCGCGGGACCGGCGGTGATCGGGCTGGCGGCGATGCGCAGCCGCGTCGCCACGGTGCTGGACGTGCGCCAATTGCTGGGCGTGCCGCCGCGGCCCACGGGGGACGGCGCGATCG
The DNA here is from genome assembly GCF_002374855.1 of Sphingomonas adhaesiva. GTDB lineage: Bacteria > Pseudomonadota > Alphaproteobacteria > Sphingomonadales > Sphingomonadaceae > Sphingomonas > Sphingomonas adhaesiva. The sequence continues at coordinate 123,246 of NZ_NWVC01000001.1, forward strand.
GCCATGCCGTCGCGACGATGGTCGACGGGCATCTGTACGCGATCGCGGTCGACATGCTGGAGGACGTGGAGGCGGTGGAGATCGCGCCGCGGCCGCCCGGCATGGGCGGCGCGTCCGACGCGGCCTGGGACTTCGTGTCGGGGGTGGCGGAACGCGGCCAGGAAACGTTGCTGGCGCTGGACATCGACCGCCTGGTCGCCCGGGCCGGTGCAATCGAATGATGGCCGGCGCGCATTAACGCCAAAACAACATGTTACCGCGCATACTGCCGCCGTGTGCTGAGTAAGCTGGGACCGCGTCATGAAGACCTGCCTGATCGTCGATGATTCGAAGGTGATTCGGAAGGTCGCCCGTCATATCCTGGAAACGCTGGACTTCACCGTGGCGGAGGCCGCCGACGGGCGCGAGGCGCTGGAACAATGCCGGCTGTCGACGCCCGACGTCGTCCTGCTGGACTGGAACATGCCGGTGATGAGCGGGATGGAGTTCCTGCGCGCGCTGGGCACCGAAACGCTGTCGCACCGGCCCAAGGTGGTGTTCTGCACCACTGAGAACGGCATGGCGCATATCCGCGCCGCGATCGAGGCGGGGGCGGACGAATATGTCATGAAGCCGTTCGACCGCGAAACGCTGCACAGCAAGCTGCAGATCGTCGGCGTGGCCTGACCCGCCGACGCGACGCCTTTGAGGCAGCCCGAGGTGCATAGTTCTCTTTCCACTGCGAAGGCCGCCGGCGGCGTCGTGCCGCGGGTTCTGATCGTCGACGATTCGGCGGTCGCGCGCGCGGTGCTGTCGCGGTTCGTGACGTCGGAGAATCGCTTCGCCCTGGCCGCCGCGGTGCCGGACGCGCGCCGCGCGCTGGAATTCCTGTCGCGCGAGCGGGTCGACCTGATCCTGCTCGACCTGGAGATGCCGCATACCCATGGCATCGACGCGCTGCCGCAGCTGATCGCCGCGGGGCAGGGCGCGCGCGTGCTGGTGGTGTCGAGCGCCGCGGCCGACGGCGCCGCGATGACGATGCGCGCGCTGGCGCTGGGTGCCGCCGACACGCTGGTGAAGCCCGACGCCGGCGCCTTCGCCAGCCGGTTCGGCGAGGTGTTGCTGGCGCGGCTGGACATGCTGACGCGTCCGCCGACATCGGCCGTCGAGGCGCCGCGCCGCGCGATCCACCCGCCGGTACCGCTGCCGGCGTTCGATGCGATCGCGATCGGCGCGTCCACCGGCGGCATCCACGCGCTCGCGTCGTTGCTGGGCGAAGTGCCGGAGGATGTGCGCCAGCCGATCTTCGTGACGCAGCATCTGCCGCCCGCCTTTTCCCCCTATTTCGCCGCCCAGGTACAGATGTCGGCGCGCCGCCCGGCGGCGATCGCCACCGATCGCGCGCGCGCCGTCGCGGGCCAGCTGCTGGTCGCGCCGGGTACCGCGCATCTGACGGTGAGCGGGCGCGCGCCGGAGGATGCGGTGGTGCGCCTGTCGAACGCCACGGTGCCCACGGGCAACCTGCCGTCGGTCGACCCGATGTTCGCCAGCCTGGCGGCGGTCTACGGCCCGCGCCTGCTGGCGATCGTGCTGAGCGGCATGGGACGCGACGGACTGGAGGGCGCGCGGGCGGTACGCGCGGCCGGTGGCACCGTGCTGGTCCAGGATCGCGCGACATCGGTGGTATGGGGAATGCCGGGCGCGGTGGCTGACGCCGGGCTGGCGCAGGCGGTCCTGCCGCCCGACGCGCTGGGCCGGTCGATCGCCGCATCGGCGGGGCGCATCGCATGAACATGGCGGTGCCCGCGGCCGACCCGGGATGCGCGCGGCTGCTGGCCGGCCTGCTGGAGCAGCGCACCGGGCAGCGGATCGCGCCGAACCGCAGCTGGCGGCTGGACACCGCGCTGAAGCCGTTGCTGGCCGGCCTGTCGATCGACGATGTCGCCGAACTGGCCCGGCGGCTGCGCGCGGGACGTGACGAGGCGCTGGCGGACAAGGTCGTCGACCTGCTGCTGAACCAGGAAACGTCGTTCTTCCGCGATGCCGGGGTGATCGAATCGGCGGTCCAGGCCGTGGCGGAGCCGCTGGCGGCGGGGATGCCGGTGCATATCTGGTGCGCGGCCTGCGCGACCGGGCAGGAGGCGCTGTCGCTGGCGATGCTGTTCGCGGAGCGCAAGGCGGCGGAAAACTGGCCGCGGATGCCGGAAATCGTCGCCACCGACGTATCGGGCGCGGCGATCGCGCGGGCGCGGCAGGGCGCCTATTCGCAGTTCGAGATCCAGCGCGGCCTGCCGGTCCGCCGGATGATGCAATGGTTTTCGCCCAACGCGGACGGCCTGTGGGCGGCATCCCGGCCGCTGTTGAACGCCGTCACCTATCGGCGGCACAATCTGGTCGCGGAACCGCCCCCGGCGGGGCGTTTCGACCTGATCCTGTGTCGCAACGTCCTGTTCTATCTGGTGCCGCGCCTGCGCGGACAGGTGCTGGAGCGACTGGCCGGTGCGCTGAAGCCCGGCGGGCTGCTGCTGCTGGGCGCGGGGGAGACGGTGATCGGCCTGTCGGACGAACTGCGCCCCAGCCGACGCGCGCGCGGCTTCTACGAGGCGAGCGGACATGCCCCGTCGGCACCCGGCGGTGCGGCGGAGGTGGCGTCGGGCGCACAGTCGTCATAAGGAAGCCCCTCGCACGGCAAGGATGCGGGGGGTTGCGGGCGTGATCGGACGGACACGGGCACAGGATCGGCGCACGCGATGAACTGCGTTGAGATGCCGTCGCCCAATTTCAACGACCGCCGGCTGCCGATCACGATGATCGTGCTGCATTATACCGGCATGAAGACCGCGCAGGAGGCGATCGACCGGCTGTGCGATCCCGCGGCCGAGGTATCGGCGCATTACCTGGTCGACGAGGACGGCGCGATCATCCGGCTGGTCGACGACGACAAGCGCGCCTGGCACGCCGGCAAGAGCCACTGGCGCGACATCGACGACGTCAATTCCGCATCGATCGGGATCGAGATCGTCAATCCCGGCCACGAACATGGCTATCGCCGCTTTCCCGAACCGCAGGTCGATGCGGTGGTGCGGCTGGTCGCGCACCTGAAGGACCGATACGAGATCACGCGCGGCAACATCGTCGGCCATTCCGACGTGGCGCCGGTGCGCAAGCGCGATCCGGGCGAGCTGTTTCCGTGGCACCGCCTGTCGCGGCTGCGGCTGGCGCTGCCGCGCCCGACCAAGAACCTGATGGACCCGTTCTGGGGAGAGGCGGCGTTCTGCCTGGCGCTGGAGCGCTTCGGATACGACGTCAGCGACCGGATGGCCGCGATCATGGCGTTCCAGCGGCGTTTTCGCCCCGAACTGATCGACGGAGAAATCGACGCGGAATGTCGCATGATCCTGCTGGCGCTGTTGCTGCCGCGTCCGCAGGGCGACGATTGACGCCGCTTCCCTAACCGGCGCCGGCACGCTAGGGGCAGGCGCGTCAGAGGGCCGGGCGGCCGCGTCATGTAGCGATACATGCCGAGGAAAGTCCGGGCTCCGCGGAACGACGGTGGCGGGTAACGCCCGCCGGCCAAGGGCGCGAGCCCGCGGTCAGGGACAGTGCAACAGAGAGCAGACGGCCTGGGCCTCGGCCCGGTCAAGGTGAAAGGGTGCGGTAAGAGCGCACCGCGCGCGCCGGTAACGGCCGCGGCACGGTAAACCCCACCGGGAGCAAGACCGAATAGGGGCGGCATGGGCGCAGCGATGCGTCCGGGGCGTGTTCCCGCCCGCTGCCCGGGTTGGTTGCTGGAGCGTGTCGGCAACGGCACGCCGAGAGGAATGGTCGCCCATCTTCCTTCGGGGAGTGGACAGAACCCGGCTTACAGGCCCTCTGACGTTTTCGTTGCCGCTGCCCCGTCCGTGTCGCGCGCAGGCGCGGGGCGTGCCCCCGGCCAACTGGTTCGGGCTGCACATCAACAACCCGTCCGTGTCGCGCGCAGGCGCGGGGCGTGCCGCTGCCAGCTGTCCCGATCGCGCCGACATGCTAGGGGCGCGGCATGTCAAAGTCCCATAGCAGCGGCGGCAGCGTCGAGGTGGATGGTGCCACCTACGACTGGCACCTTCAACGCGAACCGCATCAATCGGATGACGAAGGCTGGAAGGGGATGACGATCGCCCTTCAGCAGCGCGATGCCCGGCGCGAGGCGTGGGTGGAATTCCCGCCGCCCAAGCGGCTGTTGAAAGGCTTGCCGCGCGGTCGTCTTCCGCTGGACGATGCGACGATCACCCGATGCGTGCGGGCCGCCCTGTCGGCCGGCTGGGAGCCGGCGACGCGCGGCAAGCCAGTGGTGTTCACGGTCGACGCCGACGGTAACTGACGCGGCCGGCGGCGGCGCCGTTAGCGCGCGTCGGCCAGCCAGTCCGCGGTGATCGCGCCGCGGTGTCCCTCCGGCGCCAAGGCGGTGCGGAGCGCCTCCAGCAACGGCGGCAGCGCCTGCGTGAAGGCATAGGGTGGGTTGACGATGAACAGCCCGGCGCCGTTGTAGATGCCGGGCTGATCGGCGTCGTACAGCCAATGTTCGACGACCAGAAACTTCGGAATGCGCAGCGCGCGAAGGTGATGCTTCCACCGCTCGTGCGCGGTACGGTCCTTCAGCGGATACCAGATGACCGTCACGCCATGCGCCCATTTGCGGTGCGCGGCGGCGAGCGTCGCGGTGATGCGGTCGCGCTCGTCGGTCTGTTCATACGGCGGATCGACCACCACGATGCCGCGAGCGGTCCGCGTCGGCAGCATCGCCAGCCATAATTCATAGGCGTCGCGCTCATGGACCGCGGCGGGTGTGGAGCGCATCGCACCGCGCAATGCGCGGGCGTCCTCGGGATGTCTCTCATTCAGGATCAGCACGTCCTGCGGACGCAGCAGCTGCGCCAGGAACCGCGGCGAGCCGGGGTAGAGACGCGGTTCCGGCCCGACGTTCACCGCCCGGACGGCGGCGCGATAGTCGTCCAGCAGCGGGTTGGCGTCGGCAAAGGCGCGCAGCACGCCATGTGCCGCCTCGCCGGTGCGTAGCGCCTGTTCGCCGCCAAGGTCGTACAGCCCGCAGCCGGCATGGGTGTCGATCAGGGTCAAGGCGCCCGGCTTTTGCTGCAGCGCGCGGACAAGCTCGATCAGCAGGCGGTGCTTCACGACGTCGGCACTGTTGCCGGCATGGAAGGAGTGGCGGTAATTCATGGCCGTTCGAAACCCTGTCGATCAACGCCTGTGCCGGCGTGCGCTTCCTCGAACCGGCCCGGTGCGATGCCGTCGACCGACCAGTCGCCGATCGACCAGCGGACCAGCCGCAGCGTGGGCAGCCCGACCGCCGCCGTCATCCTGCGGACCTGCCGGTTGCGCCCTTCGCGGATGGTGATGCGCAGCCAGCTGTCGGGAATGAGCCTTCGCTCCCGGATCGGCGGCGTGCGCGGCCACACGTCCGGCGCGTCGATGCGCGCGACATCGGCAGGCAGCGTCATGCCGTCCTTGAGCCGGACGCCCTGCCGCAGGCGCGCCAGTTCCTGTTCCTTCGGATCGCCTTCGACCTGGACGAGATAGGTCTTGGGCATTTTGAAGCGCGGGTCGGCGATGCGCGCCTGCAACCGCCCGTCATCGCACAACAGCAGCAACCCCTCGCTGTCGCGATCGAGCCGCCCGGCAGGATAGACGCCCTTTACGTCGATGAAGTCCGACAGGGTCGACCGGACGGTCGGCGAACCACGGTCGGTGAATTGCGACAGAACGCCGAAGGGTTTGTTGAACAGCAGCAGCCGGGCCATCGCCGGCTCATATCGCCGGGCGGCGGCCATGTCTTCCGGCGCGTGCCGCGACAGCGGGCCACCCGTTGCACGCTTGGCGAGTGCGGCGCGCGCTCCTATGTGCGGGAGGAATGGCACGTATTCCCTCCCGATCGAACGACTGGGGCTTTCCCCGCTGGCGCGGCTATGGCGCCAACCGGGAAGCGACGACCGTGCGGTTGTGCGACCGCCACGGGTGCGAGGAACCGGGCGACTGCCCCGCGCCGAAATCCCCCAACAGCCCGGACCGCTGGTATTTCTGCCAGACTCACGCCGCCGAATACAATCGCGGCTGGAACTACTTCGAGGGGCTGTCGGCGGAGGAAGCCGCGCAGCGCGAGGCGGACGAGCGGCGCGATGCCGGCGGCTTCACCCAGTCGCGTCATCAGCAATGGGCCGGGCCGGGCGACGGCACCCGCTCACGCGACGAGATGCGCGCGCTGGAGGTGCTGGAGCTGGAGGTCGACGCGACGTTCGACGACGTGAAGCTGGCGTGGCGGCGGCTGGCCAAGTCGCATCACCCCGACGTGCGCCCCGGCGACGCGGATGCCGCGGCGCGCTTCCATGCGATCCAGGCGGCGTACGAGGTGCTGCGCAGCGCCGAGGACGCGCGCACCTGGCGCCCCGGGCCGGCGGAATGAAGGACCACGTCCGTTCCCATTGGGACGCCGCGCTATTGGTGTGCGGCAAATGTTCGAAGAAGATCGGCGGCGGGTTCGGCCCCAGGGGCAAGCGATCGCTGACGAAGGCGCTGCGCGACGAACCCGGTTTCGGCAAGGGGCGCAAGGCGGCGATCGGCGTGGTCGAGACGCGCTGCCTGGGCATCTGTCCCAAGGGGGCGGTGACGCTGGTGGACAGTCGCCGGCCCGGACGCTGGCGGATCGTGCCCGCGGGCGCGGACGTCACCGCGCTGACGCAGCTATTGGATCAGGAGGCGGTGTCCCAGGCGGCGGAATGACGCCCCCGGGATGATCCGCCGCGGGATGGCGGGGGGCGGTGCGATGCGCTACACGGCGCCATGCTTCAGGCCAGTTCCGGATACTCCGTTTCCGCCCGTCCCGCGACCGTCGCGCGGTGGCTGTACATGGTCGCGGCGCTGATCGTCGCGATGGTGATCGTCGGCGGGATCACCCGGCTGACCGAATCGGGGCTGTCGATCACGCAATGGAAACCGATCAGCGGCATCGTGCCCCCGCTGAACGATGCGCAATGGCAGGCCGAATTCGCCAATTACCAGCGCATTCCGGAATATCAGGAACTGAACCGCGGCATGACGCTGGCAGGGTTCAAGGCGATCTTCTTCTGGGAATATGTCCACCGGCTGCTGGGGCGGGTGATCGGCCTGGCGTTCGCCCTGCCGCTGATCTGGTTCGCGGTGCGGCGGCGGATCCCGCGCGGCTATGGCTGGCGGCTGACCGCGCTGCTGGCGCTGGGCGGGCTGCAGGGGGCGATCGGCTGGTGGATGGTCGCCAGCGGCCTGTCGGTGCGTACCGACGTCAGCCATGTGCGGCTGGCGGTGCATCTGGGGACCGCGCTGTTCATCCTGGCGGGGATCGTGTGGACCGCGCGCGACCTGCGCGTACTGGCCCGCAACCCGCTGGCGCGGCCCGCGCGGCTGCGCGGCGTGGCGGTGGTGGCGCTGGCGGCGCTGGCGGTCCAGATCGTGTTCGGGGCGTTCACCGCCGGGCTGGACGCGGGCTATGCCTTTGCCAGCTGGCCGCTGATGGGCGACGCGCTGTTCCCGGCGAACGTGCCGATGCTGGCCCCGGCATGGACCAATGCGGTCGACAATCCGGTGGTTGTGCAGTTCATCCACCGCTGGCTGGCGTTCGCCGCCGCGGGGGCGCTGGTGTGGCTGGCGGTGCGGGCGCGCCGGGCAGGCGCGCCGGGCGTGGCGGCGGCGGTCGTCGCGCTGGTGGCGGCGCAGATCGTGCTGGGGATCGCGACGCTGCTGACGGGCGTGCAGATCGTCGTCGCGGTCGCGCATCAGGCGAATGCCGCGCTGCTGCTGATCGCGGCGGTATCGGCGGCGCATGTGGTGGGCCGCCGCCCGGCATGAGGCGATCGGCATGGCTGGCGATGGCGGCTTTCCTTGCCGCCGCGCCCGCCGATGCGCGCTTCGCACCCGCTGCCGGCGCCTATCGGCTGGAACGGATCGAGGAGCGCGACGACGGGCGGCAGGTACGCCGCTTCGCGACGACGCGCATCGTGACGTTCGCGCGTCACGGCGCCGGCTATACCGCGACGATGCGGATCGTGCCCGACAGCGTCGCGGGCGACGACGGCTATCGCGCGGTACAGCGCGCGATGGCGGCGGTGCCGGTGGAGGTCGAGCTGGACCGCGAGGGGCGGCTGACCGGCGTGCGCGATCGCGACGGGGCATGGGCGCGCTTGCGCGCCGCGCTGTCGGCGATCGGGACGGCGAACGCCGCGGCGCTGCGGCTGCACGACGCGGTGCCCGCCGCGCAGCGCGACATCATCCTGGCCGAGCCGCTGACCGCGGCGATTGCGGCGGACCTGACGTCGCGCAAGCCGGGTGAGCGTCCCGTCACGCTGCCATATGCGCGCCATGACGGCACGTCGGGCCGGGCGAGCGGGGTGGAGACGACCGAGGTCATCGGCAACGCGATCATCGTCGCGACGGATGTCGCCGGGGCGGACGGCCAGGCCGTGTTCGCGCTCCGCCGGCGGGTACGCCTCGCGCCACGGTCGGGACTGGCGCAAGAGGTGGTGGAGCAGCGCCGGTCGCGTGACGGCGCGGCGTCGCTGGTGAAGACCGTCACTCTCCGCCTGACCCCTGTGGTATCATAATACCCGTCAGGAATGCCCCCGAAATGTTGACTTTCGCGCGGCGCGGCGGCAATGCGACCGCCAACGGCGCGCATGTCCGGCGGGATGGCGCGTCTTTTTCTTTTCGACGCGAACATAAGGTCTGAAGCCCCATGAAGGCGCTGATGAAGACCACCAAGGCGGCCAAGCCGCACGAGGTGGAGAAGAAGTGGCACATCGTCGACGCCACCGACCTGGTGGTCGGCCGCGCCGCAGTGGTGATCGCCAACGTCCTGCGCGGCAAGCACAAGCCGTCGTTCACCCCGCACGTCGATTGCGGTGACAATGTCATCGTCATCAACGCGGACAAGGTGCGGTTCACCGGCAACAAGCTGACCGACAAGGTCTATTACAAGCACACCGGCTATGCCGGCGGCATCAAGGGCATCACGCCGCAGAAGGTGCTGGAGGGCAAGTTCCCCGAGCGCGTTCTGGAAAAGGCCGTGGAGCGCATGATCCCGCGCGGGCCGCTGGGCCGCCAGCAGATGCGCAACCTGCGCATCTTCAAGGGCGCCGAACACCCGCATGAGGCGCAGAACCCCGAAGTCCTCGACATCGCCGGCATGAGCCGCAAGAACAAGGTGGGCGCATAATGTCCGACAACCGCCAGTCCCTTTCCGATCTGGGCGCCGCGCTGCAGCAGCAGCGCGAGGGCGCGGTCGAGCAGGCCGACGCCTCCGCCGAGGCCTATCTGGCCGGTGAGGTCGAAGCCCCGGTGCAGCGCGCGCCGCTGCGTCCGCAGGAACTCGACAAGTACGGCCGCGCCTATGCCACCGGCCGCCGCAAGGACGCCGTCGCGCGCGTCTGGCTGAAGCCGGGTTCGGGGAAGATCACCATCAACGGCCGCGACCAGGAAATCTATTTCGCGCGTCCGACGCTGCGTCTCGTCATCAACCAGGTGTTCGGCATCACCGAGCGCGAAGGTCAGTATGACGTCGTCTGCACCGTCAAGGGCGGCGGCCTGTCGGGTCAGGCCGGCGCGGTGAAGCACGGTATCAGCCAGGCGATCACCAAGTACGAGCCGGCGCTGCGCGCGCCGGTGAAGGCCGCCGGGTTCCTGACCCGCGACAGCCGCGTCGTCGAGCGCAAGAAGTACGGCCGCGCGAAGGCGCGTCGCAGCTTCCAGTTCTCGAAGCGCTAAGCTCTCCCCGGATCGCCATGCGATCCGGCAGGATGGGAAACGAAGGGGCGATCCGGCGACGGGTCGCCCCTTTCGCGTGATGTGTCAGTCGCGCGTCGTTTCGGTGACGGCGCCGGTAACCCAATCGTCGTCACGGTGACATGAAAACCGGCGACAGCATCCTTACGACGTCGGGTCGCGAACCGGCCCCGCGCGCAGACTAGCGTAAGGTTGAGCGGCTGACATGACAGCGACGATGACGACGGCGGGCGTGGCCCAGGCCTATGACCGGTGGGCCCCGATTTACGACCTGGTGTTCGGGCCGGTGTTCCGCCAGGGGCGGGCGAGCGCGATCCGCGCCGCCGACCGGATCGGCGGACGTATCCTGGAAGTGGGCGTGGGCACGGGCATCTCGCTGCCCGGCTATGCCGCGGGCAGCCGGGTGACCGGTGTCGATATCTCCGAGGACATGCTGGACAAGGCGCGCGACCGCGTCGCGCGGCTGGGCCTGCGCAACATCGACGCGATCCGCGTCGGCGATGCCGAGGCGCTCGACTTCGCCGACCAGAGCTTCGACGTGGTGGTCGCGCAATATGTCGTCAGCGCGGTCGCCAATCCCGCGCGCGCGCTGGACGAATTCGCGCGCGTGTGCCGCCCGGGCGGGGAGATCATCATCACCACCCGGGTCGGCGCCGAACAGGGCGTGCGCGGCGCGATCGAGAAGACGTTGATGCCGATCACCAGCCGGCTGGGGTTCCGCACCGACTTCCCGTTCGCGCTCTATACCGACTGGATCGCGACGCGCGGTGACGTCGAACTGATCGAGAAGCGCGAGATACCGCCGCTGGGGCATTTCTCGCTGGTCCGTATCGCCAAGCGGGAGAATGCATGATGCCGGCGATCCGCAAGCTTCGTTTCGAGGACGAACAGGGAAATCCCGGTTTCCGCGCGCAGCTGGCCGAGCAACGGTGGGACGACCACCGTTTCTATCACCACGATCTGGTCAACCAGAGCCTGCATTTCGTCAGCGCCTGCACCTTCATGACCGCCTACGCGCTGCTGTTCGTCGACGTCGCGCTGGCCAGCCTGCTGGCGTGGGGCGTGGCGATGACCAGCCGGCAGGCCGGGCACTTCTTTTTCGAGCCGAAGGGCTACGATCACGAGAATGACGTGACGAACGAATATAAGGAAGAGGTGAAGGTAGGCTACAATCTGATGCGCAAATACGTGCTGATGGGGCTGTGGCTGGCGGTGCCGGCGGTGCTGGCGGCTCAGCCGACGCTGTTCGGCATGCTGGACGAACCGGCGGGGACGATGGGCTTCCTGCGCCATGTCGGGTTCGGCTGGCTGTTGCTGGGCGTGGGCGCGATCGTGCTGCGGGTGACGCAATTGTGGATCCAGCGCGATCTGGAAACCGGGATCGTGTGGGCCACCAAGATCGTCACCGATCCGTTCACCGATTTCCGCCTGTATCGCACGGCGCCGGTCAAGCTGCTGAAGGGCCAGCGATCGGATCACCACGCCGCGGTGTGAGACGGGGCGGGGGTGCGCGACATCGCCCCAGCGCGGGCTGGGGCCTCCCGCGGCTCCCGTGCCGCGTGAACGGCGAAAGATCCCAGCCTTCGCTGGGATGACGTTGCGGGTGAGGGTGCGCAAAGGGGCCGAGCGTCTGGCCGAGGCGCTATCGCCCCAGCCGGGCGCGCAGCGCCTCCTTCAGCGCGCGGCGGCGCAGCTGTTTGTCGGTCGTCTCCGGGCCATCCCACCAGCCGTCCGCCTGCATCGCGCGCGCGGCGGCGACGAAGCGGCGCGCGATCTCGTCGAACAGCGCCTCGTCGATATCCAGGCTGAAGATCAGCCGCCCGGTGCCGACCCAGCTGAGCGCCAGCCCCTCGGCGCGGAGGTAATATTGCAGCATCCAGTTGTAGCGCGACGGGCGGGTGTAGAGCACCGTCCAGATCGTCGAGAGATTGGCGACGCCGACCGGCAGTCCGGCGTCGGCGAGCATGACGTTGAGCCGCGCGGCGCGCGCGTCCCAGCGTTCGTCCACGCCGTCGTACAGCGCGCGGATCTCGGGCGTTTCCAGCCGGCGCAGGAAGGCGTTGGTCGCCGCCATGACATAGGCGTGCGAGTTGAACGTGCCGCGCGCGAAGCAGATGTCGATCGGGCGATCGTCGCGCCACCGCTTCATCAGGTCCGCGCGCCCGGTCAGCACGCCGATCGGCAGGCCGCCGCCCAGCGTCTTGCCCCAGGTGATCATGTCGGGTTGCAGGCCGAAACGGCGTGCGACGCTGCCCGGCGCCAGGCGGAAGCCGACGAACACCTCGTCCATGATAAGCATGATGCCGTTGGTGCGGCATACCGCCGCCAGCCGCCGCAGCCAGCCGGCATAGGCCTCCAGATCGGCACCCGCGCGGCGTCCGCTGTCGACCAGCTGGCTGTCCGACGGGGCGCCGGCATTGGGGTGGAGCGCCTGAAGCGGGTTGACCAGCACGCAGGCGATATCCTTGCGCGTCGCCAGCACCTCCAGCGTGCGTTCCGACATGTCGGCCAGCGTCAGCGTGTTGTCGGCGGGGACCGGATTGCCGATGCCCGGCTGCACATCGCCCCACCAGCCGTGATAGGCGCCAGCGAAGCGGACCAGCCGGCGGCGCCCGGTGTGATAGCGCGCCAGCCGCACCGCCTGCATCACCGCTTCCGTACCGGACATGTGGAACGACACCTCGTCCAGCCCCGACAGGTCGCGCAGGCGCCGGACATTGTCGGCGACGATCGGGTGGAACGCCCCCAGCACGCCGCCCAGCGGCTCGGCGGTCTCCAGCGCCTCGCGCATCGTCGCCTTGTAGAAATCGTTGCCGAACAGGTTGACGCCATAGGAGCCGGTCAGGTCGATCAGACGGTTGCCGTCCAGGTCGACCAGCCACGCGCCGTCGGACCGTTCCAGGAACGCGCCGCTGGGCAGCTTGTCGCGGACGACCGCGCTGAACGGGAAGGGGACGCGGTAGCGGCCGGTGAATTGCAGGTCGGACAGGCCGGCGCGCGTCTCCGCGGTCAGCGCCAGCGTCTGCGGAAACCGCTGCGCGAACAGCGTCGACAGGCGTTGCAGGCCGTCGCGGCGGCGGGCGGCGACCGCGTCGTCGGCGCCGTCGGCGCGGAAGAAGGATTCCTCCGGGTGGGTGTAGAAGGGGATCTGCCCCGCCACCCGCTTGGCCATGCGGACATGCCCGCCCAGCGACGGATGCTTGGCGCGCGACAGGCGCAGGCGCGTGCGCGCCTTGGCGACGGCGACGATCCCGGCGGCGGTACCGGCGGCGATGGCGGCGGCAAGCTTGCTGTTCTGCATGGCGCCTTCCACTCCCTCACGATGACGCAGGTGTGACAATGCGCGGTGCTTTCCTTCGCCTCTTGATGCAGGAAGACCTGAATTTCCTGCTGACCAACCGTATTCCGCGGCGGCTGGCGACGCGGATCGTCGGGCGGATCGCGGCGATCGAGCATCCTTTGATCGCGCGGCCGGCGGTGGCGGCGTGGCGGTTCTTTTCCGACGTCGACCTGTCGGATGCGGAAACGACCCGCTTCGCCAGCCTGCGCGACGGCTTCGTCCGGCGGCTGCGCCCCGGTGCGCGCGCGTTCGATGCCGATCCGGCGGTGATCGCCAGCCCGTGCGATGCGATCGTCGGCGCGCATGGGCGGATCGAGGGCGACCGCGTCTATCAGGTGAAGGGCTTTCCCTATCGCCTGGGCGATTTGATCCCCGATCCGGCGCTGGTCGAGCGGTATCGCGACGGGTCGTTCGTCACGCTGCGGCTGACCGCGGCGATGTACCACCGCTTCCACGCGCCCGCGGACCTGACGGTGGAGGGGGTGACGTATCTGTCGGGCGACTGCTGGAACGTGAACCCGATCGCGCTCAAGCGGGTCGAGCGATTGTTCTGCCGCAACGAACGTGCGGTGATCGAAACGCGGCTGGACGCGGGCGGCACGCCGATGCTGCTGGTGCCGGTCGCCGCGATCTTGGTAGCGAGCATCCGGCTGTCGTTCATGGACACCCGACGGACACTGCGCGAGCAGGGCGGCGCGCGCGTCGCCTGCACGGCGCGCGCCGCCAGGGGGGACGAGATGGGCTGGTTCGAGCATGGCTCCACCATCATCGTGTTCGTGTCGCGCGGCGTGACGCTCGACCCCGCGCTGGTCGAGGGCGCGCCGATCCGCGCCGGCATGGCGCTGGCGCGGGTCAGCGGCGCAGCGGGCGACGCTGGCTGAGCGGAGAGACGCCGCTGTCGTTGAACGCCTCCACCGCGACGACATAATCCTGCCCGACGTCGAGCGCGCGCAGGTCGAGATACGCGCGGCCGTTGTCGCTTTTTAACGTATCGGCGAAGACCTGATAGGTCAGCGCGAGGCGATCGGGGCGGATACCCCAGCGGACATTGTAGCCGGTCGCCCCCTTCACCGGCGCCCAGGCGATACGCGCGTTGCGGGTATCGCGATCGCGCGTCGCGGTGACGCTGGCGGGGCGGGCGGGCGCCGTGCCGCCGCCGTTGCCGAATATGCGAATGTCGCTGATCGCCAGATGGGCGGCGCCGACATGGCCGTGGACGTAGCGCACATAGCGCAGGCGGGCAGGGCGCGGCAGTTCGAAATAGGCGTTGGGCCGGTCGCGCCGGCCTGCGCCGTGATCGGTCTGCGCGATCGTTTCCCATTGCGTGCCGTCCCGCGAGCCTTGCAACCGGAATTCGGTGTAGATGTCGTCCGCGTCGCCGAACCGGCCGGACTTGTAGTCGGCAAAGTTCACCTGTACCGCGCGCGCGGTCTTGATGGTGCCCAGGTCGAGCGTCAGCGTCTCGCCCGCGCGGTTGGCGCCGGCCAGCCAGAAGGTGCGCGGGTTCTCGTCGGTGACGTCGGCGGCGGGATGCTCCCCTTGGGTGGACGAGGCGATGGCGCTCGCGCGGTAGGACAGCAGCATCCAGCCGGTGAACAGCGATTCCGGATCGCCGACCGGGCCATCCGGCATCCGGTGCGGAAAGTCGCCGAAGCGGGTTGAGACCGACATCTGCCCGTCCGCGGCGAACGCCGCCGGCCACAGGCCGACGCGCCGTTCGAACGTCCAGTTATAGCCGATCCATGGCGTGCCGGTGTTCCACCAATTGCCATAGGCGTCCTGGAAGGTGGAGCCGTGCCCCGCGCCCTGTACGAACCCGCCGGGCTTGTACCCGACCGGGTTGTAGGGGGCGTAGGTGAACGGCCCCATCGCCTTGTCCGACACGTACACGCCGGTGGCGTAAACGTTATATTCCGTCCCCGGCGCGCCATATTGCAGGTAATAGCGCCCGCCGACCTTGTTGACCCACGCCCCTTCCATGAACGGCTTGATCGGCGTGCCGTCGGGCAGCCCGCCGCTGTGATCCTGACCGAAGCGTTCCCAGCCGTGCACGTCGGGGTGGAGCGACAGCAGCGGCGCGGCCGGCGCGTCATAGGTCATCCGCCCGTCGGCGAAGGTCACCGGCGCGCCGTACAGCGGGAAGACGTTCGAGGAATTCCAGTAGAGATACCAGCGCCGGTCGTCGTCCTGGAACAGCGCGGGATCCCATGGCCCGGGCGGGATCTGACCCGGCCTGATCGTATCCTCCAGCCCCGATTTCACCGCCCCGGGCAGCACCGGCATCCGGCGCACGAAGAAATCGAGCTTCCCGCTGGCCGGGTCGCTGGTCGACAGGATCGTCCCCTGATCGGTCATCGACGGCATGATGAGCAGCCGCTCGCCATCCGAGGTGACCGCGGGCGCGACGATGCTGTTCATCGGCCAGCGACTGGGCGTGACGAAGAGCCAGCTCACCAGATCGTCGGAGCGCCAATAGCCGTCCGCCAGCGTCAGGCAGAGGTAATAGGCGCCCTTGAACCGGACGATCACCGGGTCGGCGCCGGTGCGATAGGAGATGCCCTCGTTCGTCTGTTCGAAATTGTAGCGGTAATCGACGTCGATCGGGTTGGCGTAGGTCTTGGCGAGGACGGGGGTGGGGGCGGCAACGAGTGCCGCCATCGCGGTCGCTGGCAGGAAGCGGTACATGGTCAGTGCCCCTTGACGAACAGATTGGCGGTCAGCCGCCCGCGACGCGGATCGGGGTCGAGCGGCAGATCGGGCGGAATGATGCCGGAATGGAGCAGCGCGCCCTGATAGATGAGGACGCGGCCGGGCGCCGCGGCGACGCGCCCGATCTCCTCGAACGCGGCGTTGCTGCCGTCGATGTAGCCGGCGAGCGTCCCGGATTCGCGCCGTGCCGCCGCGACGAAGGTGGCCAGGGTGGCGGGCGTCACCGCCTCGATCCCGGTCGATCGCTGGCGGTAGAAAGCGGTGCCGCTGCCCGCCACCCCGCCGAGGAAGTGCATTACCGCCAGATAGCGCGGATCGGCGGAATCGACATGCGGCGCGCGCTGCGCCGGCGCGAGCCGGTCGGGAGCGGTGGTGACGATCGAGAAGCTCGCCTCGATCAGGTCAAAGCCGTCCATGTCGAACGCCCCGCCGATATAGGGCGCGCACGCCTCCAGCAGCGCACAGGCATAAGCGAAGGCGCCGGTATCCGCCTCGCGCAGGACGCGGCGGACACCGGGATAATTGGGGTTCGGCCCGCGCGGAAAGGGCGCCAGCGCGGCGGCGATATCGACCACGCCGGCAGGGTCGATATCCAGCCCGTCGAGCTGGACGACGCGATGCTCGCCCCTCCCGAAGCGCAGCAGCTGCGGGACCATCGCCGCTCTCCCGGTGCAACAGGGGCGGGGCGACCGCCAGGCGATCGCCCCGACCGGATTAGAAGCGGTACTTCAGCCCCGCCTGGAACGAACGGGCGTTGCCGACCGTGCCGTTCTCCTCGAACGTCGGGTTCTGGCCCGAACCGGCGCCCCATGCCGAATAGTTGCGGTTGACGGTGTCGAACACGTTGAAGGCGGCGAAGCTTGCCTCCAGATCATGGCCCCACGGCATTTCGAACGTCTTTGCGACCCGCAGGTCGAGGTTCGAATAGGCGAAGGTTTCCTTCGGGTAGAACTTCCCGCCCAGGTTGCCGAAGCAGCACGCTTCCTGGGGCTGGTTGGGCAGGCCGAAGACGATATTGCCGAACGACGGCCCGGACCCGAGGGTCAGGGTGCCCGAGAAGCGGACGTCGAACGGCAGCTTGACGATACCGGTGCCGACGAAGCGATACTTCTCGGTGCCCGGCACGTTCTGCCAGCCATAGACGCGCTGATCGGGGCCGTTGAAGAATTCGTCCGAACCCAGTTCCTGCGCGACGTTGGTGCGCGGACGCTGCAGCGTCAGCGAGGTGGTGAAGCCCCAGCCCGAGGCATCCGAATACGGCTTCTCTGCGGTGATGTAGATCGCGTTGTACACCGCTTCGCCATCGTTGCGGCCGATGTTCAGCTTGCCGTTGTAGCCGGCCAGATCACCCGCCTTCGCCGGACATGCAGCGAAGTCGACATCGGGCATCTGGTCCTGGATCCAGGTGTTGCCGCCATCGGTGCAGCCGATCACGTTGCCAGCCCCGTCACGCTGCAGCAGGCGCGTGTACCAGCCGTTCGAGTAGCGGTTGCCGCGGACGAACTGGAAGATGTTGTGGCTGCGGATGTGGCTGAACGCCAGCGACGTTTGCACCGGGCCGAACCGCTTGCGGATGCCGATGTTGAACTGGTCCGAATAGGGCAGCTTCGTATCGTTGTTCAGCAGCCAGACGTCGCCGCCCTGTCCCTGGGCGATCGCCGCGGCGCGGAGCGTGTCGACGTTCTTGAACGCCGGATTGTATTGCGTGTAGCTGCGCGGCAGCGTCCCGCCGCTGGCCGCGGCCACCGCGACGCAGGTCGGCTGGTTCGGGCCGTCGCAGAAGTTCAGGCGCGACGTCGACTGATAATAGGATTTGATGGTCTCGATGCCGGCGGTGATGAACAGCGGGCGGTCGAAATAGCGGCCGGCACCGGCGAACAGGATCAGGTCGCGGTCGCCTTTGACGTCGTAGGAGACGCCGATGCGCGGCTGGAACGCCTTCCAGTACGGACGACGGTTGTCGCCATTTGAGATGTAATCCTCCGCGTTGATCCCGGCAGCCTGCCAGCCGGCATAGTTGCGCAGCGCATTGGCGATCGCCGACGGGGTGACGAAATTCTCGTTCTTGGCGTCGGTTTCGAAATCCCAGCGGATGCCGGCGTTGACCGTCCAGTGATCGTCCGGCGTCCAGTCGTCCTGGATGAACACGCCGACCTGGGTGTTGTTGGTCTGTGCCGCGCGTACCGGGACGGTCGATACCTCGGCGGCGAACGGTGTCGAGGCATCGAAAGAGGTGTAGTTGGGGCCTTCGAAGAAATAGGTTCCGTTGCCGCGGAAGTCTTCCTCGCGCGACAGCTTGTTGAACGCCAGGCGCAGGCCGCCCTTGATGATGTGGGTGTCGCCGGTCAGCGTGACGTTGTTCTTGATCGTCAGCGTGCGCTGCTTGTCATATTGTTCGAACGACGCGCCACCCAGTGCGGCGATCGTGTCCGTGCTCGGCTGAAGAGCCGGGGGGACACGACCGGGGGTCAGGATCTGCTCCGGCGCCTGCGTGACGCGCGGCGTGCCGTTCTGCACCTTCTGATAGGCGACGGTGAATTCGTTCAGCCAGTTGGTGCCGCGGTGCGCCCATTCGAACTGGAACAGGTCGTTGTTGCTTTCCAGCGTGCGGCCATGTTCCGGGACCGAGGTGCCGCCGAAGTCGGACAGGTTGCTTTCACGCCGCAGGAAGGTGCTGAGGTTCACCGTGTCGGCGTCGGTGGCGAAGAACGTCAGCTTGCCGAAGTACAGCCGCTGGCTGAAATCCTTCGGTGCGGTGCCGTTGTAGCGGCTGGCGATCGCGGCGGGCACGCCCTGCGACGTCTGCAGGTTGATCGCGTCGGAGGCCAGCTTCTGGTCGGTACCCTCGAAGGCGGCGAAGAAGTGGAGCACGTCCTTGATGATCGGGCCGCCCAGGTCCGCCCCATATTGCCAGCGGTTGTAATCCGGCTTGGCAATGGCGCCGGTAGGATTGTTGGCATTGCCCGGGCGATCGAAGAACGGACGGCCGATGAACGATTTGGGCTGCCACTCGCCGAAGGCGCCGCCGTGGAATTCGGTGCCGCCCGTCTTCGTGACCGCTGTAATGATCGCGGAGCCGGCCTGCTCATATTCCGCCTTGAAGTTCTGGGTATCGACCTTGAACTCCTGGATTGCGGACTGCGGGAAGGGGTTGCCCAGCGAGAAGTTCTGGCCGGCGACGCCGCCGTGGTTGACGGGGTTCTTCAGGCTGAGGCCGTCGATGAAGACGTTGATGTTGTCCGCACTGGTCGCGCCCGCCTGAACCCGGCGCGCACCGGCGGACGGCGAGACGTTGACGCCCGGCGCCAGCGCGGCGAAGTTGAGGAAGTTACGGTCGTTCTGCGGCAGGTTTTCGATCTGCGCCTGGCTGACGCTGGTCGAAACGGTCGCGCTGCGCACTTCCTGCTGGCGGGTGCCGACCACGACGATGTCGTTGCCGCTGGCCTCTGCGGGCGCCCCCGCACCGGCGCCCTCGGCAGGCGCGCCGCCCTCCGGGACATCGAACGTGATGGTCAGGCCGACGGGCAGCACGACGCTGCGCGGCTGGCGACCCTCAACCTCGATGCGGTAGGTGCCCGGACGCAGGCCGGTAATGGCGTACGTGCCGTTGGCACCGGTACGTGCGGTGATGCGCTGACCGGTATTGCCGTCGATCGCCGTCACGGTGGTGCCCGGGCGCGCGCCGACGACGGTGCCGCGGACGGCGGAGGTGGCCTGAGCGATAGCCGCTGACGGCGCCATCAGCGCGGCGCCAAGCGCCAGTGACGAAATGCCGAGTGCCAAAGCGTGACCCGAAGGCAAACGAGACCGCATGTTCAGTTCCTCCCCAGACCGGCCCTGTGAAACCGGTTACAGTTCGTTATCAAGCAACGGTTCGGATGTGCCTCCGTAACCGGTTACAACTCGCGACGAAGCAACCCCTGTTCCGTCGCGTTCTGGAAGCGCCAATGCCGGTCGAAAGTCAATCCGGTTCGGGCATATGTCGTTACGGCCGTGCCGCTCAGCGCGCGGGTGTGGCCGCCGCGCTACAGTTGCGCGCCACAAAGGCGGCGTGATCGGGCATCCGCGCGGCGACGTCGTCGATCACCGCTTCGATATCGCGCAGGTACGCGAGCGCGTCGGCGTCGGGGATCAGATCGACCATCGGATCGTGCCGCATCGCCAGCCCCTGGCCGATCAGTACCTGCACCCAGCTTTCCTCGCGGAACAGCTCGGCGCGCGAGTGCAGGAAGAAGCGCGCCGAGGTGCGGAACAGCTCCAGCCGCTCGGCCAGCGAATCCGGGATCGCCATGTGCTTGACGTAGGCCCAGAACGGCGTGTCCTCGCGCTCGGTCACCTTGTAGTGCGCGATGATGAAGTCGCGGATGTCGGCCATCTCGAACGCGGTCTGGCGATTGTATTCGGCGACGTCGGCGGGCTTCACGCCCTCGCCCGGGAACAGCGCGACGATCCGCAGCAACGCGGTCTGGATCAGGTGGATGCTGGTCGATTCCAGCGGCTCCAGGAACCCGCTCGACAGGCCGATCGCGACGACGTTCTTCTCCCACGCGCGCAGGCGGCGGCCGGGCGCGAAGCGCACCGGGCGCGGGTCGGCGAGCGGCGCGGCATCGAGGTGCGCGAGCAGCGTGGCGGCGGCATCGTCGTCCGAGATGTGATCGCTGGCGTAGACATGGCCGTTGCCGATGCGGTGCTGAAGCGGGATGCGCCATTGCCACCCGGCATCGCGCGCGGTGGAGCGGGTATAGGGGGTCAGCGGCGCGACGCTGGCGCACGGCACCGCCAGCGCACGGTCGCACGGCAGCCAGTGGCGCCAGTCCTCATACCCCACGCCCAGCGCCTGGCCGAGCAGCAGCGAGCGCATCCCCGAACAGTCGATGAACAGGTCGCCGTCCACCGTCCGGCCGTCCGCCAGCACGACATGGTCGACATGCCCGTCCTCGCCGCGGCAGACGATGTCGACGATCCGCCCCTCGATCCGCGTGACGCCGCGGGCCTCCGACTGGGCGCGCAGATGCCGGGCGAACAGCGAGGCGTCGAAATGATAGGCATAGTCCAGCCCCGCCAGCGGCGAACCCGGGTTGCGCGCGTCGGGCATGCAGAAGCGGTTGCGCCGCGCCGCCAGGCAGTTGAGCGCGTAGAAATCGAACGGCTTCGCCTGACCGCGCGCGGCATATTTGAGCCAGAACTGGTGGGTATGCAGCCACAGCAGATCCTGCCCGATCGTGCCGAAGCCGTGGATGTAGCTGGTGCCCTTCGCGCGCCAGTCGACGAATTCGATCCCCAGTTTGAACGTCGCCTGGGTCGCGCGGATCATCTCCACCTGATCCAGCCCGGCCAGTTCCAGGAAGGTGCGGATCGCGGGGATCGTCGCCTCGCCGACGCCGATCGTGCCGATCTCGTCCGATTCGATCAGGCGGATATCGAACCCCCCGCCGGCGAACAGCCGCGACAGCAGCGCCGCCGCCATCCACCCCGCCGTGCCGCCGCCGACGATCGTGACCTTGCGCACCGCGCGCGCCAGCCCGTCGTTCATCGCGCCAGCCACCCGCCGGTGAAGCCCGCGCGCTCCAGCCCGCGGCGGATCACGGGGGAGCGGCGCATGACACGCCAGACGCCTTCGTTGCGGGTATTGGCGATCGCGCCCAGGATCGCGCCCTGGTCGATGCCCAGATAATCCTTCGCCACCCAGCCGCTGGTCTTGCTGACGGTGCCGGTCGATACCTTGGGCACGTCGTAGCGGAAGCTGGGGTTGAAGCTGTCGAGGAAGCCGTAGCGGCCGTACAGGCCCGGCCAGCGGCGCATCGCATTGGCGGCCGGCACGACGATGTCGGGCGCGAACGCCAGGCTGCCGAGCGCGGCGGTGGGGGCAAGCGTGCCGTCGTCGCGCTCGTCCGGCTGGCCGAGCGGGCCGCGGGCGGAATAGCCGAAGAAGGTCGCCTGCCGCCCCTTGAACGGCAAGGTGACGTCGGCGGGGCCGTCGCAGGCGGTCAGCCCCCAGATATCGCGGCCATACCCGTCCCAGCGCATCGGATTGGCGATGCAATAGGCACGGTTGGCATAGGTGGCGCGGCGGCTGTTCTCGAAATAGTCGAGCCGCTCGCGGCGCATCGTGGCATCGCGGATGCCGCGGAAGTCGATCCACATCTGGCTGTACTGATGGCCGAACAGCGGGGCGAAGGCGAGGTGGCGCGTGGCGCCTTTGCCGCGCCAGAACGCCGAATAGGTCGACGACCAGGCGTCCCACGCGCCATCCGCCAGTGGCCGCGCGCCAGAGCCCAAGCCGACGATATAGACCATCATCCCTTCGTTATAGCCGTCCCACGCGCGTTCGATGAAGCCGCGTTCGGGGTGCCAGCCCATCGACACCGTGCCGCGATCGTTGGTGAACCAGCGCCAGTCGGCACGGTCGACGATGCGCTGCGCCAGTCGGCGGATCGCCGCCTCGTCCGCGTCGGCGCCGTCGAACCATGCGCCGGCGAACAGGATGCCGAGGAACAGCAGGGTCGTATCGACGCTCGACAATTCCGTCTCGCGAAAGCGCAGCCCGGTTTCCATATCGAGGAAGTGGTAGAAGAACCCCTTGTGCCCGGCGGTGCCGCTGCGCGCATCGCCCTGCGGCAGGGTGTCGAAGGTGCGCAGCGTCGCCAGCGTGCGGGCGCGGGCCTGGGTGCGGGTGATCCAGCCGCGCTCCACGCCGATCGGATAGGCCGTCAGTCCGAAGCCGACCGCCGCGATCGAGGAGAAGGCCGGCGTCGGCCAGCGATCCGGCACCAGTCCGTTTCGCGGATTGGCGGTGTTCCAGAAGAAGTCGAAGGTGCGCCGTTCGAGGTCGCCGAACCACGCGGGCAGCGCCGGCGCGGCCGGCGCGCCCGCGGCGACGGGGGCGAAGCTGGCGGCGCCGACGGCCATGGCCCCGCCGATCAGCGCGCGGCGGTCGGTGACGATGGTCATGTCAAAGGGTCTCCGGAGCGCCGCTGCTGCGACGGACGATCAGTTCGGGAATGATGAGGTCGGGGTCGCGCGCGCCGTGCGTGGCGGATGACAGGCCGGGCGAGATCAGCGCCAGCAGCCGGTCGATCGCGCGCGATCCCATGTCGACCAGCGGGACGTGCGCGGTGGTCAGGCCCAGGTAGCGGGCGAGCGGCACGTCGTCGAACCCGGTCACTGCTACCTGCTCGGGCACTTGGCGCCCGGCATCGCGCAGCGCCTGCAGCGCGCCGAACGCCATCATGTCGTTGGCGGCGACGACCGCGTCGAACGGCGTGCCCTCCGCGACCAGCGCGGCGACCGCCGCGGTGCCGGATTCCTCGAAGAAGTCGCCTGCGACGATCCGTACCGGCGCGTCGGGGAAATGATCGCGCATCGCGGCGGCAAAGGCGTCGCGGCGCGCGACCGCATCGACATTGCCGACCGGGCCGGCGATATGCACCGGCGCGCGTCGTCCGGTCGCGGCCAGATGCGCGACGGCGGCGCGGATGCCGGCGGCATTGTCGACGCGTATCCCCGCGCGATCGCCCGACGGAACGGTATTGAGCATGACCGTCGGCAGCCCACGCGGCAGCGCCGCCTCCAGCGCATCGGCGGTCAGGTGCGGCGCCATCACGATCAGTCCGTCGACCCGGCCGCGCATCGTGCGCATCGCCTGTGCCGCCAGTTCGGCATCGGCGTGCATGTTCGACAGCAGCAGGTGATAGCCCGCGGGCGTCACCGCGCGATCCATGCCGCGCACGATTTCCGAGAAGAACTCCCCGTGCAGGTCGGGCAGGACGACGCCGATCGCCTGTGTACGCGCCAGCGACAGGCTGCGCGCACCGGCATGGGGCACATATCCCAGCGCCGAGATAGCGGCACGGACCCGCTCGCGCGTGTCGGGATGGACGTTGGCGTGATCGTTGAGCACGCGGGACACGGAGGCGACCGATACGTCGGCGGCGCGGGCTACATCGCGAATCGTCGACGACGCCATGATCCTGCCACGCTCCCCTTCCAAAAACCGTTTGCCGCATTTGCCCGGCAACGGCTACGTAACCGGTTACATGGCGCGGCGAAAGCGATTTCGAATCGCGCGCCGGCCCGGCCCGGGGCCGTCAGGGAGAGAGATGCGATGAGCGATACCACCACCACCACGCGCCCGGCGTCCGGCACGATCACGCGGCGCGGCGCGCTGCTGGGTGCCGGTGCGATCGCGGCATGGGCGGCAAGCCCCGCGCGCGCGATGCTGGATGCGGCGGAGGCGGGCGGCCTGCCGGCGTCGGTCGAGGCGCTGATCGGGCGGATGACGATCGAGGAGAAGTGCGGGCAGCTGAACCTGATGCCCGCCGCCTGGGGCGGGGGCGTGGCCACCGCGTTGAACCCGCCCACTAACGGCCCCAGTTTCGACGGGCAGCTGGCCGATGTGGTCGCGGGGCGGATCACCGGCGTGTTCAACGGCAATGGCGCGGAGATGGCGCGCCGGATGCAGACCGCGGTGATGCGCCAGTCGCGGCTGAAGATCCCGCTGATCTTCGCCGCGGACGTCATCCACGGCCATCGCACGATCTTCCCGGTGCCGGTGGGCGAGGCGGCGAGCTTCGAACCCGATCTGGCGCGTCGCACCGCCCGGGTCGCCGCATACGAGGCGGCGGGCGCGGGGATCGACTGGACGTTCTTCCCGATGGTCGACATCGCGCGCGACCAGCGGTGGGGCCGGACGATGGAGGGCGCGGGCGAAGACCCGCGGCTGGGAGAGCTGTTCGCGGTCGCGCGGGTCAAGGGGTTCCAGGGCGACGACCTGACCGCGAACGATGCGGTGATGGCGTGCGTCAAGCATTTCGCGGCCTATGGCGCCGGGGAATCGGGGCTGGATTACAATAGCGTCGACCTGTCCGAACGGACGCTGCGCGAGGTGTATCTGCCGCCGTATCGCGCCGGTTTCGGTGCGGGGGCGGGCAGCGGCATGGCGTCGTTCAACGAGATCGCCGGCATCCCCTCGCACGGCAATCCGTGGCTGTTGCAGAAGATCCTGCGCGACGAATGGGGCTACAAGGGCTTCATCGTCGGCGATTATACCGGCGACGAGGAAATGATCGCGGCGGGCTTCGCCAGGGATTCGCGCGACGCGACGCGGATCGCGTTCCTGGCGGGCGTCGACATGTCGATGGCCAGCAACAATTACTGGCTGCACCTGCCCGGGCTGGTGCGCGACGGCACCGTCCCGCAGGAAGTGCTCGACCGATCGGTCCGCCGCGTGCTGGCCGCCAAGCACATGCTGGGGCTGTTCGACGATCCGTTCCGCCGCATCGACGCCAAGCGCGAGAAGGCGCGTACCCGCGCCAAGCCTAGCCTGGCGCTGGCGCGGGAGGCGGCGCGGCGGTCGATCGTGATGCTGAAGAACGACGGCGACGTGCTGCCGCTGTCAAAATCTGCGAAGGTCGCGCTGATCGGGCCGTTCGCCGAGGGGCAGCACGACCTGAACGGACCGTGGGTCGTCTATGGCGACAATGCGCAGGCGGTCGATCTGGCCACCGGCGTGCGCGCGGCGGGCGTGGCGAGCGTGACCGTCACCGCCGGGTCGGGTGTCGAGCAGGCGCTGCCGGGCGGGATCGCGGCGGCGGTGGCGGCGGCGCAGGCGGCGGACGTCGTCGTGCTGGCGATCGGCGAGTCGGAAAGCATGTCAGGCGAGGCGCAGTCGCGGACTGAGATCGTCGTGCCCGCGCCGCAACAGGAACTGGCTGAGGCGGTGGCGAAGACCGGCAAGCCGGTGGTCGTCGTCCTCAAGAACGGGCGCGGGCTGGCGCTGGCGGGCGCGGTGCGCGCGGCGCCGGCGATCCTGGTGACGTGGTTCCTGGGGTCGGAGAGCGGCCATGCGATCGCCGACGTGCTGTTCGGGGCGTACAGCCCGTCGGGGCGGCTGCCGTGCAGCTTCCCGTACGAAAGCGGGCAGGAGCCGTATCACTATGCGCACAAGGCGACCGGGCGACCGGCCGCAACGCTGACCGAGCCGTACAAGGCCAAGTACCGCACCACGTTGAACGAGGCGCTGTACCCGTTCGGTCATGGTCTGACCTATGGCAAGATCGCCTATTCGGACCTGCGCGTGCCCGCCACGATGGCGTGGGACGGGACGCTGGAAGTGTCCGCCACGGTTGCCAACACCGGCACGCGCGCGGCGGAGGAGGTGGTGCAGCTGTACGTCCACGACCGGGTCGCCAGCATCACCCGGCCGGTGCGCGAGATGAAGGCGTTCCGCAAGGTTGCGCTGGCCCCCGGCGCGCGCGAGACGGTGACGTTCCGGCTGACGCGTGCCGACCTGGAGTTCATCGGGCTGGAGATGAAGCCGACCGTCGAGCCGGGGCAGTTCGACCTGTGGATCGCGCCATCGGCACAGGCCGAGGGGGTGAAGGGGACGTTCGAGCTACGCGCAGCCTGACCGCGCGGCGCCCCTTCGCCGCGGCGGGGTGGGGGGGGGGCGTCAGTCCTTCGCAGTGCCCGGTTCGGCCATGTTGCGGTGCATCCGGGCGGTCACCTCGGGCGGGACGACGTGCGCGACGGCGGCCTGGAGCTTGTTCTTCCAGCCCGACACGATCAAGTGGCGCCCGGCCATCAGCGCGTCCCAGCCGTCCTGCGCCACCTTCGCCGGATCGGACTTGCGATCCGAGGTGCCGACGTCGGTGTCCATCATGTCGGCCCGGTCGAAGAATTCGGTGTCGACCGGCCCCGGCATCAGCGTGGTCAGCGTGATCCCCTTGCAATCGCGCAATTCGTCGCGCAGCGCATCGGTGAAGCTGTCCACGAACGCCTTCGTCCCGTTGTAGACCGCCTGGAAGCTTCCCGGGATGAAGCCGGCGATCGACCCGGTGACCAGCACCTTGCCCGCATCGCGCGCGGTCATGTCGCGCAGTACGCGCTGGAGCAGATAGAGCGTACCGGTGATGTTCGTGTCGACGACGCGGCGCCAGTCGGCAACGTCCTGTTCCAGGAACCCGCGCCCCAGCCCGCGCCCGGCATTGGCGCACAACAGGTCGACCTGCCGCCCCTGTGCCGCATCGAGCAACCGGTCGACGCCCTGGATGGTCGACAGGTCGGCCTCGACCGGCGTCACCCCGGTGCCGAACTGGCGGAAGTCGGCGGCGGCGGCGTCGATCAGCGGCTCGTCGGCGACGACCAGAATGTCGTAGCCGTTCTTCGCCGCCAGTGTCGCCAGTTCGAACCCGATACCGGTCGATGCGCCGGTGATGATCGCGAATTTATTGGCCATGTCGGCTCTCCTCAGCGGTCCATGCCGGGTTTCAGGACGATCTTGGTCACCTCGTCCTGCTGATCGTGGAACAGGCGATACCCCTCCGGCCCAGCGCTGAGCGGCATGCGGTGCGAGATGAGGAAGGTGGTGTCGATCTTCCCCTCCAGGATCGCGGTCAGCAGCGCGGGCAGGTAGCGTTGCACATGGGTCTGCCCGGTCTTGAGCGTCAGCCCCTTTTCCATGAACGCGCCCAGCGGCCATTTGTCGACGAACCCGCCATAGACCGCCGGCATCGACACGCGGCCGCCCTTGCGACAGGCGATGATCGCCTGGCGGTTGGCGTGCGCGCGGTCGGTGCCAAGGAAGGTCGATGCCTTGATCTGGTCGATGACGTTGTCGACGAAGAAGCCGTGCGCCTCCAGCCCGACCGCGTCGATGACCGCGTCGGGGCCGATCCCGCCGGTCATCTCCATCAGCGCGTCATAGACGGCCGTTTCCTCGTAATTGACGATCTGCGCGCCGAAGCGTTTGGCGAGCGCGAGGCGGTTGGGGAAATGGTCGATCGCGATCACTCGCTCGGCACCCATCAGGAACGCCGACTGGATCGCGAACAGCCCCACCGGGCCGCAGCCCCATACCGCCACCGTGTCGCCCGGTTCGATATCGGCATTCTCCGCCGCCATCCAGCCGGTGGGCAGGATGTCGGACAGGAACAGGACCTGTTCGTCCTCCACCCCGTCGGGCACGACGATCGGGCCGACGTCGCTGAACGGCACGCGGACATATTCAGCCTGCCCGCCGGCATAGCCGCCGGTCATGTGGCTGTAGCCGAACAGCCCGCTCATCGGCTGGCCGTACAATTGCTGGGCAATATCCTGATTGTCGGCGGGCAGGCCGTTGTCGCAGGCGGAAAACTGCTGCTTTCCGCAATGGTAGCAACTGCCGCACGAGATGGTGAAGGGGACCACGACGCGCTGGCCCTTCTTCAGCGTCGATCGGGGGCCGACGTCGACCACCTCGCCCATGAATTCATGGCCCAGGATGTCGCCCGACTGCATCGTCGGGATATAGCCGTCGTACAGGTGCAGGTCGGAGCCGCAGATGGCGGTCGACGTCACCTTGATGATGGCGTCGCGCGGGTTGATGATGCCGGGATCGTCGACGGTATCGACGCGCACGTCGTGCTTTCCATGCCAGGCGATCGCTTTCACAGCCCCATCTCCTCGAACTGGCGCAGGTTCATCGCCGGGGTGGCGATCTCGCCGGTTTCCATCAGCTGCTTGAACCGGCGCAGGTCGCGGCGCGCCTGGATCGCGGGTTCGCGCTGGAACATCTTGGCGATCACCTTGCCCACGATCCCGCCGGGCGGGTCGTAGACGATCGTGGCGGTCACCACCGTGCCGCGCGCGCCGGCATCGCGGAAGGTGACGCGGCCCGAATTGGGGACGTCGGCGCCTTCCTCGCTGGTCCATTCCAGCAGGCTGTTCGCCTCCTGCGCGGTCAGCCGCGCGTCCCATTCGACCGTGCCGCCGCCGGGCGCCTTGACCACCCAGTGCGAGCGGGCGTCTTCCAGCAGATCGACCGAGACGACATTTTCCATGAAGGTCGGCAGGTTGGTGAAATCGCGGAAGAAGGCATAGACCTCGCCCACCGGGCGGTTGATCGTCACCGCCTGCGCGGTGATCGCGTCGCCGGTATCGTGCGCGAAGGCGTCGCCAGCGGCGCGCCGGTGCTTGGAGGCGGCGGCAGACCCGTCGTCGTGCTGTTCGGCCATGGGGCGGCTCCGTTGTTGCGAAGCCGGTCAAGCGCGGGGTGGGCCATCCTGTTCCGATGAAAAATCAAAGCGTTGATGTGGATCAGCATGTCTGTCGGCGGCGGGGGGCGGCCGGCGAATGTTGCGAATGTTGAGACGCTGGCGGGGTCGGCGGCGAATGTTGAGGGGCGGGCGAGGGGCATCGCCACGGGGTAGCGCGGCGGGGCTGGTGTAGGACAGGGCGGGGGTGATCCGTCGTGGCGGACGTGGCCTGGGTTCGGCTGTGCGGCCGGTCGCAGGCGGTGGTGTTTGCGGGACGGTGGACCCCGGAACACGTCCTGGGTGACGGGAGTGGGTTTTGCGACGGTCTCGTGTTCGCCGGGGTGACGGTGTGGGTGGGGCTGCGCGCTTGTGAGGTGACGTTGCCGCTGGAGCCTCCGGGAGGCCCCAGCTTTCGCTGGGGCGACGGTTTGGGGCTAGGGCGACGGTTTGGGCGACGTGTCGGGGTGATCTTCGGGCTTACGGGCCGTTGGCGGCCAGTTCCGCGAGCCAGACGTCGGCAGTGCCGTCCGACGGGGCGCGCCAGTCGCCGCGGGGGGAGAGGGCGCCGCCGGACGATACCTTCGGCCCGTTGGGGATCGCCGAGCGCTTGAACTGGCTGATCTGGAAGAAGCGGAACAGGAAGCGTTCCAGCCAGTGGCGGATCATGTCGAGATCGTAGGCGACGCGCGCGCCGTCCGGGTAACCGAGCGGCCACGCCCCCGCGCCGGCATCGCGCCACGCATGCCACGCCAGGAACGCGACCTTCGACGGGGCGAGGCCATGGCGGATCACGTAATGCGCGAAGAAATCGTTGAGCGCATAGGGGCCGATGCGGCTTTCGGTGCTTTGCAGCTCCGCACCCGGCACCAGTTCGGGCGAGATTTCCTGGTTGAGGATCGCGTCCAGCACCGCGTCGGTCGCCGCATCATATTGGTCGGTGGCGATGCACCAGCGGATCAGGAACTGGATCAGCGTCTTGGGCACGCCGGCATTGACCGCATAATGGCTCATCTGGTCGCCGACGCCATAGGTGCACCAGCCCAGCGCCAGTTCCGACAGGTCGCCGGTGCCGACGACCAGCCCGTCGCGCTGGTTGGCGATACGGAACAGGTAATCGGTGCGCAGGCCCGCCTGCACGTTTTCGAACGTGACGTCGTACACCGGCTCGCCCCGGCCATAGGGGTGGCCCATGTCCTGCAGCATCCGCGTGGCGGCGGGGCGGATGTCGATTTCCTCCGCGGTGACGCCCAGCGCGCGCATCAGCGTCCAGGCATTGCCCTTCGTCCCCTCGCTGGTGGCGAAGCCGGGCATGGTGATGCCCAGGATATCGGTGCGCGGGCGGCCGAGCCGGTCGAGCGCCTTGGCCGCGACGATCAGCGCATGGGTGCTGTCCAGCCCGCCCGACACGCCGATCACCAGCCGCCGTGCGCCCGACGCGACCAGCCGCTTGGCGATGCCCTGTACCTGGATGTTGAACGCCTCATAGCAATCCTCGTCCAGCGCGGCGGGATCGTTGGGCACGAACGGGAAGCGGCGCAGGTCGCGGCGCAGCCCGACGTCGGCGCCCGACGGTGCGAACGCAAAGGCGATCCGGCGGACGCGCGTTTCGGGATGCCCGGCGAGGCGCGCGGCATCGTGGAAGGTGCCGTTGCGAAGGCGTTCCTGTACCAGCCGTTCCAGATCGACGTCGGCGGCGACCAGCCCCGCCTCACGCGCGAAGCGGGGCGATTCGGCCAGCAGCTCGCCCAGTTCGTGCACGCTGCCCTGGCCGTCCCATGCCAGATCGGTGGTGCTTTCGCCCGGCCCGGCCGCCGAATAGACATAGGCGCAGGCCGCGCGCGCCGATTGCGCGGCGGACAGCATCATGCGTTCGCGCGACTTGCCGATGACGACGTTCGACGCCGACAGGTTGCAGCACACCAGCGCACCGGCCAGCGCGCCGAGCGTAGAGGGCGGGGTGGCGGCCCAGTAATCCTCGCAGATTTCGGCGTGGAAGACGAAATCGGGCATCGCATCGGCGGCGAAGATCAGGTCGGTGCCGAACGGCACGTCGGCATCGCCCACCCGCATCGTCAGCCCGGTCAGCCCGGCGCCGGGGGCGAACCAGCGCTTTTCGTAATATTCGCGGTAATTGGGCAGGAACGTCTTGGGCACCACCCCCAGCACGCGCCCCCCCGCGATCGCCACCGCGCAGTTGTAAAGCCGTCCCCCGCGTTCCAGCGCCGCGCCGACCAGCAGCACCGGGCGCAGCGACGCGCTGGCCGCGCGCACCGCCTCCACCGCGTCGCGGGTCGCCGCCTGTAGCGCGGACTGCAGGTGCAGGTCGTCGATCGCATAGGAGGTGAGGCTGAGTTCGGGGAAGACGACCAGGTCCACGCCCTCGTCATGCGCGCGGCGGGCTAGCGCGATCGCCTCGGCCGCGTTGCGCGCGGGATCGCCGACGGTCGCGGCCGGGGTGGCGGCGGCGACGCGCAGCAGGCGGTGGTGGTGGAGCGTGGGGAAAGCGGGGTTCATGCCGTTCGAATTACGCCGGTTCGGCAGCGTTTGCCACCTTCGCGCCGGGCAATGGCTGCGCTAGTCTGCGCGGCGATGACACAGCCCCCCGCCGCTCCGCGCGATCCCCTGGCATTCACGGTGCGCGGCGGCGACATGGGGCGGCGGATCGCCGCGCATGACTGGGCCGCCACGCCGCTGGGGCCGGTAGAGGACTGGCCGGCGGTGCTGCGCCACACGCTGGCGGTGATGCTGCCCGCGCAGGCGGAGATCGTGCTGTTCTGGGGGCCGCAGCAGGTCGCGCTGTACAACGATGCCTATGCGCCGACGATCGGGAACAAGCATCCCGCCGCGCTGGGCCGCCCGGCGTGCGAGACCTGGGCGGAATTGTGGGACGATCTGGAGCCGTTGCTGACGCATGTGCGCACCACCGGCGAAACCTATGCCGCGAAGGACCGCCCGTTCTACATCGAGCGCGCGGGATATGGCGAGCAGGTGTATTTTGACATCTCCTATTCGCCCGTCGCGCTGGACGACGGCAGCGTCGGCGGCGTGCTGTGCATCGTGTCGGAGACGACCGGGCGGGTGCGCGCGGCGCGCGAACTGTCGGAGGACCGCGCGCGCCTGCACCAGATGTTCGACCAGGCGCCCGGCTTCGTCGCGGTGCTGCGCGAACCGGGGCATGTGTTCGAACTGGCCAATGCCGCGTATCGCATGCTGGTGGACGGGCGCGAGGTAATCGGGCGCAGGGTGGACGACGCACTGCCAGAGGTGGTGTCGCAGGGGCTGCTTGGGCTGCTGGACGAGGTGCAGGCCACCGGCGCGGCGTTCCGCGGCGTCGACATGCCGGTGACGGTGCTGCGTGCCGACGGCACGCCGGAGGAGCGGCGGCTGGACTTCGTCTATCAACCGGTCACCGACGCGCAGGGGCAGGTGACGGCGATCTTCGTGCAGGGCATCGACCTGACCGAGCAGCATCGCGCGCTGGCCGCGCTGGCGCTGAGCCGCGACTCGCTGGAACTGGCGACGCGGATGGGGGAGATCGGGACGTGGGAATATGACCTGCGCACCGGCACCTTCACCGGTTCCGAACGCAATTGGGCGATGCACGGCTATCCGCCCGACACGGTCGCCACCCGGGCGCAGTTCCTGGCCGCGATCCATCCCGACGACCGCGCCGCGATGGCGGCATCGTTCGCGGCGGCGATCGACCCGGCGGTGCGCGCGCTGCACGACGTCGAATATCGCATCTTCCAGCCCGACGGGACGATGCGCTGGGTCGCGGTCACGGGGCGCGGCGTGTTCGATGGCGATGTGTGCACCCGCGCGATCGGCACGATCACCGACGTCACCGCGCGGCGCACCGAGGCGGATGCATTGCGCGAGAGCGAGCAGCGGTTCCGCGCGCTGGCCGACGAGATGGAGGCGCTGGTCTGGATGACCGACGAGACCGGGCGGTTCGTGTTCGCCAATGCCGGTTTCCAGAAGATCCTGGGCGTCGCGCCGGAAACGATGCTGCGCCACGGCTGGGCGCCGCTCCTGCGCGAGGAGCATCGCGCGATGCTGGCAGAGCGCATGCCGCTTTACTACCGCGAACCGCGCCCGTTGCGCGGGGACTATCCGCTGACGACCGCCGATGGCGGCACGATCTGGGCGCATGGCGTGTCGCAGCCGCGATATTCGGGCGACCGCTTCCTGGGCTATGTCGGCTGCGCGGTGGACGTGACCGAGCGGCATCTGGCGGGTGAGGCGCTGGAGGAACGGGTCGCCGAGCGTACCGCCGAACTGACCCGCCAGATCGCCGAGCGCGAGCGTGTCGAGGAGACGCTGCACCAGATGCAGCGGCTGGAGGCGGTGGGGCAGCTGACGTCGGGCGTGGCGCACGATTTCAACAATCTGCTGACCGTGGTGCTGGGCAATATCGAGATGATCGCCCATGCCGCCGCGAACGGCCCGCTGGACGCGCGCGCGCTGCAGCGGCTGGAGCATGTGCGGATCGCCGCCGAGCGCGGCGCGACGCTGACCGCGCAGCTGCTGGCCTTTTCGCGGCGGCAGCGGCTGGAGGCCAAAACGGTCGACCTGAACGACACCGTGCGCGCGCTGGCGCCGTTGATGGCGAGCACGCTGGGCCGCTCGATCGCGATCGAACAGGAGCTGGCGGACGGGATCTGGCCGGCGCTGGTCGACCCGACACAGATCGAGCTGATCCTGCTGAACCTGGCGATCAACGCGCGCGATGCGATGGCGGGCTGCGGCCGGCTGACGCTGTCGACCGCCAACGTCAGCCTGGATGCGCCGCAGCGCCCCGAGGAGCCGGTGGCGGGCGATTACATCCGCGTCGCGGTAAGCGACACCGGCACGGGCATGACCGACGAGGTGCTGGCGCGCGCATTCGAGCCGTTCTTCACCACCAAGGAAGTGGGCAAGGGTTCCGGCCTGGGGCTGGCGCAGGTGTTCGGTTTCGCCAAGCAATCGGGCGGCGGCGTGCGGATCGACACCGCGCCGGGGGAGGGGACGACCGTCAGCGTGTACCTGCCGCGCGCGCGCGATGCCGCCGCGGCGGCGGCGGTGCCCGCGGCCCCGGCGACGACGGCGGCGCCGATCGCGGGACGATGCATCTTGGTGGTGGATGACGAGGACAATGTGCGGCAGGTGACCGCCGACGCGCTGCGCGCGGCGGGATGCCGCGTGGTGGAGGCGGTGGACGGCGACACCGGGCTGCGCGCGCTGGCGCACACGCGCGGGATCGAGGCGGTGGTCGCCGACGTGGCGATGCCGGGGATGAACGGCGTCGAATTCGCCCGGCGGGCGCGGCGGCGGCACCCCGACCTGCCGGTGCTGTTCGTTACCGGCTATGCCGATATGGCGGCGATCGCCGACGTGCCGGAGGAACAGATCATCCGCAAACCCTATGCCCGCGACGCGTTGCTGGCGCGGGTGCGGCAGATGCTGGACCGTCCGGCGGCGGCGGGGGGCTGATCACCTTTCGATTGTCAGACTGTCGTGATCGGGTGAGCAGCGTCACCTGCGTATTCGGAACGTTGGCGATCACCTTCGCCGTCATGCCGGACTTGTTCCGGCATCCACCGTGCGGCATACGCATAAGCGATTGCGTTTGCGGCACGGTGGACCCCGGAACAAGTCCGGGGTGACGCATCGAATGCGATTGATCGAGCACGTTTCGCGAAGGTTTCCAACAAGTCCGGGATGAGGGCGCGGCGGTCAGGCGGCGAGGGCCGTGCCGACGCCGCGGATCATGTCCGCCGCCTTTTCCGCGATCATGATCGTCGGCGCGTTGGTGTTCGACCCCACCAGGGTCGGCATCACCGAGGCGTCGACGACGCGCAGGCCGTCCAGCCCCCGCACGCGCAATTGCGCGTCGACCACCGCCAGCGCATCGCCGTCCGCGCCCATCCGGCAGGTGCCGACCGGGTGGTAGATGGTTTCCGCCGCCGCGCGCACCCAGGCGTCGATATCGGCATCGCTGCGCACCGACGCGCCGGGATAGAGTTCGTCCGCGCGATAGGGATCGAGCGCGGCCTGGCTGGCGACGTCGCGGCCGATCTTGACGCATTCGCGCATCACGCGGCGATCCTCCGGCGCGGCGAGGTAATTGCCGTAGATGAGCGGATCGGCGAGCGGATCGGCGGAACCGGCGGCGATCCGCCCGCGGCTGTCGGGGCGCAGCTGGCACAGGTGGAGCGAGAAGCCGTCGCGGTCGGCGCGCTCCTTTCCGTGATCGCGCATGATCGCCAGCACGCCGTGTATCTGCACGTCGGGGCGCGACAGCCCTTCGCGCGAGGAGACGAACGCCCCCGATTCCAGGAACTGCTGCCGCCCCAGCCCGCGCCGGCCGAGCAGATATTGCACCCCGGTGGTCAGTTGCCGCAGCCCCCGCGTCGCGGAAAAGGCGGTGACCAGCCCGCGCGACGACCAGTTCATGATGACGTCGAGATGATCCTGGAGGTTCTCGCCGACGCCGGGCAGCGCGTGGACCGGCGCGATGCCTACGTCGCGCAGCCGCTGCGGATCGCCGATGCCCGACAGTTGCAGCAGGTGCGGGCTTTGCACCGCGCCCGCGCACAGGATCGCCTCGCCCGCGACCGCGACGCGTTCCGGCGTGCGCCCGCGCAGATATTCGACCGCCACCGCGCGCCCGCGTTCGACGACGATCCGCGTCGTGCGCGCGTTGGTGATGACGGTGAGGTTGCGGCGCGCCATCGCGGGATAGAGATAGGCCGCCGCCGCCGACCAGCGCTGCCCGTCGGCAATGGTCAGGTCGTAGCGGCCGAACCCTTCCTGCGACGCGCCGTTGAAATCGTCGGTCACGGGGTAGCCGGCCTGTCGCCCCGCCTCGATCAGCGCATCGTGGAACGGGCTGTCGCTTTCCCCGCCGGAGATCGACAGCGGCCCGCCCGCGCCGTGCAGCCCGCCGCATTCGCCGCGGTGATGCCCCTCCAGCCGGCGGAAATAGGGGAGGACGTCGTCCCACGACCAGCCCGCCAGCCCCATCTGGCGCCATTCGTCGTAATCCTGCGGATGGCCGCGGGTATAGACCATGCCGTTGATCGCGGACGATCCGCCCAGCCCCTTGCCGCGCGGCCACCACAGGCGGCGGTTGTCGAGATGCGGTTCCGGTTCGGTCCAGAACCCCCAATTGTGTTTGCCCTTCGCCTTGATGAGGTTGCCGACCCCGGCGGGCATGCGCACCAGCACGTCCTTGTTCGCGCCGCCCGCCTCCAGCAGGCAGACGGTGGCGGTCGGATCCTCGCTCAGCCGCGCGGCGAGCGCGGACCCAGCCGATCCGCCACCGATGACGACATAATCATATCCGGCCATCCCAACGTCCTCTACCTTGTCGCGCCACCCGCTCTGATCGCGGCAGGTTGGCGGTTTTTCGTCACGGAACCAGTATCAGCTTACCCACCATGTCGCTGCGCGCCATCGTGTCGAACGCGGCGCGCCAGTCGGCCAGCGGATATTCGGCATGGACGCGCGGGCGGATCCGCCCCGATGCCGCCAGCGACCAGATCGCGTCGAGATTCTCGCGCCCGCGATCGGGGAAGCGCCGGCCATATTCGCCGGCGCGCACGCCGATCACCGAAAACCCCTTGATGAGCGGCATGTTGGTGGAAACGGTCGCGATCCGCCCGGAGGTGAAGCCGACCACCAGCAACCGCCCGCCGAACGCGATGCAGCGCGTCGATTCGTCGAACACGTCGCCGCCGACCGGATCGAACACCATGTCGGCGCCGTCGCCGCCGGTCAGTTCCTTCACCGCATCGCGAAAGCCGGGGGCGGGCAGCGTGGCGGCGACGGGATAATCGGCGGCCAGCGTCGCCAGCTTTTCCGGGGAGCGCGACGTGGCGATCACCCGCGCGCCCAGCGCATGCGCGAGATCGACCGCCGCCAGCCCGACGCCGCCGGTCGCGCCATGGACCAGCAGCCATTCGTCGGGGCGCGGCGCGCCCAGCCGCACCAGCGCGACATAGGCGGTGAGATAGGCGGCGCCCACCGCCGCCCCTTGTGCGAACGACAGGTGCGGCGGCAGCGCGCGCACCGCCGCGACATCGACTGCCACCACATCCGCAAAGCCGCCCAGCCGCGTGCCGGCGACCACCGCGGTGCCGGCCGCGAAGCCGTCGCCGGCCAGCACCTCGCCCGCCACCTCCATGCCGGGGGTGAAGGGCAGCGGCGGTTTCAGCTGGTATTCGCCGCGCGTCATCAGCAGATCGGGATAGTTGAGCGCGGCGGCGCGCACGCGGATCAGCACCTTGTCCGCCGCCTCCTGCGGTTCGGGAACGTCGGCCAGCGCGGTGCCCGACAGATCGGGCGACAGCGCGGAGACGACCAGCGCCTTCACGCCGCCGGCGACCGCTGCGTCATGATCTCCAGCAGGCGATCGAACAGCGATTCCATGTCGAGATGGGGGGCGTGCACCTTGCTGAGCCCCAGCGTGATGAGGCCGTAGGCGCGCACCTCCGCATCGCGTCGCTCGAACCCGGCTTCGGTCAGGCAGCGGGCGAGGAAGTCGAGCATCAGCGAATCGTGCCGCTCCACCGCCTCTCGCGCGCGGGGATCGCTTTCGGCCCAGGCGCGCATCGCGATCGCCAGCCGCGACGACCCGCGCCGCCGCACCGTCTGCCCCAGCAGGCGGATGCGCGCGATCGGATCGGCGGTGGCGCGTTCCAGCGCCTCGATCAGGCCGGTCAGCTGCGCTTCGGCGAAATAGCGCGCGAGCTGCCCCTGATAGGCGTCGAAGTCCGCGAAATGATGATAGAAACTGCCGGTGGAGACGCGCAGCTCCTCCGACAGGGGGCGCAGTTTCAGCGCGCGCAATCCGCCGCGCCGAAGCAACGACTGACCGGCCTCCAGCCAATCCTGTGGAGTGAGGTCCGGCGCCCGTGCGGGGGCGGCGGAGGACGGTGACACGCTTGACATCCCGGCGACCATAACGAAGGTTATGTCGGAAAGCGGCGCCCGTAAAGCGCCGTGTGAGCAAGATCGCAGATTGGAGACATTCGATGGGAGAGGCTTATATCATCGACGCCGTGCGGACCCCGCGCGGCATCGGCAAGCAGGGCAAGGGCGCGCTGGCCGACCTTCACCCGCAGCATCTGGCCGCGACCGTGCTGAAGGCGCTGAAGGAGCGCAACAACCTGAACACCGCCGAGGTGGACGACGTGATCTGGTCCACCTCGACGCAGCGTGGGCCGCAGGGTGGCGACCTGGGCCGGATGGCGGCGCTGGACGCCGGGTTCGACGTCAAGGCATCGGGCGTGACGCTGGACCGCTTCTGCGGCGGCGGCATCACCGCGGTGAATTTCGCCGCGGCGCAGATCATGAGCGGGATGGAAGACCTGGTCATCGCCGGCGGGACCGAGATGATGAGCCTGACCGCCGCGATGCAGCAGGAGGACATGGAAAGCGGCAAGCCGATGCTGGGCATGGGATCGGGCAACCCGCGCCTGAACGTGTCGCATCCGCAGAGCCACCAGGGCGTGTGCGGCGACGCGATCGCCAGCATGGAGGGCATCACGCGCGAGGAACTGGACGCGCTGGGGCTGGAGAGCCAGCGCAAGGCGGCGGTCGCGATCGCCGAGGGCCGGTTCGACAAGTCGCTGGTGCCCGTCACCGACGATGACGGCAACGTCATCCTCGACCGTGAGGAATTCCCCCGGCCGCAGACCACCGCCGAGGGGCTGGCCAGCCTGAAGCCGTCGTTCGCGGCGCTGGCGGACATGCCGTACAACAAGTCCGGCGACACGTTCCGCAAGCAGATCAACCTCCGCTATCCCGACCTGGAGATCCAGCATTTCCACCATGCCGGCAATTCGTCGGGCGTGGTCGACGGCGCGGCGGCGGTGCTGCTGGCGTCGAAGGACTATGCCGAGGCGCACGGGCTGACCCCGCGCGCGCGGATCGTGGCGATGGCGAACGTCGGCGACGATCCCACGCTGATGCTCAACGCGCCGGTCCCCGCGGCGAAGAAGGTGCTGGCCAAGGCGGGCCTGACCAAGGACGACATCGACCTGTGGGAGATCAACGAGGCGTTCGCGGTGGTGGCGGAGAAGTTCATCCGCGACCTCGACCTCGACCGGTCGAAGGTGAACGTCAACGGCGGCTCGATCGCGCTGGGCCATCCGATCGGCGCGACCGGCGCGATCCTGATCGGCACGGTCGTCGACGAACTGGAGCGGCAGGGCAAGCGCTATGGGCTGGTGACGATGTGCGCGGCGGGCGGGATGGCCCCGGCGATCATCGTCGAGCGCATCGGCGCCTGACCCACCGGACGACGTGACGGGGGCGGGGCCGACAGATGCCCCGCGCCCCAGGAGAGAGAATGACCATGCTGCATCCCGTCGCGCACGCGCGCACCCGCCCGGACAAGCCCGCCTATATCATGGCGGCGACCGGAGAGACCGTTACCTATGGCGAGCTGGACCGGCGTGCCAACCAGGGGGCGCACCTGCTGCGCGAGCTGGGTGTGGGGCGCGGCGACGGGATCGCCATCATGCTGGACAACCATCCGCGCTATCTGGAGATCATGTGGGCGGCGGAGCGGATCGGCGCATACGTCACCTGCATCTCGTCCAAGCTGATGGTCGACGAGGCGGAATATATCGTGCGCGACGGCGAGTGCCGCGTGTTCATCGCCTCCGCCGGCGTATCCGGCTGCGCGCAGCAGCTGGGGCCGCGGATCGCGGACCTGGCGCGGTTCATGGTCGGCGGGACGATCGACGGGTTCGAGAGCTACGAGGCGGCGCGCGATGCGCAGCCCGACACGGCGGTGGACGACCCGGCGCACGGGCAGGTGATGCTGTATTCGTCGGGCACCACCGGCAAGCCCAAGGGCGTGCGCTTCCCGCTGCCGGAGGAGGCGTTCGGCGCCTATGTCTCGCCGCTGGTCGGGCTGGGGCGCGCGCTGTACGGCTGGGCGGAGGACATGGTATATCTCAGCCCGGCGCCGATGTACCATGCCGCGCCGCTGCGCTGGTCGATGGCGGTGAACCAGATCGGCGGCACCGTCGTCATCATGGAAAAATTCGATGCCGAACGCGCGCTGGAGCTGATCGAGCGCCATCGCGTCACCCATGCGCAATGGGTGCCGACGCATTTCATCCGCATGCTGAAGCTGCCGCTGGAGATCCGCGCGCGCCACGACCTGTCGTCGCTGAAGGCGGTGTGGCATGCCGCCGCGCCGTGCCCGATCCCGGTCAAGGAGGCGATGATCGACTGGTGGGGGCCGATCGTCCACGAATATTATGCGGGGACGGAGGGCAACAGCTTCCACGCGATCAGCGCCGCCGAATGGCTGACGCACAAGGGATCGGTGGGCCGCAACCTGACCACGATCACCCACATCTGCGACGAGGATGGCAATGAAGTGCCGCCGCGTACCGAGGGCGCGATCTATTTCGAGGCGCCCGGCGGCGGGCGCACGTTCGTCTATCACAACGACCCGGACAAGACCGCGGAGGGCACCAACCGCCACGGCTGGACCACGTTGGGCGACGTAGGCTGGATGGACGAGGAGGGGTATCTGTACCTGACCGACCGCAAGAGCTTCATGATCATTTCCGGCGGCGTGAACATCTATCCCGCGGAGATCGAGAACCTGCTGGTCACCCATCCCAAGGTGGCGGACGTCGCGGTGATCGGCGCGCCCAACGACGAAATGGGCGAGGAAGTGGTCGCCGTCGTCCAGCCGCGCGACATGGCGGAGGCAGGCGCGGCGCTGGCGGCGGAGCTGACCGAGTACGCGCGCACGCACCTGAGCCACGTCAAGGCGCCGCGGCGCGTCGACTTCCGCGCCGAACTGCCACGACACGACACCGGCAAGCTGTACAAGCGGCTGCTGCGCGACGAATATTGGGGCAAGACGCCCGTTACCGGCGCGCCGACCCCGGATCGTGCCGCGGCCGGACAGGCGGCGTGAAGCTTTCATTTCGCTGACGGGGCAATTCAGCCATCGTTCCACCGCACCCGCGCATAACACCGGCATCGTGGGGCCGGCTTGTGCGCCGGCAGGTGGAAAGACGACGCGAGATGATGAAGGCGTTGATTGCAGGATTGCTGGCGGCAACCGCGGCGCTGCCGCAGGTCGCGATGGCACAGGAAGGCGCGCGCGAAGGCACGCTGCGCGACGTGATGCGCGCGCGGATGGAGGCGCGGGTCGAGGCGCAGGGCCGGTCGGCCGACGCGGGGCGCTGGCAGCGACCGGAACGCCTCGAGCGTCCGCAGCCCCCGCAACCGATGCCGCAGGCGCAGCCGCGCCCGCAGCCTGGCCCGCAGCCGGATCGCGGCGGCTGGCAGGGCGAGCGTCCGCGCGGCGACTGGCAGGGCGGGCGGCCGGACGGGCAGCCCGGCGGCTGGCGCGGCGACCGCGGGCCGCGGCCAGACGGCGGCTGGCGCGGTGACGGGCAGATCCGGGGTGACGGGCAGGTGCGGGGCGAATGGCGCCGCGATACGCCGCCGCCCCCGCCGCCCGGCGCGCAGCCCGGCCCGGACCCGCGCCGCGATCCGCGGGCGGGCAACGGACGCTGGGACAATTGGCGCAGCGACCGGCGCGACGACGATCGGCGCTGGGACGACCGGCGCGGTGACGATCGCCGCTGGGACGATCGCCAGCGCGCCCAGGGCGCCTGGGGCCGGGGTGACTGGAACCGCGGCGACTGGAATCGCGGCGACTGGAACCGGGGCAACGACGATCGGCGCGGGTGGAACCGCGGGTGGCGCAACGACCGGCGCTACGACTGGAATCGCTACCGGATCGACAATCGCAGCGCCTATCGCCTGCCGCGCTACTACGCGCCGTATGGCTGGAGCCGTGGCTATACGCGGTTCAGCATCGGGGTGCGGATCGCGCCGATGTTGTTCGGGCAGAATTACTGGATCTCCGATCCGTGGGCGTATCGCCTGCCCGACGCCTACGGCCCGTACCGCTGGGTACGCTATTACGACGATGCGTTGCTGGTCGACGTCTACAGCGGGCAGGTGGTGGACGTGATCTACGGCATTTTCTGGTGATCCTGCGGCGTCCGGAGGCTTGAACCCGCGCGTGCGCCGCGCAAGAGACATGTCCGTCATGGCGATCTCTACCCAAGCCCCCGGACGCCCCTCCGCCGACCGCGCCGCCATCGGCAGCGCGGTGGCGGCGCGGCTGGATGCCGACCCGCGGATGCAGCGGCTGCCCAGCGCGCAGGTCGATGCGTGGCGCTGCCCCGCGTTCCTGGACGAGGCGAATTGCGACTGGCTGGTGCAGGTGATCGACGCCAACCGCCGCCCGTCGACACTGCTGTCTGACCGCGGCACCAGCGCGAACCGTACCAGCGAAAGCTGCGACATGGATCGCAACGCGCCGGGCATCCGCGAGATCGACCGCTTCATCGCCGACGCCTTGGGGATCGACCCCGATCATGGCGAGACGATGCAGGGCCAGCGCTATGCCCCCGGCCAGCATTTTCGCACGCATCACGATTATTTCCACGAAGGCGAAAGCTACTGGCCGCGGATGCAGGCATCCGGCGGGCAGCGGACGTGGACGGCGATGATCTACCTCAACGAGGTGGAGGAAGGCGGCGCCACCTGGTTCCCGCAAGGCGGCTTGCGCGTCGCGCCGCGCAAGGGATTGCTGCTCGTCTGGAACAATCTGGCCGCCGACGGCAGCCCCAACACGGCCACCCTGCACGAAGGCATGGCGGTGGTGGAGGGGACCAAATACATCGTCACCAAATGGTTTCGCGAGCGGCCATGGGCGATGGCGGCGCGCGCGGCGACCGGCAGCCCGGCGTGAGCGCGTGGTTCCGCCCGATCCTGGCGGGGGCGCAGGCGCGCGACCGGTCGATCGCGGCGCTGGGTGCGGTCGCGGGGATCGCGCTGACGATGTGGCTGGGCGCACAGGTGCCGGCGCTGGCCGACGGCCTGCCCGCGATCGTCGCGCCGCTGGGCGCATCGGCGGTGCTGGTGTTCGCCGTGCCCGCCAGTCCGCTGGCGCAGCCGTGGCCGGTGATCGGCGGCAACACCATCTCCGCGCTGGTCGGGATGGCGGCATTTCGCTGGGTGCCCGACGCGACGCTGGCGGCGGGCGTCGCGGTGGGCGCGGCGATCGCGGTCATGTCGCTGCTGCGCTGCCTCCACCCGCCGGGCGGCGCGGCGGCGCTGACCGCGGTGATCGGCGGGCCGGCGATCCATGCCGCGGGCTTTGCGTTCGCGTTCGTGCCGGTGGCGGTCAATTCGATGGCGCTGGTGGCGCTCGGCTGGCTGTTCCACCGCGCGACGCGGCGATCCTATCCGCACCGCGCGGTGCCCGTCCCCGCGCCGCTGCCGCCGGGCTTCCACCTGGCCGATATCGACGCCGCGCTGGCGGAGATGGGCGAGGGGTTCGACATCGCGCGCGAGGATCTGGACGCGCTGCTGACCCGTGCGGAGCAGCACGCGCGGCGGCGAGGCGGCGCGCGCTGACCGGCGGTCGTCCGCTCAGTTGAGCGGGACGTGCATCTGTTCCGCGCGATCCTCCAGCGGCTTGGCGAAGCCGTCGGCGATCTTGCCCAGCGCGTGGACATTGTCGAGCGTGCGCGGCGAGGCGCCGGACAGATACGCCGCATTGTACGCCAGCCCGGAGATCGGGCCGCCGGTGATCCGGTCGACATGCCGGGTGACGTCCGCCAGCGACTTGTCGAGCGCGGCCTGTTGACGGTCGGGGTTGCCGACCGAGGCGACGCGCTCGCCGGAGGCATCGACCAATTGCCCCTGCGCATTGTAGCTGTAGGCCGGATTGACCTGCGTCACGTCGGGCGCGAGCGCCGCGGGAGTGGTCACCTGCTGCGGCAGCGACGGCGTGGTCAGCGCGGCGGCGTCGATCGCGCTATGCAGCCGCCCGACATCGACCGCGGACAGATCGCGCTCGATCGCGGCCTGAACCTGCGCACCGAAGGCGGGGTTGGTGGCGTTCAGCCCGGCGACCAGCCCGCCGAGCGCGTCGGTGTTCACCCCGTTGGGGCCGCGCACCGCATCGACCATCGCCTCCGCGACCCGATCGGCATCCGGCCCGCGCGAGGCGGCGGCGGCCTGTTCGGCGGCGTTCGCGCCGCTGCTGGCGCTGCTGGCGCCGACACCTCCGACCCCGCCGACGCCATCGTTCGAATCGCTCATCGTCTTCTCCTGTGCGACCATGGAAGAGTGGGGCGATAATGGGGGCGATCGGGCGGATTGGCGCTAGTCGATCCGACTAAGCGGGGTGGGGGCGCGGGAGCGGTCGGCTTTGCGAGACCTTTGCCGGCGCGGTTTTTGTGCTGGTCTTCGTCGTCACCTTGGCGAAGGCGGGACCTGTGCAAAACCCCCGCCGTCATGCCGGACCTGTTCCGGCATCCATCTTTCCGCATACGCGCAAGCACCTGCTTTTGCGGAACAGTGGACCCCGGAACAAGGCTCTCCTGAGCGAAGTCGAAGGGTTCGGGGTGACGAAAGGGAGCGGCCTGTGCGTTCGTTGCACCGTGGATGCCGGAACAGGTCCGGCATGACGGGGTGGCTTTTACGGAGGCCGGTTCGACAGGCCGGGCCGCGATCAGGC
Organism: Sphingomonas adhaesiva; assembly: GCF_002374855.1. GTDB lineage: Bacteria > Pseudomonadota > Alphaproteobacteria > Sphingomonadales > Sphingomonadaceae > Sphingomonas > Sphingomonas adhaesiva. The sequence continues at coordinate 167,656 of NZ_NWVC01000001.1, forward strand.
GGCGTAGCGCTCCGCGGTGTCGCGGATCAGCGCGATCATGTTCGGGATGCCCTGCGTCCGGTTGGAACTGAGCTGCGATTTCAGGTCGAACGGCGCCAGGGCGGCGGGGATGTCGGTGGCGGTGATGGCGGCGGGCGCGCGGTCCTGCACGGTCAGCAGCACCAGCGCGATGATCCCCTTGGTGATCGCGGCGTTGCTGTCGGCCAGGAAATGCAGCGTGCCGTCGTCGGCGACGGTGGGATAGACCCATACCGACGCCGAACAGCCGCGCACCAGGGTGGCATCGGTCTTCAGCGCGTCGGGCATCGGTTCCAGCGCGCGGCCCAGCTCGACCAGCAGCCGGTAGCGATCGTCCCCCTCCAGGAATTCATATTCCTCGCGGACGTCATCGAGCGTGGGCTGGGGAGGGGGCGGGGTCGCAGCGTCGGTCATCGCCCGCATCGCCTACCCGCGCGCCGCGCGGGCGGCAACTGTCGCGGGCGTCACAGGTCGACGCCCGCGGCGATCGCCTCCAGCTTGCGGATGCGTTCCTTGAGGTCCGCGATCTCGATCCGCGCGCTGGCGGACGGGGCGGCGATGCGGGGCAGGTGCCCCTCGCCATCGGCGCGCAGCTGCTGCTGCTTGAGCTGGAGCCAGCCGCGCCAGCCGTTGAGCGTGGCGGCGATCAGCATCGCCAGCCCGGCCAGCGTCGCGGTGGCCATGATGACGTAGAATACGGGATCGGACATGACGGCCTTATCCTTCCGGCGGACGTTCGCGGGGCGATCAGCGGTCGCGCAGCTGCTCGATCTGGCGTTCCAGATCGGCGTTCGCGTGCTGATCGGTGATGACGCGTTCCAGGACGGCGACGCGTTCCTTGAGCTGGCGGACCTCGTCCTGCGCGCGCATCGCATCGGCAGGCTGAAGGTGCGGGGTGCCGCCCTGGTCGGCGATCCGCGCCATCGCGCGATAGCGTTCCTGCAGCACCCGGCCGATCATCGCGATGAACACGATCGCGACGACCATCGAAAACGGACCCATGTGTGAAACTCCCTCCTCTGGCGACGCGCTCAGTTGAGCCGGTCGTCGCGCAATTGCTCGATCTGGCGATGCAGGTCGGTGCCGCTGTCGGTGGCGATCCGTTCGAGGACGCGCACCCGCGCCTCCAGCCGTTCGGTCTGCGCGGCATATTGCGCCGCCTTCTCCGCGGTGGCGGCGGTCAGCGCACTGGCCATCCGTTCCTTGTGCACCAGCCAGCGTTTGAACATCTCGCTGCCCACGCCCAGGATCACCGGCAGGCCGATGACGACGAACGCCAGCATGAAGATGGTGAAACCGTTCAGGTGATCGACGTTCATCCCAGCCTCCGTCGTGGCGCCAGCGTCCTAGCGCAGGCTCTCGATCTCATTGGCCAGCGCGCTGTTGCGGCTGGTATAGTGCAGCTCGATATCGGCCAGCCTGCGGTCCAGCTCGCGGAACTTGGAGCGGACCTCCGCGGTGGAGCGCGTCGGATTGGTGCGCACGCCCTGCCAGAATTTCTGGTCGGCGCGGTCCTGGTACAGGCCCAGCGGCTTGGGCTCGGCCATCCACGCGATCAGCGCATAGGCGATCAGCGTCCAGGGAAAGCCGCCGGCGAGCGTCAGCAGGATCATCGCGATGCGGACCCAGATGACCTCGATCCCGGTATAGTCGGCGATCCCGGCGCACACGCCCTTCCACTTGGCGTCCTGCTTATCGAGATAGAATTTGGTGCGGCTGTCGGACATCAGTTCCTCCGCTGCGACGGGGCGTCGAGGCGATAGTCGGGCTGCGAGCGATAGTCGGCCATGCCCGGGCGGAAATCGGGATTGTCGGCGGCGACGATCCGCTCGACGGTGGTGACGCGGTCCTCCAGCCGGCGGGCGAGATTGTACATCTCGTCCAGCAGCCGTTCGTCCTCGTCGGTGATCCGCGGCGCGGTCTTCCACCGCGTGACGTAATGCAGGATCACCCACGGCAGGCCGATGAAGATCGAGGTGATCGCGATCAGCGGTACGACGATATCTTCCATGCCCCTCAACCTTCCTTGTTCATGCGGGCCTTGAGCGCGGCCAGTTCGGCGTCGATCCTGTCGTTGGAGCGCAGATCCTCGAACTCGTCCTCCAGCGTGCGGGGCGCCAGGCCCATCGCCTCGGCGCGGCCCTCCGCCTCGTCGGCGCGGCGTTCCAGGATGTCGAAGCGGCTGAACGCCTCATGCGTCTTCGGCCCGTTCCACATCTCGCGCAGGCGCGCCTTGGTGTTGGCGCTTTCCAGCCGGGTGGCGATCGCATTCTGCTTCGCGCGCGCCTCGCGCAGCTTGTTCTGCAGTTTGGCGATATCCTCCTCGGAACTGCGCAGCGCATCCTCCAGCACCGTCACCTCGGACGTCAGCTGAGCGGCCATTTCGGCAGCCTTGCGGCGTTCGACCAGCGCGGCCTTGGCCAGATCCTCGCGGTTCTTGGACAGCGCCAGCTCGGCCTTTTCGGTCCAGCTCGCCTCCAGGTCCGCCAGCTTCTGGATGTGGCGCCGCATCTCCTTCTGGTCGGCGATGGTGCGCGCGGCGGAGGCGCGCACCTCGACCAGGGTCTCCTCCATTTCGAGGATGATCATGCGAACCATCTTCGCCGGGTCGTCCGCCCTGTCGAGCAGCTCGGCCATGTTGGCGGCGACGATGTCGCGGGTGCGGGAGAAAATGCCCATTCGATACGGACTCCTGGGGTTACGCGATCCATCCTAGCGGATCGGACGGGGCACGGGGAGGGTCTGTTCCCGTGCCCCGCCCTGCGTTCACGCCACCGCGTGAACGGTCGCGGACGGTGCGCCGACCGGGGCCGTCGCCGGGCCGACCGCGCCCAGCACCATGGTGGTGCTGACGATGACGGTCAGGGCGATGGCGGCCAGTCGCGCGCCGAAGCTGTTGGTGGTGTTGGTCATGGCGGTATCTCCTCGATCTGAACCTTGTGCGCCGTCGTTGCGGCGCCGATGCCCATTGCATTGCACGGGGCGTGCCAATTGCAAAAACGGCGGATTTGCGTGGGCTGCGCGCAATTGTTGATCTTTGCGGTTGCCACCGCTTGGGGAATCGCGCCAGATATTGGCATATGAAGCGGACGAAGCAGGTCATCGGTCAGTCGGGGGCGTTCCTGGACGCGCTGGAGCGCGCCAGCCGTGCCGCGATGCTCGACCGGCCGGTGCTGGTGATCGGCGAGCGCGGCACCGGCAAGGAACTGGTCGCGGAACGGCTCCACCATCTGTCCGGGCGCTGGGACCAGCCGCTGGTGACGATGAACTGCGCCGCGCTGCCCGAGACGCTGATCGAGGCGGAACTGTTCGGGCACGAGGCCGGGTCGTTCACCGGCGCCAGCAAGGCGCGCGTCGGGCGGTTCGAGGAAGCCGACGGCGGCACGCTGTTCCTCGACGAGCTGGGCACGCTGTCGATGGGGGCGCAGGAGCGGCTGTTGCGCGCGGTGGAATATGGCGAGGTCACGCGGATCGGCTCGTCACGCCCGATCCGCGTCGACGTGCGCATCGTCGCGGCGACCAACGAGCATCTGCCCGACCGGGTGGAGGCCAACACGTTCCGCGCCGATTTGCTCGACCGATTGTCGTTCGAGGTGGTGACGCTGCCCCCGCTGCGCGCGCGGCGCAGCGACATTCCGGTGCTGGCCGACCATTTCGGGCGGCGCATGGCCGCCGAGCTGGAACGCGAGGAGTGGGACGGCTTCACCGAGGAGGCAATGGCGGCGATGCTGGACTATCGCTGGCCGGGCAACGTGCGCGAATTGCGCAACGTGGTGGAGCGCGCGGTCTATCGCTGGGATCGCGGCGGCGCGGTGGGGGAGGTGGAGTTCGACCCCTTCGCCTCACCCTATCGCCCCGCGACGCCCAACCGTCAGACGGTGCCCGCCGCCGCGCCCGAGCAGCGCGAGCTGTCCGCCCCGCGATCCGCGCAGGCCGCCGCGGCAGGGCCGGCGGAGCGCGCGCCGGAGGGCGATGGCGACGACGTGGCGGCGTGCGACGTCGGCCCGTCCGATTTCAAGAGCCGCGTGGCGCTGTTCGAACGCGACCTGCTGGCGCGATCGCTGGCCGAGCACCGTTTCAACCAGCGCGCCACCGCCGAGGCGCTGGGGCTGACGTACGACCAGTTGCGCCACGCGTTGCGCCGCCACGACCTGATCGGCAGCGCCTGACGCGATCGGAGCGGTTGCGTAACGAGCCGGGGGGAGCCATTTGGGGCGCGTCGCGTTGCCTGACGCGGATCAAAGGAGGATTCCATGGCTTTCGAACTCCCGCCGCTTCCCTATGCCTATGACGCGCTGGAGCCGGTCATCTCCAAGGAGACGATGACCTTCCACCATGACAAGCACCATGCCGCCTATACCGCCAAGCTGAACGAGGGCGTCGCCGCCGATCCCAAGCTGGAAGGCAAGTCGATCGAGGAGATCCTCGGCATGATCTCGACGCTGCCGCCGCTGGTGCGCAACAACGGCGGCGGTTTCTGGAACCACGACTTCTTCTGGAAGATCATGGCGCCCAAGGGTTCGACGCAGCCGTCGGGCAAGCTGGCCGAGGCGATCGAGGCGTTCGGCGGCTTGGACAAGCTGAAGGACGAGTTCAACACCAAGGGTGCGGGCCAGTTCGGTTCGGGCTGGGCGTGGGTGATCGCGGACGCCTCGGGCGCGCTGAAGGTCACGTCGACCCCGAACCAGGACAACCCGCTGATGGACGATGCCAAGGAAAAGGGCACGCCGATCCTGGGCAACGACGTGTGGGAACACGCCTACTACCTCACCTACATGAACGACCGCCCCGGCTATCTGAAGGCGTGGTGGGACGTGGTGAACTGGGACGAGGCCGGCCGCCGGTACGACGCCGCCGTCGCCTGATGACGCGCCGCGATCCGGCCGGATCGCGGCGAGAAGGGGGCCGGGCGACCGGCCCCCTTTTTCACGCCCGGGCGGCGGCGCCGTGGCGGGCGGGGACGGGTCAACGCGCCATTTACCGGATATTACACTTGTGAAGGCATGTTCCCGGCGACCTATCGGAGAACCGGGCCGCCATGCTGACTTCCCTGCCCATCTCGCGAAAGCTCGCGGGGGCGTTTGCCATCATCATCGCCGTCGTGCTGGCGATGATGCTCGTGCTGTGGGGCGTCCTGGGGCGGATCGAGAGCACCAGCACCAGCAGCGTGCGCGGGCAGGACGTGCTGGCGCAGACGCTGGAGATGGAGATCGCCATCCTGCGGCAGAACAGCCAGATGCGCGGCTTCCTGATTACCGGCGACGAATCCTACCTGACGCAGTATCGCGAGGCGGTCGAGCAGGGCGGGGCAGCGGTCGCCAAGCTGAACGGCTTCCTGGCCGATGCCCCGGAGGATCTGGCCAAGGTGGCGCAATCGCAGCGCAAGAGCGTCGAATGGCGCGAACGTTTCGGCAACCGGCTGATCGCGCTGTCGCGTGGCGACCGGATGGAGGCGCAGGCGGAATTGCGCGCGGTCAGCAAGCAGGCGACCGTGCTGCCGGTGCTGGCGCCGCTGCGCGCGCTGCGCAAGCAGGAAGTGGAGCGGAGCGAGATCGCCCGCAGCGATCGCGAGGCGGCGCTGGCGGGCGGCAAGATCGCGCTGGTGCTGGGCGCGCTGGTCATGATCGGTGGCGCCGTGGCGGTGTCGATCGTGCTGACGCGGCTGCTGGCGCGGCCGATCGTGCGGCTGACCGGCGTCATGGACACGCTGGCCAAGGGCGGCAACAGCATCGAGGTGCCCGACACGGAGCGCGGCGACGAAATCGGCAGCATGTCGCGCGCGGTGGAAGTGTTCCGCGCGGCGGCGATCGCCAAGGCGGCGGCGGATGCCGAACAGGAGGCGGTGGTGGCGGAAGTCGGCCAGGCGCTGTCGCGGCTGGCGGATTCGGACCTGCGGGTGGAGATCCGCAACTTCCCGCCCGCCTACACGTCGCTGGAACGCGACTTCAACACCGCGGTATCGCGCCTGTCGGCGGCGCTGAGCACGGTGCGCGGCAGCGCCGGCGGGATCGCCACCAGCACCGCCGAAATGCATGCGGCCACCAACGACCTGGCGCAGCGCGCCGAGCAGCAGGCCGCCGCGCTGGCGCAAAGCGCCGCCGCGGTGGGGGAGATCGCATCGTCGGTGCGCGGAACCGCCGACCAGGCGCAGACTGCGGCCGGCGCCGTCCGCCGCACGACCGACAATGTGCGCAAGAGCGAGGACATCGTGCGGCGCACGGTGACCGCGATCGGCGATATCGAACGGTCGTCGAACGAGATCGCGGAGATCATCGCGCTGATCGACGGGCTGTCGTTCCAGACCAACCTGCTGGCGCTCAACGCCGGGGTCGAGGCGGCGCGCGCGGGCGATGCGGGCAAGGGCTTCGCGGTGGTCGCCAGCGAGGTGCGTGCGCTGGCCGAACGCTCCGCCAATGCCGCGCGCGACATCAACGCGCGGATCACCACCACGGTCGACCGCGTGCGCAGCGGCGTGCAGCTGGCGCAGGAAACCGACCAGTCGCTGCGCGCGATCACCACCGGCATCGACGAGATCGCCGGCGTCGTCACGATCATCGCCGACAGCGCGGAATTGCAGGCGTCGAGCATCGGCCAAGTCAACATCGCGATCGGCGAGATGGACAGCGCCACCCAGGCCAATGCCGCGATGGTCGAGGAAGTGACCGCCGCCTGCCGCCTGCTGACCGACGAGACGGTCACGCTGGAGCAGCAGGTCAACCGGTTCCAGACCAAGGACTCCGCGCCCGCCGCGGCCCGTCCGCGCAGCGCCCCGGTGCGCAGCATCGCGCCGGTGCGACCGCGCGCGGCGGCGGCGCGTACCAGCGGCAACCTGGCGGTCAAGGACGACGACTGGAACGAATTCTGACGTGTGCCGCCGTCCCGGTGCGGGGGCGTCAGCCCTCCGGCGGGACGGGCGCGTCGTCGCCCAGCGTCAGGCCGTGGCGCATCAGCATCGGCACGTTGGCGACCGCGAACAGCAAGGTCAGCGGGATCACCACCCACACCTTGTAGATCGCCCACAGATCCCAGCCGCGCGCGGTGCCCAGCGCGGTCGCGCTGCCGCGCCACACCGCCTCGTTCATGACGGCCATCACCACGAAGAACCACGTCCAGTTGATCGTCAGCCGCCGCCACCCGGCCTCCGACAGGCCGGGATAGGCGCTGCCCATCAGCTGCTGGAGCAGCGGGCGCCCGGTCGCCACCCCGAAGCCCAGCGTCGCGGCGAGCAGGACGTAGACGATCGTCGGCTTCATCTGGATGAAGCGCGGATCGCGGAAATACATCGTCAGCCCGCCGAACAGGATCACCAGCCCGGCGGAGATCAGCAGCATCGGCGGCACGCGGCGCAGTTTCACCCGCGCCAGTACCAGCGCGGCGATGCTGGCCAGCACGAACACCGCGGTGGCCAGGATGACGCGCGCCAGCAACAGCGCCTCGACCTGTTTCAGCGTCGACAGCATCGGCGTGAACTGCGCCACGATCCGCCGCGCGACATCGGCCGGGACCAGGAAGTTGGCGACGAAGAACAGCGCCAGCGGGCCGTAATCGATCAGCGCGCGGATGCCGCCGTGGCCCTCGCCGGCGGCGCGGGGTGCCGCATCCGCGCTCATCGCCCGCGCCCCGTGTCGTCGACCCCGGCGATGATCCGGCTGACCTCGCGCGCGTCGAACGGGCGCAGGTCGTCCATCGTCTCGCCCACGCCGATCGCATGGATCGGCAGGCCGTAGCGTTCCGCCGCCGCGACCAGCACGCCGCCGCGCGCGGTGCCGTCCAGCTTGGTCATCACCAGCCCGGTGACCCCGGCCACTTCCTTGAACACCTCGATCTGGTTGAGAGCATTCTGGCCGGTGGTGGCGTCCAGCACCAGCAGCACGTCATGCGGCGCGGCGGGGTTGAGGCGGCCGAGCACGCGGCGGATCTTCGCCAGCTCGTCCATCAGTTCGCGCTTGTTCTGCAGCCGGCCGGCGGTGTCGACGATCAGCACGTCGGTGCCGATCGCGGTCGCCTGCTTCACCGCATCCCACACGATCCCGGCGGCGTCCCCGCCCTCCGGCCCCGTCACGATCGGTACGCCGATCCGCTCGGCCCAGGTCTTCAGCTGGCCGATCGCGGCGGCGCGGAACGTGTCGCCGGCGGCCAGCATCACCTGATAATCCTGTTCCATGAACAGGTGCGCCAGCTTGGCGATGGTGGTGGTCTTGCCCGATCCGTTGACGCCGATCACCAGCACCACCTGCGGGCGGGGGAAGGCATCGATGCCGATCGGGCGCGCGACCTGCGCCAGCACCTTCTCCACCTCCTCGGCGACGACCAGGCGGATGCCCAGTTCCTCCATGTCGCGTTCGAACGTCCCTTCCGACAGGCGCTGGCGCACGCGGCCGGCGGTTTCGGGGCCGAGATCGGACGCGATCAGCGCCTCCTCCACCTCGTCCAGCGTGGCGTCGTCCAGCCGCGCGCCGCCAAGGCCCGCGAGGTTGCCGACCAGCCGGTCGGACGTGCGGCGGAAACCGCCCAGGAGCTTGTCGTGCCAGCTCGTGCTCATGCGATGATCGTTCCGGTCAGATGGTCGGCCGTGGCCGCGGTGATGGTGACGCGCGCGATATGGCCGACGGGATGGGGGGAGGAAAGACGTACCTCCGAAAAGTCCGGGGCATGGCCGCGGGTTCCGGGGCGCTCGACCAGCACCGGCTGCACCGTGCCGACCTGCGCCGCCAAGTGCCGCGCCAGCCGCGCCGCGGCGGCATCGCGCAGTCGCGCGGCGCGCGCGCGGGCGACGTCGGCCGCCACCTGCGGCATCCGCGCGGCGGGCGTGCCGGTGCGCGGCGAATAGGGGAAGACGTGCGCGTGGCTGACGTCGCCCGTGTCGACCAGCGACAGCGTGTTGGCGAACATGCCGTCATCCTCGGTCGGGAAGCCGGCGATCAGGTCGGCGCCGATCGTGATCGCGGGGCGCGCCGCCTTCAGCCGGGCGATCAGGTCCAGCGCCTGCGCGCGCGAATGGCGGCGGCGCATCCGCTTGAGGATCAGGTCGTCGCCCGCCTGTAGCGACAGATGGACGTGCGGCATCACGCGCTCCTCCTGCGTCAGCAGTGCGAACAGCGCATCGTCGATCGCGAAGGGGTCGAGCGAGGACAGCCGCAGCCGCGCCAGCCCCGGCACCTCCGCCAGCAGCCGCGCGACCAGCGACGACAGCGGCGCGCCGCGATCGTCGTAGCTGGCCAGATCGACGCCGCTCAGCACCACCTCCTGCTGGCCCGCCTCCACCAGCGCGGCGACGCGCAGCACGACCTCAGCCACCGGATCGGCGCGGTTGCGGCCGCGCCCCTGCGGGATGGCGCAGAAGGTGCAGTGATGGTCGCAGCCGTTCTGCACGCCGACGAAGGCGCGCGTCTGGCGGCGCGGACGGGGCGCGTTGGGGCGGGCGCCCCAGCTGGCGGGCAGCAGCTTGGCGGCATTGGGGACGATGCGGTCGACCTCCGGCATCGCGGCGAAGGCGGCGCGATCCATATCGGAGGCGCAGCCGGTGACGACCAGTTCGGCGTCGGGCCGCGCACGGCGCAGCCGGCGGATCGCGGCGCGCGTCTGCTTCACCGCCTCGTTCGTCACGCCGCAGCCGTTGACGACCGCGACCTGCGCGCCCGCCAGCTGGCGGATCGCTTCGCTTTCGGCGATGTTGAGACGGCAGCCGAGGGTCACGACCTCGGGCTGGGGCGAGCACGACATGGAGGGCGATCTAGTTATGACCGGCAGCGAAGTCGACTCCGCGACCGACGCGGTGATCGCGTTCTGGTTCGCGCTGACCACCGAGCAGCAGTTCGCGAAGGACGATGCGCTGGACGCGGCGATCCGCGAACGGTTCGCGGACCTGCGCGATCATGTGCTGGCGACGGGGGCGGCGGCGTGGCGCGACGATCCCCGGCACCTGCTGGCAGCGGTGATCGTGCTGGACCAGTTTTCGCGCAACCTGTTCCGCGGGCGGGCGGAGGCGTTCGCCGCCGACCCGTTGGCGCGAAAGCTGACCGAGCTGGCGATCGCGCGCGGATGGGACGCTCGCCTGCCGCCGGAGCAGCGCGTGTTCCTGTACATGCCGTTGATGCATGCCGAGGATGCCGCCGGACAGGCGCAGAGCGTCGCGATGTTCGAGGCGCTGGGCATCGAGAACAACCTGAAGTTCGCCCGCGATCATGCCGACGTGTTCGCGCGCTTCGGCCGCTTCCCGTCGCGCAACGACGCGCTGGGGCGCGAGACGACGGCGGAGGAGCGCGCGTATCTGGAGGCGGGCGGGGGGTGGTAGCGCGAAGCGTCTTGCCCTGCGGCGTGCATTCCGCTATCGCCCCGCCCCAGTTCCGTTGTTGAACGCACAGGACAAGCGCCCATGTGGTGCACGCTGGCCGGCGAGGTTTCGCCCGCCGGCGCTTTTGCGTTTGGCGGCGGGTGAAAGGAGTTTCGATGTTCGATAGCCTGAGCGATCGTCTTGGCGGCGTGTTCGACCGGCTGCGCGGCCGTGGCGCGCTGACCGAGGCGGACGTGCGTCAGGCGATGCGCGAGGTGCGTGTCGCGCTGCTGGAAGCGGACGTGGCGCTGCCCGTCGCGCGCCAGTTCGTCGACGACGTGACCGAGGAGGCGATCGGCCAGAACGTCCTGCGATCGGTCACGCCGGGGCAGCAGGTCGTCAAGATCGTCAACGACGCGCTGGTGCGGATGCTGGGCGGGGACGAGCCGGAGGGCGCGGACCTCAACCTGAACGTCGCGCCGCCCGCGGTGGTGATGATGGTCGGCCTGCAGGGGTCGGGCAAGACGACCACCACGGCGAAGATCGCCAAGCGGCTGTCGACGTCGTCGATGACCGGGCGGTCGGCGAAGAAGGTGCTGATGGCGTCGCTGGACGTCAATCGCCCCGCCGCGCAGGAACAGCTTGCCACCCTGGGCACGCAGGTGAGCGTCGCGACGCTGCCGATCATTGCCGGGCAGCAGCCGGTCGAGATCGCGCGCCGCGCGATGCAGGCCGCCAGGCTGCAGGGCTTCGACGTCCTGATGCTCGACACCGCCGGTCGCCTGCACGTCGACCAGGCGTTGATGGACGAGATGAAGGCGGTCGCCGACGTCGCGTCCCCGCAGGAGATCCTGCTGGTGGTCGACAGCCTGACCGGCCAGGACGCGGTCAACGTCGCGCAGAATTTCTCCGAACAGGTGCCGCTGACCGGTGTGGTGCTGACCCGCATGGACGGCGATGCGCGCGGCGGCGCGGCGCTGTCGATGCGTGCCGTCACCGGCAAGCCGATCAAGTTCGCGGGCACCGGCGAGAAGCTGGACGCGCTGGAGGCATTCCACCCCAGCCGCGTCGCGGGGCGCATCCTGGGGATGGGCGATGTCGTCTCGCTGGTCGAGCGCGCCGCCGAATCGATCCAGCAGGAAGATGCCGAGCGGATGGCGAGCCGGCTCGCCAAGGGTCAGTTCGACATGAACGACCTGCGCAGCCAGCTGGCGCAGATGAAGCGCATGGGCGGGCTGGGCGCGCTGGCCGGGATGCTGCCGGGGATGAAGAAGGCGCAGGCGGCGATGGACGCGGTGCCGGGCAGCGACAAGATGCTGGTCCACCTGGACGCGATCATCGGTTCGATGACCGTCAAGGAGCGCAGCAAGCCGGAGCTGATCAACGCCAAGCGCAAGATCCGCATCGCCAAGGGTTCGGGCACGACGGTGCAGGAGGTCAACAAGCTCCTGAAGATGCACCAGGAAATGTCCACCGCCATGAAGAAGATCAAGAAGATGGGCGGGATCAAGGGCATGATGGCGATGCTGGGCAAGGGCGGGCTGGGCGGCCTGGGCAATGCCATCGGCGGCGCCGACATGGGCGACATGATGGGCAAGCTGGGCGGGCCGGGCGGTGGCCCGGGGCTTCCCGGACTGCCCGGCAACCTTCCGGGCGGCCCCGGCGGGTTCAAGTTCAAGAAATAGCCCCGACACCCGTCACCCCGGCGAAGGCCGGGGTCTCGGGCGGCAAGGGCGGAACGACCATCACGAAAAGACCCCAGCCTTCGCTGGGGTGACGAATAGAAGAAGGAAGACGACTACAATGGCACTCAGCATTCGCCTGTCGCGTGGCGGCTCGAAGAAGCGTCCCTATTACCGCATCGTCGTGGCCGATGCGCGGTCCCCGCGCGACGGCAAGTTCATCGAGAAGATCGGCAATTACAATCCGCTGCTGGGCAAGGACGACGAGAAGCGCGTGGTGCTGGACGCCGAGCGCGCCAAGCATTGGCTGGGTGTGGGCGCGCAGCCGACCGACCGTGTCGCCCGCTTCCTGGATGCGGCCGGCGTGAAGGAGCGCGCGGCGCGCAGCAACCCGAAGAAGGCCGAGCCGGGCGAGAAGGCCAAGGAGCGCGCCGAGGAGCGTGCCGAGAAGCTGAAGGCGCAGCAGGAGGCCGAGGCCGAGGCGGCGAACGCGCCGGCCGCGACCGAGGAGCCGGCGGCCGATGCCGCCGAGGCGACCGCCGAGTAACAACGCACCCGAACGGGTCGTCATGCGTTGGCGCTGTTCCCCTGTGAACAGGAGCGCATGATGACCCAGGATGCCGGCCCCACCCCCGATCCGCGAACGGCCCCCGAGGATGACGAAGACGCCACCAACCACGGGGTCTCCAGCGAGCAGCCCGCCGAGGGCGCGGACGACGTCCCCGCGGGCGACGGCGGCTCGCCCACGGACTGACGCCGGCGACACGATCGTGCTCGCCGTCGTCACCGGCGCGCACGGGATCGCGGGCGACGTCCGGCTGAAGGTGTTCGCGGACGATCTGTCGCGGCACCGCACGTTCAACGGCGGTGCGCTGACGCTGGCGAAGCTGCGCGACGGTACGATCGCGCGCTTTGCCGAGATCGCCGATCGTACCGCGGCGGAGGGGCTGCGCGGCACCGAACTGACGGTGCCGCGCGACGCGCTGCCGCCGCTGGACGACGGCGAATATTATCACGCCGACCTGCTGGGGCTGGCAGTGGTATCGACCGAGGGCGAGCCGCTGGGCCGCGTGATCGCGGTCGAGAATTTCGGGGCCGGCGACGTGATCGACATCGAGCGGCCGACCGGCAAGACCTTCATGGTTCCCATCCATGCGGTGCCCGAATGGGACCGCGAGCGGTTGGTCGTCGACGCCGCGTTCGTCGACTGACGCGATGCGCCAGCGCGCGCCGTCATACCGCGATTGCCGGGCCTGCCGTTCGCGGGCAGGGTAGCCGGGCATGTCCGTTTCCGCCCCGCTTCCGTCGCGTCGCCCGTCCTGGCTGGCGATCATGGCGCTCGCCAATGCCGGCGGGGTGCTGGCGTATCTGCCGCTGCTGACGCTGCTGCTGCCGATCCGTATCGAGGCGATGAACCCGGCCGAGCGGATCGGGCTGTTCGCGGCGACCGCGGTGGTCGGCGCGATCGCCGCCAGCATCGCCAACATCGTCTTCGGCGCGCTGAGCGACCGGTCGCACGCGCGCGACGGGCAGTGGGGCCGGCGCGGCTGGATGGCCGCGGGGCTGGTCGCGATCGCGGCCAGTTATGCGGTGCTGGCGCGCGCCACCACGCCCGCGACGCTGATCGGTGCGATCGTGCTGTTCCAGATCGCGGTCAACGCGCTGCTGGCGCCGCTGTCGGCGGTGATCGCGGAGGAGGTGCCGGATGCGCAGAAGGGGCTGGCCGGCGGGCTGATCGCGCTGGGCGCGCCGCTGGCGTCGGGCGCATCGGCGCTGCTGGTGGGGATGGCGACCTTGTCCCCCGACGCGCGCTTGGCGGTGATCCCGGTCGCGGTCGCGCTGTGCGTCGCGCCGCTGCTGCTGACCCGTGCGCGCGCGGCGGTGGTGGCCGCCCCCGCCGCGAGCGAGGGGGCCGCGACGCCGCCGCGCCGCGACCTGATCGTCGCGGGGCTGTCGCGGTTGCTGGTGCAGGTCGCGGCGGTGGTGACGCAGGCGTATCTGCTCTATTATTTCGAAAGCATTATGCCCGTGGCGGAGCATCGCGGGCTGCCGGTGCGGATCGGGCATCTGCTGGCGTGGACGTTCCTGGCGCCACTGCCCGCCGCGCTGGTGCTTGGCCGGCTGTCCGACCTGACGCGGCGGCGCACGCCGATCCTGCTGCTGGCGGCGGGCGTGGCGGCGGCGGGGCTGCTGGGGATGGCGGTGGCGGAAGGGTGGACGCAGGGCGCGCTCGCCTATGCCGTCTATGCCGCCGGGTCGTCGGTGTTCGTGGCGTTGCAGGCGACGTTCGCGATGCAATTGCTGCCCGATCCGCGGCGCAGGGGCCGCGACCTGGGGCTGCTGAACCTGACCAACACGCTGCCGTCGCTGCTCGGCCCGCCGCTGGCGTGGCTGTTCGCGACGCCGGACGATTTCGCGGCGGTGATGATCGGGCTGGCGATCCTGACCGCGGCGGGCGGCACGTTGATGCTGGGGGTGCGCGCATGGCGATAGCGCCGCGCCGCGCGATGTCGCTGGCGGTTCGCGCGGCTGCGGCGCTGCTGCTGGCGGCGCTGGTCGCGATGATCGCGGGGCATGTCGCCGAACGCCGCGCGCGCCGCGACGTGCAGCAGGGGGTGGCTGCCGACGCGCGGCTGCGCCAGGCGCTGCTGACCAGCGAGATCGAGCGGTTCCAGCTGCTGCCGATGGCGTTGGGCGACGATGTCGACGTGCGCGCCGCGCTGGCCGACACGCCCGGCGCGCGGGTGCGGCTGAACGCCAAGTTCGCGGCGATGGCGCGGGAAACCGGCGCGGCCGCCATCTATCTGATCGCGCCATCGGGGCTGGCGATCGCGGCCAACAATGCGGGCACGCCGTACAGCTTCGTCGGGCGCGACTATCGCTTCCGCCGCTATTTCGGCGATGCGACGCGCACCGGCACCGGATCGCAATTCGCGCTGGGCACGGTCAGCCAGCGGCCGGGCCTGTACCTGGCGCGGCGCACCGGTGTCGGCGGGGTGGTGGTGGTCAAGCTGGAGTTCGACCGGCTGGAGCGCGCGTGGCGGGCGGCGGGCGGCGACACGTTCGTCACCGACCCCGATGGCGTGATCCGGGTGACGACGCGCCCGGGCTGGCGCTTCGCCGTGACGCGCCCGCTCAGCCCGGCGCGCGCGCAGGTGGTGCGCGCCGACAGCGGCGTCGCGACGCTGCGCCAGTCGCCGATCAGCGCGACACGCGACGGCGAGCCGCGGATCGCGGGGATGAGTGGTCCGGTGGTGCTGGCCGAGGCGCCGGCGGGCGCGTTCGGATGGCAGGTGCATCTGGCGATCCCCGCCGGGCCGACGATCCGCCCCGTGGTCCGCGCGGCGCAGGCGGTGGCGGGGGTGTCGTGCCTGGCGCTCATCGCGCTGGTCTGGGCGTGGCGCACCCGCGCGCGCCGCCGCGCGGAGCGGACCGCGGTGCTGGAGGCGGCGGTGCAGGAACGCACCGCCGCGCTGCGCCGCGAGATCGACGACCGCATCGCCGCGGAGGCGCGCGCCGCCGACCTGCGCGAGGGGCTGCGCCAGGCCAACCGGCTGGCCGCGCTGGGCCAGATCACCGCCAGCGTCGCGCACGAAACCGCGCAGCCGGTCGCGGCGATCCGCACCTATGCCGCCAATGGCGAATTGCTGCTGGATCGCGGGGCGTTGGACGATGTGCGCGCGAACCTGCGCGCGATCGCCGGGCTGACCGACCGGATCGGCGCCGTCACCGCCCAGCTGCGCGGCTTTGCGCGCAAGGGCAGCGGCGCGGTGCGTGCCGTCCCGCTGGCCGATGTGATCGCGGGCGCGCGGCTGATGTTGAAGGAGCGGCTGCGCGCGATCGACGTGCGCGTCACCCCGATCGATCCGGCGCTGGCGGTGATGGCGGGGCGCATCCGGCTGGAACAGGTGCTGGTCAACCTGTTGCAGAATGCGATCGAGGCGCTGGAGGGGCGCCCCGCGCCACGGATCGACATGGCGGTGGTGGCCGCCGACGACACGGTGACGGTGACGGTGCGCGACAACGGCCCGGGCATCGCGCCGGAGATCGCCGACCGGCTGTTCACCCCGTTTGCCACCAGCCGCCCGGCGGGGCTGGGGCTGGGGCTGGTGATATCGCAGGATATCATGGCCGACCTGGGCGGTTCGCTGCATGTCGCCGCCGGTGAGGCAGGGGCCGGTGCGACATTCGTCGTCACGCTGAGGCGGGCGGCATGAACAGGGCCGCGTCCCGTGTCGCGCTGGTCGAGGACGACGATGACCTGCGTGCGTCGCTGGCGCAATCGCTACAGCTGGCGGGGCTGGACGTCGATGCGTTCGATGCGGTGCCGCCCGCGCTGGCCGCGATCGACGCGGACTATCCGGGCGTGGTCGTCACCGACGTACGCCTGCCGCTGGTATCGGGGATCGAGCTGTTCCGCACGCTGGCGACGCGCGACGCGGCGCTGCCGGTGATCCTGATGACCGGGCATGGCGACGTGGCGATGGCGGTCGATGCGCTGAAGGCGGGGGCGTGGGATTTCCTGACCAAGCCGTTCGACCCCGCCGACCTGATCGCCAGTGTGACCCGCGCCGGACAGACCCGCGCGCTGGCGCTGGAGAACCGCCGCCTGCGCGCCGCGGCGGAGGCGGAGGAGAGCGATGCGCTGATCGGCGCATCGCCCGCGATCCGCCGGCTGCGCGCGATGATCGCGACGCTGGCGGGGGCGGACATCGACCTGCTGATCGAGGGAGAGACGGGCACCGGCAAGGAATTGCTCGCCCGGCTGATCCATGGCGGCGGGCGGCGGGCGCGGCGGCGGTTCCACATGCTGGCCTGCGCCGCGCTGCCCGAGGCGCTGGTGGAGGGCGAGGTGTTCGCGACCGTCGGCGACGGCAGCATCGTGGCGGCGGACGGGGGCACGTTGTTCCTGGACGATATCGACCGCGCCTCGCCGCGGTTGCAGGACCGGCTGGCGCAGCTGATCGAGACGCGCGCGCTGCCCGCGCGCGGCGGCGACCGCGTGCCGGTGGACGTGCGCGTCATCGCCACCGCGCGCGAGGAGCCGCAGCGCGCATCCGACGCGATCGACCCGGCGCTGCTGTACCGGCTGGCGGCGGTGCGGCTGCGGATGCCGCCGCTGCGCGAACGGCGCGAGGATGTGCCGATGCTGTTCGGGCATCTGGTGGCGCAGGCGTCGGCGCGGCTGCGCGCGCCGGTGCCGCGGCTGACGGACGCGGCGCGCGCGCATCTGTTGCGCCACGACTGGCCCGGCAATGTCCGCGAACTGGCGCATTTCGCCGAGCGGCTGGTGCTGGGGCTGGACCCGCTGGGGCAGGGAGCGGGCGACCCGGCGGCGGGCGCAGGCGACGATGAGGCGCCGCTGCCCGAGCGGATCGATGCGTTCGAACGCGCCGCGATCGTCGAGGCGCTGGCGCGATCGAACGGAGAGGTCGGCGCCGCGATCGCGCGGCTCGGCATCCCGCGCAAGACCTTCTATTACAAGGTCCAGCGGCTGGGCATCGACCTGGCGACGTTGCGCCGCCGCGCGGCCGGTGACTGATTACCGGCCGGCCAGCTCCCGCCCGACGGGATACAGCAGGTAGCGGTCGTCATAGTATGGCGTGCGGCGATAGAACCACGCCAGCCGCTTCGCCGGATCGGCGGCGAGCGCGGGATCGTCCGCCAGCGCGCGGTCGAACGCGGCCTTCAGCGCCGGATCGCGCGCCAGCATCGCGTCGGCCAGCGGCGCGATCGCATAGCCTTCCATATATTCGGTGCGCTGGAGGATGTCCGGGAAGAAGCCCCATTGCAGCAGCGAATCGGGGCTTTCCGCCTCCAGCAGCGTCGCCGCCAGCAGGCCCAGCGGCTGGTCGGCGGGCACGCGCACCGACCCGGGCATCATCGTTTCGCTGCGCGCTTCATGCGCGAAGCGGGCGCGCAGCGGCACATGCCCTTCGTTGGCGGGTTGCAGCGCCGGCGCGGACAGTCGCACCATGTCGAGCGACAGCGTGCGCGGCATCGCGATCGTTTCCATCGCGATGCCGTGCGCCTTCAGCCGCTCGATCGTCGCAGTGGCGGTGACGGGCACCCACCAGGCGCGCGGCAGCGTGACCGAGACGTCGGGGGCCGAGCCGTAGACCGGCATCGCCTGCGTTACCGGGCGGCCCAGCCAACGCACCACCGGCGCGCCGGCGGCGACCGAGCGATAGGTGTCGTGCGCGATGCCGCGATAGGTGACGGTGTAGAGCGGCTTGGGATCGGGCTTCCACGTCACCACCAGGTCGCGTGGGCGATCGGCGCGGTCGGCGGCGATCGCGCCGGCCAGCGCCGCGCCCTGTTCGCCGACCAGCCGCAATGCCTCCTCGACGAAGACATAGGTGCCCAGCACGCGCTGGCGGTACGGCTTGAGCGAATGCGTCTCCAGCAGCACGGTGGGGACATGCGCGGTATCGCCATAGCCGGTGGAGAAACGCAGCTGGTCGGGATCCTGCATGATCCCGGCGTCGGGATCGGCATCGTCCTTCAGGCTGACGTAGTAGAAGGGGTTGTGCCCGGCACGCGTCAGCGCGGCGTCCATCGCCGGGCGCAATCGCGTGTCCAGCCAGCGCCCGATCGCGCGCGAGCGGGCGTAATAGCCGCGCCAGCCGGCGAAGGCGTAGGTGATGTCATATTGGTGATCGACGCCGTCGGTGACGTGCAGGTCGAGGTATAGCGCGGGATCGACGAGGCGGATCAGCGCCAGCATCGCGCGCATCTCGGGCGTATCCGCCTTTCCGTAATCACGGTTGAGGTTCAGGTTCTGCGCCGTCGTGCGCCACCCCATCGAGCGCGGGCCGCGCTGGTTCGGACGGTTCCACGGGCTGGCGCGTTCGTGGCCGTCGGCGTTGAAGATCGGCACGAACACCAGATCGGCATGGTCGAGCAGCCGGTCCTTGCCGCGCAGCGCGATGTCGCGCAGCAGCATCAGCCCGGCATCCTTGCCGTCGATCTCGCCCGCGTGGATGCCCGCCTGGACCAGCAGCACCGGCTTGCGCGCGCCGCCCTTGCCGGCGCGGACGTAATAGAGCGGGCGGCCCTGCGCGCTGGTGCCGAAGCGTTCGATCGACAGCAGCGGCGAGGCGGCGACCAGCCGGTCGAGCCACGCGCGCGTCGCGTCGTAGCTGGGCGTATCGTCGAAATGCGCGCGTTCCGCCGGGGTGACCCATGGATCGTCGTCGCGCACGATCAGCTGTTCGCTGGCGCCGTGCCATGGCAGCAGCGGCGGCAGCGGCGCGGCGATCGGGGACGCGGCGGCGGCGGCGGGGGCGAGCAGCCAGAGCGGGAGCATCGCCATCAATAGGCCAGCGCGCAGCCGTCGGCGCGCATCTCGCTGGCGGCGGCGTAGACGCGGGTGTCCCCGTCCATGCGATGTTCGACGCATTCGTAACGGCCGAACCCGCCGTCCGGCTTGCCGATCGTCCAGCCCAGGTCGGCCAGCGCCACCTGCGTGGCGCGCGGCACGCCGCTTTCCAGCCGCAGCAGCCCGGTGGGGCCAAGGCCCGCGGCATCCTCCCCCATCGACTGCGACGATCCTTCGTGGTGCCAGCGCGGCGCATCGCCGGCCGACTGGATTTCCAGCCCGTAATCGACGCGGTTGACGACGATCTGGGTCTGCCCCTGCGGCTGCATGTCGCCGCCCATCACGCCGAAGCTCATCCACGGCGCCCCGTCACGCGTGGCGAAGCCGGGGATGATCGTCTGGAACGGGCGCTTGCCGGGTGCATAGATATTGGGATGCCCGTCGCGCAGGCTGAACAGCTGCCCGCGATCCTGGAACATGAAGCCCAGGCCATCGGCGACCAGCCCCGATCCCATGCCGCGGAAATTGGACTGGATCATCGACACCATCATCCCGTCCTTGTCCGCGCAGCTGAAATAGGTGGTGTCGCCGCGGCTGGGCGCCTGGCCGGGATAGACGGGGGTGAGGATGCGGTCGGTGCGGATCAGCTTCGCCCGCTGGCGGGCGTACTCCTTCGAGATCAGCCATTCGACCGGCACCTTCGCGAAATGCGGGTCGGCGTAGAAGCGCGCGCGATCCTCATAGGCGAGCCGCTTGGCCTCCGCCTGGAGGTGGATCGAGCGCGGCGACTGGAAACCGGCATCGCCCATGTCGAAGGTTTCGAGGATGTTGAGCATCTGCAACGTGGCGATGCCCTGCGTATTGGCGCCCAGCGCGTGGATGTCGGCGCCGCGATAGCCGGTCCGGTGCGGTTCGACCCATTCGGAACGGTGCGCGACCAGATCCTCGCGCCGCAGCCACCCGCCGATGCGGCGGAAATAGCGGTCGATCGTCGCGGCGATCTCTCCGGTATAGAAGGCGTCGCGCCCGCCCGTCGCGATCGCGCGCAGCGTGCGGGCGAGGTCCGGATTGCGGAACACCTGGCCGGTGCGCGGCCCCTTGCCGTCCGCCATGCCCCAGGTGCGCAGCGCGTTGGCGGTTTCCTCTATCCCGGTGCCCGGCCGCGCGAACGCCGCCATGCTGCGGCGGATGTAATAGGCGATCATGTCGGGCACCGGCGCGCCGTTCTCCGCCAGCGCGATCGCGGGTTCGAGCAGGCTGGCCCAGGGCAGGCGGCCGTAACGCTGGTGCATCGTCCACCACGCATCGACCGTGCCGGGCACCGATACGCTGATCGCGCCCAGCGGCGGCAGCGCGCCGCCCCGCGCACGCGCCCGCACCGTCTCCAGGCTCAGCCCGCGCGGCGAGGCGCCCGATCCGGCGAGGCCGACGACCTTGCGCGTCTTCGGGTCCCAGATCATCGCATAGGCATCGCCGCCGATGCCGTTCGACGTCGGCTCCAGGAAGCCCAGGCAGGCGTTGATCGCGATCGCGGCATCTACCGCCGATCCGCCGCGGCGCAGGATGTCGATCCCCGCCTGCGTCGCCAGCGGGTGCGCGGTGCCCGCCGCGCCGTTCATCCCATAGGCGGCGGTGCGCGAGGCGAAGCTCGCGCCGACCGGCCGGTCGCCCGCCGATACGTCGGGGCGCAGGAAACGGTCTTCCCCGGCGACCCAGCGCGGCGGCAGCGACGGGTCCGCGGCGGGGGCGCCGCCCTGGCCGGGGCCGTCGGGCGCGCGCGGCGCGGCGGCCTGTGCGTTCGCCGCACCGGGAATGAGGGCCGCGCCGGGTAGGGCGGCGATGAAGGTACGACGACGCATGACAGGAAGCTCCGATGGCGTGGCCGGCGATCCTCGCGCCCCGCGTCGCGGTTGACAAGCGCCGCTGTCGCCACGGGATAATCACGGCTATCCCGTGCGTTGCCGCCTGTGTCGCCTATCCCGGAGAGTTTCCTATGATCGCCCGTCGCGCCGCCATCACCCTGCTGCCGATCCTTGCGCTGGGCGCGTGCGGGCAGCGTGCCGAGCCGGCGGTCGCGGTCGCCAATAACAGCACGCCTGCACCGACGGCGGCCGCGGCGACGCCGATCGCGCGTCCGGCGCCCGCACCCACCGCGATCCTGACCTGCCGCGCGCAGATCGGCGCGGCGGCGGCAGCGGCGAAGGTGGCGACGTGCCGCAACGTTTCCCCCGCGACGCATCCGCCGTGCAATGCGGCCAACAGCTGTGCGCTAATCGACGACGAGATCGCGCGCAGCTGCGCGCTGTTCGCCGGCGACGGCGCGCCGATGGCGGGATGCACGGTCGATCCGAAGAGCGCGAAGGCGGCGGCGGACGTGGTGCGGCGCTATTACGACGCGATCGGCGCGCGCGATTACGCCACCGCCTGGGCGCAATGGGGTGAGAACGGACGGCCGGGGCAGACGCTGGAGGGGTTCACGCGCGGCTTCGCCGACACGCGCGCCGTCCGCGTGACCATCGGCACCCCGGGACAGGGCGATGCGGCGGCGGGATCGATGTACCAGCCGGTGCCCGTCACGGTCGACGCGACGCTGGCCGATGGGCGGCGACAGCGGTTCATCGGCACCTATGTGCTGCGCCGGGTCAATGACGTCGACGGCGCGAGCGCGGCGCAATTGCGCTGGCACATCGATTCGGCGAAGCTGCGCGAGACGCCGCCGGCCGCGCAATAGGCCGCGCCGGAACCGGGGGCGCGCTGCGGCGCTGTGCCGGCATGAACGACGATAGCGATACGCCGCCCCACCGCCACCGTGCCGTGCCCAGCGGGCGGCTGGCGCGGCTGGGCGGGTTCGGGCGGCTGGCCGGGGGCGTCGCCGGCGGGATGCTGGCGGAGGGCGCGCGGCGGCTGGCGGCGGGCGAGCGGCCGTCGATGGGCGACCTGCTGCTGACCCCCGCCAACGCCACGCGCGTCGCCGACCGGCTGTCACACCTGCGCGGCGCGGCGATGAAGCTGGGGCAGATGATCTCGATGGACGCGGGCGACATGCTGCCGCCCGAACTGTCGACGATCCTGGCGCGGCTGCGTAACCAGGCGTACCGGATGCCGCCGGCGCAGCTGGACCGGGTGCTGCGGCAGGAATGGGGCGCCGACTGGCGACGGCGCTTCCGCCATTTCGAGGCATCGCCGATCGCCGCCGCCTCGATCGGGCAGGTCCACCGTGCGACATTGCCAGACGGGCGCGTGCTGGCGATCAAGGTGCAATATCCCGGCGTCGCCGACAGTATCGACGCCGATGTCGACAATGTCGCCACGCTGCTGCGCGTTTCCGGCGTGCTGCCCCCGTCGATCGACCTCACGCCGCTGCTGGCCGAGGCGAAGACGCAGCTGCGCGACGAGGCGGATTACGTGCGCGAGGGCGCGCAGCTGCGCGCCTATCGCGAGCGGCTGGCGGGCGACCCGCGCTATGTCGTGCCCGAGCTGGTCGAGGAACTGACCACCGCGCGCGTGCTGGCGATGACCTTTGTCGAGGGGCGGGCGGTGGAGACGCTGGCCGACGCCCCGCAGGACACGCGCGACGCGGTGATGACCGCGTTGGTGACGCTGGTGCTGCGCGAGCTGTTCGAATTCGGGGTGATGCAGACCGACCCCAATTTCGCCAATTACCGCTGGCAGCCGGAGACCGGTGCGCTGGTGCTGCTGGATTTCGGTGCGGTGCGCGACGTCCCGGCGGACACCGCCGCCGCCTATCGCCGGCTGATCGAGGCGGGGCTGGCGCGCGACACCGATCGCATCCGCGACGTGGCGGTGGAGACGGGCTTCGTCGGCGCGGCGGCGGCGGGGGCGCATCGCGCCGCGCTGGACCGGATCATCGCCGCGATCGACGTGGCGCTCAACCGGCCGGGGCCGTTCGATTTCGGCGATCGCGCGTTCGTGCCGGTGGTGCGCGAAGAGGCGAAGGCGATGATCGCCGACCGCGCGACCTGGCATGTGCCGCATGTCGAGACATTGTTCGTCCAGCGCAAGGTCAGCGGCACCGCGCTGCTCGCCGCGCGGTTGAAGGCGCGGGTCGAGGTGCGCGGGCTGGCGGCGGCGGCGGCGATCGGGGCGTAGGCGCACGGCCATGGCGCGCGATCCCTATTACACCGGCCCGGTCAGCGACCATTTCGACGGCACGCGCTTCTTCAACCCGGGACAGGAGCGGACCGACCGCGGCCTGGGCGCGGTGTTGCGGTGGAAGCTGGCGGGCGGCGCGGCGCGGTGGCCGCGGTCGGTGCCGGTGGTGACCGCGCGGCCCGCGGCACGGGTCGATGACGGCATCCGCGTGACGATGGTGGGCCATGCCGCGCTGCTGGTGCAGGTGGCGGGGGTCAATATCCTGACCGA
Source organism: Sphingomonas adhaesiva (assembly GCF_002374855.1). Classification (GTDB taxonomy): domain Bacteria; phylum Pseudomonadota; class Alphaproteobacteria; order Sphingomonadales; family Sphingomonadaceae; genus Sphingomonas; species Sphingomonas adhaesiva. Next base: position 191,333 of record NZ_NWVC01000001.1, read on the forward strand.
CCCCGTCTGGTCGGATCGGGCCAGCCCGTTCCGCCGCATCGGCCCGCGTCGCGTGACCGCGCCCGGAATCGCCTTCGGCGATCTGCCGCCGATCCATGTCGTGGTGCTGAGCCATGGCCATTACGATCATTGCGACGTCGCGACGCTGCGCCGGCTGCATGATCGCGACGCGCCGCTGATGGCGATGCCGCTGGGCAATGACGCGATCGTGCGCGCGGCGGTGCCGGGGGCGCGATGCGTCGCGGGCGACTGGTGGGACCGGATCGACCTGGGCGGCGGCGTCGCGACGACGATCACCCCGGCCTATCACTGGTCGAACCGCTGGCCGTCGGACACGCGGATGATGCTGTGGGGTGGCCATTACCTGCATACCCCCGCCGGAAGCCTGTGGTTCGTCGGGGATACCGGGTTCGGCGACGGTGCGATCTTCGGCGAGGTGCGCGCGCGGCTGGGGGCGCCGGATGCCGCGCTGATCCTGATCGGCGCCTACGAACCGCGCTGGTTCATGGCGGCGCAGCATGTCGACCCGGCGGAGGCGGTGCGGATCTTCACCGATGCGGGCGTCGGCCGCGCGCTGGGCATCCACTGGGGAACGTTCCAGCTGACCGACGAGGCGCGCGAGGCACCGCGCTACGCGCTGGCGACGGCGCTGGCGGCGGCGGGGATCAACCCGGTCCGCTTCGTCGCGGCGGAGGCGGGTGGGGTGTATGACGTGATGGCGGGTTTGGGTTGATTCACGCGAAGACGCGAAGACGCGAAGAAGGGGGTTCGCGCGGAGGCGCAGAGGTGTCTCGTCCGTGATGCGCGAAGCGATTCCATCGGCAGCAGCGGATTGGAAGGATGACGCTTCGCGTCGTCGATTCATCTCCGCGCCTCCGCGTGAACAAATATTCTCCGCGTCTTCGCGCCTTCGCGTGAACGAATCGAGCTACCGCGGCGTGGCGAACCAGATGACGTGGTGGGCGCCCTTGCCGTTATCGCGGGCGCGGGTGCGGACTTCGTCCACCGCGAAGCCGCCACGCGCCAGACGCCGGGCGAAGGCGGGGTCGGGGGCGGCGGACCAGATCGCGAGCACGCCGCCGGGGCGCAGCGCGGCGCGCGCCTCGTACAGCCCGCGCGCGGAATAGAGGCCGTCGTTGGCGGGGCGGGTCAGCCCGTCGGGGCCGTTGTCGACGTCCAGCAGGATCGCGTCATATGCGCGCGGCGCCGCGCGAATCGCATCGCCGACGTCACCCATCCGCAGCGTGACGCGCGGATCGTCGAGGCAGCCCGCGGTCAGCTCCGCCATCGGCCCGCGCGCCCATTCGATGATGCCGGGCACCAGCTCCGCCACGGTCACGCGGCCGGCGGCGTCCAGTCGCTCCAGCACCGCGCGCAGCGTGAAGCCCATGCCATAGCCGCCGATCAGCAGGTGCGGGGCATTGCGCCCCGCCAGCCGGTCGCACGCCATCGTGCCCAGCGCGATTTCCGACCCGTTCATGCGCGTGCTCATCAACTCGTTGCGGTCGAGCACGATCATGAAGTCCCGACCGCGCCGGAACAGGCGCAGCGGGTCGCCGCCGGGCACGTCGGCCACGCCCAGCAGCTCGCGCGGGGTCACTTACTTGCCCTGACGCGCCTTGCGCGCGGCGTAGCGCGCGTCGCGGGCCGCCTTCAGCTCGGCGGCGGTGGGGACGGCCGGCGGGCGCTTGGCGGCGGCGGCGGCCGCAGCGGCGGCCTCGGCCTCCTCGCGTGCCTTCACGCGGGCTTCCTCGCGCGCGGCCTTTTCGGCGGCGATCGCGGCCTTATGCGCTTCGCGTCGCTCGGCCTCGGCGGCCTCGCGCGCGGCGCGGGCGGCGGCGCGGGCGGCGACCGCCTCGGGATCGGGCGCGGCCTTGTTACGCAGCTTTTCGAGCGCGCTGGCCTTGGCGTCGCGCGACGCGGCGGCGCGCTGGCTGAAATCGGGGGTCTTGTATCCGGCCATATCGTCTTCCGTCTGGGGGCCATGGTGCGGGGGGGCGCCCCCCCGGTGTACCATGTCCCAATGCACAACGGCCCCGCATCGCTGCGGGGCCGTTGAAAAAACTGGTGGACGCACTTGGGCTCGAACCAAGGACCCGCTGATTAAGAGTCAGCTGCTCTACCAACTGAGCTATGCGTCCGGTGAAGCGCGGTGGAAGCGGACCGTGAAGGGCCGCCCGCGTTCGGGAAGCGCGCCTCTAGCAACCTCTCCGGTGGTTGCAAAGCCCTTTTTCGACATTTTTCGTCACCACCGCTGCGGACGGCGGGTGGAACGGTCGATCCCCATCATGATGCCGAGCGAGATCAGCACTGTCATCTGCGCCGATCCGCCGAAGCTGACCAGCGGCAGCGGGATGCCCACCACCGGCGCCAGCCCCATCACCATCATCAGGTTGATCGCCATGTAGAAGAAGATCGTCGTCGCCAGCCCGGCCGCCGCCAGCTTGGCGAAGCGATCCTCCGCGCGGACGCCCACGTTGATCCCCCAGCGGATCACCAGCAGGAAGGCGACGATCAGGAACGCGCCGCCCAGCAGCCCCCATTCCTCCGCCATGGTGGCGAAGACGAAGTCGGTGTGCCCCTCCGGCAGGTAATCGAGGTGGCTTTGCGTGCCGTTCATGAAGCCCTTGCCGAACAGCCCGCCCGATCCGATCGCGATCTTCGACTGGCTGATGTGATAGCCGGTGCCCAGGGGGTCGCTTTCCGGGTCCAGGAAGATCAGCACGCGATGGCGCTGGTAATCGTGGAGGACGTAATTGACCGCCAGCGGGATGGCGAGCGCGGCGCCCACCGCGCCGCCGACGAACAGGCGCAGCGGGATGCCCGCCAGGAACATCACCGTCGCCCCGCCGAAACAGATCATCAGCCCGGTGCCGAGGTCCGGCTGCATCATCACGAACGCCGCGGGCAGGCCGATCAGTACGCATGCCGGCCACACCGCCTGGAACCGCCGCGTCTCGGCGGCGGGCAGCATGTCGTAGAAGCGTGCCGTCGCCAGCACGATCGCCAGCTTCATCATCTCCGACGGCTGGATGCGGATCGGGCCGAAGCCCAACCATCGCTGGCTGCCGCCGCGCACCGCGCCGAGCAGTTCGACCAGCACCAGCAGCACCAGGAACAGGCCGTAGATCCAGAAGGCGTAGCGTCGCCAGAATTCCATCGGCACGCGCGAAATGGCAATCGAGCCGACCAGGAACACCGCAAAGCGCGTTCCCTGCGGCAGCACCCAGGGGCGCACGCTGCCGCCCGCCGCGGAATAGAGGACGACCAGCCCGAACCCGCCGATCGCGGTGACCAGCAGCAGCACCGACCACGGCAGGCGCGCGACGGGGGCGGGGACGAAGCCGCTCATCGCGGCGGCCCCACGTCGCGGTCGGCGGGGGCGGCGCGGCGTTCGGCGTCGGTTTCCGGTTCGGGAGAGCCGGTGCGTGCGGGGCCGGCGCCGGCGGCGACGTCGTTGGCGATCGCCTCCGCACTGGCGTTGGTCGCGTCGGTCGCCGCCGCGACGGCGCGCGCGTCGGTGGCGGGCGTTTCGTCCACCTCCTCGGTCACGGTCGCCGGGGTGGCATGCGCGGCGCGATAGGCGGCGTCCTGCGCCGCCATGCGCGTGCGGATGTCGCCCCCCCACGTCGGCTCGACCTCCGCCAGGCTCTTCATCGCGCGCTCGCGGTCGAACAGATAGGTCATGATGTCGCGCCCGATCATCGGCGTGTCGAGGTTGCGGACGGTGTGGCCGTTATGTTCCAGCACCACCGCCGCGGCATAGCGCGGATTGTCATAGGGGGCGAAGCAGACGAACAGCGCATGGTCGCGCAGCTTGAACGGCAATTGCCCGTTCTTGAGCACGCCCGAGCGGCGTTCGGCCATGGTGATGCGGCGGACCTGCGCGGTGCCGGTCTTGGCCGCCAGCCCGATGCCGGGGACCAGCATCCGCGCCGCCCCGCCCGTGCCGCCGCCGTTGACCACGCCGTTCATCGCCTCGCGGATGATGCGGAAATGCTCGGGGTCGATCGCCATCGCCTCGGCATGGGGCTTGAATGGATCGCGGATGATCGTCGGCACCAGGTTGCGCCCCGACGCGATCCGGCTGGACATCACCGCCAACTGCAACGGATTGGCGAGCACATAGCCCTGGCCGATCGAGGCGTTGAGCGAATCGGCGACCTTCCAGTCGGTCTTGTACTTGCGCTGTTTCCACGCGCTGTCGGGCACGGTGCCGTAGCGTTGGGTGACCAGCGGCAGGTCGAACTTCTGCCCCAGCCCCAGGGCGCGTGCGACCGGCGCGATCCGATCATAGCCGACGCGGCGTACCATTTCGTAGAAATAGATGTCGCAGCTCTGCATGATCGCGTTCTTGAGATCGAGTGGCCCGTGCCCGCCACGCTTGTGGCAGTGGAACACGCCAGTGCCCACGCGCATCGCGCCCGAACAGAATACGCGCTCGTCGGGGCTGACCCCGGCGGCCAGCAGGGCAAGGCCGTTCATCGGCTTCACCGTGGAGCCGGGCGGGTACAGCCCCTGCGTCACCTTGTTCATCAGCGGGACGTGATCGTCCTCGCTCAGCATCTTCCATTCGCTCTGGCTGATGCCGCTGGAAAAGCTGTTGGGGTCGTAGGCGGGCATCGACACCATCGCCAGCATCTCGCCGGTCTGGCAGTCGAACACCACCGCGGAGCCCGAATTGGTGCCCAGCCGGCGCGCGGCATATTCCTGAAGCCCCGCGTCGATCGTCAGCCGCAGCGTGCGGCCCGGCACGTCGGGGCGGGTCGCCAGTTCCTGCACCAGCTTGCCGCGCGCGGTGACCTCCACCCGCTTGGCGCCGGCCTTGCCGCGCAGCAGCGGCTCCATGGTCTTCTCAAGCCCGTCCTTGCCCAGCTTGAACCCGGGGGTGTTGTAGAGCGGGTCGCGCGTCGCCTTATACTGTTCGGCGGAGGCCGCGCCGACATAGCCGGTCAGGTGCGCGACCGCCGCGCCCGCGGGATATTGGCGCGCGAAGCCGCGGGTCGGCGCGACGCCGGGCAACTCGGGCTGGCGCACCTGCACCGCGGCGAACCGGTCCCAGTCGATATTCTCCTTGATCTCGACCGGGCGGAAACCGACTGCCTTCTTCAAGTCCGCCTCGATCCGCGCCATGTCCTCGTCGGTCAGCGCGAGGATCTGGCGCAGCAGCGCGAGCGTGCGGTCCTTGTCCTCCAGCCGGTCGGGGATGACGTCGACGCGGAAATCGGCGCGGTTGTTGGCGATCGGCTGGCCGTGGCGGTCGACGATCCAGCCGCGGCGCGGCGGGATCATCGTCATGCTGACGCGGTTGCTTTCGGACAGCAGGTTGTAATGTTCGTTCTCGGCGATCGCCAGCCAGCCCATCCGCCCGATCAGCAGCCCGCCGACCCCGGCCTGCGCCGCGCCGAGCAGCCATGCGCGGCGCGAGAAGCTGTACGCCTGCGCCGCCTGCGTCATGATCCGGGGAGCGCGCGCCATTACGGCGCCCGCTTGAGGTCGATCCACGCGACGAGGCGCGCGGCGAGGGGGAACAGCAGGATCGAGATCACGATCTGGAGCAATAGCACGCTGTCGACGTGCGCGCCCAGCCGCGTCGCCACCAATCGCCCGCCCGCCAGGCAAAAGGCGATCGACACCGCCGCGATCGCCCAGTTCTGCGCGAAGTCGCGCACGCCGGACCGCGCGTCCATCGCCTCCACCAGGAAGAACGACAGCGTCCATAGCAGCATCGCGCTGCCCAGCGGCTGGCCGGACACCAGGTCGTCGAACAGTCCCAGCAGCGCGGGCGCCCAGACGCGCAGCGACAGCGGGGCGAGCAGCCGCCACGCCAGCATCATCAGCAGCCCGAACGGCGGCAGCAGCGCCAGCGTCGCGCCCCACGGCAGGATGGTGACCAGCGAACCGGCCATCACCGTCGTCCACGGCAGCAGCCGCGCGCTGCCCGGCGTCAGCGGCTCGTCGAACGGACGGCGCGCCGAGGACAGGCGGGACGCGGAGAAGCGCTGCGACGGAAGCGTCACTGGTCGGCGTCCGCCGCCGGCTTCTTCGTCGGCGTGGGGCTGGGGGCGGGCGCCGGCGCGGGGGGCGGGGGCGGCATGAACGCGCGGTGGACGATCGCCATGTCGAGCGCGCTGGGCCGCGCGAACGGGCGCGCCGGCGCGCTGTCGGTGCCCTTGTGCAGCACCCGCGCCACGGGCACGCCGGGGACGAAGATGCCGCCGGTGCCGGAAGTGACGAAGACGTCGCCGGGGCGGAAGTCGCCGTCGGCGGTGTCGATGGTACGCACGTCGATCAGCCCGTCGCCGCGCCCCGCCGCCAGCGCCGGCCGCCCGTCGCGCAGCCGATAGACCGGCACGACGCTTTCGGCATCGGTCAGCAGCAGCACGCGAGCGGTGTTGGGGCCGGTATAGAGGACGCGGCCGATCAGCCCCTCCGGCCCGCTGACCGGCTGGCCATCGGCCACTCCCTGCCAGCTGCCGGCGTTGAGCAGGCCGTAGCGGCGCGTGCTGGACGCGGTGGTGCTGACGATCCGCGCGGCCACCACCACCTCGCCGGTGCGGTCGCGCAGCGCCAGCAGGCGGCGCAGGCGGGCGTTTTCCAGCTGCGCCTCGCGCCCGATCACCAGTGCGCGGCTGCTGCGCTCCACCTGTGCGCGCAGGCGGGCGTTTTCGTCATGGACGAAGAAATAGCTGCCGATCGTGTCGGGGACGACCGACAGCCAGCGCACGCCGGTGGCGACCGCGCCCGATACCGGCGCGGTCAGTTCCGCCACCCCGGCGCGCAGCATCGCGAAGGCCGCCGGCTGGAACGTCGACAGCGCGAGCAGCACCGCCCCCATCACCGCGCCCGCGATGCCGAGGATATAGGCGAGGAACAGACTGTATTGCGCGCGCCGCGAAAACCCCGGCCGCCGGTCCTTCGACGGCGCCATTGCCGTCCTCTCCCGCCAGGGTTAGCCGTTCTGCAGCACCGCGCGGAACATCGGATCCTCCAGCGCGCGGCCGGTGCCGATCGCGACGCAGGTCAGCGGATCGTCGGCGATCGTCACCGGCAGCCCGGTTTCGTCGCGCAGCACCTCGTCCAGCCCCTGCAGCAGCGCGCCGCCGCCGGTCAGCACGATGCCCTGGTCGACGATGTCGGCGGCCAGTTCCGGCGCGGTGTTTTCCAGCGCGATTCGCACGCCGTCGACGATCGTCGCCACCGGCTCGCTCACCGCCTCGGCGATCTGCGCCTGGTTGATCTGGATTTCCTTGGGCACGCCGTTGACGAGGTCGCGGCCCTTGATGTGGATGGTCTTGCCGATGCCGTCGACCGGCGGCTTGGCGCAGCCCAGTTCCTGCTTGATCCGTTCCGCGGTCGCCTCGCCGATCAGCAGGTTGTGGTTGCGGCGCACGTAGCTGACGATCGCCTCGTCCATCTTGTCGCCGCCGACGCGGACCGAGGTGGTATAGGCCAGGCCGCGCAGCGACAGGACCGCGACCTCGGTGGTGCCGCCGCCGATGTCGACCACCATGCTGCCGATCGGTTCCGTCACCGGCATGTCCGCGCCGATCGCGGCGGCCATCGGCTCCTCGATCAGGTAGACCGCGCTGGCGCCGGCGTTCTGCGCCGCGTCGCGGATCGCGCGGCGCTCCACCTTGGTCGCGCCCGACGGCACGCAGATGACGATTTCGGGCCAGCGCATGAAGCGGCGGCGGCCGTGCACCTTCTCGATGAAGTGCTTGATCATCTGTTCGGCGACGTCGATGTCCGCGATCACGCCGTCGCGCATCGGGCGGATCGCCTCGATCGTGCCCGGCGTCTTGCCCATCATCAGCTTGGCATCGTCGCCGATCGCCTTGACGCGCTTCTGCCCGTTGATCGTCTCCACCGCCACCACCGACGGTTCGTTCAGGACGATGCCGCGCCCGCGCACGTAGACGACGGTGTTCGCCGTGCCGAGGTCGATCGCCATGTCGTGCGATGTCATCTTGAACAAGCGCGAGAATATCATTGACGTTGCTGTCCGTTGTTCGGGTCGCCGGCGCAGCGCCGGCAAGGTTCGCCTGTATCCCGACCACGTGACACCATCGGGTATCATGTCGAACGAAGGCGTCTGCGGGGTCGCGGGATGCGGCGGCTTGGGCTAGGGACTGCCTCGTGTCAATACGCCGTCTCCCTTCGCATCTGGTCAATCGTATCGCCGCCGGTGAAGTGGTGGAAAGACCGGCCAGCGCGTTGAAGGAGCTGGTCGAGAATGCGATCGACTCGGGCGCGGGGCGGATCGCGGTTGCGCTGTCCGCCGGGGGCGTCGAGCGGATCGAGGTCGCCGACGACGGGTGCGGGATGACGCCGGACGAGATCGCGCTGGCGCTGGAACGCCACGCCACCTCCAAGCTGCCCGACGAGGATATCGACCGCGTCGTCACGCTGGGGTTCCGGGGCGAGGCGCTGCCGTCGATCGCCTCGGTCGCGCGGCTGACGATCGAGAGCCGCCCGGCCGGACGCGACGGCTGGGCGCGCACCGTCGACAATGGCGTCGTCGAGCGCGACGGCCCCGCCGCGCTGCCGCCGGGGACGCGCGTTTTGGTGGAGGAGCTGTTCGCGCGGGTGCCGGCGCGGCGCAAGTTCCTGCGCTCGCCGCGCGCCGAATATGCCGCCTGCCTCGACGTCGTGCGGCGGCTGGCGATGGCGCGGCCCGATATCGCCTTCTCGGTCGAGCATGACGGGCGCCGCGTCCTGTCGGTGGCGGCGGCGGCGGACGGGCGGCCGGAGCGGGTGGCGGCGCTGACCGATCGCGCGCTGGCCGACAATTCGGTGGCGATCGACCTGGAGCGCGAGGGCCATGTGCTGGGCGGGGTCGCCGGGCTGCCGACCTTCCATCGCGGGGTGGCGGACCATCAATATCTGTTCGTCAACGGCCGCCCGGTGAAGGACCGGCTGCTGATCGGCGCGATTCGCGGCGCCTATGCCGAGATGATGCCGCGCGATCGCCACGCGGTGGTCGCGCTGTTCCTGGACGTGCCGCCCAGCGAGGTCGACGTGAACGTCCACCCCGCCAAGACCGAGGTGCGCTTCCGCGACCCGGCGCTGGTGCGCGGGATGATCGTATCCGGCCTGCGTCGCGCACTGGACACCGCCGGCCACCGCGTGGCGCATGATGCGCCCGCCGACGTGATGGCATTGTGGCGGCCGGAGCAGACAGTCTCCCTCCCTGCCGGGGAAGGGGTTGGGGGAGGGGCCGGTGTCTCACCGGGCGATCCGTTCGTGGCTGCCCCTTACCCATCGGGGGGCGGTTCATATCTCAACGACCGTCGCCCGACCTTCTTCGCCCCGCCGCCCGCCGCGCGGGCCGAGCCGGCGTGGCACGCCCCGCCCGAGGGCGCCGACTTCCCGCTGGGCGTCGCACGCGGGCAGGTAGCGAAGACCTATATCGTCGCGGAGGCGGCGGACGGGCTGGTGCTGGTCGACCAGCATGCCGCGCACGAACGGCTGGTGCTGGAACGGATGCGCGCGGCGCTGGCGGGCGGGCGCGTCGCGGCGCAGGCGCTGCTGCTGCCCGAGGTGGTCGAACTGGACGAGCCGGCGTGCGACCGGCTGGAGGCGCGGATCGCCGAGCTTGCCGATTTCGGGCTGGAACTGGAACGGTTCGGCGCGCGCGCGATGCTGGTCCGCGCCACGCCCGCGCTGCTGGGGCAGGGCGACCCCAAGGGGCTGGTCACCGATCTGGCCGACGAACTGGCCGCCTACGACCAGGCGCTGTCGCTGCGCGAGCGGCTGGACGCGGTGGCCGGGACGATGGCCTGCCACGGCTCGGTCCGCGCCGGCCGCGTCCTGTCGGTGGCCGAGATGAACGCGCTGCTTCGCGAGATGGAGGCGACGCCGCATTCGGGCCAGTGCAACCACGGCCGCCCGACCTGGGTGAAGTTGCAGATGGGGGACGTGGAGCGGCTGTTCGGGCGGAAGTGAGGCGGCGGCGGCGAGAGCGTCGCGCGCTTGCGGGGCGGCTGGTGGTACCTCATGCCCAAAATGTGAAATATTCAATCAAGGCCGGTTGGGATAGGATCGCCCCATGTGGACCTTCTTCCTGTGGAAAATCGCTGCACTGGTTGCCGCCATTTACTGCATAGTCAGGGCTGTGATCGACCTGCGTAGGCGAAGGTATGGCTGGGGAATCGTTGGCCTCCCAAGCGCCTTGATGTTCCTGATGACGCCGATCCAAACACACGCGGTGAAGGTTTATCTGCCTGCCGCTGGTTCGTGATTGCCAATGCCCAGTAGCGAACAGTCACCCTGCTGGTATGAGTGGCGGATGCGAAAGGCATGGATTTTGTTGCTTGCAGCTCTGTCAGGATGCGATCCGCTTCAGACAACATCTGACAAGCCAACTTTATTCGTTATCAATCAGATTGAGAGTAAATTACGCTCCGTCAAATGTATTGCGCCTCTTACTAAGTGGGAACGCAGCTACTGGTATTCGCGCGATGGAAACGGAGACATAAATCATAACTCCGTCGAAATTGATTTTCGCCAAGCGGGATTTGAGGAGTTCAAGCACGGGCGTTACGTTTTGGAAGCACCTCCGATACGTCAATTCGATGTGGACGATCGAGACTACCAGATCGTTTTTGGCAGCTTCAACGTGTCAAAAAAGCGTCTCAGCTTGCAAGCCTGTGGCAGGAACATCAGCTGAGTTTTCGTCCGCCAACCTCCATTCCCGGCCATTCTCACCTCGAAGAGCACATACTTTCGGGAGTAGCCACCAGCGCCAGATGAAAAGCCCCTTCGCCGGCGAATGACCACCCTTCAAGGGCGCGGCCCCGGCGACGGGCGACAGCCCGCTCAAACCGGCCGCAGCTGTTCCAGCCGCTTCACCGCGCGTTGCGCCAGTTCCGACAGGTGGCGGCGTTCGGCGGGGCGCAGCGGGTCGCGGGGGGTGGAGTCGATGACGCACAACATGCCCAGCGTCAGTCCCTCGTCATCCAGCAGTGGTGCGCCGGCGTAGAAGCGCAGCAGCTGCGTGCCGGCCAGCATCGGATTGTCGGCGAAGCGTGGATCGCGCCAGGCATCGGGGATGCAGAACACCTCCTCGGGCGTGTCCGCCGCCAGGATCGCATGACCGCACAGCGAGGCGCGGCGGCTGTACGGGCCGGTCGGCATGCCTTCCGCCGCGATCAGATACTGCCAGTCGCGATAGACGATCGATACCGCCGCCATGGAGGTATGCAGCGCCGCGCGCGCCTCCGCGACCAACAATTGCAGCGGCCGGTCGTTGCGAATCAGCAATGCGCCCGATCGTTCGACCGCGCGTTCGCGCCGCGGCTCCTCCGGTGAACGGGAGGGCGGCTCATATATAGTCACTCCCATCCGCGTTCCCCGCGTGTGTGCGGACAGGTTCTGCCATGGCGGTTGGGGCAGGGCCAGTGACATTTGTTCCAAAACGGCAGCGATTACAGCGCGTTCATGCGCGGCGCCGTTCCTGCGTCGCAGCCGCAGGGCGCGTCCGCCGCGCGCCGGCGCGCCGGCGATTTTCCGTACGCCGACCGCAACCTTTGCGCGCCACCGGCATTGAGCACCTCGAAACCGGTCACCGGTTGTCGAAGGGCAGACATGAAGCAGATTTTCCCCTTGGTCCTGGCCATCGTCCCGCTCGTCGCCGTGCTCGGCGCGTGCGTGGCGGTGCCCTGACCCCACCGGCCCCCCGGGCGTCGCATCCCCCCCCCGCTAGCGGCGCCCAACGGAAAGGCCCGCCTGGAGCGATCCAGGCGGGCCTTTTTGTATCCCGGTCCCGCGGCAGGCGGGGAAGGGAAAGCGCGGGGGATCAGCCCTGCGCTTCCTCCTCCTGAACCTCGGCGGTGGCGCCCGGCTCGGCATTGGGATCGTAATCCTCGGTGAAGCCGCCCTGGTCGCGGCCTTCCTCGAAGACCTGCGCCATGACGTCGACGCCGGCCGCCTGCATCTCGGCCTCTTCGGGCGAGCGCGCGACGTTCACCTTGACGGTGACGGCGACTTCCGGGTGCAGCTGCACGCGCACGTCGTACACGCCGATCGCCTTGATCGGCCGGTCGAGCACGATCTGGCTCTTGGTTACCTTGTGACCTTCGGCCTGCAGCGCGTCGACCAGATCGCGGACCGCGACCGAGCCGTACAGCTGGCCGACGTTCGACGACTGACGGATCAGCGTGACCGACGCGTCCTTGAACGAACCGGCTTCCTTCTCCGCGTCGGTACGACGCGCGGCGTTGTCGCTTTCGATGCGGGCGCGGTTGGCCTCGAACACCTTGCGGTTGGCTTCGTTGGCGCGCAGCGCCTTCTTGCGCGGCAGCAGGAAGTTGCGGGCGAACCCGTCCTTCACCTTCACCACGTCGCCGATGCCGCCGAGCTTCTCGACGCGCTCAAGCAGAATGACGTCCATCTGCTCTTCTCCTTACTTCACGACGTAGGGCAGCAGGCCCAGGTGGCGGGCGCGCTTGATCGCCTGCGCCAGCTCGCGCTGCTTCTTGGCGCTCACCGAGGTGATGCGCGACGGAACGATCTTGCCCCGCTCGGACACGAAGCCCTGCAGCAGGCGGACGTCCTTATAGTCGATCCGGGGCGCATCCTTGGCGCTGAACGGGCACGACTTGCGGCGGCGGAAAAACGGGCGCGCCATTATGCGTTCTCCTCTTCACGGTCGCGACGCGGACGCTCGCCGCGGTCACCGCCGCGCTCGCCACGATCGGCGCGACGCTCGCGGTCGCGCTCCTGCTTGCGCATCATCACCGACGGGCCGGCTTCGTGGCCGTCGACGCGGACGGTCATGTAGCGGATCACGTCTTCGTTGATGCTGGTCTGACGCTCCAGCTCGGCGACGGTGTCGCCCGGTGCGTCGATCTCGAGCATCACGTAATGCGCCTTGCGGTTCTTCGCGATGCGATACGCCAGGCTGCGCAGGCCCCAGGTCTCGGTCTTGACGACCGTGCCGCCGTGGTCGGCGACGATCTTCGTGGCGGCTTCCGCCAGCGCGTCCACCTGCGCCTGTGCCAGATCCTGGCGCGCAAGGAACACGTGCTCGTACAGAGCCATGTCTTTCCTCTATGTTGGCCGATCGCTGACATGGCCCCGTGCCATGCCCCTCCGGCTGTCGTCTTCGTTCTCAACGGCAAACGGGCGGGAACGGCATGGCCATCCCGCCCGAAGCGGCGTGCCCTATGGCGCATCGCGGCGGCAAAGGCAAGCCGTGCGCGGTTGACCGGCGGCGCCGGTGCGGCCTAGCAGCGCGCCACTAGCAGGAGTTCTGGATATGCGCGCGTTCATCTTTCCCGGTCAGGGCAGTCAGGCGGTCGGCATGGGCGCGGCGCTCGCCGATGCCTCCGCGGTGGCGCGCGAGGTGTTCGGCGAGGTGGACGAGGCGCTGAGCCAGAACCTGCGCCGGCTGATGGCCGAGGGGCCGGCGGACGAGCTGACGCTGACCGAGAATGCGCAGCCCGCGATCATGGCTAACGCGATCGCGACGCTGCGCGTGCTGGTGCACGAGGGCGGCGTGACGCTGGCGGAGAAGGCCGATTACGTCGCGGGTCATTCGCTGGGCGAATATAGCGCGCTGTGCGCGGCGGAGGCGCTGGACCTGTCCACCACCGCGCGGCTGCTGAAGCTGCGCGGCCGGGCGATGCAGGCGGCGGTGCCGGTGGGCGAGGGCGCGATGGCCGCGCTGCTGGGCGCCGATGTCGAAAAGGCGCAGGTGATCGCCGGCGCCGCGGTCGATTCGATTCTGGCTGAGGGCGGGGCCGAGCTGGTCTGCACCGTCGCCAACGACAACGATCCGTCGCAGGTCGTCATCTCCGGCCATCGCGTCGCGGTGGAGCGCGCGGTCGCGCTGGCCAAGGAGATGGGCGCCAAACGCGCGGTGCTGCTGCCGGTGTCGGCGCCGTTCCACTGCCCGCTGATGGAGGATGCCGCGCGCGCGATGGAGGCGGCGCTGGCCGACGCCGACCTGCGCGCGCCGCTGGTCCCCGTCTTCGCCAACGTCGATGCGGCGGCGGTCGCCGATCCCGGCGCGATCCGCGCGCTGCTGGTGGAGCAGGTGACCGGGCGGGTGCGGTGGCGCGAATCGGTCCTGGCGATGGTCGCGGCCGGAGTGACCGAGTTCGTGGAGTTCGGCGGCAAGGTGCTGTCCCCGATGGTCAAGCGCATCGCACCCGACGCCGAGGCGATCAGCGTCGTTTCGATGGACGATATCGAGGCGTTGCTTAAAAGGATGTGATGTTCACGCGAAGCCGCGAAGACGCAAAGACGATGGATCTCGAGGCCGCCGCCGCGGATGTCATCGACGTCGCGTTCCGGTTGCATCGTGACCTGGGGCCAGGCTTGCTGGAGAGCGTCTACGAGACCGTGCTCGCAGCAAAGCTGGCCCGTATGGGCCATGAGGTCCAGCGGCAATATCCCGTATCATTCTCATTCGACGGGATGGATTTCGATGCCGCGTTTCGCGTCGACCTGATCGTCGGCAGGCGGTTGCTGGTGGAGATCAAGTCGGTCGAGCGGCTGAACGCCGCTCACGGCAAGCAACTGCTGACGTATCTCAGGCTGACTAGGCAGCCGCTCGGGCTGCTTATCAATTTCGGAGGCGCGACGCTCAAGGAAGGGCTGCGGCGTGTCGTGAACGGCCACGACACCTTTGCGTCTTCGCGGCTTCGCGTGAACCAAATCAACGGAGAATAGAATGTTCGACCTTACAGGCATGACCGCGCTGGTGACCGGCGCATCGGGGGGGATCGGGTCGGCGATCGCGAAGGGGCTGGCGGCGCAGGGGGCGCGGCTGGCGGTGTCCGGGTCGAACGTCGCCAAGCTGGAGGCGTTCCTGGGCGAACTGGGCGGGGAAGGCCATGTCGCGGTGCCGTGCGACCTGTCGGATGCCGCCGCGGTCGACGCGCTGGTGCCGCAGGCGGTCGAGGCCCTGGGCGGGCGGATCGATATCCTGGTCAACAACGCCGGCGTCACGCGCGACAATCTGGCCATGCGGATGAAGGACGACGAATGGGATCAGGTGATCCGCGTCAACCTGGAGGCCGCGTTCCGGCTGATCCGCGCCGCGGCCAAGCCGATGATGAAGCAGCGGTTCGGCCGCGTCGTGTCGATCACCTCGGTCGTCGGGCAGACCGGCAATCCCGGGCAGGCGAACTATGCCGCGTCCAAGGCGGGGCTGGTCGGCATGTCCAAGGCGCTGGCGCAGGAACTGGCCAGCCGCAACATCACGGTCAATTGCGTCGCGCCCGGCTTCATCCGCTCGGCGATGACCGATGTGCTGCCCGACGCGCAGAAGCAGGCGCTGACCGCGCGCATCCCGGCGGGCGACCTGGGCACGGGGGAGGATATCGCCGCCGCGGTCGTCTATCTGGCGTCGAAGGAAGCCGGCTACGTCACCGGCCAGACCATCCACGTCAACGGCGGGATGGCGATGGTTTGAGGGTCGTTCGAAACGTGCGAAATGCACGTTTCGCGGCACCGGCCCGAAAACTCGCTGACGGCGAGTTTTGACGCGAACTGACCCCCGATACGGGTGGGATCGCCGGTGCATGAGGCATACACACCCTTGTCAGGCCGCGCCCCCCGTTCTACCTGCGTTCAGCAATTACCCATTTACCCCCCAAGTTAGAGAGGGAATGACATGAGCGAGACCGCCGACCGCGTGAAGAAGATCGTCGTCGAGCATCTCGGCGTCGAAGCCGAAAAGGTGACCGAGGACGCCAGCTTCATCGACGATCTGGGCGCGGACAGCCTCGACATCGTCGAGCTGGTCATGGCGTTCGAGGAAGAGTTCGGGGTGGAAATTCCGGACGACGCCGCCGAGAAGATCTCGACCGTCAAGGACGCGATCACCTACATCGACGAGCACAAGGGCTAAGCCCGAAGCGCCGGGCGGGCAGGGCACGCCCTTGCCAACCCCCGGCCATCGACCGATGTGAGCGGCTTCCCATCCTTTGCAGAAAGGGGTGGGAAGCCGTTTCATTTTGAAGAACCGTCCGTGCAGGGGAGTGGCGCGGGATACGGTAGTGAAGGGAAGCCTATGCGTCGCGTCGTCGTCACCGGACTTGGCCTCGTCACCCCGCTGGGTGCGGATGTGGAGACCGTCTGGGCCAATCTGATCGCCGGAAAGTCCGGGGCCGGGCCGATCACGCGCTTCGACACCACGGGGCAGAAGTGCACCATCGCGTGCGAGGTGAAGCCCAAGGATCACGAATATGGCTTCGACGCCGACAAGCGCGTCGACCACAAGATCCAGCGGCAGGTCGATCCGTTCATCGTCTATGGCATCGATGCCGCCGGACAGGCGCTGGAGGATGCCGGGCTGACCGACATGGACGAGGCGACGAAGCTGCGCGCGGGCGTGTCGATCGGATCGGGCATCGGCGGGCTGCCGGGGATTGAGATCGAATCGGTCAACCTGCACGAACGCGGGCCGGGCCGGGTCAGCCCGCATTTCGTCCACGGGCGGCTCATCAACCTGATCTCGGGTCAGGTCAGCATCAAATACGGGCTGATGGGGCCGAACCATGCGGTGGTCACCGCCTGCTCCACGGGCGCGCATTCGATCGGCGACGCCGCGCGGATGATCAAGGATGACGATGCCGACATCATGCTGGCGGGCGGCGCGGAAAGCACCGTCAACCCGCTGGGCGTCGCCGGCTTCGCGCAGGCCCGCGCGCTCAACATGAGCATGAACGACCGCCCGACCGAGGCGAGCCGCCCGTACGACAAGGATCGCGACGGCTTCGTGATGGGCGAGGGCGCGGGCGTCGTCGTGCTGGAGGAGTATGAGCACGCCAAGGCGCGCGGCGCGAAGATCTATGCCGAGGTGGTCGGCTACGGCCTGTCGGGCGATGCCTATCACGTCACCGCGCCGCACCCGGAGGGCAAGGGCGCGGAGAATGCGATGCGCATGGCGCTCCGCAAGGCCGGCATGGAGCCGGGCGATATCGACTATATCAACGCGCACGGCACCTCGACCATGGCCGACACGATCGAGCTGGCCGCGGCCAAGCGCGTGTTCGGCGACGACCTGTCGGGCGCCTCGATGTCGAGCACCAAGTCGGCGATCGGCCACCTGCTGGGCGGCGCGGGCGCGGTGGAGAGTATCTTCTGCATCCTGGCGCTGCGCGACCAGGTGGTGCCGCCGACGCTGAACCTGCACAACCCGGACGAGGGGACCGAGGGCGTCGACCTGGTGCCGCTGGTCGCGAAGAAGCGCCCGGTGCGCGCGGTGCTGAACAATTCGTTCGGCTTCGGCGGGACCAACGCCTCGCTGGTGATGAAGGCGGTCTGAGGAGGCGATCGGATGCGCAGGGTCGGCTGTATCGGGCTGATCGCCGGCCTGCTCATCGTCATCGCCGGATGGTGGGCGGTGCACGGATGGAAGGGCCATGGCCCGTCCGAACGCGCCACCACCGTCACGATCGCGCAGGGCGCGACGCTGGCGGCCGCGGCCCGCGAACTGGAGCGCACCGGCGTCATCGCATCGGCCGGGCGGTTCCGCACCCAGGCGCGGCTGTTCGGTGCGGGCACCCCGATCAAGGCGGGCGAATATGCCTTCCCTGCGAAGGTCAGCGCGTCGGAAGTGCTGTCGATCCTGCAGGGCGGGAAGGCGGTGCAGCGCGTCGTGATCGTCCCCGAAGGGCTGCCGTCGGTGATGGTCCATGACGCGCTGATGAAGGCGGACGGACTGACCGGCGACGTGAAGGTGCCCGCGGAAGGATCGGTGCTGCCCGACGGCTATGCCTTCGAACGCGGCGATACGCGCGCGGCGGTGCTGGCGCGGATGCAGGCGGCGATGACGCGGTACCTGACGGCGGCGTGGAAGGCGCGCAAGCCGACCACCGTCGTCACCAGTCCGAAGCAGGCGATCATCCTGGCCTCGATCGTCGAGAAGGAAACCGGCAAGCCCGAGGAGCGCCGCGCGGTCGCGGCGGTCTATTCCAACCGGCTGCGGCTGGGTATGCCGCTACAGGCCGATCCGACCGTGATCTATCCGATCACCAAGGGACGCCCGCTGGGCCGCCGCATCCGCCAGTCGGAACTGCGCGCGAAGAATGGCTACAACACCTATGCCAGCCCAGGCCTGCCGGTGGGACCGATCGCCAACCCCGGGCGGCTGTCGATCGACGCGGTGCTCGACCCGGCATCGTCCAAGGCGCTGTATTTCGTCGCGGACGGCAGCGGCGGGCATGTGTTCGCCGACACGCTGGCGGAACATAACGCCAATGTGAAGAAATGGTACGCGATCCGCCGCGCGCGCGGGGAGATGTAGCACGGTTTGGCGCATCATGCATGACTGATCCCATCGGAGCCGCCGTCGCGGTGGGCGCGATCATCGCACGGGATGGTCGCCTGCTATTGGGCTTGCGATCGCCCTATCGCCGGCGCTGCCCCGGCAGGTGGGATCTGCCGGGCGGGCATGTCGAGGATGGAGAGACGGTCGTCGAGGCGGCGAGGCGCGAACTGATGGAGGAAATCGGCATCATCGCCGAACGCATCGGCTTGCTCGTCACGCTCAACTTGCTGGACGTCGGCGGTCGGCCGATGCTGCTCTCGATCATGCGGGTCGCTGAATGGAGGGGCAGCCCGACGCTTCGCGATCACGAGCATGTCGCGCTTGGCTGGTTCACGCCGGACGCGGCCGCCGAACTGCCCGACCTTGCGGTCGATGCCTATCGTCCGGTATTCGGACGGCTCCGGCTGAACTCGTTCTAGCGACGCATCGCTGCCGCGGCGCGGGCGCGCGCCTCGATTTCCGGTAGCGTGCCCTCGGTCACCCAGCTGCCGCCCACGCACAATACGGGGTCGAGCGCGAGCCAGTCGGGTGCGCTCGCCTCGGTGATGCCGCCGGTCGGGCAGAAGCGGCACTGGTAGAAGGGCGCGGCCAGCGCCTTCAGCGCCTTGATCCCGCCGCTGGTCTCGGCCGGGAAGAACTTGAAGTGCGACAGCCCCATGTCCAGCCCGCGCATGATGTCGCCCGCAGTGGCGACGCCGGGGAGCCACGGGATGCCGGCGGCGGCGATCGCTTCGCCCAGCGGCTGCGACAGGCCGGGGGAGACGATGAACTCCGCGCCCGCGGCCTTCACCTCGTCGACCTGCTGCGTCGTCACGACGGTGCCCGCGCCGACGATCGCGCCGGGCACCTGCTTCATCTCGCGGATCGCATCCAGCGCGGCGGGGGTGCGCAGCGTCACCTCCAGCACCTTCAGCCCGCCGGCGACCAGCGCCTCGGCGAGCGGGCGCGCCTGCGCGGCGTCCTTGATGACCAGCACCGGGATGACGGCGCTGGTCTGCATGATCGCGGCGATATCGGTCAACGTGCGTGCTCCTGGGCAAAGGCGGCCGCGGCCCCGAACAGGCCGGGCTGGGGATGGGTGATGAGCTTGACGGGCAGCCTGGCCATCATCTGCTGGAAGCGGCCCTTGGCGACGAACCTTTGGTCGAAGCCGGAACGCAGCAGCTTGTCCTTGATGCGCAGCCCCAGCCCGCCGGCGATCACGACGCCCTTCGCGCCATGCGCCAGCGCCAGGTCGCCCGCCACCGCGCCAAGCGCCAGGCAGAAGCGGTCGAGCGCGGCGTTGGCGATCGAATCGGTCCCTTCCAGCGCGGCGGTCCAGATCGCCTTATCGTCGCGCAGCACGACCGAGCGCCCCTCCATGTCGGCGAGCGTTTCGTAGATGGCGACGATGCCCGGCCCGGCGACGATCCGTTCGGCCGACACGCGCGTATAGGTCTTGCGCAGCCGCTTGAGCAGCGCGTCCTCGATCCCGTCGAGCGGGGCGTAGTCCATGTGCCCGCCCTCCGTGGACAGGACATGGTATTCGCCGTCGTGGCGGAACACCTGCGCCACGCCCAGCCCCGTGCCGGGGCCGCAGACGGTGGTGATCCCCTCGTGGGGCAGCGGTTCGTCCGGGCCGCACAGATGCTCGAAATCCTCATGCGGCAATTGCGCCACCGCATGGCCGATCGCGCCGAAATCGTTGATGATCGTCCAGGTGTCGGCGCCCAGCCGCTCGGGGATCAGCGACGGGCGGATCACCCAGGGGTTGTTGGTCAGTCGGATGACGTCGCCGGTGATCGGCGAGGCGACCGAGATCGCGGCGGCGCGGGGCAGGGTGCCGCCCTGCCGCTCGCGATAGGCTTCCCATGCGGTCTGCAGGCTGGCGTGATCGGCGGTCTTGAGCGTGACGGGTTCCCCCAGTGACACGACGCGCCGGTCGGCGACCTCCGCAATGGCGAAGCGCGCGTGCGTGCCGCCGATATCGACCGAAACCACCTGCATGAACGTCTTCCCTCTCATCCATCGTCACCCCGGCGACGGCCGGGACGGCGGGGTCGTTACAGCCCGGCGCCCGCCAGGATCGCGCTGGCGCCCTTTTCGGCCTCGTCCGCCAGCCCGCGGAACATGCCGAACAATTCGCGGCCCATGCCGGTCGCCGCGGGCGGCGCGGCGGCGGGCGTGCGCGCGGCCCATTCGTCGGCGGGCACCAGCGCCTCCAGCGTCCCCGCCTCGGCATCGACGCGGATCAGGTCGCCGTCGCGGATCAGCGCGATCGCGCCGCCGACCCCGTCCCGTCCCGGCAAGGCTTCGGGCGAACAGTGGATCGCGCACGGCACCTTGCCGCTCGCCCCCGACATCCGCCCGTCGGTGACCAGCGCGACGCGGAAGCCGCGGTTCTGGAGCACGCCGAGCGGCGGCGTCAGCTTGTGCAGTTCGGGCATCCCGTTGGCGCGCGGCCCCTGGAAGCGGACGACGACGACGACGTCGCGTTCCAGCTCGCCGGCCTTGAACGCCTCCAGCACCTCCAGCTGGTCGGCGAAGACGCGCGCGGGCGCCTCGACCACCCAGCGGTCGCGCTCCACCGCCGACACCTTGATGCAGGCGCGGCCGATATTGCCCTGCAGGATGCGCATCCCGCCATCGGGCGAGAAGGGCGCGGCGGCCGGGCGCAGGATCGTGTCGTCGCGCGTCGGGCCGGCGGGCGCCCAGGTCAGCGCATCGCCGTCCAGCGTCGGTGCGCTGCCGTAATCGGTCAGGTCGCCGCCAGCGACGGTCATGATGTCACGGTGGAGGTAGCCCGCGTCGAGCAGCTCGCGGATCACGAACGGCATCCCCCCCGCCGCCTCGAACCCGTTCACGTCCGCCGATCCGTTGGGATAGACGCGCGCGAGCAGCGGCACCGCGGCGGACAGGCGGTCGAAATCCTCCCAGTCGATCACGATCCCCGCCGCACGCGCGATCGCGGGGACGTGGAGCAGGTGGTTGGTCGATCCGCCCGTCGCCAGCAGGCCGACGGCGGCGTTGACGATCGCCTTCTCGTCCACGCAGCGGCCCAGCGGGCGGTAATCGTCGCCGTGCACACCGATCCGCGGCAGGCGGTGGACCGCCGCGCGGGTCAGTTCCTGGCGCAGCTTCGTGCCCGGATTGACGAAGGCCGCGCCGGGCATGTGCAGCCCCATCACCTCCATCATCATCTGGTTGGTGTTGGCGGTGCCGTAGAAAGTGCAGGTGCCCTGCGTGTGATAGGCCTGGATTTCGGCATCCAGCAGTTCGTCGCGCGTCGCCTGCCCCTCGGCGAAGCGTTCGCGCACCGCGGCCTTCGCCTTGTTGGGCAGGCCCGACGGCATCGGGCCGCCGGGGATCAGGATCATCGGCAGGTGGCCGAAGCGCAGCGCGCCCATCAGCAGCCCCGGCACGATCTTGTCACAGATGCCCAGCAGCGCCGCGCCCTCGAACGTGCCGTGGCTGAGCGCGATGGCGGTGGACAGCGCGATCGTGTCGCGGCTGAACAGCGACAGCTCCATCCCCGGATAGCCCTGCGTCACGCCGTCGCACATCGCGGGCACGCCGCCCGCCACCTGCGCGGTCGCGCCGACCTCGCGCGCCCAGACCTTCATCTGTTCGGGATAGCGGTAATAGACCGCATGCGCCGAGAGCATGTCGTTATAGGCGGTGACCAGGCCGATGTTCATCGCCTGCGTCTGCGTCTTCATCGCGTCGCGATCCTCGGGCGTGCCGGCATAGGCATGCGCCAGGTTCGCGCAGCCCAGCCGCGGACGCCCGATCCAGCCGTCGCGCTCGCGCTCGATCAGCGACAGATAGGCGCTGCGCGTGGGGCGCGAGCGTTCGATGATCCGATCGGTGACGGCGCTGACGGCAGGGTTCATGCGATAAGCCTTAGCGAGGGGCGAAGCAGGTGCGAAGTTGCCGCGACCGTCACCCTGTTCGATGCGGCCCGGCGGCCTCCTGATAACGTTAACTCAACCGTGCGGAAACGTCACGGCGCCCAGTGGATGTCGACCGGCAGCTCGACGTCGGCCAGCACCCGCCCGATCGGATAGGGCGAGCCGGCGCCTTCCTTGATCGCATCCTCGATCACCTTGCGCTTGGCGTCGCCGGTCACCGCCAGCATCAGCGCGCGCGCGCCGGCGATCGCCTGGCGGCTGAGCGTGACGCGCGCGACCGGGGCCTCGGGCGGCAGCGGATCGGGCATGACGCCCAGCGCGCGGCGTTCCTTCGGGCCGTTCAGCGCCTCGTCGTAATCGGGGCCGGGGAAGATCGACGCGGTATGCCCGTCGCCGCCCACGCCCAACAGGCACAGGTCGAGCGGCCAGTGCAGGTCCTGCATCAGCGCGTCGGCGGAACGGCCCGCCGCCTTGTAATCCTCGGTCGCCTTGGGGACGATCGGCATCACCCGCGCGCCCTTCGGGATGAAGATCTTGCCCAGCGCGGTGACGTTCGACAGCGGATCGCCCAGCGGCACGATCCGCTCGTCACCCGGGATGATCGTCACGCGCTTCCAGTCGAGCTTGGCCTTCGCCAGCTTCTCATAGGCGGGCAGGGGGGTCTTGCCGCCCGCCAGCGCGATCACCGCGGAGCCGCGCGCGTCGATCGCGCTTTCGATCACGAACTGGATGTCGCCCGCGACCGCATCGGCCAGCTCGGCGGCGTCGTCATAGTCCCACCATTCGATTTCGGTCATGTTCACTTCCAATGCCGTTCGGTTCGAGCAGCCGTCGAGCGACGTCGAGACGGCGTGTCGAGGATGTCTCGATACGCGCCCCCGGCTCCGCTCGGTCGCTACGCGACACGAACGGGGCGGGGGGCACGGGGTTCAGTGCATCAATCGTCCTGCCACGTCACCCCGTCGCGCTCGGTCAGCGCGATCGCGGCGGACGGACCCCAGGTGCCGGCGGGATAATGTTTGGGCTTCATGCCGTTCGCGGCCCAGCCGGCGCGGATCGCGTCGGTCCAGATCCACTGCGCCTCCACCTCGTCGCGGCGCACGAACAGCGTCTGGTCGCCCTCGATCAGGTCCAGCAGCAGCCGTTCGTAGGCGATGCGGCGGCGCGTGCCGGCGAATTCGGCGTCCAGGCTCAGCTTCAGCGGCACCTCGCGCAGGCGTACGCCGTCGCGGTCCAGCCCCGGTTCCTTCGCCATCACCAGCAGCTCGATATATTCCTCGGGCTGGAGGCGGATGACCAGGGTGTTGGGCTGGAGCAGCCCGCCGCGCCCGGCGAACATCGAATGCGGCACCGGCTTGAACTGGATCGCGATCTCGCTGCGCCGCACGGGCATCCGCTTGCCCGTGCGCAGGTAGAAGGGCACGCCCTGCCAGCGCCAGTTGTCGACGTGCGCCTTGATCGCGACGAACGTCTCGGTGGTCGAATCGCGGCCCAGTTCCTCGTCATAGCCCTTGACGATCTCGCCCTTCACCGCGCCGCCGACATATTGGCCGGTCACGGTACAATGCGGCACCTCCTCGGGCGGGATCTGGCGCAGCGAGCGGAACACCTTGGCCTTTTCGTCGCGCACGTCGGTGGGGGTGAAGCGCGCCGGCGGCTCCATCGCGATCAACGCGACCAGCTGGAGCATGTGGTTGGTCACCATGTCGCGCAGCGCGCCCGCACCGTCGTAATAGCCGGCGCGATCCTCCAGCCCGACCGTCTCGGACACGGTGATCTGCACATTGTCGATCCCGCGCGCGTTCCACACCGGTTCGAAGAACGAATTGCCGAAGCGCAGCGCCAGAATGTTCTGGACGGTTTCCTTGCCTAGATAATGGTCGATGCGGAAAATCCGCTCCTCGGGGAAGACCGCGGCGACGGTGTCGTTGATCTCGCGGCTGGACGCCAGGTCGTAGCCCAGCGGCTTTTCCAGCCCGATGCGCACGGTCGGCCCGGCCAGTCCGACCTTCTCCAGCCCCTTCACCGCCGGTTCGAACAGCGACGGCGCGGTCGACAGGAAGATCGCCAGCCCGCCGGACACGTCGCCGATCTTCTCCGCCAGCGGCGCGAAGGTGTTCTCGTCCGACAGGTCGACCGGCTGGAACTGCAACCGCTTCAGGAAGCCGGACAGCGCGGCCTCGTCCTTGCGATCGGCGGGCAGGAATTCGTCCAGCGCCTTCTTCGCCTCGGCGCGAAAGCCGTCGTCGTCCAGATCGCCGCGCGCCGATCCGGTGATCGTCAGCCCGTCGGGCAGCAGCCCGTCGGCGTGCAGGCCGTAGAGCGAGGGCAACAGCATCCGCCGGGCCAGATCGCCCGTCGCGCCGAACAACAACAGCTTGCCGACCGGATTGCGCTCCACCGGAGTCTCCTAGGCTGAAAGAGGGGTCAGAGGGTCAGGCCGGCGACGGGATCGAGACCGGCCATGATGTTGAGGTTCTGGACCGCCGCGCCCGCCGCGCCCTTGCCCAGATTGTCGAGCGTGGCGACCAGCCGCAGCTGTCCGGTGCCGGCATTGCCGAACACGCGCAGCGTCATGCGATCGGTGCCCGCGTCCGCCTCGATCGCGACGGTCGCGACATCGCCGGCGGCGACGCGGACCAGCGCGCTGCCGGCGTAGGCATCCGCCAGCGCGGCGCGCACGTCGTCGATCGTCGTGCCCGCGGCCAGCTGCGCGGCATGCAGCGGCACCTCCGCCACCATCCCGCGATAGGTGTTCGCGACCGCCGGCTGGAAGATCGGCGGATGCGCCAGCCCGGCGTGGCGCTGCATCTCCGGCACATGCTTGTGCGCGAGCGACAGGCCATAGGGGCGGAACGCGGTGCCGGCGGCGCCGCTTTCGAATTCCTCGATCATCGCCTTGCCGCCGCCGGAATAGCCCGATGCCGCATTGACGCCGACCAGCGCGTCGGCCGGCAGCAGCCCGCCGCGCACCAGCGGACGGACCAGCGCCAGGAAGGCGGTGGGATAGCAGCCGGGGTTGCTGACGAAGCGCGCGGTGGCGATCCGCTGCGCCTGGTCCGGCTCCAGCTCGGCAAAGCCGTAGGTCCAGCCGTCCGCGACGCGATGCGCGGTCGATGCGTCGATCACGCGCGTGCGGTCGTTGGCGATCATCGCTACCGCCTCGCGTGCGGCATCGTCGGGCAGGCACAGGATGACGATATCCGCCTGGTTGAGCGCCGCGGCGCGCGCGGCGGCATCCTTGCGGCGATCGTCGTCCAGCGTGTGGAGCGCGATTTCGGGCCGCGCCGACAGCCGCTCGCGGATCTCCAGCCCGGTCGTACCCACCGCGCCGTCGATGAAGACGGCGACCGTCACGAGGCCAGCGCCCCGGCGTCGAGATAGCCGACCAGCCCCGATTCGACCGCGATGCCCCACGCGATGCCGCCGGTGACGTCGAACAGGTCGAATGCGTCGCCCGCGGCGAGCGTGACGACGGCGGGGGAATCGGCACCGCGCTGTTCGCGCACCACCGCATCATGCGCCAGCGTGCGGCGGGCGGGGGCGGCGTAATGCGGGGCGAAGACGCGATCGGCGAGGCGAACGTCGGCGATGTCGGGGCGCACCGCATGGGTGCGCGGATCGAGCGTGACGGAGCGCCCGGTCAATGCGAATCCGCTACGCGCCAGCGGCCCGCGCTGCGGACGGTGGCTCGCCGTCGCCGATGAACTGCCCGAACTCCTCAAGAAAATCTGCCCCTTCGGAAGTGCGCGCGACGAAGATGTTGCGCTTGTCGCTGTCGTCGCGTTGGCGGCGCAGATAGCCGAGAGCGCCCAGCCTGTTCAAGGCGCGCGTGACGACCGGCTTGGACACGTTCAATATCCGCGCCAGCCCGCGCACCGTATGGGGGCCGGGGCGCAGGTAGACGACCAGCAGCAGCGCCATCTGGCGGTTGGTGAGGTCGGGCTCGCCGGAGCGGACATAGTCCACCAGCGCCTTCATCCATGAATTGAGTTCGGGCTGCGCAAAGGTCGCCACGTCTTTGTCCCGTCTCTGTTACAACGCTGCCGGAACGTTCCGGATTCGTGCGAAATAACGCCCGCCCGCGCGGCTGGTTTCAGTCATGTTACGAATTTGCCACGCGTTATCGGGTTCGACGTGCGCCGGTTGATTGGCGGCGACGCGGCGACTATGTGGCGGCGGTCCGGGGTGCGGGCTTCGGCCTGCTTGCCCGCTTTCTTTCATTCCGGGATCGTTCGCGCCGCCATGTTCACCTTTCTGCTTGTCGTCCAGGCCATCATCGCGGCGGCCCTCGTTACCGTGATCCTGATGCAGCGGTCGGAGGGCGGCGGTCTGACGTCGTCGGGCAGCCCGTCGGGGCTGATGTCGGCGCGCGGCGCGGCGGATTTCCTGACCCGCGCCACGTCGGTGCTGGCGGGCGTGTTCATCGCGATGAGCGTGCTGCTGGCGTTCCTGGCCGCCAGCCGCAGCGCGACCAGCGTCGACACCTCGCTCCAGCGCCGCGCGCCGGCCGCGCAGGCGCAGACCGCGCCCGCCCCGGCCGACGACGCGCTGGCCGGCGCCGCCGCCAATGCGGCCGCGGCGCAGCAGCCCGCGCGGGCCGACAACGGCGTCCCGCTCGCCAACTGATCGTCGCACCCATCGTCGTTTCATCGCGCGCGGCGCGTCCGCGCGCTTGCCCTCGTTCGTATTTAAAGGTTAGGCGTTCACCCCCATGGCGCGGTACATCTTCATCACCGGCGGCGTGGTTTCCTCGCTCGGCAAGGGTCTCATGGCGGCAAGCCTCGCGGCGTTGCTGCAGACGCGCGGATACCGCGTGCGCATCCGCAAGTTCGACCCCTATCTGAACGTCGATCCCGGCACGATGAGCCCGTATCAGCACGGCGAGGTGTACGTCACCGACGACGGTGCGGAGACCGACCTGGACCTGGGCCATTACGAACGCTTCACCGGCGTCGCCAGCCGCCAGTCGGACAACATCACCTCGGGCCGGATCTACAAGACGATCATCGAGCGCGAGCGGCGCGGCGACTATCTGGGCGCGACGGTGCAGGTGATCCCGCACGTCACCGACGCGATCAAGGCGTTCGCGCGTGCCGAAACCGACGACCTGGACTTCGTGCTGTGCGAGATCGGCGGGACGGTGGGCGATATCGAATCGCTGCCGTTCATCGAGGCGATCCGCCAGCTGAAGAACGAGGTCGGGCGCGGCAATGCGATCAGCATCCACGTCACCCTGGTGCCGTACATCGCGGCGGCGGGCGAGCTGAAGACCAAGCCGACGCAGCATTCGGTGCGCGAACTGGCGGCGCTGGGCGTCCAGCCGGACGTGCTGGTGTGCCGCTGCGAGCATCCGCTGCCCGAATCGGAACGTGCGAAGATCGCGCTGTTCTGCAACGTGCCCGAAACTGCGGTCATCCCCGCGCTGGATGCCAAGAGCATCTACGCCGTGCCGCTGCAATATCATGCCGAGGGGCTGGATTCGGAAGTGCTGCGCGCGTTCGGCATCACGCCGTCGTCGCCCCCGGACCTGACCCGCTGGGAAGAGATCGTCGAGCGGCTGATGCACCCGGAGGGCGAGGTGACCGTCGGCGTCGTCGGCAAATATGTCGGCCTGCAGGATGCGTACAAGTCGCTGAACGAGGCGCTGGTCCATGGCGGCATCGCCAACCGCGTGAAGGTCAATATCCGCTGGATCGACGCCGAATTGTTCGAGGGCGACGATGCCGAAATCGCCGCACATCTGGAGCCGTGCCACGCCATCCTGGTCCCCGGCGCGTTCGGATCGCGCGGGGCGGAGGGCAAGATCGCCTCGGTCCGCTTCGCGCGCGAACGGCGCGTGCCCTATTTCGGCATCTGTTTCGGGATGCAGATGGCCTGCATCGAGGGCGCGCGCGATCTGGCCGGCCTGCCGCAGGCGTCGTCGACCGAATTTGGGCCGACCGATGAGCCGGTCGTCGGCCTTATCACCGAATGGATGGGCGAGCGCGGGCTGGAAACGCGCGCCGCCAACGGCGACCTGGGCGGCACGATGCGGCTGGGCGCTTATACCGCCGCACTGACGGGCAACAGCGTCGTCGCCTCGATCTACGGCAGCGACGAGATTTCGGAGCGCCACCGCCACCGCTACGAGGTCAACACCTCGTACCGCGATGCGCTGGAGAAGGGCGGGCTGGTCTTCTCCGGCATGTCGCCCGACGGCACGCTGCCGGAAATCGTCGAGCGGCCGGACCATCCGTGGTTCGTCGGCGTGCAGTTCCATCCGGAACTGAAGAGCAAGCCGTTCGACCCGCACCCGCTGTTCGCCAGCTTCATCGCCGCTGCGGTGAAGCAGAGCCGGTTGGTGTAGGGCGACGGCCGCCAAGCGCCATCCCGAAGGCTGGGATCTGCTCCTTGTCGGTCGTGATACGCGCCACCGGGAGACCCCAGCCTTCGCTGGGGTGACGAATTGGTCGGGATGACGAACTGTCCGCGTCTCCTCCGTCATCCCAGCGTAGGCTGGGATCTGCTGCTTGTCGGGCGTAGCGCGTGCCAACAGGAGACCCCAGCTTTCGCTGGGGTGACGCAGGGGGGCGGTGACGCAGGGGGCGGTGAGGCAGGGGGCGGTGAGGCAGGTGTCGTGGGGCGGGTGGCACGACGCGCTTGCCCGATACCTCAGCCCCCCAAAAACAGGAAAGGCGCCCGGGCCTTGTTCAGGCCCGGACGCCCCCACCGGCGCTCCGAAAGGGAGCAAAGGAACGCCGATATCGCGCGGCGCGGTGCGGCCGCCGTTACGCGGCCTTCGCCTCGTCGCCGCTCTTGCTTTCGACCGCGGCCAGCGGTGCGCCGGTCTTGATCGCGATGCTCTTGGGCTTCATCGCCTCGGGCACCTCGCGGACCAGGTCGATCACCAGCAGGCCGTCGTTCAGCCGCGCATCCTCCACGAACACGAAGTCGGCCAGCTCGAACCGCCGTTCGAAGCTGCGGTTGGCGATGCCGAGGTGGAGGAAATTGCCGTTGTCCGCCTTGTCGTCCTTCTTGCCGGTCACCATCAGCAGGTTCTGCTGCGCGACGATCTCGATCTCGTCACGGCCGAACCCGGCAACCGCCAGCGTGATGCGGTAGCGGTCGTCGGCGACTCGCTCCAGGTTGAACGGCGGGTAATTTTCGGACGCGCTCCGGGCGTTGGCCTCGATCATGTCGAACAGGCGATCGAAACCGATCGTGGAGCGGCGATAGGGGGTAAGGTCGAAACGCATGGTCAAATCCTCCAGCGAGCTATTTGAACAAAGGCGCCCGGGCATCCGCGGCGCCCTTCACCGTGCGGCCCCTGATGGGCACCGCACGCCAGCAAAATGGGAAATCGGCCAAGCGATTCAAGAGGTGGGGTAAACTCCTACTTTCTTGATCGGGTTTGTCGGCGCGTTGATGATGCCCGGACGAGGAAAGGGGTCCGTTCATGTCCATCACGCTCGCCACGCTGCTGCTCCAGGCCGCATCGACGCCCGCCGCGCCGCCGGTGGAACCGCCGCCCGCCGCGCAGGAGGACGCCGCGACCTCCGCCACCGGACGGCTCGGCCCCGCACAGCCGGCGGGGGGCGATATCGTCGTCACCGCGCGCCGCCGCACCGAAAGCGTGCAGACCGTGCCGCTGGCGGTATCGGTGATCGGCGGCACCGCGCTGTCCGATACGGGCGCCTATAATGTCAGCCGGCTGACGCAGATCCAGCCGACGCTGCAATTCTATTCCACCAACCCGCGCAATTCCGCCGCGAACATCCGTGGGCTGGGCGCGCCGTTCGGGCTGACCAACGACGGGATCGAACAGGGCGTCGGCATCTATGTCGACCAGGTCTATTACAGCCGCATCGCGTCGGCGACGTTCGACTTCACCGATACCGAGCGGATCGAGGTGCTGCGCGGACCGCAGGGGACATTGTACGGCAAGAACACCACCGCCGGCGCGATCAACATCACCACCCGCAAGCCCAGCTTCACGCCGGAAGCGCGCGTCGAGTTCAGCACCGGCAACTACGAATTCATCCAGGCCAAGGCATCGGCATCCGGACCGCTGATCGCCGACACGCTGGCGATCCGCCTGTCCGCGTCGGTCACGTCGCGGCGGGGCACGATCCACAACGTTCGCACCGGTGCGGACGTGAATGCGCAGGACAACAAGAGCCTGCGCGGGCAATTGCTGTGGCAGGCCGCGCCGAACCTCGATCTGACGCTGTACGCCGACTACAATCACCAGGATCCGGACTGCTGCGCGCAGATCTTCGCGCGGGTCGGCACCACGCAGCGTCCCGTCTGGCGTCAGTATGACGCGCTGGCCGCCGCCTTCGGCTACCAGCCGCCGTCGCGCAACGCGTTCGACCGGCTGACCGATCTCGACACGCCGCTGCGCGCGAAGCAGGAACTGGGCGGCGCCTCGCTGGTGGCGAACTGGGATCTGGGCGCGGCGACGCTGACGTCGGTGTCCGCCTATCGCTTCTGGGACTGGGATCCGTCGAACGACCGCGACTTCATCGGGCTGCCGATCACCACGGTGTCGGCCAATCCGTCGCAGCAGAAGCAGTGGAGCCAGGAACTGCGCGTCGCGTCGAACGGCAAGCATACGATCGATTACGTCGCCGGGCTGTTCTATTTCCGCCAGACGATCGACACGCAGGGGTTGCAGGTACAGGGACCGGCGGCGAGCCGCTTCCTGCTCAACCCCGGTACCCCGCCGTTCGGCGCCAACGGCTGCGCCACCGCGGCGGCCAACGCCTGCAACCCGGCGGTGCTGAACGGGCTTACCGCGCGCAACACGATCGGCTTCACCAACACCTCGGCGGCGGCGTTCGGGAAGGTCACCTGGCACATCAGCGATGCCTTCTCGATCGCGCCGGGGTTGCGGGTAAACTATGACAAGAAGAGCGGTTCCTACGTCTCGGTCGTGACGACCGGCAGCGGGTCGACCACGCTCAATGCCGATCAGCGCGGCGTGCTGGCGCCGCAGAGCTATCAGCCCGATTTCGACAATTGGAACGTGTCGGGCGATATCACCGCCGCGTGGAACGTCGCGCGCGACGTCCACGCCTATGCGACATATGCCCGCAACTACAAATCGGGCGGGATCAACCTGTCCGGCCTGCCGCTGGATGCGAACAACAACCCGATCCTGTCGGCGGCGACCGTCCGGCCGGAAAAGGTCAACCATTACGAGCTGGGGCTGAAGACGCAGTTCCTGGACCGGCGCGCGACGGTGAACATCGCGGGGTTCTGGACCGAGATCGACGACTATCAGGCGACCGTCACCAACGGGCAGCTTGGCGTGCTGCGCGGCTATCTGGCCAATGCCGGCAAGGTGCGCACCCGCGGCGTCGAGGTGGACACCGCGTTCCGCCCGACCGCGCGGCTGAACCTGTATGCCAACGGCGCCTTCACCGACGCCAAATACGTGAAGTTCACCGATGCGCCGTGCCCGCCCGAGCTGGCCGGCGGCACCACCGCCACCGCCGCCAATCCCGCCAGCCCGGCGGGGCAGGCGGGCACCGCGGCACGCCCGTCGTACAGCCCGTCGTTCTGCGACGTGTCGGGCCAGCGGCTGCCCGGCATCTCCAAATGGGCGTTTTCATACGGCGCGGAATATGCCGTGCCGCTGGCCGCGGGGGGCAATATCTATGTCGGGTACGACGGCAGCTACCGCTCGGGCTTTTCGTCCAACCCGTCCGAATCGATCTATACCAATATCGACGGATACGCGCTGTCGAACTTCCGGCTGGGCTATCGCGCCGATCGCGGGCTGAACGCGTTCCTGTGGCTGCGCAACGCCTTCGACAAGGATTATTACGAGCTGCTGGCGACCCAGTCGGGCAACACCGGGCTGATCGTGGGGCAGCCGGGCGATCCGCGCACCTATGGCGTGACGGTGTCGGCGTCGTTCTGACGGCGGGCGGGGTGGCGATAGGCCGGCGGCGGAGCCGCCGGCGCGACGTCGGACGGCTTCGGCGTTGCCGACCCGCCGGCCGTTTTGGCCGATGCGGCGTCGCCGCATCGCGCCGGGGACCGGCGCGTCGGCCAAAAGCAAACGCCCGGGCCGTTTTCACGACCCGGGCGCCTGCGTGACGATTGCTCGTCAGCCCCCTAATCCAGTCCCCCGGCCCGCGCGCCTCGACATTGCGAAGCGGAGCCTGGCGACGTTCCCCGAACCACGGCCGTTGCCTGTGTGCCAGTGCGGTTCGTATGCCGGTCCCATGGGGGCGCTGTCATCCCAAATGAACGGGACATAAACCGATTGTCGCCGCGCTGTGACGATTCCGCCACACGCCCCGTTGCGCGGCTGCGCCGGGCGTCCTACAGGCGCGGGCATGTTGCTGTCGCGCTATGAGAGCATGATCGCGCGGCGGTATCTGCTGCCGGGCAAGGGTGAACGGTTCATCGTGCTGGTGGCGGGTTTCTCGCTCGGCGCGGTGATGCTGGGGGTCGCCGCGCTGGTGATCGTCATGAGCGTCATGAACGGCTTCCGCGCGGAGCTGTTCGACAAGATCGTCGGGCTGAACGGCCATGCGGTGGTGCAGGGCTATAACGGCCGGCTCGCCGACTGGCGCCGCGTCGTCAGGGAAGCGACCTCGACCCCGGGGGTGACCAGTGCGGTGCCGCTGATCGAACAGCCGCTGTTCGCCACCTATAACGGCCGCGCCGAATTCATCCTGCTGCGCGGGATGCGGGTGGAGGACATCCGCGGCAACGCCACGATCCGGTCGAAGGTGGTGGCCGGCGACCTGGATGCGGTGACGCCGGGCAGCAACAACGTCGCGATCGGCGCGCGGCTGGCCGAGGCGCTGGGCGCGACGATCGGTTCCGACATCTCGCTGGTCAGCCCGCAGGGGCAGACGACGCCGTTCGGCACCGTGCCTCGCATCGTCAATTACCGCGTCGCCGCGATCTTCGAAGTCGGCATCTACGACTATGACAAGGCGTATGTGATGATGCCGCTGCCCGATGCGCAGACGTTCCTGCTGATGGGCGATGCGGTGGGGATGGTGGAATTGCAGACCGTCGATCCCGATCGCGTCGGCCCGATCCTGGCGCCGCTGGCGCGCAAGGTGCAGGGCGTCGGCGTCGTCGCCGACTGGCGCCGGCTGAACGCCGAGCTGTTCGACGCGCTGGCGGTGGAGCGGGTGGCGATGTTCGTCGTACTGTGCATCATCATCCTGGTGGCGGCGTTCAACATCGCCTCCTCGCTCATCATGCTGGTCCGGTCGAAGACGCGCGACATCGCCATCCTGCGCACGATGGGGGCCAGCCGCGGCGCGATGCTGCGCATCTTCATGACGGTGGGGACGACGATCGGCGTCCTGGGGACGATCGCCGGGCTGGTGCTGGGCGCGGTGTTCCTGTTCTTCCGCCAGGCGGTGGTCAATTTCGTCCAGCTGGTGACCGGGCAGAACCTGTGGGACCCGTCGATCCGCTACCTCACCGAACTGCCGTCCAAGCCCAATCCGGTCGAGATCACCGCGATCGTCATCATCACGCTGGTCATGACCTTCCTCGCCACCGTCTATCCGGCGTTCAAGGCGGCGAGCACCGATCCGGTACAGGTGCTGCGCTATGAGTGACGCCGTCCTGCGGACCACCGGCCTCGCGCGCAGCTTCACGCAAGGCGAGACGACGATCCACGTCCTGCGCGGCGTCGACCTGTCGGTCGGCCCGGGGGAGATCGTCGCGCTGCTCGGCCCGTCCGGGTCGGGCAAGTCGACCCTGCTCCAGGCGGTCGGCCTGCTGGAGGGCGGGTTCGCCGGGTCAATCCGCATCGCCGGGGTGGAGGCCGCGCAGCTCGACGCGGCGGGCCGCACCGACGTGCGCCGCGACCAGTTGGGCTTCGTCTATCAGTTCCACCACCTGCTGCCCGATTTCAACGCGATCGAGAATGTGGTCCTGCCGCAGCTGATCCAGGGTTCCACCCGCGCCGCGGCGGAGGAGCGCGCCGCCGCGCTGCTGTCCGCGCTGGGCGTCGGTCACCGGCTGACGCACCGCCCGGCGCAGCTGTCGGGCGGCGAGCAGCAGCGTGTCGCGGTCGCCCGCGCGCTCGCCAATCGCCCCGCGCTGGTGCTGGCGGACGAGCCGACCGGCAACCTGGACGAGCGGACCGCCGATATCGTGCTGGCCGAATTCCTGCGGCTGGTCCGCGGCGAAGGCTCCGCCGCGCTGGTCGCGACGCATAACGAGCGGCTGGCCGCGAAGATGGACCGCGTCGTGCGCCTGCACGAAGGCATGCTGGAGGAAGCGCGGCCGTGAGCGACCCGTGGCGCACCCCGCCGACGCTGCGCGGGCGCCACGTCACGCTGCGCCCGCTGGTCGGGGCCGATGCCCCCGCGCTGGCCGCGGCGGCCGGCGACGGCGACCTGACCGAATTGTTCTTCGCCAATGTCGCCGGGCTGACCGATCCCGAGGGGTTCGTCGCGGCGGCGCTTCGGGAACAGGAATATGGCCGCGCGCTGCCGCTGACGGTCGAGACCCCCGATGGCCGCGTCGTCGGCCTCACCCGCTTCCTGCGGATGAACGAGGCGCATCGCCGGGTCGAGATCGGCGGCACCTTCTACGCCCGCTCGGTCCAGCGCAGCGGGGTGAATACCGAGGCGAAGCTGCTGCTGCTGACCCACGCCTTCGACGTCCTGGGGTGCCAGGTCGTCCAGATCCGCACCGACTGGTTCAACAAAAGGTCGCAGGCCGCGATCGAGCGGTTGGGCGCCAAGCGCGACGGCGTGCTGCGCGCGCACCAGCTGTTCAACGGCCGCGTCCGCGACCTGGTGGTCTATTCCATCATCGCCGCGGAATGGCCCGGGGTCCGCACCAACCTGAATTTCCTGCTGGAGAGACCGCGATGACCGCCATCACCGATTTCACCGTCACCGCCGCCGACGGATCGCCGCTCGCGCTCGACGCGTATCGCGGCAAGGTGCTGCTGATCGTCAACACCGCGTCGAAGTGCGGCTTCACCCCGCAGTACGAGGGGCTGGAGGCGCTGCACCGCCGCTACGCCGATCGCGGTTTCGAGGTGCTGGGCTTTCCGTGCAACCAGTTCGGCGCGCAGGAGCCGGGCGACGCCGCGGAAATCGCCAATTTCTGCTCGCTGACCTACGACGTCACCTTCCCGGTGTTCGCCAAGATCGACGTCAACGGCGCCCATGCCGATCCGCTGTTCGAGCGGCTGAAGGCCGATGCGCCCGGCGTGCTGGGGTCCAAAGCGATCAAGTGGAACTTCACCAAGTTCTTGGTCGACCGCGAAGGGCGGACGGTGAACCGCTACGCGCCGACGACCAAGCCCGCGGATATCGAGAAGGATATCGAGGCGCTGCTGGGCTGAGCCTGTAGCGGGCGCTCCGACGCCCCGCGCCGTCCGTCACTCCGCGCGGGCCGACACCCCGGCGAAGGCGAAGCCTTTGCGAAACCCACGCCGTCATGCCGGACTTGTTCCGGCATCCATGTTTCCGCATACGCCTCAGCCGCTGCTCTTGCGAGACGGTGGACTCCGCAACAGGGCCCTCCTGAGCGAAGTCGAAGGGTCCGGGGTGACGGAGGGGAGCGGCGGGAGTAGCGACTTCCTCAATGGTCCTGCGAACGCCGGGGTCCACGGAGCCGCGAAATCATCGGCCTTGCATCTGGGGAGACATGGATGCCGGAACAAGTCCGGCATGACGGGAGGGATGTGACAGCGGTTTTGGACGCGTCGTGACGTCGGCTCGCTTCAGCCCCGCGCACCCCTTACTCCGGCACCGCGAACGCACTCGCGCCCTTGCGGTGGTCCCCCGCGGCGGTCAGCGCGGCGACGCCCCCGAACAGGAAGCTGATCGCCAGCACATAGCCAGGCAGCGTCAGCGCCGACCACGGGACCGTCATCGCGATGAACACCGCCAGCAGCACGTTCACCGCGCCCAGCGCGATCAGCATCCCGCGCCGCCGCCGCATCTTCAGCCCCCACCACAGCTCCAGCGCACCGCGCGCGCCCAGCCACACCGCGACCGTCAGCGTCAGCGAGATCGCGCCCGTCACCGGCTCCATCACCATCAACGCGCCGACCACGACCGACAGGATGCCGAACAGCACCGAATAGCCGCGGCTCTCCGCGCCATGCCCGAACAGCCCCGCCGCGATCGCGAATACGCCCGATACGAAGAACAGCACCCCGATCGTCACCGTCGCGGCGAAGGTCGCGGCATAGGGGAAGACGAACGCCGCGATCCCCAGCACCACCGACACCACGCCATAGGCCATGATCCAGCCCCATCCGGCGCCGATGGACGGGCCGGCGGGCGGGCCGGAGTGCGGGGGCGTGTCGGGTGGGAAGGTCTGGTCGCGCAGGTCGGTCATCGCACTAACTCCTGGTGGCGTCGGTGGCGAACGGGTGCGCGCGTTGGCGGTTCCGCACTGGTCGAATCAGGTCCGGCGGATTAGGTAAGGGCGATGCCGCATTCCGGGTTCGTACCGCTCCGCATCTTCTCGTCCTACACGATGCTCGACGGCGCGATCGAGCCGAAGGCGATGGCCAAGCGCGCGGCCAAGCTGGGCTTTCCGGCCGCGGCGCTGACCGATCGCAACGGCCTCTACGCCGCCATGGCTTTTTCCGACGCCGCGGTGGGCGCGGGCGTGCAGCCGGTGATCGGCACGATGCTGGGCCTGGCGCGGCCCGACATGCCCGACGGCGCGCCGCCGGTGATCGACTGGATCGCGCTCTATGCGCAGGATGCGACCGGCTACGACAATCTGTGTGCGCTGGTCAGCCACGCGCACCTCGACCGGCCGCTGGAACTGGCGCCGCACGTCGGGTTCGACATGCTGGAACGCCATTGCGCAGGGCTGGTCGCGCTGACCGCCGGCGGGGAGGGCGGGGTCGCCCGGCTGTTCGCGGAGGAGCAGCCCGCGCGCGCCGCCGCCTATGCCGAGCGGCTGGCCGCGATCTTCCCCGATCGCCTCTATATCGAACTCAGCCGCCGCGGCGATGCGATCGAGGAGAAGGCAGAGGAGCCGCTGCTCGACCTCGCCTACGACCGCAACTGGCCGATCGTCGCCACCAACCCCAGCTGTTTCGAGGAAGCGGCCTTCGGCGACGCGCATGACGCGATGCTGTGCATCGCCCATTCCACCTATGTGGAAAGCGAGGATCGCCCGCGTTCGTCCCCCGATGCGTGGATGAAGCCCGCCGAGGAGATGAAGGCGCTGTTCGCCGATCTGCCGGAGGCGATCGCCAACACGCTGGTCGTGGCGCAGCGGTGCGCGGTGGCCGCGCCCAAGCGCAAGCCGATCCTGCCCAGCCTGGCCGGTGACCGCGAGGGCGAGGCCGCGATGCTGCGCGACCGCGCGCGCGAGGGGCTGGCCGCGCGGCTCCAGCGGATCGAGGAACTGGGGCAGGCCGGGGGCGAGGGGTGGCAGGCCGCCTATCGCGCGCGGCTGGAATTCGAGCTGGACGTCATCATCCAGATGGGTTTCCCCGGCTATTTCCTGATCGTCGCGGACTTCATCCAATGGGCCAAGTCGCACGACATTCCGGTCGGGCCGGGGCGTGGATCGGGTGCGGGGTCGGCGGTCGCCTGGGCGCTGACGATCACCGATCTCGATCCGCTGCAGCTGGGCCTGCTGTTCGAACGCTTCCTGAACCCGGAACGCGTGTCGATGCCCGACTTCGACATCGACTTCTGCGAAACGCGGCGCGGCGAGGTGATCCGCTACGTGCAGGAAAAATACGGCCGCGATCAGGTGGCGCAGATCATCACCTTCGGTAAGCTGAAGGCGCGCGCGGTGCTGAAGGATACCGGCCGCGTCCTCCAGATGAGCTACGGGCAGGTCGATCGCCTCGCCAAGCTGGTGCCCAATCACCCCACCGACCCGTGGGACCTGAAGCGCGCGCTGAACGGCGTGCCGGAACTGGCCAAGGAATATTCGAACGACAACCAGGTCCGCCACCTGTGGGATCTGGCGACCAAGCTGGAGGGGCTGCCGCGCCATTCCTCCACCCATGCCGCGGGCGTGGTGATCGGCGACCGGCCGCTGGCGCAGCTGGTCCCGCTGTACCGCGATCCGCGATCGGACATGCCGGTGACGCAGTTCGACATGAAATATGTCGAGGGCGCCGGGCTGGTGAAGTTCGACTTCCTCGGCCTGAAAACGCTGTCGGTTCTCAAGAAGGCCGTGCAACTGCTGGAAAAGCGGGGACTTTCGGTCGACCTCGACGCGCTGTCCTGGGATGACGAGGGCGTCTACAAACTGCTCCAGCGTGGCGACACGGTCGGCGTGTTCCAGCTGGAATCGGAGGGGATGCGCCGGACGCTGTCGGCGGTGCGCCCGACCAATTTCGGCGATATCGTCGCGCTCGTCTCGCTCTATCGCCCCGGCCCGATGGACAACATCCCGTCGTTCGGCCGCCGCAAGCAGGGCACGGAGGAAATCACCTATCCGCACCCGCTGCTCGAACCGATCCTGTCCGAAACCTATGGCATCTTCGTCTATCAGGAACAGGTGATGCAGGCCGCGCAGGTGCTGGCGGGCTATTCGCTCGGCGGCGCCGACCTGCTGCGCCGCGCGATGGGCAAGAAGATCAAGGCGGAGATGGACGCCCAGCGCGCCACTTTCGTCGCGGGCTGTGCCGAGCATAACGGGATCAAGGCCGATTACGCCAACCAGCTGTTCGACTTGATCGACAAGTTCGCCGGTTATGGCTTCAACAAGAGCCACGCCGCCGCCTATGCGCTGCTGGCCTACCAGACCGCATGGCTGAAGGCGCATCACCCGGCGGAATTCTTCGCCGCGTCGATGTGCTACGACATCCACCTGACCGACAAGCTGGCGGTGTTCGTCGACGACATGCGCCGGCTGGGCATCGCGCTGCTGCCGCCGTGCATCAACGCCAGCCAGGCCGAGTTCGACGTGGAGGTGGATGTCGAGGGGACGCCGGCGGTCCGCTACGCGCTCGCCGCGCTGAAGTCGGTGGGTGAGGGCGCGATGGAGCGGCTGGTCGAGGAGCGCACCAACGCCGGCGCGTTCCGCAGCCTCGACGATCTGGCCAATCGTGTCGATCCGCGCCTCATCAACAAACGCCAGCTGGAAACGCTGGCCGCCGGCGGCGCCTTCGACGTGCTCGACGCCAATCGCGCGGGCGTCCATGCCGTCGCCGAAACGGTGCTGGCGATCGCCGCCAGCACGCATCACGGGCGCACCAGCGGGCAGGGCGGGCTGTTCGGCGACGATGCCGGGACGGGCGACACGATCAAGCCGCCCGCCACCGTCCGCTGGACGCTGGCCGAGCGGATGGAGCAGGAGAAGGAGGCGTTCGGCTTCTATTTCTCCGCGCACCCCGTCGACCGGTTCCGCCATCTGGCGAAGATGCACGGCGCGCGCAGCTATACCGCGCTCAATGATCTGCCGATCCCCGACGGCGCGCGAGTGATGGCGACGATGGCGGTGCTGGTCGAGGATGCGCGCTGGCGCACCTCCGCGCGCGGGCGGCGCTATCTGATGGCGACGTTGTCGGACGCCACCGGCCAATTCATCGCCACCTGTTTCGAGGACGGCGCTTCGGCCGCGCTGGAGGAAGCCGCCAAGACCGGCGAATGCGGCCTGCTGACCGTCGAGCTGGACCGCCGCCCCGGCGAGGAAACCCCGCGCGTTTCGATCAAGGGGATCAAGCCGTTCGACGGGCTGGCCAACGTCACCCGCTTCGCACTGGAGGTGACCGCCGACAGGCCCGCCGCGGTCACCGCGCTTGCCGCGCTGATCGGCCCGCTGCGCGGCAATGCGCGCGGCAAGGTGACACTGAAGGTGGCGCTGGACGGCAATGCCACCGCGGTGGTGATCCTGGGCCGCGACTTCGCGCTCGACGCCGAACTGGCGGAGCGGATCGAGCAGCTGCCCGGCGTGATGAAGGTGGAATTCGACGTCGAGGAGACGCGGCTGAAATCGGTGGGGTGACCCTGACGGCCGGCGACGACGCCTCGGCCTCTGGCGTCACCCCAGCGAAAGCTGGGGTCTCCCGCCGCA
Source organism: Sphingomonas adhaesiva (assembly GCF_002374855.1). Taxonomy (GTDB): domain Bacteria; phylum Pseudomonadota; class Alphaproteobacteria; order Sphingomonadales; family Sphingomonadaceae; genus Sphingomonas; species Sphingomonas adhaesiva. The sequence goes on from NZ_NWVC01000001.1 coordinate 231,503, forward strand.
GGCGTCTCGCCCACCTCGAAAGACCCCGGCCTTCGCCGGGATGACGCGTGCGCAGCGACGTCGAGCGACCGCTGGCAGCCGGAACACCCCTCCGCGTGCGGCCCCTCCCTCAAAACAACTCCCCCTGCGCCCCCGCCGGCGGGCGGAACAGGTCGCAGCGCAGGTCCAGCTTGCGCCGCGCATCGTCGAACCCCGCCTTGCCCCGCGCGATGCGGAAGCGGGTGCGCAGCAGGTCCGCCCACGGCCCCTGGCCCTTCATCCGCATCCCGAAGCGCGGATCGTTGTCGCGCCCGCCGCGCAGCGACTGGACGATCGCCATCACCTTGCCCGCACGGTCGGGGAAATGTTCGTCCAGCCACGCGCGGAACAGCGGCGCGACCTCCCACGGCAGCCGCACCGGGATGTAGGAGATGCCGCGCGCGCCCGCCGCCGCGGCGCGCGCGACGATCGCCTCCACCTCGCCATCGGTGATCGCGGGGATCACCGGCGCCATGTTGACATAGGTGGGGATGCCCGCCGCGCTCAGCTGCTGCACCGCGCGCAGCCGCCGCTCCGGCGTGGGTGCGCGCGGCTCCACCGTCATCGCGATCCGCGGGTCGAGCGAGGTGACCGAGATCGCCACTGCCACCAGCCCCTCCGCCGCCATCGGCGCCAGCAGGTCGATGTCGCGCACCACCCGGTCGGACTTGGTGGTGATGACCAGCGGATGGCGGCATTGCGCCAGCACCTCGATCACCGCGCGCGTGATCCGCCATTCGCGCTCGATCGGCTGATAGGGATCGGTGTTCGTCCCCATCGCGATCGGCTGGCAGGCATAGCCCGGCTTGCGCAGCTCCTCGCGCAACAGCGCCGCGGCATCGGGCTTGGCGAACAGCCGCGTCTCGAAATCGAGGCCGGGCGACAGGTCGTGATAGGCATGGCTGGGCCGGGCAAAGCAATAGATGCAGCCATGCTCGCAGCCGCGATAGGCATTGATCGAGCGGTCGAAGGGAACGTCGGGGGACTGGTTGCGGGTGATGATCGTGCGGGCGTGCTCGACCGTCACGGTGGTGCGGGGCGGGGCGGGGGCACCGTCGACGGCGCCGCGCGAATCGAGCCAGTCGCCGTCCGTGTCGTGTTGGGGCAGAGCGAAGCGTTGGCTGGCGGCATTCAGTGTCGCGCCGCGTGTCGCTCGGGTCGTGCTGGCCGCCATGCCGCGTTATAGCGCGATTAACGGAACAAAAAAAGAACAATCGCGCCGTTGCCCTTCGGCGCGCAGTTCGTTACGCACGCGCCATCATCTGTTCTTTATTTGCGAAAAGGGGCGTGTGATGCTGCGTTTTCTGGCCGCCGCGATGGCCGCGTTGTTCGTGTCGGCAACCCCCGCGCTGGCGAAGGACGAGGCGCCGTGCGCCGCCGGGATGGTGTGCGCCAGCAATCCGGCCACCGTCGCCGCGGCACTGGTGAAGCGCGGCTATCAGGGGCTGCCCGGCAAAGACCAGACCGGCGATCCTCAGGTGGAAAGCGCCACGGACGGCTATTCCTACACCATCTTCTTCTACGGTTGCGAACAGGCGAAGCAGTGCGATTCGCTGCAATTCTACGCCTCGTTCAAGAACCCGGGCGGGATCGACGCCGCCGCGGTGAACGACTGGAACTCGCGCAAGCGCTTTTCGCAGATGGCGCTGGAGAAGAACGGCGCGGTCGTCCTGCGCTATGACGTCGCGACGATCGGCGGGCTGAACGCCACCAACTTCGCCGACGTGATCGACTGGTGGGCCACGATGGTCGGTTCGATCGACGATTTCTTCGACGAGCACAAGGCGCCGGCCGCGGGGGCGAAGAAGCCCGCCGCCTGACGCCCGGCGGCCTGCGTCAGCGTTCCAGCAGGCGCGGCATCAGCTCGACGAAATTGCAGGGGCGGTGGCGGCTGTCGAGCTGGTCCTTCAGGATGCCGTCCCACGCATCCTTCACCGCGCCGGTCGATCCGGGCAGCGCGAAGACATAGGTGCCGCGCGCGACGCAGGCGCAGGCGCGGCTCTGCACCGTCGACGTGCCGATCGTCTGGTAGCTGAGCCAGCGGAACAGCTCGCCGAACCCGGGGATCATCTTGTCGGCGACGCGCTCGACCGCCTCCGGGGTCACGTCGCGCCCGGTCACGCCGGTACCGCCGGTGGTGATGATGCAATCGACCTGCGGATCGTCGATCCAGCGGTGCAGCAGCGCGACAATCGCATCGGCATCGTCACGCAGGATCGTGCGCTCCGCCAGCACGTGTCCCGCTTCGGTCAGCCGCGCGACCAGCGTATCGCCCGACCGGTCCTCCGCCAGCCCGCGCGTGTCGGACACGGTCAGCACCGCGATTCGGACGGAAAGGAACGGGCGGGTTTCGTCGATCGGCATCGCGCGACGATAGGCGAGCGGCGGCGCCGGGGCCAGTGCTGCCCGTGTCAGCCTCGGGCCGTCAGCCGGGGGTGCGGGCCGCCAGCAGCCGCCGCAACGCGGCGACATCGGCGACGTCGTGGATGTGGAAGTGATCGGGGACGCGGTCGCCATCCGCATCGATCCGCGCGCCGGTGCGCACCGACAGGTCGCCCGATCCGTCGCGGCGTTCGCGCGTGGTGATCGCGCCGAGCCGGTCGAGCGGGATCGATTCGATCTCGATGGTCCGCCCTCCACGCGGCGGATCAGCCGCCGGTCGGTCAGCGCATAGGCGGTGCGCCCCGCCCGGCGCATCAGCGCGAACGGACGCGCCAGCAGCCACAGGCCGACCAGCACGAAGGGCACGCCGAACAGCGGCATGACGATCCCCGCCACCATGATGCCGCGCGCGACGCGACGATCCGGGGCGACCGCGCCATTATCTCCCGGAACAGCGCGAACGCCGTCCACGGGATGGCGAAGATCCCGATCGCGCGGGTGCCGCGCAGCGGGCGTGCCGGCGGATGCGCTCGCCGGGTTCCGGTTCGTGACGCGGCATCGCGCTCGTGGCCGGACGCGGTGGGTCCACACCCGCCATCTTGTTGCGATAACGCGAATATCCGGTTGCACGGCGCCCGGTTCGCGCGGATGGCGGACGATGAAGGAGCGGATGATGTTCGAGGAACCGGGCTTCGTCTTCGGCTATGATGCCGACGACGGTATCTTCACGATCACGCTGGCCGGCTTATGGACGATGGAGACGGTCGACCGCTATGTCGCGGCGACGCAGGCGCTGCGCGCCGCCGCGCCGCCGGGCGTCACCGCGGAACGGACGCTGGTCGACCTGCGGCAGGCGCAATTGCACGTGCGCGAAGTGGCGGAGGCGCTGAGCGTGTCGATGCGGCGCGGTGCCGACGACATCCGCCGCACCGCCGTGGTCGTCCGATCCGCGCTGGACGCGCTGCAGGCCCGGCGGATCAGCCCCGCGCGCGAGACGCGGTCTTTCACCGATATCGCCGCGGCGCGCGCCTGGCTGATCGCACCCGACGACGCGGACTGAAAGCTGCGGCGGGTGGGGTCGTTCAGCGCATCGGCCGGCGATCGGATGTCCGCTTCGGTGCCCGTCGCGAGCGTCTCCTAAACCTTGGCCAGGTGATCTTCCGTCATGCCACACCTGTTCCGGCATCCACAGTTCCACCACGTAAAAAACCTGGCAGTTACAACAACATGGGGCTTGGCTTTCGCGGGGCCTTTGAAGAAGTCGGCACTCCCGCCGCTCCCCTCCGCCACCCCGGACTTGTTCCGGGGTCCACCGTGCCGCGACATCAGGCGCTTGCCCGTGCGCGGAAACGTGGATGCCGGAACAGGTCCGGCATGACGGGGTGGGTTTTGCAACGATCCGGCCTTCGCCGGGCTGTCGGGTGTGGAGGCGCGAAAACCGACGTTCGCAGAGGTGTCGAACCAGTCGGGGTGATGGTCCTCCCGCGGTTCACGTCAGGCCAGGACGCTAGGAACCTGCCAGCCCCCCGACCGGCCCATCGCCCCCCCCCCCCCGCGCGATCCTCAATTGGTGCGCGTCGTCCCCTCCGGCGCGACGGTGGCGTTGACCGCCAGCGCGGTGCCGGTCGACGGCGCCTTGATCCGCACCGCGCTCGCGCCCGGCAGGCCGGGGAAGCGCGGCCACATACCCTGTGCCAGTGCGGACCGGCTGGGGCTTTGCGCCTTGCCGCCCTGCGCCTCGTACATCCAGTAGTTGCGCAGCACCGTCACCACATAGCCGCGCGTTTCCCAATACGGGATGCTTTCGATGTACAGCAGCGGGTCGCCGTTGTCGCGGACCATGCCGTTCCATTCGCCGACCGGCTTGGGGCCGGCGTTATAGGCGGCGATCACCTTGGGCAGCAGCCCGCCGGTCAGCCCCATGTCGCGCAGCTTTTCGATATGGCGCTGGCCGATGTCGATATTGGTCGACGGCCGGGTCAGCGCGGCCTGATCCACGGTCAGTCCTCGTTCGCGCATGTAATCGGTCGCGGCGGCGGGCATGATCTGCATCAGGCCATAGGCACCCGCGGGGCTACGCACCTTGGTGCGGAAGCCCGATTCCTGCAGCGTGTGGGCGTAGACCAGCGCCTTGTCGATCCGCCAGCCGGTGTCGGGCGTCCAGCTGGGCATCGGATAGCGCGTGTCGGGGGTGGCGGCGACGCCATTGGGCATGTTGTGCGCCAGCCATACGACGGTGGCGGGCAGGTCCAGCGTCTCGGTCAGGCGGATCAGGCTGCCGAATTCGGCGGGGTCGCCGATCCGCGCCTGGTGGCGGATCACCGCATCCGCGGCCTCGTTCTCGCCGATCTGCGACAGCGCGGCGGCGACGCGCACGTTGGGGCGGCGTTCCAGCCGCGCCCAGTCGCTGGTGACTCGCTGCGGCCGGATCCGCTCGATCTCCAGCCCCAGCGCCTGCCGCGCGAGCAGGCCGTAGAAGGTTTCCTTATATTGCGCCGCGGTCTTCAACCGCGCCTCGACCCGGTCGGGCCGGCCGCAGCGCATGTCGGCGCGCGCGGTCCAGTAGAGCGCGGTGGCGCGCAGGTCGACGTCGGTGGCGCGCGCGGCGACCGCCTCGAACCCCGGCTGGGTCGCGGCGCAATCGTCCTGCCGCCACGCCGCCAGCGCGCCGGTCCAGCGGCCGTGGATCGCCCAGTCGCCCGCGCCGTTCGCGGCCTTGTCCGCCATCTGGCGCGCCTGCGTGTCGAGGCCTTGCAGGAAATAGATCCAGGCGATGCGCGCCTGCCACTCGGTCTGCGCCTCCGGGGTCAGGCCGGGGGTCGCCTCCAGCAGCGCCTGCGCCTCGGCGCCCATGTCGCCCTTGATGAACGGCTGCATCTTCGTGGCGAGGTCGGCGGCGATCAGATCGCTCCTGGTCGCCTTGGCACGGGCGCGGACGGGGGCGCCGTCCTGCCAGATCAGCCGCTGCGCGACCGGCAGCACGGGCAGGCCGTCGACGATCCCGCGCGCGCGAGCGATGCGCAGCAACGCCTCGCCCTGCGGCAGTTCGGGCGCCTCGGCCAGCAGCCGCAGGGCGGCATCGCCCGCCGTCTTGGGCGATCCCTTGGCGGTATAGAGTTCGGCGCGGGCATAGGCGTGGAGCGGGCCCGGCGGCATCGCGTCCAGCGCGATCTGCGCGTCGGTCCAGCGCCCGTCACGCAGCGCGGCGAAGACGGTACGATAGCCGGTGGCCTGTTCGGCGGTCAGCTGCTCCGGAACGCCGGCACGCGCGGCCGTCGCGGCGGCGGCGGTCCCGCGCGCATTCGGTTCCGCGCTCGCCGCGGTGGCGGCAAGCGTGGCGGCGGCGGCCATCAGGCATCCGGCGATCATCCGGTTGGTCACGAACGCTGCTCCTGTGTGAGCATCAGCAGGTCTCTCCACGCCTCGGTCTTGGCGGCGGGCCGATCCAGCAGGAAGCGTGGATGGTGGGTCGCCACGACCTCGGTAACCGTGCCGTTTCTATGGTTAAGAGGGTGGTAACGTCCTCTGGCATCGGCAACGTTCATCGACAGGATCGCACGGCTCGCCGCATCGCCCATCGCCAGCAGCCGTTTCGGGGCGACCAGTTCGACATGATGCCGCGCGATCGTGCCCAGCCGCGCCTCGATATCGCGGGGGACGCGGCCGGTGGTCGGGCGGCGTGCGCAGACCGCCGCCAGCGCCACCTGCGCGCGGTCCAGCCCGATCGCGGCGAGCATCCGGTCGAACAGGCGGCCGACCGGCCCCTCCATCAGCACGTCGCGATCGTCGCGCTCCGGGCAGTCGACCAGGATCATCACCGTCGCCCCCGCCGGGCCGCTGGCGGCGATCGGCACGCCGCCCCAGTCGGCGTCGGGCGCGCCCTCGCCCAGCCGCCATGCCGCGAACGCCTCAAGGGTATCGGGCAGCACGTCTGGCGCCGGCGCGACCGTGGCGGGCGCGATCGCGGGCGTGGGCGCCGGGGGCGGCGCCTCCAGCCAGCGCAGCGGTTCGTCCGCCACCAGTACGTCGACGCCGGCGTCGCGCCACCAGTCGAGCGCGCTCGCCGCCGCTGCGGCCCAATCGAGATTCTGGTCTGCCCCCATCGTCTTTCCTATAGGATGCGCGGTTGACGCGAGGGTCAACTTGCTGGCACCGCGACACGGACAGGACGTTCCCCCGGTGCGACCAGCGCCGCCGTAACGGGACCGAGAGGAGAAGAGCAAGTGAGCGATCGCGAATCCATGCCCTATGACGTGGTGATCGTCGGCGCCGGCCCGGCCGGCCTGTCGGCGGCGATCCGCCTGAAACAGGCCGCCGCCGCGCGCGAGGCGGAGATTTCCGTCTGCGTCCTCGAAAAGGGGTCTGAGGTCGGCGCCCACATCCTGTCGGGCGCGACGATCGACCCGCAGGCGCTGGACGAGCTGCTGCCCGACTGGCGCGACGACGGCTGCCCGCTGGCGGAGGTGCCGGTCACCAACAACCTCCACTGGGTGCTGACGAAGAAGGGCAAGTTCAACCTGCCGCACCTGTGGACCCCGCCGTTCCTGCACAACAAGGGGACGTATACCGGATCGCTGGGCAATTTGTGCCGCTGGCTGGCGGGCAAGGCCGAGGAACTGGGTGTGGAGATCTTCCCCGGCTTCGCCGCGGCCGAGGTCTTGTTCAACGAGGACGGCAGCGTGAAGGGCGTCGCCACCGGCGACATGGGCGTCGCGCGCGACGGCACGCACAAGGGCGATTATCAGCCCGGGCTGGAGCTCCACGCCAAATACACCTTCTTTTCCGAGGGTTGCCGCGGGCACCTGTCAAAGGAGATGATGCGCATCTTCGATCTGCGCGCCGATTGCGATCCGCAGGTCTATGGCCTGGGCGTCAAGGAATTGTGGGATATCGACCCGGAGCTTCACCAGCCCGGCACCGTCATCCACACGCAGGGCTGGCCGCTCACCGAGCATGGCGCGAACGGTGGCGGCTGGATCTATCACCAGGCCAACGGGCAGGTGTCGATCGGCTTCGTGACGTGGCTGAACTACACCAACCCCTACGTCTCCCCGTTCCAGGAGATGCAGAAGTGGAAGACCCATCCGCAGGTCGCCGCGCTGCTGAAGGGCGGCAAGCGCGTCAGCTACGGCGCGCGCGCGATTTCCGATGGCGGGTACCAGTCGTTGCCCAAGCTGGTGTTCCCGGGCGGCGCGCTGATCGGCGACAGCGCCGGCTTCCTCAACGTGCCGCGGATCAAGGGCACGCATACCGCGATGAAGAGCGGGATGATGGCCGCCGACGCCGCGGTCGAGGCGATCGTGTCGCAGCGCCAGCATGACGAACTGACCGGCTATACCGCCGCCTACGACCAATCGTGGGTGAAGAAGGAACTGTCGATCGTCCGCAACGTCGTGCCGCTGGTGAAGAAATTCGGCGACTTCCTCGGCTCCGGGCTGGCGGGCATCACGATGTGGGCGGAATATCTGGGGCTGAAGATGCCGTTCACGCTGCATCACCACCCGGATCACGAAACGCTGTGGCGCAAGGATCTGGTGCGCAAGATCGACTATCCCAAGCCCGATGGCGTGCTGACCTTCGACCGGCTGTCGTCGGTGTTCCTGTCGAACACCAACCATGAGGAGGACCAGCCGGTCCACCTGACGCTCAAGGACCCGTCGGTCCCGGTCGAATACGACCTGCCGATGTATGACGAACCCGCGCAGCGTTACTGCCCGGCGGGCGTGTACGAGATCGTCGGCGAGGATACGGGCGATCCCAAGTTCGTCATCAACGCGCAGAATTGCGTCCACTGCAAGACCTGCGACATCAAGGACCCGACCCAGAACATCAACTGGGTGGTGCCCGAGGGCGGCGGGGGACCCAATTATCCCAATATGTAAGCGCCTGTTGTTGATGCCCGGTGCGATGACGCTGGGGCTGGCCCTGGCGGCATCCCCGGCCGCGGCGACCGCCATGCCGGCGCCGACCCCCGGCCTCGACGCCTATCTGACCGCGCGCGTCGCCGACCGCGACGGCGCGGTGCAGCAGGCGGCGGCCGGCTATGCCGCCGCGCTGGCCGCATCGCCCGACAATCCGGTCGTGGCGCTGCGCGCCTATCGCGAGGCGATCCGCGCCGGCGACCTCGATCTAGCGGATCGCGCCGCGGCGGTGCTGACCGCGCATCATGCGGCCCCGGTCGACGCCCCGCTGCTGGCGATCGCGCGCGCGGCGGCTTCGGGCGATACGGCGGCGGCACGGCGCGCGCTGGCGGGGCTGGACGGCGGCCCGCTGCGCGTCCTGGTGCCCGCGCTCGACCGCTGGATCGCGGGGCGGGCCGGCGGCGCGGTGCCGGTCGACCCGGTCGCGCAGCGGTTCGCGCGCGAAAGCGACGCGCTGCTGCAATTGGGGCGTGGCGATGTGACCGCGGGGATGGCGGCGATCGGCCCGCTGCTCGCCGCCGATCGCGCGGGGCCGGACCAGGCCGCGCAGGATCTGCGGCTCGCCGCCGCGCGGCTGCTGATCGGCCGCGGGCAGGACGGCGCGGCCCGCGCCGTGCTGGTGGGGGACGCATCGCCGGTCGCGGCACTCCGCGAACGGCCCCGCGGGCAGGGCGCGCGCCCGACGCTGGCGTTCGGCGTCGCCTATCTGTTCACGCGGATCGCATCCGATCTGTCGCCGGGGGAGCCGGGGCCGATCGGCTATGCGCTGATCCGCGGTGCGTTGCGCGCCGATCCCGGCGACGATCGTGCGCGCATCCTGCTGGCCGCGGCGCTGTCGAAGGACGATGCGGTCGATCGCGGCATCGCCGAACTGGCGACGATCGGCCCCGACAGCATCCATGCCGCCAATGCGCGCGCGGGCAGGGTACAGCTGCTCGCGGCGAAGGGCGATACCGACGCGGCGCTGGCCGAAGCGCGCGTGCTGGCCGAGGCGCCGGGCGCGAGCGATGCCGATCGCCTGCGGCTTGCCGAGCTGTACCTGCGGTTCGACCGCCCGGCGGACGCCGCGGTCATCTACCGCGCGCTGACGACGCGGGTCGGCGCGGTGCAGGACGGGACGATCTGGCTGCAATATGGCGCCGCGCTCGATCGCGCGGGACAGTGGCCGGAGGCGCGCGCGGCGCTGGAACGCGCGGTCGCGCTGGCGCCGGGCGATCCCATCGCGCTCAACTACCTGGGCTATGCGCTGGTCGAACACGGCGAACAGCCCGACACCGCGCAGGCGCTGCTGGAACGCGCCGCCGCGCTGAAGCCGGGGGACGCGGCGATCACCGATTCGCTCGGCTGGTCGCTGCTGCGCCGCGGCCAGGTGGCGCGCGCCATCCCGCTGATCGAACGCGCCGCTGCCGCCGACCCGGTCAATGCCGAGATCGCCGAGCATCTGGGCGACGCCTATTGGCGGGCCGGCCGCCGCTACGAAGCCCGCTACGCCTGGACCGCCGCCCGCGTCTCCGCCCAGCCCCCCGCGACGGCGCGGCTGGAGGCGAAGATCGCGAACGGGCTGTAGGAGGCGCGAGAGCCGTCACCCCGGCAAAGGCGGGACCTTTGTCCCGCCGCGCCCCTCCGTCATGCCGGACCTGTTCCGGGGTCCATGGTGCCGCAAGAGGAGCGGCTGAGGCGTTTGCGGTGACATGGATGCCGGAACAGGTCCGGCATGACGGCGGCCCGCTAGGTAACGGCGATGCGCGGACGCGAAGCCCCTAAAGACGATGCCCCGCCGCGACAGCGGCCGTCATCGCTCCGGCGACCGGCGCGTCGCGGCGCCCGCCCTCCTCCGCGGGCTCCGCGCCTCCGCGTGAAAAACTTGTCACGCCGCCCGCGACACCGCAACCGGCACCCCCGCGCACAACCTCTTCGCGTCATCGCGTCTTCGCGCGAACCCCACGCCCACCTTGCCGATCCCGCCCCCGTGCCGCACAGCGCGCGGATGCTGACCGAAACCGCCCCGGCCAAAATTAACCTCGCGCTGCACGTCCGCGCGCGGCGACCCGACGGCTATCACGACCTCGAAACGCTGTTCGTGTTCGCACGCGATGGCGACCGCGTGTCTTTGGCCGATGCCGAAGCGTCGACATTCGCCATGACCGGCCGGTTCGCGGACGTCGTCGGGCCGGATGCCGACAATCTGGTGGTGCGCGCCGCCGCGGCGTTCCGCGCCGCGTTCGGCATCGCGCGGCATCATGCGATCACGCTCGACAAACACCTGCCGGTCGCCTCGGGCATCGGCGGGGGATCGGCGGATGCGGCCGCAACGCTGCGCGCGCTGGCCCGGCGGCATGACGTCGCGGTGGACGATCCGCGGCTGGTCGCGCTGGCCGCCGGGCTGGGGGCGGACGTGCCCGCCTGCCTGCTTGGCCGGGCGGCGTTCGGCAGCGGGCGCGGCGATGCGCTGGCGCCGATCGCGGGGCTGGGGGACATGCCGGTGCTGCTGGTCAATCCGCTGGTCCCGGTGTCGACCGCGGCAGTGTTCGCTGGGTGGGACGGCGTCGATCGCGGCGCGATTACCGGCGGCGACGATACGCTGGCGCGCGGCATCGCGGGGCGCAACGACCTGCAACCCGCCGCCGAGCGGGTCGCGCCGCAAGTGGCGCAGGTGCTGGCGATCCTGCGCGAGCAGGCCGGCGTGGTGCTGGCGCGCATGTCGGGTTCGGGCGCGACCTGTTTCGCGCTGTTCCGGCACGCGGCCGATCGCGATGCGGCCGCGGCGGCGGTCGCCGCGCGGCAACCGGACTGGTGGCAGCTGGCGAGCATGATCGCATGATCGCGCTGGACGTCGCCGACGGCATCGCGACGGTCACGCTCGATCGCCCCGATGCGCGCAATGCCTTGCCGACGTCGGGATGGCGCGCGCTGGCCGACCTGCTGGGGCGCGTGCCCGCGGATGCCGCCGCGCTGGCGGTGGTCTCGGCGGTGCCGGGGACTTTTTCCGCCGGCGCCGATCTCGCCGATCTGGCGCGGCTGGTCGATGACGTGCCGGCGCGCACCGCGTTCCGGCTGGCGATGCATGACGCGGTGGAGGCGCTGGCCGCGCTGCCGATACCGACCATCGCGGCGGTCGATGGCGCAGCGTTCGGCGCCGGCGTGGCGCTGGCGCTGGCCTGCGACGTGATCGTCGCGGGGGCGGACGCGCGCTTCGCCATTCCGCCCGCGCGGCTGGGGATCGGCTATCCCCCCGGCGACGTCGCGCGGCTGCTCGATCGGGTCGGGAAGGGGCAGGCGGCGCGGCTGTTGTTCACCGCCGCGCCGGTCGACGCGGCGGAGGCGCTGCGCATCGGGCTGGCCGATCTGACCGGCGATGGCACCGATATTGCCCGATCCATCGCCGCGAACGACGCCGACGCGCTCCGGCTGCTCAAGAAGACGCTCGTTTCCCCGCGCGACTCGTCCCTGGCCGCCGCGTTCGAGGCGTCGTTCGGCTCCCCCGCCTTCGCCAACGGGGTGTCGCGCTATCGCCGCACTACTTGATCTGCCCGCGAAGTTCCCCACTTGTTCTCAAGGAACAAAGGCGATACAAGCTTCCTGACGCGTTGAATGGTACGCGCGGGTGCTCTAGCGAAGGGGTCTTCAGGCAATGGCCGCCAAACTTCAGGTGATCGATACCGGCATGGCAACCGCAAATACCGACCGTCAAAAGGCGCTCGACGCCGCGCTCGCGCAGATCGACCGCGCCTTCGGCAAGGGCTCGGCGATGAAGCTGGGGCAGAAGGAAACGATGCAGGTGGAGGCGATCTCCACCGGCTCGCTGGGCCTCGACATCGCGCTGGGCGTCGGCGGCCTGCCTCGCGGCCGCGTGATCGAGGTGTACGGCCCCGAAAGCTCGGGCAAGACCACGTTGGCGCTTCATGTCATTGCCGAAGCACAGAAAAACGGCGGCACCGCGGCGTTCGTCGACGCCGAGCACGCGCTCGATCCGGTCTATGCGCGCAAGCTGGGCGTCAATATCGACGAACTGATCGTGTCGCAGCCGGACACCGGCGAACAGGCGCTGGAGATCACCGACACGCTGGTGCGCTCCAACGCGATCGACGTGCTGGTGGTCGATTCGGTCGCCGCCCTGGTCCCGCGCGCGGAGATCGAGGGCGAGATGGGCGACAGCCACGTCGGCCTGCAGGCGCGCCTGATGTCGCAATCGCTGCGCAAGCTGACCGGATCGATCAGCCGTTCGCGCTGCATGGTGATCTTCATCAACCAGCTGCGCATGAAGATCGGCGTGATGTACGGCAACCCGGAGACGACGACGGGTGGCAACGCGCTGAAATTCTACGCGTCCGTCCGCCTCGACATCCGCCGCACCGGCGCGATCAAGGACCGTGACGAGGTGATCGGCAACGCCACGCGCGTGAAGGTGGTGAAGAACAAGGTCGCCCCGCCGTTCAAGCAGGTCGAGTTCGACATCATGTACGGCGAAGGCATTTCGAAGATCGGCGAGGTGCTCGACCTGGGCGTCAAGGCCGGGCTGGTCGAGAAGTCGGGTGCATGGTTCTCCTACGACTCGGTGCGCATCGGGCAGGGGCGTGAGAATTCCAAGACGTTCCTGCGCGAGAATCCCGAGATGCTCGACCGGCTGGAAAAGGCGATTCGCGCGCGCACCGCGCAGGTGTCGGACGGGATGATGGCCGGGCCGAGCGAGGAAGACGATCTCTGATCCGCGCATCTGCCTGCGTCGGTGACGGGCGACCCGCCGGTGACGGCGGGTCGATTCGTTTTCGGGGCGGGAGGGGTAATGGCTCGCGACCCGCAGCGACGGTTGTTGGCGGCCTGACCGGGGCATCGCAGCCAGGCCGGCCCGGGCGACATCAAGACGCGGGGGTCGTGTGCGATGCTGAGGGCTTGCCAAACCTTTGCAAAAGTCGATTTCCCTGCCTCTCGCGCTCGTCGCCCCTGCGCCGGCTGGGGGCCATGTTGCCGCAAAGGCAACGGCCTATGCCTTCGGGGATGACATGGATGCCGGAACAGGAACCTCCTGAACGACGTCGAAGGGGCCGGCAGGATCGAGAAGCTTCGCGGAGGTTTTGGCTCACACCGTTTCGCCGTGCCCGGTGCGGGCGGTCCCGACGGTCGGAGAATTCCGCCATATGCCCGGAACCGGGCGTGACGAGGGCGGGCGTGCCGATGGGGCGCGCTGATATCCGTGCCGCCATGATACCGGTCGTGGCCATGCTAGACGCCTTCAACGCCGTGCGCCGACAGGATCGGGTGACATGACCGGGGCGGGCGACTGGCGCGGTCGCGTCGGCGAGATCTGGGCCGCCGAATATCGCCGGACCGAGCGCGCCTTTTCCGGCATCGCGCAGGTGCTGGATCGCGCCGTCGCGGGTCATGCTCCCGCCGCCGGCCGCGCCGTCGACATCGGATGCGGCGCCGGCAGCACCGCAATTGCGCTGGCGCGGGCGCGACCGGACATGACCGTCACCGGCATCGACCTGTCCGCGCCGCTGCTGTCGGTGGCGCGGTCGCGTGCGGGCGATATCCCCGGCCTGCGCTTCGCCGTCGGCGACGTGCGTGACATGCTGCCGACGCTGGCGCCGCTCGACCTGCTGGTGTCCCGGCATGGCGTCATGTTCTTCGACGATCCGGTCGCGGGGTTCGCCGACATGGCGCGCGCCGTGCGGGCGGGGGCGCCGCTGGTCTTCTCCTGCTTCCGTGCGCGCGCCGAGAACGACTGGTCGAGCGCGGTCGATCGCGTGCTGGGCCAGGCGCCCGCCGCCGATGCCTATGCGCTTGGCCCTTACGGACTGGCCGATCGCGAACGGACGCATCGCATCCTGCACGATGCCGGATGGCGCGGCATTGTCGCCACCGCGCATGACGTCCGCTACGTCGTCGGCGAAGGCGACGATGCGGTGGAGGACGCGCTGGCCTTCTATCGCCGGATCGGGCCGGCGGCGGCGATGTTGGCCGCGGCGGACGGGGATGAACGGCGGCGGATCGAAGATGCGTTGCGCGATCTGCTGGCCGCGCGGATATGCGACGGCGCGGTCGCGTTTACCGCAGCGATCTGGATATGGACCGCCACGGCGGGAGGAGAGCGAACGGCATGACGATCATCGTCCATCACCTGGAAAATTCCCGGTCGCAGCGCGTCCTGTGGATGCTCGAGGAACTCGGCATGCCCTATACCGTCAAGCGGTATGAGCGGGATCGCCGCACGATGCTGGCCCCGCCCGAATTGCGGCGCGTCCATCCGCTCGGCAAGTCGCCGGTGATCGAGGATGACGAGGAGACTGCCGGCGGTGCGCCGCGCGTCATCGCGGAAACCGGCGCGATCGTCGAATATCTGGTCGACAAGGCCGACGGGCAGCTGGGGGCGCCGAGCCGACGCGAGGAGGCGCTCGCCTACCGTTTCTGGCTGCATTACGCCGAAGGATCGATGATGCCGCCGCTGCTGCTGAAGCTGGTGCTGGGGCGCATCCCGTTGATGGGCAAGCCCGCGGCGAAGAAGATCCAGCCCATGGTCGACCGTCACCTCGATTACGTCGAGAGCGAGTTGGCGAGCCGGCCATGGTTTGCGGGCGAGACCTTTACCGCCGCCGACGTCATGATGAGTTTCCCGCTGGAGGCCGCGCGGAACCGTGCGGGGCTTGACGCCGGGCGGCCGGCGACGGTCGCGTGGCTGGAACGGATCCATGCGCGACCGGCCTATCAGCGCGCGCTGGAGGCGGGCGGGCCGTACGCCTACGCCTGATCCGCCGGGAGTGGAGCGTCAGCGCGGGGGCGTCTTGACGGGTTTCGGGGACGCGTCGTTGACGGTCTGACGCTCTCCCGCCGCGGGGCTCCGCGGTTTTCTTGGTGTTCCGGGGATGAGGGCGTTGCGGGCGGGTGGCGCGAACCTGTCCATCTTCGCCCTGCCTGCTTCGATATGCCGATGGGCAGGTTCAGACGGATAAGGTCCTCCAGGCAACGTGCCTGGGCGCTTGCGGTGCGGTGGATGCCGGAACAGGTCCGGCATGACGGAACATGTATGCGTCGCGTGTCTGAACAGCCGTCGTGCATCCGGCTGCTCGCTCCCGATCCGCCCTCCGCGCAACCACCCCGCCGCCGGGAACGGCGCCGCATATCGGTCGTTTCGCGCGCGCGTCACGGATTGTCGCGCGCGCCGGTTCCGCCTAAGTCGCGCTGTTATGACCTCGACCAACGACATTCGCCGCTCGTTCCTCGACTATTTCGGCGGCAACGGCCACCGCATCGTGCCCTCCGCGCCGCTGGTGCCGCAGAACGATCCGACGCTGATGTTCGTCAACGCCGGGATGGTGCCGTTCAAGAACGTGTTCACTGGTCTGGAAACGCGCCCCTATTCGACCGCGACCAGTTCGCAGAAGTGCGTCCGCGCGGGCGGCAAGCACAACGATCTGGACAATGTCGGCTATACCGCGCGGCATCATACGTTCTTCGAGATGCTCGGCAATTTCTCGTTCGGGGATTATTTCAAGGAACAGGCGATCACGCACGCCTGGACGCTGCTGACCCGCGAATGGGGGCTGCCGGCGGACAAGCTGACCGTCACCGTCTATCACACCGACGATCAGGCGGCGGATCTGTGGAAGAAGATCGCCGGCCTGCCCGATCATCGCATCATCCGCATCGCGACCAAGGACAATTTCTGGGCGATGGGGTCGGACGGGCCGTGCGGGCCGTGTTCGGAGATTTTCTACGACCATGGCGACCATATCCCCGGCGGCCCCCCGGGCAGCCCGGACGAGGACGGCGACCGCTTCGTCGAGATCTGGAACCTGGTGTTCATGCAGCATGTGCAGGAGGCCGACGCGATCGTCGGCGACCTGCCGCGCCCGTCGATCGACACCGGCATGGGGCTGGAGCGGATCGCCGCGGTGATGCAGGGCGTCCACGACAATTACGATACCGATACGTTCAAGGCGCTGATCGCGGCGTCGGGCGCGCTGACCCACACCGCCACCACGGGCGAGACGCAGGCTAGCCACCGCGTCATCGCGGATCACCTGCGTTGCTCGGGCTTCCTGGTCGCCGACGGCGTGCTGCCCGCCAACGAAGGGCGCGGTTATGTGCTGCGCCGGATCATGCGGCGCGCGATGCGGCACGCGCATCTGCTGGGTGCCAAGGAGCCGTTGATGCACCGGTTGGTGCCGGCGCTGGTGGCGGAAATGGGCGCAGCCTATCCCGAGCTGGTCCGCGCGCAGCCGCTGATCGAGGCGACGCTGCGGCAGGAGGAGACGCGCTTCCGCCAGACGCTGGACAAGGGGCTGAAGCTGCTGGACGAGGCCACCGCGGGGATGCGCGCGGGCGACACGCTGCCGGGCGAGACGGCGTTCCGGCTCTACGACACGTTCGGTTTCCCCTATGACCTGACCGAGGATGCGCTGCGCGCGCAGGATCTGGGGGTCGATCGTGCCGGGTTCGATTCCGCGATGGCGGAGCAGAAGCGCGCCGCGCGTGCCGCGTGGAAGGGTTCGGGGGCGAAGGCATCCGACGAATTGTGGTTCGATATCGCCGAGGAAGTGGGGGCGACCGAATTCACCGGCTACGCGAATGACGTCGGCGAGGGCGTCGTGCTGGCGCTGGTGCGCGACGGAGCGCGGGTCGATCGGGCCGCGGCTGGCGAGCAGGTGGATGTGATCGTCAACCAGTCGCCCTTCTACGCCGAAAGCGGTGGGCAGGTCGGCGACGCGGGCAGCATTGCCGGCGACGACGGGCTGGCGGCGACGGTGACCGACACATCCAAGCAGCTGGGCAAGCTGTGGGTGCATCATGCGCGGGTCGAGGCGGGCGCGATCGAGGTCGGCGACACGGTGAAGCTGGCGATCGACCTGACGCGCCGCGCCGCCATCCGCGCCAACCATTCGGCGACCCATTTGCTGCACGAGGCGTTGCGGCAGAAGCTGGGCACTCATGTCGCGCAGAAGGGGTCGCTGGTCGCGCCGGAGCGGCTGCGCTTCGACGTGTCGCACCCCAGCGCGATGTCGCCGGCCGAGCTGGCCGAGGCGGAGGCGGCGGTGAACGCGCAGATCCGCGCGAACGGTGCGGTGGAAACGCGGCTGATGACCCCCGACGACGCCATCGCCATGGGCGCGATGGCGCTGTTCGGCGAGAAATACGGCGATGAGGTGCGAGTCGTGTCGATGGGCAGCGACGATGCGGGCGCGACCTATTCGATCGAATTGTGCGGCGGGACGCACGTGCGCGCGCTGGGCGACATCGGCGTGTTCAAGATCGTCGGCGAAAGCGCGGTGTCGAGCGGCGTGCGCCGCGTCGAGGCGCTGACCGGCGAGGCGGCGCGCGCCTATCTGAACGCGCGCGACGAAAAGCTGCGCGAGGCCGCCGCGACGCTCAAGACCACGCCGGACGACGTGCCGGCGCGCGTCGCGACGCTGATGGAGGAGCGCCGCCGGCTGGAGCGCGAACTGGCCGAGGCGAAGAAGGCGCTGGCGCTGGGCGGCGGCGCAGGCGCGGATGCGGCCGGGCCGGAAAGCGTGGGCGGCATCGGCTTCGTGGGCCAGGTGCTGGACGGGTTCGAGGCGAAGGGGCTGCGCGGCGCGGTGGATGACGCCAAGGCGCGCGTCGGTTCGGGCGTGGCGGTCATGGTCGCGGTGAACGAGGGTCGCGCGTCGGTGGCGGTCGGCGTGACCGAGGACCTGCTGGCGACGCTGAACGCGGTCGACCTGCTGCGCCGCGCGGTGGCGGTGCTGGGCGGGCAGGGCGGCGGCGGGCGCCCCGACATGGCGCAGGGCGGCGGACCGGATGGCGGCAAGGCGGCCGAGGCGGTCGCGGCGGTGCGCGCAGCGGTGGAGGAGGTCGGCCAGCCGGCCTGACCTGCACCGGTCCCAAAGGAAACGGCGCCCGCATCCTTGCGATGCGGGCGCCGTCCTTTTGTCAGCCAGTCAGCCGTCGGTCAGCGCGGCTTGCGCTTCGCCTTGGCAGTGGTGGCGGCCGTCGTGGTCGCCTCTGCCGCGGTGTCGGTCGCGGCCGTCGCGGCGTCCGCCTGCGTGGCGGTAGCGGCGCTGGCACCGGCGGCGGGCGCTGCGGCACCCATCGCCGCCTTCAGCTGCGCGGCCGTCATGCCAATCGTGATGCCCTGCGGACCGGGACCGAAGCCGTTCATCGGCAGCTTGGCGTCACCGTCCGTCGTCGTCAGCGTGACGCCGGTGGCGTCGACCGACTTGATCGTGCCGAGCTGTGCACCGCCGGTGCCGTAGACGGTCGCACCGGGCACCAGCTTCGACTTGAACTCCGCGCTCGCCTGCGCCTGCTGCTGGCCGGCCGCGGCCTCCAGCTGCGCCTTGGTGAGCGCCAGCACCGGACCCTGCGCGCCCTTGCCCAGCGATGTCAGCGGCACGGCGGCCTTGACGGTGCCGGTGTTGATGACGGCGTTGGTCCCGTCGGTGCTGTCGACGGTGCCGACGACCCCGCCGGACGTGTCATAGACGGTCGCGCCGGTGGTGACGGTGACGCCCGCCGTGGCGGTGGCGGTGCCGGTCTGCGCCGGCGCGGTTGCCTGCGCCATGGCCGCACCCGGCAGCGCAATGGCGGAAGCAAGAGCGAAAACAGCAAAATTCTTCACGAGGCACTCCTTCTCTCGTTTGTGAATTCGTGTCGCCATGGCAACGACGAGGCCATGAAGAGGGTTCCGAATCTGCCGCATTTCGCCTGCACGATGCATGAACCGGCTGTTCATCGCAGGTTTGTTCACTTATCGTTCCTTTGGCGCTAGGGGGACGCATGGCCAAGGCTCAGAAACGATACGTGTGCCAGTCATGTGGCTCGGTCAGTCACCGCTGGCAGGGGCAGTGCGCCGATTGTTCGGCGTGGAACACGCTGGTGGAGGAGACGCCCGCCACCGTTACGCCGTTCCAGGCGCGCCACAATCTGCAAGGCGGCGGCCGCGCGATCGAGATGATCGGACTCGATACCGACGTGGCGCTGCCGGAACGGACCGCGTTCGGCATGGCGGAACTGGATCGCGCGCTGGGCGGGGGGCTGGTCGCCGGATCGGCGACGCTGATCGGCGGCGATCCCGGCATCGGCAAGTCGACCCTGCTGCTGCAGGCGGCGGCGGCGCTGGCGCGGCGCGGGCATGACGTCGCCTATGTCTCCGGCGAGGAAGCGGCGGATCAGGTGCGGCTGCGCGCGCGGCGGCTGGGGCTGGGCGATGCGCCGGTGCGGCTGGCGGCGGCGACGTCGACGCGCGACATCCTGACCACGATGGGACAGGGGACGCCGCCGGCGCTGCTGGTGATCGATTCGATCCAGACGATGCATTCCGACCTGATCGAGGGCGCGCCGGGCACCGTCAGCCAAGTGCGGGCCAGCGCGCAGGAACTGATCCGCTTCGCCAAGGAGCGCGGCACCGCCGTGATCCTGGTCGGCCATGTGACCAAGGACGGCACGATCGCGGGGCCGCGCGTGCTGGAGCATATGGTCGACACCGTGCTGAGCTTCGAGGGCGAGCGCAGCCACCAGTATCGCATCCTGCGCAGCCTGAAGAACCGCTTCGGCGGCACCGACGAGATCGGCGTGTTCGCGATGGCGGGCGACGGGCTGGCGGAAGTGTCGAACCCGTCCGCGCTGTTCCTGACGCAGCGCGACGAGAGCGTGACCGGGACGACGGTGTTTCCCGCGCTGGAAGGGACGCGGCCGGTGCTGGTCGAAATCCAGGCGCTGGTCGTGCGGCTGGCCAGCGGCGCGACCCCGCGGCGCGCGGTCGTCGGGTGGGACTCGGGGCGGCTGGCGATGATCCTGGCAGTGCTGGAGGCGCGCTGCGGGCTGAGCTTTTCGACCTGCGAGGTCTATCTGAACGTCGCGGGCGGCTATCGCGTGCAGGATCCGGCGGCCGACGTGGCGGTCGCCGCGGCACTGGTATCCGCGTTGAGCGAGCGGCCGGTGCCGGTCGATGCGGTCGCGTTCGGCGAAATCGCGCTGTCGGGCGAATTGCGGCCGGTCGCGCACGCGCCGCTGCGGCTGAAGGAAGCAGCCAAGCTGGGGTTCGAGCGCGCGCTGCTGCCGATCGCGGCGGCCGAGGCGGCGGCGGGCGGACCGATCCGCGTATCGGGGTTCCGCACGCTGGGGCAGTTCGTCGACCATATGCTGGGGCGCGGTTGATCGTGGGTGCGCGCCGGCCCTAGCGGCGCGGCGCGTCCGGCCATATGGGGATGGGCATGGAGCTTCACGGCCTCGACATCATCGTCCTCGTGCTGGTCGGGCTGACCGCGCTGGGGGGGGCGCGTCGCGGGTTCGTGGGCGAGGTGCTGGCGCTGTTCGCCTGGGTGGCGATGATCTTCGCGCTGAAGATCTTCCACCTGCCGCTGGCCAAGGCGCTGTCGGGGATCGTCGGTACGCCGTCGGGCGCGGCGGTGCTGGCGTTCGTGGTGCTGACGGGGGGCACCTATCTGGCCAGCCGGCTGGTCATCAACGCGATCGCGCGGCGTACGCGCACGTCGGTGCTGGGGCCGATCGACCGGGCGCTCGGTTTCGGATTCGGCGCGCTCAAGGGGTTGATCCTGGCCAGCCTTGCCTATCTGTTCGTGGTGCTGGTGCTGGACACGATGGGGGGTGGGCCGACCCACCGCCCCGACTGGCTGGTGAAGGCGCGTACCTATCCGCTGCTCAGCGCCACCAGCGCGTCGATGGCGGATTTCGTCGATCGCCGACGCAAGGGGCAACCGGTCTTCGGAAGCAAGCCCGCGACGGCGCCCAAGGAAGCGACCCGCCACGATGAGCCTTGATCTCTACACCCCCGACGTCAGCGCGCTGGCGGTCGGCAATCCCTATCCCGAGCGACTGGCGGGGGCGGACGGGTCGGCCGAGCGACGCTCGCCGATCTGCGGGAGCCGCGTGGCGGTGGACGTGGCGCTGGGCGACGACGGCCGGGTCGCGATGCTGGGCACGCAGGTGCGCGCCTGCCTGCTGGGACAGGCGAGCGCGACGTTGATGGCGCGCCACGCGATCGGGCGTACCCCGGCCGAACTGGCGGCGGCGCGCGACGAACTGACCGCCTGGCTGGCGGGCGAGGGGGCGGTGCCCGCGTGGCCGGGGCTGGACGTCTTCACGCCGGGATTGAGGCTGACTGCGCGCCACCCGTCGATCCGGCTGGCGTTCGAGGCCGCGGCGGAGGCCGCCGACGCCGCGCAGCGGACGCGGGACGACCGGACAGCCGAGAGGACGGGCGCCTGATGGAGCATGTCGCGTCGGGTTCGCTGGTCAGGGACGGCACGATCCTGCTGGGCGCGGGGCTGTTCTTCGTCCTCGTCTTCCGGCGGCTGGGGCTGGGCGCGACGCTGGGCTTCCTGGTGGCGGGCGCGCTGGTCGGGCCGCAATTGCTCGGGCTGGTCGGCGATGCCGAAGGCAAGATGGGCTTTGCCGAACTGGGCATCACCCTGCTGCTGTTCATCGTCGGGCTGGAACTGAGCCCGCCGCGACTGTGGCGGTTGAAGGAGGATATCCTCGGCCTGGGGCTGTTGCAGGTGGTGGCGAGCGGCATCGCGATCGCCGCGATCCTGGCGGTGGCGGCGCATTTCTCCATGGCCGCAGCGCTCGCGGTGGGGATGCCGCTGGCGCTGTCGTCGACCGCGCAGGTGCTGCCGATGCTGCAATCGTCGGGACGGCTGCGCACGCCGTTCGGGGAACGCGCCTTCTCGATCCTGCTGTTCCAGGATCTGTCGATCATCCCGATGATCACGATCATCACCGCAATGAGCCGCAATCCCGCCGACATGGGCGGTCCGCCGGGCTGGGTGCTGGTGCTGTACACGGTGCTGGCGATCACCGGGCTGGTCGCGGCGGGGCGATTCGTGCTGCGCCCGCTGTTCCGGCTGATCGGCAATCTGGGCGAGCGCGAGATGTTCGTGTTCGCCGCGCTGTTCACCGTCATCGCGGCCGCGGCCCTGATGCAGTCGCTGGGGCTGTCGACCGCGCTGGGGGCGTTCGTGGCGGGCGTGATGCTGGCGGACAGCCCGTACCGCCACGAACTGGAAACCGATGTCGAGCCGTTCCGCTCGATCCTGCTCGGCCTGTTCTTCCTGTCGGTCGGCATGATGCTGAACCTGGAGGCGATCGCGGAGCGGCCGCTGTTCGTCGTCGCGATGGCCGCGGCGCTGATCGCGACCAAGACGGCGATCGTCACCGTCCTGGGCCTCGTCTTCCGCATGAAGTGGCGCCCGGCGCTGGCACTGGGGCTGCTGCTGAGCCAGGGGGGCGAATTCGGCTTCGTCCTGCTGGGGCAGGCGCAGAACGCCTATCTGATCGCGCCGGAGGCGGCGAGCCTGTTCGGCGCGATCATCACGCTGTCGATGGCGACCACGCCGTTCCTGATGGCGGCGACCCGCGCGTTCCGCGAACAGCCGATCGTCAGCGACGATGCGCGCGACGGGCCGACCGCGGATGGCGCCAACGCGGTCATCGTCGGCTATGGCCGGTTCGGGCAGACGGTGGGCCAGATGCTGCTGGCGCAGGACATTCCCGTCACGCTGATCGACACCGATATCGAGATGATCGACATCGCCGCGGAATTCGGGTCGAAGGTCTATTACGGCGACGGCACGCGCATCGACCTGCTGCGACAGGCGGGGGCGGCGGAAGCGGAACTGATCCTGTTCTGCATGGACGGCGACCAGCTGGACGAAACCACCGTAGAGGCGATCCATGAGGCGTTCCCCAATGCCGCGCTGTACGTGCGCGCGTTCGATCGTCGCGCGCTGGTGAAGCTGAAGGGCGGTCCGGCGCGCTATGTCGTGCGCGAGGTGCTGGAATCGGCGATCCGCATGGCGCGGCTGGCGATGCGCGATCTGGGCGTGTCGGCGGCGGATATCGACCGGGCGGAGGACATGTACCGCGCCCGCGACAAGGAACGGCTGCGCATCCAGATCGAGGCGGGCGACCTGCGCGCCGCGCGCGCGCAGGTGGCGGCGGAACAGCCGTGGGGCGGAGGAGGCGCGCAATGAACCTGTTGCTGATGCTGGCGGCGCTGTCGGGCGCGATGGCGGTGGGTGCTGGGGCGTTCGGCGCGCACGGCGCCAGCGGCGGGGCGGTCGAATGGTTGAAGACCGGCGGGCATTACCAGCTGGTCCACGCGGTCGCGGCGATCGTCGCGCTGCGGCTGGAACTGCGCGGGCCGGCGTGGCTGTTCGTCGTGGGCGCGGGGATCTTCGCGGGGACGCTGTACCTGATGGCGCTGGGGCTGCCGCGCTGGCTGGGCGCGATCACGCCGATCGGCGGATCGCTGCTGATCGCGGGCTGGCTGTGGCTGGCGCTCGCGGCGCTGCGCGGCTGAGGTCAGCGCACCGACACTGCCGGCTGCGCGTCATCGGCCTCCACCCCTTGCGGATCGCGGATCGACGGGCGTAGCCGCGCCAGGCTGCACAGCCCCGCGACCAGTGCGAGGCCCGCCGAGACGAGCGGCGGCACGTGGCCCGCGCCGACCCCCATCGCCAGCAGCGCGGCGACCAGTGTGGCGCCCGTCGTCTGCCCTACCAGCCGCACCGTGCTGACCAGCCCACCGGCCGCCGCCGCCCGTTCGCGCGGGGCCGAACCGATGATGAGCCGCGCATTGGGCGGCAGGAACGTGCCGAACCCCGACCCGCACAGTGCCATCCGCCACGCGATGTCGAAATAGCTCGGGTCAGCGGGCATGAACGCGATCAGCAGCAGCGCGACGAGCGAGATCGCCATGCCGATCCCGCCGAGCAGCCCGGCCGGTATCCGGTCCGACAGCCAGCCGGTCAGCGGCGCGACGATCATGTTGGTCAGCGGCCATGGCGCGATCGCGGCGCCCACCGCGGCGGCGGTGAAGCCGAATTCGTGCGTCAGCCGGAACGGCGTGGACAGCAGCAGCGTCATCGACGCGACGAATGCGGTGAACCCGCCGAGCGTCGACAGCGCGATGACCGGGCGGCCCAGCAGGTCGATCGGCAGGATCGGGCTGGTCGTCGCCCGTTCGCGCCGGACGTAGACGACGCCGATCGCGATCCCCAGCAGGACGATCGCGGCGGACACCACCGGGCTGTCGCCGTGGACCGCGCTTTCCGCGCCACCGATCGTCAGGCCGAACATCGCCGCGCACATCGCCGCGCCGGTCAGGTCGAACTTCCCGTCGCGCGGCGGCGCATCGGGCAGCGCGCGGCCCAGCAGCAGCGAGGCGATCGCAAAGGGGATCGCGCTGGCGAACACCCACGGCCATGGCGCGACCGACAGCACCAGCCCGCCGATCGTCGGCGCGGCGGCGGCGCTGCTGGACACGATCACCGAATTGATGCCCAGCCCGCGCCCCAGCTGCGTCGCCGGATAGGTCTGGCGGATCAGCGCGGAGGCGACCGCGAGCGCCCCGGCCGCGCCGATCGCCTGCACCGCGCGCACCACCAGCAGGAACGGCAGGCTGTTGGCGAAGAAGCACAGCAGGGTCGCGCCGGTGAAGATCAGCTGCCCCAGCTGGTACATCCGCTTCAGCCCGATCCGTTCGCCCAGCCCGGCGAACGGCAGCATCAGCATGACGAGCATCAGCTGGTAGACGGTGACGATCGCCACCACCGACGACGATCCGACATGCAGGTCGCGCGCGATCGTCGGCAGCGCGACATTGGCGACGCCGCCGTCGATGATGACCAGCGCGGTGCCGAAGCACAAGGCGGCGATGGCGGCATAGCGGCGCGGCGTCGGCAGGCCGTCAGGGATGCCGGCAGCGCTCTTTCGGGTGATCGGCTGGTGGATGGCGATGCTCCGCTGCGGTGACGGCGCGTGGGACGCACGCCGCCACGCTCTTGTTCCCGGCGGCGTCCGCGCGCAAGCTGACGTCATGCAAGGAAAGGTCGAGAAGCGCATGATCGTGGGTCGAGGAATGACGATGGCGGCGGTGGCCGCACTGGCGATGACGGGCGCCGGAATGGTTGCGCCCGCGCCGGCGAGCGCGCAGACGGCGACGATGACCGATACGAAGGCCGCGCCGCAGGAAGATCCGTACATCTGGCTGGAGGACAAGGACGGGGCGAAGCCGCTCGCCTGGGTGGAGGCGGAGAACAAGCGCACGCTGGCGCGGCTCCAGTCCGATCCGCGCTACCAGACCTTCTATCGGGAAGCCTATGCGATCGCGGCGGCCAAGGATCGTATTCCGATGCCGGCGCAGCTGATGGGGCGGATCGTCAATTTCTGGCGCGATGCCGATCATCCGCAGGGCGTGTGGCGGCGGACGACTCCGGCCGACTACGCCAACCCGGCACCGAAGTGGCAGACGCTGATCGACCTCGACGCGCTGGCCAAGGCGGAGGGGCATAAATGGGTGTGGAAGGGCGCCACCTGCCTGCAGCCCGACGAGCGCTTGTGCCTGGTCGCGCTGTCCGAGGGTGGCGAGGATGCGGTGACCTATCGCGAGTTCGATCTGGCCGCCGGTCGGTTCGTGGACCGCGGCTTCACGCTGCCGACGTCGAAACAGGGTGCGGTGTGGCTCGACAAGGACACGCTGCTGGTCTCGCGCGACTGGGGCGCGGGGACGATGACCGCATCGGGCTATCCGTTCGTCATCAAGGCGGTAAAGCGCGGCCAGCCGCTGTCGGCGGCGACCGAGCTGTTCCGCGGCCAGCCGGGCGATCAGCTGGGCAGCTATGCTTCGGTCATGACCGATGCGGCGGGCAACAAGGCGGTGATCGTGGAGCGTCGGCCGACCTTCTTCGGGGGCGAAAGCCTTATCCTGGTCGACGGCAAGCTGGTGAAGCTGGACATGCCGGCGCGCGTGTTCGCGCAGGGGCTGGTCGACGGGCAGCTGCTGTTCCAGACCAGCGAGGCATGGGGCGACGTGCCCGCCGGCGCGATCGCCAGTGCGCCGCTGAGCGCGGTACGTACCGGCCGCTTCACCCCGCAGGTGGTGTTCGCCCCCGGCGCGCGCCAGACCGTCGACGGCTTCGCGACGACCCGGCATCACGTCATCGCCAACGTCTATGACAATGTCCGCGCGACGCCGATGGTGTTCACCCACGCGAACGGCCGCTGGACGTCGCGCGCGCTGCCGCTGGCGGACAATGCCTCGGTCGACGTGGTCAGCACCTCCGACGCGAGCGATCAGGCCTATATGCAGGTCACCGGCTTCCTGACGCCGACGACCTTGTGGTCGGTGGACGCGAGCGGCGCGGCCAGGCCGGCCGAGGTGAAGGCGTTGCCGGCGAAGTTCGATGCGTCGAACGACGTGGTCGAACAGTTCGAGGCGACGTCGACCGACGGCACGAAGGTTCCGTATTTCGTGGTCCATCGAAAGGATGCGAAGTTGGACGGCAGCACGCCGACGATCATGACCGCCTATGGCGGATTCGAATCGTCGATGACGCCCTATTACTCCGGCATCACGGGCAAGCTGTGGCTGGAACGCGGCGGCAGCTTCGTGGTGGCGAACATCCGCGGCGGCGGCGAGTTCGGGCCGAAATGGCACGATGCCGGGCGCAAGACGAAGCGGCAGGTGATCTATGACGATCTCGCCGCGGTGGCGAAGGACCTGATCGCACGGCGGCTGACCAGCGCGGCGAAGCTGGGCATCTATGGCGGGTCGAACGGCGGGCTGCTGATGGGGGTCGAGTTCAACCAGCATCCCGAATTGTGGAAGGCGGTGACGATCCAGGTCCCGCTGCTCGACATGCTGCGCTACGAACAGATCGCGGCCGGGGCATCGTGGGTGGACGAATACGGATCGGTGACGGTGCCGGAGGAGCGCGCGTTCCTCGCGAAGATTTCGCCCTATCACAACATCCGCCGCGGGGTGGCCTATCCCGAACCCTATATCTGGACGACGACCAAGGACGATCGCGTCGGACCGCAGCACGCGCGAAAGTTCGCCGCGCGGCTGAAGGAATATGGCCTGCCGTATCTGTTCTTCGAGGATACCGCCGGCGGCCATTCCGGCGACGCGGATATCGAGCAGGGCGCGCGGTTGCAGGCGTTGCAGATGACCTATTTCGCGCAGAAGCTGCTGGGGCAATAAGGTCGGGTGCGACCGGGCGGGCGACGAACCGCCCGCCCGGTTCTTGCTGCAACGCAGCGAAATGCGCTAAGGGCCGCGTGATGGAAGCCGAACCCGTTGGCCGCGCAGGCGGCGCCGTGCCCGATACCGTGCCGATCGTTTTCGAAGCGATCGTGAAGCAACAGGCGATCGCCGCCACCTATAACCGTGGCAGCGTGACGCTGGCGCCGCACATCGTCTACACCAAGCATGGCGAGATCTATCTCGACGCGATGACGATCGATCGCGACGGACAGCCGCCGAAGGAGCCGAAGATCGGCGCGTTCAAGCTTGCCGGCCTCAGCGGGCTGCGCATCACGCCGCGCCGTTTCCAGCCGAGCGAATTGTTCACCCCCGGCGACGCCAAATACGAGGGCGTGACGCTGCTGGCGGTGGAGATCTGAGCCGGGGCGACGAGCCGCGGGCGCGGTCGATCGGCCGCGCGCTGCTGATCGCCTTCTATGCGCTGGCCGGGGTCGCACATCTGGTCGTCACCGATGCGATGGTGCGGATCGTCCCGGCGTGGGTGCCGATGCCCCGAGCGGTGGTGATCGCCACGGGGCTGTGCGAACTGGCGGGCGCGGCCGCGCTGGTGACGCGCCGCTGGCGCCGTGCCGCCGGGTGGGCGCTGGCCGCCTATGCGCTGTGCGTGTGGCCCGCCAACGTCCACCATGCGATCATCGACCTGTCGCGCGGCACCGGCCTGCCGATCTGGTACCACGCGCCGCGGCTGGCGTTGCAGCCGGCGATCATCTGGTGGGCGCTATGGGCCAGCGGCGCGGTGCGGCTCAGCCGTCGAGCGCCGCGATAAGCTGATCCTTCGTCATCCTGGACCGGCCGGAAATGTCGCGCTTCTTTGCCTGTTCGTACAGGTCGGCGCGGGTGCGGTGATCGCGATGCCGGCGGGTCTTGCGGGCGATATCCGCTGGCTGGGCGGAGAATTGCCGGCCCTTTTTCGTATCGGCGCGCTTTCGCGCCGTAGTGCGGCGATAGTCCGCGTCGCTCAATTCCTCGCGCGCGGCCTTCGGCAGATAGCGTTCGCCGGTCTTGCCGCTGTCGCCGCCGGATCTGGTGCCCCAATCCTCCTTCGTCCAGCGGTGCAGCGCATTGTCGGGGTCGCGGGCCCCGCGATAGCCGCCGCCGCGCTTCTTGTATTCGGCGACCGCCAGCTGCGCCTTGCGCGCGGACCATTGGCCGGCGCGGCCGCCCTTCGACCCGGCGGTGACCTCCTCCTTCACTTCCTCCCACAGTGCGGGATCGGTCTTTTCGGCGGTGTCGGACATGGCGTCGCTCCTTCGCGCGCGCCAACGCGCGAGGGCGGGGAAGGGATCAGGCGGGGGTGACGAAACTGTCCATCACGCGCTTGCGCCCGGCCTGTTCGAAGTCGATCTCCAGCTTGTTGCCCTCGATCTCGGCGATCGCGCCATAGCCGAATTTCTGGTGGAAGACGCGCTGCCCGGTCGACAGGTCGCCGCGCCCCTTGTTGCCCAGGCTGACCGCCGAGGCGCGGCTTTCGACCACCCGGACGGGCTCACGGGTGAAGGTGCGGCTGGTCCATTCCCCGCCGGGCTTGCCGCCCAGCACGCCCGCCGCGCGCTGCCACCCTGGCCCGCGGCCCGTACCGCGCGCGACGTCGGCGAACGGATCGGCGCGCTCCGACCAATTGGCGCGCCACAGGCTTTCGCCCCCCGACATGCTGGTCTCGCTGTCGACATGATGCGGGGGCAGCTCGCCGACGAAGCGCGACGGGATCGAGCTGGTCCACTGGCCGTAGATGCGGCGGTTGGCGGCGTGCAGGATCGTCGCGCGGCGTCGCGCGCGGGTGATCGCGACATAGGCGAGGCGGCGTTCCTCCTCCAGGCTGCGCGTGCCGCCTTCGTCCAGCGCGCGCTGCGACGGGAAGATACCCTCTTCCCAGCCGGCCAGGAACACCGTGTCGAATTCCAGTCCCTTCGCGGCGTGGATGGTCATGATCGTGACCTTGGGATCCTCGCGCGTCGCCTCATTGTCCATGACCAGGCTGACATGCTCCAGGAACGCGCCGAGGCTTTCGTATTCCTCCATCGCGCGGACCAGTTCGGACAGATTCTCCAGCCGCCCTGCCGCCTCGGTCGACTTTTCCGCCTGCCACATCGCGGTATAGCCGCTTTCGTCGAGGATCTGGCGCGCCAGTTCGGGATGCGGCAGGTCGCGCGCCATGTCGCGCCAGCGCGCGATGTCGCCGACGAAATTGCCCAGGCTGCGGCGCGCCTGCGGGGTCAGTTCGTCGGTGTCGAGGATGCGCGCGGCGGCGATGGCGAGCGGCAGTCCCTCGCCGCGCGCCAGCTGGTGCAGCTTGGCGATCGCCTTGTCGCCCAGACCGCGCTTGGGGGTGTTGACGATCCGTTCGAACGCCAGGTCGTCGGCCGGCTGGTTGACGATGCGCAGATAGGCGAGCGCGTCGCGGATTTCCGCGCGTTCGTAGAAGCGGAAGCCGCCGACGATGCGATACGGCAGCCCGATCGAGATGAAGCGGTCCTCGAACTCGCGCGTCTGGTGCTGCGCGCGCACCAGGATGGCGACATCGTCCAGGCTGGTGCCGGAACGCTGCGCCGCCTCGATCTCGTCACCGACCCGGCGCGCTTCTTCCGGCCCGTCCCAGACGCCCAGCACGCGCACCTTCTCGCCCGCGTCCAGCTCGGTCCACAATTGCTTGCCGAGCCGCCCGCCATTGTTGGCGATCACCCCCGATGCGGCGCCCAGGATGTGCGGGGTGGAACGGTAATTCTGTTCCAGCCGGATCACGGTGGCGCCGGGAAAGTCCTTTTCGAACTTCAGGATATTTTCCACCTGCGCGCCGCGCCACGAATAGATCGACTGGTCGTCGTCGCCGACGCAGCAGATGTTGCGGCGTTCCTGCGCCAGCAGCCTGAGCCACAGATACTGGACCGAATTGGTGTCCTGATATTCGTCCACCATGATGTAGCGGAACCGCTGCTGATATTGCTCCAGCACGCTGCGCTCGCGCTTCAGGATGGTGAGGACGTGCAGAAGCAGGTCGCCGAAGTCGCAGGCGTTCACCGCCTTCAGCCGGTCCTGATACTGCTGGTACAATTCGCCGCCGCGCCCGTTGGCATAGCGTTCGCTTTCGCCCGCATCGACCTCCGCCGGGGTCAGACCGCGGTTCTTCCATTCGTCGATCAGCCCCGCCAGGCTGCGCGCCGGGAAACGCTTCTCGTCGATGTCCGCCGCGACGATCAGCTGCTTGATGAGGCGCAGCTGGTCGTCGGTGTCGAGGATCGTGAAATTGGATTGCAGCCCGACCAGCTCGGCATGGCGGCGCAGCATCTTCGCGCCGATCGCGTGGAACGTGCCCAGCCACGGCATCCCCTCCACCGTCTCGCCCACCAGCCGGCCCACGCGCTCGCGCATCTCGCGCGCGGCCTTGTTGGTGAAGGTGACGGCCAGGATCTCCGACGGCCAGGCGCGGCGGGTGTAGAGCAGGTGCGCCAGCCGCGCGGTCAGCGCCGCGGTCTTGCCCGTGCCGGCGCCGGCGAGCACCAGCACCGGGCCGTCGGTGGTCAGCACGGCCTGCCGCTGCGGTTCGTTGAGGCCGGACAGATAGGGTGCGGCGTCGGCGGGATGGGAAAGCTCGGTCACCGTCGAACAGGTAGGGAACGCGCGCCGCCGCGGCAAGCCGCCGCGCGACGTCGCGCTTGCATCGCCGGGTGGGCCGTGGGAACATAGCATAAACAGCGGGAGAGGGTGCGTGACGATCAGCGGAAGGTGCCATTGCGGTGCCGTCACCTATCAGGCGCAGGGGGAGGCGGCGCATCACGCCGTCTGCCATTGCGGCGACTGCCGCCGCTGGGCCGGCGCGCCGATGGTCGGCTGGATCGCATTTCAGGAAGATCAGGTGCGCATCGCGGGGACGACCGCCGACTATCGGTCGTCCGAACTGGGAACGCGCACCTTCTGCCCCGCGTGCGGCACGGGCCTTTTCTACCGCAACGCCACGGTCCTGCCGGGCATCATCGACATCCAGTCGGCGACGCTCGACCATCCTGAGGATCATGCGCCGGGCGCGCAGATCATGGTCCGCGAACGCCTGCCATGGGCGGCGGGGATCGCCGACCTGCCCGCCTTCGCCACCTATCCGGGAGTCGACGAATGAGCGACGCCATCGAAAGCTGGCACGATTACATGCGCGCGCCGGACGCGGTCGCGCTGGAGGCGATGCTCCACCCCGACGTGGTGTTTCAAAGCCCCGCCGTGCACACGCCGCAGCGCGGACGCGCGGTGACGATGCGCTATCTGGGCGCCGCCGCGGTCGTGCTGGGCGGGCCCGATTTCCGCTACGTCAACGAATGGCGCGGGGATGCGTCGGCGGTGCTGGAGTTCGAGTGCACGCTGGCCGATGCGACGCAGGTCAACGGCGTCGACATCATCGAATGGGACGACGATGGCCTCATCACCCGATTCAAGGTGATGATCCGCCCGGTGCGCGCGCTGAACGCGGTGATCCCGCTGATGGCGGCCGAATTGACGAAGGGTGCGCAGCAGCCGGGCGGCGCCGACGGCTGAACCTGCCGGTCCCGTGACGGCACATCGCCACCGCGCGTCGCACCGTTGCGGGACGTATCCGTCATGAGATTGTCACGGACAGCGACGATGGGGCGAAGGTGATGGCTACCATTGTCCCCGCGGAGGCCCAGGCGGCCGCCGCTTCGTCGACCCGGCGGTTCGATGCCCCGGTTCACCCCGTGGCGCGCCTGCTGTTCCTGGCGCTGGTCGTCGGCGGCTTCGGCTATGCCGCCGTCAGCGTGATCCGCGATACGCAGCTGGCCGGGACCCCTCTGGCCAGCGGGGTGTTCCTGTTCCTGGTGCTGGCGCTGCTGATCGCGCTGGGGTTCGAATTCGTGAACGGTTTCCACGACACCGCCAATGCGGTGGCGACGGTGATCTACACCAATTCGCTGCCGGCCCATGCCGCGGTGGTATGGTCCGGTTTCTTCAACTTCCTGGGCGTGATGCTCTCGTCGGGCGCGGTCGCCTATTCGATCGTGACGCTGTTGCCGGTCGACCTGATCCTGAACGTCGGGTCGGGCGCGGGCTTCGCGATGATCTTCGCGCTGCTGCTCGCGGCGGTCGTGTGGAACCTGGCGACCTGGTACGTCGGGCTGCCGAACAGCTCCAGCCACACGCTGATCGGATCGGTGCTGGGCGTCGGGCTGGCGAACCAGCTGATCAATTCGGGCACCGGCGGGACGTCCGGCGTCGACTGGAGCCAGGCGGGCAAGGTGCTGACCGGGCTGTGGATGGCGCCGCTGATCGGCTTCTTCGCGGCGGCGCTGCTGCTAGTCGTGCTGCGCTACGTCACGCGCAACCCCAAGATGATGGAGGCGCCGGAGGGCGACGCCCCGCCGCCGCGCGGCATCCGCGCGCTGCTGATCTTCACCTGCACCGCGGTCTCGTTCAGCCATGGGTCGAACGACGGGCAGAAGGGCATGGGCCTCATCATGCTGATCCTGATCGGCTGCGCCCCCACCGCCTATGCGCTGAACCGCACCCAGCCGGCCAGCGAGACGCCGGCGTTCGTCGCCAGCGCACGCGCCGCGTCGGCGGTGCTGGAGCGCAAGGGCGCGGCGGCGGTGCCGCTGGACCGGGCGCGGCCGGTGTTGCGGCAGGCGCTGGAGCGGCGCGCGACGATCGACCCGCAGGTCTATGGCGCGGTCATCGCGGTTTCGGACAATCTGTCGCGGCGCGTGACCACCTATCGCGCGCTCAGCAACGTGCCCGCCGGCGCGACCGAGAATGTCCGCAACGACATGTATCTGGTACTGGAGACGACCCGCACGATCGCCAAGTCGCCCAGGGCGGCGCTGAACCCCGCCGATGCGGATGTGCTGAAGGATTATCAGGGGCGGCTGGAAAAGGGCACGCGCTTTATCCCCCTATGGGTGAAGATCGCGGTCGCGCTGGCGCTGGGGCTGGGCACGATGATCGGCTGGAAGCGGATCGTCGTGACGGTGGGCGAGAAGATCGGCAAGCAGCACATGACCTATGGCATGGGCGCGTCGGCGGAACTGGTGGCGGCGGGCACGATCCTGGCGGCGGACCGCTTCGGCCTGCCGGTGTCGACGACGCACATCCTGTCGTCGGGGGTCGCGGGCGCCTCGGTGGCGAGCGGCCAGGGGTTGCAGCGCCGTACCTTGCTGCAACTCGCCGCGGCGTGGCTGATGACGCTGCCGGTGGCGATGCTGCTGTCAGGGGTGCTGTACTGGATGCTGTTGCTGGTGGTGCGCGCGGGCGGGCTGTAACCGCGCCGGCCGTATCACGGGGATGAAAAAACGGGGCGGCGCCTGGTGCAGGTGCCGCCCCGTAGTTCAGGGAAGGGCCGGGCGAGGGGGCTTTGCCCGGTCCGCGAGCCGCCCACAGGGGAGGGACGGCCACACATCCCGACTAGCCGCTCAACATTGCTGCAATGTGTCGGCCGGGGAGGATTTCGTGACAGCGGCGTGCGATTTGCGCGTTGACGCCCGCCCCCCGCCGCGTCGATGAAGCGCCATGTCGTCAGACCTGCATGATGCCGCCGCCCGCACGGCACCCGCCCCGACCGCGTCGCACCGCCGCATCCTGCTGGCCAGTCTGGTCGGCACGTCGGTGGAATTCTACGATTTCTATATCTACGCGACCGCCGCCTCGCTGGTGTTCGGGCCGCTGTTCTTCCCCGCCAGCAGCCCGTCGGCACAGCTGCTCGCGTCCTATGCCAGCCTGGCGGTGGCGTTCTTCGCCCGCCCGGTCGGCGCCTGGGCGTTCGGCCATTACGGCGACCGCATCGGGCGCAAGTCGACGCTGGTCGCCAGCCTGATGCTGATGGGCGGATCGACCTTGGCGATCGCATTCCTGCCGACCTACGCCACCGCGGGATATTGGGCGCCGGTGCTGCTGTGCCTGCTGCGCTTCGGTCAGGGGTTCGGGCTGGGCGGCGAATGGGGCGGGGCGGCGTTGCTGGCGGTGGAGAATGCGCCGCCGGGGCATCGCGGCCGCTATGGCATGGTGCCGCAACTCGGCGCGCCGGTCGGCTTCATCGCGGCCAACGGGCTGTTCCTGCTGCTGGGGCTGGCGATGACCCCGGCGGAGTTCATGGCATGGGGCTGGCGCGTGCCGTTCCTGCTGTCGGTGGTGCTGGTCGCGCTGGGGCTGTGGGTGCGGGTGCGCATCGCCGAGACCCCCGCCTTCGCGCAGGTGCTGGAGGAAGGGCCGCCGCCCGCGGTGCCGATGGGCGAGCTGCTGCGCGGGCACTGGCGCGCTGCGATCGGCGGCACGCTGGGCGCGGTGGCGTGTTTCGCGGTCTATTATCTCGCGACCGCGTTCGCGCTCGGCTATGCCACGACGACGCTGGGGGTGGACCGCCAGACGTTCCTGGCGATGCAGCTGGCGGCGATCCTGTTCATGGCGGTGGGCATCGCGCTGTCGGGGGCATGGGCGGACCGATCCAGCCCCGCGCACGTCCTCAAATGGGGCTGCGTCGGTGCGGTGGTGGCGGGGTTCGTGCTGGCCCCGGGGCTGGGATCGGGATCGCTGGTCGCGATGTTCGCCAGCATGGCGTTCGCCCTGTTCGTGATGGGCTTCGTCTACGGCCCGCTGGGCGCGTGGCTGCCGGGGCTGTTCCCGGCGCGGGTGCGCTACACCGGGGTCAGCCTGGCGTTCAACATGGCGGGCATCATCGGCGGCGGGCTGACCCCGGTCGCGGCACAGGCGCTGGCGGATCGCGGCGGCCTGCCGCTGGTCGGCGGCTATCTGGCGGCGATGTCGCTGCTCAGCCTGGTGGCATTGCTGGTGATGCGCGCGCCGCGCGACGTATCGTAGCCGTCCGTCAGGCGAGCCGCAGCAGCGTCAGCCGCGCGCGGCCGTGGTGGCGATCCGCCTCCACGGTGAAGCCGGCGACCTCCACCGCCTCGGCCTTCGCCGTTTCGATCGACACCCAGGTCGCCGGGCCGATCCAGCCGAGCCGCGCCAGCTTGTCCGCGGCGACCGCGCCCGCGCCGGTGGCATAGGGCGGGTCCATCATCACGATATCCAGCGGCGCCCGCGCGGGGCCGAGCGCCAGCACCGATCCGGCGCGCACGTCGGTACCGGTCGCGCCCAGTTTGGCGATATTGGCGCGCAGGGTATCGAGCGCGGCCTTGTCCTGTTCCACGAACAGGCACGATGCCGCGCCGCGCGACAGCGCCTCCAGCCCGAGCGCACCGGAGCCGGCGAACAGATCGGCGACCGC
Organism: Sphingomonas adhaesiva; assembly: GCF_002374855.1. Taxonomy (GTDB): domain Bacteria; phylum Pseudomonadota; class Alphaproteobacteria; order Sphingomonadales; family Sphingomonadaceae; genus Sphingomonas; species Sphingomonas adhaesiva. The sequence continues at coordinate 267,084 of NZ_NWVC01000001.1, forward strand.
CAGCCCCTCGAAACTGCCGACGCGACTGGCCAGCATGGAGAACAGCGCCTCGCGCGTGCGGTCGGCGGTGGGGCGGGTGGTGTCGCCCTTGGGCGCCACCAGCGGGCGGCCGCGCCAGGTGCCGGCGATGATCCTCATGCGCGCGGCTTCCGCTTGGGGCCGGAGCGCGTCGGGCCGGTGCGCGGCTTGGGCTTGGCCCAGCCGGGCTGGCGCTTGATCTTCGCCGGGCGCGTCGGCGCGGCCTCGACGACCTCCGCCTTGACCGGCGCGGGCGCGGGCTTCGGCCGCGGCGCGGGTTTGGGCCGGATGGGGGATGCCGGGTTCGGCCTGGCGGACGCGCGCGGTGCGGCGGGGTTCGGTGCGCCGGGGCGCGAAGCGGCGGGACGCGGCGCGCTCGGACGGGTGCGGACCGGTGCACGCCGGCCATCGACCGAGACGTCGGGCGTCGCGGGGCGGATCGGCGCGGCGGTTTTCAGCGTCTGGCGGAACGCGACCAGATCGGCGACGCGCACCTCGCCCACGCCGCCCACCGGCAGGTCGCCCAGGACGAACGGGCCGTAGCGCACGCGGATCAGCCGGCTGACGCGCAGGCCGAGATGTTCCAGCACGCGGCGCACCTCGCGGTTCTTGCCCTCGCGCAGCGTCATCTCGACCCAGACGTTTGCGCCCGTGCGGCGTTCGAGATTGGCGTCGATCGAGCCGTAGCGTACGCCCTCGATCTCGATCCCGTCGATCAGATCCTCCAGCTGCTGCTGGCTCACCTGCCCATAGGCGCGCGCGCGATAGGTTCGCTCGACCCCGGTCGAGGGCAGTTCCAACTGGCGCTTCAGCCCGCCGTCGGTGGTCAGCAGCAACAGCCCCTCGGTATTGAGGTCGAGCCGGCCGACCGGCACCAGCCGCGGCAGATCCTTGGGCAGGCGATCGTAGATCGTCGGGCGCCCCGCCGGGTCGCGCTCCGCGGTCAGCACGCCGGTCGGCTTGTGGAACAGGAACAGTCGCGCCGGTTCGGGCGCGGCGACCGGCTCGCCATCCACGGTGACGCCCTGGAGCGAGCGCAGTACGGTGGCGGGGGTGGTCAGCGCCACGCCGTCGAGCGCGACGCGCCCCTCCTCGATCATCCGCTCCACTTCGCGGCGGGAGGCGACGCCCGCGCGCGCGAGCAGCTTGGCGATACGGTGTTGGGGGCGATCGTCGGCCATGGCGGCTCATTAGCGGATCGCGGCGTCACCGTGCGGAAATATTTGCGGCGATGTCGGCTCGGCTGCGTTATGCTGGCGCAACGACGGGAAAACGGCCAGCCCCATGATATTCGGACGCAAACGACGCGTGATCACCCGCCTGCTGGTGGTGGAGGACGAACCGCTGGTCGCGTTCGATACCGAACACCTTTTGACCGAGGAAGGCTATGAGGTCGTCGCGACGGTGGACCGGGTGGCGGACGCGGTCGCCGCGATCGAGCGCGCCGAGGCGATCGACCTGATCCTGGCCGACGTCAATCTGGCGGACGGCAACGGCATCGACGTCGCGCGCCATGCGCAGGCGCGCGGGATCGCGGTGCTGTTCGTGTCCAGCCTGTGCCCCGCCGACGCCGCGGCGCTGGCGGTCGGGTGTCTGGCGAAACCCTATGCACAGCGCGACCTGCTGGCCGCGGTCGACGCAATCGACCGCACGCGGCAGGGCAAGACGCCCAGGGCGCTGCCGTCCGGCCTGCGGCTGTTCGGCGGCTAGAGCCGCGCCTCTACCTGATCGTGGAACTGGCGGATGCCCGCCTCCAGCGTGCCCAGCGTGATGCGCTCGACCGCGCCGGAGGACAGGCCTTGCTGTCCCAGCGCCGCGGCGCGGAAATCCTCCGCGGCGAAGACGCCGCCGTCGAGCAGGTTCCAGCTCTTCTCCCAATGGCGCAGCGCCTTTTCGGTCGCGGGTGGCTCAGGGATCAGCATGAAATCCTCCACCCAGACGCGGTCATGCGCCTGCGGCATCAGCACCATCAGGTTGACGTAATCGGGGCTGACGATCAGCACGGCGCCAGGAAACATCTGATAGGTATAGGTGATCGCGCCGCGCAGCGTCGGCCAGTCGGCAGCGCGCACCGCCGCCGCGTCGACGTCGCGCCCCACCGCCGATCGCTGGTGCGGGCCGATCGTGTCGGCGGAGGCGACCCCGTCCTTGAAGAACGGCCCGATCGTCTCGGCGTGCAGCCGCGCGACGTGATAGCTTTCCAGGAAGGCATCCATGATGAGCTTCCAATTGGCATCGACGCGATGCGTGCGGCGGCGGAACAGGTGCATCTGCGCCAGGCCGAAGGCGTCGAAATCCAGCCCCAGCGCGTCCGCCTCCGCGAAATCGGCATCCTCGGCGAAGCTGAACCAGATCAGCCCGCCCGCCTCGCGCGTGGGAAGCCGGGTGAGCCCGAACGCTTCCTTGTCGAGGCCCGGGAAGGCATCGCCGCGCGGCAGCCCCGCCAGCCGTCCGTCGAGCGCGTAGCTCCACGCGTGATAGGGGCAGACCAGCCGCGGCGCACACACCGCCTCCTCGCCCTCTACCAGCCGCGTCCCGCGATGCTTGCACACGTTAAGGAAGACATGCGCCTCCCCCTGCCGATCGCGCGCGATCAGTAGCGGCTTGCCGTACCCGTCGTGCGGCACCGCCGTGTTCGGTTGCGGCAGCAGCGCGGACGGCGCGGCGACCAGCGGCACCCTGGTGAAGATGCGCGCCTGTTCGGCGGCATGGCGCGCCGGATCGGTATAGGCCGCGGCATCGACATGGGTGATGCCGATCTCCCGCCGGCGCCCGCCATCGGCCAGCAGCCGCGCGAGCGCCAATTGCCCCGGTGTGGGCGCCAGCGCGCCGACAGGTGCGTTCATGGGCTTACCTCTCCGTATTTTGTCGATAGTGTCGCGCCCTTCATTCTTCGGAGCAAGCGTTTGATGGCGGGCAGGACGGACGGGCGGACGTGGGTGGATGGCGTGCGCCCCTATGTCGAACGCGGCCCGCTGGCGGCGTTCGCGCTCGGCGTGTCGTCGGGCTTCCCCTATTCGATGATCGCCGCCACGCTGACGACGCGGTTGGCGCAGGACGGGATCGACAAGAAGACGGTCACCGCGTTCAGCCTGGCGTTCCTGGTCTACAACCTGAAGTTCCTGTGGGCGTGGATGATCGACGGCGTGCGCCTGCCGGTGATCGGCGGGCTGGGGCAGCGCGTGTCGTGGCTGCTGCTGACGGGCGTGCTGGTGATCGCGGCGGTGACCAACCTGGCGCTGGTCGGTCCGCGCGCGGATATCGCCGCGGCGGCGACCGCGGCGATCCTGGTCGGCGCGGCGGGGGCGACGTTCGATATCGTCATCGACGCCTATCGCATCGAGATATTGGAGCCGCGCCAGCTGGGCGTGGGATCGGGGATGAGCCAGTACGGCTGGCGGATCGGGTCCGCCGGGGCCGGTGCGCTGGCACTGGTGGTGGCGGCGCGGCACGGCTGGACGGCGGGCTATCTGGCGTGCGCGGCGCTGGCGCTGCCGGCGATGCTGGCGGGGTTGATCGTCGGCGAGCCGCGCCGCCATCGCGAACCGCAGGCGCGGCGCGGCGCGGGGCAGGCGATCGCGGCGGCATGGCAGCCCTTCGTCGAGTTCTTCGCGCGGCCGGGCGCGGTCGTGATCCTGTTGTTCATCCTGATCCACAAGATCGGCGATACGCTTGGGCAGCTGGTGCTGCGGCTGCTGCTGGACGACATGCGCTATTCGAACGACGAGATCGCGCTGTACGATGTCGGGATCGGGTTCTGGGCGTATCTGATCGGTATCTTCATCGGCGGTGCGCTCTATGCGCGGCTGGGGCTGAAGCGGTCGGTGTTCATCAGTCTGCTGCTGATGGCGCTGTCGAACCTCAGCTTCGCGTTGCTGGCGATGGCGGGGCATTCCAACGCCGGCCTGGCGGGGGCGATGCTGTTCGAGAATATCGCCTCCGGCATCGGCGGGGTGACGGTGGTCGCCTATTTCTCCGCGCTGTGCGACCTGCGCTTCACCGCGGCCCAATATGCGCTGATCTCCGCGGCGGCGAGCGTCGTCGGGCGCGTGCTGACGGGCACGACCGCGGGGGCGCTGGTGGAGCGGGTCGGCTTCGTCAATTTCTACCTGCTGACCACGATCGTCGCGATCCCCGGCGTGCTGATCTTCTGGTGGATGAGCCGGTCGGGGCTGGTCGACCGGTCGGTCGGCAGCGCCGGCATCGAAGGGCCGGGGGACGCGCGCGACGGCGCGTCCGCGTAGCGGCGGCGGCCTACATCGCCAGCGGTCGCCCTTCGTCGGCGAAGGCGGCGGCGACCGCGGCGGCGCTGGCGAGTACGCCGTCGACGCCGCGCTGACCCAGCAGGTCCTGCATCAGCAGCCGCGCGCTGTCGCTGCGCGTCTCGACCCGCGCCAGCACCGACAGCAAGGTACGCTCCGCCGGGGTCATCCGCGCGCAGCAGCACGGGGCGATCGCGATCGGCTGCATCGCGCTGGCCGCCATGTCGGCCATGAACGCCCGCAGCAGCGTCAGCGGACGGCGAAACGATTCGCCGAAGGTGGAGAACAGCACATGCGCCGCGCGCGCATCGCCCAGTCCGTGTGCGCCCATCCGGCGGATCGCGAACAGCGCGACGCGGGAGTGGCCGCATTCGGGCAGCGCATAGGGCAAGGTGGCGAGCGTGGCAGTGCCGGTCAGCGGCATATCGGTCATGATCGAACGACTCCTCGTGTCGGGAAGAGGATCGTTCAGCCGCTATTGCAAGTCAATCGCAATCTACCGGGTCAGGCCGGCAACTCGTCGTTCGCAGCCAGCACGGTGCCGGCGAGATAGAGCGACCCTGCGAAGAACACGGTGGCAGGGGGCGGCGACAGGCCGGCGATCGCGGCAACGGCGGTGACCGCATCCTCGGCGGTGACGGTGGTCGCGATCCCCAGCGAAGCCGCCAGCGCGACCAGTGCGTCGGGCGCGTGATGCTCGTGCCCCGGCACAGGTACCGCCACCAATGCATCGACGTGACCGGCGAACGGCCGCAGGAAACCGGCAGGATCCTTGTTCGCCAGCATGCCGAGTACCAGCGCTACGGGGGCATCCGCCCCGGCGACCCATGCCGCGATCGCTTCTCCCGCGGAGGGATTGTGTCCGCCGTCCAGCCAGAAGGCGGCGCCCGGCAGCATGTCCGTCAGCGGACCGCGGGCAAGCCGTTGCAGGCGCGCGGGCCAGCGTGCGGTGCGCGCGGCGGCGATGATGGCGTCGTCGGGAACCGCCACCGCATCCTGATGCCGCAGCATCGCCGCCGCCAACGCCAGATTGTCGCGCTGATGCGGCCCCGGCATCGCGGGGACGGGCAGGGCGAGCGTGCCGTGTCGGTCGGTGTAGGTGACACCCTCCGCCGTCGCATCGGCGTGCCATCCGGCACCACGCGGCAGCAGCGTCGCGCCGGCGGCCTGCGCGGCGCGCGCGATCACCTGCGCGATGCCGGCGGGATAGGCCATGGTCAGCAGCGGGACGCCCGGCTTGGCGATCCCGGCCTTTTCGGCGGCGATCTGTTCCAGCGTGTCGCCCAGGAACGACTGGTGGTCCAGCCCGAGCGCGGCGATGCCGCAGGCGACCGGCGCGGGAAGGACGTTGGTGGCGTCCAGCCGCCCGCCCAGCCCGACCTCGATCACGCAGGCATCCGCCGGATGGCGCGCGAAGGCCAGGAACGCCGCCGCGGTCGTCACCTCGAAGAAACTGGCGCCGATATCGCCGCCGGCGTCCAGCACCTCGGCCAGCAGCGCCGCCAGCGTCGCATCGTCGATCAGCCGCCCGGCGATCCGAATCCGCTCGTTGAACCGCACCAGATGCGGGCTGGTATAGGCATGGACGCGCAGCCCCGCCGCCTCCAATGCGGCGCGCAGGAACGCGCAGGTCGAACCCTTTCCGTTGGTGCCTGCGACGTGGAACACCGGGGGCAGCGCGCGGTGCGGATCGCCCAGCCGCGCGAGCAGCCGGGTGATCCGGTCCAGCCCCAATATGTCCGCGCCGGGCGACAGCGCCCAGAGCCGGTCGAGCTGCGCCTGCACGGCCGCGTCCGCGGAAACGGCATGATCGGCCACGGCGTCAGCGCCCCGTGCGGGTCAGGCCGCCGCCTTGCGCGCGCCGCACAGATAGCCGATCACCGTCGCCAGCCGCTCGCGAAGGTCGCGGCGGTGGACGATCATGTCGATCATCCCGTGCTCCAGATAATATTCGCTGGTCTGGAAATCGTCGGGCAGCTTTTCGCGGATCGTATTCTCGATAACGCGGCGCCCGGTGAACGCCAGCGTCGCCTTCGGCTCGGCGATCTGGACGTCGCCCAGCATGGCATAGGCGGCCATGACGCCGCCCGACGTCGGATCGGTGAGCACGACGATATAGGGCAGGCCGGCGTCATGCAGCATCTGGATCGCGACGGTGCTGCGCGGCATCTGCATCAGGCTGAGGATGCCTTCCTGCATCCGCGCGCCGCCCGATGCGGTGAAGACGACGAACGGCGCCTTGTCGCGGATCGCCGCCTCGACGCCCTGGATGAACGCCTCGCCGACCGCCTGGCCCATCGATCCGCCCATGAAGGCGAAGTCCTGCACGCCGATCACCACGCGGTGCCCGTGGATCGTGCCGCGCGCATTGAGGAATGCGTCCTGTTCGCCGGTGCCGGTGCGCGCCGCCTTCAGCCGGTCGGCATAACGCTTCGAATCGCGGAACTTCAGCGGGTCCTCGACGGCCTTGGGTGCCGGCAGCACCTCGGCGCTGCCCTCGTCCAGCAGATAGGCGAAGCGTTCGCGCGGGCCGATCCGCTCGTGATGGTCGCATGTCGGGCAGACGTGGAGGTTCTCCTCCAGCTCCTTGGCGAACACCATCGTCCCGCACCCCTTGCACTTGTGCCAGAGGTTGTCGGTGGTCTGCTGCTTGGCGCCGGGGACGATTCCGGACAGCGCGTTGCGGACGTTGCTGAGCCAGCTCATGCGGGTTGCTTTCGTGCGTCGGCCAGCGCGGCCGACAGGGACTGGACATAGGCGGTGACCGGCGCGGGCGCGGCGGCACCATGTTCGGCGACGATCTCCACGATCGCGGAGCCGACGACGACGCCGTCGGCGACCCGGCCGATCGCGCGCGCCTGTTCCGGGGTGCGCACGCCGAAACCGACCGCGATCGGCAGGTCGGTCGCGCCCTTCAGCCGCGCCACCGCGTCCTCGATCGACGCCTGCACCGCCTGCTGCTTGCCGGTGATGCCGGCGACCGAGACGTAATAGACGAAGCCGCTGGCCCCGCCCAGCACCTCGCCCAGCCGCGCCGCGTCGGTGGTGGGCGTCGCCAGCCGGATCAGGTCGACGCCCGCCGCGCGCAGCGCCGGGCCGATCGCATCGTCTTCCTCCGGCGGGACGTCGACGCAGATCACGCCGTCGACCCCGGCATCGCGCGCCGCGTCCGCGAACCATTCGGCCCCGCGGCGCAGCATCGGATTGGCATAGCCCATCAACACCAGCGGCACGTGCGGGTGGCGCGCGCGGAAACCGGCGGCGATCGCCAGGATGTCGGCGGTGGTGGTGCCCGCACCCAGGCTGCGGATGTTTGCCGCCTGGATCGCGGGGCCGTCCGCCATCGGATCGGTGAACGGCATCCCCAGTTCGATCACGTCCGCCCCGCCCGCGACCAGCGCGTCGAGGATCGCGGGCGTCGCCGCCGCATCGGGATCGCCCGCGGTGACGAAGCAGACCAGCGCGGGGCGGTTCGCCGCAAAGCCATCGGACAGCCGGGTCACATCGACACTCCCAGCGCCCCGGCGACGGTGAAGATATCCTTGTCGCCGCGCCCGCACAGATTGGCCAGGATGACCTGATCGTCGCGCATGTCGCGCGCACGGCGCGTGACCGCGGCGATCGCGTGCGCGGGTTCCAGCGCGGGGATGATCCCCTCCGTCCGGCACAGCAGCTGGAACGCGTCCAGCGCCTCGCGGTCGGTGACCGAGGTATAGTCGACGCGGCCGATATCCTTCAGCCACGCATGTTCGGGCCCGATGCCGGGATAATCGAGGCCCGCGGAAATCGAATGCGCCTCGGCGATCTGGCCGTCCTCGTCCTGCAACAGATAGGTCTTGTTGCCGTGGAGCACCCCCGGGAAGCCGCCCGCCAGGCTGGCGGCATGGCGCGCCTCCAGCCCTTCGCCCGCCGCCTCGACGCCCAGCATCGCGACGTCGCCGTCGTCCAGGAACGGGTGGAACAGGCCGATGGCATTCGATCCGCCGCCGATCGCGGCAACCAGCAAGTCGGGCAGCCGCCCGGTGCGCGCCAGCATCTGCGCGCGCGCCTCGCGCCCGATCACGCTTTGGAAATCGCGCACCAGTTCGGGGTAGGGATGCGGCCCGGCGGCGGTGCCGATGATGTAGAAGGTGTCGTGGACGTTGGCGACCCAGTCGCGCAGCGCCTCGTTCATCGCATCCTTCAGCGTGCGCGCGCCGCTTTCCACCGCGCGCACTTCCGCACCCAGCAGCTTCATGCGGAACACGTTCGGCGCCTGCCGCTCGACGTCCTTGGCACCCATGTAGATCACGCACGGCAGGCCGAAGCGCGCGCAGACCGTCGCGGTGGCGACGCCATGCTGCCCAGCGCCCGTCTCCGCGATGATCCGCGTCTTGCCCATGCGGATCGCCAGCAGGATCTGGCCGATGCAATTGTTGATCTTGTGCGCGCCGGTATGGTTCAGCTCGTCGCGCTTGAACCACAGCTGTGCGCCCATCCCCGGCGCCGCGCCGTCGCGCAGCGCATCGGTCAGCCGTTCGGCATAATAAAGCGGCGAGGGGCGGCCGACATAATGTTCGAGCAGGTCGTCGAACTGCGCGGCGAAGGCCGGATCCTGTTTCGCGGCGCGATACTCGCGCTCGAGATCGAGGACGAGCGGCATCAGCGTCTCGGCGACGTAGCGGCCGCCGTAGTCGCCGAAATGGCCGCGATCGTCGGGTTGGGCGCGGAAGGAATTGGGAGCGTTCATAGTGAGGCGACCCGTTGCAGGAAGGCGGCGATCTTGTCCACGTCCTTGACGCCCGGCGCGGTTTCGACGCCCGACGATACGTCGATCAGCGGCGCGCCGGTGCGCCGGATCGCCTCGCCGACATTGCCCGCGTCCAGCCCGCCCGACAGCGCCCAGCGCAACGGATGGCGAAAACCGTCGAGCAGCGACCAGTCGAACCGCACCCCCATGCCGCCGGGCAGCTTGGCGCCGTCCGGCGTCTTGGCGTCGTACAGGATCAGGTCGGCGGCGCCCGCGACACGGGCGGCATTGTCCAGATCGGCGCGGGTCTTCACCGCGACGACCGCCCATGTCTCGCGGCCGAAGCGGGCGCGGATCGCGGCGATCCGGTCCGGCGCGGTCTTGTGCAGCTGGATCGCATCGAGCGTGCCGGCGGTGGCCGCAAGCAATTCGTCGTCGGGATCGACGAACACGCCGACGCGGCGGACGTGACCCGGCATCCGCTCGGCAAGCGCGCGTGCCTGGTCGGGCGCGACATAGCGCGGGGAGGGGGCGAAGAAGTTCAACCCGATATGGCTCGCGCCGCCGGCGATGGCGGCGTCGAGCGTCGGTGCGGTGGACAGGCCGCAGATCTTGGCGGTGGCGGGCATGGCCGGCGATATAGGGGCGGCGGGCGCGTTTGTCCCCCACCCGTGTCGCGTCGTGCCGACTACAGCGTCGCCTCGATCGCGCGCGCGGCGGCGTCGGGGTCTTCCGCCTGGGTGATCGGGCGGCCGATCACCAGGATCGACGCGCCGTCGTCCAGCGCCTGTCGCGGGGTGACGACGCGCTTCTGGTCGCCTGCCGCGCCATTGGCGGGGCGCACGCCGGGGACGACGAAGAATCCCTTCGGCCAGGCGCGATGCGCGGCCTTCACCTCCGCGCCCGAGCAGACGATCCCGTCCAGCCCGGCCGCGCGCGCCAGATCGGCGAGCCGCATCACATGGTCGTGCGCGCTGCCGCCGACGCCGGTGTCGGCCAGGTCGCGTTCGTCCAGGCTGGTCAGCATGGTGACCGCCACCACTTTCGTATCGGGGTGGGCGGCGGCCTTGGCATCCTCCAGCATCGCGCGTCCGCCGGCGGCGTGGACGGTCAGGATCGCGGGGGCCAGCGGGGCCAGCGACTGCACCGCCTTGGCCACGGTATTGGGGATGTCGTGCAGCTTGAGATCAAGGAAGACCGGCAGGCCAATCTCCTCCATCGCGCGCACCCCCGCCGGACCGTTGGCGCAGAAGAATTCCAGGCCCAGCTTCAGCCCGCCGACATGATGGCGCACGCGGGTGGCGAGCGCGCGCGCGCGTTCCAGATCGGGCGTGTCGATGGCGACGAAGATGCGGTTGCTCACGGCTGGACTCCGTTGGGCGCGGCGTCCGCGGGAACGGGGGGCACGGGTGGTGCGGGCGGCACCGGCTCCGCGACGCGCGCGGCGGTGAGCGCGCGTTCGGTCTCCAGCGCACGTTCGGCGGCGGCGAGACGCTGACGAAGGCGGAAGCGGATCCAGTGCTGGTAGACCAACGTCGGCACGAACCCGATGAGGAAGGTCGCCAGCAGCAGCACCGGCAGGTTCACCTCCGCCACCATCCCACCGAACAGCTGGATCGACACGGTTGTCCAGTTGCCGAAAGTGAAGACCGCCGCGACGAACGCGAGCAGGCACCAGAACAGGAGCTTCAGGAATTGCATGGCGCGCAGGCTAGGGCGGTCGTGCGGATTTTTCCAGTCCGTGGGCGAAACGATCGCGTGCCGGTCATCCGATTTCGCGGCGCAGGGTGGCGATCAGGTCGGTGGCGGTGGACAGGCGGGGGGCTTCCTCGTCCAGGATCGCGAGGAAGGCGGCACGCTTGATCGCGGCGATGCGGCCGGCACGCAGGCGGGCGCCGGGGGGCAGGGTGGAGACGGTGATGTCGATCATCCGTTCGGCGCCGTGCAGCCGGCCCCACAGATAGTCGTTCTCCCGATACGCCCTGCTAAAGAAGGCGCCGAAGTTGCTGAATTGTATGCCCTTCAATGTCGCCTCCGCACCGCCCTCGCGGATCGAGCGGGCATCGTCGGGGGAGACGCGGTCGACCTTGATCGGGTCGAATTCGTCGGTGCCCTCACCCTGGAGCAGCGGCATGGTGGCGATGTCGAAATAGGGAAAGCCGAGGTAGTTGAGCAGCATCGGCCGCCGGATCTCGCGCGGCATCGCGGCCAGTGCGGTCGCCATCCGTTCGTCGGTGTCGGCGTCGAGCGTGGTGAGATCGAGCGCGGTGCCCAGCGAGTCGAGCAGCGGACCGGCATCGTCGCGCAGTGCGCGCACGTCGCGGCGAAGCGCGGTGTGCCGCTCGGGAAGGCGCGCGTCGAGATAGGCGCTGAGCGAGTCGTAGATGGCATCGCGCAGCGGCGCGAGCGTGGTTTCGTCGGCCGCGCCCTCCACTTCCGTTAGGCGACGCGCCAGCAACCGCAGGCGGCGGACGCGGAAATTGAGATCGAAGGTGCGCAGGAACGCGATCATCGCGTCGCTGGCCCCGCCCGCGAAGACCGCATCGGGGCCAAGCCCGCGCGCCGCCAGCGCCGCATCCAGCCGCTGGCGCAGTCGCCCGCCGCGCCGCGCCGCCGGCTCCCCGCCGATCGACTGGAGCAGCGCGGCGACGGATTCGACCACCCCGGCGGCCTTCAACTGGCCGTAGCTGGTGTAGGCATAGCCGGCGCGGTCGGCCGCCGACTGCTGCGCGCGGCGACGCCATGCCACCAGCCGCGCGGGGGTGGGACGATCGAGGAACAGCGTGCGGCCGAACAGCCCCTCGATCTCCGCCTCCACCTGCGGGCGGATCGCCTCGGTGATCGCGCGCATCCGCTCGATCCGGCGCGACCGTTCGGCCAGCGCCTCCAGATTGTCGCGGATCGGCTGCTGACGGGGCAGTTCGCTGACCGCGCCGATGATCGTCTGGAAGAAGCCGGGCGCGCCGTGCGTTCCGTTGCGCATCCCGAACTTATGCCCGGGCGACGGATCGATATAGACGAAGCGGCGGTCGATCTGGCGGCGCGCGGGGCGTTCGCGCAGCGCGTCGATCGCCGGGCGGAACGGCGCGTTGGCCAGCACCGAACCGTCGATCAGCACCGCCTTTTCCGCCGCCCGTGCCGCGTCGTGGCGCGGCAGCACGCGCGACAGGAACGCGCGGCGCCCCGGCCACGACTGCCGCCGGCCCTTCAGCACCGCATCCAGCTCCGCCACGGTGAACGGGGGAAAGGCGCCGGGGAAGCTGGAGGTGGCCCGCGCCGCGAAGGCCAGTTCCGCCGGCGCGGCCAGCGTCTGCACCGCATGGCCATGATCGGTGAAGGGGAAGACCAGGCGATGTTCGGTCTCCATCACCTCGGCAGGTGAATGGAGCTGGAGCCGCTCGGGATGCCCGCCGAAATCGGTGACGGTGACGAACAGGTCGAGCGGCTGGCCATCGGGCAGCAGCCGCGGCCCGCGCGGCGCCGCCGCCATGGCGTCGAACGCATCGAGCAGCATCGTGGTGAAGCCCGCGCCGGAAAAGGGCGGTTCGAACCAGCGCGAGCGGATGAAGTGCGACAGCTTGCCCTTCACCTCGTCGCAGGTGGCATCGTCCAGCGCCTCCAGCTGGTCGGCGCTGCGCCCCGCCGCCATCCACGCCAGCGGCATCGCCCACACCTTCGAGAAGCGCGAGGCCGGCGCGGCCTCGGCGTCGATCAGCCGCTCGACATCGGCGCCGTCCAGCCACAGGTCGGTCAGCGGGTCGAGCGACTGGCCGCTGGCGATCGCCTGCGCCAGGAACACGCCGTTGATCCCGCCCGCACTCGCGCCCGCGACGTTATCGGGCAGGATGCGCAGCCGGATGCCGCCCTGCGCCTCGATCTCGGTCAGCAGCTCCAGATAGACCTGTGCGCTCGCGCCGACGCACGCGCCGCCGTCATGCGCGGCGCGGCTGGCGCGCGCTAGGTGCCACACCTCCTTGGTGATGCCGTGCATGTACACCGCCAGGCTGATCCCGCCGTAGCAGACCAGCGCCAGCCGCAATTCCTTCTCGCGCAGCGCCTCCTGGCGTGCGGAGGGCGACGGCGGCGTCATGCCAGTTCCAGTTCCGCCCAGATCGGCAGATGGTCCGACGCGGTACGCGCCGCGGCGCTGGCATGGACGCCGCACGCGGTAATGCGCACATCGGGCGATACCATGATCCGGTCGAGCCGCACGATCGGGCGGCGCGCGTGGAAGCTGGGGCCGGTGTCCGCGAAGCGATAGTCATGGCCGAAATCGCGCAGGCAGCCCGACTGGCGGCTCCATTCGTTGAGATCGCCCATCATCACCGTCGGGCGCCGCGCTGCGCTGGCGCCGACATGCGTCATGATCGCGGCCGCCTGCCGCCGCCGCCACAGGCCCGACAGGTCCAGGTGCATACCCACGACGCGGATCGTGGCGCCGCCCAGGTCCACATCGGCCATCACCGCGCCGCGCGGTTCCAGCGCGGGCAGGTGGACCGGCTCGCAATCGACGACCCGCGCCGACTTGCGCACCAGCAGCGCATTGCCGTGCCAGCCCATGCTGGCGGCGCGGACGGCGACGCCGACCGCCTGCCAGTCGCCATGTTCCTCCAGCAGGTGTGCGGTCAGCACCGCCGCGCGCGTGCCGAAGCGGCGGTCGGCCTCCTGCAGGGCGATGACGTCGGCGTCGATCTCGCGCAGGACCTGCAGGATGCGTTCGGGGTTGCGGCGGCGATCGGTGCCGATCGCCTTGCGCATGTTATAACTGGCGACCTTCACCTTCATGTGCGCACCGTAACGACCACCGCCGCCCGGCGGTTGCACGATGCTGTCACGCAATCGTTACCAACCCGTCTTGACGTTACGGAAAGCTGGGCGCAGCCTCCGTTCTCGAAGTTCGTCGACCGGCGAGCGATGGGCCGCCGCCGACGTCTTCGGGACAGGAGAAGCTGCCATGGCCTATGCCGATAGCGTTCGCGGATCACGTCGTCTCCCTACCATCGCCGGCGTCGCCGCGCTCCATGCCGTCATCGGCTATGCCTTCGTCAGCGGCATGGCGGTGGATGTGGCGGGGCGGATCGAGCGGACGTTCACGACCACCAACATCCCCGTTCCGGCCCCCCCGCCCGTCGACACGCCGCCCCCGCCCAAGCAGGCGCTCGCAAAGACACAGACGCCTCAGCATAGCGAGCCGCCGGTGACCGCATCCACCGCGATCGACGCGCCGGCGTCGAGCTGGACGGTGCCGGTAACGACCTTCCCGCTCGACCCCCCGGTGATCGGCGACCTGCTGCCGCCACAGCCGCAACCCTCCGCCTCGGCATCGCCGGACCTCGCGCGTGGCGCGGCGGTGCGCGGCGACCGCGCTGCGTGGATCACCAACGACGATTATCCCCCCGCCGCGATCCGCGCGGAGGAACAGGGCACGGTGGGGATCAGCATGGCGATCGGCACCAATGGCCGCGTGACGTCATGCCGGGTGACCGCGCCCAGCGGGTCGTCGGCGCTCGATCAGGCGACCTGCCGGCTCTACGCCCAGCGTGCACGCTTCACCCCGGCGCGCGACGCGGCCGGCACGGCAATGGAGGGGAGCTACAGCGACCGGGTGCGCTGGTACCTGCCGCGGTAAACGCACGATCACGCCACCGTCATGCCGGACCCATTCCGGGGTGCGGTGCGCCGCGTCCACACCGGCCGCTGAGGTCGTGGAATGGTGGACCCCGGAACAGGTCCGGGGTGACGGGTGGTCAGGGGGATGGTGCCGGTTGCAGGGATCGAACCCGCGACCTTCGGTTTACAAAACCGCTGCTCTACCAGCTGAGCTAAACCGGCATCGTCCCGCCCCCATGCGTCAGCGGACGCCGAAGGTCCAGCCCTCCGTCGCGGCGATCTGTTCGGTCAACGCGGGGGGATGCCACAGCGCGGCGTCCGCGGCGTGGCGGCGCAGCCATGCCGACGCCATGATCGCGTCGGTGGCGTGATCGTCATAGGCGGGAAGCGGCGCGTGCGGGCCTGAGGCGAGCGCGGCCAGCGCGGCATCCAGCGCGGCGGCATCGCGCAGCTTGCTGCGCCCGCGCGGCACGCCGGCGGCGCGCGCGGCGATCGCGGTATAGATTTCCACCACCAGCGCGCCGCGCGGCGGCACCGCATCGAACGGCCATATCGCGATGCGCCCGGCCAGATGGTGGAGCAGCCGCATCCCCGCGAAGCTGGCCTTGGCCACCTGCGCCGCGCCGATCGCGTCATAGACGGTCGATGGCTTGGTGGTGCCGTCGCCCGCCACCTCGCACGCGCGCCAGTGGAGGAAGTCGCGCTTCGCGCCATCGGCGGCGCCCAGGTAGAAATGGCGCCCGCGCCGCGCCTCCAGGAACGACGCCGCGCCCAGATCAGCATCGTCGCTCATCGCATCGACATAGGCCCATAGCGCGCGGGCGTCGGGGGTGGCCACCGTCTCCCCCGGCAGATGCGCGCCGCGCGTCACGAACGGCGCGGAAAAGCTGAAGTCGAACCCGGCCAGCAGCGCATCGTCGCGCTGTGCCGCCAGCCAGTCGAGCACGCCGCGCCGCGACCACGCACGGCCGTCGGGCGCGGCGACCAGCGTCGGCGGGGCATCGCCCGCGTCGCAGGTGGCGACCGCGATGCCGCGGTGGCGGTCGCCCTTCGCCCCCGACCAGTCGATCGCTGCGAAGCGTGTGAAGCGGGTGGGGGTCACCGTGCCGCGATCACCTCCGCGGCGAAGCGTGCGACGTCGAAGCGTGCTCCGCCGGGGTCCTCGCCGCGCCGCACGATCACCAGCCGTTCCGACGGGATGACCATCACATATTGGCCGCGATTGCCCTGCGCCGAATAACTGCCGACGGGTAGGCCCTGGCTGGCGCCGAACAGCCACATCGTCGCGCCATAGCCCTCCGCCCGGTCGGGCTGCGGCCCGGCGGGGGTGGTCATGTAGCGCATCCAGTCCGCGGGCAGCAGCCGCTTGCCCTGCCACACCCCGTCCTGCAGCCAGAACTGCCCCAGCCGCGCGAGATCGCGCGCGGTGGTGTATACGTCGCTCGACAGGATGAAATTGCCCTGCCAGTCCGCCTCCGCGACGGTGTGGCGCATCCCCAGCGTCGCGAACAGCCGCGACGGCAGCGCGCGATAGCGGGCCTCGCCCAGCGTTGCGCGCAGCGATCGGACCGCCAGCATGATGTCATTGTTGGCATAGCGGAACCGCTCGCCCGGCTGGGTCGCCAGCGGCCACGACGTCGCCTGTTCGGTGACGGTGGTGCCGCCGAAATAGATCGCGTCGGTGCGGTTGCCCGCGGTGTCGCTGTGCAGGCCCGACGACATGCGCAACAGCTGGTCCAGCGTGATCCGCGCTCGCGGATCGGCGCCCCACGGGCTTTTCCATTCGGGGATGTTGGCCAGCTGGCGCGGGTCGACCCCTGCCAGGCCCACCAATGTCCCCGCGATGCTCTTGGCCACCGACCAGGTGCGGTTGGCGACGAACGGGCCGAAGCCGTCGCGATAGCGTTCCGCCACGACCTTCCCGTCGCGCAGCACCACCACGCCCAGCGTCTCGCTGCCCGCGCCGAAGCTGCCGTCGAACGCGCGGTCGACGGCGCGCGCCAGCGGTGCGGACGGGCGCGGCGCGATGCCCGCATCGCCCAGCGGCCAGGCGCGCGGATCGGCACCCAGCGGACCCGAAGGGCCGGCAGCGGGGGCGGGCGACACCGGCACCGGTGCGCCGATCGGGTAGAGCGTGCACCCGCCCGCGCGCGTCCAGGTGGCGCGGCGCGGCGGCAGGCGGCGCTCGGCGTCGAACTCCACGATCACGCTGGCCGAACGCCGGTCGACCAGCGCGGGCAGTGCGGGGACGATGCGGTCATATTCCGGGTAGATGCCGCGCAATTCAACCTGCTCGACCTGCCGCTCGGCGCGCCCGGCGTTGAAGACGCCGCCGCACAGGAACGACGCCTTGTACCCCGCCGCGATCGCGCGGGCATAGGTGCCGCGGTCGCTTTGCTGCACCGATTGCGGCGATTGCGCCGCCGCGGCGACGGGGGCGAGGAGGGCGAGCGGGAGGAGGAGGCTAGTCGGAACGCGCATGGCGGCGTTCTTCCCACCAGGCGAGGCGTTCGGCAACGCGCTTTTCGTAACCGCGCTGCGTGGGTTCGTAGAAGCTCTGCGGCGGCAGTTCGTCGGGCCAATAATTGGCGCCGGAAAAGCCGCCGTCGGCGTCATGATCATATTCGTAGCCCCCGCCATAGCCGATCTGCTTCATCAGCTTCGTCGGCGCGTTCAGGATATTGGCGGGCGGCATCAGCGACCCGGTCTCCTTCGCGCTGCGCCACGCCTTTTTCTGCGCCATATAGGCGGCGTTCGATTTGGGGGCGGTGGCCAGGTACAGGCACGCCTGGACGATCGCCAGTTCTCCCTCCGGCGAGCCGAGGAAGTCATAGGTGTCCTTGGCGGCGATGCACTGCACCAGCGCCTGCGGGTCGGCCAGGCCGATATCCTCCACCGCGGCGCGGGTCAGGCGGCGCAGGACGTAGAGCGGCTCCTCCCCCGCGGTCAGCATCCGCGCGAGATAGTAGAGCGCGGCCTGCGGATCGGAACCGCGGATCGATTTGTGGAGCGCGCTGATGAGGTTGTAATGCCCCTCGCGATCCTTGTCGTAGACCGCGACGCGGCGCTGCAGGAACGCGGACAGGCCGGCGGCGTCGAGCGGTTCGCCGATGTCGACCGAGAACAGCGTCTCCACCTGGTTGAGCAGGAAGCGCCCGTCGCCATCGGCGCTGGCGACCAGCGCGTCGCGCGCGGCATCGGTCAGCGGCAGCGCGCGGCCGACCTCCGCCTCGGCACGCGCGATCAGCTGTTCCAGCGCGGGGCGGGCGAGCCGGTGGAGGATCAGTACCTGCGCGCGGCTGAGCAAAGCGGCGTTGAGCTCGAACGAGGGGTTTTCGGTGGTCGCGCCGACCAGCGTGACCGTGCCGTCCTCGACATAGGGGAGGAAGCCGTCCTGCTGCGCGCGGTTGAAGCGGTGAATCTCGTCCACGAACAGCAGGGTGCGCTTGCCCAGCCGCGCATGGTCGCGCGCCTCCGCGAAGACCTTCTTCAGGTCCGCCACGCCAGAGAAGACCGCCGAGATCGGCGCGAACCGCAAGCCCACCGCATCGGCGAGCAACCGCGCGATGGTGGTCTTGCCGGTGCCCGGCGGCCCCCACAGGATCATCGACGACAGACGCCCGGCCGCGACCATCCGCCCGATCGCGCCGTCCGCGCCGGTCAGATGTTCCTGCCCGACCACATCGCCCAGCGTGTGCGGGCGCAGCCGGTCGGCAAGCGGGGCGTCGTCGGAGACGGCGGCGTCGGCAGGGGGCGCGGGTTCGAACCCGGCGAAGAGGTCGGCCATGGAGAGGAAATAGCGACTGGTGCGCGGGAGCGGGAGGGGGCCACTCAACATCTGCATTAAAATATATCTTGACCGCTCTTGACGGCAATTATCAAAGATATATCTTGGCGCTATCGTAAGGAGATGGAACGATGAGGCATCATCACATGCACGGCCGCGGCGATCGCTACGCGCGCTGGGAAGCCCGGCTGGCGCAAGGGGCGCTTGACGCCATGCGCGGCAGTCCGTTCGGCGGCGACTGGTTCACATCGGGCGAGCGGCCCGGCGGCGGGCGGCGCGCGCGGATGTTCGACGGCAGCGAGTTGCGGCTGGTCCTGCTGAAGCTGATCGCCGACGAACCGCGCCACGGCTACGACCTGATCCGCGCGATCGAGGCGCTGACCGCGGGTGCCTATGCCCCCAGCCCGGGGGTGGTCTATCCCACGCTGACGCTGCTCGACGAGATGGGGCTGATCGAGGAACGGCAGTCCGAGGGCGCGAAGAAGCGCTTCGGCGCGACGGCGGCGGGGCAGGCGCATCTCGCCGAACACGCCGCACAGGTCGCGGCGATCATGGCGCGGCTGGAGGCGCTGGCGGCGCATCGCCAGCGGGCGGACATCGCGCCGGTCCGCCGGGCGATGGGCAACCTGCGCGTCGCGCTGGGCAATGCCTTCGCGCAGGGCGAGGTGCCGCAGGAACGCCTGCATGAGGTCGCGGCAATGATCGACGAACTGGCGCAGAAGGTGGAGCGACTGAAATGAGCGTCTCCGTCGCCCGCGTGCCGACCGCATCGGCCAGCCGCTATCTCCAGCAACTCGCCAAGCACTGGAGCCACAAGATGGAGGTCAGCTTCTCCGCCGAGGAAGCGCGCATCGCCTTTCCGAACGGATCGGTGCTGGAACTGCGTGCCGACAGCGCCACGCTGGACGTGGTGCTGACCGTTCCCGACGATGGCCCCGACGATGGCGTTGTGGCGCGGATGCGCGAGGTGGTGGCC
Source organism: Sphingomonas adhaesiva (assembly GCF_002374855.1). Classification (GTDB taxonomy): domain Bacteria; phylum Pseudomonadota; class Alphaproteobacteria; order Sphingomonadales; family Sphingomonadaceae; genus Sphingomonas; species Sphingomonas adhaesiva. The sequence goes on from NZ_NWVC01000001.1 coordinate 286,466, forward strand.
AGCCACCTCGACCGGTTCGCCTTCCGCGAGGCGCCGCTGACGTTTGATTGGCGGGACGGCGACTGGCGCGACGGCGCGTGACGCCCTAGCGTCCGCGCGCCGCCAGCACCTCGCGATAGGCGGTCAGCACCGCTTCGTTCGCGGCGTCCCAGCGGAAATCCTGCGCGCGGACATGTGCGGCGGCGCCGATCCGTGCGCGCAGGGCGTCGTCGCGGACCAGCCGCTCGATCGCGTCGGCATAGGCTTCCACATCCTGCGGCGTCACCAGAAAGCCGGTGCGGCCCTCCTCCAGCAGGTCGACCGCGCCGGTGGCGCGCGCCGCCACCACGGGCACCCCGGCGGCCATCGCCTCCGACGTCACCTGTCCCCAGGTTTCGGTGACGCTGGGGTTGAACAGCATGTCCATCGACGCCACCGCGCGGCCCAGGTCGTCGCCGCTCTGGAAACCGGCGAAGGCGGCGTTGGGGACGCGCTCCGCGAACCATTCCTGCGCCGGCCCCTTGCCGACCACCAGAACGCGATGCGGTACCCCGCGCGCCTCCAGCACGCGCAGCACGTCGGCGAATACGCCCAGACCCTTTTCCAGCACCAGCCGGCCGAGGAAGCCGATCGCCAGTTCGTCGTCGGCGATCCCCAGCGACCGGCGCCATTCCAGGCTGCGCTGGTCGGGGTGGAACCGGCGGTGGTTGACGCCGCGTCCCCAGATCGAGATTGGCGACGTCACCCCGAAATCGCGCAGCACCTCCGCCATCGACGGGGTGGGGACCAGCACGCGGTCGGCACGGTTGTAGAACCGGCGCAGGATCGCCTTGATCGCCGGCTGGATCGCCGCCAGCCCGTAATATTGGAAATAGGTTTCGAACCGGGTGTGAACGGTCGCCACCACGGGTATGCCGCGCCGCCGCGCCCAGGTGACCGCCGCATGGCCCAGGAATTCGGGCGCCGACACGTGCACCAGGTCGGGCGCGAACGCCGCCAGATCGCGGCGCGGCTTGCGCGGCAGGCCGCGGCCCAGCCGATATTCGCCGCGCCCGCCGGGCATCGCCACCGCGGGCACGTCCACCACCTCGCCGCGCGCCTCGAACGCCGGGGTGCGCGTGGTGGGCGAATAGACGCGCACCTGCACCCCGCGGTCGAGCAGGTGCCCGACCAGCAGGTTCTGCGCCTGGTTCGCGCCGTCACGGACGTAATTGTAGTTGCCGCTGAAGAACGCGACGCGAAGCGGGGACGTGGGGGCGGGCGACGGATCGGTCATCGCGCCCGGTTAACCGCGATATGGGGCAAAATCGCGACGATCGCCCCGGCGGCGTGCACGCGGGCGCGCGGTTATGCCGCCGGCTCGATCTCGTCCTTGCGGCGGACGCGGCGGATGCGGGGTTCGCGGCCCAGCATCGCCTCGCGCCGGATCACCTGGCGCAGTTCGTCGCGCTTGTCGTGGATCGACGCGATCACCGGCCCCATCGCGACGCCCAGGTCGACCAGCACCGCTTCGGACAGCTGGAGCGAGCTTTCCAGCGTTTCGGGCACCGCATCGGTGACCCCGGCCTTGTACAGTTCGGCGGCGTGCACCGTGTCGCGCGCGCGGGCGATGATCGGCAGGTCGGGGAAGGCGGCGCGCACGCGCCGCGCGACCCGCACGGTCAGCACCGGTTCGTCCATCGTCAGGATCAGCGCGCGCGCCCGCGACAGGTCCAGCCGCTCGATCATCTCGGTGCGCGACACGTCGCCGAACACGATCGGATAGCCCGCATCGCGCGCGGCGGCGACCGCGTCGATATCCGCCTCCACCGCGACGTACGGCTGGTCGTGGCGCGCCAGCATATCCGCCACCAGCCGCCCGACGCGGCCGAACCCGAACACCACCGCGCGCGTGCCGTCGGCATGGTCGATCGTGTCGGGCACCGGAGCGCGCCCCTCCAGCCGGCGCGAAATCGCGCTGCCCAGCTGCGCCAGCAGCGGCGTGATCGTCAGCCCGATCGCGGTCACCGTCTGCCAGAACGTCGCGGTCGATGCCTGGATCAGCTGCGCCTGCGCCGCGGTCGCCAGCACGATCAGCGTCGTTTCCGACGGACTGCCCATCAGCAGCCCGGTTTCGGCCGCCACGCCGGGGCGCGCCTGCGCAACGCGCAGCAACAGGTAGGTGACGACCGCCTTGACCGCGACGACGCCGACCACCGCGGCCAGCAGCGCAGCCCAGTTGGCGAGGATCAGCGACAGGTCCAGGCTCATCCCCACGGTGATAAGGAACACGCCCAGCGCCAGCCCCTTGAACGGCGCGGTCATCACCTCGACCTCGGTATGATATTCGGTTTCCGCGATCAGCAGCCCGGCCAGCAGCGCGCCGACGATCGGCGACAGCCCCGCGGCGGTGGTCGCGACGCTGGCGACGATGACGACCAGCAGCGATGCGGCCAGGAACAGCTCCGGGCTTTTGGTGCGTGCGGCCTGCGCGAACAGCCGCGGCAGGACCAGCCGCCCGCCGACGTACATCGCCACCACGGTCAACCCGCCGCGCAGTGCGACCCCGGCGATGCCGGCCCACCCCTCGGCGCTGGCGGTGGGCGCCATCGCGCCCAGCGCGAAGATGATCGGGACCAGCGCCAGATCCTCGAACAGCAGCATCGCGAACGCGCCGCGCCCGACCGGGCTGGTCGTCCCCACCAGCGGCAGCACCAGCGCGGTGGACGACAAAGCGAGCGCGAGGCCCAGTCCCGCCGATCCGCCCCAGCTCTGCCCCAGCCAGTGCAGCGTCACGCCGATCAGTGCCGCCGAACCGAGCAGTTCCGCCGCGCCGGTGCCGAACACCAGTCGGCGCAGGTTCCACAATCGCTTGAACGACAGTTCCAGCCCGATCGAGAACAGCAGCAGGACGATGCCGAATTCGGCGAACGGCGCGATGGATTCGGGGTCCGATATCGTCAGATAGTACAGCCACGGCGCGTTCGGGACGAGTGAGCCCAGCCCCGCCGGGCCGACCAGCGCGCCGACCAGGATGAAGCCGATCACCGGGCTGATGCGGAAGCGCGCGAAGGCGGGGATCACCAGCCCCGCAGCGCCCAGCACCACCAGCGCGTCCGAGAAACCATGATTGTCGAGACCGATCGCCATGCCCGCGACCCTAGGCGGTGCGGGGCGTGGTTGTCAGCCGTTAAGCGGCGAAATCGGCGCGGCCACAACGAAAAGGGCCGCCGCGATCCATGCGATCGCGGCGGCCCTTCATCGATGGTGGCGGCGCGGGCGATGCCGCGCCGCGCGGGCGTCAGGCCCAGTTAGCCATCTTGTTTTCCAGGTTGACGCGCACCGCCTCGAAGAACTGCTCGGTGGTCATCCACTTCTGGTCCGGGCCGATCAGGATCGCCAGATCCTTGGTCATGTCGCCGTTCTCGACCGTTTCGATGCAGACCTGCTCGAGCGTCTCGGCGAAGCGGGTGACGTCGGGCGTGCCATCGAACTTGCCGCGATACTTCAGGCCGCCGGTCCAGGCGAAGATCGACGCGATCGGGTTGGTCGACGTCGCCTTGCCCTGCTGGTGCTGGCGGAAGTGGCGGGTGACGGTGCCGTGCGCGGCCTCTGCCTCGATCGTCTTGCCGTCCGGGGTCATCAGCACCGAGGTCATCAGCCCCAGCGAGCCGAAGCCCTGCGCGACCTGGTCCGACTGGACGTCGCCGTCATAGTTCTTGCACGCCCACACGAATTCGCCGTTCCACTTCAGCGCGCTGGCGACCATGTCGTCGATCAGGCGGTGTTCGTAGACGATGCCGGCGTCCTTGAACGCATCCTTGAACTCGGCCTCGAACACCTCGGCGAAGATGTCCTTGAAGCGGCCGTCATACGCCTTGAGGATGGTGTTCTTGGTCGACAGGTACACCGGCCAGCCGCGGCCCAGGCCGTAGTTCATCGACGCGCGCGCGAAGTCGCGGATCGATTCGTCCAGGTTGTACATGCCCATCGCGACGCCGGCGCCGGGGAAGTTGAACACCTCCTCCTCGATCGTCTCGCCGTTCTCGCCTTCCCACTTCATCGTCAGGCGGCCCTTGCCGGGCACCTTGAAATCGGTGGCCTTATACTGGTCGCCGAACGCATGGCGCCCGACGACGATCGGGTGCGTCCAGCCAGGGATCAGGCGGGGCACGTTGCGGATCACGATCGGTTCGCGGAAGACCACCCCGCCCAGGATGTTGCGGATCGTGCCGTTGGGCGACTTCCACATCTTCTTGAGCTTGAATTCCTCGACGCGCGCCTCGTCCGGGGTGATCGTGGCGCACTTCACGCCGACGCCGTACTTCTGGATGGCGTGGGCGGAATCGACGGTCACCTTGTCGTCGGTGCGGTCGCGCTCCTCGACGCCCAGGTCGTAATAATCGAGGTCGATGTCGAGATACGGCTTGATCAGGCGCTCGCGGATCCATTCCCAGATGATCCGCGTCATCTCGTCGCCGTCGATCTCCACGACGGGCGTCTTCACCTTGATCTTGGCCATGTGCGCTTCCTTTTGAGGGAGGTTTGGCGCGGTCGATAGGGGGAAGGGGGCGGGGGATCAAGGCACGCCGCCGGTATCCGCGCGTGGCGGCAAGCGTTGTCACCGCGCGCCGGGGCCGATAGACCGCGCGGATGACTTCTCTCGACAAGCCGCCGCAGCACGGCGGGATCCCCGTCACCACGACCGTCAAATGGCGTTTCCCCGCCGTCCATCCGGAAGGGCAGAAATTCACCGCGATCGCGTTCGGCATCACGCTGCTGATGACGATCGTGTCGAAGGTGTTCTTCTGGCCGTTCCTGGGCATTACCCTGTGGGTGGCGGCGTTCTTCCGCGATCCGGTGCGCGCGACGCCGGTGGGCGACGACCTGATCGTTTCCCCCGCCGACGGACTGGTCACGATGATCGAGCGGGTTCCCGTCCCGCGCGAGCTGGTGGGCGAGTTGGGCGAGGCGCCGATGGTGCGCGTGTCGGTGTTCATGTCGGTGTTCGACGTCCACATCAACCGTTCGCCGATCGCGGGCACGATCCGTCAGGTCGTCTATATATCCGGCAAATTCCTGAACGCCGATCTGGACAAGGCGTCGGAAGAGAACGAACGCCAGCATTTCGTGGTCGAGGGGTTCGACGGGCGCAAGGTCGGCTTCACGCAGATCGCGGGGCTGGTCGCGCGGCGCATCGTCGCCTTCGCGAAGATCGGCGATATCGTCGGCGCCGGCCAGCGCGTCGGGCTGATCCGCTTCGGCAGCCGTGTCGACGTGTTTCTGCCCGAAGGCTGCGTGCCGCAGGTCGCGCTGGGGCAGCGCGCGATTGCGGGCGAAACGGTGCTGGGCCGCTTCGGCGGCGCCCCGGTCAGCGCGATCGCGCAATAGGATGCGCGCGCCGCTTCCCCGCCGCCCGCTCGGCCGCCGCCCCGTCGGCGGCCTGCCGCTGCGATCGGTCGCACCCAATGCGGTGACCGCGCTGGCGCTATGCTCCGGCCTGTCGGGCATCCGCTTCGCGATTTCCGGCAATTGGGAACTGGCGGTGGTGATGGTGCTGGTCGCCGGGGTGCTCGACGGACTGGACGGGCGGGTCGCGCGGATGCTGCACGGCGAAAGCCGCTTCGGTGCCGAGCTGGATTCGCTGTCCGATGCGATCTCGTTCGGCGTGTCGCCGGCGCTGATCGTCTATCTCTGGTCGCTCAACACATTGCCGCGGTTCGGTTGGATGGCGGCGCTGGTGCTGGCGGTGTTCTGCGCACTGCGCCTCGCGCGCTTCAACGCCGCGATCGACGCGGCAGAACAGCCGCACAAGTCCGCCGGCTTCCTGACCGGCGTGCCTGCGCCTGCGGGGGCGGCACTTGCGCTGCTGCCGCTGTTCCTGTGGTTTGTGACGGAGGAACCGATCCTGCGCGACCCGCGGCTGATCGCGCCATGGACAATCTTCGTCGCGCTGCTGATGGTGTCGAGTATCGCGACCTTTTCCTGGACGTCGCTGCGGCTACGGCGCAACATCCGGTTCGAGGCGATCGCGGTCGTGGTATTGGTGGGCGCCGCCGCGGTCAGCGCCCCGTGGCAGACCGCCGCTGCCGCTGGCGTCGCCTATCTGCTCGCGATCCCGTTCAGCGTCGCAAGCTACGGCCGGGTCAAGCGGCTTCGCGCTGGCGCACCGTCCGGGCCTGCATCGTCGAGCCCGCCCAGCGCCTGACGGCGATGCGCCGCTCGGCCTGGACCAGCACCGCCAGCGGTTCGAATCGCGCCGCTTCCGGCTGGCCGCGCAGCACCGCGACGATGCGCGCCATGTTCGGCGCCAGCGTCGCCGCCATCGCATAGCCCACCAGCGTCAGCGCGCCGCCGAAGATCATCACCGCCAGAACCGTCGCCATCGTCCGCCTCCTCAATCGTCCCACGCGAACCCGAGCACGCCAATCACCGGAATCCCTGCAAGGTTCCGGATATTCGTTCCGAAGCGGCACTTTGTGTCGCGGCCCCGTAACGAAAATCGGCGCAAACCTGAGCGAGGTTCGCCCTCTGTTCCGCCGCCTTGTTCCACCTCTGTTCCGGCGTGTCAAGCGGCAAGGGGGCACTTGTCTTCCATGGTCGATTGCGCTAAGCGCCCCGCCTCAACCCCGCATGGGAAGCATCATCAACCGGTGCGCCGGCCTTCGAGGCACGCGTCACTCGCTTCCCAGAGGCTTAACCGGAAGGAACATATCCCATGGCGGCACCTGTCGTCTCGATGCAGCAGCTGATCGAAACCGGCGCGCACTTCGGCCACCAGACGCACCGCTGGAACCCGAAGATGAAGCCCTACATCTTCGGTGAGCGCAACGGCGTCCACATCATCGACCTGTCGCAGACCGTGCCGCTGTTCGCGCGCGCGCTGGAATTCGTGTCGCAGTCGGTGGCTCAGGGCGGCAAGGTGCTGTTCGTCGGCACCAAGCGCCAGGCGCAGGAGCCGGTCGCCGACGCCGCGCGCCGTGCGGGCCAGCATTTCGTCAACCACCGCTGGCTGGGCGGGATGCTGACCAACTGGAAGACGATCAGCAACTCGATCAAGCGTCTGAAGGCGCTGGAAGAGCAGCTGTCGGGCAACACCGCGGGCCTGACCAAGAAGGAAGTGCTGCAGCTGACCCGCGAGCGCGACAAGCTGGAGCTGTCGCTGGGCGGTATCCGCGACATGGGCGGCGTGCCGGACGTGATGTTCGTGATCGACGCCAACAAGGAAGAGCTGGCGATCAAGGAAGCCAACACGCTGGGCATCCCGGTCGTCGCGATCCTCGATTCGAACGTGTCGCCGGACGGCATCGCCTTCCCGGTGCCCGCCAATGACGACGCGGCGCGCGCGATCCGCCTGTATTGCGAGGCGATCGCGATCGCCGCGACCCGTGGCAACCAGCAGCAGCAGGCCAGCCGCGGCGTCGACCTGGGCGCGATGAGCGAGCCGCCCGCTGAGGAGGCGCTGGCCGAGGCCCCGGCCGCTGCCGAGGGCGAAGCCGCCACCGCGTAAGCGACGCGCGAATGTCATGGAGGCTCCCTATGGAGCCTCCCCGATTTCCCGTTCGAGGCGCGGCGGTTCGCATCCGGATCGTCGCGCTTCGGCGCATCTGAGTGAGGACAGTATAATGGCCGATATCACGGCAGCGATGGTCAAGGACCTGCGCGAGAAGAGCGGCGCGGGCATGATGGATTGCAAGAAGGCGCTGAACGAGGCCGGCGGCGACATGGACGCCGCGCTGGACTGGCTGCGCACTAAGGGCTTGGCCGCGGCGCAGAAGAAGTCGAGCCGCACGGCCGCCGAAGGTCTGGTCGGCGTCGCCGTCTCCGGCACCACGGGCGCGGTGGTCGAGGTCAATTCCGAGACCGACTTCGTCGCCAAGAACGAGCAGTTCCAGGGCTTCGTGCGTGACGTGACGCAGATTGCGCTCGCCACCGGCGGTGACGTCGATGCGATCAAGGGCGCGGCGATGCCGTCGGGCAAGACCGTCGAGGAGGCGCTGACCAACAACATCGCCACGATCGGCGAGAACCAGTCGATCCGCCGCGCCAAGCGTCTGGAAGTGTCGAAGGGCGCGGTCGTGTCCTACGTCCACAACCAGCAGGCGCCGGGCATGGGCAAGATCGGCGTGCTCGTCGCGCTCGAATCGGATGCCTCGGACGAGGTGCTGCAGAAGCTGGGCCGCGACCTGGCGATGCACGTCGCCGCGGCGTTCCCGAAGGCGCTGAACGAGGGCGACCTGGACGAGGCCGAGATCGAGCGCGAGCGCGCGATCGCGACCGAAAAGGCTGCCGAATCCGGCAAGCCGGCCGACATCATCGCCAAGATGGTCGAGGGCTCGATCGCCAAGTACCGCAAGGAACACGCGCTGGTCAGCCAGCTGTTCGTGATGGACGGCAAGACCAAGATCAGCGACGTCGTCGCCAAGGCGGGCAAGGATGCCGGGGCGCAGATCGTCCTGAAGGACTATGTCCGCTTCCAGCTGGGCGAGGGCATCGAGAAGGAAGTGTCCGACTTCGCGGCCGAAGTCGCTGCCGCATCGGGCGTGCCGCAGCACGCCTGACGCGCGCGCCCGGCGCCTGCGCCGGGCCGCATCACGAGCCGCCGCGCCGGGTGACCGGGGCGGCGGTTTGCATGTCGGCGCGGGCGGGGGCGTCGCCCTTGTCAACCCATTGCCAGTCGCGGGCCCCGCGCCTAGGGTCCGCGCGCCTTTCCAACAGCGTCCGGATCCCATGACCCATCCCCGTTTCAAGCGCATCCTCCTGAAACTGTCGGGCGAAGTGTTGATGGGGGCCGACGGTCTGGCGATCGACCCCGCCGTCACCGCGCGCGTCGCGGAGGAGATCGCCGACGTGAAGGCGCAGGGCTATGAGCTGTGCGTCGTCGTCGGCGGGGGCAACATCTTCCGCGGGCTGGCCGCCGCGGCCAAGGGGTTCGAGCGCGGCACCGCCGATTACATGGGCATGCTGGCGACGGTGATGAACGCGCTGGCGGTGCAGAACGCGCTGGAGCAGATCGGCGTCGACACGCGCGTCCAGTCCGCGATCCCGATGCAGTCGGTGTGCGAACCGTTCATCCGCCGCCGCGCGGAACGGCACCTGGAAAAGGGCCGCGTGGTGATCTTCGCCGCGGGCGTCGGTTCGCCGTTCTTCACCACCGACAGCGGCGCGGCGCTGCGTGCCGCGGAGCTGAACTGCGACGCACTGTTCAAGGGCACGTCGGTGGACGGTGTCTATGATGCCGATCCGAAGAAGGTGGCGGGCGCGACCCGTTACGAAACCGTCAGTTACGACACGGTTCTGGCAAAGAACCTGAAGGTGATGGATGCCAGCGCGATCGCGCTGTGCCGTGATTCGAACATCCCGATCGTCGTCTTCAACATCCGCGAACACGGCAATTTCGCCGCCGTGCTGCGCGGAGAGGGCGTGTCGACCGTGGTGCAGAAAGAGATGGAGACCAAGTAATGCCCGCGTATGACAAGGCCGACCTGGAGCGGCGCATGAACGGTGCGGTCGAATCGCTGAAGGGCGATCTGGGCGGCCTGCGCACCGGGCGCGCCGCGGTGTCGCTGCTCGATCCGGTGACCGTCGAGGTCTATGGCGCTCACATGCCGCTCAACCAGGTGGCGACCGTGTCCGCGCCCGAGCCGCGGATGCTGTCGGTGCAGGTGTGGGACAAGACCAATGTCGGCCCCGTGGAAAAGGCGATCCGCTCGGCCGGGCTGGGGCTGAACCCGATCAACGACGGCAACACGCTGCGCCTGCCGATCCCCGACCTGACCGAGGAGCGGCGCAAGGAACTGGCCAAGCTGGCCGGGCAATATTCGGAAAAGGCCAAGGTGGCGGTGCGCAACGTGCGCCGCGACGGCATGGACGCGCTGAAGACCGACGAGAAGAAGGGCGTGTTCGGCGAGGACGAGCGCAAGCGCCACGAAGCCGAGGTGCAGAAGCTGACCGACGCGACGATCGCCGACATCGACACGGTGGCGGCCGCCAAGGAAAAGGAAATCCTCGGCAAGTGATGGCCGTGGGGGCCAGGGGCGCGCGCAGGTGATGGCGACCGCGGCGGCATCGCAGCCGGTGGCGCAGCACATGCCGCGCCACGTGGCGATCATCATGGACGGCAACGGCCGCTGGGCCGCGCAGCGCCACCTGCCGCGCGCCGCCGGGCACCGTGCGGGGGTGGAGGCGGTGCGCGCGGTGACGCGCGCGGCGCGTGCGATGGGCGTGCAGGCGCTGACGCTCTACGCCTTCTCCTCCGAAAACTGGCGCCGGCCGGCTGAGGAGGTCAGCGGGCTGATGGGCCTGTTGAAATTCTTCATCCGCAACGACCTGGCCGAACTGGTGCGCGAGAATGTGCGGCTACGCGTGATCGGCGACTATCGCCGTTTCCCGGCCGACGTCGTCGCGCTGGTCGACGATGCGCTGGGGCGGACCGCCGCGAACACCGGCCCGATCCTGGCGATCGCGCTGAATTACGGCGCGCAGGCCGAACTGGTCACCGCGGCGCAGCGGCTGGCGGCGCGCGCCGCGGCGGGCGCGATTCCCGTGGAGGCGATCGACGGCGACGCGATCGAGGCGGAGCTGGAAACGCGCGAACTGCCCCCGCTGGACCTGCTGATCCGCACGTCGGGCGAACAGCGGCTGTCGAATTTCCTGTTGTGGCAGGCGGCCTATGCCGAATTGCTGTTCGTCGACACGTTGTGGCCCGATTTCGGCCCCGACGATCTGGCCGATGCGATCCGCGCCTTCGGTCAGCGCCAGCGCCGCTACGGCGGGCTGTGAGCGACCGCGCATGAGCGATCCGTCGCCGTCATCCTTTCCGCCGACGCCCGATGCGGCGCTGCGCACGCCGTCCAACCTGCGCCTCAGGATGATCGCCAGCGTCGCGATGATCGCGGTCGCCAGCCTTGCGCTGGTCCTGGGCGACATCGCCTTCTGGCTGCTGGCGGTGGTGGTCGCGCTGTTCATGATGGCCGAATGGGGCGATCTGCAGAAGGTGCCGCCCAAGACCAAGCGGCTGGCGCAATTCGCGCTCAGCGTGCCGCTGGCGACGATGGCGCCGGCGTGGCTGATCCTGGAAACCCACGACTTCTTCACGCTGGGGCTGCTCGCTGGTGCCGCGTTCTTCATCGCGATCGTCACGCGGTTGCCGCGGCTGGCGCTGGGCGTCGTCTATTGCGGGCTGCCGGTGCTGGCGCTGGTGTTCCTGCGCCGGCAGGACGACGGGCTGCTCTATGCCTTCTGGGCGATGGCGCTGGTGTGGGCGTGCGATATCGGCGCGTTCTTCGCCGGGCGGTCGATCGGCGGGCCGAAGCTGGCGCCGCGTCTGTCGCCGAACAAGACCTGGGCCGGGCTGGGCGGGGGCGTGCTCGCCGCCGGCGCGCTGGGGCTGCTGCTGTGGGCGCAGGCGGGGCTGCCCGGGCTGCTGGCCGCCATGTCGCCGCTGCTGGCGGTGCTGGCGCAGGGCGGGGACCTGTACGAAAGCTGGCTGAAGCGCGTCGCGGGCGTCAAGGATTCGGGCAATGTCCTGCCCGGCCATGGCGGGGTGCTGGACCGGATCGACGGACTGGTCCCGGTCGCGCCGGTCGCCGCAATGCTGGTCGCCATTCCGCAGATATTCTCATGAGGACGGTGACGATCCTGGGGGCGACCGGATCGGTCGGCACCTCCACGCTGGACCTGGTCGAGCGTGAGCCGGAGCGGTTCCGCGTCCGCGCGCTGACCGCGCATCGCGACGTCGCCAAGCTGGCTGCTGCCGCGATCCGCACCCGCGCGGAAATGGCGGTGGTCGCGGACGAGGCATGCCTGCCTGCTCTGCGCGAGGCGCTGGCAGGCACCGGCATCGCCGCGGCGGGCGGCGAGCAGGCGGTGTGCGAGGCGGCGGGATCGGGCGCCGACTGGACGATGGGCGCGATCGTCGGCTGTGCCGGGCTGAAACCGGTACTGGCCGCGATCGAGCGTGGCGGCACCGTGGTGCTGGCCAACAAGGAGCCGCTGGTGTCCGCCGGCGCGATCGTGATGGCCGCCGCGCGCGACCATGGCGCGACGGTGCTGCCCGCCGACAGCGAGCATAATGCGATCTTCCAGTGCCTGGACATGATGCGGCCCGAACGGGTCCGGCGCATCATCCTGACCGCCAGCGGCGGGCCGTTCCGCGACTGGTCGCTCGACCGGATGGCATCGGTCACCCCGGCGCAGGCGGTCGCGCACCCCAATTGGTCGATGGGCGCGAAGATCTCGATCGACAGCGCCACGATGATGAATAAGGGGCTGGAACTGATCGAGGCGGCGGTGCTGTTCCCGGTCGAGCCGGCGCGGATCGAAATCGTGATCCACCGCCAGTCGGTGATCCATTCCATGGTCGATTATGTCGACGGGTCGATGCTGGCGCAGCTGGGGCCGAGCGACATGCGCGTGCCGATCGCGCATTGCCTGGCGTGGCCGGACCGGATGGCGACGCCGATGGAGCCGCTGGACCTGGTGAAGCTGGGCCGGCTGGATTTCGAGGCGCCCGATCCCGTGCGCTTCCGCTCGCTGGCGCTGGCGCGCGCGGCGGTGGAGGCGGGCGGCGCACGCCCTGCGATCCTGAACGCCGCGAACGAAGTGGCGGTGGCGGCATTTCTGGCGGGTAACATCGCGTTTCTTGAAATCGCCGCAATCGTGGACGATACGTTGCAGCGCTATGATCCGGCCGCGCCGGACACGCTCGACGCGGTGTTGCACGTCGATGCGCGGGCGCGGGAGTTCGCCGGTGAGCGCGTGAAGGATTGCGTGGCTTGATCCAGACCCCCGGACTGCTGCTGACCCTGCTGGCCTTCGTGCTGGTGATCGGCCCGCTCGTCTTCGTGCATGAGCTGGGCCATTATGCCGCGGGCCGCTGGTTCGGGATCAAGGCGGACGTCTTCTCGATCGGTTTCGGGCGCGAGATTGCGGGCTGGACCGACCGGCGCGGTACGCGGTGGAAGATCGCGTGGCTGCCGCTGGGCGGCTATGTGAAGTTCGCGGGCGATATGAACCCCGCCGGACAGCCCGACGCCGACTGGCTGGCGCTGCCCGTCGAGGAGCGTCGCCGGACCTTCCAGGCAAAGCCGGTATGGCAGCGCGCGATCGTCGTCGCCGCCGGGCCGGTGATCAATTTCGTGCTCGCGATCCTGATCCTGGCGGGCTTCGCGCTCGCGTACGGCGATGCGCAGACGCCCGCCGTGGTGGGGCAGGCGATGCCCGGCACCGTCGCGCAGCAGATCGGCCTGCGCGCGGGCGACCGCGTCACCGCGCTGGGCGGGCGCCCGGTCGAAACGTTCGAGGATATGGTGCGGTTCGTGAAGATCCGCGCCGGGGAGCAGGTGCGCGTCGACTATGTGCGCGACGGCGCGCCGATGCACGTCGACGCGACGATCGCGACACAAGTGCAGCGCGACCGCTTCGGCAACGAATTCCGCGTCGGCCTTCTGGGCATCCGCCCCGCCGCGCCGGTGGTGCGGCAGGTCGGCGTGCTGGAGGCACCGGTAATCGCGGTGCAGCGCACCGGGCAGATCGTGCAGATGATGGTCGAGACGATCGGCCAGATCGTCAGCGGGCGGCGTTCGGTGAAGGAACTGGGCGGGCCGCTGTCGATCGCGAAGGTATCCGGCGAGCAGATCACGCTGGGGCCGGAGGCGTTCGTTTTCCTGATCGCGCTGGTTTCGATCAATCTGGGGTTCATCAACCTGCTGCCAGTGCCGATGCTGGATGGCGGGCACCTGCTGTTCTATGCGATCGAGGCGGTGCGGCGGCGGCCGGTAGCGCCGCAGACGATGGAATGGGCCTATCGCGGCGGGTTGATGGCGGTTCTGGCGCTGATGCTGCTGGTGACGTTCAACGATCTCGGCAACTTCGGCCTGTGGCGGCATCTGGCCTGCTTGATCGGTTGACCAAGGTAAGGCAGGGCGACGCTGCGGCGCTCTGCGGTTTCTCTCGGGTGGGATTTTGGTGACGGTGCTCAACGTTTCGACTTCGCGGGCGCGTGCCTCGGCGACCTTGCTCGGGTGCACGATGCTGGCCGGCGTCCCGCTGGCGGCAGCGGCGCAGACCGCACCGGCCCCCGCATCCGCTCGGGCTGCAACCCCCGCATCCGCCCCGGCGGCCCCCGTCGCCGCCCCGGCGGCGATCAAGACGATCAAGTCGCTGCGCGTCGACGGCACGCAGCGCATCGAGCCGGAAACCGCGCTCAGCTACACCAAGCTGCGGCAGGGGCAGGCGTATACCAACGAGACGCTCGATCAGGCGATCAAGGACCTGTACGCCAGCGATCTGTTCGCCGACGTGACGATCGCGGGCGCCGACACCGGCGACATCGTGATCCGCGTGCGCGAAAACCCGATCATCAACCGCGTGATCCTGGAGGGCAACAAGCGCCTGAAGGAAGACAAGATCACCAAGGAGATCCGGCTGAAGCCGCGCCAGATCTTCACCCGCTCCGCCGTCCGCGCGGACGTGGCGCGGATCGTCGAGCTGTATCGCCGCCAGGGTCGCTTCGCCGCCAGCGTCGAGCCGAAGATGGTCAGCCTGGACCAGAACCGCGTCGACGTGGTGTTCGAGATCACCGAGGGGCCGAAGTCGAAGGTCCGCCAGATCAACATCCTGGGCAACGAGGTGTTCAGCGACAGCAAGCTGCGCGCGCAGATGGCGACGAAGGAAGCGCGCTTCTTCCGCTTCCTGTCGTCGGGCACCTCCTACGATCAGGACCGGCTGGCCTATGACCAGCAGAAGCTGCGCCAGTTCTACCTGACCGAAGGCTATGCCGATTTCCGCGTGACCTCGGCGGTCGCCGAGCTGACGCCGGACCGCAAGGACTTCATCATCACCTATGTGGTGGAGGAAGGCCCGCGCTACAAATTCGGCGACGTCACCGTCGACAGCGACATCCGCGACTTCGACGGGAAGAAGCTGGCGGCGACGCTGCCGGTCAAGAAGGGCGACTGGTACAACGCCAAGATGGTCGAGGACACCGTCGACAACCTGAGCGAGACCGCCGGGCTGTTCGGCTATGCCTTCACCGAGGTCAGCCCGGAATTCCAGCGCGACCGCGACGCGCTGACCATGTCGATCAACTTCCACATCGGCCAGGCGCAGCGCACCTATGTCGAGCGCGTCGACATCACCGGCAACACCCAGACGCAGGACAAGGTGATCCGGCGCGAGGTGCGTCTGGCGGAGGGCGATGCGTTCAACAGCTTCCAGGTGAAGCGGTCGCAGGACCGCATCAACTCGCTGGGCTATTTCCAGGACAAGTTCGAGATCAAGCAGACGCCGGGGTCCGCCCCCGACCGCGTCGTGCTGGAATCGAACGTCGAGGAAAAGTCGACCGGCGAACTGCAGCTGTCGGCGGGCTTCTCCAGCCTCGAACGGTTCATCATCCAGGCCAATATCACGCAGAACAATTTCCGCGGGAAGGGCCAGACGCTGCGCGCCGGCGTCAATTATTCCAGCTATTCCAAGTCGATCGAGCTGGGCTTTACCGAGCCTTACGTGTTCGATCGCAACATCGCGCTGGGCGTCGACATCTTCCGCCGCGATTTCAACGCGTTCAACTTCATCGGCACCGACCGCAACACGACGTACAGCCAGGTGTCGACCGGTTTCCAGGTGCGCACCGGCGTGCCACTGACCGAATATTGGCAGCTCGCCGGCCGCTACACCTTCTCCTACGACGAAGTGGGGCTGGACCAGGCGACCTTCTTCACCAACGGCGCGTGCGACCGGTTGAAGGCGGGCAATTACCTGTGCGACGCGCTGGGCAACCGCCTGACGTCGAGCGTCGGCTACTCGCTGATCTTCGACAGCCTCAACAGCCGCCTGCGGCCGACCGCCGGCCAGCGGTTCACCTTCAGCCAGGATTTCGCCGGGCTGGGCGGCGACGTGCGCTACATCCGCACTCGCCTGGAAGGATCGAAGTTCTGGGGCATCGGCGGCGGCTTCGTCGCGTCGCTGACCGGTGAGGGCGGCTATATCCACTCGCTGGAATCGTCGCGTGGCCCGGGGATCGACAAGATCCGCATCACCGACCGCTTCTACCTGGGCGAGCCGCAGTTCCGCGGCTTCGACATCCGCGGCGTCGGGCCGCGCGTGCTGCGCCAATATTATACCAACGACGCCAGCGGCAAGCAGGTGCTGGTGACCGACCGCGACCAGATCGTCGACGACGCGCTGGGCGGTCGTGCCTATTACCTGGGCAAGCTGGAGCTGGAGATCCCGCTGGGCGCGGGCGCGCGCGAACTGGGGCTGCGCCCGTCGATCTATGCGCAGGTCGGCAGCCTGTTCAACATCACCCGCCCGCTGCCCACGGCGACCTTCCCGACCACCACGGATGCGGCAGGCAACACGATCGTCCTGCCGCTGCCGCAGCGCGACACGGCGGGCAACCCGCTGTTCACCTATGTCAATGCCGGCGGCCTGTCGGTACAGACGTCGTGCGCCGCCGGTATTCCGGATGCGTCGGGGGCGTGTAACGGCGTGGTGCCGAACAGCCCGCTGATCGCGTCGCAGCCGTTCAAGGAAACCTTCCTGGGCAATTCGGCGCAGCCGCGCGTGTCGGTCGGCATCGGCGTCAACTGGAATTCGCCGTTCGGGCCGCTGCGCATCGATCTCGCCAAGGCGCTGGTGACGCAGCCGGGCGACGACAAGAAACTCGTCACCTTCAACGTAGGGACACAGTTCTGATGACGACCTTCAAGACCCTTCTCCTCGCCGCCGCGCTCGCCGCGCCGGCCGCGATCGTCTCGACCAGCGCGACCGCGCAGGTCGGCGGCGTCGCCGTCGCCGATCCCGAAGCGGCGGTCGCCAATTCGAAGGCGTGGGCGACCGCCCGCACCCAGATCCAGACGACCTACAAGGCGCAGATCGACCAGGCGAACGCGCGTCGCCAGGCGATCTCGACCGAGCTGCAGCCGCTGGTCGACGCCTATCAGAAGGCCGCCGCCGCCCCCGGCGCGACCGAGGCGTCGCTGCGTTCGCAGGCGACCGCGATCCAGACAAAGGAACAGGCCGGCAATGCCGAGCTGCAGCGCCTGACCGCGCCGGCCAGCCGCGCGCAGGCCTATGCCCTTGAGCAGATCTCCGCCAAGCTGCCCGACGCGGTGAGCGCGGCAGTGCGCGCCAAGAACGTCAGCCTGCTGCTGCGCCCGAACGCCGCGCTGTTCGCGCAGCCGGCCGCGGACATCACCTCGGCGATCACTGCCGAACTGGATCGCACCGTGCCGACCGTCGGCATCACCCCGCCGGCCAACTGGCAGCCGGGCCAGCAGCAGCAGGGCGCCGCGCCGGCCGCCGCCCCCGCCGCCAGCAACAATCGCGCCCCCGCCGGCCGGTGAGCGACACCGCGACGGACGGCGCAGCGTCGAACGGCTCGATCGGGCCGTTCGACATCGCGCGCGTGATGGCGGCGCTGCCGCATCGCTACCCGATGCTGCTGGTCGACCGGGTCGAGGAGATCATTCCCGACCGGTCGATCCGCGCCATCAAGGCGGTGACGATCAACGAAGGCTTCTTCCAGGGGCATTTCCCCGGCCGCCCGATCATGCCGGGCGTGCTGATCGTCGAGGCGCTGGCGCAGGCCGCCGGCGTGCTGGCGGTGGAAAGCCTGGGCCTCGCGGGGACGGGCAAGCTCGTCTATTTCATGGCGATCGAGAACGCCAAGTTCCGCAAGCCGGTGGAGCCGGGCGTGCTGCTGAGCCTGGAGGTCGAATTCGTTCAGAAGCGCAGCAGCGTGTGCAAGTTCGCCGGCGTCGCGAAGATCGACGGACAGGTCGCGGCCGAGGCGAGCTTCACCGCGATGATCGCGGATCCGCCCAAGGCGGGCTGAGACGACCTGCCCCTGCCCGGAAGGGTAGGCGAGAGATTTTGACATCGGGCGCGCGCTGGTCTAGGCGCGCGCCTTCTCTTTTGGCTGGTCGGAAACCAGCCGCATCAGGAGTGACGCGACGTGAAGAAAGATACCCACCCCGACTATCACATGATCAAGGTGCAGATGACCGACGGCACCGTGTACGAAACCCGCTCCACCTGGGGCAAGGAAGGCGACACGATGACGCTGGAAATCGACCCCCTGGCGCACCCGGCATGGACCGGCGGCCGCGGCCAGGTGCTGGATTCGGGCGGCCAGGTCGCGCGCTTCAACAAGCGGTTCGGTGGCGGTCTCACGCTGCGCAAGTAAGCGCCGCGGTAACGTTAACCGTGAATTAGGCATGGCGGCGTAGGGTCGCCGCCATGTTCGTTGCAGAATTCGCCCTCGCCGAGCGCACCACCACCAACCGCCGCCGCAGCCCGCGCGCGCCGGTTTGCCTCGATGCACAATTGGGGGAGGGGTGCTTGCAGCGCACCTTGTGCCGCGTCGTGGACATATCGCTCCACGGCTGCCGCCTCCATGCCTATAGCAGCATGGCGCCCAATACGACGATCTGGCTGAACATCCCCGGCCTGGGCGCGATGGGCGCGGATATCATGTGGTCCGACGACCTGGTCGCGGGCTGCCAGTTCCACGCGCCGCTGACGCAGGAAACGTTCGACGGGTTCATCGCCGGCCACGGTTGAGCCGCGCTACCGTCGGGACGTCGCACGGCGATCGGACACACGCGGCGGGGACGGCCGATCAACGCGATACGGCGGCGGAAGGAATGCCTTCCGCCGCCGTTTCCTTTGGTGCCGAAGCGCGGCCGATCGTCAGCGACGCGCGGCGGGCGGCGGGGTGGCGCCCGCCGGAGGAGCGGGGGGCACCGCCCCCGCCGGGGGAGGCGGCGGCGCGCCCGCGCCGGGCGGCGGAGGCGGCGGTGCGCCGGGGCCCCCCGGCGGCGGCGGGGGCGGGGCACCTGCGCCGGGCGGCGGGGGCGGGGGTGCACCTGCGCCGGGCGGCGGGGGCGGGGGTGCGCCTGCTCCGGGCGGCGGGGGCGGGGGTGCACCGGCTCCCGGCGGCGGCGGCGGGGCGCCGACGGCATCGATGCGGCCCTGCGGATCGACCAGATAGGAGGCGCGCAGCCGCCCGTCGTCATAGCGACCCTGCACGGTCATCACGCTGCCCACCCGTACCGCGTCGCTGCCGCGTCGCCCGGCGTCCACCAGCGCGCGCCCGGTGCCGTCCTGCACCACGAACTGGTTGCCATAGGTTTCGGCGACCCGACCCTTCACGGTCACGATCCCCGATGCCTGCGGCAGCCGCGCGATCGCGGTGGGGACGGTCGGCGCCATCTCAACGGTGGGGCGGGTCAACTGCACCGCGCCCGCGCCGCCCGCGGCGCCGGCCGCCAGTAGTGCCGCGGCGGCCAGCGCCATACGGGTGCGCGGCGGCACGCGCCCCGCCAGCTTCGTTCCATCGATCATTCGTCGTCTCCTTCACGTCGGACGAATCACCGAATAGGCCCGCGGTGCCGACGCGCACTGAACCCGGCGGTTCAGTTTCGGTTTAGGCAGCGGAGGTAGGGTCAGGACCCATCACTGGCAATGATCGTGACGGAGCCGGAAAAGGCGCACGGGTAGGAGCAAGGAGGGAGCGATGCTCTTGCATCGTGACCGACGCGCGACGCCGCCGTGCGCCTTTTCCGGCCCGCCGCTGCGCGGTCGCCCGTGGAAGCCCGCCGAGCGTCGTCGCTTGCTGGCGCGTAGCCTTGGCTACGCGGCTGCGCTGCGCTCCTCGTCGGCGGGCTTCCACGGGCGATCACGACCGTTGCCAGTAATGGGTCCTGACCCTAGGCGATTTCGATGCGTATCCTGCTGGTGGAAGACGACCCCGATCTGGCCGACGCGATCGCGCGCGCGTTGCGTGCCGAACATTGCGCGGTGGATATCGCCGCCGACGGCATCGACGCGCGGCATCTGGGCGAAACCGAAATCTATGATGCGGCGGTGCTCGACCTCGGCCTGCCGGGGCTGGACGGGGCGGGCGTGCTGACCGCATGGCGCGCGGCGGGGCGCGCGCTGCCGGTGCTGGTGCTGACCGCGCGCGAGGCATGGGCCGACAAGGTGACCGCGTTCAAGGCCGGGGCCGACGACTATCTGACCAAGCCGTTCCGCGTCGAGGAACTGATGATCCGCCTGCGCGCGCTGGTGCGCCGGGCCGCGGGCCATGCGCAGCCGCGGATCACCTGCGGCGCGCTCGCCTTCGACAGCCAGACGGGGCAGTTCGAGCTGGATGGCCTGCCGCTGAAGCTGACCGCGTTCGAATGGCGCGTGCTGTCGCAACTGATCCTGCGCCGCGACGTGGTGATCGAGCGGCTGGAGCTGCTGGAGCGCGTGTACGAAGGTGACGCCGACGTCGATTCGAACAGCCTGGAGGTCATCATCGGCCGGCTGCGGCGGAAGATCGGCGCGACGATGATCGAAACCGTGCGCGGGCGCGGATACCGGCTGACATGCCCGGCGGCGGCGTGATGCGCCGCCTGCTGCCCCGTTCGCTGCGCGCGCGGATGCTGGCGCTGTCGGTCGGCGCGACGCTGCTGGCGCTGGCGTGCGCGGCATGGGTGATGGCGGGGACGCTGGAACGGTTCGTCACGCGCGGCGTCGACCAGCGGCTCGACGCGCAGCTCGCGGTGCTGGCCAGTGCGGTGGGCGACGACGGCACGGTCGACACCGCCCGGCTGCGCCAGCGGCTGGCGGTGCTGGAGGACGGGCCGGGGTGGCGCTGGCGGATCGACGGCCCGCGCGGGCGTGTCGGATCGGCGGACTTCCCGCGGCTGCAGCCGATCCTTCCGCCCGGCCCCCCGCCGCCGCCCGGCGCGCCCCCGCCGCGTGCAGAAGGTGGGCCGGTGCCGCAACAGGGCGTGGATGCCGAGGGGCCGATCCACGCACGACAGGCGACGATCGAGAGCGCGGCGGGCACGGTGACGCTGACCGCCGCCGCGCCGGCGCGGGTGATTGCGCAGCCGATCCGTGCCGCGCTGCTACCGCTGCTGTCGGTGATCGCGGCGCTGGCGGCGATCTTCGCGGTTGCGGCGTTCGTCCAGTGGCGCTGGGCGCTGCGCCCGGTGCTGGCGCTGCGCGATCAGGTCGCGGCGATCCGCCACGGCACGCGCGAGCGGGTGGACGAGGATCAGCCCGACGAACTGCGCCCGCTGGCGGCGGAGCTCAACGCGCTGGCGGCGGACGGCGCGGCGGCGCTGGCCGCGGCGCGCGGATCGGCGGCGAACCTTGCCCATGCGCTCAAGACGCCGGTCGCCACGCTGGCGCTGACCCTGCCGCCGGACGGCGCCGCCGCCGCGCAGGTCGCGCGGATCGAGGGGGTGATCCGCCACCATCTGGCTCGCGCGCGCACCGCGGCGATCGCGCGCCGCGCGCGGACCGACCTGTCTGCCACCGTCGCCGATGTCGCCGGCGCGATCGGCGCGCTGCACCGCCATGCGACGATCGCGGTCGATGTGCCCGCCGGCCTGGTCGTCGCGGTCGACGCGCATGATCTGGCGGAGATCGTCGGCAACGTCATGGACAATGCCGCGCGTCATGCGGCGGCACGGGTATCGGTGTCGGTGGCGGCGCGCGACGGCGCGGTGGAACTGACCGTCGCCGACGATGGCCCGGGCATCGCGGCGGAGCGGCGCGAGCAGGCGATGGCGCCCGGCATCCGGCTGGACGAGGGGCCGTCCGGCGACGGCTTCGGCCTCGCGATCGTGCGCGAACTGTTGTCGCTGTGCGGCGGGCAGATGGAATTGGGCGAGGCGCCCGGCGGCGGCCTGCGCGTGGCGATCGTCCTGCCGCGCCCCGCCGGATAGGTTACTCGACCATCGCCTTCATCTGTTGCAGGAACCGCGCGGCGCCCTTCCCCTCGGGCGTGTCGGCGTGCGCGCGGGCGGTCAGTGCGGCGAAGGCGGCGGCGCCGTGGCGCGGGCTGGCGAACAGCGCGGCGGCATTGTCCGCAACGGTCGGATCGCCATCGGTCAGCGTCGCGACGCACGCCAGATAGCCGACGACATTGTCGATCGCCGCCGCGTCCAGCGCGACGTGATCGACCCCCTTCGGATCGGCCAGCGACGTCGGATAGCGGCGGTAGAAGGCATCGCCCAGTGCGCCGCCGACCAGCCCGGCGGCCTTCACCTGCGCGCAATCGGGCAGCGGCAGGCCGGTGGCGGTCGTCACAGGTTCGGGCATCGGTGTCGGCTCCGCAGCGGGTTGATAGGCGCCCAGCAGCGCATCGTAGCGCGCAGCGCAATCGGTGACCGGCCAGGCGGCGCAGCTGGTGGCGCGGCTGGCGGACCAGGCGGCGCGCGCGTCGGCGCCCAGCCGCGCCGGATCGCCGCGCCCGGTGGGGGCGTCGCCGCCCGCCAGCCACGCGGCGCGGCGCTGCGACAGGCGCACCGCGGCGTCGGCGACCGCGACCTGCGCCGCCGCCCCCTGGCCGAAGGTGCCGCGCGCGATCGCATCGTCGCCCAGCGCGCGCAGCGCGGCGGCGTGCCGGGTGGCGGCCTCCGCATGGCCGGGCAGCGTGCGGGCGATCCGCGCCAGCTCGGCGTCCGCGCAACTCTGGCTCGCAGCCGGATCACCATCGGCGCGCGTGCGGCACGCCGCGAACGTGCCGTCCTGCGTTGCCGCCACCGACGGCGTCGGGGTGGGAGAGGGGGCGGGGGCAGCGCCACAGGCGGCGAGCGCCAGCAGCGCGGCGGGGGCGACGGGCTTCCACGACATGGCCGATGCCCCTAGCGCACGCGGCGCGGCATCCAAAGCCCGCTCACCGCAGCAGCGACCGCATCGCCGGCACCGCGACGCCGGTGCTGTCGTTCATGAAGCGCGTCACGTCGATCCGCCGGTCGATATAGTCGGACAGCCAGTTGCGATACGCCAGCGGCTCGCTGCCGCCCGCCGCGTCCAGGTATCGCTGGCGGCTGGCGGCGGGGACGTTCGCCTCGAACGTGGCATCGCGCAGGTAACGCATGTCGCCCGACAGGAAGCCGCGCGCGCCGCCCAGCCCTTCGTGATGCGCGACATAGCCATATTTGGCGAGCGCCGCCGGGTCGGCATCCGCGGGAATCGCCCCGCTGCGCGTCAGCGACGACAGGTTCTGCCGCGCGTAATCGGCACCCGCCAGGATCGACAGCCGCGCATCGGTGCGCAGCGCCAGCAGCCCCGGTTCGTCGACGACGCGGTTGTTGGCATCGACCACGCCCGCCGCCTTCGCCTCGGCATTCAGGATGCCGCCGGCGCGGGTCGCCTCGCCGATCCACGTGCCCTTCAGGAACTGCGTCATGCCGACCGCGCTGGACGTGCCCGCCGCCGCGTCGTCGCGCCACACGCCATTGGCATCCTTCAGCGTTTCGGCGTCGATGATCGCGGCGACCGTCTGCGGCGTCATGCCGGTGCGCGTCGCGGCTTCCACGATGGCGTCGCGATAGCGATCGTTGGCGCCCAGCCGCAGGTTACCGGGGGCATAGGCGCCGTCCGCCGCGGCCGTCGGAGCCGCGGCGGCGGCGGGGGCCGCATCGGGCTTCACATAGACGCCCGTTAGCACCCGCCCGCGTCCCTCCAGCCCGTTCGCCGCGCTGCCGGTGCGCGCATTGGCGGAGGCATAGTCGCTGGCAAAGCCCGTCCCGGTGCGGATTTCGATGTGGCCGTATTTCGCATTCCTGTCGACCGCGCCGGGGGCCGCGCCATAGACCAGCACCGCTCCCTTGGGGGCGTCATAGGGCGATCGGATGGCGTTGCCCGGCTGGTTCAGCAGGTTGACGAACCCGCGCGCCTCCAGCGTCGGGCCGGCGTCCTTCGCGGCGACGCCGGGCAGGTAATCGGGCACCGCACCGGCCTGCTGCAACGCCGTCTTCACCCAGGCGTAGCACTTGCCGATCGACTGATGCCCCGCTGCCCGCGCCGCCGCGATATCCGCCGCGCGCAGCGATGCGGCACCGGGCGCCAGGGTCGCGCCCGCCGCCGCCGGGGTCGGTGCCCCGGCAGCGGCGGCGGCCGGCGCTACG
The DNA here is from genome assembly GCF_002374855.1 of Sphingomonas adhaesiva. GTDB lineage: Bacteria > Pseudomonadota > Alphaproteobacteria > Sphingomonadales > Sphingomonadaceae > Sphingomonas > Sphingomonas adhaesiva. The sequence continues at coordinate 310,345 of NZ_NWVC01000001.1, forward strand.
ACCGGGCCTGCGCTCGACCCTGCACTCGGGGCGGGGCTGCCTGCGATCGACAGCCGCTGGCCCGGATGGATCATGTTCGGGTTGGCGATATGGTTGCGCTGCGCCAGCGCCGCGACGCTCACCCCGGCGCCCCGGGCGATGCCCGACAGCGTCTCGCCACTGCGCACCACATGGACGCGAGGCGCGTCGGGCAGTTCGATCCGTTGCCCGACGCTGAGCCGGTCGGGGTCGGGCAGGCCGTTGATCCGCGCCAGCGTCTGCCAGTCGGTGCCCGCCGCCTTTGCGATCTGCGACAGCGTCTCGCCAGCCTTGACGATATGGACTCCGGCATCGCCGCGGAACTGCGACAGCGCGCGGCCGCCGGCCATCAACCGATCGAGCGGCCCGGGGGCGGCACCGGCTGCGGCGTTCGCCCCGTCCAGCGACGCGCGCGTCGTACCGGCCACATTCACCCGCGATTCCACGCCGACCATCGATCAACTCCACCGTAATGCGGCGCGACGATAGGGCGGACAAGGCGGCCGCGTCTGTAAGCGGATCGATTAGGGCGGCTATGCCACCGTTACGGTAGCGGTCGCGCCACGCTGTTGGTACGCAAGGGGTCGCGTCCATGGAGTCGCGGCGGTGTCACGCCGCCGCTGCTCGATCGGAACGGGGCAACGATTGGAGAGCAGCGATGGCGAAATCACCGGAAAAGACTGCCAAGGGCGATACCAAGGCGACGGCGAAGAAGGCGAAGCCCGCCGGCGGCGCGCGCGGCGGCATCACCGCCCCCGTCACCCCGTCCGCCGACCTCGCCGAGATCGTCGGCAAGAAGGACCTGCCGCGCAGCGAGGTCGTCAGCAAGGTGTGGGAATATATCAAGAAGCACGATCTGCAGGACGCCAAGGACCGGCGCCAGATCAACGCCGATGCCAAGCTGGAGAAGATCTTCGGCAAGAAATCCGTCTCGATGTTCGAGATGAACAAGCATCTCAGCGCACATCTGACCGCGCCGAAGGGCTGACGCGGGGCGGGCGGTCCCAGCTGCCCGCGATCCCGTCCGATCCCTCCAGCGCGCGATTGAAGCGCCCCCGTTTTTGTGAAACGGACGTGCCGATATCAGCGGGGAGGGGACGATGGCTTTCGATCTGAGCGGGCGCGTCGCGTTGGTGACCGGCGCGTCGTCGGGCCTTGGCGCGCATTTCGCGGAGCGGTTCGTCGCCGCGGGCGCGAATGTGGTGGTCGCCGCGCGGCGGCTGGACGCGGTTCAGCGACTGGCGGAACGGCTGGGCGACCGCGCGCTGGCGGTGGCGATGGACGTCACCGACGATGCCTCGATCGCGGCGGCCTTCGATGCCGGGGAGGCGCATTTCGGCACGATCGACACCGTCATCGCCAATGCCGGGCAAAGCAACCCCGGCCGCTCCACCGACGTGGCCACCGCGGCGCTGCGCGCGACGATCGACGTCAACCTGACCGGCGTGCTGCTGACCGCGCGGGAGGGCGCCCGGCGGCTGATCGCCGCGGGCGCGCGCGACACCGGGCGCGGGCGCATCGTGCTGATCGGATCGATCACCGCGCACGAGACCGGCACCGGCGACAGCGCCTATGCCGCGTCGAAGGCGGCGGTGGCGCATCTGGGCCGCAACCTGGCGCGCGAATGGGTGCGCGCCGGGATCAACGTCAACGTGATCCAGCCCGGCTACATCCGCACCAACATCAACGGCGACTGGTTCGAGACGGAGGGCGGGAGGGCGCAGATCGCCGGCTTCCATCGCCGCCGGTTGATGCCGATCGACGGGCTGGACGACCTGCTGCTGTATTTCGCGTCGGATACCTCGGCGATGGTGACCGGTTCGGTGATCGACGTGGACGACGGCCAGTCGCTGTAGTCGGCTAGTCGAGCAGCGCCAGCGGAAGCCGCGGGCTGACCACCTCGCGCAGCACGAAGCCTGATTCCATCCGGGTGACGCCGGGCAGCCGCGACAGTTCCTCACGGTGGATCGCGGCGAAATGCGTCAGGTCGCGCGCGCGCACCGTCACCAGATAATCGTCGTTCCCCGACATCAGGTCGCACCGCACTACCGACGGGCTGGTGGCGATCGCGGCCTCGAACGCCTCCAGCACGTCCTTGCGCTGGCTTTCCAGCGTCATCTTGATGTGGACGATCGTTCGGTAGCCCAGCCGCGCCAGGTCGACGCGCGCCTCGTATCCGGTGATGACCCCGGCTTCCTCCAGCGCGCGCTGCCGCCGACCGACCGCGCTCGCCGATCGCCCGATCGCGTCCGCCAGCATGAAGGCCGTCGCACGCGCATTGGCGAGCAGCAGCGCGATGAGTCGACGGTCGATCCGGTCGAGGGCGGGATATTCCTGCGTCATGGTGCCGATTGGCGCACAGATGCGGCGCTATGGCAAGAGAAGCGCGCACACTTCGCGCGGATCGTGCGCGGCGCTTGCGTTACGATCGTCTCCATTGCGGAGACGGAGAGAAACGATGCGTGTCGGTGTTCCCAAGGAAATCAAGAACCATGAATATCGCGTCGGCCTGACGCCCGGTGCGGTGCGCGAATATGTCGCGCGCGGGCATGAGGTGATCGTGGAGACCAACGCCGGCGCGGGGATCGCCGCCGGTGACGACACCTATCGCGCGGCCGGCGCGCGCATCGTCGACACCGCCGCCGAGGTGTTCGCCACCGCGCAGATGGTGGTGAAGGTGAAGGAGCCGCAGCCGAGCGAATGGGTGCAGCTGCGCGAGGACCAGATCCTGTTCACCTACCTGCACCTGGCGCCTGATCCGGAGCAGGCGAAGGGGTTGCAGGCATCGGGCGTGACCGCGGTCGCCTATGAGACGGTCACCGATGCGCGCGGGCACCTTCCGCTGCTGGCGCCGATGAGCGAGGTCGCCGGGCGGCTGTCGATCGAGGCGGCGGGCACCGCGCTGAAGGCGGTGAACGGCGGGCGCGGCGTGCTGATCGGCGGCGTGCCGGGCGTGCAGCCGGCGCGGATCGTCGTGCTGGGCGGCGGCGTGGTCGGCACCCATGCCGCGCGCATGGCGGTGGGCCTGGGCGCCGAGGTCACGATCATCGACCGGTCGATCCCGCGCCTGCGCGAGCTGGACGAGCTGTTCCAGGGCCGGGTGCGCACGCGCGTCTCGACGCTCGAATCGATCGAGCATGAGGTGTCGGAGGCCGATGCGGTGATCGGCGCGGTGCTGATTCCCGGCGCGTCGGCGCCCAAGCTGGTGACGCGCCCGATGCTGGGGCTGATGCGTCCACGCGCCGTGCTGGTCGACGTCGCGATCGACCAGGGCGGCTGTTTCGAAACCAGCCACGCGACCACCCATGCCGAGCCGACCTACGAAGTCGACGGCGTGATCCATTATTGCGTCGCCAACATGCCCGGCGCGGTGCCGCTGACGTCGAGCCACGCGCTCAACAACGCCACGCTGCCCTATGGCCTGGCGCTCGCCGATCGCGGCTATGCCGCGGCCGAGGCCGATGCCGGGCTGATGGAGGGCGTCAACGTGCGCGGCGGGAAGATCGTCAACCGCGTCGTGGCGGAAGCGCTGGGCCAGGCGTGACCGGTCGGGCGCGTCGCCGTATGGCGGCGCGCCGGCCTCTTTCAGGACCCTATGGTGCGGGATATCGGCCGTCCGTCTCGCGGAGCGTCGCTCGACGCGCAGGGCGGCCGTGGAACGAGGCAAGGGAGGAAGCGGCCGGCCGCTCCCTCCCCGCCGGTCAGCTTAGTTGCTGTCCGAGCCGTCGTCGGCGATGATGACGATGCCGGCGACAACCGCCGCCGCCGCCAGGATCGCGACGATCACGCCGCCACCGGCGACGTCGTTCTTCTTGGCCGACGCGGTCGACGCGCGGGCCGACTTGGCGACCGACAGGCTGGCAGCCGGGTTGGCCGGAGCGGCCATCGCCGGGGCAACCGCGAGCGACGCGGCGGCAGCGGCGGCGAGATAGGTACGAAGCTTCATACGATACTCCCTCGATAGGAGTTCGCCGCATCTCACGAAGCGCGCGATACTGCAACGGCGAAGCGGCAGGATGTGCGCGATCAGATGCCCGCTGCGCCGATTTGTGGCCGGCGGGCGACTGTCCTGCGTCGTCTTGGAAGAAAAAACACCCGCGGATCGCGCGATCCGCGGGTGTCGTCGTGAAGATTTCGACCGATCAGGCGGCGAACTGGTTCATCGTATTATGGACCCCGCCGGCCTTCAGCGCGGCCTCTCCGGCGAAATATTCCTTGTGATCGTCGCCGATGTCGCTGCCCGACATGTTCTGATGCTTGACGCAGGCGATGCCCTGGCGGATTTCCTGTCGCTGCACGTTCTTGACATAGCCCAGCATCGCCGCGTCGCCGAAATACTCCCGCGCCAGATTGTCGGTGCTGAGCGCCGCGGTGTGATAGGTCGGCAGCGTGATGAGGTGGTGGAAAATGCCCGCCCGCGCCGCCGCATCCTTCTGGAACGTGCGGATATTCTCGTCCGCCTCCTGCGCCAGGTCGGTCGCGTCGTAATCCGCGCTCATCAGCTTTGCACGATCATATCCGCCGACGTCGCGGCCTTCCCCGACCCAGCGGTCGTACACCTGCTGGCGGAAGTTCAGCGTCCAGTTGAAGCTGGGCGAGTTGTTGTACACCAGCTTGGCATCGGGGACGACCGCGCGGATGCGATCGACCATGCCGGCGATCTGCTCGATATGCGGCTTCTCGGTCTCGATCCACAGCAGGTCCGCCCCGTTCTGCAGGCTGGTGATGCAGTCGAGCACGCAGCGGTCGGCACCGGTGCCTTCGCGGAACTGGAACAGGTTGGACGGCAGCCGCTTGGGCCGCATCAGCTTGCCCTCGCGTTCGATCACCACGTCGCCGCGCAACTGCGTGACGTCGGTCACCTCCTCGCAATCGAGGAAGGCGTTATACTGGTCGCCGATATCGCCCGGCTCCTTCGAATAGGCGATCTGCTTGGTCAGCCCCGCGCCCAGCGAATCGGTGCGGGTCACGATGATGCCGTCGTCCACGCCCAGTTCCAGGAAGGCGTAGCGGCAGGCGCGGACCTTCGCCAGGAAGTCCTCGTGCGGGACGGTGACCTTGCCGTCCTGGTGGCCGCACTGCTTCTCGTCGGACACCTGATTTTCGATCTGCAGCGCGCAGGCGCCCGCCTCGATCATCTTCTTGGCCAGCAGGTAGGTCGCCTCGGCATTGCCGAAACCGGCGTCGATGTCGGCGATGATCGGGACGACATGCGTCTCATACTGGTCGATCGCGTGGATCAGCCGCTGCGCTTCCACCTCGTTGCCGGTCTCGCGCGCCTTGTCGAGATCGCGGAACATCATTCCCAGCTCGCGGGCGTCGGCCTGCTTCAGGAAGGTGTACAGTTCCTCGATCAGCGCGGGCACGCTGGTCTTCTCGTGCATCGACTGGTCGGGCAGCGGGCCGAAATCGCTGCGCAGCGCGGCGACCATCCAGCCCGACAGGTACAGATAACGGCCCTTGGTGGTGCCGAAATGCTTCTTGATGCTGATGAGCTTCTGTTGCCCGATGAAGCCGTGCCAGCAACCCAGCGACTGGGTGTAGTTGGCCGGATCGGCGTCATAGGCGGCCATGTCGCGGCGCATGATCGCGGCGGTGTATTTCGCGATGTCGAGGCCGGTGTTGAAGCGGTTCTGCAGCTTCATGCGCGCGACCGCTTCGGCGTCGATCCCGTCCCACGTGCCGTTGCGGGCACCGATCGCTTGCGCGGCGGAGGCGATATGGTCCTGATAGCTCACGTGCGGGATATCCTTTTCATGCGGTCGGGGCGCGCCAGGAATGTCCGCCGATGCCGTCGCGGCACCGGCGGGACACCCTTCCTCCCCAGGAAGTGATGAGGGGATGGCCTCAGCCGAGGCGGCCGAGGCGGTGGTAGAGCGCGGAGAACTTCGAGGAGCGCGGATCGTCGGCGATCTGGCGGACGTAATGCGCGACGGCTTCCTTCATCAGGCCGAAGTCCTCGGTGGAGAAGACGGCGCGGCTGCGGGCGGGTTCGTTGGTCATCAGGTGTCTCCTTCCGTGTGAGACGTGTGATAATCCACGAATCGCCGCGCCATGAGACAATTTGCACCGGTTTCGTGTCGCATCGTCGCCGCAAATGCGGTAAATCTCCGTCACGATGTAAAGTATTTACAGGGGTGGCAATGGCGCGGGAGAAGGTGCTGGCGGGACATGCGGTCAAGCGGCTGCGTCGCCGGCTGGGGCTGACGCAGGCGGCGATGGCCGAGACGCTCGACATTTCCCCCAGCTATCTGAACCTGATCGAGCGCAACCAGCGCTCGCTGCCGGCCGGGCTGCTGGTCGAATTGGCCGAACGCTATGATTTCGACGCGCGCGCGCTCGCGGCGGGGGAGCCGGGGGGCGGGGCCGATGCGGTGCGCCGCCGGCTGGGCGACCCGATGTTCGCCGATATCGACATCGACCGTGCCGAGGTGGAGGAATGGCTGGCCGCCGCGCCGGGCGGGGTGGAGGCGTTCGCACGTGCGTTCGACCGGATCGGCGGTGGCGGCGGGGTCAGCGCCGCGCCTGCCGCGACCGGCGACGATCCTTCCACCGCCGTCCGCCGCGAGATCGAGCGGTGGCGAAACCATTTTCCCGATCTGGACGCCGCGGCGGAGGCGATCGCCGACGACCTGCGGCTGGTGGCGGCCGACCTGTACGGCGCGCTGGTCGAGCGGCTGCGCGTCCGCCACGGCCTGGCGATCCGCATCCTGCCGGTGGAGGTGATGCCCGACCTGCTACGCCGGCTGGACCTGCACGCGCGGCAATTGCAGCTGAGCGAGCGGCTCGACCCGTCCGCGCGCACCTTCGCGCTGGCGTTCCAGCTGGCGCAGTTGGAGGCACGCACCGAGATCGAGGCGCTGGCGCGCGGCGCGGGCTTCTCGGATCGCGCGGCGGAGCGGCTGTTCCGCCGCCACCTCGCCAGCTATTTCGCCGCCGCGATCATGATGCCCTATGCCCGTTTCCTGCGTGCGTGCGAGGCGACCGGCTATGACGTGGACATCCTGCAGCGCCGTTTTGGCGCCGGGTTCGAACAGGTCGCACACCGGCTCACCACCTTGCAGCGCGTCGGCGCGCGCGGGCTGGCGTTCTTCATGATCCGCATCGACCGCGCGGGTCAGTCGTCGAAGCGGTTCGCGGGCGCCAGCCAGTCGCCGCTGGTGGAGGGGGAGGCGCGCTGCCCGCTGTGGCGGCTGCACCACGCCTTCGACCGCGCCGGTCATGCCGTGACGCAGCTGGTCGAGCTGGAGGACGGCGCGCGCTGGTTCACGATCGCGCGCGCGGTGACGGCGCAGGGCGGCGCGGTGGGGGCGGGGGCCAATGTCGTCGCGGCCGAGTTCGCGATCGGGCTGGGCGTCGCGGCGGGGCAGGCGGGTGCACTGGCGGCGGCGCGCGGCGTCGATCTGGACGGCGCGGCGACCCCGATCGGTGCCGGGTGCCGGATGTGCCACCGCAGCGCCTGCCCGCAGCGGTCCGCGCCGCCCGCCGGCCGCGCGCTGTTGGTCAACGAACGCGAGCGCGGGGTATCGGCATGGGGGTTCGCCGGGGACTGAGGCGCCTCAGCGCAGCTTGGCGATCGACAGCCCGTCGGCCTTGGCGCGGTCCCTGGTCGATTCCTCGCTGCGCTTCAGCGCCTTGGCGATCGCCTTCAGCGCCATGCCCTTCTTGGCGAGCATGTGCAGCTTCTGGATCTCGTCGGCGGTCCACGGCTGGCGGTGGCGCTCGAACGTCTCGCCCTTGGCCATCAGAACACCGCCAGCGCGGCGTGGAGCAGATGGGCGACGAGCGCGGTTGGGGAGGCGAATGGCAGCATCAAGCGACGCTGTAGCCGATCGAGCGTCGCCTGCGCCAGACCGTTGGGGATCGACGGCGCGACATCACGCGCAGGATGCCCGCGTGCATGAAAAAGCCTCCCCCGTGTCGTTACGGGGGAGGCTTCTCACATGTCGATCGGCGGCGCTGTCAGGCCGGGAAGATCGACGCCCACTTGCGCACCGGGCGGTCCTTCCACAGCCCGCGGTGATAGGCGTCCGACGCCAGCAGCGGCATCACCGAGCCGGCTTCCGCGAACACCATCTGTTCGATCGCGGTGTTCACCTTGCCCCAGCTGGCCGCTTCCTGCAGCGTCGAGGACGAGCAGGCGCCGTCGCGCACGTCGGCGACGGTGATCTGCACCGCATATTTGTGCACCTCGACGTCGTGGTGGCCCAGGATCTCGGCGCAGACGACGGTATCCTGGATGAAGTTCTTCGGCACGCCGCCGCCGATCATCAGCAGGCCGGTGACGCCCGCCTCGATCTTGATCTGCGTCAGCTCGCGGAAGTCGGCGATCGCGTCCAGCACCATGTACGGGCGGCCTTCCTTAGCGGCATCGACCTGGTGCTTGACCAGCCCGAACCCGGCCGAGCTGTCGACGAACGCCGGGCAGAAGATCGGCACGTCATGCTCATAGGCGAGCTTGACGAGGCTGTTCTCCTTCTTGCCGTGCTCGGCCAGATACTTGCCCATCTCGCGGATGAAGGCGCGCGAGGAATAGGGCTTCGGCTCCAGCGACTCGGCGATCTTGTTGATCGTGAAGTCGCAGTCCTGCAGCTGCTCCTCGTCGATGTACGTGTCGTAGATGCGGTCGATGTACAGCGAGCGCAGCGTATCGTCGTCCGGGATTTCCAGCGCCTGGTAATGCTTGTGGCCCAGCCCCTCGAAGAAATCCATGTCGACGATCGACGCGCCGGTGGCGACGATCACGTCGACCATGTTGTTGCGCACCAGGTCGGCATACAGGTCCATGCACCCGCCCGCCGAGGTCGAGCCGGCGATGACGAGGCAGACAGTGCAGTCCTTGTCGGCCAGCATCTGGTTGTAAATCTTCGTCGCGCGGCCCAGGTCGCGGCTGGTGAAGCTCATGTCGGCCATCGCATCGACGATCGGGCGCGCGTCGAAGCTCTTGATGTCGATATGCTTGACCGTCTTCGACAGCAGTTCCGCCTTGCGGGTGTCGTTGATCGGCGCGTTGGCGGCCGCGGTCTTGGTGAGGGTGTCGGTCATGGGTGGCTCCCACAGGGTAACGCACGTCGTTGAGGGGGACGCGAAAACCCGCACGGCGGCGGCGCGGGGAAACCCCGCACCGCCGCCGAATCAGTGAAGACGTTCGGTTACAGTGTGACGACGTTGCTGGCGACCCGCGGCGCCGCCGCGAGGTACAGCGACACCATCGGCTCGTCGGTGGCGACCACCGTCTCGTCGGAGGTGAAGCCGTTGAACGCCGTGCGCATCGCCGCGCCATACGCCCCCAGCATCCCGATCTCGATATAGTCGCCGGTCGTCACGTCCGCGGGCAGCGGAAACGGCCCCGGCATGTGATCCAGATCGTCGCAGGTCGGGCCCCAGAAGCTGAACGGATGATCGCGGACGGTCGATTCCGGTTCGCGCAGCAGCGCCACCGGATACTTCCAGCCGATGTGCGCGGCATCGAACAGCGCGCCATAGGCGCCGTCGTTGATGTACAGTTCCTCGCCGCGGCGACGCTCCACGCGCACCACGACCGAGCTGTATTCCGCGCACAGCGCACGGCCCGGCTCCGCCCACAATTCCGCCGAATAGCTGATCGGCAGGCTTTCAAACGCGCGGTGGATCGTCTCGAAATACAGCTCCAGCGGCGGCGGCACCATGCCCGGATAGGCCGACGGGAACCCGCCGCCCACGTCGATCACATCCACCGTCACCGCGGCCGCGACGATCGCCTGGCGCACGCGCTCCATCGCCTCGGCATAGGCGTTGGGAGTCATCGCCTGCGACCCGACGTGGAAGCAGATGCCCAGCGCATCGGCGACCTGGCGGGTGGCGAGCAGCAGCTCTTTCGCCTCATCCGGCGCGACGCCGAACTTGGCGCCCAGCGACAGCTTCGAATGTTCCGACGACACGCGCAGCCGGACGCACAGCGTCAGGTCGGTCGCATCGCGGGTGGCGCGGGTGATCTTCGCCAGCTCTTCCATGCTGTCGAGCGAGAAGGTGCGCACGCCGTGCGTGAAATACGCCTCGGCGATCGCTTCCTCGGCCTTGACCGGGTGCATGAAGCAGAGCGTGGCGTCGGGCACGGTACGGGCGACCAGACGCACCTCGGCGATCGACGCGACGTCGAACGTCGTCACGCCATTGTCGTAGAGGATGCGGATCAGGTCGGGCGACGGGTTCGCCTTCACCGCGTACATCGAGCGGCCCGGAAACTTCTCCGTGAAGAAGCGGGCGGCCCGTGCCGCTGCGTGCGGACGGACGATCGTCACCGGCTGAACCGGCCGACGGGCGGCAATGTCGATCGCTCCACCGATGGAGGTGGCGGAAGCGGTCGAGGGGGCAGCTAGCCCCAGCGCGCAATGATGCTGGTGCAACTCAAGGGACCTCCAATTGCCTTGCGGCATACGGTGACAAAAAGCTGCCTTGCGGTTGGAAGTCCCATGGGGCAGCGGAGGCGCGAAATATGATCGACGTTCGGCCTTGTAAAGTGGCTGATGCGACGAAAGGTGCAAATGTGACGTTTATGCGACAGCCGACGCGCGCAGGGGTGCGGGACGCCGCCGCGAAGATCGCCGCCGTCCTGCCGCCGACGCCGATTTTCGTGCAAGAGATCAATGGGATACGGATCGTCTTCAAGGCGGAGTCGCTGCAGCCGATCGGCGCGTTCAAGATTCGCGGCGCATGGCACCGATTGACCGCGATGAGCGCGGAGGCGCGCGCGAAGGGCGTGGTCGCTTTCTCGTCGGGGAATCATGCGCAGGGAATCGCCTGGGCGGCGCGGCGGCTGGGGATGCCGGCGACGATCGTGATGCCCGCCGACGCCCCGCGCGCGAAGCGCGATTCGACGCTGGCGCTGGGGGCCGAGGTGGTCGACTACGACCGCGCGACGCAAAGCCGCGAGGCGATCGCCGGGCAGCTGGCGGCGGCGCGCGGCGCGACGCTGGTGCCGAGCTTCGACGACCCGTGGGTGATCGAGGGGCAGGGCAGCGCCGGGATCGAGGCGGAGCGGCAGATGATCGACGCCGGGCTGGGCGCGCCGACCCATGTCGTCGTGCCGTGCGGCGGCGGCGGGCTGTCGGCAGGGATCGCGCTGGCGCTGAAGGACGCGCGCATCACCGTCGCGGAGCCGGAGGGCTGGGACGACATGCGCCGCAGCCTGGAGGCCAGCTGGATCGAGCCGGTCGGCCCCAATCCGCCGCCGACCGCGTGCGATTCGCTCCAGACGATGCAGGTGTCGCCGCTGACCTTCGACGTGCTGTCGCGGCGCGACGCGACCGGCGTTGCGGTGAGCGAGCGCGAGGTGGCCGCCGCGCAATGCTGGGCCGCGCAGCGGCTGCGGCTGGTGATCGAACCGGGCGGCGCGGCGGCGCTGGCGGCGGTGCTGGCGGGCAGGGTCGCGCCCGCGCCGGGAATGCTGGTGATCCTGTCGGGCGGCAATGTCGATATCGACGGCTATGCCCGCGCGCTGGCGGGGGACGTGGCATGAACGCGATCGCCCAGGCCGCCCCCGCGATCGCGATGCTGGGCGCGGTCGCCTGCCTGATCGGCGGCGGTTATCTGCTTGCCAGCGGGCGTGACCGGAAGAGGGGCGCGCTGATGCTGGTGATGGCCGCGGTGCTGGTGGGCAACGTGCTGGTCTGGACGATGTGACGGCGCGTCGGGGGCGCGGAGGAAGACCCCAGCCTGCGCCGGGTGACGGCCCTACATTCGTCGCCCCAGCGCAGGCTGGGGCCTCTGGCGGCTCTTGCTTCACGATCAAAGCAGCGCGCCGCGGGCAAAAGCCCGCGTCGTCGGACGGCGCTACGCGCCGCCGGCCGCGCTGGCGCGCGAGGCGCGGATCAGCGCGGCTGATCCGCTCGCGCCAGCGTCACTTGATCGGCGAGTTCGGGTCCAGCCGCATGTCCAGGTAATTGTCGACCGACTTCATCAGGTCGTCCAGCTCGTGCTCGAAGAAGTGGTTGGCGCGCGGGATCACGTCGTGGTGAATCGTGATGTGCTTCTGCGTGCGCAGCTTGTCGACCAGCTTCTGCGTCGCCAGCGGGGTCGCCACTTCGTCCTCGGCGCCCTGGATGATGATGCCCGACGACGGGCACGGCGCCAGGAAGCTGAAGTCGAACATGTTCGCTGGCGGCGCGACCGAGATGAAGCCGCGGATTTCCGGGCGGCGCATCAGCAGCTGCATGCCGATCCACGCGCCGAAGCCGAAGCCCGCGATCCACGTCGACGACGCCTCGGCATGGAAGCTCTGCACCCAGTCGAGCGCGGAGGCGGCGTCGGACAGTTCGCCGATGCCGTTGTCGAACGTCCCCTGGCTCTTGCCCACGCCGCGGAAGTTGAAGCGCAGCGTCGCGAAGCCGCGGCGCTGGAACGTCTTGTACAGATTCTGGACGATGCGGTCGTTCATCGTTCCGCCCGCATTGGGATGCGGGTGCAGGATCATCGCGACCGGCGCGCGCGGCTTGGGGGCGGGGGCGAAGCGGCCTTCGATGCGGCCTTCGGGTCCGGGAAAGATGACGTCGGGCATGGTCACTCTGTTCTTTTGGGCGGGCGTTGGGCCGCGCGGAAAGCGCGCTATATAGGGCCGCCGTGCGATAAGGGAACGTTTCTTGACCGCAACCGCTGGCCCGAACCCGGACGGGCGCCTCTATCTGGACCACGCCGCCACCACGCCGATGACCGCGGGCGCGCGCGACGCGGTGGCGCTGGCCCTGCGCGACTGGGCCAATCCGTCCTCCCCCCATGCGGAGGGGCGCGCGGCGCGGGCGCGGCTGGAGGCGGCACGCGCGGCGGTTGCGGCGGCGTACGGCTGGCGCCACGAACTGCTGTTCACCAGCGGGGCGAGCGAGTCGCTGGCGATCGGCATCGGCCGGGCGATGCGCGCGCGCCGCTTCGTCTCGGCGGTGGAACATGACGCGGCGCTGCGCGCGGCGGGCAGTGCGCCGGTGTTGCCGGTCGGCGCCGACGGCATGGTCGACCTGGCCGCGCTGGCCGATGTCGGCGACGCGCTGGTCGCGGTGCAATGGTGCAACAGCGAAACCGGCGTGAAGCAGCCGATCGCCGAGATCGCCCGCATCGTCCATGCGCAGGGCGGCGTCCTGCTGGTCGATGCGGCGCAGATGCCCGCGTCGGCGGAACTGGCCGACCATGCCGATCTGGTCGCGCTGTCGGCGCACAAGCGCGGCGGGCCGCCGGGCATCGGCGCGCTGCTGGTCCGCGATCTGGCGCTGCTCAGCCCCAGCGGCGGGCAGGAGCGCGGCTATCGCCCCGGTACGGAGAACCTGCCGGGCGTGCTGGGCTATGCCGCCGCGCTGGCCGAGCCGGAGCCGGACCACGCCGATCTGCGCGCCTGTCTGGACGATGCGATCCGCCGGTCGGGGGGCGAGGTGGTCGCCGATGCCGCCCCGCGCCACGCCGCGATCGGATCGTACCGGATGCCCGGCGTCGCCGCGGCGGCGCAGCTGATCCGCTTCGACATGGGGGGCATCGCGGTGTCGGCGGGCAGCGCCTGCGCCAGCGGCAGCCTGAAGCCCAGCCACGTCCTGCGCGCGATGGGGTGGAGCGAGGAGGCGACGCGCGAGGTCGTGCGAGTCAGCTTCGGGCGCACGACCACCCGCGCCGAGGTGGAACGCTTCGTCGCGGCATGGCGTGCGGTGTCGAAGGAAGCGCGGCGGGTCGCGGCGTGACCTATCTCGATTATCAGGCGACCACCCCGCTCGCGCCCGAGGCGTTCGACGCGATGCTGCCGTGGCTGCGCGATCAGCATGCCAATCCCCATTCCCCGCACCGCGCCGGCCGCGCCGCGCGCGCCGCGGTGGAGGTGGCGCGCGAGCGGGTCGCCGCGCTGCTGCCGCCCGGCGGGCGCGTCGCCTTCACCGGCGGCGCGACCGAGGCGCTCAACTGGGCGATCAAGGGCGCGCCCGCGGGGCGGGTGGTGACGATCGCCACCGAACATGCCGCGGTGCTCGATGCGGTCGCGGCGCGCGGCGGCGATACGGTCGTCCTGCCCGTGGGGCCGGACGGGCTGGTCGACATGGACGCGGCGCGCGCGGCGATCGTGCCCGGCACCGCGCTGGTCGCGGCGATGCTGGTTAATAACGAGATCGGCGTGATTCAGCCGGTCACGGAACTGGCCGCGCTGGCGCAGGCGGCCGGGGCGTGGATGCTGGTGGATGCGGTGCAGGGCTATGGCCGCGTGCCGATCCCCGACGGTGTCGATCTGGTCGCGATCTCCGCGCACAAGGTTCACGGTCCGAAGGGCGTCGGCGCGCTCTGGCGCCGCGACGGCATCGCGCCCGCCCCGCTGCTGCACGGCGGCGATCAGGAGGGCGGACGGTCCGGCACGCTGTCCCCGGCGTTGTGCGCGGGCTTCGGCGTGGCGGCGCAGCTGCTGGCGGAACGCGCGGCCACGGACGCGGCGCATGTAGGGCGCCTGTGGGATGTGGCGCGTGAGCAGTTGGCGGGATGGACCGTCAACGGATCGCTCGCGCAGCGCTATCGCGGGAACATCAACGTGCGGCGCGACGGGCTGGACGTCAATCGGTTGATGAGCGACCTGCGCGACATCGCCTTTTCCGCGGGATCGGCCTGCGCCAGCGGATCGGGGCGCGCCAGCCACGTGCTTCGCGCGATCGGCTTGTCGGAGGCGGCGGCACGCACGTCGATCCGGATCGGCTTCGGCCGCTACACGACGGAGGCGGAACTGACCGCCGCGCTCGACCGGATCGTCGCGGCGGCGGATGCGCAGCGGGTGGCGGCATGAACGTCGTCTTTGTCGGCCCGGACGGTTCGCTTCGCGAAGAGGCCGCGACCCCCGGCGAACGGCTGCTCGACGTCGCGCAGCGCGCGGGCCAGCCGCTGGAGGGCACGTGCGGCGGCGATCTGGCCTGCGCGACCTGCCATGTGATCGTCGATGCCGCCGATTTCGATCGCCTGTCCCCCGCGCGCGAGGAGGAAGAGGATATGCTCGACCTCGTCCCCGACGCGCGCCGCACCAGCCGGCTGGCGTGCCAGGTGCGGCTGGACGCGGCGCTCGGCAAGCTGACCGTGAGATTACCGTGAAGTTCAGGGGACGTGCAGCCGCCACGCCATAGTCTGTCCCCACAGACCATGAGCAGGAGTAGGTGCACATGAAACTGATCGCCTTGAGCATCGCCGGCGTCGTCGCGGCGAGCGCGCTGCCCCCCACCGCCGCCGCCGCGCACCCGCGCGGGCCGGGCTGGGATCGCGGCCCCGGCTGGGATCGTGGGCCGGGACGTCACTGGGATCGCGGCCCGGGCTGGGACCGCGGGCGTGGCTGGGATCGCGGCCGCCACTGGAACCGCGGCGCCCGCTGGGATCGCGGGCCGCGCTGGAACCGCGGGCGCCAGTGGGGCGACGTGCGGACGGTGTGCCGCTGGCAGGACAGCTATTACGGCCCGGTCCGCCGTTGCTATCGCGCGCGCTGGTAAGCCGATGATCGGCCGGGCGATGGGTCTTGAACCCGCCGCCTGGCTCGGCCATATGGCGCGCGGGAGTCGGGCGGACGTGGTCGTCGCCAACCTGGTCAGGTCCTGACGGAAGCAGCCACAACGATTTCGCCGCGGGTCGTCCCGGCTCCCACCGCGCAGTCGCGAGCGAGCGGCAGTGCCGCTCCACAGCGACAAGCGCGGCCGGCGGGTCGGCCCCCGGCCGAACCCGTCCGACGACGCGGCTTCGCCGCGGCGCCTCGTTACCTTGGGTCCAATATTCCGTCTTGCCGGACCTGTTCCGGCATCCACCGCGCCTCACACCCGCCAGCGGTTGATCGCGCGGCACGGCGGCCCCCTACACAAGCGCGGGTGACGTAGCGGGCCGGTGCCACCCCGCACCCATCCCCCAATCTCCACCTTCGACAGCGCGCGTTCGCGTGCCTATATCGCTCGCAATGTCCGACTCCCTCGATCTGGGCGCGCCCCCTGCGCCACCGGCCGGCGCGCAGCCGTATCGCGTGCTGGCGCGCAAATACCGGCCGCAGAGCTTCGACGCGCTGATCGGTCAGGACGCGATGGTCCAGACGCTGGCCAATGCGATCAAGCGCGACCGGATCGCCCACGCCTTCCTGCTGACCGGGGTGCGCGGGGTGGGCAAGACCAGCACCGCGCGGCTGATTGCCAAGGCGCTCAACTGTATCGGCCCCGACGGGCAGGGCGGGGCGACGATCGCGCCGTGCGGGGTGTGCGAGCCGTGTCGCGCGATCGCCGAGGGGCGCCATATCGACGTGATCGAGATGGACGCCGCCAGCCACACCGGCATCGACGACATCCGCGAGATCATCGAGGCGTCGCGCTATGCCGCGGTGTCGGCGCGCTACAAGATCTACATCATCGACGAAGTCCACATGCTGTCGAAGGCCGCGTTCAACGGCCTGCTCAAGACGCTGGAGGAGCCGCCAGCGCACGTAAAGTTCCTGTTCGCCACCACGGAGGTGAACAAGGTGCCCGTGACCGTCCTCTCGCGCTGCCAGCGGTTCGACCTGCGCCGCATCCCGGCCGAGCTGCTCGCGAAGCATTTTGCGCATGTGGTCGCGGCGGAGGGCGCCGAGGCCGAGCCGGAGGCGCTGGCGCTGATCGCGCGCGCGGCGGAAGGGTCGGCGCGCGATGGCCTGTCGATCCTCGACCAGGCGATCGCGCATGCCGACATGGCGGGCGGCGGGGTGCGCGCCGATGCGGTGCGCGACATGCTGGGCCTGTCGGATCGCAATGCGGTGCGCGACCTGCTGGCGCTGATCCTGGCCGGTGACGCGCCCGGCGCGCTGGCGGCGATCCGCCGGCAATATGACCTGGGCGTCGATCCGCTGGGCGTGATCCGCGCGTTGATGGAGGCGGTGCACGGCATCACGCAGGTGAAGGTCGGCGCGCCCGACGATCCGGCGCAGCCGGTGGAGGAACGCGCCGCCTATCGCGACTGGGCGGGCACGCTGTCCTTCCCCGCGCTCCACCGACTGTGGCAATTGTTCCTGAAGGGGCATGAGGAGGTCGCGCGGGCCGCGCTGCCGATCGAGACCGCCGAAATGGCGATCCTGCGCGCGATCCACGCGTCGACCTTGCCCGATCCCGCCGATCTGGCGCGGCGGCTGGCGCAGGGCGGGCCGCTGCCGGCGGTCACCGCTGCCGCGCCGCCCCCGGCCGCGCCTGCGCCTGCAACGCCGCCCGCTCCGGCCGATCGTGTGCCGGGCGAATTCGCCGGCGTGCTGGCGCTGCTGGACGAGATCGGGAAGCTCGACCTGCTGGTCCGGCTGAAGCGCGGCGCCAGCCTGGTTAGCTACAAGCCGGGCGAGATCGTGCTGAGCGGCAATCGCCCGCTGTCGACCGACACGCTCGGCGATCTGGCGGCGGTGCTGCGCGAGGCGACGGGCAAGCCGTGGCAGATCTCGATGGCGGACCTTCCCGGCGCGCCGACCGTCTTCGAAGCGGAACAGGATGTGGTACAGGCGCGCCACGACGCCGCGCGCGCGCATCCGGTGGTCGATGCCGCGTTCCAGGCGTTTCCCGATGCCGAACTGATCGAACCCAAACCAGCCAAGCGGAGTATCACGTGAAGGATATCAACGACATCCTGGCCATGGCGCAGAACGTCCAGAACGAACTGCAAAAGGCGCAGGACAGCCTCGACACGATCGAGGTCGAAGGCGCTGCGGGCGGCGGGCTGGTCAAGGTCAAGGCGTCCGCCAAGGGCCGGATCATCGCGGTCGCGATCGACGATTCGCTGATCGTCCCGTCCGAAAAGCAGATGCTGGAGGATCTGGTCGCCGCCGCGTTCAACGATGCGCGCGCGAAGGCGGACGCGGCGTCCTCCGCCGAAATGGCGAAGATGACCAGCGGCCTGCCGCTGCCGCCGGGGTTCAAGCTGCCGTTCTGATCCACGCGGAACTGCTTGCGAAGGCGGAACAATCCCGGGGCGTGTCGATTTGTGGCTAATCCATGACAGGAGGATGCCATGACGGACGACCGGGTAACGCAGACGCCGCATACCACGATCATCGAGCGCCGCGGTGGCGGCGGTGGCGGATTGCTGATCGGTGCCGCGATCCTGGTTGCGGTGCTGGTCGCCGCCTATTTCGTGCTGATGCGCGGCGACAGCGAAACCGCCAAGAACAACGCGATCACGTCGGCCGCGCAGAGCGTCGAGAAGACCGCCGACAAGGCCGGCAGCGCGATCGACGGCGCGACGAAGTAACGCCCCGGTTCGCGACGAACACGCGCTACGTCATGCCGGACTTGATCCGGCATCCATGTTTCCGCAAGCGCACACATCATTGCTCTTGCGGCAACATGGACCCCGGCCTTCGCCGGGGTGACGTGCTTTTTGTCGCATAACGTGCGGCCGGAGGACGCCTTCAGCGGCGCCGCCGCCCGACCTCACTTCAGGCAGCTATCCAGCCCCGCGCGTCGCACCACCCCCACATAGCGCGAGAGCGCATTGCCGTGCCGCCGCACGAACCCGCGCGGATCGACCGCCTCGCGCTTCTTGGGCAACGGCAGGACAGCGGCGATCCGCCCCGCCTCCATCGGCGTCAGCGTCGCGGCGGAATGCCCGAAATACCGCTCGGCGCCCGCTTCGACACCGTAGGTGCCGATGCCCGTTTCGGCGATGTTGAGGTACACTTCCATGATCCGCCGCTTGCCCCAGATCGCCTCGATCAGGACGGTGAACCATGCCTCCAGCGCCTTGCGGATATAGCCGCCGCCCTGGAACAGGAACGCGTTCTTCGCGGTCTGCTGGCTGATCGTCGATCCGCCGCGGATGCGCCCGCCCTCCATGTTGCTCTTCGCCGCGGCGGCGATCCCGCGCCAGTCGAAGCCGTGGTGCGAACAGAAGCGCGCATCCTCCCCCGCGATCGCCGCGCGCGGCATGTCGGGGTCGATCCGCGACAGCGGCGTCCAGTCCTTGGTGATCGAATGGCCGGAGATCAGGTCGCCCGCCATCGTGAAGGTGAACGGCGGGGGGACGACCGCATAGATCGCCACCCACAGCACCGAGACGATGACGAAGCCGATGACGACCTTGAGCAGCAGGCGAAGCGCGAACAGCATGATCGCGCTTCGCTAGCCGATTGTGACGGGCAAGTCAGCGGGGTGAACCGCTCACCGGCCCAGGAAGGTCAGCAGGTCGCGCGTCAGCCGCTCGCCCTCGGTCGCGAACAGGCCGTGCGGCGCACCGTCATATTCCACCAGCTGCGCGTTCGCGATCCCGCGCGCCGCCTGCCGCCCGCTGGCGTCGATCGGAACGGTCTTGTCCGCGGTGCCGTGCAGCACCAGCGTGGGCACGCGAAACGCGGGCAGGTCGCCGCGGAAATCGGTGTGGCCGAAGCTTTCGGCGCATTTCAGCGTCGGTTGCAGCCCGGCCTGCATCGCCAGCCGCCACGCCCAGTCCAGCGTCGCATCGCTGACCGGGCTGGTGATATAGCCCACGCCGAAAAAGTCCTTGAAGAAATTGCGGAAGAACTCCGGCCGGTCCTTCGCGATGCCGTCGGCGATCTGCTGCAGCGTCTCTTCGGGGACGCCGTCGGGATTGTCCTCGGTCTGGAGCATGTAGGGGACCACCGAGCTGATCAGCCCGGCGGCGACCACGCCCTTGCCGTCGTAACGGCTCATGTAGCGCGCCACCTCGCCCCCGCCCATCGAGAAGCCGACGAGGGTCAGGTCGCTGCCAACCCCCGCGGCCTGGATCACGTCGGCCAGATCGTCGGTCAGCGTGTCATAGTCGTAGCCGTGCCACGGCTGCCCAGAGCGGCCGAACCCACGCCGGTCATAGGCGATCGCACGGAACCCCGCATCGGCCAGCGCCTTCATCTGCGGGTCCCAGCTGTCCGACGACAGCGGCCAGCCGTGGATCAGGACGACCGGGCGCCCTTCGCCCCAGTCCTTGACGTAGATGTCGGTGCCGTCGCGGGTCTTGACGTAAGGCATGGGAAACTCCGCCGATCGAGGGTCATGAGCGACCCGAACGCGGCGTCTCCCCGCGCGTTCCCATTAGCCGGCGGCCGCCAGGAACGCCTCGACGCGATCCAGCGCGACGGTGCGGTCCAGGTACGTCCGCCCGATGCCGTTCGCCAGCAGGAAGGGCAGGGTGCCGGCGGCCATTTTCTTGTCGTGGCGCATATGCTCGACCAGCCGCGCGGCCGGCGCGGCGATCCCGGCGGCCGCCAGCCCGTCGGGCAGCCCGCTGGCGCGCCAGTGCGCGGCGACGCGCGCGGCATCCTCCGCCGGGCAGCGACCCGTCTCGGCGGAAAAGGCGAAGGCCAGCGCGCAGCCCGCCGCCACCGCCTCGCCATGCAGCAGCCGGTCGGAAAAGCCCGCCTCCGCCTCCAGCGCGTGGCCGAAGGTATGGCCCAGGTTGAGCAGCGCGCGGCGCCCGGTCGTCTCGAATTCGTCCTCGCCGACGATCCGCGCCTTGGCGGCGACCGAATGCGCGATCGCGTGGGTGCGCGCCGCCGCGTCGCCCGCCAGCAGCGCCGCACCGTTCGCCTCGCACCAGGCGAAGAACTCCGCGTCGTCGATCAACCCGTATTTGACGACCTCGGCATAGCCGGCGCGCACCTGCCGCGCGGGCAGCGTGTCGAGCACGTCGGGGTCGATCAGCACCATCGCGGGCTGGTGGAACGCGCCGATGAGGTTCTTGCCCGCGCGCGCGTTGATCCCGGTCTTGCCGCCGACCGACGAATCGACCTGCGCCAGCAGGGTGGTGGGGATCTGCACGAAGCCGCAGCCGCGCTTCAGGATCGCGGTGGCGAAGCCCACCAGGTCGCCGATCACCCCGCCGCCCAGCGCAATGACATGGTCGCCGCGCTCGACCGCCAGCGCCAGCAGCTCGTCGGTCAGCCGCTCCAGCGTGCCCCAGCTTTTCGATCCCTCGCCCGCGGGCAGCACGATCGCGCGGTGCGGTACGCCCGCGGCGTCCAGCGATGCCTGCAACGTCGCCAGATGCCCTGCGACATTCTCGTCCGCCACGATCGGCATCGCCCGTCCGCGCGCGATCGGCGCCAGCAAATCGCCCGCGCGCGCCAGCAACCCCGCCTCGATCCGCACGTCGTAGCTGCGCTCGCCCAGCGCCACGGGCACGGTGATGCCCTTGTCGATCGCGATATTCGTCATTTACCGATCGCCTTCATGATCGCGCGCACGGTGATGTCGTGCGGCGCATTGCCGCTGGCGACCCGCAGGTGCGCCTGGGCGTAGAGCGGATTGCGCACCGCGGCGAGATCGCGCAGCACCTGCGCCGGGTCGCGTCCGCGCAGCAGCGGGCGGGTGTCGCGCCGCCCGACGCGGTCGACCAGCACCTCGACCGGCGCGTCGAGCCAGATCGCCAGCGCGTCGGACAGGATCAGCGCGCGCGTCTCGTCGTTGACGAACGCGCCGCCGCCGGTCGCGATCACCTTGGCCCGGCCGTCGATCAGCCGCTGGATCACGCGGCGCTCGCCGTCGCGGAAATGCGCCTCGCCGAATTTCGCGAAGATGTCGCTGATCGTCATGCCCGCGGCATGTTCGATCTCATGATCGGCATCGACGAACGCCAGCCCCAGCCGCGCCGCCAGCCGCCGCCCCACCGTGGACTTGCCCGCGCCCATCAGCCCCACCAGCACGATCGGCTGGCCGGTCCATCGCGGCTTTTCCGGGGGACGGGGAACGGGCGGGCTTTGCAACATCGTCCGCCGGGCTATACAGCGCACGTCGGCCGCGGCAACAGACCGTGCGCACCCGTTGCCGGGCGCCGGGCTGGTGTCCGGCCCGGTATCTGGCACGTTGTTAGGTGAAGTCCATGTCCCGGTTGCTCGTCTCCCTGATCGTCTTGCTGGTCGTCGTGCTGGGGGCGTTGTTCTTCCTGGCGGGCCGCGCCACCGAACGTCCCACCACGCGCGTGGAAAAGGTGGTCGAGCTTGGCAACCTCGCGAATTAAGCGGGCGCTCGCCGGGGCCGGCGCGGCGCTGGCGTTCGGCGCGGCGGCGCTGGCGCAGCAACAGCAGCAGCGGCCGGAATCGCTGCTTCCCCCCGGTTTCGGCGATCCCGCGCCCGCCCCGGCGCCGGCGCCCTCCGCCGCGCGCCCTGCGCCGGCCCCCACCGCCGCCGCGACCGGCACGTTCATCCAGCCGCTGCCCGGCGCGTCGGCGACGCCGCTGCCCGAACCGTCGCCCACCGCCAGCCCCACCGCGCTCGCCACCCCGCGCTACGTGCTGCCGGCGTCGGCGCGCCGCTCGCTGGCGCTGGTCGGCGCGGCGGATTCGTTCCGCCGCGATGCCTTCGGCGGGGCGGACGGGCGCTATCTGGAAATCGTGATGCGCCGGCTGTCGGCGCCGCTGCCGTCGCGCTGGCTGTCGATCGCGCTGCGCCGGCTGCTGGTGGCGCGGGTCGACACGCCGCGCGGGGTCGACGGCGCGGATTTCGCCGCGGAGCGCGCGTGGCTGCTGCTGCGGATGGGCGAATCGGTCGGCGCGCGCGCGGTCGTGCAGGCGGTCGATACCGATCGCGTCACGCCTAAGCTGCGGCAGGTGTGGATGCAGGCCGCGCTGGCGAACGGCGATCCGGGCGCGCTGTGCCCGCTGGCCCCGGGCGCGGGCGACAGCGAGCGCGGCTGGGTGGTGGCGCGCGCGATGTGCGCCGGGCTGACCGGCGACGCGCGCGGCCGCACGCTGATCGCCGATGCGCGGCGGCAGCGGGTGGCGAGCGGCATCGACCTGCAACTGGCGCAGAAGGTGATGGGCGCGGGCGTCGACAGCCGCCAGGCGATCACCGTCGACTGGACGCCGGTGGTGCAGCTGACCGCATGGCGCTTCGGGCTGGCGGTCGCCACCGGCGCGACGGTGCCCGACGAACTCTATGGAACCGTCGGTGCGCAGGTGAACGGCTGGCGCGCGCTGGCGCCGGGCATCCCGCTGATCCAGCGCGCCGCCGCGGCGGATCGTGCCGCGGCGATGGGCGTCGTCAGCAGCGCCGCGCTGGTCGACCTTTATTCCGCGCTGGCCGATGCCGATGACGTGCCCGGCGCGCTGACCCGCACCACCAACGGCCTGCGCGACGCCTATGTCGCGAGCGACGACGGCGCGCGGCTGTCGGCGCTGGGCGCGCTGTGGGACGAAGGCTCGGACGACGCGGGGCGCTATGCCCGGCTGATCCTGACCGCGCGTGCCGCCGCGCGCGTCACCCCGCGCGCCGGGGTGGATCAGGCCGACCGGCTGGTCGCCGCGATGCTGTCGGCGGGGATGGATCGCACCGCGCTGCGCTGGCAACCCTATGCGCGCGCCGGGGGCGATGCCTGGGCGATGCTGCTGCTCGCCGATCCCGACGCGCGGGGCATCCGCCCCGGCAGCATCATCGGCGATTACGCGCCCGACGGCGCGTCGGCGCAGCGCAAGAAGCAGCTGTTCTTCGCCGCATTGGCGGGGCTGGGCCGGCTGTCGGCGGCGGATATCGAGGAGAATGCCGCGACGCTCGACGTGCGGATCGGATCGCCCAACGGCTGGACGCGCGCGATCGACCGGGCGGCGGCGGAGGGGCAGGCGGGCACCGTCCTCCTGCTGGCGGCGACGGGGATGCAGGCGGGCAACTGGCGCGCGGTGCCGCCGGCGGCGCTGTACCGTGCGCTGCGCAGCCTGCGCGCGGTCGGGCTGGACGGCGAGGCGCGGATGATCGCGGCCGAGGCGATCGCGCGGCTGGCATGACGATCGCGGTCGGCGACCGCGCGGCGATCGACCGTTTCCTGGAGATGATGGCGGCGCAGGCGGGGGCAGCGGCGAACACGCTGGCCGCCTATCGCCGCGACCTGACGCTGGCGTCGGCGGATCTCGACGGCGGGCTGTCGCGCGCGGATGCCGCCGCGCTGGGGCGGCTGGCAGATGGGTGGCGCGACCTGTCGGGCGCGACGGTCGCACGCAAGGCCGCCGCGCTGCGCCGCTTCTTCGGCTTCCTGGCGGAGGAGGGCGACCGCCCGGACGATCCCTCGCCCGCGTTGCCGCGCCCGTCGACGCGCCGCCCGTTGCCGCGCACGCTGGGCCATGGCGATGTCGACCGGCTGTTCGCCGCGCTCGCCGCGCGGCTGGCGCGCGATCCGGTCATCCCCAACGACCTGCGGCTCGCCGCGCTGGTCGAGCTGCTGTACGGATCGGGGCTGCGCGCCAGCGAGCTGGTGTCGCTGCCGCGCAACGCGGTCCATCCCGACCGCCCGTTCCTGATCCTGAAGGGGAAGGGCGGGCGCGAGCGGCTGGTGCCGGTGTCGGATCGCGCGCGTGCCGCAGTGGCGGCGTGGCGCGCGCATGTCGCGACCGACCGTGCGTTCCTGTTTCCCTCCGGCGCGACGCACATCTCGCGCGTGCGCCTGTTCCAGCTGGTCCGCGCCATCGCGGCGGAGGCGGGGATCGCGCCCGACCGGATCAGCCCGCACGTGCTGCGCCACGCCTTCGCCACCCATCTGCTGGAAGGGGGCGCGGACCTGCGCGCGCTCCAGACGATGCTGGGCCATGCCGATATCGCGACGACCGAAATCTACACCCATGTCGACACGCGCCGGCTGGTCGAGTTGGTCAACGAACGCCACCCGCTGGCAGAGGCGCTCGTTGACGCATCGGCGACACCGCCGTAACGGCGCGCGATGGCCAGTTTCCTCGACTTCGAAAAGCCCATTGCCGAGCTTCAGGCGCGCATCGACGAATTGCGCGATACCGGCGCCGACGGCGGCGTCGACATTTCCGCCGAGATCGCCAAGCTGCAGGGCAAGTCCGACAAGCTGCTGAAGGATACCTTCGCGAAGCTGACCCCGTGGCAGAAGACGCAGGTCGCGCGCCACCCCGAACGCCCGCATTTCAAGCACTACGTCGCCGGCCTGTTCGAGGAGTTCGTGCCGCTGGCGGGCGACCGCGCGTTCGGGGACGATCAGGCGATCCTGGGCGGCTTCGCCACGTTCCGCGGGCGGCGCATCATGGTGCTGGGCCATGAAAAGGGCGACGATACCGCCAGCCGGCTGCGCCACAATTTCGGCATGGGAAAGCCGGAGGGCTATCGCAAGGCGATCCGCCTGATGGAGATGGCGGACCGGTTCGGCCTGCCGGTCGTCACGCTGGTCGATACCTCCGGCGCCTTCCCCGGCATCCAGGCCGAGGAGCGCGGCCAGGCCGAGGCGATCGCGCGCTCGACCGAGGCGTGCCTGGGCCTGCGCGTGCCGCTGGTGTCGGCGGTGGTGGGTGAGGGCGGTTCGGGCGGCGCGATCGCGCTGGCCAGCGGCAATCGCGTGCTGATGTTCGAACATGCCGTCTATTCGGTGATCTCGCCGGAGGGCTGCGCCTCGATCCTGTGGCGCACCGCGGAGAGGGCCGCCGACGCGGCCGAGGCGATGAAGGTGACGGCGCAGGATCTGAAGGCGCTGGGCGTCGTCGATACGATCGTCCCCGAACCGCTGGGCGGCGCGCATCGCGATCCCGCCGGCGCGATCGCCGCGCTGGGCGATGCGATCGACAAGGCGCTGGCCGATCTGGGCAAGCTCGCCCCCGACGCGCTGGCGCGCGATCGCCGCGCGAAGTTCCTGGCGATGGGCCGCGTCGTCTGACGCGCGCGCCAAGTCACGGCGGCGCATGAAAAGGGCGGCGGGAGTGATCCCGCCGCCCTTCGCGTATCCGGATGGAGTAGGTCGCTTACTTCGGCGTCGCTTCGGTCTTCATCTTGCCCGAGACCGAATTGAAGGTGGTACCCAGCTGGTTGCCCAGCCCCTTCATCGCGGCGATCGCGGCGACCGCGATCAGCGCGGCGATCAGCCCGTATTCGATCGCGGTGGCGCCCTTGCTGTTCTTCAGGAAGGTGCGGATGGCCTGCATGGAAATTCTCCCGTTCGTCATCATGCTTCAGTTACCCGGCGACGGAGCTTCGACCCGCATCGCACCATCGGTATCGCGCAAAGGCTTTACTGAAAATAAAATGAGAAGAACGAAGCGCGATGGTAAATGAACGGTAACGCGCGCACATGACGAAAAGGGCGGCGGAACCGAAGTTCCGCCGCCCGATCCTGTAACGACGTGGCGTCGTTGCGTCGCTTACTTCGGCGTCGCTTCGGTCGCCATCTTGCCCGACACCGAGTTGAAGGTGGTGCCCAGCTGGTTGCCCAGGCCCTTCATCGCGGCGATGGCGGCGACGGCGATCAGCGCGGCGATCAGGCCGTACTCGATCGCGGTGGCGCCCTTGCTGTTCTTCAGGAACGAACGAATCTTCTGCATGTCGATCTCCAGTGATACCAAAGCTTCAGCTACCCGGCCGGCGTCTTTCGACGTCAAGCCCATTCCGTTTATGGCGGTCCAGTTGATGAAACATTAAACCGGACATCCTGCCGCAAATATTTGATAGTTAACGGCAAGGTTACTTTGCGATGTCCATGTTGTTGCCGGCGTAACGGTACATCGCGCCGCTGGCATTGGTGAAACGATTGGCCGCCGCGACCATCGCCATTGCGATCATCGCCAGGATGATGCCGTATTCGGTCGCCGATGCGCCGCGGCAGTCGCGCACCAGGCGCAGGAGACGGGCGACAAGGCGATCGGGGGCTGGCATGGCGCCGGACTTGGCACGGACGGGGTTAAGGAAAGGTCGATGGGCTCGCCGATACTGGTCGTCGCCGCCGCGCTGATCGACGCGCAGGGCCGCTGCCTGATGCAGCAGCGCCCCGTCGGCAAGCAGCATGGCGGGCTGTGGGAATTTCCGGGCGGCAAGGTGGAGCCGGGGGAGGCGCCCGCCGACGCGCTGGCGCGCGAACTGGCCGAGGAACTGGGGATCGTCGTCGCCCCCGCCGCGCTCGCCCCGCTGTCCTTCGCGGTCGACCCCAACCGACCCGGCGCGGCGCTGGTGATGCTGTTGTACCGCTGCACCCGGTGGAGCGGCGTGCCCCGCGCGCTGGCCGCGGACGCGCTGCGCTGGGATGTGCCGCGCGCGCTCGCCGATCTGCCGATGCCGCCGGTCGACGTGCCGTTGCTCGCCACCCTGCAACAGGCTCTTGCCGCGCCCGCGCCGCTGGCATAGGGTGGCGCGCAGCGAACAGGTTCCCCCTGACCGGGGATGAAATGGGAATCCGGAACCGATCCGGAGCTGCCCCCGCAACTGTGACCGGTGAGCCGATCCCCGCGCGCGCCACTGGACCTTCGGGTCCGGGAAGGCCGGGATCCGGTGTCGACCCGGGAGCCAGGAGACCTGCCTGTCCGCGGTTGTCCTTCGCGCGGACGGGGTGTGCCGGGCGATCGAGGTCTTTTCCTCGTGTGACGACTGTTCTGGGGTCGGCACACGGGGGGTGGCATCGCTACGCGCCGTCGCCGTCCCGCACATGTGATGGGGACCAAGGGGACATGAACTACCGTATTTCACTGATCGCGCTGCCGCTGCTGACGGCGGCGCTGCCCGCCCATGCCAGCGAGCAGAGCGCGCAGTCCGGCCCGGCGCTGGAGGAAGCGGCCGCCGCCGGCGACACGATCGTGGTCACCGCCAACCGCACCGCGCGCCCGATCGACACCGTGGGGCAGGCGATCACCGTGCTCGACACCGCGACGATCGAACAGCGCCAGAGCGTGACCGTCGCCGACCTGCTGCGCCAGACGCCGGGCGTGTCGGTGGCGCGCAACGGCGGCATCGGCGGCGTGACCAGCGTGTTCATCCGCGGCGCGGAAAGCGACCAGACCGTGGCGCTGATCGACGGGGTGAAGATCAACGATCCGTCGTCGCCGGGCGGCGGGTTCAACTTCGGCGAGCTGCTGATCGGCAATATCGCGCGGATCGAGGTGCTGCGCGGTGCCGAATCGGTGCTGTGGGGCAGCCAGGCGATCGGCGGCGTGGTGAACATGATCACCCGCCAGCCGACCGGGGCGCTGACCGTCAACGCGCGCGGCGAAGGCGGCTGGCACGGCACCGGGCAGGGGGTCGCCAATGTCGCGGGCCGCGTCGGCCCGGTCTCCGCAAGCCTCGGCGGCGGCTATTTCACCACCGAGGGCACGTCCGCCGCGGCGGTCGGGACGGAGCGCGACGGCTATCGCAACTACGGCGCCAACGGCAGCGTCAACATCGCGCTTGCCGATGCGGTGTCGGTCGACCTGCGCGGCTTCTATTCGAACGGCCGCGCCGATTACGACGGCTTCGCCCCGCCGACCTTCGCATTCGGCGACACGCAGGAATATAGCGAGACCGAGCAGTGGGTCGGCTATGGCGGGCTGAACGTCGCGCTGTTCGACGGCAAGTTCCGCAACCGCTTCGCCTATGCGCGCACGCAGGTGAACCGCGCGACCTTCGACGCGGCGCAGACGCCGGCGGAAACCTTCCGCGCGCGCGGCCGCAACGAACGGCTGGAATATCAGGGCAACGTGGATCTGAACCAGGCGGTGCGCGCCACCTTCGGTGCGGAGCGCGAGGTGTCGCGGCTGTTCACCGACGGGTTCGGCGCGGTCAGCAACGCGCGCGCGCGCATCTGGGGCGTCTATGGCCAGCTGTCGGTGATGCCGGTGACCGGGCTGACCGTGTCGGGCGGCGTGCGCCACGACGACCACGACCGCTTCGGCGGCGCGACGACCGCCTCGGCCAACGGCGCCTATACCCCCAACGGCGGCAACACCGTGCTGCGCGCCAGCTATTCCGAGGGGTACAAGGTACCGTCGCTGTACCAGCTGTTCGGCGACTACGGGAACCGCACGCTGCGCCCCGAACGCTCGCACGGCTGGGACGCGGGCGTGACGCAGCGCGCGCTGGACGGCGCGGTCGAGGCGAGCGCGACGTGGTTCCACCGCACCTCCACCGATCTCATCAGCTTCGTGTCGTGCGCGGCGGGTGCGGGCGGCATCTGCACCAACCGCCCGTTCGGCACCTATGACAATGTCGCGCGCGCGCGGGCACAGGGGCTGGAACTGGCGCTGGCGCTGCGCCCGGTGGAGGCGCTGACGGTGTCGGGCGCCTACACCTATCTGGACGCGCAGAACCGCTCGCCCGGATCGGCGTCGTTCGGGCGCGCGCTCGCGCGGCGGCCGTCGCAGAGCGTGACGATGAACGCCGACTATCGCTGGCCGATCGGGCTGACCACCGGCGCGACGGTGACGGCGGTGGGCGACAGCCTCGATGCGTCGGCGCCGCGCGGGCGGCTCGACGGCTACGTGCTGGCCGATGCGCGGGTGTCCTTCCCGCTAAGCGAGCATGTCGAGCTGTACGGGCGGGTCGAAAACCTGTTTGGCGAACGCTACCAGACCGCCGCCGGCTATGGCACGCCGGGCCGCGCGGCCTATGGCGGCGTCCGCCTGCGGTATTGAGGTGAAGGGAAGGGGCAGGAGCGATGCGCGCGCTGTATGTCGCCATGCTGGCACCGGCGCTGCTGTCCGCGGCACCGGCGCGTGCGCCGCGTATCGTCTCGATCAACCCGTGCCTCGACGCGATCCTGGTCCAGGTTGCCGATCCCGCGCAGATCGCCGGGATCAGCGCCTATTCGCAGGATCCGCGCAGCACCTCCATGTCGCTGGCGGTAGCGCGGCGCTTCACCGCGCTGTCGGGCACCGCTGAGGAGGTGGTGGCGCTGCGCCCCGATATCGTCGTCGGCGGTGCGCATGTCGCGCCCGCGACGGTCGCCGCGCTGAAGCGGATGGGCATCCCGCTGGTGCAATATCCCGTCCCCGCCACCGTCGCCGACAGCGTGGCGCAGGTCCGCGCGCTCGCCGCGGTGGCGGGGCATCCGGCACGCGGCGCGGGACTGGCGCGGCGGATCGAGCTGGCCGCTGCGCCCGCGCATCGACGTGCCGTCCCCGCGCTGATCTGGGGCGCGGGCGGGCTGGTGCCGGGGGCGGGCACGCTGCCCGACGAATTGTTGCGCCGCGCCGGCTTTTCGAACAGCAGCGCGGCCTATGGCCTGGCGCAATGGGACATATTGCCGCTCGAATATCTGGTCGCCCGCCCGCCGCGCGTGCTGCTGTCGACCGGGCTGGCCGATGCGGGCGGTGAGCGGCTGGCGCGGCATCGCGCGGTGCGGCGACTGGGCGCGCGGATCACCGTCGCGCCGTTCGCCGCGCGGCTGATGAACTGCGGCGGGCCGTCGATCATCGCCGCGATGGCGCGGCTGCGCGCGATCCGGCAGAACGTGGGCCGGCAGGGGCTGGGCGCATGACGCGGCTCAACCTGTGGCTGTCCCTTGGCGTGATCGTCGCGGCGCTGCTGTCGGTCGCGGCGGGCAAGGTGTGGGTGCCGCTCGATGCTTGGACCAGCGCCGATCCGCGCTCGCTTATCATCGTCGAACTTCGGCTGCCGCGCACCGTGCTGGCGCTGGCGGTCGGCGCGGCGTTGGGGTTTTCGGGCGCGGTGATGCAGGGTTATCTGCGCAATCCGCTCGCCGATCCGGGGCTGTTCGGCGTGTCGGCGGGGGCGGCGTTCGGGGCGGTCTGCGCGCTGTTCTTCGGCTATGCCGCGCAGGCATGGCTGCTGCCCGGCTTCGCACTGGCGGGGGCGGGCGCGACGATGGCGATGCTCGCGCTGATCGCGGGCCGATCGGGTAGCCTGATCCTGTTCACGCTGGCGGGCATGATCCTGACCAGCATCGCCGGATCGCTGACCGCGCTGGCGATCAGCCTGGCGCCGACCCCGTTCGTGGCCTCGGAAATCGTCACCTGGCTGATGGGCGCGCTGACCGACCGCAGCTGGGACGACGTGCTGGTCGCGGTGCCGCTGATGGCGGTGGGCGCGGTGATCCTGGCGCGCACCGCCGCCGCGCTCGACGCGCTGACGCTGGGGGAGGTCGCCGCACGCTCGATGGGGGTCGACCCGCGCCGGCTCCAGCTGGCGGTCGTCGCGGGAATCGCGCTGCTGGTCGGCGCGTCGGTGGCGGCGGCGGGGGTGATCGGCTTCGTCGGGTTGATGGTGCCGCACCTCGTCCGCCCGCTCGCCGGGCATCGCCCGTCCGCGATCCTGTTGCCCAGCGCGCTGGCCGGCGCACTGCTGCTGACGGTGGCCGACACGCTGGTGCGCGTCCTGCCGACCGTCGCGGAGCTGCGGCTGGGGATCGCGATGTCGATGCTGGGCGGGCCGTTCTTCCTTTACCTCTTGGTCGCGATGCGGCGGCGGCTGGCATGAACGCGCTGTCGGTTCATGGCCTGACGCTGACGCTGGGCGGCCGGCGCGTGCTCGATCGGGTCGAGGCGACATTCACGCCGGGCCGGGTCAGCGCGCTGCTCGGCCCCAATGGCGCGGGCAAGAGCAGCCTGATGGCCTGCCTCGCCGCGCTGCGCCGCCCCGATGCCGGGCAGGTGACGCTGGGCGGCGAGGACGTGCAGGCGATCGAGCCGACGGTACGCGCGCGGCGCATCGGCCTGCTGCCGCAGGGGCATGACGTCCACTGGAACGTCGACGTCGCCACGTTGGTCGCGCTGGGGCGGCTGCCGTGGCGCGGCCGCTGGGGCGAAACCGACGCCGATCGCGCCGCGGTCGCCCGCGCGCTGGCGGCGACCGACATGGCCCCGCTGGCCGCGCGGGGCATGGAACATCTGTCGGGCGGCGAGCGCGCCCGCGCCCTGCTCGCGCGCGTCCTGGCGGGGGAGCCGGAATGGCTGCTGGCGGACGAACCGCTCGCCAGCCTCGACCCGCGGCACCAGGTGGAGGTCGGCGCGCGGCTGCGCGACGTGGCGGCGGGCGGGCGCGGCGTGGTGCTGGTGGTCCACGATCTCAACATGGCGGCGCGGCTGGCCGACGACGTGGTGCTGCTGCGCGAGGGGCGCGTCGTGGCGCACGGCCCGGCGGCGGACGTGCTGACGCCGGCGCTGGTAGAGGAAACCTACGGCCTGCCGGTGGAGATCGGCCGCTCAGCGGACGGCGCGACGTTCATCCTGCCGCGCGGCTGATTCGCCGACCGTTCCCGATGGAGGCGCGACCGGGAATCGAACCCGGGTGCAAGGATTTGCAGTCCTCTGCGTCACCACTCCGCCATCGCGCCTCGACGTCGGGAGGCGCGCCAATGCGGGCGTCGGCGCGCGCTGTCAAGCGCCTGTCGCGCGGCGGATGCGGCAAAGCGCACGTCAGGCGTTGGCAAATGGGCCATGCGCGCGATACAAGCGCGGCGCAGCAACGTGTGTTGCATCCATATAACAGCTATGCCACAGGAAGGCCGATGACCGCTTTCGCCACCGCTCCCGCCGTTCGCGCCGACGATTTCACCGTCATGCGGCAGGCGATGGTCGCCAGCCAGCTGCGCACCGCCGCGGTCGACGATCCGCGCGTCGTCGCCGCCATCGCGCAGGTGCCGCGCGAAACCTTCGTTCCGGGCGATGCCGCCGACCTCGCCTATCGCGACACCGCGATCGACCTGGGGCAGGGGCGCCGCCTCAACACCCCGCTGGCGACCGCGCGGCTGATCGTCGCGGCGCGGCTGCTGCCGGCCGACCGCGTGCTGCTGATCGGCGCGGCGACCGGCTATGCCGCCGCGGTCCTGTCGAAGCTGACGGCGCAGGTGACCGCGGTCGAAGCGACCCCGGCACTGGTCGCGCACGCCCGCACCGCGCTGGCCGACACGCCGAACGTCACCCTGGTCGAGGGCGCGCTGGAACACGGCCATCCCGATGGCGCGCCCTACGACGTGCTGTTCGTCGACGGCGCGGTCGAGGAACTGCCGATGACGCTGGTGACGCAGCTGGCCGATGGCGGCCGGATCGTGTCGGGGCTGATCGACAAGGGCGTCTATCGCCTCACTTCGGGTGCGCGCCGCGGCGCCGCCTTCGCGCTTGCCCCCTTTGCGGACGTCGATTCGGTGCCCTTGCCCGGATTCGCGCGGCCGCGCCGCTTCACCTTCTGAGGAAATTGCCGCGTGCGTCTGCGTCCCTTTCTGCTGCTCTCCGTGGCGCTGGCCGCTCCGGCCTCCGCCGAAACGCTGCGCGACGCGCTCGCCAAGGCTTATCAGAATAACCCGACGCTGACCGCGCAGCGCGCGGCGCAGCGCGCCAATGACGAAAACGTGCCGATCGCGCGATCGGGGGGCCGCCCGGTGGTATCCGCCAACACCGGCATCAACGAAAATGTCATTCGCAACGGCAACAATTTCACCACCCCGGAACGGCTGTTGCAGGGCAATGTCGGCGTCACCCTGCCGCTGTATCAGGGTGGGCGCGTGCGCAACGGCGTGCAGGCCGCCGAGATCCGCGTCGGCGCCGGTCAGGCGAATCTGCGCGGGGTGGAGGCCAATACCTTCACCGACGTGGTCGGCGCCTACAACAACGTGATCCGCGACGAGGCGATCGTTGGCCTGAATGCGCAGAACGTGCGCGTGCTGGAAACCAACCTTCGCGCCAGTCGCGACCGGTTCGAGGTCGGCGACCTGACCCGTACCGACGTCGCCCAGTCGGAGGCGCGGCTCGCGCTCGCCCGCGCGCAATTGCAGGGTGCGCAGGCGACGCTGATCGCCAGCCGCGAAAATTACGTGCGATTGGTGGGCACCGCGCCCGGCACGCTGGATCAGCCACCCGCGCTCCCCGCGTTGCCCGGTTCGGCGGACGATGCGGTGACGGTGGCGCTGCGCGACAATCCGACGTTGCTGGCCGCGCGCGAACTGCGCCGCGCCAGCGACTATGACGTGCGCGTCGCGCAGGCCGGGCGCCTGCCGCAGGTCGGCGTCACCGTCGGGCAGAATTACGTCAACTATCTCGGCACGCTGGGGGCGGGCACCGGCCTCGGCGTCGGCCAGACCGGCAGCTCGACCGCGGTCGGCCTGTCGCTCAGTCTGCCGATCTTCCAGGGCGGGCGCCCCGCCGCACAGATCCGCCAGGCGCAGGAATTGCGCGGGCAGGCGATCGAGCAGGCGACCGCCGCCGAACGCCAGGTGATCGCCTCCACCCGCTCCGCCTATGCGATCTGGCGCTCTTCGCTCCAGGTGATCGCCTCGGCCGAAACCGCGGTCAACGCCAACAAGCTCAGCCTTGAGGGCGTCCGCGCCGAAAACAGCGTCGGCACGCGCACCATCCTCGACATCCTCAACGCCGAACAGGAATTGCTCAACAGCCAGGTCACGCTGGTGACGGCGCGCCGCGACGCCTATGTCGCGGGCTTCGCGCTGCTGGCGGCGATGGGCCATGCCGAGGCGCGCGACCTGGGGCTGGACGGCGGCGCGCTCTACGATCCGACGACGCACTACCGCGACGTGCGCGGGCGCTTTTCCGATTTCGACGGCGGCAAGGCGGCGCAGCCGGTGGCCGCCAGCACCGCGACCACCCCGGCGCAGGACGCCACTGTCACCCGCCCGCTCGACCCGCTGCTCGAAAGCAACGTTGACAGGACGCCCGCGTTGACGACAGGTATCGACCGACCGCGTCCGTAAGGGCATGTGGCGACGTCGCGATCTGGATCGCAGTAAGGAGCGTTCGATGGGGGATGTGAGCGCCGAGCCGTCGATGGAGGACATCCTGGCCTCCATCAAGCGCGTCATCAAGGAAGGCGAGGCGCAGGCGCCCGCGCGCCGGTCCGCCCCGCGCCCGCTGGGCGGGCACGATCGCGACGCGGTGCTCGAACTCAACGATCCGCTCAGCCGCGCGCAGCAGCTGGCATCGCAGGTCGGGGAAGCGTCCTCCTACGCGCCCACCGCCGCTCCGCCCCAGGTGGCACCTGAACGGCTCGCTCCCGAACCGCCCGCATCGGCCCCCGCGCCGGCGGCCGCGCCGACGATGCTGGAGCGCGAGCCGGAACCCGCCGCCCCGTCGCCGCCCTCCGCCGCCGCCGCGATCGACGCCGCCGCCGTCTCCGCCCGCACCGTAGAGGCGACGCGCGGCGCGCTGGGCGCGCTGTCGCGGCTGGTGGTGAAGCCGGAGGGGGACAGCGACGGCACGCTGGAGGGGCTGGTGCGCGACATGCTGCGCCCGATGCTGTCGGAATGGCTGGACCAGAACCTGCCGCGCCTGGTCGAGCAGATGGTCGCGCGCGAGATCGCGAAGATCACCAACGGCCAGGGCTGACCGCTCGCTGCCCGGCGCGATGCGGGCGATTGTTTCGTTCGCGACGATCTGCTGTATCCTGTCGGTCATGAAGAGGATCACGCTCGCGAGTCTGCTCGCGCTTTCCGCCGTCGCCGCGACCACCGGCATCGCCGCCCCCGCCGCCGCCCGCCCGCTGACCATTGCCGATGTGACGATGCTCAGCCGCGTCGGCACGCCCACGCTGTCGAAGGACGGGCGATGGCTGGTCTGGGCGCAGCGCGAAACCGATCTGGATGCCGATCGCGGCCGCTACGACCTGTGGCGGCTCGACCTGTCGGTGCCGGGCGCGCCGCCGGTGAAGCTGGCGGCCGACCCCGCGCTCGACGAAAACGACCCGCAGATCGTCGGCACGACCGTCTATTTCAGCGCCGACGATGCGATCTGGTCGGTGCCCGTCACCGGCGGCGCGCCGCGCCGAATCACCGATTTCAAGGGCGGGTTCAACGGCTTCAAGGTCGCGCCGACCGGCGACCGGATCGCCGTCTGGGCGGATCGCCGCCCCGGCGCGCCCAGCCTGGAACCGGCGATGGTCAAGAAGGACGCGAACGCCGGATCGGGCCGCACCTATGACCAGTTGTTCGTGCGCCATTGGGATACGTGGGCGGACGGCACCCGATCGCAATTGTTCGTCCTGCCGCTGACCGCGGCGGGCGCGCGGGGCAATGGCGTGCCCGTCACCGGCGGGCTGGTGGGCGACACGCCGTCAAAGCCGTTCGGCGGCGGGGAGGAAGTGTCATGGGGCGCGGACGGCCGCACGCTGTACTTCGCGCTGCGCGAGGCGGGGCGGATCGAGCCGCTGTCGACCAACCTCGACATCTTCTCCACCCCCGCGGACGGCAGCGCGCCGCCGACGAACCTCACCACCGTCAACAAGGCCACCGACACCCAGCCAGCGGTATCGCCCGACGGGACCAAGCTGGCCTATCTGGCGATGCGCCGCCCGGGGTATGAGGCGGACCGCTACGTCCTGACGATCCGCGACCTGCGCACCGGCAAGCTCACCTCGCTGACGGAACGCTGGGACCGGTCAGTCGGGTCGATCCAGTGGGCGCCCGATTCGCGCTCGCTGTACGTCACCGCCGAGGATGTGCAGGACGTGCCGCTGTTCCGCGTCGATGCGCAGACCGGGCAGGCGACGCGGCTGACGCAGGGCGGGCATGTCGGCGCGGTGGCGGTGGGGCCGAAGGGCGTCGTCGTGTCGATCGACAGCCTGACTGCGCCGGGCGATTTCTACCGCGTCACCGGCACGCCGGGCGCCGCGCCGCTGCGGCTGACCAGCGTCAATGCGACGAAGCTGGCCGGGGTCGACATGCCCACGGTCGAACGCTTCAGCTTCAAGGGCGCGAACGACGACACCGTCTGGGGCTATGCCGTCCGCCCGTTCGGCGCGACCGGCAAGCTGCCGATCGCGTTCATGGTCCATGGCGGGCCGCAGGGGTCGAGCAACGACAGCTGGTCGTATCGCTGGAACCCGGCGGTGTTCGCGGGTGCGGGCTATGCGCTGGTCGCGGTCGATTTCCACGGCTCGACCGGTTACGGGCAGGCGTTCACCGATGCGATCCGCAGCAACTGGGGCGGCTGGCCGCTGGAGGACCTGCAGAAGGGACTGGCCGCCGCGACCGCGAAGTTCGACTGGCTGGACGCGAACAACGCCTGCGCGCTCGGCGCCAGCTACGGCGGCTACATGATGAACTGGATCGAGGGGCGCTGGCCGGACCGGTTCAGGTGCATCGTCCAGCACGACGGCGTCTTTGACGCGCGCGCCATGGCCTATGAGACCGAGGAGCTGTGGTTCGACGAATGGGAACATGGCGGAAAGGCCTATTTCGAGGACCCCGCCGCGTTCGAGAAGTGGAATCCGGTCAATTACGTCGATCGGTGGAAGACGCCGCAGCTGGTCATCACCGGCGAAAAGGACTTCCGCATTCCCTATACCCAGGGGATCGCCGCCTTCACCGCGCTCCAGCGCCGGGACATCCCCTCGCGCCTGCTGGTGTTCCCGAACGAGAACCATTGGGTGCTCAAGCCGAAGAACTCGCGCCAATGGTATCGCGAGGTGATCGGCTGGATGGACCGCTGGACGAAGGGCGCCGCCGCGCGCTGACCGTCGCTCAGGCGCCGGGAAGGTGCGGGTGCAACTCGCGCTCTTCCCACGCCAGCCGGATCCGCAGCCGCCGCTGGAGCGACAGCACCGCGCAGCGATAGGCGTCCCATTCGTCGGCGATGCGCGCGGGCGGCCAGCTGCCGATGTGCGCGCTATAGTCGCGCATGATCGCCTGCATGTCCTCGTTCAGGGCATCGGCCAGCGGCGCGCCGGGCAGCGCGGCCTGCATCTGCGCATCCTCGTCCGCGCGATGCCGCTGCAACAATTGCGAAAAGGCCAGCCGTTCGCGGAACATCGCGGCGTCCGTCGTGTCGTGCCTCTGCGTCATCAACGCCGCAAATCGCTGCATCGCGGCGCGCAATTCGTCGTGATCGCTACGTAATCGCCCCATGTCCCGGCCCGGTCGTCATCGGATCGGGTCTAGCAACGCCGGGTTAACCAACCATTGGCAGGCGGCTTCTCAGCGCGCGGTGCTGTGGCTACAGACACGCGCATGACCGAACTCGCCAAGACATTCGACCCCGCCGCCATCGAGGCCCGCTGGTACCGCCATTGGGAGGAAAAGGGCCTGTTCCGTCCCGACCGGCCTGGCGCGGAGCCGTGGACGATCGTCAACCCGCCGCCGAACGTCACCGGCTCGCTCCACATCGGCCATGCGCTCGACAACACGTTGCAGGACATCCTGACCCGTCACGCGCGGCTGAAGGGCAAGGATGCGCTGTGGGTGGTCGGCACCGACCATGCCGGCATCGCGACGCAGATGGTGGTCGAGCGCCAGATGGGCGCGAAGGGCGAGAAGCGCACCGATTTCACCCGCGACGAATTCGTCGCCAAGGTGTGGGCGTGGAAGGCCGAGAGCGGCGGCCAGATCACCGGCCAGCTGCGCCGGCTGGGCTGTTCGATGGACTGGGCGAACGAGCGGTTCACGATGGACGAAGGCTTCAGCAAGGCGGTGCTGAAGGTGTTCGTCGACCTCTACGACCAGGGGCTGCTGTATCGCGACAAACGGCTGGTCAACTGGGATCCGGGCCTGGGCACCGCGATCAGCGACCTGGAGGTCGAAACCCGCGAGATCCAGGGCAAGTTCTGGCACCTGCGCTACCCGCTGGCGGACGGATCGGGGCATATCGAGGTGGCGACCACCCGCCCCGAAACCATGCTGGCCGACATGGCCGTCGCGGTGAACCCCGATGACGCGCGCTACACCGCGCTGATCGGGCAGCAGGTGCGCCTGCCGATCACCGGCCGGCTGATCCCGATCGTCGCCGACGAACACGCCGACCCCGAACTGGGATCGGGCGCGGTGAAGATCACGCCGGGGCACGACTTCAACGATTTCGAGGTCGGCCGCCGCGCCGGGATCGAGGCGCGCGACATGCTCAACATGCTCGATGCCAGGGCGCATGTCTGCCAGACCGCCGACGGGCTGATCCCCGCCGAACTGGTCGGCATGGAGCGGTTCGCCGCGCGCAAGGCGATCGTCGAGCGGCTGGAGGCCGAGGGCGCGCTGGTCCGCGTCGAGGATCGCACGATCCAGACGCCGTACGGCGACCGTTCGGGCGTAGTCATCGAACCCTGGCTGACCGACCAATGGTATGTCGACGCCGCCACGCTGGCCAAGCCCGCGATCGAGGCGGTGCGCTCCGGCGCGATCCAGATCGTGCCCAAGACGTGGGAGAAGACCTTCTTCAACTGGATGGAGAACATCCAGCCGTGGTGCGTCTCGCGCCAGCTATGGTGGGGGCATCGGATACCGGCGTGGTTCGCCGCCGACGGCAGCGTCTTCGTCGCCGAAACCGCGGAAGAGGCACAGGCGCAGGCCGGTGCGGGTGTCGCGCTGGAACGCGACCCCGACGTCCTCGACACGTGGTTCTCCTCCGCCCTCTGGCCGTTCGCCACGCTCGGCTGGCCCCAGGATGGCGACGCGAGCCTCGCCGGCCGCTACCCCAACGACGTCCTCATTTCCGGCTTCGACATCCTGTTCTTCTGGGACGCCCGCATGATGATGCAGGGCATCCACTTCATGAAGGACGTGCCGTTCCGCACGCTCTACCTGCACGGCCTTGTCCGCGCGGCGGACGGGGCGAAGATGTCCAAGTCGAAGGGCAATACCGTCGATCCGCTCGGCCTGATCGACCAGTATGGCGCCGATGCGCTGCGCTTCTTCATGGCGGCGATGGAAAGCCAGGGCCGCGATATCAAGATGGATGAGAAGCGCGTCGAGGGCTATCGCAACTTCGCGACCAAGCTGTGGAACGCCAGCCGCTTCGCGCAGGCCAACGGCATCGGCGGCTCCGACACGATCGAGCCGCCCGCCGCGACGCTGGCGGTCAACAAGTGGATCGTCGCCGAAACGGTCGCGACGGTGCAGGCGGTCGACCTCGCGCTCGCCGACTATCGCTTCGATGCGGCGGCCAACGCCATCTACCAGTTCGTGTGGAGCCGCTTCTGCGACTGGTATCTGGAACTGATCAAAGGAAATATCGACGCCGAGACGAAGGCGGTCGCGGGCTGGGTGCTCGACCAGATCCTGATCCTGCTCCACCCGTTCATGCCGTTCATCACCGAGGAACTGTGGCACGCGCTCGCCCCCCGCAAGCACGAGCTGATCGTCGCGCAATGGCCGATGCCCGACGCGCGCGCGCTCGATCCGGCGGCGGTGCGCGCGGTCGAGCGGCTGATCGAGTTGGTCGAGGCCGTCCGCGCCGCCCGCGCCGAACTGAACGTGCCGCCCGGCGCGAAGATCGCGCTCCACACCGGCACGGGCGACGTGCCCGCCGACATCGCCCCCTATGTCGAGCGGCTGGCGCGCGTCACGCTGACCGCAGGCGAGGCGAACGGCGCGCGCGCCCCGATCCTGTGGGGCGCGCAGACGTTCGCGCTCGCGCTCGAAGGGGTGATCGACCTCGACGCCGAACGCGCGCGGCTCACCAAGTCGCTCGCGGCGGCGGAGAAGGAGCGCGACGCACTCGCCGGCCGCCTCGGCAACGCCAGCTTCGTCGAACGCGCCAAGCCCGAGGCGGTGGAGAAGGCACGCGCCGACCACGCGGAGAAATCCGCCGACGCCGAACGCTTCGCCGCCGCGCTGGCGCGCCTGGGGTAGCGCGGAAAGGGCGACCGACCCCGCCCCCGTGCTCCGGCGAAGGCCGGAGCCAGGGTGACAGCGCGCCACCAGCGTCGCTCATCCCGACCCTGTGTTCCGGCCTGCGCCGGAGTACGGGGGTGGCGAGGGACGCCCCCGCACCCTCGCCACCACGACGGAACTGTCCTACGGCCCATCCGTCATGCCACATCCGGTGACCATGACGACGAGCGGTGAGGCGAGAGATGACGGACACAATGCCAGCGCCTCAACATTCGCAGCCGGCGTCTCAACATTCGCAACATTCGCGGCCCCAGCGCAGCGGGCGCGACCTCACCTCCGGCCCCATCGCGCCGACGTTGCTGGCGTTCGCGCTGCCGACGCTCGGGTCGAACGTGCTGCAATCGCTCAACGGGTCGATCAACACGATCTGGGTCGGCCGCTTCCTGGGCGAGGATGCACTGGCCGCGACCAGCAATGCCAACATCATCATGTTCCTGATGTTCGGGATGGTGTTCGGCTTTGGCATGGCCGCGACGATCCTGGTCGGGCAAAGCTGGGGCCGCCGCGACGTTGACGGCGCGCGGCGCGCGTTCGGCTCGGCGGTGGGGCTGGTGCTGGCGGCGTCGGTCGTCACCGCGATCGCCGGCTATGTCTTCGCGCCGGAAATCCTGACGCTGCTCGCCACCCCCGGCCGCGCCTATGACGAGGCGCTGGAATATCTGCGCGTCATCTTCCTCAGCCTGCCGCCGTCGATGCTGCTGGTGCTGGTGTTCATGGGGCTGCGCGGGATCGGCGATTCGCTGACGCCCTTGTGGTTCATGGTTCTGTCGGTGGTGCTCGATTCGTCGCTCAACCCGGTGCTGATCCTCGGGCTGGGGCCGGCGCCAGTGTGGGGGATCGCGGGGTCGGCGGCGGCGACATTGGTCGCCAACCTGATCTCCTGCGCGGTGCTGGTCGGCTATCTCTACTGGCGCGACGTGCCGCTGCGGCTGCGCGGCGCGGAGTGGCGCTACCTGCTGCCCGAACGCGCGCTGACCCGGCTGATCGCGTCGAAGGGGCTGCCGATCGGCGCGCAGATGCTGGTCATTTCGGGCGCCGGGCTGGCGATGGTCGGGCTGGTCAACCGCAACGGGGTGGAGGTCACCGCGGCCTATGGCATCGCACAGCAGATCTGGACCTATATCCAGATGCCCGCGATGGCGATCGGCGCCGCGGTCAGCGCGATGACCGCGCAGAATATCGGCGCGGGCCGCTGGGACCGGGTGGGCGCGATCGCGCGATCGGGCATCCTTTTCAACCTGCTGCTCACCGGCGGGGCGATCGCGCTGTCGCTGGTGTTCGACCGCGCGATCCTGGCGCTGTTCGTCGGCGCGGACAGCGCGGCGCTGCCGATCGCGCGCCACATCAACCATATCGTCACCTGGGCGTTCGTGCTGTTCGGCGTGACGATGGTGGTGTTCGGCACGGTGCGCGCCAATGGCGCGGTGTGGGGGCCGCTGGCGATCCTGTTCACCGCGATGTTCCCGATCCGGCTGGGCGTGGTGGCGCTGCTCCACCCGACGCTGGGCGTCGATGCCTTGTGGTGGAGCTTCCCGGTCAGCCTGTTCAGCAGCATGTCGCTGGCGCTGCTCTACTACGCCCGCGGCACGTGGCGGAAAGGCGCGCTGGTCGTGCCGCACGAACATGAATGCGAGGAGCGCAGCCACGCCGACGTGGAACCCGCCGGCGCGATGAAGCCGACCGCGTGAGCCGCGCGCGTCAGTTCGAGGCGCGCGGCACCATCACCTCGATCACTCCCGCCGCGACATGCGCGGTGACGGGGGTATGCGCCAGCACCTCCCCGTCGATCGAGATCGGCAGCGGCGGGTCGGTGCGGACACGGATCGAGGTGCCGGTAAAGCTGACCGTATCGTGATGCCGTTCGGGCCGCCCAAGGAAGCTCCACGCCCAATTCGTCACCAGCCGCCGCTTGTAATGCCCGCGCACCGCCTGGACGACGATCTTCCCCGACGTCACCGACGCCTCGTCCACCAGCCAGGTGCCGCCGTGATAGGGGCCGTTCGAGATACGCACCTCCACCACGCGCAATTCCTTCTCCCCGCTGCCGTCGTCGACGAACAGGGTGAAGGGGCGGAACTTGCCCAGCTGGTACGCCGCCCAGCCGAGATAGCCGACGCGCCCCGCAACCTTCTTCAGCCGGTGCGGCACGGTCTCGGCGATCTGCGGGCTGAGGC
Organism: Sphingomonas adhaesiva; assembly: GCF_002374855.1. Lineage (GTDB taxonomy): Bacteria > Pseudomonadota > Alphaproteobacteria > Sphingomonadales > Sphingomonadaceae > Sphingomonas > Sphingomonas adhaesiva. Next base: position 352,743 of record NZ_NWVC01000001.1, read on the forward strand.
CCATGGCCGCGCAATTGGCGAAGTAATCCTGGTCGATCATCCCCAGGTCGATCCGCTTGGGCACGCCGCTGGCCAGCACGTCGATCGCCCCGTCGATATCGAGCGGCAGGCCCAGCGTCCGGGCGAAGCTGTTCGCGGTACCCAGCGGCAGCACGCCCAGCACCACGTCATGCCCGACCAGCAGGTCGACCAGCCCGCTGATCGTCCCGTCGCCGCCGCCCAGGATCACCAGGTCGGGCTTCGCCTCCAATGCCTGGCGGACGGTGCGGTCGAGGTGCGCGGGGTTCTTCACCGCATGCGGCGATACCTTGAACGGCAGGTCGCGCAGCCGGCGGCAGGCGTGCTTGAACATCTTGCGCCCGCGGCGCGACTGCGCGTTGACGATCAGCGCGGCGGAACGGATTTCCATCATGGCGTGCGCAACGCATGACCGGCGGTTTCGGACCCGTAACGCTTGCGCCGGCGCGCGCGATGCGGGAAAGCTCGTGGATGACCGCCGCCTATCCCGCCCTCCGCCTGCGTCGCACCCGCGCCTCCGGCTGGAGCCGCCGGCTCCACGCCGAAAACACGCTGACCCCCGCCGACCTCATCTGGCCGCTGTTCGTCACCGAAGGGCAGGGGGTTGAGGAGCCGATCGCCACGCTGCCGGGCGTGTCGCGCTGGTCGCTGGACGGCATCGTGGCGCGGGCGAAGGAGGCGCGCGATCTCGGCATTCCGTGCCTGGCGCTGTTCCCTAATACCCCGCCCGACCGGCGCAGTGATGACGGCGCGGAAGCCGCCAACCCCGACAATCTCATGTGTCGCGCGACCCGTGCGATCAAGGATGCGGTGCCCGACATCGGCGTCCTGACCGACGTCGCGCTCGATCCCTATACCGCGCACGGCCACGACGGGCTGGTGGACGAGGCCGGCTACGTCCTCAACGACGCGACGGTGGAGGCGCTGGTGGCGCAAAGCCTCAACCAGGCGCGCGCCGGGGCGGACGTGATCGCGCCCAGCGACATGATGGACGGGCGCATCGGCCTCATCCGCGCCGCGCTGGAAGGCGAAGGCTTCGTCAACGTCCAGATCATGTCCTATGCCGCCAAATATGCCTCCGCCTTCTACGGGCCGTTCCGCGACGCGGTGAACACCCGCGGGCTGCTGAAGGGCGACAAGAAGACCTATCAGATGGATCCCGCCAATGCGCAGGAGGCGCTGCGCGAGGTCGCGCTGGACCTCGCCGAGGGAGCGGACAGCGTGATGGTGAAGCCGGGGCTGCCGTATCTGGACATCATCCGGCAGGTGAAGGATCGGTTCGCGGTGCCGGTGTTCGCCTATCAGGTGTCCGGCGAATATGCGATGATCGAGGCCGCGGTCGCCGCCGGCGCGGCGGATCGCGATGCGATGGTGCTGGAAACGCTGCTGGCGTTCAAGCGCGCGGGTTGTTCGGGGGTGCTGACCTATCACGCCGCCCATGCGGCGCGGCTGCTGGGGGCGTGATCGAAACGCCGCGCCTGTTGCTGCGCTGGCCGGAGCCGGCCGACCGCGCGCCGCTCCACGCGATGTGGGCCGACCCCGTCGTCATGGCGCAGCTCGGCCCCGTCAAGGATCGCGCCGCCAGCGACGCGGCGATCGCGCGCCACGCCGGCTATCGCGCCGACGGGCTGGGGTTCCGCGCGGTCGTGCGCCGCGCCGATGGTCGGACCATCGGTTTCTGCGGGTTGAAGCCCGGGGCACCCGATACGCCGATCGCCGGCGAGCTGGAGATCGGCTGGCTGCTTGCGCTGGATGCCTGGGGGCAGGGCTATGCCCGCGAGGCCGCGGACGCCTGCCTTGTCTGGGCCTGGGCGCATCGCACCGAGCCGCGCGTCGTCGCGATCACCGCGGCGATCAACGTCGCCAGCCGCCGGCTCATGGAGCGGCTGGGAATGCGGCATCTGCCCGACCTGGACTTCGACCATCCCGCCAGCGCGGCGGGCGATCCGCTGCGTCCCGCGGTCACCTACGCGATCGGGCGCGCGGCATGATCGGCACCCGTCGCCTCATCCTGCGCCCGTGGCGCCGCTCCGACATCGCCTCGCTTTACGCGATGGGGCAGGACGCGGAGGTGATGCGCTACCTTGGCCCGCCCGACAGCCTGGCCGATTGCCGACGGCTGAAGGACCGGATGACCGAATCGCAGGCCCGCCACGGCCATTGCTTCTGGGCGCTGGAGCGGCGCAGCGATCGTGCCTTCATCGGTTTCTGCGGGCTGAAGCGCGGGCGCAAGGGCACGCCGATCGCGGGCGAGCTGGAGATCAGCTGGCGGCTCGCGCGTGAGGCATGGGGGCAGGGGCTGGCGCTGGAGGCGGCGCGCGCCAGCCTGTCGTGGGGCTGGCGCAACCTCGATGCCCCGGCGGCGACCGCGGTGACCGTGCCCGCCAACGTGCGCAGCCGCGGGCTGATGGAGCGGCTGGGGATGCTGCGCGACCCGGGGGGTGATTTCGACCATCCCGACATGGCGCGCGGCGATCCGTTGCGCCACCACATCCGCTATCGCATCGCCCGACCGGTCAGGCCGTCGCCGACGCGGTAGCGGGCGCCAGCGCGCGGGTCAGCGCATCGATCCGCTGCGTCTGCGCGGTAGCGGCAGCCTTCGCCTCCTCGCGCGCCTTCTCCAGCGCCGGATAGGCCGGCAGCAGCGCCTGGGCGCGCTGTGCCGCCATATCCTCCAGTACCCCGACCACCTCGCCATGTGCGGCGCGCAGCGAATCGAGTTCCGCCAGCGCGGTCTGCGCGTCCAGCCAGCGGTCGCTGCCCGCCGCCGCGCCCCGTGCCGCGCGGGCCAGCCGCTCGGCGCGCGTCGCCGCCGCGTCGAACGCCCGCGCCGCATCCGCCCGCTTCGCCGCCGCTGCCGCGATCCGCGCGTCCAGTGCCGGATCGGCGACCAGCGGCGCTGGGACCGTCTCCGGCTCCTCGAACCCCAGCTTCTCGACTGCGCGCGGCGCGAGCGAAGGATAGGCGGTGGGATCGGCGGCGCATCCGGCGAGCAGGATGGTGGCCAGAACGGGGGCGAGTGGGCGAAGCGGCGGACGGTTCATGAAAATGGCGTAGGCGGTGAAGAAAAATGACGCAACGCACTTGCGCCCCTCCGATTCGCCGGCTAACAGCGCCGCTCCACAACGCGCCCGTAGCTCAGCTGGATAGAGCATCAGACTACGAATCTGAGGGTCGGACGTTCGAATCGTTCCGGGCGCGCCACTGGAAATCAAGGACTTAGCCCCTCTCCGTCGTTGTGACGGGGAGGGGCTGTCTTTTTGTCGATTCCACGAGCAATCGGCGAGCAATCGACCGGAGACCGGCTCGATGCGCACTTGATCGACGCTTGGAACGACAGATCCCCCTGTCTTGCCGAGGCCACACTATCATGTGGTCGACGAATCCGTCGAGGAGTGGCTCAGAATTTTTACGAGTCGCCTTCGGTGCAGCGATGGTCCGACGTGCGAAGCGCTGCCCTGCGACCGCAACGGCGGGTCCTTCCGGATAGCGGCCGCTCCTGTTACGCTTCGTTTGGGAGGAGCTTCATCATGGCAACTGCTGCGGACGGGGACATCGGCGAGGGCGCTGATCTCGTCGTCAAGGACGCCGCTGGCCGGCCGCCCCAGATGGGAATGGCGATTCAGAGCGGCATCCTGAAGAGCCTCGGGATCAACCTCTACACGAACCTCGGCAAGGTGCTGGTCGAGTTCATCGCCAATGCCTACGACTCGGACGCTTCGACTGTGTGGGTCACCGTTCCTGATGTGCTCATCCAGCAGGAGAGGACGCGAGCAAAGGCGAAGGCGGATGAGGAGGCCGCACGCGTGGTCGGAGTGGCTCCTCTTCTGGACATCGCCGAGGGACGGACTCCTGCCAACGACGTGGATGCGGCGGGGCAGCCCGCACTCCTCAACCTCGAGGCGCTGTTCCGGACACTGCCGGAGGACATCGACGTCGTCATCGAGGACGACGGGCATGGGATGACCTGGCTGGAGGTCGAGAAGAAGTTTCTCCCGCTCAACCGTCAGCGTCGGCTCAACAAGGAGGTCGGCAAGGAGATCAACCTGACGTCCGAGGGCGGCCGCTATGTGATGGGGCGCAAGGGTGTGGGCAAGCTGGCGGGCTTCGGCGCCGCTCTCACCGTCAAGCTGTGGACCAAGCGGAAGGGCGAGACCTACGCCACGGTCATCGAGCTTGTGGACGAGGATCTCAACCAGGCGGCGTCAATCGCCGAGGTGCGCATCCCTGTGACGTATGAGGACGGCCTGCATCCCGACATGCAGGGCACGAAGGTCACGCTGAGCCGGCTGAAGGCCGACGCGACCAGGGACTCGCTCGAGAAGATCAAGAAGGCGATCACGAAGTCGTTCAGCGCGATAAGGCCCGAGGACTTCGTCATCGAGGTGAACGGCGAGCCGCTGAAGTTCGAGGTGCCCGATTACGAGTTCATCTTCCCGACCCATCTGACGCGGGAGGGGATCGCCCGCGGCGAGCGCCAGAAGGCGTCCGTGCACGTCCCGGGGATCGGTGATCTGCCGTTCAGCTACTATGTCGGCTTTTTGGCGAGATCCCATGGATCCGGGGCGGATCGCGGGGCGACGATCTACTGCAACAATCGGCTTGCGGCCGGGCCTGCCCTCTTCGGCCTGCCGACGGGCATGCACAGCTTCCACAGCACGGACTACATGGACTGCATCGTCGAGGCCGACGCCTTGGACCGGTCTGACATCGACTTCGTCAATACGGCCCGGAACGGGATCAAGGAAGGCAACGAGGTCGTCGGCGCGATGCTGGAGGCGATCGTCCGGGTCATGAGGGGCGCGATCAACGAGCACTCGCGCTTCAAGCGGGCGGAGGCGGACCGCAAGCTGCTGGAGGACAAGACCGCGAGCGTCATCTCGCGGACGATCGAGACGCTGCCTGCCAAGACGCGGAAGGCAGGCAAGCGGCTGCTGCAGACGATAGCCCAGCAGTACGAGGTAGGGACGCCCGAGTTCGAGGAGATCGCGCCGGCGATCATCCATTCGATCAACGCGACCGAGGTCCTGATCACCTTGGCTTCCAAGGGGACGGACGCGGAGACCATCGCCCAGATCATGGGGCAGCTCAGGCAGCTGTCGGAGATCGAGAAGCGCGATTCGATCAAGCTGTATCGCGCTCGTCGTGGCGGGATCGAGAAGCTCGAGATGCTCTACGAGAAGGGCAAGGAGGACTGGAAGAGGAAGCAGTCCGAGAAGGCGCTGCATCAGCTCTTCAAGGAGAACCCGTGGCTCATACGCCCTGAATTTTCGACGTACATCTCGAGCGATCAGGGGATCAACACCACCGTCACCCGGTTGGCCGAGCATCTGAAGGTCGACCGCTTCGCCCCCATCATGAATGGAGACGACGAAGCCGACGTCCGGCCGGACCTCGTGTTTCTGATGTCGGATCCGATGGAGGAGGGGCCCTACACGGTGAAGGTCGTGGAGCTGAAGAGCCCAGGCCTCCCCCTGACCATCGATCACTGGCGGCAGCTTGAGAACTACGTGGCTGACGTGCGGTTCTGGTGCGAGGGCAACGTGCCGCATGACGTCCGCGTCAATGGATACCTGATCGGTGCGATGCCCGAGCCTAGTCCGACGAAGAACCCTGAGCGGATGCTGCTCGAAGAGTTCAAGCGTGCGGGTCCGACGTCGAGCATCCAGATCATCGGGCTCCTCGAACTCATCAAGCACGCGCGCACCGTGCATGTGGAGGCCATCAAGGCGCTCGAACGCGATCTGGCCGGCGAGGACGAGGACGAGGAGGACGTCGAGGAGACTGCTGAGATCGTGGACCCTGAGGACGAGGCGTGGAGGGACGACTTGACGCCTGCGCCCGCGGACCCGTCAGGCGGCTAGCGGTCGCGCGCTCGCCCGCCGCATGGCCTCGGCGACCGCACGGCAGACGGCCTCCGCCAGCGGCACGGGCACGCCGTTGCCGATCTGCCGAGCCACCGGATAGGGCCTGCCCACGAACGTCCAATCGTCGGGCACACCTTGGAGGCGTGCGCCTTCCCGAAGCGACAATGTCCTGTTTTCGACGGGGTGCAGGTAGCGGCCCTTGGACGGGTTTTGGAACGTGCAGCGGAGCGTGTTGACCGGTCGGTCGGGATCGATCCGCCCCCACACGTCTGTCGCCTGGCAGCCGACCTTCGCCCACGAAGGCGGGCACAGCTCGGGCGCCTGGCGCATGATGTCGCGCTTGTCGCCCTTCGGCGGGACGAGCGCGATGCGCGACGCGGCGATTCCGGCGGGCGTCGGCCACACATGCATGGGATCGTCCGGATCTACGGGCTCGGCGAGGACGGAGCCAGCGGTCCTGTGCGGACCGGCGACGGACTCGGGCGCCGCGATCGTGCCGATCCGCGACGCGATCGTGAATGATCGCCGCCGCAGCTGGGCGGCGCCGTGGTCCGCGGCCTCTAGCTCCCATGCCTCCACCGCGTAGCCGAGTGCGCGGAAGCTGGCGGCGAGTTCCTGCCACTTCGCCGACCGCAGGAAGGGCGGCACGTTCTCGACGATCACCACCGAGGCGTCGCAACGCGCCGCCCATTCGGGCACCGTCAGCGCCAGGGCGTTGCGGGCGTCCAGCGGATCCTGGCGGCCGAGGGTCGAGAAGCCCTGGCAGGGAGGTCCGGCCAGCAGCACGTCGACCTTCGGAACGTCATGGGCGTCCAGCGTCGAGCCCACGACGCCGACCGGCGCGACGTTGCGGTTGTAGCTGGCGATCGCGTCCTTCGACAGGTCGATGGCGAACGCGGGCGTCATGCCGGCGCGGACCGCGCCGGCGCTGAAGAGGCCCGCGCCGCTGAACATGTCTGCAAACGTGATCCGCATAATACGCATGGCTTGTAATGCGAATATGCGATATAGGCAAGCGGCGATGGACGATGCAGCGAGATTGATGGCTCTGGCGGAAGCGCTGAAGACGGGCGGACTCCCCTCGCAGCAGGCGCTCGCCGATGCCGCGGGCGTGGACCAGCCGCTGGTGTCCCGCGCTCGCCGTGGCGAGCTGAAGCGCGTCACCGGCCGCGTCGAGAGGCTGGCGCGTTATGTGGATATGCGGATCGCGATGCTTCCGGCGGCGCCTGCCGGGAGGGTCGGTGATGCCGCGGCGCGTAGCCCGCGGCTTCGAGCCCTGCTGAGCTGTCGCGACTATCTGCGCGAAGGCTGCGACCCGAACGTGCTGGCGGATCAGGTCGCAATCCTACGCCGTGCGCAGGGTCGACGGGTGAGGGCCCGATCCGGAGCAGACAGTATGCCCTGAGGTTGTGCTGTTCGGACGAGCAGCCCGGTGAATTAGCGTCCCCGCATCGTCGTATCGGCCGGCCAGGGCGCAATGGCCTCGGTCATGAGGGACAGCAGGTACGGTGTGAGCTGGTCCACCGCGACATACTCCTTCGCGATCTTCGCCCATTCCGGCCAGCGGTCGACCCGCGTGCATAGCCAGGCGTAGAAAGCGTCGCGCCGCGCGGGGTCAGGGAAGCTGATGCTCCAGACCGTCTTACGAACCGACACGGGGCCGTCTGTCGGGGCCAGCAGTATGATGCTCGACGACGTGCCGATGTCGCGCCGGGCGAAGTGATAGTCCCATCCGGCGGCGATCCGCTCCAGCCGCTCCAGCTGCGCCTCATCGACGATCGGCGACCGCTCGATGTCGATGAGGAGATCCACCGACCGCTGGCAGGGCCGGACGTGGCGGACGCGGTCCGGGCGCGTGGCGTCCAGCATCCGCAGCGCCGACACGCCTTCGGCGGTGAGTTCGCCGGCGCATGCCTGGGCCTTGTCCGCGGCCACCATGCCGAGACCGACGAGGAAGAGACGGTAGGCCTCGGCCATCTGCCACTCGCGACGGAAGAGTTCCGCAGTCCGTTCCCACTTGCGGGGATCAGGCATCACGACAGCCGACGCGAGAAAGGAGTGGAGCAGCTCGATCGATACCTCGTCGGGCTGCGGCTCGACACCGTGATCCGGGGACGGGCGCAGCGGCAGGTTCAGGCGCCCGGACCAGAAAGCGGAGCGCAGGGTGGTCCAGGAGCCGCCGGCCTCGTCGACGAGCCGCGTGCCGTTCGCCATCGGCTCGATGCGAAGCCAGTAGCCCCAGGCCAGCATGGGTTCGATGTCGTGCGGAACGGCGATCACGCCTCGTCCTCCCGGCGGTCGGAGATGGGCAGGACGGTCGGAGCCGGGGGTAGGATGGAGCCGGTCTCCATCGCCTTCAGCTGCGCGGCGAGGCGGGTGCACTCGGCATGGACGTAGGCCTCGTCGCGATAGACGCGCGTCTGGGTCCCCAGGAACTCGGTCGTGCGGGTGCGGTCGGCCTTCGGAAGGGCGTCGCCCTCCTTGTCGCAGGAGAAGCCCAGCCACCATGCGTCGTCACGCGCGGCGACCTCCCGCGCGAGGTCGTTGCGCAGGATCTCCGAGCTTGCCGGCACGAAATATCCCTCCTTGATGCGAGTGACGTGGCAGACCGAGACCGGCTCCGGATCCCGCGCCGCGCAGGGCTCGGCATAGTCGATGCCGCCGTGGACGCGCAGGCCGATGCCGGCGAGCGCCTTGACGTCGAACCCGTGCAGCGCATGGCCGTGCTCCACGCCGACGTAGCCGCACAGGTGGCCCCATCGCTGGGAGCGCCGGATGATGCAGGGGAAGCCAGTAGCCGGATCGGTCCATGCGATCTTGTCCGCCTCGTCTGCCCATGGGCCGTTGCCCGACGGGTGCACGGACGGGACGTTGTAGATGGCGTCGACCTGGACCAGCTGGCTGCCGATCCGGCGCGCGATATCGCGGCGGGTCGGCGCGACGGCGATGGAGGTGCCTGGCGTCTTCTTCTTGGGCATGGTTCGTCCTTTCGATGTTCGCGGGGCCTTGCGGCGCGGCGACGGTGGGGTGGTGGGAGGGGTCAGGTGTGGAGGAGCACCCACTCCTCGTTGAAGTCCTTGGCGCCGGCGCGCGGGAACAGCCCGTCGACCTCGATGCCGCGCGCCATTAGCGCGGCGGCCGCGGCGGCTACGGCGGCGCGGCCGGTGGCGTCGGCGTCGCCGCACAGAGTGACCTTCCGCACGGCCGGCGGCAGCTCGACGAGGGGCAGGTTGGCGTCTCCGAACGTCGACCAGACCGTCGCGCCGGGGAACATGAGGCGCAGCGACAATGCGTCCTCAACCGCGCTCGCCAGCATGATGGCGGGTGCGACCGGCCCGAGCCGCAGAGCGCTGCCCCGGATGCGTCCGAGGCTGAGCCTCGTTTCGCCGTGGCGCGCCTTTCTGCCGTCGTCCTCCACGAAGGTCCGCAGGATGCCGACGACCGCGCCGCGGACGTCCTGCGCCGCCGCCACCCTCGCGGGCAGCCGCGGACCGGGACGGCCGTCGTCTCGCCAGAACCTCGGGATCCGGCCGAAGCGGATGCTGGGCGGCACGTCATGCCCGATCGCCCGCGAGATGAGATACGCCTCCGCCGGCGTCCCCTCGACGCCGCCTGCGCCCCGCCACTCCGCCCGGGCAAGCTGGAAGCCCGATGGTCGCGTGCGGAGACCCGGCCTCCTGGCGGTGGCGGTCGGCCGCGGCGTCGCGCCGCGATGTGCCCCGGCGAGCTCCAGGCACGCTTCGCGGAACGTCTGCCCGTGCAGCCGCGACTGCAGGGCGATCGCGTCGCCGCCTGCGCCGCAGCCGAAGCAGAAGAACACGCCCTTGCCGTCGTCGACGAAGAAGCTCGGCTCGTTCTCGTCGTGGAGCGGGCAGATGCCCTTCAGCTGCCGCCCGGACCGCTTGAGCGTCGATGCCGTCGCCGCGATGGCGGCGATCGAGATCTCGGCCTTCAGCCTGGCGGTGTCGATGGTGCCGTCCGATCTGCGGTAGCGGCTCGGAAGGTCGGCGTGCGCTTCGTCCATGTCCGGGTGTCCTTCTGCATCCTCGTCAATCTCGACGTGTCGGTGGATCGGGGGCGCTTTCTTCCTGCCTCCCGCTTCCACCGCTTTCCTCATGTCTCTCCGGCGGCGCCGTTCGGCGCCGCCGACGCTTCTCGCGTCGCGCTCAGCCCTTCCCGGTCCGTGCGCGGCCGCCACCGAGCAGGATCTCGCACCAGACCTCCAGGCCGACCGCCGCCAACCCTTCGATGCGGGACGGCGGGAGGATGTCGGCCCTGCTGGTGGGGCGGGCGACGACGCCGACGGCGGCGTTCGCCTCGCGCATCGTGCGGCCGTGCTCGAGGAGGGCATGCCGTCCGGCCATCCTGATGCCGTGGAAGTTCCAGGGAGGGACCGGGATCGTCGCCGGGGCCTCGTCGGCGAGCCAGTCCTGCAGGCGGTCCAGCCGCACGTCCGCATGCTTCAGACGCCGACCCCGGCCGGCGGTGACGGCTTGCCCCGTCGCGCGGGACGCGCCCGCGATGCGGATGATCGTCTGGCGCGCGGGTCCGGGCAGCGGAAGGATCCTGGCCCCGCCCTTGCGGAGGGGGACGGGCACGTGGCCGTTCCGCCAGTTTATGCGCTCGAGATCGATCGCCACCGCCTCGAAGGGCAGGCAGAGGGTCAGCAGGCAGATCTCCAGGACGGCGCCGTGCGCGCCGCCGAGGGTGCGTGCGCCTTCAAGCAGCACGCGCATGTCGGGCACGCTCGGCGGGATCGGTGCCGCCCCGGTCACGGCTCGTGCCTCCGAGAGGGAGCCAAGTCGAGGTGGTCGTGGAAGGCGATGCACTCGCGGATCAGGCAGGCCACGTCCGGTCCGGAGCCCCGCCGATGCGGAACGCCCACCAGTTCGAGACCGCCCGCTGCTGGGCGAGATGCCATCGCCGGTCCACGCCGGGTGGAGCCCCGAAGCCCGCCTGTCCCAGGACCGCGGCATAGGGCGCGTCCGCGTCGAGCATGCCCGCGACCACGCCTTCGCGGAGCGAGGAGAAGGTCCAGCACAGGTCTATCGGGAGGAGGGCATCGAAGAGGAGGAGCTCCCGCGCGTAGCCTAGCGTGTCGTCGTCCACGCGCAGCGCCCGGCCGCACACGTCCATCACGAGAGGACCGCATGTCCGCCCGGCGGTCGCCGCCTCGACGGCATATGCTGCCGCGTTGCCCATCGCGACCTCCGCGAAGCGCCGGTCGTCCTGCGGCACGCGTAGCACGCCGTTCTTCCGGTCGATCAGCTCGATGGGCGTGGCGGCCAGGGCCGCGGGATCGCACGGAATGAGCGTCGCCAGGGTGAGCAGCAGCGTCGGCGGCTCGGCGATGTCCCGGGAGGTTCTGTGGATGTCGGAGATGGCGCGGCCATCGAGTTCGCGCGCGGCTTCTGCCGCGCGCCGGGGGGCGATCGTCATGGGAGTTCCATCGATGTGCAGGGGGATGAGGGCGGGCATGTGCCCGCCCGGCAGGGTCAGGCCGCGCGCCAGTGCTCGCTGGTGCTCGCCACGCGGTTCTTCGCCTTGTGCATCTCGATGTCGCGGATGCTGTAGCGCACCGATCGGCCCAGCTTGATGTAGCAGGGCCCTCCTCCGTAGCACCTCAGCTGGCGCATCATGGCGGGAGTGGTTCCGAGGAGCCGTGCGGCCTCGAAGGTGTCGACCAGGTGGTCGAGGATGATCTCACCGGCGTCGTCCGGCATCGTATGTCTCCGTCGCTGACCAACCGGGATTGGCTGGCGACAGACCATCTACGCCGAGGACTGCGGGGATCCGATGCGTCCGTTACGCTGATTCCGCCTCTGGCGTGGAGGATACGTGGAGCTTTCCCGGAGTGACGCGGGCGCCGCTGCCAGGCGCCGGCCGATCAGGCGGCGTCGAACGCCGACAGGATCGGGCAAGGTCCCGCGCTGCCGCTGCCGCATTCCTGCGCGAGACGCCGAAGCGACGCGCGCGCCTGTTCCAGTTCGGCTATCCGGGCGTCCAAGGCCTCGAGCCGCTCGCCGGCGAGTTCGCGCGCCCGTGCGCGATCGTCCGTGGCGTCCAGCTCGAGAAGCTCGGCTATCTGCTCCAGCGTGAAGCCCGCCGCCTGCGCCGATCTGATGAAGCGCAAGCGTCGCACATCGTTGGCGCCATAGCGGCGGATGCCACCGGCGGTCCCGGCGCCCCGTGGCCTGTCGGGCGTTTCGATCAGGCCGCGGCGCTGATAGAAGCGGATGGTCTCGACGCCGACGCCGCCTTCGGCCGCGAGCTTGGCGATCGTCATGCCTGCCACGTCTTGACTCCGGACCATGGTACGGACGCCATATGGCACCCGATCGGGAGTCGGAGAAGACGAGATGGCGACGAAGAAGGCGGTTCTCCACCGCATGGTGATGCCGGCCCACACCTGCCCGTTCGGGCTGAAGGCCAAGGATCTGCTGCGGCGGAACGGATACGAGCTCGAGGACCACTGGCTGCGCACGCGGGAGGAGACGGACGCTTTCAAGGCGGCGCACGACGTGAAGACGACGCCCCAGGTCTTCATCGGCGGCGAGCGGATCGGCGGCTACGACGACCTGCGACGCTTCTTCGGCAAGTCCGTGCCCGATCCCAAGGCGGTGACCTATCGGCCGGTCGCGGTCGTGTTCGCCATGACGGCGCTGATGGCGCTGGCGGCGAGCCAGGCGGCGTTCGGGACGCCGCTGACCGTGCGGGCGGGCGAGTGGTTCATCGCCTTCTCGATGTGCGTGCTGGCGCTGCTGAAGCTGCAGGACGTCGAGCGGTTCGCGACGATGTTCCTGAACTACGACCTGCTGGCCAGGCGCTGGGTGCCGTATTCCTACGTCTACCCCTATGCCGAGGGGCTGGCCGGCGTGCTGATGGCGGCGGGCGTGCTGACCTGGCTGTCGGTGCCGATCGCGCTGGTGATCGGGACCATCGGAGCGGCGTCCGTGATCAAGGCCGTCTATGTCGATCGCCGCGAGCTGAAGTGCGCCTGTGTCGGTGGGGACAGCAACGTGCCGCTCGGCTTCCTGTCGCTGACGGAGAACGTGATGATGGTCGCCATGGCCTTGTGGATGGCGCTCTCGGTCGCGCACTGATCTGGCGCGATCACGCGGCAGATCCTACAAGGCATTCATGAGCTTCGGCCGCCTTCTTCGCGCATGCGCGCTGACGCTTCTCGGCGTCATGCTGCTAGTGCGCATGGGGCCGATGTGCGAAAGCATGGCGCAGGCCGTGCCGATCGCGAGCGCGAAGGCCGCTATGGCCGATTGTGATCGCGCCCCGAGCGTCCCCGTCAAGAAGGCCCCACCCATCTCCTGTGCCGGCGCCTGCGTCGCCACGTCGGTCGACGCGCAGGTCGCGTCTTCGGCGCCGGCCGCGACGTCGGCGTCGGCTTCGGCGTCGCTCCATCCCGTTCTGGAAGGCCGATCGGGCGGCCCGTCGCCGCCGCCTCCTCGAACCGCCTGATCGCCTGATTTTACAGACCATCACGCATTCGAGGATCAAGACACATGAAGAGCATGAAGTTCATCGGCGCGGCGATCGCGCTCGCGCTCGTTCCCGCTACCGCGTTCGCGGCGGCCGACTGCTGCGCGGACAAGACGTGCTGCAAAGACGGTGCGGACTGCTGCAAGGACGGCAAGAGGGATTGCTGCGGCGACATGAAGAAGGGCGGCGACCACGCCGGCCACGACATGTCGGGCATGCAGAAGAAGTGAGCCGGAGGGGAGGCGCGAGCGCCTCCCCTTCTTCCGATGTGGGACCGATCCATAACCGGCCGGTCGGCCCTGCGCCGCGGGCTCTAGCCGTAGTGAAGGGCGTGGTGATCGTCGCCGGCCGCCCTGCGGCGTGACTGCCAGAATAGCCATCCCGCGAGCGCGAGGGCGGCCATGTTGAGGTAGAAGGTGTAGTCGAACGAGAATTCGGTCATCGACGCCTTGGCGTCGCCGTGTTGCGGCGGAAGGAGGCCGAGCAGCTCGAAGCCGCCGCCCACTAGCAGCGCGGCCAGGGCCATCGACACGAACAGCGTCGCTCCGATCGCCAGCGCCATGCGCATGCCGAAGTAGCGGCGATAGGCGTCGATCAGCGGCAGCACGATCAGGTCGGCGTAGAGGAATGCTAGCACGCCGCCGAAGCTGATGCCGCCGCCCCACAGGACGGCGGCGAGGGGCACGTTGCCGATCGAGCAGACGAACGAGAGCATGGCTACCAGCGGACCGATCACGACGTCGGCGAGGAGGCGCTCCCATGGCGGCAGGTGCGACAGGAACAGCGTCTGCCAGAAGTGGTCGGGGACGAAGGCGGCGAGCATGCCGCCGATGACGAAGCCCGCGAGCAGGTCCTTCCACAGCATGCGCCAGTCCATGGCGAAGGCGCCGGCGATCGTGGGCAGCGCGTCGGGATCGCGCAGCCGGTCGCGCCAGGTGTCGCCCTTCAGCCCCATCGCGCCGTGGTCGTGACCGCTCTCTTCCTCCTCGTGCCGACGGGCCTGCTCGACCAGCCGGTGCGGGATCAGCACACGCGAGACGGGCACCATGATGGCGATGAACACGAGGCCGCCGATCCACTCGGCGGCGGTGAACTGCCAGCCCAGCAGCAGGAAGAGGATGATGCCGAGTTCAAGCACCAGATTGGTGGACGCGATCAGGAAGGCGAGGCTCGGCGCCAGCGCCGCGCCCTTCTTGAGCAGCGTGCGCATGATGGCCGAGGACGCGTAGGAGCAGCTGGAGCTCGCGGCGCCGGCGGCGGTGGCGATGGCCACGGAGCGGGCGCTGCTGCGCCCCAGCTTGTCCCGCAGCGCGTCGGCGGAGACCGCGGCCTGCAGGACCGCCGAGATGGCGAATCCCAGCACCAGGCTCCATCCGGTCTTCCAGGCCATGCCGGCGGCCATGAGCAGGCCCTGTCCGGCGGTGTGAAGCAGCGACATGGCGGTTCTCCGGTATCTCGGCGACGACCCGACGACCATCGTCCGGGCGGGCGGTCAGGCCCCTTGCTGGGCGTCGGAACGCGGCAGGCTCGTGGCCGGCCGCGTGCCGGCGACGTTCACTGCGGCCGCTTGCCGTGCGACTTCAGCCAGCCGTTGAGATCGGCGACCTCCTTCGTCTGTTCGGCGATCGTCTTCGTCGCCATCTGCCGCACCGGGGGGTCCTTCGTCTGCTGCGGGACGATGCGTGACATGGCGATGCCGCCGCGGTGATGCTCGATCATCTTGCGGACCCAGGTCTCGGTGGCGTCGGCGCCCATCGCGGCCATCATCCGCTCGTGCATCTGCATCTCGGACGGGGGATACGGATTGGCGGGAGTGGCCTGCATCATGCGCCCGTGGTCCATGCCCTGATGGCTCATGCCCTGGTGTCCGGGCGCGTTCTGCGCCGTGACCGAGGTCGCTGCGAGCGCCACGGCTGCGGCGGCGATGATCGTCTTCATGTCGTGCTGCTGTTCGCCCCCGCCCGGGTGGAATACGCAAAAAACGCGTTCGCCCCTCGCGCGCCGGATCACTCGATGGGCTTGCGGGTGTCGATGCCGGCGCTGGCGTCTGTCTCGGGAGCGGGCGGTGCCGCGCCGCGGTCGCGGTAGGACGGGAGGTCCGGCGCGTCGCCGGGGGTCGGGTGCGCCTCCAGCCGGGCGATGTGACGCTTCATCTCGGCGATCTCGCGGATCTGCGCGTCGATGATGCCGTCCGCCAGCCGGCGCACCTCGGGGTCCTTTATGTGGGCCCGCTCGCTGGTCATGATGGCGATCGAGTGGTGGGGGATCATCGCCTTCATGTAGGCGACGTCGCCGACCGTCTCCTGGCTGCGCACCAGCCAGAGCGCGCCGCCGAACACGGCGACCGCGCCGACGAGGATGCCGAGGTTGGCGCGCCTGTTCGGATACATGCCCCACATGAAGCCGATCATGATCGCCGCCATGACCGCGCCCATGACGAGCGCCATCCACATGCGGGTCTGGCTGAACTCGACGTGGGAGAGGACGTAGGTGTTCAGATACATGAGTCCGAACATCACGACCGTGGACGTCGCGATCATCGCCGCGAAGCGTCCGTAGCCCATGCCCATGCCGCCGTGGCCCTGCTGCCGTTCCTGATCGTCCATCGTCTGCTCTCCTCAGGTTTCCCCGCCCCTTGGATCGTCGGATCAGAACCAGGCCCTGATGCCGGCGACGAAGCTGAAGCCCGCGGTGTCATCGCCACGTGCGCGCGTGTAGCGTGCGGTGTCGCCGAACTGGCGCTCCCACGACACGCCGACGTAGGGCGCCAGACGGCGCGACTTCTCGTAGCGGAGGCGCAGACCGAGCTCGAGGTCGGTCAGGCCGGAGCCCGTGCCGGTCTCGCGCACGTCCTGCGCCGAGAGGTTCGCCTCCACGCGGGGCTGGAGCACCCAGAAGTTCGTGATGCGCTGGTCGTACCACCCCTCGACCCGGCCGAGCACCTCGCCCTCGGTGGAGAGGAAGACGGATGCCTGCGTGTCGAACCAGTATGGCGCGAGCCCCTCGATCCCTACGGTCGCGTAGGTGCGCGACGGGCCGCGGCCGAAGTCCTGCCTGACGCCGCCCTGCACGTTCCAGTATGGATCGAGCGCATGGCTGTAGAGCGCCTGGACCTCGCCATGCTCGAGCCGCTGGCCGAACGCGCCTTCACCCTCGCTCTTCAAGGCCAGGCGGTCGACGTCGCCGCCGATCCAGGCGTCGCCGTCCCAGCGGTAGCCGTCGCCGCCCTTGCGCGCCTGATACTCGGCGAGGTTGAAGAGCACCTGCCTGTAGGTCATGCCGCCGTGGTGCTGGCGCAGGTGGTGGTTGGCCATCGCCATCCGATCCTCGCCCCAGAAGCGGCCCGCCGCCATGCCGGGCTGAGCGGCCGGAGCCGGAGCGTCGCCGGGCGGCAGGTCGGTGCCGACCTTCTCGGCTGCGCCCTGCATCGCCGTCATGTCGTGGCCGGCGTGCCCGCCGCCCATGTCCATCCCCGGCATCGACGACATGTCGTGTCCGGCGTGGGGATCCTGCGCGGGCGCCGACGCCCCCGCCTGCATGCCGCCCATGTCGTGATCGGCATGGGCGCCGCCCATGTCCATGCCCGGCATCGCGGACATCGCATGGCCGGCGTGCGGATCCGTCTTGGGGGCAGGAGCGTCACGGCGGGGCTTCGACTTCCGCGTGGGCGACTTCTTGACCGCCGCTCGGGCCGGAGCCTTTCTGGCGGCGGGCTTCGCTGGCATCTGCATGCCCGGCATGTTCATGCCGTGCATCGAATGGTCCATGGTCTGGGCCGATGCCGGAGCGGCCAGGAGCAGCGCCGCGGCCCCGGCGAGGAGCAGCGCCTTCATGCCGCCTCCCCCTTCGCCGAGCGGACCTGCACGGTCTGCATCATGCCCGCCATCATGTGGAAGAGCATGTGGCAGTGGAACGCCCAGTCGCCCTCGTTGGCGGTGACGTCCCAGCTGACCTTGCCGCCGGGCTGGACGAGCACGGTGTGCTTGCGCGGCGCGTAGGCGCCCTTGCCGGTCACCAGCTCGAAGAAGTGGCCGTGAAGGTGGATCGGATGACCCATCATCGTGTCGTTGACGAGCGTGACGCGCACGCGCTCCCCGGCGAGGAACGGTATCGGCGCCTTCACCTCGGAATACTTCTCCCCGTCGAACGACCACATGTAGCGCTCCATGTTGCCGGTCAGGTGGATCTCGAGCGACCGCGACGGCGCCCGCACGTCCGGGTTGCGGTCGAGGGCGACGAGATCGCGATAGGTCAGCACGCGGTGGCCGACGTCCTCGAGTCCCTGGCCGGGCTCGCCGGTGCGGTCGACGGGCATCGGCGAGATGGTCTGGACGCCTGGACCCCTCTTCACGCCCGACGCCTTCGAGAAGTCGCGCATGTTCATGTCGCCCATGGCCATGCCGCCCATCCCCATGTCGCCGCCGGCGTGCCCCGTGGCCGAGCGGTCCATGCCCGTCATCGAGGAGGCGGACGTGCCGTGCTCCATCTTCGAATGGTCCATCCCCGCCATGCCGCCGGCGGTGGCGCCCGGACCGTGGTCCATGTCGGACATCGAAGCGTGATCCATCGCTGGCATGGAGCCGTGGTCCATCGTCCCCATGTCGTGGCCGCCCATGCCCATGTCCTTCATGGTCGCGACCGGCCGCTTGCGCAGCGCCGGGACTGCGGCCGCCATGCCGGCCCGCGGCGCCAGCGTCATGCGCGCCAGGCCGGAGCGGTCCACGCTCTCGCCGACGAGCGTGTAGGCGCGCTCCTCGGGCGGGGTGACGATCACGTCGTAGGTCTCGGCCGGGCCGAACTGGAATTCGTCGACCTCCACCGGTCGGACGGCGAGGCCGTCGGCGTGGACGACGGTCATCGGCAGGCCCGGGATGCGGACGTTGAAGGTCGTCATCGACGATGCGTTGATGATGCGCAGCCGAACGCGCTCGCCGGGACGGAACAGGCCGGTCCAGTTGTCGCGGGGGCCGTGGCCGTTGACGAGGTAGGTGTAGGTGGAGCCGGTCACGTCGGCCACGTCGGTGGGATCCATGCGCATGCCGCCCCACATCAGGCGTTCCTTGAGCGGTTGGTCCTTGCCTGCGAGCAGGCCGGCGAGCGTCTGGCGCTGGCGGTTGAAGTAGCCGGACTCCTTCTTGAGCCGATCGAAGATCGCGCCGCCGGACAGTGGACTGTGGTCGGACAGCACGACGACGTGCTCGCGGTCGGCCTTGACCGGATCGGCGTCCTTCGGATCGATCACGATCGGGCCATAAAGGCCGTCCTGCTCCTGGAAGCCGGAGTGGCTGTGATACCAGTAGGTGCCGGCCTGGACGACGGGAAACTCGTAGGTGAAGGTCGACCGCGGCGCGATGCCGGGGAAGGCGATGCCGGGCACGCCGTCCATCTGGAACGGCACGATGAGCCCGTGCCAGTGGATGGAGCTCTCCTCGTCGAGCTCGTTGACGACGTGGATGCGCGCGTTCTGCCCCTCGCGGAGCCGGACCAGCGGCGCGGGCGTCGTGCCGTTCACGCCGACCGCGCGGAGGGTCCGTCCGTCGACCGTCATGTCGGTGCGTCCGATGCGCAGGGTGATGTCGTCTCCCGACACCGTCGGCAGCGGACCCTGCATGCCGCTCGACACGCCCTGGGCCCACGCGGGCAGCCACGCCGCCATGGCGGCGCCTGCGCCGGCGAGACCCACGCCGCGCATCAGCCGGCGCCGGTCGATCCTCGTGTCCATCGTCATTCGTCTTCCGCTCTGCTGATGCTCGTCGATCGTCACGCCTGTTGATACGCATCGAGGGGTGGCGGCCCTCGCTCGATTGGTGCGGTTGACGAGGGGATCGGGCGCGTGCTTCGCGTTCTCGAGCTGACGGCTACCCGAGCCTCTGGCGAAGGGTCTGCCGTGCCCGTCGTATCCTCGTCTCGACCGCCTTCTCGCTGATCGACAGGATCTCCGCGGTCTCCGCCTGGCTGAGGCCTTCGACCGCATGGAGGACGAGCGGCTCGCGCTGGCTCGCCGGAAGGTCCGCGATGGCACGGCGCATGCGGGCGAGCTCCTGCCGGTCAGCGGTGCCGACGTCCTGGCCGGGCGTTTCGTCGGCTTGCCGGTCCGCCACGTCCTCGATGGGCACCATGAAGCGGAACGCGCGGCGCACGGCGCGGCGGCGGCCCCAGTCCCGGCACTTGTTGATGGCGATGCGCGCGAGCCAGGCGGCCATCGGGCGTGCGGGGTCGTAGCGGCGGAGCGCACCGTGGGCGGACACGAAGGTCTCCTGGACGAGGTCGAGGGCCTCGTCCGGATCGCCGACGTTGGTGACGATCACCCGATAGACGGCCTGCCGATGCCGCTGCATGATCTCGGCGAAGGCTTCCTCGCGTCCGGCGGCCGCCAGGACCGCCAGATCGCCGTCGGATGCCGCCGCCAGTCCGACGTTCACCGAGCGCCGGCGGTGAGCGATGCCACCACGGCGCGGTCGAATGCCGCGGTCTGGTCGGGACGCAGCACCTGACGCATGGCGAAGACGTGGGCGAGCGTTTCCTTCTGGAGCGCGCCCATCGCGGAGTGCGACGCGTCGACGGCCGCCGCCACGCGCGGTCCGTTGCCGTGTTCAGCCTCGATCGCGGCCGCGAGCCTTGCGTTGTCGGCGCGCATCTCGCTCTCGAGCTCCTGGCGGCGGACCGCGAAGCGTCGTTCCAGCGCGTCGATCCTCGCCTGCTGGTCGGCGTCGAGCTTCAGGTCGTGGTGGAGGAGGTCGTGCAGCTGGGAGGCCTGCCCGCCGTGGGAGGGGATCAGGACGCGGCCCACGAACACGCCCGCGATCGCGGCGAGGAAGGCGACGATGGCGACCAGCGCCGTCCAGCGGGGCCGGCTCACCGTCCGGCCAGCAGCAGCGTCGAGGGCGCTAGCGGACCGACGACGCCGATCGGATCGAGCGACGCGGCGGTGGCTGGCGCGGCAGGACCCGCACCCGCCGCTCCGAGGACCACGGCGCCGATGGCCGCCAGCGCCGCTATCCCTAGGCCGGTCGAGGCGGTGGCGCGGTTCGCCCGGATGCGGGCGAGGACGGCGTCCTCGATCCCGTCGAGCCGGGGATCGGGTGGACCGCCGGCGATCCGCTTCATCAGGTCGTCGATGTCGTCCATTCCTTCCTCCGCTCGTCTGCTCTACGCATCGCCGCGCCTCGTCCCTCGGCGAGGGTAGCACGTCGCACATGCGTAATCACCGTGAGGCGGCATGTTCGGACCGCCGGCAGGAGTTGTGGCATGCGCGCGTCGTCGGCTTTCATCGCGGTCTCCCTCGTGCTGGCGTCGTCGCCGGCGCTGTCCCATCCCCGGCTGGTCGCGGCGGTGCCCGCCGAGAACGCGGCGGCGCGAGGCGTGTCGTTGGTCCGGCTGACGTTCTCCGAGCGGCTGGTGCCGACGTTCTCGGGTGCGGAGCTGTCGATGATCGGACCGCGGGCTCACGCGGTGCCGGCGAGGGTCCGCGTCGCGCCCGATGGCCGCACGCTGGTGGTTGCTCCGTCCCGCGCGCTTCCGAAGGGCAGCTACCGCGTCGACTGGCACGTCGTGTCGACCGACACGCACCGCGTGAAGGGCGGCTACGCGTTCCGGGTGGGCTGACCGTGGATGTGCTGGCGGTCGCGGTCAGGTTCGGCCTCTATCTGTCCTCGATGCTCTGCTTCGGCGCGGCCGCGTTCGCGCTTCACGCGCCGCGGGGCACCGCGGACGCGCTGCCGCTGCGAGGCCTGCTGGTGGCCTCCATCATGTCCGGGCTCATCCTGTCCCTTGTCGGACTGGCGGTCCTGTCGGCAGGCATGGCTGGGGTCGGCATCGGCGAAGTCGATCGAGCCACCGTCGCTTCGGTGATTGAGAATACGGCCGCGGGCACGGCGTGGATGGTCCGCATGGCGGCTTTCGTGGGGCTGCTCGCGGCGTCCATCCTGCGCGTTGGGATGGCGCGCATGGCGGCGGCGCTGCTAGGCGGCGTGGTCGTCGCGACGCTCGCATGGGGCGGGCACGGGGCGGCCGGCGACGGAGCAGCCGGGTGGGTGCACCTCGTCGCCGACGTCCTCCACCTTCTCGCTGCGGGAACGTGGTTGGGCGCGCTCGTCGCGCTGACGCTGCTGGCGTTCGGGCCGTCGCGGACGGGTGCGGCCCACGTCGATCTGCTCCACCGCGCGCTGCGTGGGTTCTCGACGACCGGCACGCTCGTCGTCGCCGTCATCGTCATCACAGGGGCGGCCAGCGGCTGGCTGCTCGTCGGTCCGGGTGGCGTGCCGCTGCTCGGCACCACGCTCTACGGTAGGCTGCTGCTCGCCAAGATCGGCCTGTTCGTCGTCATGCTCGTGTTCGCATGGGGCAACCGCTATCGGCTGACGCCCGCGCTGGATCGGGCGCGGCGCGAAGGCGACGCGCCAGGCGCGATCGCCGCGCTGCGATGGTCGCTTGCGTCGGAGACGGCGTGCGCCGTCGTCGTGCTGGCGCTGGTGGCGTGGCTGGGCACGATCGAGCCGATCGCCCGATCGTGATCGCCGGCGCTGGCGGCCCGCGTCAGGCCGTCGTCCTGCGACGCTTGCGGAAGCGGCGGCGGCTCTCGTCCTCGGTCGCGATCTGCCGGGCCTTCTCGTAGCAGCGGCCGAGGCCGCGCACGCCGAACCTGTCCTGCACGGCGGCCTGGAAATCGCGGTTGGTCCAGCCGAGACGCTCGTCGGTCATCAGGCTGGCGAGGAACTCGGCGACCTCGCGGACCTGGATGGCGTAGTGGTCCACCTTCCGCTTCATCGCCCAGGGGCCGAGCTCGAGGCCGGCGACGGGCACGTAGGACTGGCGGGCGTTGCGGATCACCGCCTTGTGGAGGTCGCGATCGACGAAGATGAGGTGGTCGATGCCTGCCGAGGGATCGAACGGCCTCTGCTCAGCGAGGCCGCAGGCAGCGATGCGGCGGACCGCCGCCTCGTAGTCGATCTCCCACGCTTCGCGATCCAGCGGCCGCAGCTCGCCGCCCCCGACCCGTCGGATGAAGCACCGTATCTCGCCGGCGCGCGCCATCCGCGCGATGACCGGCGCGAGCCCGGCGACCGCCCGACGTGCGCCCTGGCCGATCGACCAGGGAAGGCGGCCGGCCTCGATGATCCTCTCCCATTCGTCGCGGGTGATCGCGTCCGCGGCGACGATGCCGATGGAGAGGTCGTCGGCGTGCCGGCGCATCAGCGCCGAAAGGCGGGCGTGGACCGAGTGGACGGGTTCCCCGGCCTCGGTGAACGCCTCGTCCGCCTCGACGATCGGCCCGGGCGGCGTGTTCTGCGCCTGTCCGATGAAGTGGTCGATCGTCTCGGGATAGGGGGCGCAGAAGGCGCGGGCGAACACGTCGACGACGCCCGACAGCATCAGGTGCTCCGAGACCCAGTCGCTGCCGGCGCGGCGGTGGCGGGACCAGTCGAGTCCCGCCATCCAGTCGTTGTCTGCGTCGGCGTCGTGCATGTCGGATGGCGTCTCCGCGTGTCGGGCGTCTCGGTTAGCGCGGTCCCGTAAAGGCGGCGTGAAGGCCGTGTCCGAGGAACCTGCGGGGATCAGGCGGCCTTCAGCACGCCGACGTAGATGACGTCCGTCTGGTTGGGATAGATGGCCTGCCAGGCGGCGTTGTGGATGCGGCGCGGCAGGCTCATGCCTGCGATCGCGTCGCATGCGTCGGCGACGTCGTCCGGCCACGGATTGCGGAGGAAGGTGCCGTCCTCCTGCGGCTGGACGGGGCCCAGCAGCGTCCATTCGTCCCGGATGCCGGTGACCGGCTGTCCGCGGTAGGTCCGGGGCGCGACGAGCTTGCCGTCTGGGCCGAGCAGGCCGGCGGCCGGGTCCGGAAGGCCTGGAACGTCCGGCTCGTTGAAGTCTGCCAGGACCATCGGCTCGCCCGGTGCGATCTCGACGAGGTTCGCGTCGATCCTTCGGACGCAGATGTGCGACCACTCGGCGCCCTTCGGGAGCTCGATCGTCCAGCACCATTCGACGGTCGCGGGCTGGCTGGCGTTGGCCCAGGGGTCGGCGGAGTTGCCGAGCGGGGGCGTCTTGCCTTCGCGCAGCATGCCGTCGCCTTCGATCCACGTGCAGCCGTCCGGCGACCAGACCACGCAGTAGCGGGCGCGCGAGGTTCTGGCCCGGCCGTTGATGCGCTTGACGATCGCGCGCCGGCCGGCGTCGTCGACGTAGCCGGCGCCGACGAAGACGAAGTCCTCGACGACGCCGGGCGCGTCGGTCTTCTTGTTCGAGACGGCCAGCATCCAGCGGTGGTTCTGCCGAAGACCCTGCGTGATGACGTGCGGGTATTCACGTCGGGTCGGCTGGCCGTCGTCGTTTTTCATCTCGATCTCCGTGTTCGAGACGACAATGCTACTCCCCGGTCCTGGGGCGGCGGCGCCGCCGCTTCCTGGCTTCCTCCTTCGCGTCGCGTCCCACCTCGGCCCTCTCCTGGTCCGCACGCTTCGGCCAACCGGTTCTTATCAGCTCCAGCCGGCGCTTGCGTTCGGCGGCACCCATGGTCTCCAGCGCCCGCCCGCCGGGGAACGCGTCGGCCCGCGCCAGCAGCTGGTCGAGATGGTCGTTCCAGGTCTGGAGCGCCTCTCCCGCCTCGATCTCGAGCGTGGCGAGGATGTATGTCTCGTCGAGGCTCGTCATCGTGGAATGCAGAAGGATCGCGTTCAGGACGTCCTTTCCGACGCTGAAGGGCCGCTCGCGCAGGACGGTGACGGCGATCTTTCGCCAGTCGTGGATGGTGTAGTGGTCGACCTGCCGTGCGGGGGAGCCCGCCGGCGTCGCGAGCTCGATGCGGCGGTGCAGATTGGCGTCCAGCAGGTCCTTGACCTGCGACCCCATCTCCGGCGCGCTGGCGCCGTTCATCGTGAACACGAAGCCGCGACGCTTGGCGGGATCCGGCTGCTGGCGTTTGATGATCGCCACGACCTGCCTGGGCAGCTCGATCATGTGCGGGCGCCGGCTCTTGGTCCGCCCCTGCGGCAGGTGCCACGTCCCCTTCGCGAGGTCGAGTTCCTCCCAGCGAAGCTCCGCGATCTCCTCCTTCCGCTTCGCCATTCGGAAGAGGACCTCGAGCACGTCGCTGCGGACGTCGCCGATGTCCCGTGCGGCCTCGAACATGCGCAGGAACTCCCACTCGTCGATGCGCCGCGTGCGCTTCTTCATTCCGGGCACATCGAAGTTGTGGGCTTCGTGGCGCAGGATCTTGCCCCGCTTGACGGCGTCGTTGATGACCGTCCGCAGGCAGACAAGGCCGGAGCGGACCATGGACGGACCGCGGGCGGCGAGGTCCCTCTCGAAGGCGTCGACCTGTTCGGTCGTCAGCTCGTCAAGGCGGAGATGGCCGATGTGGGCCACGAGGTCGCGCTTGAAGACGTTCATCTGCTTGACGCTGATCGGATCCTTGAGCCGTCGGCGTTCGGCGTAGCCGTCGAAGTAGTTGGCGACGATGAGGTCGACGGACGCCTGCTTGGTGACGCGTTCCGCCTTGATGGCCGCCACCGGGTCGATCCCGGTCAGCTTCTGCATGGCGAGGCCGGCGGCCATCTTGCGTGCCTGGTCGCAGGTCAGTTCGCCGAGGTTGCCGATCTTGATGCTCTTGGTCTGCGAGCCGCGGAACCTGTACTGATAGAGGAAGGAGATGGAACCGCTGCTCGTCATGTAGGCTCCGAAGCCGACGACGTCCCGGTCCCATATTAGTTTCTTGGTGCCCGAAGCGGGCGACTTGACGAGGCCTTCCAAAGCCCGGTTGGTGATGCGGACTGACTTCATTCTGAGCTCCTGAACAATCGTGGAGCAATCAGAATGCCGTGATCTGGACAGCTATTGTATCGCACCGGATGACAACGAAGCGATGCCTAAGGTCCTGTGATGAAAGGATTCCTCACAATCACGTACGTCGGCTGACAACCAATCGTAATATCCCGATGAGGACGTTACTCACACCTTCTTCCTACGAATCTGAGGGTCGGACGTTCGAATCGTTCCGGGCGCGCCAAAGTTTTCCGCAAGATGCGGGCAGAAGCCGGGTCAGCAATGGCCCGGCTTTTTCGCGTCTGCGCCGCTCGACGACGGGTACCGCCCGCCGAAACGACGAACGCCCGCCGCACCCCGATGAGGTGCGACGGGCGTCCGTCAGACCCGGTCCTGATTCGATGGATCAGATGCCGACGCGCAACGTCACGCGGATATCGCGACCGGCCAGCGGGGCGAAATCTTTCAGCACGCTGGAATGGCGGCGCGCCTCCACGTCGAAGATGTTGTTCGCGGACAGCAGCAGGCTGCGGCGATCGCTGCCGCCCCACGGCTTCCACGCGAGCGAGACGTTGACCATCGTATAGCCATCGGTGCGCGTCTCGAACGCCGACAGGCGCGTCTGCGGGAAGGCGCGTTCCACCTCGACCCGGCCGGTCGTGGTGTCGCCGCGCGCCTCCAGCCCGCCGAGCAGCCGCAGCGGCGGGATGCGCGGCACCGGGCCGCGATCGACGACGGTAGCGTGGACGTAATCGCCCATCAGGTCGGCAGTGATCGTGTGCGTGCCGATCGTGCCCAGCCGCGCAGAGGCGTCCGCCTCGAACCCGTAATAGCGCGCGCGCGCCTGCTGGTACTGGAAGCACGGCAGGTCCACGTCGCCGCCCGCGGCGGTCACGCAGGTCGCCGGGTCGACCTGTGCCTCGTAGATGTAATTGTCGAACCAGTTGTAATAGGCCGACGCGTCGAGGCTGAAGACGTCGCTATGCGCGTGCAGCGTCGCCTCGACCCCCCAGGACGTTTCGGTGCGGAAATTGGGATTGCCCAGTTCGTACGCCTGCGTGCCCGCGTGCGGACCGTTGGCGAACAACTCCTCGGCCGAGGGCGCGCGGCCGGTGCGCGACCCGTTGAGGCCGATGCGCAGCCCGTCGCTGAACGCGTAGGAGCCGCCGATCGAGCCGGACCAGCTGTCGAACGTGCGCTGCCCGGTGAAGAAGCGATCCGCACCGGAGGGCTGGGCGGTCTGCAACGTGTGTTCGTAGCGCACGCCGCCTTCGGCTTTGAAGCGGCCGTCGTCATATTGTTGCAGCGTGAACAGCCCGGTCTGTTCGGTGTTGTTGCGCGGCAGGAAGGCCTCGTCACCGACGACGTTGAACGCGCGGCTGAAATATTGCGCGCCGCTCGCCCCCTGCCAGCCGCCGCGCTTGGCCTGGACGACCTCGAGCCGGCCTTCCAGCCCCTTGTTGTAGAAGGCGGTCCCGACCGAGCCGTCCTCTTCCAGTTCAAAATGGCGGTATTTGGCGTGGGCGGCGCGCAGGCGGATCGCCTGGATCACGCTGCCCTGCGGGGTGATTTCGGCGCGCAGGTCGTAGCGGTTCTGCAGCACGTCGAGCCGCGGCGCCTCCTGCTCCTGCCCCGGCGCGGTCGCGTAGCGGATCGGCAGGCCGTACAGGCTGTCGTAATGGCCGTAGGAGACGCCCAGCATCCCGCCATCGGTCACAATCGACGCGCCGGCGCCCGCCGTCCAGGTTTCGGCCGCGGTATTGGGCAGCTTGCCCCGCAGCGCGGCATTGCCCGCGAAGTCGATGGGATCATCGGGGTCGGCCGGCAGCGCGGCCGACGCCAGCGAGGCGCGGCGCGCCTCCCGCGACAGGATGTAGCCACCGGTGCGCAGGTCGTCGGACTTCGAATAGGAGCCATCGACGTGCAGGACCAGCGGACCAGTGACGGTCGCATCGGCGGCACCGCCCAGCGACCGCTCGTTCGCGGCGCTGCCGTAGGTGCCGATCGCGTCGAGGCGATAGCCGTTCTCGGGCAGGCGCCGCGGAATGCGCGTGTCGACCACGTTGACGACGCCGCCGACCGCCGAGGAACCGTACAGCAAGGCGGCCGGGCCGCGCAGCACCTCGACCCGTTCCGCCAGCAGCGGGTCGATGATCACCGCATGGTCGACCGAGGTGTTCGACACGTCGATTGAACCGATGCCGTCGGTCAGCACGCGGATGCGATCGCCCTGGAAACCGCGCAGGATCGGACGCGAGGCGTTGGGGCCGAACGACGAAGCCGACACGCCCGGCAACCGCGCCAGCGTCTCGCCGATCGTCGGGCGCAGCTGGCGGGTCAGGTCCTCGCCGGTCAGCACCGACGTACCCTGCAACACATCCGCCTCGCTCTGGCGCAGCGGCGCGGTGACGATGATGTCGTCGGACCGGTGCGGGTCGGACACGCGCGACCCGGCGGGAGCGGCATTGTCGGTCTGTGCGGCGGCGGGAAGGGCGGCGGTGAGGGGGGCAAGCGCCAACGTGGCAAGCAGAACGGTTTTCATGGGCGACTCCTTGGTCGCCGCTGTGTAACGCAACGTTACAACATATCAAGCGTTGTTCGCGGCTGCGAAACGATCGGCGGCTTCAGCGCGGGTCGCCCTGCTCCGCCTCCATCTCCAGCGCGTCGATGATCTTGCCGCCGGCCATGAACACCGCCGCGGTACAGGCAAGGAACAGGATCTTCCCCTGAGCGCCCGGCATCATCCGCATATAGGCGAAGCCGCGCTCCACCGCGCCGGTGGCGAGCGCGTAGATGACCAGGAACGCCTCGAACTTGGTCTTGATGACGAACAGGCGGGCGAGACGGCGGACCATGTCGGCGTTAACGCACGAGCCGTGCCAATGGCCGAATTGCGTGGTTTCGGGCACGTGCGGGATAGTTAAGTGTCAATTTACCCGACAGCGGCGCGGCCTATAGCAACGCGCGCAGGTCCATCGCTTCCAGCAGCATCGCCCGCGCGCGTTCGACATGCGCGACCAGCGCGGGATCGCCGATCGCCTCGCCCGCGATCGCTTCCGGCCAGTGCGCGTCGATCACCGCGGCGATCCGGTCCAGCTTCGCATCGTCCACCAGGAAGCGCGGATCGACCGTCGCCGGGTCGCATACCACCCGCAGCCTGAGGCACGCGGGGCCGCCGCCATTGGCCATCGATTCGCGCACGTCGACCAGCTCGACCCGGCGGATCGGGCCGTTGCCCGCCAGATGCGCCTGCAGCCACCGCCATACCCGCGCATTCTCGCGCGCCTCGCCCGGCACCACCAGCGTCGGCGTTCCGTCCGGCGGGGTGACCAGTTGCGCGTTGAACAGGTACGATCCGATCGCATCGGCCAGCGACACGTCGGCGGCGGGCACCTCGACGATCTCCACCTCCGGCATGATCGCGCGCAGCGCCGCGTAGAAGCCGTCGCGATCGGCGAACGCCTGTTCGTGGGTCAGCAGGATGCGTTCGTTGGCCACCGCGACGACATCGTTGTGGAACGCGCCCGCCGCGATCGCCTCGGGCGATTGCTGGACGTAAAGGACGCGGCCGGCATTCAGCCGGTGCGCACGCGCGACCGCGCGGCTCGCCTCGACATGCTGGCGCGCGGGGAAGGGGCCGCCGCCCTCGCCATAGACGAATATCTCGACGCCCGGCGCATCGTGCGCGGCTGCCAGTCGCATGTGGTTGGCGGCGCCCTCGTCACCGAACGGCGCGGGCACCGGATCGTGGACGGCGAAGGCGGGGTCGGCGAAGGCGAGTCGCAACTGTGCCAGCGTCGCGGGCCACTCGTGGCTGCGGTGCGGCATGGTCAGCAGGTTGGCCGCCGTCAGGTGGCAGCGACCGTCGGCCGCATCGGGCGCGGGAGAGACGGTGGCGGCATTGGCCGCCCACATCGACGAGGCGGACAGCGCGCGCGCCTTCATCACCGCATCGGCATCGGCATAATCGGTGTGGAGCGACGACAGCCAGCGATGGTCCGGGCGGGCGGGGGGCACGAACACCCCCTGCACCAAGCCGAGCGCCAGGTTGGCGCGCATCTTGGCCACCCCCTGCAGCGCCGCCGCACGGGGATGCGCGACCGCGCCGGCGTTGCTGGTCGCCGCCAGATTGCCGGGGCTGAGGCCGGCATAATTGTGGCTGGGTCCGACGATCCCGTCGAAATTGATCTCGCGCAGCATCGTCACAGTCGCCCGATCCAGCTGATCGCATCGCCCGCGGCGATCCCCAGCGCGCGCGCGCACTCGGGGTCGATCGTGACCGTGCCGTCGTGATCGGCGACGCGACCATAAGCGCACCGGAATGCCGCCAGCCGCCCGGTCGCGACCAGCGCCTCCACTCCGCCCGGCCCGTCGCCGACCGCGTCGACGGTCGCATCGCGCGCGTCGCGGATCGTGCGGACCTGATCGGTGCGCGCGGTCATCGTCGGGCCGCCGTCGAAGATGTCGATATAGTTTTCGAACGCGAATCCTTCGTTCTCGAGCATCCGCATCGCCGCGCGGCCGGACGGGTGCGGCAATCCGATCGCGGCGCGCGCGGTGTCGGACAGCATCGCCGTATAGATCGGATGCTTGGGCATCAGATCAGCGATGAACTGGTGCCCGTTGATGGCGTTGAATTCGTCCGCCTGCTGGAAATTCATCCCGAAGAAGCGGCCCGCCAGCCCGTCCCAGAAGGGCGACCCGCCCGCCTCGTCGATCACGCCACGCAATTCGGCCAGTACGCGGTCGGCGAAGCGCGCGCGGTGACGGCGGATGAAGAGGTAGCGGCTGCGCGCCAGCAACAGGCCCCGCCCGCCCGCGCGCTCGCCCGGATGCAGGAACAGCCCGCCGACCTCGCTCGCGCCCTCCAGATCGGTGGTCAGCGACAGCATCTCCGCACGGAACGTGCGGTCCAGCTCGCGGCTGTGCTGCGTCAGCGTGCCGATGCGATAGCTGTAGAAGGGATGCTTCTGCCCGACATGGGTGATCAGCTGGCATGTACCGCGCACGTCGCCGCTGACGACATTCTCCAGCATCAGCACGAACTGTTCGTCCGCCAGATCATTGTCGTCGCGCGCAAAGGCGGCGTGGCTGCGCGCCAGCTTCGCGGTCAGCGCGGTGCGATCGGCGGGCAGGTTGGTGAAGCCGCCCCCGGTCAGCTTGGCCATTTCGTACAGGTGCGGCAGGTCGCCGTCATGCGCGGCGCGAACGACGAAGGTCATGCCATCGCCCCCGCGGCGATCCGCAGGATCGTGACCGCGGACAGCGCGGCACGCTCGGTCAGGCTCTCGACGATCAGGAATTCCTCCATCGAATGTATCGCGCCGCCACGGGCGCCCATCGTGTCCACCACCGGGACGCCGCAGGCGGCGATGTTGTTGCCGTCGCACACGCCCCCGGTATCGCGCCAGGCGATCGGCTGGCCCAGCGCGGATCCGGCCTGCGCGACCAGATCGAACAGCCGCGCCGCGCCCGCGTCGATCGGCTTGGGCGGGCGGTTGAACCCGCCGTGCACCTCGATCGTCACATCGTGTTCGGTGCGCGCATGGGCCACCGCCGCCTCGATCAGCGCGGCGGCCCGGTCGATCTCGCCGCGGTCGGCGGGGCGGAAGTTGACGCGCAGCACCGCCAGGTCGGGGACGACATTGTTCGGCCCGCCGCCGTCGATCCGCGCCGGGTTCACCGCCAGCCGCGGCGAACGCGCGCCGTGCAGCGCCACCGCGATCGCGGAGGCCGCGACGATGGCGTTGCGCCCGTCCTGCGGGTTGCGCCCGGCATGCGCCGCCCGCCCGCGCACGATGATCGAGAAATTGCCCGTGCCCCCGCGCGCGCGCGCCAGCGTGCCGTCCGGGAGCGCCGGTTCGTAGGTCAGCGCCGCCACCTTGCCCCGCGCCGCCTGCGCCAGCAGCGCGGCGGAGGAGAAGGAGCCGGTTTCCTCGTCCGAGTTGATGACCACGTCATAGCCGATCGTCGGCGCCACCGCCTCGACCGCCAGCAACGCCTCCAGCATCAGCGACAGTCCGCCCTTCATGTCGGCGACGCCCGGGCCGCCCAGCACCCCCGGCTCGCGCCACGCCAGCGCCTGGAACGGGTGATCGGCGGGATAGACGGTGTCCATATGCCCGGTCAGCAGCATCCGCACCGGCGCGTCGGGGCGCACCCGGACATGCAGGTGCCGGCCGTGCGCGATCGGATCGACCCGCCCGTCCGCGCCGACCGCCTCGGCCCGCTCCGGCTCGACCAGCGCCACCTCACCGGGCAGCGCGGCGAAGGCATCGGCCAGCAGCCCGACCATCGCCGCGCATCCGGCGGTGTTGCGCGTGCCGCTGTTGACCGCCGCCCATTGCTCCGTGCGCGCCAGCATCGCGGCCTGGTCCAGCCGCTCCACCGCGCGCCGTTCGTCGTGGGAAAGCATCTCCATCACGCGCAACCTATCCCCCAAAGCCGTCACAAATGAAACCGTCAGAACGTATAGACCAGCGACGCGCGGCTGGTGCGGTCGGTCGGAACGCGGCCGTTGACCGGCTGGCTTTCATACTGGACCGTATAGGACAGCCGCGCCGACAGCGGTCCCAGCAGCTTGGCCTCGATCGCCGACACGCTGCGCACGGTGCTGTTGTACCGCTCCAGGTAAAGCGCCGCATCCTGCGTCACCACCAGCCCGCTCAGGATCGTCCAGTCGAGGTCCAGGCTGCCGCGCACCGCCAGACTGCCCTGCTGCGTGTCGTCGGTCATGTTGGTCTGTCGGAACGCCGGCCCCAGTTCGATATCGGTGGTCAGCGCAGCGTCGCGGAACAGGCTGTAGCCCGCGCCGACGGAGGCCGAATATCGCTGGTCGTACCCGAGGAACCGGTCCGCCTCGAACTGTGCCGCGCCATAGATGTAGCCACGGTCGCTCAGCTTGTAATTGGGCTGATAGGCAAGGACATAGCGTTCGCGGCTGGTGACCCCGGCGGTGCGCTGGAAATCGGCCTGCGCCAGCACGCGGTGCCGCCAGCGCAGCCCCTCGCGCGTCAGATCGGCGATCCCGGTCAGCCCGGTGACGTCGGAATTGCCGCTGGAAGAAAAGCCGCCCAGCTCGACCCGCCCGGTCCACAGTTCGAAGGCGCCGGCCTGTCGCACGCGCTGGTTGCGCGCCCGCGCCCGCGCCTCGCGCCACTCGGTCGCGCGGCGCAGCGTCAGGTCGCGCGACCCCGGATCGGCGACGCGCGCATATTTGACGATCGTGTCGAGGCCGCCTTCGTCGCCCGACTGCATGGCCGCGTCCATCATCGCACGGATTTCCGGCGGGATCTCCGGCGGCGGCACCTTGTCCAGCTCGACGCCGACCTCGCCCAGTTCCAGCGGCGGGACCGGGACGGGGATGACCACGCCGGCGGGCGGCAGCGCGGCTTGCAGGATCAGCAGGGCAGGCAGCATCACCGACCGTCACCGCCGCCTAGCGCGGCAGATGCTCCGCAAAGGCCGCGATCACGTCGCTGTAGAGCTGTTTCTTGAACGGCACGATCAGCTCCGGCAGGTCCGCCGGATCGGCCCAGCGCCACGCGCGGAACTCGGGATGCTCGGTATCGATGCGGATATCGCCATCCTCGCCGTCGAAGCGGAACAGGAACCACCGCTGGCGCTGGCCGCGATACTTGCCCTTCCACACCTTGCCGACCATCTCCGGCGGCAGGTCGTAGAGCAGTTCCTCCGGCGCCTCGGCGATCAGCGTCACCTTGTCCGCGGTGACGCCGGTTTCCTCCCACAATTCGCGCACCGCCGCGTCGCGCGCATCCTCGCCCGGGTCGATCCCGCCCTGCGGCATCTGCCAGGCTTCCAGGACGTTATCGAGCCGCTGGCCGACGAACACCCGTCCGTCGCGGTTGAGCAGCATCACGCCCGCGCACGGGCGATAGGGGAGGGTGGCGGGGTCGGTCATGGCGCCCGTGTAGCGCGCTTCGCCGTGCCCCTCCACCCCGCGCACCGCCTGCCGTTACCGCGGGCTATGCGTCATGCCGCCGCGGTTATCCCGCGGCCTGTGCCATGACGCGCTGCCCCTCCGCCTCGACGATCGCGGCGCGCACGGCCGCCAGATAGCCGGCCACGTCGCCCTGTGCCGACGGAATCGCCTGGCGCAGCGTGATGAAGCCGTGGACGATCCCCTGCGCCTCGCGGAACGTCACGGGCACGCCCGCCTTGACCAGTGCTGCGGCATAGGCGCGCCCCTGGTCGCGGATCGGATCGAGGCTGGCGGTGACGATCACCGCCGGCGGCAGCCCCGCCAGATCGCCGACCAGCGGCGAGCTGCGCTGGTGCGCGGGATCGGCGGCATAATGTTCGCCGAACCAGATCATCCCGTCGCGGGTCAGCAGATAGCCGTCGGCGAACTGGTGGAACGACGGATATTCGTTCGCCATGTCGGCGGCCGGATAGATCGGCGCCTGCACCACCACCGGCACCGCGGCGGGCGAATCGCGCAATGCCATCGTCACCACGATCGCCAGATTGCCGCCCGCACTGTCGCCGGACAGGACCAGCGACGTCGCGCTGCGCCCCAGTTCCGCCGGCGCGGACGCGACCCAGCGCGCCGCCGCCTCGCAATCGTCAGGCGCGGCCGGCCATGCGGCCTCCGGCGCCAGCCGATAGTCGACCGACACCACCGGCAGGTCCAGCTGGCGCGCCATTTCCGCGGTGAAGCTGGCGTGGGTGTCGATATCGCCGATCACGAACCCGCCGCCGTGATAGAAGACCACCACCGGGCCGGGCGCACGCGTCTCGCGCGCATCGAACAGCCGCGCGGGGATCGTCACGCCGTCCGGGCCGGGGATCGACAGGTCGCGGATCACCGCCAGCTCGCCGACCGGCGGATCGGCCACGTCCTTCATCGCCAGATACACCGCGCGCGCCTCCGCCGGAGTCTGTTCGTGCATCTTCGGCCCGGGCACGCTGTTCAGATAATCCAGGAAACCGCGCACGTCGGGGCGGACGAAGGGACCGGCGGCAGCGGCGTCGGCGGACGGGCGTTCGATGGTGGTATCGGTCATGCGGCTCTCCTGTCGTCGCGCCGTTCGGGTGAAGTGGCGCGTATCGCTTTGCAACCTATCTTAGCGCGATGATCCATGTCGTCCATCACCCCGATTACGTCACCGCCGCGCCCGCACGCAGCAACTATCGCTGGGGGAAGAATGGCGCGATCCGCGACCTTCTGGCGAGGATGGGGGATGGCGTGGCGTGGCACGCCCCCGATGCGATCGGGCGCCGCTGGCTGGAGGAGGTGCACGATCCGGACTATGTCGAACAGGTGTTGTCCGCCGCGGTCCCGCGCGACAAGGAACGGCGGATCGGCTTTCCGGTAACCCCGGTGGTCGCGCAGCGTGCGCAGATGGTGCCGGGCGGCACATGGCTGGCCGCGAACCTCGCGCTGGCACACGGCTTCGCCGCCAATACCGCCGGGGGCAGCCATCACGCGCTGGCGGAAACGGGCGCCGGCTATTGCGTGTTCAACGATCTGGCGGTCG
Organism: Sphingomonas adhaesiva; assembly: GCF_002374855.1. Classification (GTDB taxonomy): domain Bacteria; phylum Pseudomonadota; class Alphaproteobacteria; order Sphingomonadales; family Sphingomonadaceae; genus Sphingomonas; species Sphingomonas adhaesiva. The sequence continues at coordinate 387,385 of NZ_NWVC01000001.1, forward strand.
CGGCGGTGCGATTGGTGGAGGAGGGTACCACGCCGCGCGTGCTGATCGTCGACGTCGACGTGCACCAGGGGGACGGGACCGCCGCGCTGACCGCCGGCCACCCCGGCATCGCCACCTATTCGATCCATGCCGAGCGCAACTTCCCGGTGCGCAAGGCGCGCTCGACGCTCGACGTGCCGCTGGCGGACGGGATCGGCGACGACGCCTATCTGGAAACCCTGCACGATACGCTGGTGCCGTTGCTCGACGGGTTCCGCCCGACGCTGATCCTCTATCAGGGCGGGGTCGATCCCTTCGCCGACGACCGGCTGGGGCGGCTGGCGCTGAGCGAGGAGGGGCTGATCCGCCGCGACCGCGCGGTCGCCGGCTGGGCGAAGGCGCGGGGCGTGCCGGTCGTCAGCACCGTCGGCGGCGGCTACGGTGACGACGTCATGGCGATCGCCGCGCGGCATGTGCGGGTCATCACCACGCTGGCTGAGGCGCTGGCGTAATCGCGGTCAGGAACCTCGATCAATCCCGCGCGTAGCGTTCCGCGATGACCACCCTGTTATGGTTCCGCCAGGACCTTCGCCTTCACGATCACCCCGCGCTGGTCGCCGCCGCGCACGAAGGCCCGGTCGTCCCGGTCTACATTCTTGATGACGAGGCGCCGGGAGATTGGCGGATCGGGGCAGCGCAACGCTGGTGGCTCCACCATTCGCTGGCGGCACTGGGCGCGGCGCTGGAGAACAAGGGTAGCCGGCTGATCCTGCGTCGCGGCCCGGTGAAAAAGGTGCTGGCCGAACTTCTGGAGGAATCCGGCGCCGAGCAAGTGCACGCCACCCGTCACTACGAACCGTGGTGGACCGCGGCGGAGCAGGCGCTGGGCGACCGGCTGTGCCTGCACGACGGCAACCATCTGGTCCCCCCGCATCAGGTGACGACCGGATCGGGCGGGCAATACCGTATCTATTCCTCGTTCTGGAAGGCATTGCAGCCGCAACTGCCCCCGGCCGACCCGCTGCCGATGCCACGCAAGATCGAGGCGCCGTCGAAATGGCCGAAGAGTGAGCGGCTGACGTCATGGGATCTGCTGCCGAGCAAGCCGGACTGGTCGGGCGGGTTCGACTGGACGCCGGGCGAGGCGGCTGCGCTGAAGAAGGTAAAGGCGCTCGACATCGCCGGCTACGACACCGACCGCAACCTGCCGTCGATCGAGGGCAGCAGCCGGTTGTCGCCGCACCTTCATTTCGGCGAAGTGTCGGCGCGTACCGTGTGGCACGCGACCGGGCGCGGCGACACGACCTTTCGCAAGGAACTGGCGTGGCGTGACTTCACCTCGGGCGTGGTGCTGGCGCTGCCCGATTATGCGACGAAGAACGGCCGTACCGCCTATGATCGGCTTCCATGGCGCAGCGGCAAGGGCGCGAAGGCCGACCTGCGCGCGTGGCAGCGCGGGCGCACCGGCTATCCGATCGTCGATGCCGGGATGCGCCAGCTGTGGCAGACCGGCTGGATGCACAACCGCGTGCGGATGATCGCCGCCTCCTTCCTCATCAAGCATCTGCTGATCGACTGGCGGGAGGGCGAACGCTGGTTCTGGGACACGTTGGTCGATGCCGATTACGGCAACAATTCGGTCAACTGGCAATGGGTCGCCGGGACCGGGGTCGATTCGAACATGTTCTCCCGCATCATGGCGCCGATCGGCCAGTCGGAGAAGTTCGACGCCGGCGACTACATCCGCCGCTGGGTTCCCGAGCTGGCGGATGTGGGCGACGATGCGATTCACGATCCCGAAGCCGCCGGCTGCCGCCCCGATGACTACCCGGCCAAGCTGATCGGCCATCGCGAGGCACGTGAACGCGCGCTGGCGGCGAATGCCAAGGTGAAGTAGGCGCCACGCCGATGGATGCGGCGACACGTACCCCGACCCGACCCGATTGGCCGACGCGTACGTTCGCGCCGCTATACCACCGGCTTCTCGACCGCATCGATCGCGGTCTGGCAGAGGGCGCGATCGAGGCGTATCTGCCCGACGGTACGCGCCGTTTGCTGGGCGGGCACGCCGCCGGTCCGCTGGCGGTGGTGCGCGTGGTGCGCTGGCGCGCGCTGCGCCGACTAGCGACCGCCGGCTCGATCGGCTGGTACGAGGGGTGGGAGGCCGGCGACTGGTCCAGCCCCGATCCGGTGCCGCTGTTCGACCTGTTCATGCGCAACCGCGCCGCGCTGGGCAATGTCGCGCGGGCGAAGAATGTCGCGCGGATCGCGGCGCGCGGCTGGCACGCGCTGCGCCGCAACGATCGCGCGGGCGCCCGCCGCAACATCGCGGCCCATTACGACCTGGGCAACGATTTCTATCGCGAATGGCTGGACCCGACGCTCACTTATTCCAGCGCGCTGTTCGCCGCGCCCGACGAACCGCTGGAGCGCGCGCAGCGGCGCAAGCTCGACACGATCCTGGCGCGCACCGCCGCACGGCCGGGACAGCGGGTGCTGGAAATCGGCTGCGGCTGGGGTTCGTTCGCTGCGGTCGCCGCGTCGGCGGGTGTCGAGGTGCACGCGCTGACCCTGTCGACCGAACAGCGCGACCATGTCGAGGCACACGAACTGCCGGGCGTCACCGTCGCTCTCGCCGATTATCGCGACGTGCAGGGCACGTTCGATGGCGTCGCCAGTATCGAGATGGTCGAGGCGGTCGGGCCGGAATATTGGTCCGCCTATCTGGCGACGATCGCACGCGTGCTGAAACCCGGCGGCCGCGCGGCGTTGCAGTTCATCACGATCGCCGACGACATCTGGGATGCCTATGCCGGCAGCGTGGATTTCATCCAGCGATACGTCTTCCCCGGCGGGTCGCTGATCGCGGAGCATCAGTTCCGCGCGCTGGCTGAACGCCACGGGCTGGCATGGCAGGACCGGCGCGCGTTTGGGCTGGATTATGCCGAAACGCTCGCCCGCTGGCGCGATGCGTTCGATGCGGCGGTGGCAGACGGCCGGCTCCCGCCGCGCTTCGACGCGCGCTTCCAGCGGCTGTGGCGCTATTATCTGATGTATTGCGAGGGCGGCTTTCGCGGCGGCGGGATTGACGTGGTGCAGGTCACGCTGGTCCGCAAATGACCGGTCAGGCGGCGACGCGCTCGCGATAATTGGCCTCGAACCCGTCGACCGCCAATTGCGCGATCCGCGCCGCGACCGTCTCCGGCGGCTTCACCGACGCGGGGTCCTCGCCCGGATAGGCACGCGCGCGCATCGCGGTGCGCGTCGCGCCCGGGTCGAGCACGGCGACGCGGACGCGGCCGATCTCGGCCATTTCGTCGCCATAGGATTCCAGCAGCGTCTCGAACGCCGCCTTCGACGCGCCATAGGCGCCCCAATAGGCGCGCGGCGTGCGCCCGACCGATGAGGTGACACCGATCACCCGCGCACCCGTCGCGGACCGTCGCAGCATCGGATCGAACGCCTGGATCATCGCCAGCGGCGCGGAGACGTTGAGCGTCAGCACCTGCGCGAATTCCTTGGGGTCGATCGCCGGCACCGCCGCGAGCGAGCCGAGCGTCCCGGCGTTGAGCACCATCACGTCCAGCGCGTTCCAGCGTTCGCCGACCGCGGTCGCCAGCTTGGCGATCGAATCGCTCTGCGCCAGGTCCAGCGGCGCGATCGTCGCCGATCCGCCCGCCGCGAAGATCGCTTCCTCGACCTGTTCCAGCCCGGCGGCGGTGCGCGCGGTCAGGATGACGTGCGCGCCCTTCGCCGCCAGCGCGATCGCGGTCGCCGCGCCGATCCCGCGGCTGGCGCCGGTCACCAGCGCCAGCCGGTCCTTCAATCCCATGTCCATCGCGCGTCAGTTCATCCGTTCGGCGAGCAGGGCGAACTGGTCCACCGCGCTCGATTCGTCATGATCGGTCAGCGACGTCGGATAGTCGCCGGTAAAGCAGGCGTCGCAATATTTCGGGCGGATGTCGGCGCGGTGGCTTTCGCCCAGCGCCTTGTACAGGCCGTCGATCGACACGAACGACAGGCTGTCGGCGTGGATGAAATCGGTCATCCCGCCCAGGTCCAGCTTCGCGGCGAGCAGCTTGGCGCGCTCCGGCGTGTCGACGCCGTAGAAGCAGCTGTGCCGCGTCGGCGGGGAGGCGATGCGCATGTGCACCTCGGCCGCACCCGCCTCGCGCATCATCTGCACGATCTTCAGGCTGGTCGTGCCGCGCACGATCGAATCGTCGATCAGGACGACGCGCTTGCCCTGGATCAGTGCGCGATTGGCATTGTGCTTCAGCTTGACGCCAAGGTGCCGGACCTTGTCGCCCGGCTGGATGAAGGTGCGCCCGACATAATGCGAACGGATGATCCCCAGCTCGAACGGAATACCGCTTTCCTGCGCGTAGCCGATCGCCGCCGGTACGCCCGAATCGGGGACCGGGATGACCAGATCGGCGTCGACCGGCGCCTCGATCGCCAGCTGCGCGCCGATGTTCTTGCGCACCGAATAGATCGAATGATCGTCGACGATCGAATCGGGGCGCGAGAAATACACCCATTCGAAGATGCACGGGCGCGCCGCCTGCTTCTCGAACGGGGTGATCGAGCGGATTTCCTCGCCGCGCACGATCACCAGTTCGCCCGGCTCCACCGAGCGGACGAACTCCGCCCCGACGACGTCGAGCGCGACGGTTTCGGACGCGAAGATCACCGCGTCGCCCAGCTTGCCCATCACCAGCGGGCGGATGCCCAGCGGGTCGCGGCACGCGATCATCCCGTCCGGGGTCATCACGATCAGCGCATAGGCGCCCTCGATCTGCTTCAGTGCGTCGATGAACCGGTCCAGCAGCGTGCGATACTGGCTGGTCGCGACCAGATGGATGATCGTCTCGGTATCCGACGTCGACTGGAAGATCGACCCGCGCCGCACCAGCTCGCGCCGCAGCCGCATCGCGTTCGAGATATTGCCGTTGTGCGCGATCGCGAAACCGCCCGATTGCAATTCGGCATAGAGCGGCTGGACGTTGCGCAGCGCGGTTTCGCCGGTGGTCGAATAGCGCACGTGCCCGCACGCCACGTCGCCGGGCAGCGAGCGGATCACGTCGTCGCGATCGAAATTGCCTGCCACATGCCCCATCGCGCGATGGGTATGGAACATCGTCCCGTCGAAGCTGGTGATGCCCGCCGCTTCCTGCCCGCGGTGCTGCAGCGCGTGCAGCCCGAGCGCGACGAGCGCGGCGGCCCCGTCGGAGCTGGACACCCCGAAGATGCCGCACTCCTCGTGCAGATGGTCGTCGTCGAACGGGTTCGTGGTCAGCATGGCGGAGGCTCGTATCGTGCGCGCCGCATATAGCGGCTGTCGCGCCAATGTCATCCAAACCGTGGACCTCATTTCGCGACGCTGCGTTCAACTGGGTCGCGCAGGAGGCGGATCATGGCGAAGAACCACGGATCGCAGATCAAGGACGACAAGCTGTACGAGGATCTTCGCCGCGACGGCGCGTCGAAGGAGAAGGCGGCGCGAATCGCCAATGCACGCGCCAACGGGTCGCTCGACCACCGCTCGACCCGGCTCGAGGACCGCAGCAAGGCGTCGCTCTATGACGAGGCGAAGTCGATCGGGATCGATGGCCGGTCGAAGATGAGCAAGGCGCAGCTGATCGAAGCGATCAGGAAGAACTGACAGCGGGCGGCGCGGCTGGTACGGCGCGGTCCATGGATCAGGATCGCGAAGCCGGCACCGCCCTCAACCTTAAATTTGATGCCGCCGGGCTGGTGACGGCGGTGGTCACGGATCGCGCGACCGGTGCGGTCCTGATGGTCGCGCACATGGACCAGGCGGCGATCGACGCGACGCGCGCGACCGGCGAGGCGACGTTCTTTTCGCGCGGCCGTGGGCGGCTGTGGAAGAAGGGCGAGACGTCGGGGAACATCCTGCGCGTCGTGGAGATGCGAGTCGACTGCGATCAGGACGCGGTGTGGATGATCGTCGATCCCGCCGGCCCGGCGTGCCACACCGGCGCGACCAGCTGCTTCTATCGCCGCGTCACCGATGCCGGACTGGAGCGCGTGGCGTGATCCGCGCGCCGGCGCCGTTGCTGGCGGCGCTGCTGCTCGCCGGGTGCGGCGGGGAAGGGGCGGGTACCGGCACCGATGCGCCGGCCGGGCGCGCGCTGGAAGCGGAGGCGCGCGCCCGCGCGATGGTGGCCGATCCGGCGAAGCTGTCGCCGGTCGGTGTCTTCGGATCCGACAGCGACCGGCTGTGCGCGCTACCGGTCGACGGCGCGCGGCGTTTCCGCGTCGGGGCCAGCGTCGATTACGGCGAAGGGCAACGGTGCGTCGCGCGCGGCACCGCGTCGGGCAGCGGACGGCTGGCGATCGACTTCGGGGATGGGTGCGCCTTCGATGCGGTGCAGGACGGCACCGGCATCCGCTTCCCGGCCGTCCTGCCGGCCGCGTGCGATTCGCGCTGCCAGGGTCGCGCCAACCTCGCCGCGCTGCGGGTTGCGCCGATCAGCGACGCGCCGGCGGAGGCGCTGCGGACCCGCGGATCGGACGGGAAGCTGCTCTGCGCTGATTGACGTTCACGTAAGCGGAACGTATATTCCCGGTCGATGCGCTCGTCCTCTTCCGCCGCTCCCGCTTATGCCGTGGTGCCGCCGCGCCCGGATTGCGATTCGTTTTCGATCACCGATCTGTCGACCGAATTCGCGATCACCCCGCGCGCGCTGCGCTTCTACGAGGATGAGGGGCTGATCTCGCCCGAGCGGCGGGGACTGGCGCGCATCTATTCGCACCGTGATCGCGCGCGGCTGGCGTGGATCCTGCGCGGCAAGCGCGTCGGGTTCAGCCTGGCCGAGATTCGCGAGATGATCGACCTGTACGACATCGGCGACGGCCGGCAGGTGCAGCGCACCGTCACCGTCGAACGCTGCCGCGCGCGGATCGAGGCGCTGGAAAGCCAGAAGCGTGATCTGGATGCCGCGATCGCCGAACTGACCGAATTCGTCGCGCTCGTTGAAAACGTAGCCAACAAGGAAGATTGAGAGATGCCGCAATATACCCCGCCGGTTCGCGACACCCGCTTCGTGCTGGAGCATGTCGTCGGCCTTGACCGCTACGCCAATGTCGACGGCTTCGCCGCCGCCACCCCCGACACGGTCGACGCCGTGCTGGAAGAGGGTGGTCGGTTCGTCGCCGAAGTGATCTTCCCGCTCAACCAGTCGGGCGACAAGGAAGGCTGCACCCGCCACGACGACGGCAGCGTCACGACCCCGGCGGGGTTCAAGGAGGCGTATCAGCAGTTCGTCGAATCGGGCTGGGGCACGCTCAGCGCGCCGGAGGCGTTCGGCGGGCAGGCGATGCCGCATGTCGTGTCGACCGCGTTCCAGGAATATCTGATTTCCGCCAACATGGCCTTCGCCATGTATCCGGGGCTGGCGCATGGCGCGATCGCGGCGCTGGTCGTGAAGGGCAGCCCGGAGCAGCAGGCCAAGTATCTGCCCAAGATGGTGTCGGGCGAATGGGGCGGCACGATGAACCTGACGGAGCCGCAGTGCGGCACCGACCTGGGGCTGATCCGCACCAAGGCCGAGCCGCAGGGCGACGGCAGCTATGCCATCACCGGCACGAAGATCTTCATTTCGGCGGGCGAGCACGACCTGACCGACAATATCATCCATCTGGTGCTGGCCAAGACGCCGGGTGCGCCGGACAGTTCGAAGGGCATCAGCCTGTTCGTGGTGCCCAAGTTTCTGGTCAACGACGACGGCTCGCTGGGCGATCGCAACGCGGTCAGCTGCGGCTCGATCGAGCACAAGATGGGGATCCGCGCCAGCGCGACCTGCGTCATGAACTATGACGGGGCGAAGGGCTGGCTGGTCGGCGAGGAGATGAAGGGCCTGGCCGCAATGTTCATCATGATGAACGCCGCGCGGCTGGGTGTCGGGCTGCAGGGGCTGGCGGTCGCGGAGATCGCATTCCAGAACGCCGTGCAATACGCCAAGGACCGCCGCCAGGGCCGCGCGCTGACCGGGCCGGCGGAGCCGGGCGAGAAGGCCGACACGCTGTTCGTCCACCCCGACGTGCGCCGGATGCTGATGGAGGGCAAGGCGTGGATCGAGGGGCTGCGCGCCTTGTGCCTGTGGGGCGCGTTGCAGGTCGATCTGGAGCATAATGCCGGGACCGAGGAGGAGCGCCAGCTGGCCGGCGACCTGATCGGGCTGCTGACCCCGGTCATCAAGGGCGTCGGCACCGACAAGGGCTATGAAATCGCCACCAACGCGCAGCAGGTCTATGGCGGGCACGGCTACATCCAGGAATGGGGGATGGAGCAATACGTCCGCGATGCGCGCATCGCGATGATCTACGAAGGCACCAACGGCGTGCAGGCGATGGATCTGGCGGGCCGCAAGCTGGCGCAGAACGGCGGCCGCGCGGTGCAGGCGTTCGGCAAGCTGGTGATGGAGGAGATCGCCGCGGGCAAGCAGAACGAGGCGACCGCCGATTTCGCCGCCCGCCTGGAAAAGGCCGCCGGCGACCTGCAGGGCGCGACCATGTGGTTCCTGGCCAACGGCATGAAGAACCCGAACAACATCGGTGCCGGCGCGGTGCCGTACATGCATCTGGTCGGGCTGGTCGCGGTCGGGCTGATGTGGCTGCGCATGGCGACCGCCGCGGCGAAGCTGAAGGCCGAGGGGCAGGGCGATGCCGCCTTCCTCGATGCCAAGCTCGTCACCGCGCGCTTCTTCGCCGAGCGGATCCTTCCCGACGCGGGCGCGCTGCGCCGCAAGATCAAGGGCGGGGCCGATGCGGTGATGGCATTGCCGCCGGAGATGTTCGCCGCCGCCTGACCGGCGCGCGAGCCCATATTACGACATCGGGCGGCCCCTGTTCGCGGGGGCCGCCCTTTTTCGTGGCTATTCGATCCGCGGGGTGACGGCGGGCGAGGGCGTCGCCTCGGGGGCGGGCGCGTTGCGGCGCACCCCGGCCAGCGTCGCCGGCCCCTTGGCCGCGGGCGTCGCCTCGGCGGCCGGCGCCGGCCTGGCGGTGACGCGGCCGCGCATGCATTGCGGCGCCTGTTCGCGCGGGAATTGCTGGCAATTCCACAGCATCCGGTCGAACCCGCCGTCGCGATCGCGCAGGTAGCTGAAACCCATCGCCTGATATTGCTGCGGGGACATCATCATCGACGCGGGGATCAGCCGCTGGTCGATCCACCCCATGACCTTGCAGCGCGGTCGGTCGGCGCAGGTGCGTTGCGCCACCGCCGCGAAATCGTCCGGCCGGCGCGCGTCCAGCAACACGAAATAGGTGTCGGGTGCGTCCGCCAGCGCGCGCGGCGCCGCGCCGACCGCCACCTCACCCGAAGGCGCCCCGTCGCCCGCCGCCACGGGCAGGCCATCCAGATACGGCGCCGCGGCCGCCAGCGCGGTCGCCGCCTCGTCCAGCGCGCCGCCCAGCTTGTGGGCGTCCGACACCCCGGCCAGCTTCGCGACGACCGGTTCGGCCGACGACACGTCGCGCCGGAACGCCGCGGGCGTGCCCCACCAGCCGGTCCAGCGGAAGAACAGATGCGTGTGCACTTCCGCGATCTTGTCCAGGCTGGCGCTCCAGTACGGCACCACCCAGTCGGTATGGTAATGCGTGGCATAGCCGACCGGCGCGAACACCGCGCCCTTCAACGCATCGGCGGCGATGCGCCGCGCGCGGTCCCATGCCGGCGGCGACGGGATGCGCGCCAGCGCCCCATCGCAGGTGAAGGTGAACTGGCAGCCGGTCGTCCGCTCCGCCCCCTGGAAGACCACCCCGCACACCGTCTTGGGAAAGGCCGGGTGGCGCAGCCGGTTGAGCACCACCTGCACCACCGCGCGCTCGCCGACCGCGTCGTCTCCCGCCTCGTACCACGCCGCCGCGGCCAGGCAGTCGGTGGCGCGGGCGCGCTGCGCATCGTCGCCGGCGAAGCGGAACGGGCGCGCGGCGGGGTTCGGCCCGCGCACGAACGGGATGCTCGCGTTGTAGCTGCGCGCGTCCTGCGGGGTCAGGTCCTGCAGCTCGACCGGCTCGACGTCGGGCAGCTCGGTCGGGGCGACGACGCGCTGCGGGCGCTTCACCTTCGCCGCGATCGGGCGCGGCACAGCCGGCGCGCGCGACACCACGATGGCGGGCAGCGCAAGTGCCAGTGCCGCGACCCCGGTCAGGATCGCGTGCACCCTCCAGCTCATGTGGGTCAGATCAGCTCTCCGGCAGGAAATCCGGCACCGACAGGTAACGCTCGCCGGTGTCGTAGTTGAAGCCCAGCACGCGCACGCCGTCGGGCAGATCGGGCAGCTTCTGCAGGATCGCCGCCAGCGTCGCGCCGGACGAGATGCCGACCAGCATCCCTTCCTCGCGCGCGGCGCGGCGCGCCATGTCCTTGGCGACCGCGGCATCCACCTCGATCACGCCGTCCAGCGCCTGGGTGTGCAGGTTGGCGGGGATGAAGCCCGCGCCGATGCCCTGGATCGGGTGCGGGCCGGGCTGCCCGCCGGAAATGACCGGCGACGCCTGCGGCTCGACCGCGAAGACCTTCAGGTCCGGCCATTCCTTCTTCAGCGTCTCGGCCACGCCGGTGATGTGCCCGCCGGTGCCCACGCCAGTGATGATGACGTCGATCGGCGTGTCGCGGAAATCGTTCAGGATCTCCTGCGCGGTGGTGCGGACGTGGACGTCGACGTTGGCCGGGTTCTCGAACTGCTGCGGCATCCACGCGCCGTCGGTCTGCTCGACCAGCTCCAGCGCGCGCTCGATCGCGCCCTTCATGCCCTTTTCGCGCGGGGTCAGGTCGAATTCCGCGCCATAGGCCAGCATCAGCCGGCGGCGCTCCAGGCTCATGCTCTCGGGCATCACCAGCACCAGCTTGTAGCCCTTCACCGCCGCGACCATCGCCAGGCCGATGCCGGTGTTGCCGCTGGTCGGCTCGATGATCGTGCCGCCCGGCTTCAGCTCGCCCGACGCTTCGGCCGCCTCGATCATCGCCAGCGCGATGCGGTCCTTGATCGAGCCGCCGGGATTGCCGCGCTCCGACTTGATCCACACTTCCGATCCGGGGAACAGCTTGCGGACGCGGATATGCGGGGTGTTGCCGATCGTCTCCAGGATGGTCTGGGCCTTCATGGCTTCGCTACTCCGTGCAGTGGTTCGTGTTCGGGCATGACGGGCGGATCAAACGTCCGCGCGCGCTTGAGTTCCGGGAACAGATACGCCCAGACGAGCGTGATGGCGATGGCCCCGACGCCGCCGACGACGACCGCGCCGACCGGCCCCAGCAGCGATGCCATCAGCCCGCTCTCCGCCTCGCCCAGCTCGTTCGATGCCGATATCGTCAGCTGCGACACCGCGCTCACCCGCCCGCGCATCGCATCGGGGGTGTGCAGCTGGATCAGCGAGGTGCGCACATAGACGGACACCATGTCCGCCCCGCCCGCGACGATCAGCGCGACCAGACTGACCCAGAAGGAGGTCGACAGGCCGAAGGTGAGGATGGCCACGCCGAACACCACCACCGACACCAGCATCTTGACCCCGACGTTGCTGGTCATCGGGCGGAACGAGAAGAAGATCGCGGTCGTCGCCGCGCCGATTCCCATGCCCGCCGCCAGGAACCCCAGCCCGCTGGCGCCGACGTGCAGGATGTCGCGCGCGTAGATCGGCAAGAGCGCGGTCGCCCCCGCCAGCAGCACCGCGAACAGGTCCAGCGTGATCGCCGCCAGCACCAGCCGGTTGCGCCGGACATAGGAAAAGCCGTCCAGGATCCGCTGCAACGGGCGGCGGTCCTTCTGCGCGGGCGGCTGCGGGACCGGGCCGATCAGGAACATCAGTCCCAACGCGACCGACAGCATCGCGCAGATCGCGGCATAGGCGACGTCGGGATGGATCGCGAACAGCAGCCCGCCGACGCTCGGCCCCGCGATCGTCCCCGTCTGCCACGCGATCGAGGAGATCGCGATCGCGGTCGGCAGGCTTTCCTTGGGCACCAGATTGGGGGCCAGCGCGGAATAGGCCGGCCCGGCGAAGGCACGCGCCACCCCCACCAGCACCGCCGCCAGGAACAGGAACGGCAGCGTCAGCAGCCCGGCCCAGGTCAGGATGCCCAGCACCGCGGCGTTGGCGACCAGCAGCGAGGTGGTGCCGCGCACGATCCAGCGCCGGTCGACGCTGTCCGCGACCAGCCCGACCACCGGGGTCAGCAGAAACAGGGGGACGAACTGGACGAGGCCGATCAGCCCCAGCATGAACGCGGCCTGCCGGATGTCCATCGTGTCGCGCGCGATGCCGTACACCTGCCAGCCGATGATGATCGCCTGCGCGCTGATCGCGATCGTGCCGGAAAAGCGCGAGAGCCAATAGGCGCGGAAGTTCGCGATCCGCAGCGGATGTACGGCGGGGGCGGGGGTCCGGTCCATCTGCGGCCCGCCTAGACCCGCGCCGAAACCCTTGCAAGTCGGTGGGGTTTGCAGTCTGCCACGTGCCGCGACTATAGGCGCGCATCTCCCCAAGGAAACGAGGTTACGTCCATCGTGGCAAAAGCCCCCGCCCGCACCAAGCCTGACGGCTCCGACACTCCTCCCGTGGCCGATCCGCTGAAGTCGAATCGCGAACGTCCCGCCGATCCGTCGCCCTATGCGGCGTCGAAGGAGGAGCTGCTGAAATTCTATGAGGACATGCTCCTCATCCGCCGGTTCGAGGAAAAGGCCGGGCAGCTGTACGGCCTGGGCCTGATCGGCGGTTTCTGCCACCTGTACATCGGGCAGGAAGCGGTCGCGGTGGGTCTCCAGTCCGCGCTGACCGAGAAGGATTCGGTCATCACCGGCTATCGCGATCACGGCCACATGCTGCTGTGCGGTATCCCGCCCAAGGACGTCATGGCCGAACTGACCGGGCGCCAGGCCGGCATTTCGAAGGGCAAGGGCGGCTCGATGCACATGTTCAGCGTCGAGCATAAGTTCTACGGCGGCCACGGCATCGTCGGCGCGCAAGTGTCGCTCGGCGCCGGGCTGGCGTTCAGCCACAAGTACAACAACGACGGCGGCGTGTGCCTGGCCTATTTCGGCGACGGCGCCGCGAACCAGGGGCAGGTGTACGAAAGCTTCAACATGGCGGAGCTGTGGAAGCTCCCGATCATCTTCGTGATCGAGAACAACCAGTACGCCATGGGCACCAGCGTCAACCGCGCCTCGTCCGAGGACCAGCTGTATCGCCGCGGCGAAAGCTTCCGCATCCCCGGCCTGCAGATCGACGGCATGGACGTGCTGGCGGCACGCGGCGCGGCGGAGGAGGCGCTGGCCTGGGTGCGCGCGGGCAAGGGGCCGATCATCCTGGAGATGAAGACCTATCGCTACCGCGGCCATTCCATGTCCGATCCGGCCAAGTACCGCTCGCGCGACGAGGTGCAGGCGGTGCGCGACAAGTCCGACCCGATCGAGCACGTCAAGAAGCTGCTGATCGACAGCCACGGCACCAAGGAAGACGAACTGAAGGCGATCGAACAGACGATCCGCAAGCAGGTCAACGAAGCGGCCGATTTCGCCGAGAGCACGCCGGAGCCGGAGCCGGCGGAACTGTATACCGACGTTCTGGTGGAGAAGTATTGAGATGGCGATCGACATCAAGATGCCGGCGCTGTCGCCCACGATGGAGGAGGGCACGCTCGCCAAGTGGCTCGTCAAGGAAGGCGACACGGTGAAGTCCGGCGACATCATGGCCGAGATCGAGACCGACAAGGCAACGATGGAATTCGAGGCCGTGGACGAGGGCGTCGTCGCCAAGATCCTGGTCGCCGAGGGTACCGACGGCGTGAAGGTCGGCGAGGTCATCATGCAGCTCGCCGGTGAGGGCGAGGATGCCGGTGCCGCAGCCCCCGCCGCGACCAAGGACGATTCGCCCGCGCCGCAGGCGAAGGCGGACGAGAAGAAGCCAGACACCGTCGAGGATTCGGCCCACCCGGCGCAGGAGAAGGTCGAGACCGGCGCACGCCAGATGTTCGAGGCCGCACGCCACGACGCCGAGGTGTCCGATCCCGCGATTCCGGCCGGCACCGAAATGGTCAAGCAGACGCTGCGCGAGGCACTGCGCGACGCGATGGCCGAGGAAATGCGCGCCGACGAGCGCGTGTTCGTGATGGGCGAGGAAGTCGCGCAATATCAGGGTGCGTACAAGGTCACGCAGGGGCTGCTGGACGAATTCGGCGACAAGCGCGTCATCGACACGCCGATCACCGAATATGGCTTCGCGGGCGTCGGCACGGGCGCGGCGATGGGCGGCCTGCGCCCGATCGTCGAGTTCATGACGTTCAATTTCGCGATGCAGGCGATCGACCACATCATCAATTCGGCGGCCAAGACCAATTACATGTCGGGCGGTCAGATGCGCTGCCCGATCGTGTTCCGCGGCCCTAACGGTGCCGCCAGCCGCGTCGGCGCGCAGCATTCGCAGAACTACGGCCCGTGGTACGCCTCGGTCCCCGGGCTTATCGTGATTGCGCCCTATGACGCGGCCGACGCCAAGGGGCTGCTGAAGGCGGCGATCCGCACGCAGGATCCGGTCGTCTTCCTCGAAAACGAGCTGCTGTACGGCCGCACCTTCGAGGTGCCGAAGCTGGACGACTGGGTCCTGCCGATCGGCAAGGCGCGCATCATGCGCGAGGGCCGCGACGTGACCATCGTCAGCTATTCGATCGGCGTCGGGCTGGCGCTGGAGGCGGCGGACAAGCTGGCGGGCGAGGGGATCGAGGCGGAGGTCGTCGACCTGCGCACGCTGCGCCCGCTCGACAAGGCGACCGTGCTCAAGAGCCTGGCGAAGACCAACCGCCTGGTGGTGGTCGAGGAAGGCTGGCCGACCTGCTCGATCGCGTCCGAAATCGCGGCGATCGCGATGGAGGAGGGGTTCGACGACCTCGACGCACCGGTGCTGCGCGTCACCAACGAGGACGTGCCGCTGCCCTATGCCGCCAATCTCGAAAAGCTGGCGCTGGTGTCGGCGGACAAGGTGATCGCGGCGGTCAAGAAGGTCTGCTACCGCTGACCCTCACCACCCCCGGCGTGCTGCGGCACGGCGGATGAGCGGGCGCCCCGGTGGCTTCGGCCACCGGGGCGTCGTCGGGTCAGGTCGAGTAGGTGGTGCAGTTCATCTGCTGTGCCGGCGGCGACGCCACGACGCCGGCCTGCAGCTCGCGATTGTCGCGCACCACGAACGAGGCATAGGAACTCAGTTTCGTCGAGGCGACGAACATCGCCGGGATCAGCGGGCGGTATTCGTAGTTGATCTCGACATACATCACCGCCGATCCCGGCGGCGCGGTGATCCGCGCCGATGCGGGGCCGACGCCGGGGAAGCTGGTGCCCCGGACGCCCATCGTATCGTTATATTCCGAATCCCAGCCTGCGCCACGCCGCGTCCCCAGGCAGCGTTGCCAGTGGATCCACTGGCCGCCGTCGCTGTTGCGTTCCAGGCTGCTCAGCGTGACGCGCGCCTGTTCGCCCAGCCCCAGCTGCCCGGTCTGGATGCGCAGGCCCTGGAAGATGTCGTTAACGTCGACCTCGCGCAGCTGCTGCGTGCCGACGCTGGTGTCCAGCCCGACGCGCGAGGCATTGTCGGCCAGGCTCAGCGCGGCCTGGCTCAGCCGCATCTGCGTGACCGCGTAGAAGGACAGGTCCGTCCCGGTCAGCCCCAGCGGCACCACGATCGGCAGCGCCAGCGCGAATTCCAGGAACGCGACGCCGCTGCGCGACCGCGCCAGCCGCCGCAGCAGCCGGCGTCCGCGAAGCAGCCGCATCCGGGCGTGGCGGCGATCGATCAACTGCATATCTGCTGCACCGGGCTGACGGTCTGCGTGCCGAACGGTTGGTTCTTGAAGACCGTGGTGGACGAAAGCGCGACATCGTTCGACAGAAAGTTGCCGATCGGGATCAGCGGGAACGGCTGGCTGTAGGTGACGCGCGCGGTGTAGACGGTGATGTCGTTCGGTCCGCCGATCGTGCTGATCGCAGGGTCGCTGTCCCAGATGCCGTTGCGATTGACGTCGTCGAAACATTCGCCGGGGTCGCGGATGTGGTTGTTGTTGGCGTCGATGAACCGTTCCGGGGCCATGGTGGAAAAGCTGCTGTAGCTCTTCTGTTCGTGCCGGACGGTGGCCTGCGGCATCACCGCCTGCACCATATCCTCGACGCGGGCGTGGATCGCGTCGATCGACGCCGGCGTGCCGCCCTCCAGCGTCAGGTCGCGGCCCGCGCGCTGCACCGCGCCGGTCAGCACCGACTGGACGTAGACCTGGAAACAAAGGTCGAACAGCGAGAACAGCATCAGCAGCATGACCGGCAGCAGCAGCGCGAATTCGATGATCGTCGCACCGCGCCGGTCGCGCGCCAGCCGGCATGGCAGCGCCTGTGGCAGCCCGCCGCTCACTTCGACACCCGCAGGCGGGCGATCTGCGTCGCGATGTTGCGGAACGAATCGTTCAGCGCGCCGGAGTCGTTCGCCTGAAATGCCTTGCCGTCGTTCGCGCAGTTCGACAGCATCGTGCTCAGCGAGGTGCCGTAGGCGATGACCCACACCGTCATCCCCTTGCGCTTCGCCTCGGTGCACAGCGCGCCCAGCCGGTTGGCGACGATCGTATTCTGGTCGCCGTCGCTCGGCACGCTGCCGGTGCTGGTGCGCCGCCGGTCGAGCGCCGACAGGCCATAGGCTTCGTACACGCCGTTGCGCGTGTCGGTACCGCCGTCGGTCATGAAGATGATGTGCCGGTCGATGTCGCCGCCGTTCGGCGCGCTGGTATTGTCCCCGGCAAAAATGCCGGTCTTCGACAGCAGTCGCGCGCCCCACACGAAACCGATGTCGTGATAGGTGTAGCCGCGCGGCTGCAGGCTGTTGAGATAGGTGTTGAGAGCGCTGCGCGTGATCGGGTTCAGCCGCTTCGCCGCGGTGGGGCAGGCGGCATTGTCATAGTAATTCCACAACCCCTGCGTGTTCGACGTCGATGGCCAGTCGGGATAATACCAGTTGTTCATCCCCTTGCGGGTGTAGACCAGCCGCGGAAGGAACGGCTTCCACTGCGTTTCGGGGCGCGCCGGATCGGGCACCATGTCGATATTCATGTCGTACGCGTCGTCGGGGATCGACGGATAGGTCATCTGCCGCACCGTCTGGCGTTCCTCGATACAGGCATTGGAGGCATTCCAGGTGACGGCGACGTTGCCCTGCGTGTCGCTGAACATCGGATAGGTCACGACCCCGCCGACGACCGCCCCGTCCGATCCCACCGCCTTGAAGCCGTCCACCGGGAATTCCACCGGCTTGTAGATCCAGCTGTAGGTGGGATTGGACGTCGTCGTGCAATTCGAGGTGCACGGCTTTTCCGTCCGGTTGCGGGTCTGGACGTAGTTGTTCCAGATCCGCTTCGTGATCGTGCACAGCCCGCCGGAGAAGGACGAACTGTATTGCGTCCCGTTGATCGTCTGCGTCTGTTCGTACACCTTGGTGGTGCCGCTCTGGCTCACCAGCTTCTCCACCGTCGGGGAGGTATAATTGCTTGCCGGCGTCGGGCACGATTCCCCGCGGGTCGAGGATGTGGAGGTGCTGACCGACCCGGAGGTGTTCTGCCAGTTGGAATAGGTGTTGTCGGTCGTGCGCGTGGTGCTGCCGCCCGGCGTGCTGCCGTTCTGGACGCGCGACTGGTAGGTCCACCGGTCCGCAAGCCATTCCGGCTTCAGCAGCGTGCCGACATTGACCGTGCTGGAATAGGGGACGAAGCCATAGCGGACGCGCGTGGTCAGCCGCTTGGCCGCCTCGATCGTGTCGTAGAAGCTGAGCACCGCGGTGCGCAGCCCGGCGATCTTGCTGACCGTGTCGCCCGGATTGGTGTCACCCATCGACCCGGTGGTGTCGAGGACGAACATGATGTCGAGGTTCGGGATCTCCAGCTTGGCCTGGCACGACACGTTCAGCGTGATCGGCCGTGCGCCGACCACCGCGCTCAGCGTCATCGGCACGGTCGTGGCGGCGACGCCGCGCACCTGCCCGTCGGACAACGTCGAGGGCGTGAAGCTGGTGGTCTTCGCGCCGAACATGCCGTCACGGAAATTGTTGTTGAAGAATTCGTTGGCACGCGCGGTCGAGTCACTGTCCAGCGTCTGGCCGGTCATGAACTTGCGCCCGGCCAGCGCGCCGGCGTCGCATGCCTGCTGCAATCGGCTCTTGACGTAGTACAGCCGCGCCATGTCCATCGCCGAACCGGCCACCGCGATCAGCGGGATCAGCGCGAACGCCATGATCGCCAGCGTGTTGGCGGCCTGGTTGCGGCCCAGGCGGCTCAGGAAACCGGCGGTCCGCGCCTTGCGGCCAAACAGGAACTGCAGCATGTCCGTCGTCGCGCCTCGCATCGTCAGCGTGCCGCGATACGGGCTTCTGGATAACAATTGGTTTAGCGGCGCACGTCCTTGACAGATCGTGACATTTTCTTGGCCAACGACGGCACGGAACGGGCATTGGCGCTATCCTACGCCGATCCGGGCGATCGCGCGGCGCTCGAGTCGCTGCTCGCGCTCGACGATGCGCTGGCGCAGGTGCTGCGCACCACCACCACCCCGGCGGTCGGACAGTTGCGGCTGGCGTGGTGGCGGGAAGCGCTGGCCGCGCTCGACCACGCGCCGCCACCCGCGCAACCGGTGCTTGAGGGGTTGGCGGCGCATCTGCTGCGCCATGACGTCACCGGCGCGATGCTGGTTCCGATCGTCCATGGCTGGGAAGTGCTGGTCGAGGAGGAGGAACTGGGCGCCGACGCGATCGCGCGCCATGCCGCCGGCCGCGCGCGATTGTTCGTCGTGGCGGGCCGCCTGTCGGGCCATGCCGGCGATCCCCGGCTGGAGGCGGCCGGGCGGGCCTGGGCGCTCGCCGACCTGTCGCGCCACCTGCGCCGCACGGACGACGCGGCGGAGGCAAAGCGGCAGGCGCTTGCCGCCCTCGCCGCCGTTGCGGAGGGCGCGCGCTGGCCCGGGGGGCTGCGCAGCCTCGGCGCGTTGGCACTGTCCGCGCGGCTCGACCTGGAGGGGCGTTACCCGGCGGGACACCCCCGACGCGCCATGCGGCTGTTGTGGCATCGCCTGACCGGGCGTTGACGCTGGCGGCGTGCCTCGCCTAGCCATGGTCGGGTACGGCGGGGGCGATGGTCATGTGGCGCTATCTGGTGGGCGGTATCGGCGGCGTGGCGATGGTCGCGGGCGGCTGGCTGATGTGGAGCGGCGCGTCGCCGTCCGCACGCGCCGCCAACGCCTTGTCGTCCCCGGCGATCGCCGCGACCACCGCACCGGCGCCGCAGGACGCGCCCGCCGTTCTGCCCGAGGCGCCCGAACGCTCGCGCGAGCAGAAGCGCTTCGACCGCTACGACAAGGATCGCGACGCGCGGATCACGCGTGAGGAATATCTGGCGTCACGGCGCAAGGCGTTCGCGAAGCTCGATACCGATGGCGACGGGCGGCTGTCGTTCGACGAATGGTCGATCAAGACGCGCGAACGCTTCGCCACCGCCGACCGCGACCGTTCCGGCACGCTGACCTCCGCCGAATTCGCCACCACCGCGCCCAAGCGCAAGCCGCCACGCCCCGCCTGCCGCTGCCCGGAGCCGGCGCCGGTCGTCGACGATTAGGCCGCCAGCCACCCGGACAGCGCCGCGCGCGCGCGGTCGGTGTACATCTTCTTGCGGTCGGCCTTCTTGGTGCGGCCCGGGATCGGCGGGAACAGCCCGAAATTGACGTTCATCGGCTGGTACGTCTCCGCCTCCGCCGCGCCGGTGATATGCGTCAGCAGCGCGCCCAGTGCGGTTTCCACCGGCGGCGGCGCCAGCGTCCGGCCGGTCAGTTCCGCCGCGGCGAACCGCCCCGCGATCAGCCCGATCGACGCGCTTTCGATATAGCCCTCGCATCCCGTGATCTGGCCGGCGAAGCGCACATTCGGGCGCGACCGCAGCCGCAGCGTCGGGTCGAGCAGCTCCGGAGAGCGCAGGAAGGTGTTGCGGTGCAGCCCGCCCAGCCGCGCGAACTCCGCCTTTTCCAGCCCCGGAATGGTGCGGAACAGCCGCACCTGCTCGGCATGTTTCAGCTTGGTCTGGAAGCCGACGATGTTCCACAACGTGCCATGTGCATTGTCCTGGCGCAGCTGCACCGCGGCATAGGGCCATCGCCCGGTACGCGGATCGTCCAGCCCCACGCCCTTCATCGGCCCGAAGCGCAACGTCTCCACCCCGCGTTCCGCCATCACCTCGATCGGCATGCAGCCTTCGAAATAGGGGACGTTCTCCCACTCGCGATATTCGGTCTTCTCGCCCGCGATCAATGCCGCGACGAAGGCGTGATACTGCTCCTTGTCGAGCGGGCAGTTGATGTAATCCGTGCCGTCGCCCTTGCCCCAGCGCGACTGGAACCACGCCACGTCCATGTCGATCGAATCGCGGTGGACGATCGGGGCGATCGCGTCGAAGAAGGCGAGCGCATCCTTGCCCGTTTCCGCTGCGATACTTTCCGACAGCCCGGGGGCGGTCAGCGGCCCGGTCGCGATGATCGCCGGCCCCTCGGGCAGGGTATCGACGCGCTCGCGCACGATGGTGATGTTCGGATGCGCCGCGATCGCGGCGGTGACGCCCGCGGAAAAGCCGTCGCGATCCACCGCCAGCGCGCTGCCCGCCGGCACGCGATGCCGGTCGCCCTCGCGCATGATGAGCGAGCCGAGCGCGCGCATCTCCTGATGCAGCAGCCCCACCGCATTGCTGTCCGCATCGTCGGAACGGAAGCTGTTCGAACACACCAGTTCCGCCAGGCTCTCGCCGTGATGCGCCGGGGTCATGTCACCACCGCCGCGCATTTCCGACAGCCGCACCTTGATGCCCGCCTGGGCCAGCTGCCACGCCGCCTCGGACCCGGCCAGCCCGCCACCGATCACATGAATGTCATACGCCATGCCCGCGGCTGTAGGATGGCGCCGGGGAGGGGGCAACCGGCTCGCCCCGGTGGCCTTCCTTTATCCGCCATCGCCCCCATGTCGGTGGCATGACGATCTATACCATCGGTTACGAAGCCGCCACGATGACCGAATTCATCGCCGCGCTGCACCGCGCTGGCGTGCGCCGCGTCATCGACGTGCGCGCGCTGCCGCTGTCGCGCCGCCCCGGCTTCTCCAAGTCGACGCTCGCCGCCTCGCTGGCGGAGGCGGGGATCGGCTATGTCCACCTCAAGGCGCTCGGCACGCCCAAGCGCGGGCGCGATGCGGCCAAGAAGGGCGACGTCGCAACGCTGACCGAGGTGTACGACGCGCAACTGGACCTGCCCCAGGCGCAGGCGCAGGCCGCCCAGATGCTGGCACTCGCGGACGAAATGCCCAGCGCGCTGCTTTGCTACGAACGCGACCCCTGCCACTGCCACCGCACCCTGTTGTTGCAAGCGGTGGGCGAAGGGCGGGAGGTGGTGGACCTGTACGCCTGAGGGTCAGCCAACGTCATCCCGGCGACAGCCGGGACCTCCCGCCATGAGGCACGGCCATCGCGCAGGACCCCAGCCTTCGCGGAACCTTTGCAGAAGTCTGTTTTCCCGCCGCTCCGTTCCGTCACCCCGGACTTGTTCCGGGGTCCACTGTTCCGCAAAAGCAGGTGCTTGCTGGTATGCGGAAACATGGATGCACGCCGAAGGGTCCGGCGGCATGACGGGCTTGGGTTTTGCACAGGTCCCGCCTTCGCCGGGGTGACGCTTGCCTCAGCCCGCTACCGGCAGCCTCACTTTCCCGTCGGCATCGCGCGTCAGCGGGCCGTAGGCGATCGCGGTTTCCAGCAGCATCGGCGCGTAGAGGTGCGGGAACAGCTGTCCGCCGCGCGATGGTTCCCACTTCACCGCCTGGCCATGCGCGGCCACGTCGACCGCGACGACGTGGAGATCCTTCTGACCGGCGAAATGCTTGTCGACCGTCTCGGTCAGCTGCGCCTCGGTCGACAAATGGACATAGCCGTCCGCCAGGTCGATCGGCGCCCCGGCGAAGCGGCCGTCGCGTTCCAGCGCCGCCATCTGTTCCCCGGTCAGCACCTTGTACGCGATCAGCGGGCGGTCGGCGGCGGTCACTGGCCGTCCTCCGGCCCGGCGGCGGCATCGTCGCCGATCGTCGCGCCGTCATCGGGGGCGGTCGCGGTGTCACCGGTCAGCTCCTGCGCCACCAGCTCCTCGGCGGCATCCTCCGGCTCCGGTTCCTCGTCGATCCGCGCCGCGGACACGACATGTTCGTCGTCGGCGACGTTGAACAGCCGCACGCCCGCCGATCCGCGCCCGATCACGCGCAGCGAGGCGAGCGGCATGCGGATCATCTTCGCCTGATCGGTCACCAGCATCAGCTGCTCGGCCTTGCTGGCGGGGAAGCTGGCGACGACCGGGCCGTTGCGCGCGATATTGTCGATGTTGGTGATGCCCTGACCACCACGCCCGGTGCGCCGGTATTCATAGGCGGACGACAGCTTGCCATAGCCGTTGGCGCACACCGTCAGCACGAACTGCTCCTTCGCGCGCAGCTCCTCGAACCGCATCTGGTCCATGACGCGCGGCGCGCGTTCGACATCGTCGGCCTTCCACGGCGCGTGACGCAGATAATCGTCACGCTCGTTCTGGTCGGCGATCCCGGCGCGGTGCAGCACCGACAGCGAAATTACCTCGTCGCCGGATTTCAGCGCGATGCCGCGCACGCCGGTGGAATTGCGGCTCTGGAATTCGCGCACCTCGTCGGCTGCGAAGCGGATCGCCTTGCCGGTGCGGGTCGCCAGCAGCACGTCGTCGCCCTCGTCCAGCAGCGCGACGCCGATCAGCCGGTCGTCGGCATCCTCGCCCTCGAACTTCATCGCGATCTTGCCGTTCGACGGCACGTTGGTGAACGAATCCATGCTGTTGCGCCGCACCGATCCCTTCGCGGTGGCGAACATCACGTGCAGCTTGCCCCAGTCGGCCTCATCCTCCGGCAGCGGCAGGACCGTGGAGATCGTCTCCCCCTGTTCCAGCGGCAGCAGGTTGATCATCGGCCGCCCGCGCGTCGCCGGCCCGCCTTCGGGCAGGCGCCACACCTTCATGCGGTACACCCGGCCCAGCGTGGAGAAGAACAGCACCGGCGTGTGCGTCGAGGTGACGAACAGCTTGGTGACAACGTCCTCGTCCTTCGTCGCCATCGCGCTGCGGCCCTTGCCGCCGCGTGCCTGCGCGCGGAACGCGTCGAGCGGCGTGCGCTTGATGTAGCCGGCCATGGTCACGGTGACGACCATGTCCTCGCGCTCGATCAGGTCCTCGTCATCGATCCCGTCGGCGGCGGCGGCGATCTCGGTGCGGCGCGGCGTCGCGAACTGTTCGCGCACGTCGCGGAATTCCTGCCGCATCACCGCGTACAGCTTCACCCGGTCGGACAGGATCGCCAGCAGCTCGGCGATCGAATCGGCCAGCGTCTTCAGCTCGTCGCCGATCTCGTCGCGGCCCAGCGCGGTCAGGCGGTGGAGCCTGAGGTCCAGGATCGCACGCACCTGGATCTCGCTCAGGCGATAGGTGTCGCCGTCATGGTCGGTCTCCAACGCCTCGACCAGCCGCAGATAGCCGGCGATCTCCGCCACCGGCCATGCGCGCGCCAGCAACTTGGCGCGCGCCTCCGCCGGGCTGGCCGACCCCCGGATCATGCGGACCACCTCGTCCAGGTTGGTGACCGCGATGACCAGACCGAGCAGGATGTGCGCGCGCTCGCGCGCCTTGTTCAGCTCGAACTTGGAACGCCGCGTGATCACCTGTTCGCGGAACGTGACGAACGCGGCGATGATGTCGCGCAGGTTCAGCAGTTCCGGGCGCCCGCCGCGGATCGCCAGCATGTTGGCGGGGAACGATCCCTGCGCCGGCGTGTGCCGCCACAACTGGTTCAGCACGACCTCCGGGGTCGCATCGCGCTTCAGGTCGATGACGATGCGCACGCCGTCGCGGTTCGATTCGTCGCGAATGTCGCTGACGCCCTCGATGCGCTTGTCCTTGGCGGCCTCGGCGATCTTCTCGACCAGCGCGTTCTTGCCCTGCTGGTACGGAATTTCGGTGAGGACGATCGACGTGCGGTCGCCGCGCCCGGTTTCGATCAGGTGGCGGCTGCGCACGATCACCGATCCGCGCCCGGTCTCATAGGCGGAACGTGCGCCCGCGCGGCCAAGGATGATCGCGCCGGTCGGGAAATCCGGCCCCGGCACGATCTCCATCAGTTCCTCGGTCGTGATCGCGCCGTTGTCGAGGTACGCCAGGCAGGCGTCCACCACCTCGCCCAGATTGTGCGGCGGGATGTTGGTGGCCATGCCCACCGCGATGCCGCCCGCGCCGTTGACCAGCAGGTTTGGGAAACGCGCCGGCAGTACCTGCGGCTCGCGTTCGGACCCGTCGTAGTTCGGCTGGAAATCGACGGTATCCTTGTCGAGATCCTCCAGCAGGAAATTCGCCGCCTTGGCCAGCCGCGCCTCGGTATAGCGCATCGCGGCGGGCGGATCGGGGTCCATCGAACCGAAGTTGCCCTGGCCGTCGATCAACGGCACGCGCATCGACCAGTCCTGGGTCATGCGCGCAAGGGCGTCGTAGATCGCGGTGTCGCCGTGCGGGTGATACTTACCGATCACGTCGCCGACGATGCGCGCCGACTTGCGATACGGCCGGTTGTAGAAGAAGCCGCTTTCGTTGGCGGAAAACAGGATGCGCCGGTGCACCGGCTTCAACCCGTCGCGCACGTCGGGCAGAGCGCGCGCGACGATCACGCTCATCGCGTAATCCAGGTAACTGGTCTTCATCTCCTCGACGATGGAGATGGGGGCGATATCGGAAGGGTCCGCCACGGCGGTTTCGTCGCTCAACGCTTCGCTTTCGTGTGTGTCAGGTAATCTTCCTGCACTAGCGGGGCATGGCGGCGATGGCCACCCCCGCGCGCGTCGCGTGCGCGGGGGTGGCGCGGCACCAAACTACTTCTTGCAGGCGGCCTTCGCGGCATTGCCGGGCTTGCGGCAATCGTAGGTCACGGTCTTCCCGGTCGAGGTCCTGGTGGTCACCATATGACCGCCGGCGGCGGGGCGCGTCGCGGTGGCCGCGGTGCGGGTGGTCACGGTCGCCTTCTTCGCGCCGGTGGGGCTGGTGGTGGTGGTCGTCGTCTGATGCTGCACGACATGCGCGGCGGCGGGCTTCGCGGGGGTCGTCGCGGCGATCGCGGCACCACCG
The DNA here is from genome assembly GCF_002374855.1 of Sphingomonas adhaesiva. GTDB lineage: Bacteria > Pseudomonadota > Alphaproteobacteria > Sphingomonadales > Sphingomonadaceae > Sphingomonas > Sphingomonas adhaesiva. The sequence continues at coordinate 412,611 of NZ_NWVC01000001.1, forward strand.
GACATCATCGCGCCGATGGTGAGGATCGCGAAGGGAAGGTTCCTGGTCATCGCATCTGCTCCTGTAAGGGCGCCCCTCTCATGGGGATGCCGTGGGAGGCGGTATCGGCCGCGCCGCCGTTCCGCGCGATGGCCGCGACATGACCGATCGGTCATGTGGCGGTCAGGCCGGAATCTCCGCGCCGTCCCACGCGAAATGCCGCCCGCTGTCGGCGGCTTTCAGCCCGTCTATGACGTCCAGAAGCTGCACCGCCGCGCGATCGGGGCGGAACAGGTCGCGGCCGGATTGCCGGAACGGCTGCGACAGCCGCGTGTCGACCGTGCCGGGGTGCAGCGCCACCACGATGCCGCGGTCGTTGCGGCGCTTGTCCTCGATCGACAGCGTACGCACCAGCTGGTTCAGCGCCGCCTTGGCCGCGCGATAGCCGTACCAGCCGCCCAGCCGGTTGTCGCCGATGCTGCCGACGCGGGCGGAAAGGACCGCGAACACCGATCGCCCGGTGCGCGGCATGACGGGGAGGAAATGCTTGGCGACGATCGCCGGGCCGATCGCATTGACCGCATATTGCTCCGCCAGCCATGCCGGATCCAGCTCGCGGATCGACTTCTCCGGCCCGCGCCCATCGCGATGAAGCAGCCCGGTGGCGACGACCACCAGATCGGGCGTGCCCACCCTGGCGGCGGCGGCGGCGACCGTCGCCTCGTCGGTCAGGTCCAGTTCGGGACGCGACAGCCGCACGACCTGCGCATCTTCCTCCGCCAGCGCATCGGCCAGCGCCGCGCCGATCCCGCCCGACGCGCCGATCACCACCGCGCGCATCACGCCGCGCGCCCGAACGTCCAGCGCGCGTCGTCGCTGGCACCCGCGTCGAAGCGATAGCCGTCGGTGTCGAAACCCTTCATCGCCTCGATATCGGTCACGTGATGCTCCACCATCCAGCGTGCCATCATCCCGCGCGCCTTCTTGGCGTGGAAACTGATGAAGCGCCCGTCCGCCTCACGGAAATCGACCGCGACCACGCGGATGCCGGCGGGCAGCTTGCCCTCCACCGCATCCCAATATTCCTGGCTGGCCAGGTTCAGCACCACGCCCGATCCGTCTGCATCGACGTCCTGCGCCAGCGCGTCGGCGATGCGCGTGCCCCACCAGTCGGTCAGCTTCTTGTGTCGCGGCGCCCAGCGCGTGCCCATCTCCAGCCGATAGGGCCGCATCCCGTCCAGCGGCCGCAACAGCCCGTACAGCCCCGACAGCAGCCGCAGGTGATCCTGCGCGAACCGTACCGCCGGCTCGTCCAGCGTCGCGGCACCCAGCCCGGTGTAGACGTCGCCGTCGAACGTGTAGAGGGCCGGCCGTTCCTGCGCCTCGTCGAAATCGCGGAAGCGGTCGGCGTTCAGCTTCGCCAGCGCGGGCGAAATCTTCATCAGCTCCGACAATCGCTTCTGCGTCAGGTGCGACGCCGCCTTCGCCAGCGTCGCTGCTTCGTCCGCGAACCGCGCGCGGGTGGCGGGGAAGGGGGGCGGGGTGGTCAGGTCCAGCGTCTTGGCGGGGGAAAGCACGGCGATCATGCGCGGTGCCGTATCGCGCCCCACCCGCGCGTTCAATCGCGGTTCAGCGGCCGGCCATCATTCGCAACCCGTGGTTCCTTGAACAGCAGCATCGCGGACACTAGAGCCTGCATCTAGCGTTACGCGCCCGATCTATCCGTGGAGAGACGTGTCGATGAAGAGCATTTCCAACGCCCTGATGGCCACGCTGCTGGCAAGCGGCGCGACCCTGCTGGTCGCGCAGCCGGCCTTGGCCAAGAAGGAAGAGAAGCCGGCGGCCGGCGCCCCGGCGCTGAAGCTGAGCAATGAAGTGCGCGGTCCCGCGGCGCAGGCGCAGACCGCGCTCGCCGCGAAGGACGTCGCCACCGCCACCCCGCTGGTCGCGGCGGTGGAAGCCGCGGCGAAGACCGATGACGAAAAGTATATCGCCGCCGCGCTGCGTCTGAACGTCGAGGCGATCCGCATGGACAGCGGCGGCACCGCCGACGCGCTGGTCGCCCCGCTCGACGCGCTGATCGCCAACCCGCGCACGCCGCAGGCGGACAAGGCGCGCTACGTCTATCAGCGCGGCATCATCGCCGCGAACAAGAAGGACAATGCCGGCGCTGCGGCGTTCTTCGAACAGGCGCGCCAGCTGGGCAACAACGACCCCAACCTGCCGCTGCAGATCGTCAAGCTGAAGATGGACGGCGGCGACACCGCCGGCGGCTTGGCCGAACTGACCAAGATGGTCGATGCGCAGACCGCCGCCGGCCAGAAGCCGAGCGAGGACATCTACCGCTACGCCATCGCCAAGACCAACCAGAAGAAGATGAATGCGGAGACGATGGCGTGGATCCGCCGCTATCTCGCCGCCTATCCGACGATGAAGAACTGGCGCGACATGGTCGTGTTCTGGGGCATCCAGCCGCAGTCGGTCGTGACGCTCGACAAGCAGCAGAAGATCGACCTGTATCGCCTGCTGCGCCTCGGCAAGTCGCTGGCCGACCAGTATGACTATGAAATCTACGCGCAATGGGCGACCGACGTCGGCCTGCCGTGGGAATCGAAGACGATCCTGACCGAGGGCAAGGCCGCGGGCAAGGTGCCGGCGGACAGCGCCAATGCCACCGGGCTGCTGACCGCCGCGAACCGCTTCATCAGCAACGAAGGATCGCTGTCGTCGCTGGAAACCAAGGCCAAGGCCGCCGCGAACGGCAAGCTGGCCGCCGGTACCGCCGACGCCTATCTCGGCTCGGACCAGTATGCGAAGGCGGTCGAGCTGTACCGCGTGGCGCTGCAGAAGGGTGGCGTCGACGCCGACACCGTCAACACCCGCCTCGGCATCGCGCTGGCGCGCTCGGGCGACAAGGAAGGCGCCAAGGCGGCGTTCCAGGCGGTGAAGACCCCGCCGCGCTCGGACATCGCCGCATGGTGGATCGACTTCCTCGATCACCCGCCGGTCGGCTGACGTCGGCCGTCGCGGCGCGATGCCGCAATGGGTAAAGGGGGCGGCCCGGTAACGGGTCGCCCTTTTTCATGTCATTCGATCGGAACGCCGACCATCGACTTGGCGGTGCGGATGGTCAGCGACGATTTGACGCTGGCGACGTTGGGCGCCGGGGTCAGCTTGGTCGTCAGGATGCGCTGGAAGCTTTCCAGGTCCGACGCGACGATCTTCAGGATGAAGTCGATCTCGCCGTTCAGCATGTGGCATTCGCGGATTTCGGGGATCGCCGCGACATGCGCCTCGAACGCCTCCAGGTCGTGCTCGGCCTGGCTGCGCAGGCTGACCATCGCGAAGACGGTGATCGGAAAGCCCAGCTGCGCGGCGTCGCATTCGGCGTGGTAGCCGCGAATCACCCCCGCCTGCTCCAGCGCGCGGACGCGACGCAGGCACGGCGGCGCGGTCAGGCCGACGCGTTCGGCCAGCTCGACATTGGTCATGCGGCCGTCCTCCTGCAGGAGCGAGAGGATTTCGCGGTCGATCCGGTCCAGGGTCATTACGCCTCACATCTGCTTATCGCGCATCATCGCGATAGCTTCGGAAAGTCTCGCTACAGGAAAATTACACCCCAGCGCAATTGTGCCAAGCTGCGACAATCGCCGCTGAACCCGCAACTCGCCGGTATCGCGCGCCGCGCCGGCAGCATAAGGGTAGGGGACAGCGACGCGGGTGCGCCGCGGTCACATCATACGAGGTAGGCGCGTTCGTGCGGTTCGATGACAGCCTGAAGACCGTTCTGGCCGCCGACGTTTCGACCGCGTTCGGTGCGCGCGCCGCGTTCCGTCAGCTGGTCGACCTGATCGGGCGCGGACGCGCGCCGGCTGACGCCGAACTTCTCGACCGGCTGCGCACGCTGCGCGATTCGGTGTCGCTGGACGTCCGGATGGCGTGTGCGCGCGGCCTCGCGCTGGCCGATCCGCCCGCGGCGCTGGTGGCGCTGTTCGCGCAGGATGCGCCGGAGGTGGTCAGCGCCACCCTGCTCGCCGCACGGCTGGAGCCGGAGGATTGGGAGGCGCTGCTGCCGCGCATCGGCCCGCTGGGGCGCAGCGTCCTGCGCCGCCGCCGCGATCTGCCGCCCAGCGTCATGCGTGCGCTCGATGTGTTCGGCGCGACCGATTTCGTGCTCGGCCATGACGGCCCCGCCATTCCGGCGGCGGTGGAGGAACCCGCCGCCGATCCCGCGCCGGTGGTGACCGACGATCCGCTGGCGGCGGTCGCCGCGGCGATGCCCTCGGCCCGCGACGTCGCCGCTGCGCCGCCCGAACGGTTCGAGATCGCCGATCTGGTCCACCGGATCGAGGCGTTCCAGCGTGATCGTCCCGCGCCCATGCCGGCGCCCATGCCCGCCACAAGCGTCGCGCCCCCGCGCACGACGCCGGCGCCCAGTGTCGGGGTGCGCGCCTTCCGCTTCGAAACCGACGCCGCGGGGACGATCCGCTGGATCGACAGCGCCCCGCGCGGCGCGATCATCGGCCTGTCGCTCAGCCACGACAGCGCGGGCGGGCAGGCGCTCAGCGTCGACGGCGTCGCGGCGGGCGCGTTCCGCAAGCGCGCGTGCTTCACCGACGCACGGCTGGCGGTGCCCGGCGAATCCGCGCTCGGCGGCGACTGGCGCATTTCCGCGGTGCCGGTGTTCGACCAGGCGACCGGCAGCTTCATCGGCTTTCGCGGCCGCGCCCGCCGTCCGCGCGCCGAGGAAACCGCCGCCCCGCCCCGGATGCCGTCGCCCGCGCCCGCCGCGCGCCCGGGTGCGGGGGCGGAGGGGCTGCGCCGGCTGGTCCACGAACTGCGCACCCCCACCAATGCGATCGCGGGCTTTTCGGAGCTGATCGAACAGGAATTGCTCGGCCCCGTCGCGCCCGCCTATCGCGACCGCGCGGCGACGATCCGCCGCCATGTCGCCGGCCTGATCGGCGCGATCGAGGATCTCGACCTTGCCGCCCGGATCGAGGGCGCCGCGCTCGACCTGCGCACCGATACGGTCGATGTATCGCCGCTCCTGTCGCGTGTGGCGCACGATCTGGCGCCGCTGGCGGGGCTGCGTGGCGGCGGGCTGGCGCTGCCGGCCGCCGCGGCGGGCGCCTGGTCGGTCGATTCGCACGCCGCCGAGCGGCTGGTGTCCCGCCTGTTCGCGACGCTGCTGGGCCATGTCGCGCCGGGCGAGATGCTGGACGTTTCGGTCGCGGCGCAGGGCGACCGGCTGGCGCTGTCGGTCGCGCGTCCCGCGGCCCTGGCCGACCGCGAGGAAGCCGCACTGCTCGCGCTCGATGACGAGGATGCCGGCGAGGAAGAGGGCGCGCCGCTGCTGGGCGCGGGCTTCGCGCTGCGGCTGGCGCGCAATCTGGCGGCTGAACTGGGCGGGCGGCTGACGTTCGGCGCGGATCGCTTGACCTTGGAGCTGCCGGCGGCATTGAATGGCGACATGGAGCAGGCATCGACATTCGCCCCGTGACGGGGGCCGGCTCCGACGTCCCGCCGGATGGCGCGGTCGCCCATCGCCTGCGCTTCGCCACCGATCCCGCGACGCGCATCCACTGGCCGGCATCGTTCGGTCGCCGCTTCCTCGTCACCGTCGATGTCGAGGAGGAATTCGACTGGTCGCGGCCGTTTTCCGGTGCGGCGCGGCACGTCGCGGCGGTCGCCGCGCTACCGTCGTGGCACCGCGGGATGCGGGCGCGCGGCGTAGCGCCCGTCTATCTCGTCGACCACCCCGTCGCCACCGACGCGGCGACGGCGGCGCTGATCGCTCCGCTGCTGACCGACGGCAGCGAGGCGGGCGCGCAGTTGCACCCCTGGGTCAACCCGCCGCATGGCGAGGTGCCCGGCGAACTGGCGTCCTTCGCCGGCAATCTGCCGGAGGTGCTGGAGGCGGCGAAGATCGACGAACTGATCGCCGCGCTGACCGCCGCGTTCGGCCGCGCCCCGCGCGTGTATCGTGCCGGCCGCTACGGGCTGGGGCCGGCGACGCTGCGGCTGCTGGCGGCGCGCGGCATTGCGGTGGACGCCTCGATGCGCGCGCGCTTCGATTACCGCGCCCACGGCGGCGCCGACTTCACCGCCATCGACGGCGCGGCGTTCCGCACGGCGCAGGGCGTGATCGAACTGCCGCTGTCGGTCGTCTACACCGGCCTGCTGCACCGCGCCGGCCGCTGGCTGCATCCCGCCGCCACGCGCGTGCCGCGCGGGGGCGGCGTGCTGGCGCGCACCGGCCTGCTCGCGCGCGTGCCGCTGACGCCGGAGGGAACCCCGCTGGCGGACGCGATCCGCGCCATACGCCGCGCCGCGCAGGACGGTGCGCGGCTGCTGCAACTGGCGTTCCACTCGCCCTCGCTGGTGCCCGGCAACACGCCTTATGTCCGCGATGCGGCGGATCTGGCGCAGTTCCATCGCTGGTGGGGCGGGGTGCTCGACGCGCTCGAACGCCACGGCTTCGCGCCGGTCACGCTGGACGAGGTGATCCGCGCCGCGTGACGGTCAGGCGGGGGCGACGCCCTCCACGGTGACGCGCCCGTCCGCTTCCAGCACGCCGGTGATCCGCACCCGCTTCTGCACGTGATCGACCGGGACGCGCGGCAGGTCGAGCCGATAGGCCCCGCCGGCGTCGCGCCGCAGCACGAAGGCGGCGCCATCGCGCACCAGCAGCCCGCTTTCGCAGATGCCGCGGTCGGCGGCCGCTTCGTCGCTGGCGTCCATGCCGTTCCTTTCCGATCGACGGTGGGCCCGGCAGGACTCGAACCCGCAACCTAGCCGTTATGAGCGGCCAGCTCTAACCATTGAGCTACAGGCCCCCCGTCGCCCTTCCCGTAGCGGCACGCGCCGCCCGCTGGCAAGGGTGCGTGCGGGCGGGCGCCTACCGCCAGCCCAGTGCGGGCGCGACATGCGTCAGGATGCTCTCGATCACATGCGCGTTGTAATCCACGCCCAGCTGGTTGGGCACGGTCAGCAGCAGCGTGTCGGCCTCGGCGATCGCCTCGTCGCCGCGCAGCTGTTCGATCAGCCGGTCCGGCTCGTCGGCATAGGAGCGGCCGAACACCGCCCGCATATTGTCGATCACGCCCACCTCGTCGCGGCTGTCGCCCCGCCCGAAATAGGCGCGGTCCTGGTCGTTGGTCAGCGCGAAGATCGACCGCGACACCGACACGCGCGGGGCATGCCGGTGGCCCGCCTGCGCCCAGGCGTCGCGATACGCCCGGATCTGCCGCGCCTGCTGGACATGGAACGGCTCGCCGCCCTCATCGGCCTTCAGTGTGGAGCTTTGCAGGTTCATTCCCTGCTGCGCCGCCCAAACGGCGGTCGCATCCGATGCCGAACCCCACCAGATCCGTTCGCGCAGGCCCGGCGAATGCGGCTCGATACGCAACAGCCCAGGCGGGTTGGGGAACATCGGACGCGGGTTGGGCTTGGCGAACCCTTCGCCCTTCAGGATCGCCAGGAACACCTCGGAATGGCGCCGCCCCATGTCGGCGTCGCTTTCCCCCGCGGCGGGGGCGTAGCCGAAATAGCGCCAGCCCTCGATCACCTGTTCGGGCGATCCGCGGCTGATCCCCAGCTGCAATCGCCCGCCCGCGATCAGGTCCGCCGACCCGGCGTCCTCCGCCATGTAGAACGGGTTTTCGTAGCGCATGTCGATCACGCCGGTGCCGATCTCGATCCGCGACGTCTTCGCGCCGACCGCCGCCAGCAGCGGAAAGGGGGAGGCGAGCTGCTGCGCGAAGTGATGCACCCGGAAATAGGCGCCGTCCGCGCCTAGTTCCTCGGCGGCGACCGCCAGGTCGATCGACTGCAACAAGACGTCGCTGGCCGATCGCGTGGCGGACGTGGGGGAGGCGGACCAATGCCCGAACGAGAGGAAACCGATCTTTTTCATGGCACCGATATAGGCGCGCCGTGGGCGCCTGCACGCCGTCGATCGTGAAACCGATCGTTTCGACGTGGCGCGCGCAAAGGGCGCCAGCGCGCAGGCACCCTATCTCGCGCTGTCGCTGGCGATCAATCCTGCCGGGGTGACTGAACTGCTCGCCGAACAGGCCGGGGCGCTCGCCGATGCACCCGCCTTCGCCACGCTGTCGAGGGCCGATCACGACCCGGCGCTGTGCGATCCTCTCAGGCGGCTGCTCGACCTGCTCGATGCCCCCCGCGACGCGCCGATGCTCGCGCCGCTCGTCCGGCGCGAGATCGTGTGGCGGCTATGGGCCAGCGCGCTGGGTCCGGCGCCGCGCCAGGTCGGGCTTGTCGATACCCACGCCGCGCGGATCGGCCGCGCCACCGCCCACATCCGCGACCTTGACGCCGAGACCATGCGCGTCGCCGATCTGGCGGCGCTGGCCGGCATGAGCGTCCCCGGCTTCCACAGCCATTTCAAGGCGGTGACGACGATGAGGCCGGTGCAGTTCCAGAAGCAGGTGCGATTGCAGGAAGCCTGCCGCCGCCTGATCGCCGCCGAGGAGGTCGCCCGCGTCGGCTTCGCGATCGGCTACGAGAGCTTGTCGCAGTTCAGCCGCGACTATCGCCGCCTGTTCGGCGCGCCGCCGGGCCGGGATGCCGCCGCGATCCGTGCACAACTCGTGCCCGAACCGGCGCTGCCGTGATACTTGACTCCGTCAACTAATTGGGTCCAGCATGTATGCATGGAAGACGCAGACGTCACGGCGGTCCGCCGGTTCAACCGTTTCTACACGCAGACGATCGGCGCGCTGGATGCGCGCTTCCTCGGCACCGATGCGAGCCTGCCCGAAGCGCGGCTGCTGTTCGAGATCGCGACACGCGAGCCGGTCACCGCCAGCGTGTTGCAGGAGGTGCTGGGCATGGACGCCGGCTATCTCAGCCGCATGATCGCGCGGTTCCAGGCGCGCGGCTGGGTCGTTCGCGTGGTGCGCGAGGACGATGCACGCGCCCGCGACCTGCGGCTGACCGAGGCGGGACGCAAGGCCTTCGCGATCATCGACGAACGCCAGCGCGCGGCCGTCGGCGATCTGCTGGACGACGTGCCGGGCACGATGCGGCGCGACCTCGTCGAGGCGTTGACCCGCGCCCGCCTGCTGCTCGACCCGGCGTCGGGCGGACCGTTCCACATCCGCCCGTTCCGCACGGGCGAGCCGGCACTGATCGCCGCCCGGCAATCGGTCCTCTACGCCGAAAGCCACGGCTGGGGGCGCGCGCTCGAGGTGATCGAGGGCGAGGTGACCGCCGCCTTCCTGCGCGACTTCGATCCCGCCCGCGAGCAATGCTGGGTCGCGGAGATCGACGGCGTGATGGCCGGGGCGGTGTTCGTGACCGACGAAGGCGACGGCCTCGCCCGCCTGCGCCTGCTCCACGTCGAACCGTTCGCACGGCGGCGCGGGATTGGGGAGGCGCTGGTCGCGCGCTGCGTCGGCTTCGCGCGCGAGACCGGCTACACCGCGCTGACGTTGTGGACGCAGACCGTGCTGGAGCCTGCCCGCCGCATCTATGCCGCACAGGGTTTCCGCTGCGTCGAGACGGCGATGCACGACCGGTTCGGCGTGCCCCTCCAGGGAGAGACGTGGCGGCTGGAGCTGGCGGCGTGAGCGGCGCCCTGACGATCCGCGTGGCGGTGGAAAGCGATCTGGACACGCTGCGCGACCTGATGACCCTGGCGATCGAGCGTGGTCAGGCCGCCGTGCTGACACCCGCCCAGATCGTCGCGAGCCGCACCGTGATGGGGCTGGATACGCAATTGGTGCGCGACGGCACCTATTTCATCGTCGAGGAAGACGGCGTGGCGGTCGGCTGTGGCGGATGGAGCCGGCGCGCGACCCTCTATGGCGGCGATCACAGCGCGGGTCTGCGCGATCCCGCACTGCTCGACCCGGCCCGCGACGCCGCCCGCATCCGTGCGATGTACACCCACCCCGATCATGTCCGGCGCGGGATCGGCCGCATGGTGCTCGACCGGTGCGAGCAGGCCGCCGCACAGGCAGGCTTCACCGCCGGCGAACTGATGAGCACCGCCAGCGGCGAGCGGCTCTACGCCGCGTGCGGCTATCGCCCGCTCGAACGCGCCGACGCGGATGTGGATGGCGTTGTCGTGCCGCTGAACCGGATGCGGAAGGTTCTTCATCCGGTCGTAACCGACGGGTGACCCGCTGGCCTGCGACTCCTGCGGGGCGGGCGCAGGATAGCTTTCAGACCGGGCAGGCAGCGGCGCGGGGCTGACGCCGGAACGCGAGCAGCATCGCCAGCGCGACGACCGCCATCGCGGCGCCTGCCAGCGATACGACGGGCAGGCCCAGCCGGGCGCCGATCACCCCGCCACCCAACGCCGCGCCGATCGCATTGCCGAGGTTGAACGCACCGATGTTCATCGCGGAGGCGAGGTTCGGTGCGTCGGCCGCGGCATCCATCACCCGCATCTGCAAGGGCGGCACGATGGCAAAGCTGGCGATGCCCCAGATCAGGATCGCGGCGGCAGCGGTGACGGGCCATTGCATCAGCACGGTGAAGGCTAGCAGCGTGACGGCCAGCGCCACCAGCATCAGCGTCAGCGCCCGGTCCACCGAGCGGTCGGCAAGCCGCCCGCCCCATGCGTTGCCGATCGTCGCACCGACACCGAACAGCATCAGCATCGCGGTGACGTAGCCGGTGGAGCCGTGCGTCACGTCGCGCAGGATCGGGACGATATAGGTGAAGACAGTGAACACGCCGCCGAAGCCGATCGTGGTCAGCGCCAGCGCCATCAGCACCGGCCCGCGCCTCAGCACCCGCAGTTCGGCACGCATGTCGCCGCCCTCCGGCGGAGGCAGCGCCGGCAGCGCGAGGCGCAGCGACAGCATCGCGACCGCGCCCACGCCCGCGATCCCGGCAACGGCGGTGCGCCAGCCGAGCACCTCGCTCGCCCAGGTCGCCAGCGGCACGCCGCCGATCGTCGCGACGGTCAGTCCGGTGAACATCGCCGCCACCGCCCCGGCGCGCTTGTCCGCCGGCACCAGCCCGGCTGCCACCACCGATCCGACGCCGAAGAAGGCGCCGTGGTTGAACGAGGTGACGACCCGCGCCGCCATCAGCATCCAGTATCCGTCCGCCACCGCCGACAGCGCGTTGCCGAGCGTGAAGATGCCCATCAGCGCGATCAGCAGCGTCCGCCGGTCGATTCGCCCGGTGGTCAGCGTCATCAGCGGCGCGCCGATCAGCACGCCCATCGCATAGGCGCTGACCAGCAGGCCGGCGGCGGGGATCGACACGCCGAGGTCGCCGGCGATGCCCGGCAGCATACCCATCGGCGCGAATTCAGTCACGCCGATACCGAACGCGCCGATCGCCAGCGCCAGAAGAGGGGGATTGAGACGCACGCGTCCACCTTTCGTTGTTGCGCCGCGTGAGATGATGGCTTGCGCGCCCCCCGTGTAGCCGCAGAATGGGACCAGCTCTTGTGCCTGGGAATCACAGATGGACGTCACCGGACGATCGGGCGAGATGACGGTGTTCGCGACCGTTGCGGAACAGGGCAGCCTGTCCGCCGCCGCCCGCGCCCTGGGACTGACGCCCTCCGCGGTCAGCCGGATCGTCGCACGGATCGAGGCGCGACTGGGCGTGCGGCTGCTGGTCCGCACCACCCGCGCGCTGGCGCTGACCGCCGAGGGGCAAGCCTATCTGCGCGCCGCCCGCCGCATCCTCGCCGATATGGCCGAGGTGGAGGAGGCGATCGCGGATCAGGCGTCGCCGCGTGGGCGGCTGCGCGTCACCGCCTCGCTGGCGCACGGACGGCTCTATGTCGTGCCGCTGCTCGGCGACTTTACCGCGCGCTATCCCGGCATCCTTGTCGACCTGAACCTGTCCGACCGGATCGTCGATGTGCTAGGCGGGCAGGCCGATGTCGCGGTGCGCTTCGGCCAGCTTGCCGACAGCCCGCTCACTGCGCGCAAGCTGGGGGAGACGGGACGGGTGGTGGTCGCCTCGCCCGGCTACCTCGCCCGGCACGGCACGCCGCAGGTGCCCGACGACCTGCTCGGCCACAATTGCCTGAGCTTCAACTTCCGCCGCGCCGAACCCGGCTGGCCGTTCCGCGAGGACGGGCGCGACCGGGCGCTGGCGGTGACGGGATCGATCGAGGCGAACAACGGGGAGTCGCTGGCGCAGCTTGCCCGCGCAGGCGTCGGCATCGCGCGGGTCGGACGGTTCGCGGTCGAGAACGACCTTGCCACCGGCGCACTGGTGCCGCTGCTGGAGGCGTTCAACCCGCAGGACCGAGAGCCGCTCCACGCGCTGTTCGTCGGTGGGTCGACGACGCCGGCACGGGTGCGGGTGTTCGTCGACTTCATCGTCGAACGGCTTGCTGCCCGGGTCGCATAGGGGGGCGGCTTTTCTCGCCGGGCGCGATGATGGCAAGTGACCGCAAGCCCGGGCATGTCTCGGTCGTGAACCAAGAGGCGATCGACCTTGCGGCCGTCACCGCCCTCCGCCGGGAGACCGAAGGCGGCGATGCCTTCATGTGCCTCGGCACGGGTGCCGGCGTGGGCGATGGTCGCGGCTTAGCGATCGAGATGATCGCGCAGGACCGGCCCCGCCGCGTCGCCCGCTGCCGCCATCGCTGCCACATCGCCGCCACCGCAGAACAGCCGCCCCGCGCCGGTCAGCACGACGCAGCGCACCGCCGGATCGTTCGCCACCGCGTGCCGCCTCGGCCAGCGCCTGTGCCATCGGCGGGTCTATCGCATTCCCCGCCTCGTGCCGGTCGAGCGTCAGCCACGCGGCCGTGCCATCGCGATGAAAGTCTGACCCCGCTCATCGGCACGCCTCCATCGCTTCGCGGGCGAGGCGGGCGAGGCGTGGGAAGCTGGCGGCGCGGTCGCGGGCATGGGCGGAGGCGGCGGTGCCGCGGATCACGCGGCCCTTGATGCCGTGGAAGATCGCGGCCAGGCGGAAGAAGTTGAACGCGATATAGAAGTCATAGTTCGGGATCGACGCACGCCCGGTGCGCGCGCAATAGGCGGCGATATAATCCTGCTCGCCGGGGATGCCGAGCGCTGCGAGGTCCGCGCCCGCCAGCCCGGCGACGATGTCGGGCGGCATCCGGTACATCACCGCGTGATAGGCGAAGTCAGCGAGCGGGTGGCCCAGCGTCGACAATTCCCAGTCGAGCACCGCCAGCACGCGCGGCTCGGTGGGGTGGAAGATCAGATTGTCGCAGCGGAAATCGCCGTGGACGATCCGCGCCTCGTCGTCGGCGGGGATATGCGCCGGCAGCCATTCGACGAGCGCATCCATGTCCGGGTCGCGCCCGGCGTCCGCATCATCGCGATATTGCGTCGACCAGCGCGCGATCTGGCGCGCGAAATAGTTGCCGGGGCGGCCGTAATCGCCCAGCCCGACAGCTTCATAATCGACTCGGTGCAGCGCTGCGAGCGTCGCGTTCATCGCGTCGAAACAGGCCGCGCGGCGCGCTCGCGGCACATCCGGGAACGTTGCGTCCCAGAAAATGCGTCCCTCGACCAATCCCATCACGAAGAACGGCGTTCCGATCACGCCCTCGTCGGCGCAGATGCCGTGGACCGGTGCGACCGGCACGTCGGTCTGCGCCAGCGCGGTTAGTATGCGTGCCTCGCGCAATACGTCATGCGCCCCCTTCAGCAGCGGCCCCGGCGGCTTGCGGCGCAGCACGTAAGCCGTTCCGGGGGTCGTCAGCCGATAGGTCGGGTTGGACTGCCCGCCCTTGAACTGCTCCACCGTCAGCGGCCCCGCGAAGCCCGCGACGTTCGCCGCCATCCAGCGCGCGAGAGCGGCTTCGTCGAAGCGATGCGCATCGCGCACCGGCGTGGTGCCCGCATTGGCGGACTGGCTCAGCGCCCCGGTAGTGGTGGCGGTCATCGCCCGCTCCATGCGGGAGCGCGCTTATCGGCAAAGGCCGCCGGTCCTTCGACCGCATCCTGCGACCCCATCATCGCCGCGATCGCGGGATAGTCCCATTGCTCGGTCAGGAAGCGCTCGACCGGCGTGTCGAGCCCGCGCAGCACCGCCTCCTTGGTCGCGCGTACCGACATCGGGCTGCACGCCAATATATCTCCGGCCCAGCGCCGTGCCGCCGCCAGCACATCGCCCGCGACCACTTCGTTGACGAAGCCCAGCCGCTCGCCCTCCTCGGCGCTAACCCGTCGCCCGGTCAGCATCATCCCCATCGCCCGCTTCAATCCGATCGTGCGCGGCAGGCGCTGCAACCCGCCCGCCAGCGCCGCCAGCCCGACCTTCGGCTCGGGCAGCGCGAACACCGCGCGGGCGTCCGCCACCACGATGTCGCACGCCAGCACGATCTCGAATCCGCCGCCCATCGCCACGCCGTTGACCGCCGCGATCATCGGCTTGGCCATGTCGAACCGCGACGTCAGCCCGGCAAAGCCAGACGCCGGGGTCGCCATCCCACCGCCCGATGCCTGCTGCTTCAAATCGTGCCCGGCGCAAAACGCCTTCTCGCCTGCGCCGGTGATGATCGCGACCCATTGGTCGGGATCGGCGGCGAAGGCGTCGAATGCGGCGGCCAGTTCCTCGTGCGCGGCGGCGTTCAACGCATTATGCGCCGCGGGCCGGTCGATGGTGATGATCGTCAGCCGCCCTTCGCGCGCGATCTTGATATGCCCGTGGCTCATTGCATCGCCTTCCAGTCGCGCCTGATCTTCTTGGCGAGGCTCCATTTGTGGACCTCGGTCGGGCCGTCGTAGATGCGGAAGGCGCGCACTTCGCGGAACACCTGCTCGACGATCGTGTCGCCGGTGACGCCCGTCCCGCCCATCACCTGTACACAGCGATCCGCGACGCGCATCAGCGCCTCCGACACCGCGACCTTGGTCATCGAGCTTTCCACACCGCCTGGCTCGCCCGCGTCCAGCACGTCGGCGCACCAGTCGATCATCAGTTCGGCCTGTTTCAGGTCGATCAGATTATCCGCCAGCATGAAGCCGACGCCTTCATGGTCAATCAGTGGCTTGCCGAAGGCGTGGCGGCGGTTGGCATAATCGGTCGCGATCTCGTTGGCGCGCACGCACGCCCCCAGCCAGCGCATGCAATGTGACAGCCGCGCGGGGGCGAGGCGGATCTGGGCATATTTGAACCCCTCGCCGCTGTGGCCAAGCATCTGATCGGCGGGGATGCGCAGGTTCTCGATCCGCACCACCGCATGGCCACCGGGCATCGACGAGTCGATCGTGTCCAGCACCTGCTCGATCGTGATGGCCGGATCGGGCAGATCGACCAAGAACATGCAGGCGCCGTCTTCCGACTTCGCCATGACGATTCCGACCGCTGCACCCTGCGCGCCGGTGATGAACGCCTTGCGCCCGTTCACCACCCAGTGATTGCCGTCGAGCGTCGCGGTCGTCTGCATCATCGAGGGGTCCGACCCTGCACCGCCCTCGGTCGCAGGTTCGGTCATGAAAAACGCCGAGCGCGCTCTGCCCCCCACAAGCGGTTCCAGGAAGCGACGCTTCTGCTCCGGCGTGCCGACCTTGCCGAGCAGGTACATATTGCCTTCGTCCGGCGCGGCGGTGTTGACCGCCACCGGCCCGAGCGGGGAGAGGCCGGACTGCCGCAGGACGTATGCGGTCTCGCGTTGCGTCAGATGCGTGCCGTCGGCGAGAATGTGCGGTGTCAACACGCCTCGGGCACGTGCCCTTCCGCGCATTTCCGACACCATTTCGTCACTCGGGCCGTGCGCGGTACGGCGCGGATCGCGCTCGTACGGCACGATCTCCTCGCGCACGAACGTTGCCACACGCGCTCCGATGTCCTGCGCCCGCGCGCTCATCGCGGCGCCATACGGATTGCGCCGTCGAGCCGGATCGTCTCGCCGTTCAGCATCGGATTGGTCACGATCGCTTCGACAAGCCGAGCATATTCGTCCGGCTGACCAAGCCGTGACGGGAACGGCACCTGCTTGCCCAGGCTATCCTGTGCCTCCTGCGGCAAGGTTGCGAGCAACGGCGTCCAGAAGATGCCCGGCGCGATCGTCATCACCCGGATTCCGAACCGCGCCAGTTCGCGCGCGATCGGCAGCGTCATGCCGACCACGCCACCCTTCGACGCGGCATAGGCAGCCTGCCCGATCTGCCCGTCGTAAGCGGCGACCGATGCGGTGTTGACGATGATCCCTCGTTCTTCGCCAATGGGTTCTGCCGTGTGCAGGGCGGCGGCGAATTTCGACAGGACGTTGAACGTGCCGAGCAGATTGATGTTCACGATCTTCGCGAACGATGCGAGCGGCAGCGGTTGGCCCTCGCGGTCGATCACCTTCGCGGGCGGGCCGATTCCGGCACAATTGACGAGGATGCGTGCCTTGCCGTTGACGGCTTCCGCTTCGGCGATGGCGTCGGCCACCGCCGCTTCGTCGGTCACATCGACGCGCACGCAACGACCGCCGATCTCTGCGGCAAGCGCCTCGCCCAGTTCGGCGTTCAGGTCGAAGATCGTGACCTTCGCCCCTGCTGCCGCGAGCCGCTTCGCGGTGCCGCCACCCAGTCCCGACGCGCCGCCGGTGACGATGGCCGCCATGCCTTCGATTTGCATATCCTATTCTCTCCGATCTGTATTTTTGCCGTCAGAGGCCGCGCGCGATCACCATCCGCTGGATGTCCGACGTGCCCTCGTAAATCTGGCAGACCCGCACATCGCGGTAGATCTTGGCCAGCCCGTATTCTTCCAGATAGCCGTAGCCGCCGAGCGTCTGGATCGCGCCGGACACGACCGCCTCGGCAGTTTCGGAGGCGAACAGCTTGGCCATCGACGCGGCCTGCAACGCCGGTTGTCCGGCATCCTTAAGCGCGGCGGCGTGCAGAACCATCAGCCGCGCGGCTTCCAGCCGCGTGGCAAGGTCGGCCAGCCGGAAGCCGACCGCTTGATGCTCGATGATCGGCTTGCCGAAGCTCTGCCTCTCACGCGCATAGCCGATCGCGATCTCCAGCGCCGCCTGCGCCATGCCGACCGACTGCGCGGCGATGCCGATCCGTCCCGCCTCAAGATTGGACAGCGCGATCGCATAGCCGCGCCCTTCCTCGCCCAGCAGTGCGTCGTCGGGCACCACGCACTCATCAAAGCGCAACGCGCAGGTGTCGGAGGCGGCCTGCCCGAGTTTGTGCTCCACCTTGTCGATGCCATAGCCCGGCGTGTCGGTCGGCACGAGGAAGGCCGACATGCCCTTGCGCCCGGCGGCCGGATCGGTGATCGCGATCACCATCGCCACCGATGCGATCCGGCCCGACGTGATAAACTGTTTCGCACCGTCGATCCGCCAGCCGCCCGCCACCCGCGTCGCGCGGGTGCGCAGTGCCGCCGCATCGGACCCGGCATCGCTTTCGGTCAGCGCGAATGCCCCGATCGTCTCGCCCGAAATCAGCGCGGGCAACCAACGTTCGCGTTGTGCGGGCGATCCGTCCTTCAGCAACCCGGACACCATGATCGAGTTCTGGATCGACACGATCGTCGACAGCGCGCCATCGGCCGCCGCAAGCTCGATCAGTGCCAGGGCGTAGGAAACGTAATCCGCCTCCGCGCCGCCCAATTCTCCGGGCGCGGTCATTCCCATCAATCCCATTGCGGCCAGATCGCGGAACAGCTGCGGTGGAAAACCGCCTGCCGCCTCATAAGCGGTACTGTTGGGGCGCACCCGTTCCTGCGCGAAGCTGCGGACCGAATCGCGGATCGCCATCTGGGTCTCGGAGAGAGTCATCTACTGTCCCGAATAGATACTACCGGTGAGTAGGTTGCATTCCCGTCGGTCGGGTGTCAATGCTTTCCCATGGCAAGAACGACGACCGCCGAGCCGCCATCGCCGTTTCCCGATCGGGCACAACGTCTCGCCAGTCGCACGGCGAAGCGCGACGCCTTGCTGCTGGCGGCGGTCAGGATGTTCAACGAACGCGGCTTCCATGCCACGTCGCTCGACGATGTCGCCGCCAGCCTTGGCGTGTCGAAGCCGACGATCTACCACCACCTGGGCAACAAGGATCAGGTGCTGTTCGAATGTGTCTCGATCGGCTTGGGACAGTTGCGCGAAGCGGCGGCGGAAGCAGCGGCGAAGCCGGGACGGGGGATCGATCGGCTTCGGGATTTCCTCATCCGCTACGCCCGGATCAACATGGACGATTTCGGTCGCTGCGTGATCCGCACCGGCGACGAAGCGATGTCGCCTGACAGCGCCGCGCGCTTTCGCAGCCTGAAGCGCGAGATCGACGATGCGCTGCGCGGTCTGATCGCGGAAGCGATCGCCGACGGATCGGTCGTCGAGGACGATCCGAAGCTCCTCGCTTTCACGCTGGCGGGGGCGCTGAACTGGCCCGCCCGCTGGTTCGCGCCGGGCGGCGCGCTGCGTGCGACAGAAGTCGCAGAGCGGATGGTCGCGATGTTGATCGCCGGGATTGCGCCACGCTAACCCTTGTTCGCGGCGCGCGGATCTCGACATCTCTTGCGGCATAATTGCCGCGATGCCGCGGGCATGGTTCCTTTCCTTGCAAAGGACGACGGAGAGGACAAATGCATCCGGCTGAACATGCCGCCCGGCGCCCGAACAAGGCGGCGGTCGTCATGGCGGAGGGTGGAGACCGACTCAGCTACCGTGATCTCGACGAGCGCTCGAATGCGAGCGCGTGAAATGGATGAGATGGTGCTGGCCGTGGTGCAGCCCGCGCCGGGCGTCGTCGCCGACGCGGCGCTGGCTGAGGAATTGCGCGCCTTCGCACGGCGTGAGCTTGGCGGCGTGGAGCCCCCGAACCGGGTAGACTTCGTGACCGATCTGCCGCGCGAGCCGACCGGCAAGCTGGTGAAGCGCAAGCTCCCCGACCGCTACGTCACCTGACCAGAAACGTCAGGCGGCGGCGATGGTCGGCATCTTTGCCCTTATTGGACGGTCTGTCGCCAGCCGCTCGGCGTCTGGCCCGAATATTGTCGGAAGGCGCGGGTGAAATGGCTCTGGCTGGTAAAGCCGAGCTGGTCGGCGATCGTTGCGATCGACAGGTCGGACGAGGTAAGGAGGTCCTGCGCGCGGTCCAGCCGTGCCTTCATCACATATTGGTGCGGCGTGGTGCCGGTCGCCTTCTTGAAGACGCGGCAGAAATGCGACGACGTCAGCCCCGCGTCGGCCGCCATCGCCTCCAGGCTGTGATCGCCCTCCGGGTTTTTCAGGATCGCATTCATGACATTGTGGATGCGGTAGGCGGAGAAATCGGCGGTCGGGAAGGCAGGAGCGGTCGCGCCTATCGCTCCACGCAGCATATGCGCCTTCAACGCATTGACGAGTGCGCCGACATAGACGGTCCGCTCGTCGGTCTGCGGCGAATAGAGTTCGCCCAGCACCTGCCGCGTCAGCGCGACGCCTAGCGGATCGGTGAAGGCGAAGCGCATCCGGCTGAACTGATCGCGCGCGGCGGTGGCCTTCAACTCGCCCGACGAAATGCTGAGCGTCACCACGTCCAGCTCGCCGTCGACCAGCCATCCGGTCGGTTGCCCGGCAGGGACGATCGTCGCGCAGCCGGGGATGGAGGGATTCTCGCTCCACCCGTCGCGCTGCCACGTCTTCACCTTCTTGCCCGCGATATGGACGACGAAGGTCGGATCGGGCAGCGCGGGCAGATCGTAGCTGCCGACAAACTGTCGCCACCGCGACAGGCACCAGCCATCCTTGCCCGACCCCAGCGCCATATCCGCGCCGCGCCCGATCGCGTCGGAGATGATGTCTTCATTGGTCCATGTGGTCGTGGCGGCGTCCATCACGGCGTTCCTCTCTCAGGCCGGCCGCAGGATGACGTCGAGGGTCTTCAGGCCGTTGATGAAGTTCGACCGGAACCGTCGCGGCGGCGCTTGCACCTCGAAGGATGTAACACGTTCGGCAAGCATGTCGAACGCGATGCGCAACTGCATCTCGGCCAGCCGCGACCCGACGCAGACGTGCTGCCCCGCGCCGAAGCCGACATGCTGTGCCCCCTTGCGACGGACGTCAAAGCTGTCTGCGTCGGGAAACACGCTCTCGTCGCGGTTCGCGGCGATGTACCACATCACCACCTTGTCCCCCTTTGCGATACGCCTCCCGCCAATCTCCGTGTCCTGCATCGCGGTGCGGCGCATATGCATGACCGGGCTGGCATGGCGGACCATCTCGGGCGCGGCGGTCTTCAGGACGTCGCGGTCGGCACGGATCGCCTGCCATTGGTCGGGATTGGCGGAAAAGGCCGCGACGCTGTGGCTCAGCGAATTGCGCGTCGTCTCGTTACCGCCGACCAGCACTAGGATCAGATTGCCGATGAAGTCGCGGAACGGCACCGGCTCCCCATCGATCTCGGCATTGGCGAGCAGCGAGGCGATGTCGCCGGTTGGATCGGCCCGGCGCGCGTCGAACAATTCCCGTCCGAACGCGAAGAACTCGCCCAGCGTCGCCGCCATCGCCTCCGGGCTCTGGCGGAACTCGGGGTCGTCCTCTCCGACGAAGGCATTGGTCCAGTCGTAGAGGCTAGGCCACAAGTCGATCGACACGCCGAGCAACTCGGCCAGCGTCATCAGTGGGAGTGGCGCGGAGAGCAGCGGCACGAGGTTGACCGGCTCGCCCAGCGGAATTTCCGCTATCAGCCGGGCGACCCGCTCCCGTATGCGGGTCTCGATATCGCCGAGCCGCGCGGGCGACAGCGCGGGCATGACGAACTTGCGATAGCGGGTGTGGATCGGCGGATCGCGCGAGATGAAGGGAATCCCAATCGCGGATTCACCTGCGCCGGTCAGCCCGACCTCGTTCTCGTTGAAGATGCGGTGGCCGCCGTTCTCGTACGCGGAGGAGAAGAGCGCGGGCTGGCGCGACACCTCGACGATATCGGCGTGGCGCATCAGCGACCAGAAGCCCGCGCCATCATTCTCCGGGTTCCAGTGGACCGGATCGCTGCGGCGCAGCTCGGCGAAGAGGTCCCAAGGTACGCCGGATTCATAGAGTGCCGGGTTCTTCAGGTCGGTCATCGGGGTCGTGGCCATTGTTTCACACCGATCAGAGAGGGGCAGAACTCAAGGGAGGTCAGGCGGCGGTATAGCCGCCGTCGGCGACGAATTCGGCACCGGTCACGAAGCGTGCCGCGTCGCTGGCGAGGAAGGCGATCAGGGGTGCGATATCACGGGGTTCGCCCAGACGGCCCATCGGGATCAGGCTGGCCCAGGCGGCGAGCGCCACCTCTGGCGGGATCAGCTTGCCCTCGGCATCGACCGGCGGTTCCCAGTCCGCCCCCAAATTGGTCGCGACGGGTCCGGGCAGGACGGTGTTGACGCGGATTCCTTCCTTTGCCAACTCGTAGGCGACCGCCCGCGACAGGCCGCGCACCGCGCCCTTGGTGGCGCTGTAGGCCGCGAACTGCGCACCGGCGACCATGCCGTATACGGACGAGACGTTGATGATGGCCGTGGTTTCCGCCCCCGCCGCGCGGGCCGCGCGCAGAAGCGGAAGCGCGCCCTGCATTCCGGCATAGAGGCTGTCGACGTTGATCGCCTGTTGCCGGTGGAGCGTGGCGAGGGGTGCCGCCTCGAACCTTGCCGACATCATGATCCCGGCGTTGTTCACCAGGACGTGGAGCCGACCGTGATCGCGCTCGATCGTGCTATAGACCCGCGACCAGTCGTCCGCACTGGCCACGTCCAGCGCCACCGCCTCGGCGCCGCCGCCAATCGCGTTGACCGTCGCCGCGGCGGTGTCGGGATCGATGTCGGCGGCCAGCACGCGCGCGCCCAGGGCGGCGAACTGTCGGGCGGTTTCGGCACCGATACCGGAACCGGCCCCGGTCACGAGGGCCAGTTTTCCGTCAAGCGAGAAAGGAGCGGGGGTCACCGGGATTCTCCGATATTGGTTCCGGAAAAGCGTTCGGTGCCAGAAAACGGCGGCACGAACGCCCATGCGTCGCGACAATAGGCTTCCTGCGTCGGGACGATGAAGCCAGGGTCGTCGAACGTGCCGGCCTTCACGATCGTCAGGTCCGGAAGCACGTCGGCGATCGACACGATCGGCGAACCGCATGTATCGCAGAAATGACGGTGGACGGCCTGGCCGCTGTCGCCGCGATCCTGGAACACCCGGGTTTCGCCGCGCTGTTCGTATTGCGATGCGGCGACGGCGCAGACGACGGAGAAGGCGCTCCCGCCCTGTCGCTGGCAATGGCGGCAATGACAGACCGCCGACAGCAACGGTGCTCCGGTGACCGTGTAGCGTATCGCGCCGCACAGGCAGCCGCCCTCACGTCGCAATTCGTTCGCGGCCATCGTCAGAACGCCACCCGGACCGAGCCGCCGTATGTGCGCGGCGTGGAGGGAACGAGGAAATTATACGGGAAGCCTGCCCCACGCAGGTCGAGGCCATAGGCATAGACTCGGGCGTTGAACAGGTTGTTGGCGAATGCCTTGAAGGTGAAGCGCCCGGTCGTCAGTGCCGCGGCCAAGTTCACCTTGGCATAGCCGGGCTGTTGCAGCTCGCTGTTCATCTGCCCGGCTCCGGCGGCGTTGATATCGTTGAACGGCGAGAAGTACTGCCGCGAGAAATAGGCGACGTTGGGCGAGATCGTCAGACCGTCGTTTCCGTTCTTGAACAACGACAGGTCGAACCCGCCCTGCGCGGTGAAGCGCGGCGCGAACGGCAGGTCGTTGCCGTCGAGCACGGTGTTCTGCAACGTCAGCGACTTGTAGGTTGCATGCAGATACCCGGCCGCGGCGTTCAGGGTCAGCGCCGGGGACAGCCTGAGCCGTGCCTCCGCCTCGGCGCCATATACTTCCGCCTTCGGCGCATTGACCAGGAACGACACCGGGCCCGGGCGCGTGTCCTGTACCTGCTGGTTGCTGTAATCGTAGTAGAAACCGGCCGCGCTGAGCGTTAGGGCATTGTCGAAGTACCGCCCCTTCAGACCGACTTCATAGGCGTTGACGCGCTCCGGCGCGATATAGTTGATCCCCGCCGACGAGGTATAGCCGCCGCCGTTGAACGCGCCCGAGCGATAGCCGCGATTGTAGCTGGCATAGACCAAGGTCCCGCCCTCGAACGTATAGGCCAGCGACGCGCGGCCGGTCAGGGCGTTGTTCTGCCCGTCCAGGTTGAAGCGGGCGCTGGGATCGTAGGCGCAGGTGCCGGGCACGCCGGGGCAGGGGACGGTGGTCGCCAGTGGCGTCTCCGGCCCGCCGACCCCACCAGCGAAGAGATAGGCATAGCCGTCGCGATACTGGCTGCGGTCCCATGTATAGCGCGCGCCGAGCGTCAGGGTGAGCCGGTCCGTCAGGTCGTAATCGCCTTGAGCGAAAACGGCATAGGACCGCCGCACCTGGCGATAGTGCTGGAAGAAGCCTCCGTCGACGCCCGCGCCGAGCATGCTGCCGATCTTGAAGTTGTTGTCGGTGACGACCTCATCCCACCCGTAGAAGCCGCCGCCGACCAGCGTGAGCCGGTCGCCGGCATAGTTGAAGCGGGCCTCCTCGCTGAACTGCTGGAACCGGGACTGCCAGTTGATATTGAGCACATCGAGGGGCGAACCGTCCGACGCCTGTTGCAGGTTCTGCCGCCCGCCGTCGCGCGAGGTGATCGAGGTCAGCGTCACGGTCGGCGACAGTTCGTAGGCGACCGTTGCGGAGACGCCGTAGGCCTCGGTACGGTTCAGCCCAATGCGGTTCTCGTTGACCTCGAAGAAGCCGAGGCCGGTGCGGAACTGCTGAAGCCCGTGGACCGCCGCCTGCGTGCCGCGGTCGCGGCCGCCATATGCCTTGATCTTGATATCGAGCGGTCCGCCGCCGGGGCGGATGCGCAGCGTCGCGCGCCCCTGCAACGTATCCTGCGAATTGGGATCGCGCCCGCCGGGGAAGACGTTCCGGATCTGCCCGTCACCCTTCGCGTAATTGGCGGCGACGCGCAGGCCCAGCTGGTCCTCGACCATCGTCGTCTCGATCGCGCCTTGCGCGGTGACGGTGTTAAAATTGCCGTAGCCGGCCTCGGCATAGCCTTCGTTGCCCTGCAGCTTCGGTGACTTGGTGATGAAGTTGATCGCGCCGCCGGTGGTGTTGCGGCCGAACAGCGTCCCCTGCGGACCGCGCAGCACCTCGACGCGCTCCAGATCGAACAGCCCCATGCCGTGCGCGGTGCGGCTGGCGAGGTATACGTCGTCGACATAGACGCCAATCGGCGACGCCTGATTCGAATTATACTCGTTCGCGACGCTGATCCCGCGCAGTGAGAAGTTCGGCTGGGTCGATCCGTACGGACTGCTGACCTGCAGGTTCGGCACCGCTGCGGCAAGATTTGCCGAATTTGTGATGCCTTTTGATTCCAGGGTGTTGGCGCCGATCGCGGAGATGGCGATCGGCACCGACAGGATCGACTGTTCGCGGCGCTGCGCAGTGACGATGATGTCGCCGTCGGGCGGTGTCTCACTTGGCGCGGCGTCGGTCGTCGGTGTGGTCGGGGCGGCCTGCGGATCGGCGGCTTGCGCGTGGGCAAGCGCAGGAAATGTAAACGAGGCGCCAGCGAATAGTGCGGCGGTGATGCAAGCCTTCATGGGCCCTCTCCTTGATCCCGGAGGCTCTGTCGCGGCCCCTCAGTGCCGATGATGTATCGCAAGGTGGGCGTGGGATCGTTGCACCGGTTTGCGCTGCTTTTTGATGTTTCTTGCGCACCGCTGCGCCGTCGGTATGCGCTCTGGTATCAAAGGCAGAGAGACGTTGCCCCTTGGGGGAAGCCGCGCGATCAGGAGAGCGACATGAATTTCGACACCCCATTTGCGATGACGATCGGCGGCCGGGCGGTGGCCGGTGACGCCACCTTCGATGTGCTGAACCCGGCGACCGAGTCGGTGATTGCCCAGGCACCCGACTGTTCGCGTGCGCAGCTCGATGAGGCGGTCGCGGCCGCACGGGCTGCCTTCCCCGGCTGGGCCGCGACGCCGATCGACGAGCGCCGGGCGCTGATCGTCAAGTTGGGCGACGCCGTGCTTGCGGAGGTCGAGGGCTTGAAGCGGCTGCTGACCGCCGAACAGGGCAAGCCGCATGCCGACGCCGAGGGCGAGATCATGGGATCCGGGCTATGGCTGAAGGGCGCGGCGACGCTCGAACTGCCGGTAACCGTCAACGAGGATTCGGCCGAACGCTACAGCGAGACGCGCCATGTGCCGCTGGGCGTCGTCGGTGCCATCGCGCCGTGGAACTTCCCGATGGTGCTGGCGATGTTCAAGGTCGGGCCGGCACTGTTGGCGGGCAATACGATGGTGCTGAAACCCTCGCCGTTCACGCCGCTGACCACGCTGAAATTCGGCGAGCTGGCCGCGACGATTCTGCCGCCGGGCGTGCTGAACGTCGTGAGCGGTGGCGATGCGCTGGGGCCATGGCTGACCGAGCATCCCGGCATCGACAAGGTCAGCTTCACCGGATCGACCGCGACGGGCCGGCGGGTGATGCAGAGTGCATCGGCGACGCTGAAGCGCGTGACGCTGGA
Source organism: Sphingomonas adhaesiva (assembly GCF_002374855.1). Lineage (GTDB taxonomy): Bacteria > Pseudomonadota > Alphaproteobacteria > Sphingomonadales > Sphingomonadaceae > Sphingomonas > Sphingomonas adhaesiva. The sequence goes on from NZ_NWVC01000001.1 coordinate 438,058, forward strand.
GCTGGGCGGTAACGACCCGGCGATCGTGCTGCCCGACGCCGATGTCGCGGCGGTGGCGGAGAAATTGTTCTGGGCCGCGTTCGCGAACAACGGCCAGGTCTGCATCGCGACCAAGCGGATGTATGTTCATGAGGATATCTACGACGCGCTGAAGGAAGCATTGGTCGCCTATGCCGCTACGGTGAAGGTGGGCGACGGGGCGGAGCAGGGCACGCGGCTCGGCCCGATCAACAATCGCCCGCAATATGAGCGCGTGCTTGACCTCATCCGCGACGCGAAGGAACGTGGCTATACCTTCCTGACCGGCGGCGAGACGAGCAACGCTCCGGGCTATTTCATCCCCGTCACGATCCTCGATAATCCGCCCGAGGACAGCTTGATCGTGCAGGAGGAACAGTTTGGCCCCGTCCTGCCGCTCCTGAAGTTCCGCGACGTGGACGACGCGGTCGCGCGGGCCAATGCCAGCGATTATGGCCTCGGCGCATCGGTGTGGGGCAACGACGAAGAGGCCGCCTTTGCGGTTGCGGAGCGAATCGCCAGCGGCACCGTCTGGGTGAACGAGACGCAGCACCTGACCCCGCTTGCTGCTTTCGGCGGTGTAAAGCAATCGGGTGTCGGCGCCGAAGGCGGTCTTGAGGGGCTGCTCGAATACACGAACGTGAAGACGCTCGTCCGCCGACACCAGGCGGGGACGACGGGATAAGCCCGGCTACGGTTTTCCGTCGGTCGAGGCTGGGTGATTAACCTGCCCACTGAACGTCATGTGCCGCATGCTCGGTCTGTCGCGCAGCGGCTGTTACGACTGGCGCGGTCGGCGATCGAACACGCGGACGACGGCGAACCTGCCGCTGCTCAGCGACGTGCGTCGTCTTCAGGCGCGCCATCAGATACGATACGGATCGCCCCGGATGCATGCCGCCCCCGGCCTGCGCCGGGGCCGGATCTGCACGACGGACAGCCGCCGCAATCTGCCGATCGCGCCCAACCTGCTGGCGCAACGCTTTATGGCGACCGCGCCCGATCGGGTCTGGCTGGCCGACATCACGTGTACATCGCGACCGGCGAAGCTTAGCTGGATCGTCGTGCCGTGAAGGATAATTTCACGTCGTCACAAGAGCAGATGTCCGCATCGGGCGATGTTGGGACGCCTCATCGCATGCACGTTCGTGTACAACGAGGGGGACACTCTGGGGGAGCGAGACTCCCTCGCGGGATTTCAGGACGTGTTTACAATGATCTATGTGCGGGTGGTCGGGGAGACAGGATTCGAACCTGCGACATCCTGCTCCCAAAGCAGGCGCGCTACCAGACTGCGCCACTCCCCGACGCGTGGATGCGGTTGCTAGGCGGGGCGGGGTGCCGGCGCAAGCGGGTCGCATCAAAGAAAAAGGCGCCGTCGCGGGCGCCTGGTGGTCGTGACGATGGCGTTGGCCGGAAGGGTCACCGCGCGTTGTCGCCGGCTGCTTCCGCGATATTGTCCGCCTGATCGTCCAGATTGTCGGCGGCACCGGCCAGCATGGCGGCGACGCTGTCATTGGCGCTGGCGCTCGCCATCGCCTCGAGATTGTCGGCCCGTCGCTCCAGCGCGTCGGCGATCATCTCGGCATTGTTACCGACCGACGTCGGCTCGGAGGGCGACCCGCAGGCCGTGGCACCCAAAGGGGCCACGATCGCCAGCAGGAAGGCGGCGTGCCGCATCATCCCTCCGAACCGATGTCGGAAACCAGCTTACTTGTGGTTCTCGGCGGCTTCCTCGCCAGCCTCACGGACGTTGTCCGCGGCGTCGTGGATGTTCTCGGCAGCCGCTTCGGCATTGTCCTGCGCGAACGGGTTCGCGGTGGTGTTCGAGACGTCCGCCAGGTTGTCGGCGATGGCGTCCATGTTGTCGGCGACCATGTCGGCGTTGTTCTCGACCGGGGTTTCCGTCTTCGAGCAGGCGGCAACCGACATCAGGCCGGCGGCGGCGGCAACGAGCAGGATCTTCTTCATAGGAATGCTCCCAAGCATCAAAAACCAATCGCGCCCGACCCCAACGCCGTCGCGAAACGCCGCAATACCCTACCGAATACGGGGGTCAATGGCCAAAATTCATCTTTCGGAAAGGTTGCGACGAACCGAATGTCCCGTCGCGGGTCTGCGGCGGGGCGGGTCGGGCGCGCGACCAACGCTATTTCGGCCGCGTCACCGTGCCGATCTCCTCCGGCGCGTTGGCGACGATCGCCAGCATCGTGGTCCATGCCGCGACATTCTGGCGCAGCGCTTCCGGCTCGACGCGATCCAGCGTGTCGTCGGGGGTGTGGTGGACGTCGAAATAGTCGAGGCCGGACTGGTTGAGGTCGACGCCCGCCACCCCGGTGCGGATGATCGGCGCGATATCGGCGCCGTCGCCCGCGATGCCGCTGCCCTTTACGATCCCCAGCGGCGCCAGCGCGCTGCCCAGCCGCGCGCCGACCGCCGCCGCGCTGTCGGGCAATGCGGTTTCGAAGCGCCATACGCGATCGGCACCGAAATCGCTCTCCGCCGCCAGCGCGTGGCGCTCGGCCCCATGCCGGCGCGCATAATCGCGCCCGCCCGGCCCGCCGACTTCCTCCGCACCGAACCAGACTACGCGGATCGTCCGGCGCGGGCGCACACCCGAATCGAGGATGCGCTTGGCCGCGGCGGTGGTGATCGCCAGCCCGCTGGCATCGTCGATCGCACCGGTGCCCAGATCCCAGCTGTCGAGATGCCCGCCGATCAGGACGACGCCCGCATTCGGGTCGGTCCCCGGCACCTCGGCGATGACGTTCCCCGATTCGTGCATCCCGGTCTGCCGCGGCGTCAGCAGCAGGTGCAGGCGGATCGGCTGGCCGCGCGTCGCCAGCCGCTCGATCAGCTCGGCATCGGAGACGGACAGCGCTGCGGCGGGGATCGGCGCCTGTCCCTCGGCGAAATTGGTGGTGCCGGTGTGCGGCAGGCGGTGATGGTCGGTGCCGATCGAGCGGATCACGATCGCCGCCGCGCCCTTGCGCGCCGCCACCGACGGTCCAACGAATCGCGCCGCGCCGTTCGCGCCATAGCCCGAGCCGTCCTGCGTCCGCTGCATCGCGTTGCCGACATAGGCGATCTTGCCCGCCAGGCTGCCGTCGGGCGCGGCGGCGAGATCGTTGAAGGTCGGGAACACCACCACCTCGGCGGTCAGCCCCTTCGGCCCGGTTGATCCGGAATTGCCCAGCGCGGCCAGTTGCAGACGGTGCGGCACCGGGGCGACGATCCCGGCGGTCTCCTCGCCGCGCACCCATACGGGCATCTGATAGGTTTCGATTGCCACGTTGCTGAACCCCAGCGCCTTCAGCTTCGCCGCGCCCCAGGCGCGCGCCCGCGCCTCCGCCTCGGTGCCCGCCAGCCGCTGGCCGACCTCGGTCGTCAGCCCCTCGATGATCGAATAGGCCAGGACGTCCTTCAGCGCCGCATCGCGCAGCGCCGCCACCGCGGGGTCGACCGGCGGGGCCGGGGGCGGGGCGGTGCGCTGCGCCCATGCCGGTGCGGCCGACAGCATGGTCGACAGGGCGAGGGGCAGGGCGAGCGAGCAGGCGGCATGGGCCGCGATCCGGCGAAACGTCATGACGTCACGGGGTAACCGCCATCGCGTGGTTTGCCAACGCGCCGTTTGGACCCTAGATGCGCGGGGAATTTCCGCCGACCGCATCGAACACGGAGCACGCGCGCCAGATGGCCGTCCAGTACACCTATGTCATGAAGGGTCTGACCAAGACCTTCCCGGGCGCGAACAAGCCCGTCCTCAACAACATCCACCTTCAGTTCATTCCGGGCGCGAAGATCGCGATCATCGGTCCGAACGGCGCCGGCAAGTCGACGCTGATGAAGGTGATGGCCGGGATCGATACCGACTTCACCGGCGAGGCCTGGCCCGCCGAGGGGGTCCGCGTCGGTTACTTGGCGCAGGAACCGCAGCTCGATCCGTCGAAGGACGTGATGGGCAACGTCAAGGACGGCGTGCGCCCGATCGCCGACCTGGTCGATCGCTTCAACGCCATCTCGGCCGAGATGGGCGATCCGCAGGACGATACCGATTTCGACGCCCTGATGGAGGAGATGGGCGATCTTCAGGCCAAGATCGACGCGGTCGACGGCTGGACGCTCGACAACCAGCTGGAAGTCGCGATGGAGGCGCTGCGCTGCCCGCCGGGCGATGCCGACGTCACCAAGCTGTCGGGCGGTGAGCGCCGCCGCGTCGCGCTGTGCCGGCTGCTGCTGGAAAAGCCAGATATCCTGCTGCTGGACGAGCCGACCAACCACCTCGACGCCGAAAGCGTCGCCTGGCTGGAGAATTTCCTGAAGGAATATACCGGCAACGTCATCCTCGTCACCCACGACCGTTACTTCCTCGACAATGTCGTGAACTGGGTGCTGGAGCTCGATCGCGGGCGTTACTACACCTACGAATCGAACTATTCCGGCTATCTGGAAAAGAAGGCCAAGCGGCTGGAGCAGGAAGAACGCGAGGAGGCCGGGCGCCAGCGCGCGATCGCCGACGAGCTGGCGTGGATGCGCCAGACCCCCAAGGCGCGCCAGACCAAGTCGAAGGCGCGTATCCGCAACTTCGAACAGCTGATGGAGCAGCAGGAAAACCGCGCCGCGGGCAAGGCGCAGATCCTGATCCAGCTGCCCGAGCGGCTGGGCGGCAAGGTGATCGAGGCCAAGGGGCTGACCAAGTCCTATGGCGACAAGCTGTTGTTCGAAAACCTCGACTTCATGCTGCCGCCGGGCGGCATCGTCGGCGTGATCGGCCCCAACGGCGCGGGCAAGTCGACGCTGTTCAAGCTCATCACCGGGCAGGAACAGCCCGACGCCGGCACGATCGAGGTCGGATCGACCGTGAAGCTCGGCTATGTCGACCAGAGCCGCGACGACCTGGATCCCAACAAGAACGTGTGGGAGGAAATCTCCGACAAGCTGGAGGTCTTCCGCTTCGGCAAGCAGGAAATTGGCACGCGCGCCTATGTCGGCGCGTTCAACTTCCGCGGGCCGGACCAGCAGAAGAAGGTCGGCCAGCTGTCGGGCGGTGAGCGCAACCGCGTCCACATGGCCAAGATGCTGAAGGAGGGCGGCAACGTCCTGCTGCTCGACGAACCGACCAACGACCTCGACGTCGAGACACTGCGCGCGCTCGAGGAGGCGCTGGAGACGTTCGCGGGCTGCGCCGTGGTCATCAGCCACGACCGCTTCTTCCTCGATCGCCTGTGCACGCACATCCTGGCGTTCGAGGGCGACAGCCACGTCGAATGGTTCGAGGGCAATTACGAAAGCTACGAGGAAGACAAGCGCCGCCGCATGGGCGACGCCGCCGACCGCCCGACGCGGCTGGCGTACAAGAAGCTCACCCGCTGATCCATCCGCCGACCGGGGCAGGGCGGGGCGCCACGGCGCTCCGCCCGCTCGACCCGGAAGCGCCGTGAATCGGTCGGTGCCGTCAGCGACACTACCCGTCGTCATGCCGGACGTGTTCCGGCATCCACCGCTCCGCATCAATGCCGGCGACAGATATCACGGCTCGGAACGAACGACGTGCGCCGGGGTCGCCAGCATGTCGGCGGTGACGATACGACGATGAAGGCCGGCGCGGCCTAAAGCCCCGTCGTCTCCACCACCAGCCCCGCCACCGTCGCCGCGACCAGCGGTTCGCCGAACGCCACCGTGCGGCGTTCGCGATAACCCTCGCCCTCCGGCGCCCACATCTGGTGGATCACCGCCGACGCCACATCGACCACCCAATATTCCGGAATGCCGGCGCCGGCGTAAAGCGACTGTTTCACAGAGAGGTCGCTGGCCAGCGTGCTGTCGGCAACCTCGACCGCCAGACGCAGGTCCCGGCCCGGTAATACCGCCTCGCTATGGTCGACGACCGCGACGGCCAGGTCCGGCTCGGGCATCGTATCGTCGGACAGCCTGACCGACGGAGCGATCAGCAGGGACAGGCCCGTTTCGCCCGGCAAAGCCTGGCCGATCGCCAACGCGAGCGCACCCTGTATGCGTGCGTGCAGGGTGTGGGCCGGGCTCATGATCCAGATATCCCCCTCGATCAATTCCGTCCGCCGATCGCCGAACGTACCCCCGGCGGCAAGCCGAAGGTAATCATCGACCGTCAGCCGGTACTTGCCCGGGCGAAGACGCTCCTGAACCGTCATGAGGGTAGAGGTATCACCAAAATCGTGCCGGGAAAACCGGCACTACCTACGCTCCCCCGCGCTCCGGTCGCGGATCGCCGCGAACTCGCTGCCCGCGCTCCACGTCGGCCACACGCCCGCCGTCGACAGCCGTGCGCCGATCGTGTGGAACAGGTCGACGTCCTGTGCCGCGCCGGTCAGGTTCCAGCCCGCGTCCCAGGCGTCGCAGGTCTTGTGGTAACAGGCCATATAGTCGTCCAGCCACTTCTGCCCCGCCGCCCGCCCACCGGTGCGCAGGTCCGATGCGCCGCCCAGCGCCATCAGCAGCAGCGACGGCACGCCGCGCCGCACCAGCGAGAAATGGTCCGCGCGATAGAACAGGCCGCGTTCGCTGAACGTCTCGGGCGTCACCACGCGGCCCTGCGCGCGCGCGGCATCGGCTAGCAGCGCGTCGAGCGACGACTGCCCCGCGCCGACCAGGACCACGTCCTTGGCCGCCCCCGCGGTCTGCAGGATGTCGAGCGTCAGGTTCGCCGCGGTGGTCGCCGCGGGATAGACCGGGTGCGCGGCATAATATTCCGACCCCAGCAGCCCACGCTCCTCGCCGGTCCACGCCGCGAACACCAGCGTCCGGTCGCGCTTCGGCCCCGCCTTGAACAGCCGCGCCAGTTCCAGCACGCCCGCCACGCCCAGCGCATCGTCGTTCGCGCCGGGGCGCAGCGTCTTGCCCGACGCATCCGCCGGGCCCTCGCCATAGGCGTCCCAGTGCGCGGCGAACATCACGCTTTCGTCCGGACGGCGCGTGCCGGGCAGCCTGGCGAGCACGTTGGCGCTCTCGATCCGCTCCACCGCCACCCTGGCCACCGCGGTGAAGCGCGGCGCCATCTCGATCGGGCGGAAGCTGGCGGAACGCGCCGCGACGCGCAGCTTGGCGAGGTCCAGCCCCGCCGCGGCGAACAGCCGGTCGGCCGCGTCATGCTCGATCCAGCCCTGCACCGGCACGCGCTCGTCGCCGGGAGCGCGCACGATATCGTAATTCTCGCCGTTCGAGGCATTGACCGTCGACCACGGATAGCCCGCCCCGCCGGTGTCGTGGACGATCAGCGCCGCCGCCGCCCCGCGCCGCGCGGCTTCCTCGAACTTGTAGGTCCAGCGCCCGTAATAGGTCATCCGCCGGTCGCCGAAGCGGCCCTTGGCATCGTCGCCGGCCTGTGCCTCGAAATCGGGGTCGTTGATGAGGAAGACGACCGTCTTGCCCTTCACGTCCACGCCCTTGAAATCGTCCCACCCGGCCTCCGGCGCGGACACGCCGTAACCGACGAAGACCATCGGCGAGGCGGTGATGTTGATCGCATCGTCCGGACGCACCGTCGTCACCGCAATGTCGCGCCCCTGCTTCAGCGGGGTGTCGCCGATCGTCATCCAGGCGTCGGGCGCGATCCGCGTATGGACCAGCGGGACGGGTTGCAGCCACGTTCCGTCCGGGCCGCCCGGCGCCAGCCCGATCGCCTTGAACTGCGCGACCAGCCAGTCGAGCGTCTTCTTCTCCCCCGGCGTGCCGGGCGCCCGCCCGCCGAAATCGGGCGAGGCGAGCGTGCGCACGTCGGCGGACAGCCGCGCCGGGTCGGCGTGCGTCTGCGCGGCGGCGGGAAGCGCGACCAGGGCCGCGGCGGCGGCGATCAGCAGCAAGCGCATCAGCGGACCCGCTTCACATACGACTGGCCACCTTCGCGGCGTTCCAGTTTGAAGTTGGCGACCGATTCGATCAGATCGGACAGCCGCTTGTAGCCATAATTGCGCACGTCGAAGCTCGACCGGTTGGCCGCCAGCTGTCCCATCGCCGACAGGTTCACATACCCCTTCTCGTCACGCTTCGACGCGTCATAGGCGTCGATCAGCAGCTTCAGCAGTTCGTCGTCCACCGGCAGCTTGGGCCGCGCCGCGATCGGCGGCGGCAGCGATTCGGCGATCGGCACGTCGGTTTGTACCGGCACGCGCGGGGCGGGGGCGGGGGCGGCGGGCGGTGTCGGCGTCGCGGCCGGCGCTGCGGCGGTCGGAGCGGGCGTCGGCGCGGGGGCGGCAGGCACCGGCGCGGCGTCCTCCTCGACCGGCAGCGAGATCGCGTTGACGTCGATGAAGCGCGTGCACGCGCGCCGGAACGCCTCGGGCGCGCGGCTGGTCCCGAAGCCGTAGACCGGAATGCCTTCCTGCCGGATGCGCATCGCCAGCGGCATGAAGTCCGAATCGGACGACATGATGCCGAACGCCTCCACCTTGCCACGGAACAGCAGGTCCATCGCGTCGATCGTCATCTTCATATCGGTGGCGTTCTTGCCCTTGGTCAGGTCGAACTGCTGCTGCGGCTCGATGCCGTGCTTCACCGTCATGTCGCGCCACGAATTGAGCGCGGGCTTCGACCAGTTGCCGTACACCCGCCGCACGTTGACCGTGCCCAGTTCCGCCAGCACGGTCAGCACCGGGTCCAGCGTCGCGGCGGAGGCGTTGTCCGCGTCGATCAGCAGCGCGACGTTGCGCGTCGGGGTCATGTCGTAATTGGCCATGCCCGGTGCATCGACCGGCATGGCGGCAAGGTCAATCGTTTAGCGACGGCGCCGCGGCGGGATAATCGATCGCGACGATCTCATATTCGCGCTCGCCGGCCGGCAGCGTGACGCGGCGCAGGTCGCCCACCGCCGCGCCGCGCAGCGCACGCGCGATCGGCGCGTTCCAGCCGACGCGCCCCGCGCCCGCCTCCGCCTCGTCGTCGCCGACCAGCGTCAGGGTGCGGTGGTTGTCGTCCTCGTCCGCGATCGTCACGCTCGCGCCGAACCAGACGCGCGACCGGTCCTGCTGCTGCGCCGGGTCGACCACTTTCGCGGCCTTCATCCGCCGCGACAGCCACCCCAGCCGCCGGTCGATCTCGCGCAGCCGCTTGCGGCCGTAGATATAGTCGCCGTTCTCCGACCGGTCGCCATTGCCCGCGGCCCATGAGATGGTTTCGACCAGCGCGGGGCGCTCATGCGCGAACAGCCGCTCATATTCCTGGCGCAATGTCGTGAAGCCGGCGGGGGTGATGTAGTTCGGGCGATCGGTCATCGGCCTGCGGTTAGGCGCAAAGCGCGGGCGGATGAAGGGGCAGGGTTCACGCGAAGGCGCGACGCCGCGAAGATTGGTCGGTCCGCGCGCCGACTGCGACGATCCGCCCCATGGTCTCCGGATCGGCCGCAACCTCTTCGCGTCTTCGCGGCTTCGCGTGAATCCTCACCCGCCGCGCGACCGCCCCAGATACCAGCTGAGGTTGTGCGGCCCGCGGCTCTTCGCGCGCGGCGGGTTCATCAGGTCGTAGACGACCGCATTCTCCAGCACGCGCTGGACGTAGTTGCGCGTCTCCCCGAACGGGATCGCCTCCACCCAGTCGACCGCATCGACCGCGCCGGTGCGCGGGTCGCCATTGGCGCGCAGCCATTTGTTCACGTTGCCCGGCCCGGCATTGTACGCCGCGATCGCCAGCGGATAGCTGCCGTACAGGTTGAAGATCCGCTGGAAGTAGCTCGACCCCAGCTGGATGTTGTAGCCGGTGTCGTTGACCAGCCGCGCCGGATCATACGGCAGGCCCAGCTTCCCGGCCTGTTCGCGCGCGGTGCCGGGCATCAGCTGCATCAGCCCGCTCGCGCCCACCGGGCTGCGCGCGGCGCGGTCGAACTGGCTTTCCTGCCGCGCGACCGCATGGATCATCGACCATTGGCTTTCGTAGCCCGGCGGGACCGCGACCGTGGGAAAGCCGTTGGCGCTATATTCGGTCAGGCCGTTCTGCATCGCGCTGCGCCCCACCAGCACGCCCAGGTCCGGGCGGCGCATCGTGCGCGACAGCTCGTCCGCAAGGTAGTGGTCCGTGTCGCTGGTCGCGTCCGCGGCGATCTGCTTCACGAACGCGGTCTGGTCCTGGTACAGCCCAGCGCCGCCCAGGAACTGCGCTGCACGCACCGTCTCGCGCGCGTAGAAGGCGTTGCGCGCCGCCGGGGCGATCATCGGCGACGGGGCAGGGGGCGGCGCGGTCAGCGCGCGGCCCAGATGCTCGATCGCCAGCTGGCCGTAATATTGGTCGCGAAATCCCGCGGCGCGCTCGAACAGCGCATTGGTGTCCGCCATCCGCGCATCCTCGGCCGCGCGCGCCGCCCAGTAGAAGCCCTTGGAGCGCGTCTGCGGCGACTGGCTGGCACGGCCATAGCGTTCGAACATCGCCCGCGCATCGGCGGGTCGCCCCAGCTTCAGCGCCGCCTGTCCCGCCAGCCACGCCAGCGAGGTATAATCGTCGCGCTCGCCATAGGGCTTGGTCGACACGTCCGTCCCCGCCGGATAGGCATCGTCGATCTGCCGCGCGATGTCATAGGCGGTCTGCCACTGCCCGTCCGCCGCCGCCCCGCGCGCATTGGTCAGCAGCGCCTCGTAGAATTTCTCGACATTCCCCGGCAGCGTCATGCCCGTGCGCGTGCGCGCCAGCCAGCCGCGCGCGCTGGGGGAGGCGCCGTTGCCGCGCAGCCACGTCGCCTTGTCCGCGATATAGCCCGCGTCGCGCGCGCCGGCCGCGTCGTTCGCCGCCGCCAGCGCCGAGGCGTTGGCCGCCCCGCTGCGGAACGCCAGCCGCGCCTCGAACAGCGGGCGGGCGGTGGGGCTGGTATAGGGCAGCACACGCCCCGCCGCGCTGGTCGCCCCCTGCCACAGCAACGTGTCCATCCGCCGGTCGTTGTCCGCGCTGGTCAGCGCGCCTGGGAACTGGTTGGTGATCGTCGCCTCGTCCTGCGCGGTCAGCGTGCCCAGCCGCCACGCGGTCCGCGCTGCCGCCTGCGCCTGTGCCGACGCGCCCGTCGCGGCATAGGCGCGCGCGCACGCCACCCATCCTTGCGTCGTCAGCGGCGGCCACCGCCGGCAGAAGGCGACGATACTGGTCGCGGGCGTGTTCGGATCGGTCGCCGCCTTCTTCTCGGCGGTGCGGCGCAGTGCATTCTGCCCGGGCCAGCCGGGATGCTGCGCCAGGAACCCGGCATAGCTGTCGAACGGCAGCGCATCGGTCTGCTGCAACGCCTTCCACTGCGCGATCGGCTGCGCCATCCCCGGCAGCGAGGCTGCGGGCGCGGCGGGCGCGGTCGGGACGGGTGACGGCGCGGGGGCGGATAGCTGATCGGGGACGAGGTTGGTCGGCCCGTACTGGCCCCCGGCGACGACCGCGACCGCCCCTGCTGCTGCAACGAAAAGGATCAACGCACCTGCCTTCACTGTTCGACGGACACCATCGGTGGACAGACTAGCGATGCTAGCCGTATCTGGCCTGAACGACGCCCCCCTGTTTACGCTCCAGGAGCAATCGCTGCCCATGTTCTCCGGTTCCATCCCCGCGCTGGTCACGCCGTTCGACGCCCAAGGCGATTTCGTGGAAAGCGCCTATCGCGATCTGGTCGAATGGCAAATCGCCGAGGGTTCGTCCGCGCTGGTCCCGTGCGGCACCACCGGGGAAGCGGCGACGCTGACCAAGGACGAACAGTTCGCGATCGTCCGCGTCTGCGTCGATCAGGCGCGCGGCCGCGTGCCGGTGATCGCGGGCGCGGGATCGAACGACACGCGCGTCGCGGTCGCCAACCTGATCGCCGCGAAGGAGGCCGGCGCCGATGCCGCGTTGATGGTGCCGCCCTATTACAACCGCCCCTCGCAGGAGGGGATCTTCCAGCATTTCGCCGCGCTTGCCCCGCACGCGCCGCTGCCGATCGTCCTGTACAACGTGCCCGGCCGCACCGTCACGGACATCCAGCCCGCCACGCTGGCGCGGATCGTCACCGCCTTTCCCACGGTGTTCGTCGCGGTGAAGGACGCCTCCGGCGTGCTGCAGCGCGTGTCGGAACATCGCGCGCTGGTTGGCGCCGATTTCTGCCAACTGTCTGGCAATGACGATATGGCATTGGGCTATAACGCCACCGGCGGGGTCGGCTGCATCTCGGTCAGCGCCAATGTCGCGCCGCGGCTGTGCGCGGATTTCCAGGCGGCGTGCGCGGCCGGGGATTACGCGAAGGCGCGCGATCTCAACGACCGCCTCTTCGCGCTCCACGTCGCGCTGTTCACCGATGCATCGCCCGGCCCGGTAAAATATGCCATGACGAAGGTGCGCCCCGGCTTCCCCGACGGCCTGCGCCTGCCGATGACCTGGCCCTCGGAAGCGAGCCGCGCCGCGGTCGACGCGGGGCTGGCGCAGGCGGGGCTGGTCTGAGGAAAGCGCCGCCCGGGCCGAAAGCCCCTTTGCCCCGGCGCGCGACAGCCCCTACATCACCGCCGTATGCCGCGTCCCAAACCCGCCACGTTCGACAAGAAGAAGGTCGTCGCCGAGAACCGCCGCGCGCGGTTCGATTATGCGATCGACACCACCTATGAGGCCGGGATCGTCCTGACCGGCACCGAGGTGAAGAGCCTGCGCTTCGGCGAAGGCTCGATCGCGGAAAGCTATGCCGAGGTGTCGGGGGACGAGGTGTGGCTGGTCAATTCGAACATCCCCGAATTCAGCCACGGCAACCGCTTCAACCACGAACCCAAGCGCCCCCGTAAACTGCTGCTTCATGAGCGTGAGATAAACAAGCTGCACGGCGCGGTGGCGCGGGAAGGCATGACGCTGGTCCCGCTCACCGTCTATTTCAACGGGCAGGGGCGCGCGAAGGTGGAACTGGCACTGGCCAAGGGGCGCAAGGCGCACGACAAGCGCGAACATATCAAGGAACGCGACTGGAAGCGCGAGGCCGGGCGCGTCCTGCGCGAGCACGGTTGAGGTGGCGTCGCGTCCGATGACCGGGTGGGACAGGATCGCGGCGTGGAGCCGGCGCAACCTGCCGACCCGCGAATCGATGGAGGGCAGCCGCCTGCTGCGCCCGGTCGCGCATCGCGTACTGGCGCCCGAATTGTGGCGCTTCACCCGCCGCTCCGTGCCCCGCGGCGTCGCGCTGGGGATGATCGCGGGCATCCTGTTCCCGGTGGCGCAGATCGCGATCGCCGCGCTGATCGCCTTTCCGTTCCGCGCCAACGTCCCCGTCGCCGCGCTGGTGACGTTCATCACCAACCCGCTGACCACGCCGTTCATCCTGTTCGCGGCCTATCGCATCGGCGCGTGGCTGCTCCACTCGCACGCCCCGGCTGTGGCGCAACCGGTGGCGGAGGCGGCGACCGGCTGGCTGCAATGGGCGTGGGATGCCGGCCCGGCGCTGATCGTCGGGCTGCTGGTGATCGCCGCCGCATCGGCGGCGCTCGGCTATGGCGCGGCAATGCTGGGGTGGCGCGCATGGATCGCGCGCAAATGGCGCCACCGCCACCAGCACCGCGACGATCATCGCCACGATAGCTAGGCACGCGCTCGCCGCGCTGGCGCATGGCAAACTCCCGCTCTAAGACACGGGCATCCTTGGGGGGAGGATCATCAACAAAGGATGCCTTCGTACATGCGTCGCCGCTTCATCACCCTGTCCGCGCTCGTCGCGCTCGTCCCCGCCGCGCTGATCGCCCAATCCGCTGCGCGAAACCCCGACGCGCCGCAATATGGCACGTTTGGTTTCGACACCGCCGGAATGGACCGTTCGGTCAAGCCGGGCGATGATTTCTATGCCTTCGCCAACGGCACCTGGGCGAAGAACACCGTCATCCCCGCGGACGAGGCGAATTACGGCGCCTTCTCGGTCCTGCAGGACCTGTCGCGCGAACGCACCCGCGGCCTGCTGGAGGCGGCGCGCAGCGATCCGCGGTCGAAGATCGGCACCGCTTATGCCGCCTTCCTCGATACCGCCGCGATCGAGCGTGCCGGCCTTGCCCCGATCCGCCCGTGGCTGGCGACGATCAAGGCGGCGGACAAGCCCGGCTATGCCGCGCTGCTCGCGCAGGCCGATCGCAACGGCGTCGACACGCCCTTCGGCCTCTACGTCGGGCAGGACAGCAAGAACCCCGACGCCTATGTCGTGAACCTGCGCCAGTCCGGGCTGGGGATGCCCGACCGCGATTATTATCTGTCGAACGATGCCAAGCTGGTGGAGGCGCGCACCGCCTATCGCGCGCATCTGGCGCGGCTGCTGACGCTCGCGGGTGAAGCCGATGCCGATGCGCGCGCCGCCGCGATCGTCGCGTTCGAAACGCAGATCGCGCAAGCGCACTGGACCCGCATCGACAGCCGCGACGCGGACAAGACCTACAACCGCATGACGCTCGCCGATCTGGCGCGCACCGCGCCGGGGTTCGATTTCGCCGCCTATTTGAAGGCGGGCGGCCTTGCCGCCGATACGCTGGTTGTGGGTCAGCCGACCGCGATCGCCGGGGAGGCCGCGCTGATCGCGAAGACGCCGATCGCGGTGCTGCGCGACCAGCTGATCGTGCGCAGCCTCGACGGGTTCGCCGATGTTCTTCCCGCCGCGATCGATCGCGAAAGCTTCGCCTTCAACGACACCGTGCTGAACGGCACCCCCGAACAGTCCGAACGGTGGAAGCGCGCGGTCGGCTTCACCTCCTCGGCGCTCACCGACGAGGTGTCCAAGGTCTATGTCGCGCGCTATTTCCCGCCCGCGACCAAGGCCGCGGCGGACGAAATGGTGCGCAACATCATCGCCGCGATGAACCGCCGCATCGACACGCTCGAATGGATGGCGCCCGAAACCAAGGCGAAGGCGCATGCAAAGCTGGCCGCCTTCGTGCCCCGCATCGGCTATCCCGATCGCTGGCGCGACTATGCCGCGCTGTCGATCCGCGCGGGCGATGCGTTCGGCAACATGCTGCGCGCCAACCAGTGGCAGCACGATTATAACGTCGGAAAGCTGGGCAAGCCGATCTACCGCTGGGAATGGGGCATGGCCCCGATGACCGTGAACGCGCAGGCCAATTTCGGGCTGGTCGCGATCACCTTCCCCGCGGCGATCCTCCAGCCGCCGTTCTTCGATCCGAAGGCGGATGCGGCGGTCAATTACGGCGGCATCGGCGCGGTGATCGGGCATGAGATGAGCCATCATTTCGACGATCAGGGCGCGAAGTTCGACGCACGCGGGCGGCTGACGCAATGGTGGACCGACGCCGACGTCGCGCGGTTCAAGGCGCTGAGCCAGAAACTGGTCGCGCAATATGACGCCTATCAACCGCTGCCGGGGCTGCACGTGAAGGGTCAGCTGACGCTGGGCGAGAATTCCGCCGACCTCGCCGGGCTGGCCGCCGCGCACGACGCCTATCTCGCCTCGCTGAAGGGCGCGAAGCCGCCGGTGATCGACGGCTTTTCCGCCGACCAGCGCTTCTACCTCGGTTGGGCGCAGGTGTGGCGGCGCAACTATCGCGAGGCGAACCTGCGCCAGCGCCTGCTGACCGATCCGCACGCGCCGTCCGAACAGCGCACGTGGATCGTGCGCAACATGGATGCCTGGTACGACGCCTATCGCCCCGCGCCGGCCGATCGCCTGTACCTGGCGCCCGACGCACGCGTGCGGATCTGGTAGGGGATGTCGCTGGGGATGATCGACGGGCGGGGCGCGCAACGGCGCCAGTGGCGCATCGGACTGGCGCTGGCGACCCTTGCCGGGGTCGCCGCCGCGGGGCTGGTGCTGTGGCTCGTCCATGACGCCACGATCGCGGCCGGGTTCTTCGGCGCCGCGATCGTGCTGGCGGGCGTCGCGCTCGCCGTCGCGATGCTGCGCCGCGTCGATACCCCCGCCACCGCGGTGGAACACGACTGGGAGCTCATCCGCGCGTTGGTCGAATCGAGCGACGACGGGATCGCCGTGACCGACCGGTCCGGGCGGCTGGTGTGCGCTAACGACTGCTACGAAAACCTGTTCGCCGGCTTTCCCACGCCGCCCTCGCTGCCGCTGGCGGGCGATGGCGGCGGGCAGCTGGCGGTCGCGGGGCGCGCGGCGTGGCGCGACGGGCGTGCGACGGCGGCGCTGCGCGGCGCGGTCGGCGCGATCGACGCGACGATCACCCGCGCGGGGCAGGAACAGGATATCCTGGTCTGGCGGTTCGCGCATGGCCCCGCGCCCTCGGGCCAGCCGGCGCGCTTCGCCGAATCGATCGACGGCACGTTGGGCGCGCAGCTGGGCAGCGCCGGGGTGATGGCCGCGCTGGTCACCGCCAATGGCCATGTGCTGGCCGCCAATGCGGTGCTGCGCACCCGCGCCACCGGCACCCCCGACGGGGCGCTGACCGGTGAGGATCTGGCCCGGTTCCTGGCCGAAGACCATGGCGGCACCGTCCGTTTCATTTCCGAAGGGGAGGGCGCCAACCCGCTGCGGTTGCTGCAGATCCCGCTGTCGGGCGATGACGACGCGCCGATCCTGGTGGTGATGGTCGACGTCGACACCGGCGTCGCGGGCAGCGCCGAGGATGTCGAGGCGCTGCTGATGCTGATGCCGTTCGGCATCGCGCTGGTCGATCGTGACGGCCGCTTCGTGCAGATGAACCAGGCGTTCGCGCGCGCCGCGGGGGTCGAGCCGGGGCAGCTGCCCGTCTATCCCGGCGACCTGGTGGTGCGCGAGGACAAGAGCGCGGTCGCCGACGCGGTCCGCCGCTTCGCCAGCGGCGCGGCGCGCTCCACCGATCTGGCCGTGCGGCTCAAGGACCATCCCGACGAACCGGTCGCACTGTCGATCGCCGCCGCGCGCGGGCTGGGCGAGGCGGCGGTGCTGCTCAGCCTGAAGGACAATAACGAGGAAAACCGCCTCAAGCGCGAGGTTGCGCAGGCCACCAAGATGCAGGCGGTCGGCCAGCTGGCCGGTGGCGTCGCGCACGATTTCAACAATATCCTGACCGCGATCATCGGCCATTGCGACCTGATGCTGATGCGCCATTCGCCCGGCGACAGCGATTACGACGATATCCAGCAGATCCGCGCCAATTCGAACCGCGCCGCCAGCCTGACCCGCCAGCTGCTCGCCTTCTCGCGCCAGCAGACGCTGCGCCCGCAGGTGCTGCAACTGCCCGACGTCGTGTCGGAGGTGTCGAACCTGTTGCGCCGCCTGATGGGCGAGACGGTCGTGCTGGAGGTCAAGCACGGCCGCGATCTGGGTCCCGTCCGCGCCGATCCGGGGCAGCTGGAACAGGTGGTCGTGAACCTGGCGGTCAACGCGCGCGACGCGATGCTGGCGAAGGGCAACGGCGGCAAGCTGACGATCCAGACCCGCTCGGTCCCGATCGCTGAGGTGCGCCGGCGCGGCAGCGATATCGTGCCGATCGGCGATTATACCGCGCTGGAAATCTCCGATACCGGCACCGGCATTCCCCCGGAGGTGCTGCCCAAGATCTTCGAGCCGTTCTTCACCACCAAGGAAGTCGGCAAGGGCACCGGGCTGGGCCTGTCGACCGTCTACGGCATCGTCAAGCAGTCGGGCGGCTATATCTTCGCCGATTCCAAGCCGGGGCAGGGCGCCACCTTCACCATCTACCTGCCGGTCCATGCGGCCAGCGGGCAGGAACCGGCGACGCTGCTGACCGTGCCGACCCCCGCCGCGCGGCAGCGGTCGAGCGACCTGTGGGGCACCGGCACGATCCTGCTGGTGGAGGATGAGGACATGGTCCGCGCCGTCGCCGAACGCGCGCTGGCGCGGCAGGGCTATACCGTGCTGGCGGCCGAGAATGGCGAGGCGGCGCTGGAACTGCTGGCGGGGGTCGACCGCCCGACGTTGGTCATCTCCGACGTGATGATGCCGGTGATGGACGGCCCGACGCTCGCACAGGCGCTGCGCCAGCTGCATCCCGGCATCCCGATCCTGTTCATGTCGGGCTATGCCGAGGAACAGCTGCGTCGCTCGATCGACCTCGACAACGTGTCGTTCCTGCCCAAGCCGTTCTCGGTCCAGCAGCTGGCGGAGGCGACGCGCGACGTGTTGCTGGCGCAACAGGGGACGGCGGCGGAAGCGTGAGGCCATTGCGCGCGCGCCGCATCACGCTATGGCGGAACCCATGACGATGCGCGTTTTGCTGGTCGAGGACGAACCCCTCATCGCGATGATGCTGGAGGATTTCCTGGAAGCCCTGGACAAGGGGCATGCCGGAACCGCCGATTGCGTCGCCGCCGCGCTGCCGATGGTCGCCGCGGGCGGCATCGACGCGGCGATCCTCGACGTCAACCTGCGCAGCGGGGAAAAGAGCTTCGCGATCGCCGATGCGCTTGCCGAACGCGGCATCCCGTTCGTCTTCGCCACCGGCGGCGGCGGGGAGGAGATCGCCCCCGAACACCGCGACCGCCCGCGGCTGTCGAAACCGTTCACCATGGACGGCGTCGACCAGGCACTCGCCCAGCTCGCCTGAGGCGCGATCGTCCCGGACGTTTCCGGGGCACGGCGAGGTGCAGCTACAAGCTCCTCCCGTCATGCCGGACTCGTTCCGGCATCCACCGCGCCGCGTACGCCGCCGGCGTTGTTTCTGCCGCACGGTGGGGAAAGAAGCCGGCCGGGATGACGACGGTCCAAAGCCGCAGACCGCCACGCTCGCAGCGCACCCGTCCGGCTCCGGGCGGCCACCGTGCGGTGCTGTCAACAGGTCGCAGCGCATGCCGCGCGGTGGATGCCGGAACAAGTCCGGCATGACGGGGCGGGCTGCCGCAAGGGTATCCAACGCGATGGCACGGCAGGGCGCGGCGGAAGCGGTCACCCCCTCCCGCGCGCGCCCATGAACCGCCTACTGGCCCCCGGCCGCTGTCCCCGCCGACAGCCCCTTCACGAACTGCGCGCCATGCTTCACCTGCGCGGTGGACGCGGCGAGCGCGCCGCCGACCGGTTCGGCACGCCCGCCCAGGCACGGCGCCAGGAAGTTTTCCGCCACCGCGTTGAACGCGATGTTGTTCACCGGCCGGGCGAAGCCATGGCCTTCGTCGGGGAACAGCACATAGGTGACCGGGATGTTCTTCGCCGCCATTGCCGCGACGATCTGGTCGCTCTCGGCGACGTTGACGCGCGGGTCGTTGGCGCCCTGTCCGATCAGCAGCGGCTTCTTGATCCGGTCCACGAACGTCAGCGGGCTGCGCTCCTTCAGCAGCGCGCGCCCTTCCTCGGTCGTCGGATCGCCCATCCGCTTGTAGAATTGCTGCTTGCCGGCTTCCCAATACGGCGGGATCGTCTTGAGCAGCGTGAACAGGTTCGACGGCCCGACGATGTCCACCCCGCACGCGAACGCATCGGGGGTGAAGGTCAGCCCGGCCAGCGTGGCATAGCCACCGTACGAACCGCCCATGATCGCCACCTTGTCCTTGGTGGTGACGCCCTGCTTCACCGCCCAGTCGACCGCGTCGATCAGGTCGTCGTGCATCTTGCGGCCCCATTGCAGGTCGCCGGCGGACACGAACTTCTTCCCGAACCCGGTCGATCCGCGATAATTGACCGACAGCACCGCATAGCCGCGGTTCGCCAGCCACTGATGATAGCCGTTATAGCCGTAGCCGTCGCGCGCCCACGGTCCGCCATGGACGAACAGCACCATCGGCACGGGTCCGGTCACCCCCTTCGGCCTGGTCAGGTACGACACCAGCGTCAGCCCGTCGCGCGCCGCGATCTCCGCCGGCTCCATCGCGACCAGCGGCGCACCGACCAGCTCCGGCCGGGTCACGTACAGCTGCGTCAGCGCCCTGGCCTTGCGGTCGTAGACATAGGTGGCGACCGGCGCGTTGACCGGGTCGAACGTCACCAGCCATTTGTCGTCCGCGTCGGTACGGCTGCCGACCGTGAACTCGCCCTTGTTCTGCGCCTTCAGGAAGGCCAGGTCCGCCTTCAACGCATCGCCCACCGGGACATATTCATTGGTCAGGTAATCGACCGAATAGGCTTCCAGCTGTCCGGTCACCGGGTTGAACAGCCCGCCGTCGACGTCCGCCTTGGCGCTTTGCCCGACGATCGCGGTCTTGCCGCTCGCCACGTCCTGCGCGATCAGCGCGGCGGTGTCGCGCCCGCGCGAATCGGTCCAGTACAGCGTCTTGCCGTCGGTGGTGAAGCCCAGCGGCGCGGTGGTCAGCGAATCCTCCAGCCCCACCTGCGCGACCGGGGTCGTCTCCACGTTCGTGCCGGTGACGCGGTAATAGTCGCTGCCGCCATCGGGCCGCGCCTTGCTGGCCAGCCGCAGCTTAAGCTGGTCGTCGGCGACGAACCCGGCATAGCCGTCGTTCTGCATCACCTTGGTCAGCTGCCCGCTGTTGAGGTTCAGTTCGTAGACGTCATGCCAGCGCGGGTCGCGGTTGTTGACGCCGATCAGGATGCGGTCCTTGATCGTCTGGCTGGCGCCGATCACCTGCACGCGGGTCTTCTCGAACGGGGTCAGCGTCTTTTGCGCGCCGGTCGCGACGTCGACGCCGTACAGCAGGAAATTCTCGTCCCCGCCCTTGTCGTTGACGTACAGGATCGAGCGCGAATCCGGCGCCCAGAAGCTCTGCCGGATCGGGCGCCCCTTCTCGGCGGTCAGCGGGCGTGCCTGGTCGGGCTTGTCGGACGGCGCGACCCAGATGTTGAGCACCCCGTCGCGCGGCGCGATGAAGGTGATCCACCTGCCGTCGGGGGACAGTTTACCCCCGGTGCGCGTCGGATTGCCGAACAGTTTCGCCCGCTCGATCAGCGGCACCGCGCCGGGCGCATCCGCCATCGCCGCCATCACCGGCTGGATCGCGAGCAGCGCCGCACCGGCGCCCAGAATCGCCTTCAACATGCCAAATATCCTCCCTGCTGTATTAGCCGAGCATGGCACGCGGCGGCGTTACCTATCAACGCTAATATCCTTGCGTTTACCCCGCCTCCCGCGACATAGGCGTGCGCGTTATGACCCATGTTTTCGACAAATCCCGTCTGCCCAGCCGTCACGTCTCGGTCGGGCCGGAGCGCGCTCCCCACCGCAGCTATTATTACGCGATGGGCCTTTCGGAGGAGGCGATCGCACGCCCGTTCGTCGCGCTCGCCTCCGCGGGCAACGACAGCGCACCGTGCAACACCACGCTGGATGCGCAGGCCGATGCCGCGCGCCGCGGGGTGGAGCAGGGCGGGGGGATGCCGCGCCGCTTCAACACCATCACCGTGACGGACGGCATCGCGATGGGCCACCAGGGGATGAAATCCTCGCTGGTCAGCCGCGAGGTGATCGCCGATTCGGTCGAACTGTCGGTGCGCGGCCATTGCTATGACGCGCTGGTCGGCTTCGCGGGATGCGACAAGTCGCTGCCGGGGATGATGATGGCGATGCTGCGCCTCAACATCCCCTCGATCTTCGTCTACGGCGGGTCGATCCTGCCCGGCCGGTTCGAGGATCGCGACGTCACCGTCGTGGACGTGTTCGAGGTGGTCGGCCGATACGCCGCCGGCAACTGCCCGATCAGCGAGGTTCACGCGCTCGAAAAGGTCGCCTGCCCGGGGCACGGCGCGTGCGGCGGGCAATATACCGCCAACACCATGGCCTGCGTGGGCGAGGCGATCGGCCTGTCGCTGCCCAACAGCAACATGGTCCCCGCGCCCTATACCACGCGCGAACAGATCGCGGTTGCCGCGGGCGCGCAGGTGATGGAGCTGCTGGCGAAGAACATCCGCCCGCGCGACATCTGCACGCGCCAGGCGTTCGAGAATGCCGCGCGGATCGTCGCGGCCACTGGCGGATCGACCAATGGCGCGCTCCACCTGCCCGCGATGGCGCATGAGGCGGGGATCGCGTTCGACCTGTTCGACGTCGCGGAAATCTTCAAGTCGACGCCGTACATCGCCGATCTGAAGCCGGGCGGTAAGTATGTCGCGAAGGACATGTACGAGGCCGGCGGCATCTACATGCTGATGAAGACATTGCTGTCCGAAGGGCTGCTGCACGGCGACTGCATCACCGTCACCGGCAAGACGCTGGCGGAGAACATCGACCAGGTGACGTGGAACCCCGATCAGAAGGTGATCTACGACGCCAAGGCGCCGATCACGCCCACCGGCGGCGTCGTCGGCCTGCGCGGCACGCTGGCGCCCGATGGCGCGATCGTGAAGATCGCCGGGATGCACCGGCTCCAGTTCGAAGGGCCGGCGCGCTGCTTCGATTGCGAGGAGGATGCCTTCGCCGCGGTCGAGGCGCGTGCGATCCGCGAGGGCGAGGTCGTCGTGATCCGCTACGAAGGGCCGAAGGGCGGGCCGGGGATGCGCGAGATGCTGTCCACCACCGCCGCGCTCTACGGGCTGGGGATGGGCGAGAAGGTCGCGCTCATCACCGACGGGCGCTTCTCGGGCGCGACGCGCGGCTTCTGCATCGGCCATGTCGGGCCGGAGGCGGCGGACGGCGGCCCGATCGCGCTGGTCGAGGACGGCGACACGATCCGCATCGACGCGGAGGCGGGGACGATCGACCTTCTGGTCGACGACGCCATACTCGCCGATCGCCGCACGCGCTGGACCGGGCGACAGAATGACTATGGCGCCGGCGCCTTGTGGCGCTATGCGCAGAATGTCGGCCCTGCCTATAAGGGGGCGGTCACCCACCCCGGCGCGGCAGCGGAGCGGCATGTTTACGCGGATATCTGATCGGTTCCTGTTCCTTGCCGCGCTGGCGTTGCTGGCGGGGTGCAAGGAACGCACCGCCGACCCCTCCGTCCTGGCGAAGGTGGAGGCCGATCAGACCAGCGCCGCCGCGGACGAGGGGCGGATCAACTGCGCGCTCGCCGGGGCTGACACGTTCCAGCGCGCGTGCCGCGTCGATCGCGGCACCGATACCGCCGGGCGGCTGGTGCTGACCGTCCATCACCCCGACGGCGGGTTCCGCCGCCTGCTGGTCACCCGCGACGGCCGCGGCGTCACCGCGGCGGACGGCGCGCAGCCCGCCAAGGTCGGGATCGTCGACGCCGGTGAGATAGAGGTGGCGATCGGCAACGACATCTATCGCCTTCCCGCCACCGTGAAGCCGTCCGCGTCCGCAACACCGTCGCCCACGCCATCGGAAACGGCGCGCCCGCAATGATCCCCATCTCCGGTATGCCGGTGCTGACCGCGGCGCAGATGCGCGCGGCGGAAGACAGCGCGATCGCCGCCGGCACCAGCGTCGGCGCGCTGATGCAGCGTGCCGGCCATGGTATCGCCGACGCCGTGCTGCGGCTCGCCGGCCCGCATGAGATCCTGATCCTGTGCGGCCCCGGCAACAACGGCGGGGACGGCTATGTCGCCGCCGCGCGCCTGCTCGCGGCCGGACGGAAGGTGCGCGTTGCCGCCGCCGCGGATCCGCGCAGCGATGCCGCCCGGGTGGCGCGCAACGGCTGGGGCGGGGCGGTCGAACCGCTCGCCACCGCGCGGGCCGCGCCGGTGGTGGTCGACGCGCTGTTCGGCACCGGCCTGTCGCGCGCGCTCGATGCGGGGGCTGCGGCGGCGCTCGCGCGGCTGGTAGCGCAGGCCACGCTATCGATCGCGGTCGACCTGCCCAGCGGCATCGCCACCGACACCGGGGCGCTGCTGGGCGATGTGCCCGCCGTCGACGTCACGCTCGCGCTCGGCGCGGTGAAGCCCGCGCATCTGCTCCAGCCGGGCGCCACGCGGTGCGGCGCGGTGCGCGTCGTGCCGATCGGCGTGGAGACCGCCTCCGCCGCGCACGTCCTCGCCGCCCCCGCGCTGGCGACGCCAGCGCCCGACAGCCACAAGTTCACGCGCGGCATGGTCGCCGTCATGAAGGGGCGGATGGCCGGCGCCTCGCATCTGGCCGCCACCGCCGCGATGCACGCCGGCGCCGGCTATGTCGCGCTGCTCGGCCCGACCATCCCCGGCGCCCCGCACGCGCTGGTCCGCCGCCGCCTCGACGACGCCGCGCTGGACGACGCGCGGATCGGCGCGGTGGTCGTCGGCCCCGGCCTCGGCCGCGATGACGAGGCGCGGGCGCTGCTGGGTCGCGCGCTCGCCACCGCGCACCCGCTGGTGATCGACGGCGACGCGCTCCATCTGGTCACGCCGCCGCAGCTTGCCGCGCGCACCGCGCCGATGATCCTGACGCCCCATGCCGGCGAGTTCGCCGCGCTGTTCGGCGCGCCCTCCGGGTCGAAGCTCGATGCTGCGCGCGCGGCGGCGCAGGCAAGCGTCGCGGTGGTCGTCTTCAAGGGCGCCGATACCGTCATCGCTGCGCCCGACGGCCGCGCCACGCTCGCCTCGGCCGGCAGTGCCTGGCTGTCGACCGCGGGGACCGGCGACGTGCTGGCGGGCGCGATCGCGGCGATGCTGGCGGGCGGGCGCGCGCCCTTCGACGCCGCCGGCGCGGGCGTCTGGCTCCATGCCGAGGCCGCGCGCCGCGCCGGCCCGGCGTTCATCGCGGACGATCTTGCCGCACATATGGCAGGGATATTCGCATGACCACGATCGTCCGCGTCGCCGCCCGCGGTGACGGCGTCGCCGACGACGGCCGCCACATCGCCTTCGCCGCACCCGGCGATACGATCGCGGCGGACGGCACCGTCCAGCCCGGGCCGCATCACAATGTCCCGCCGTGCCGCCATTTCCCCGCGTGCGGCGGCTGCCAGCTCCAGCATCTCGACGACGAAAGCTGGTCGGATTTCATCGTCGAGCGGGTCGCCTCCGCGCTCGCCGCGCAGGGCCTGTCCGCGCCGATCCGCATGCCGCAGCTGTCGCCGCCGCGCACCCGCCGCCGCGCGACGCTGCACTTCGATCCCGCCGGCCGGCTCGGCTTCGCGCAGGAAAAGAGCCACCAGCTGGTCGACGTGCAGGAATGCCACGTCCTCGCGCCCGAACTGTTCGCGCTGGTCAAACCGCTCAAGCGCCTGCTGCCGTCGTTCAAGCCGAAGCGCCGCCTCGACGTCCATCTCGCGCTCGCCGATCAGGGCGTGGACCTGCTGGTCACCGGCATCGCGCCGGAGGGGCTGGCCCATGCCGACGCCATCTCCGCCTTCGCGCAGGAACATCGCCTCGCGCGGTTCGCGTTCGACGACGGCATGGGGCCGGAAACCCGCTGGGAACCGGATGCGGTGACGATCACGCTGGGCAACGTCCCGGTCCCGCTGCCCCCCGCCGCCTTCCTCCAGGCGACGCGCGAGGGCGAGGCGGCGCTGGTCGCCGCGGTGCGCGAGGCGGTCGGCGATGCCGGAATCGTCGCTGACCTGTTCGCCGGCCTCGGCACCTTCGCGCTCGCGCTTCCCGGCCGCGTCTATGCCGCGGAGGGCGCGCGCGACGCGATCGCCGCGCTGAAGGCCGCCGCGGGCCGCGCGCAGCGGCTGGTGTTTACCGAACATCGCGACCTGTTCCGCCGCCCGCTGACCACGGCCGAGCTGGACCGCTTCGGCGCGATCGTCCTCGATCCGCCGCGCGCCGGCGCGCGCGAACAGGCGGCGCAGCTGGCCGCCTCCATCGCGCCTGCCATCGCCTATGTCTCGTGCAATCCCAGCAGCTTCGCACGCGATGCGAAGACCCTGTGCGAAGGCGGCTGGCGGCTCGACTGGGTGCAGCCTGTCGGCCAGTTCCGCTGGTCGACGCATGTCGAACTGGCCGCGCGCTTCAGTAGATAGCCTCCCCGAAGCGCCGCGCGCGTCAATAAACCGCCTCCACGAAGAACAGCCCGTCGGGTGGCGCGTTCAGCCCCAGCCGCTGGCGATCCGTCGCCGCCAGCGCATCGGCCAGGTCGTCGCGCGTCCACCGCCCCATGCCCACCATCGCCAGACAGCCGACCATCGAGCGGACCTGATGATGCAGGAACGATCGCGCCGCCGCGCGCACCGTCACCCGGTCGCCGTCGCGCGCCACGTCCAGCCGGGCCAGCGTCTTGACCGGGCTGGCCGACTGGCAATGCGCCGACCGGAACGTGGTGAAGTCATGCCGCCCGACCAGCACCTGCGCTGCATCGTCCATCGCGTCCGCATCCAGCACCTGCGGCACCTGCCACGCCAGCCCCTTTTCGAATGTCAGCGGCGCACGTCGGTTGGCGATGCGATATTCGTACGCGCGGCCCAGGCACGAAAAGCGCGCATGCCAGTCGTCGGCGACGATCTCGCACGCCAGCACCGCGACCGGGGCAGGGCGCAACCGCGCGTTCAGCGCCTCCATCAGGCGGAACGGCTCGATCGGCTTGGCGATCTCGACATGCGCGCGCATCCCCAGCGCGTGGACGCCCGCGTCGGTGCGCCCCGCCGCATGGCACGTCACCGCCTCGCCCGTAATCGTCGCCGCGGCGTCCTCGATCGCCTGCTGCACGCTCGGCCCGTGGGCCTGCCGTTGCCAGCCCATGAACGGGCGGCCGTCATATTCCACCGTCAACGCGAAGCGGGTCAAAGGCGCGTCCCCGCCGCGATCGGAAAACCGCGCAGCAATTCGTCCACCCCCATCTCGCCGCGCCCCGCGCGCTTCACCTGCACCGGACGGATCGCATCCTCGCCGCACGCGATCAGCAACCGGTCGTCCAGCACTTCGCCCGGCACGCCGCGTCCGCCCTCGATATCGGCGCGCAACACCTTGATCCGTTCCCCGCCACATTCGAAGAAGGCGCCCGGCGCGGGGTTCAGCGCATCGACCAGCCGGTCGATCTCGATCGCGGGCTGCGCAAAGTCGATCCGCGCCTCCTCCTTGGCGATCTTCGCGGCATAGGTGACGCCCTCGTCGGGCTGGGCCACCGGCGGATGGGCGTCCGGGTCGGCCAGCACCTGCACCATCAGCGCCGCGCCCATCGCCGCCAGTTCGGCGGTCAGCTCGCCCGTGGTCTTGCCGGCGCAGCGCGTCCGCCCCTCCAGCCGCACCGGCCCGGTATCCAGCCCGCGCTCCATCTGCATGATGCCAACGCCGGTTTCGGCATCGCCCGCCATGATCGCGCGCTGGATCGGCGCGGCCCCGCGCCAGCGCGGCAGCAACGATCCGTGGACGTTAAGGCACCCCAGACGCGGCGCGTCCAGCACCGCCTGCGGCAGGATCAGGCCATAGGCGGCGACCACCGCGACATCCGCCTCCAGCGCCGCGAGCGCCGCTACCGCGCCATCCTCGCGGAACGACACCGGCGTGCGCACCTCGATCCCGTGCCACTGCGCGCGCATATGCACCGCCGACGGCACCAGCTCGCGCCCGCGCCGCCCGCCCGGCCGTGGCGGCTGGCTGTACGCCGCCACCACGTCATGCCCCGCCGCGACCAGCGCATCCAGCGTCGGCACCGCGAACTCGGGCGTCCCCATGAAGATGATCCGCATGGCCCGCTCTCGACACGCTGGCGGCGCGTCGCGCAACCCCCTATCTGTTCCGGCATGGCATCTCAGGAGATCGACGCGCTCACCAGCGCGCTGGCGCGGCTTCCCGGCTTCGGCCCGCGCTCGGCGCGCCGCGCGGTGCTGCATCTGGTCAAGAAGCGCGAAGGCGCGCTCGCGCCCTTGCGCGCCGCGCTGGTCGCGGTCGAGGAACGGCTGGCGACCTGCGGCATCTGTGGCAATGTCGATACCACCGATCCGTGCGGCATCTGCACCGATCCGCGCCGCGACGACCGCGCGCTGTGCGTAGTGGAGGATGTCAGCGACCTGTGGGCGCTCGACCGCTCGCGGCTGTTCCCCGGCCGTTTCCATGTGCTCGGCGGGCGGCTGTCCGCGCTGGAGGGTATCCGGCCGGAGGATCTGGCGATCGACAGCCTGCTGGCGCGCGTCGCGGGCGGGGGCGTGGACGAAGTGGTGCTGGCGATGAACGCCACGCTGGAGGGGCAGACGACCGCCCACTACCTCGCCGAACGGCTGGAGAAATTCCCCGTCCGCCTCACCCAGCTGGCGCACGGCCTGCCGGTCGGCGGTGAGCTGGACTATCTTGACGAAGGCACGCTGGCCCAGGCGCTGCGCGCGCGCCGCCCGGTGGCGTGAACTCCCCCCGAAGCCGCCGCTCGCTTGACGCTGTCGGGTCGCGCCCCTAGCTGGCGCGCATGGCCATTCTCCCGATCGTCGAAGTCCCCGATGCGCGCCTGCGCGAAACCTGCGCCCCGGTTGCGGAGGTCACCGACGAGGTGCGCGGTATCGTCGCCGACATGTTCGACACGATGTACGCCGCGCGCGGCATCGGTCTGGCCGCGATCCAGGTCGGCATCATGCAGCGCATCGTCGTCATCGACCTTCAGGACGGCGTCGAGGAAGGCGAGGAAGCGCCGCCCGAGGCGGCACGCGATCCCCACGCCTATATCAACCCGGAAATCACCTGGGTCAGCGACGAGCTGTCGACCTATAACGAAGGCTGCTTGTCGATCCCCGAGCAATATGCCGAGGTGACGCGCCCGGCGCGCTGCCGCGTCACGTGGCTCGACACCGACGGCACCCGGCAGGAGGCCGAATATGACGGCCTGATGGCGACGTGCATGCAGCATGAGATCGACCATCTGAACGGCGTGCTGTTCATCGACCATATCTCGCGGCTGAAGCGCGGGATGCTGATGAAGAAGCTCGACAAGCTGCGCCGCGGCTGACCCCGCCGAAGCGAAAATTCCGCCCGTCCTGCCGGACCCGTTCTGGCATTCACCGACCCGCGCGGGCAACGGCCTGGTCGATGCGGCCCCGTGCCGCGGCAACGCAACACGTCGGGTCCGCCGATTAGCGGTTGCCGCCGCCGCGCCGTTCGATCTATGTTCCGCCCATGGTCGAATATCTCCTCATCGCTCTCGTCGCCGTCGCGCTGGGCCTCGCCATCGGCTGGCTGGCCGGCAAGCGTGAGGTCGCGACGCTGCGCGCCGATCGCGATGCGCAGGCCGAACAGTTCCGCCGCGCGATCACCGATCTGGCCGCGGCGGAGGAACGGGCGAAGGCCGTCGACGCACTGCGCGACGAACTGGCGCAGGCGCGCGAAGAGCGCGAGGCCGCGCGCCTCGACGTCTCCCGCCTGACCGCCGAGGGCCGCGCGGCGGAGCAGCGCATCGCCGATCTGAAGGTCGCGGCGGACGAGATGACGCTGCGCTTCAAGGAAGTGGCGCAGACCGCGCTGACCGACGCGCAGAAGGCGTTCCTCGAGCGCGCCGAGGCGCGGCTGCGCCAGTCGGAGGAGCAGGCCGGGCAGGGGCTGAAGGCGCTGCTGCAACCGGTCAACGACCGCCTGCTACGCTATGAGGAAGGCGTCGCGAAGATCGAGGCGGAGCGCCGCGACGCCTTCGGCCAGTTGCACGGCCAGATCGAGGCGATGCGCGCCGGGCAGGAGCGTGTCTCGGGGGAGGCGGCCAAGCTGGTCAACGCGCTGCGAAACGCCCCCAAGGCGCGCGGCCGCTGGGGCGAGCAGCAATTGCGCAACGTCCTCGAAAGCTGCGGCCTTACCGAACATACCGATTTCCAGATGGAAGTCAGCGTCGCGGCGGAGGACGGGGCGGGCCGGCTGCGCCCCGACGCGATCGTCCGGGTGCCCGGCGGCAAGTCGCTCATCATCGACGCCAAGGTATCGCTCAACGCCTATCAGGATGCGTTCGGCGCGGTGGATGAGGGCGAGCGCCAGCTGGGCCTCGCCGCGCACGCCGCCTCGATGCGCGCGCACGTCAACGCGCTGGGGGCCAAGGCCTATTGGACGCAGTTCGACGATGCGCCCGAATATGTGGTGATGTTCGTGCCGGGCGAACATTTCCTGTCCGCCGCGCTCGAACACGATCCGACGCTGTGGGACTTCGCCTTCGACCGCCGCGTGCTGCTGGCCACCCCCACCAACCTGATCGCGATCGCGCGTACCATTGACGCGGTGTGGCGTCAGGAGAAGCTGGCCACGCAGGCGCAGGAGATCGCCGCGCTCGGCAAGGAACTCTACGCGCGCCTTGCCGTGATGGGCGGACACGTGTCGAAACTGGGCAAGAACCTCGACACCGCGATGGGCGCCTATAACGCCTTCGTCGGCAGCCTCGAAAGCCAGGTGCTGACCAGCGCCAAGCGGTTCGAGGCGCTCAACGTCGACACCGGCAACCGTTCGATCGAGGCGCTGCCGGTCGGCGAACAGATCGCCCGCCCGCTGACGAAGCTGGCCGCGCTGGACGACGCGGCGGAATAGCGATGGCGCGGGCGTTCCAGACGCGGCTGGCACCACCCTATCTGAAGCAGGTGCGGCTGCGCGACGACGTGGCGATCGATCGGGCCCGCTACCCCTTCAACCTGCCGCTGTTTCGTGACGACGATTTCCAGCTGCGCTTCGATCGCGCGATCACGATCATCGTCGGCGAGAACGGCGTGGGCAAATCCACGCTGCTGGAGGGGATCGCCGCGATCGCCGGTTTCGACCAGGCCGGCGGCGGCCCCGGTTATCGCCCGCTCGATCATAGCGAGGCGCTGGAACATAACGGCGACCGTCTTCAGGACGTCCTGCGCGCCAGTTGGCTGCCGAAGGTCGGGCAGGGCTGGTTCTTCCGGGCGGAAAGCTTCTTCAGCGTGGCCCGCTATCTCGATCGGGCCGCGCTGGACGCCGGCGCGCTGCCCCCGGATTTCCTCTCCTATTCGCACGGCGAAGGCTTCCTGCGCTTCTTCGAGGAGCGTTGTGCAAGGCCGGGGATTTTCCTGTTCGACGAACCCGAATCCGCCCTGTCGCCCCGCCGCCAGTTCGCGTTCGTCAAGTTGCTACGCACCATCGCCGCGGCGGGGAAGGCGCAGGTCATCTTGGCGACGCATTCGCCGATCCTGATGGCCACGCCGGGCGCTGCGCTATTCTCCATGACGCGCGCCGGTATCGACCCGATCGGCCTGCACGATACGGATCACTACCGTCTCTACCGCGAGTTCATTCTCGATCCAGCGGGAACGGTCGACGCCATGTCCCACGACTGACCGGCTCAGCGATGCCGCGCCAGCACCTCATAGGCCATCACCGCGGTCGCCACCGCCGCGTTCAGGCTGTCGGCCTTGCCGCGCATCGGCAGCTTGACCAGCAGGTCGCACGCCGCCTCATATTCCTCCGGCAGCCCCTGCGCCTCGTTGCCGGTCAACAGGAAGGTGGGGGCGGCATAGGGCGCATCGCGATAGCCCTCCTCGGTCTGGAGGCTCAGCCCCACCAGCTGCCCCGGTCCCTGGCGCAGCCAGGCGATGAACTCGCCCCACGCCACGCGCACGATCGGCACCGTGAACAACGCCCCCATGCTGGCACGCACCGCCTCGGTGGAGAAGGGGTCGACGCATTCGTCCACCAGGATCAGCGCGCCCGCGCCCACCGCGTCGCCGGTGCGCAGGATCGTCCCCAGATTGCCCGGATCGCGCAGCCGCTCCGCCACCAGCCAGATCGGCGCGGCGGTGCGGTCGAGCGCGTCGAGCGTCGTCTCGAACATGTCGAACACGCCGACCACGGCCTGCGGATTGTCCTTGCCCGACAGTTTCGACAGGATGTCGGGCGTCGTCTCGATCGCCTCGCCGTAATCCGCCTCGACCGCGTCGATCAGCGCGCGCACCAGCGGGTGCCCGGCGCTGGCCGCGGCGAAGAACAGGAACCGCGGTACGCGCCCCGTCTCCAGCGCCTCGGTCAGGATGCGCAGCCCCTCGGCCAGGAACAGCCCTTCCTCGCGCCGGTGGCGCTTGTCGCGCAGCCCCTGCACGCGCTTGACCAGCGGGTTCGAATAAGCGGTGATGGTTCTGGGCATGACGGCGCGCGCACGGACGGGAAGGGGGATCAATCCTCCCCGAACTTGCCCTCCACCAGCGCGCACATCGCCGACACCGCATCCTCGGCGGCGTCGCCGTCGGCGCTGATCGTGATATGGTCGCCCTTGGCCGCGCCCAGCATCATCAGCCCCATGATCGACGTGCCGATCACTTCCGAATCGCCCTTGGCCACCTTCACCGCGGTCGGCAGGTTCGACGCCAGCGTCACGAACTTGGCGCTCGCACGCGCGTGCAGCCCGCGGCGGTTGGTGACCTCGACGGTGCGCGAGACGGTCAAGCCGCCGCCTCGCCCAGCACCTCGGACGCGACCGAGATATATTTGCGCCCCGCCTCGCGCGCGGCGGCCACCGCCGCGACGACCGTCATCGCCTTGCGCGCCGATTCGAGCCGGATCAGCATCGGCAGGTTGATCCCCGCGATCACCTCGACCCGGCCGCGCTCCATCAGCGAGATGGCCAGGTTCGACGGCGTCCCCCCGAACAGGTCGGTCAGCACGATCACGCCGCGCCCGTCGTCCACCTCCGCGATCGCCCCGGCGATGTCGGCGCGGCGCGCCTCCATGTCGTCGTCGGGGCCGATGGCGACGGTGCGGACCTGCTTCTGCGGGCCGACGACATGTTCCATCGCCGTCACGAATTCATCCGCGAGCCGGCCGTGGGTGACGAGTACCAGGCCGATCATGGGGCCGATCATTGCTTTCGACATTCCGTTCATTGACCCGGCGTCCGTTCCCCAGGCGCATCCTGCGGCGCGGCCCCCAGATCGCGATGCCGGATGGTGGGCGAAAAACCGCCGTCGCGCAACCGCCCAGCCACGCGCTCGGCGACATGGACCGACCGGTGCTTGCCGCCCGTGCACCCGAAGGCGACGGTGACATAGGGTTTTCCCTCCGCATGATAACGCGGCAGCAACAGCAGCAGCAGTTCTTCGATCCGCCCGACCGCCTCGTCATAGGCGGGGTCCGCCGCGATATAGGCGCCGACGCGCGCGTCGCGGCCCGTCAGCGGGCGCAGCGCCGGGTCCCAGTGCGGATTGCGCAGGAAGCGCATGTCGAACACCAGGTCGGCGCCGGTCGGTACCCCACGCGAAAAGCCGAACGATTCGACCGTCAGCGTCGTTTCGCCCTGCGCCTCGCGCACGAACGCCTCGCGGATCTGCTGCGCCAGCGCGTTGGGGCGCATCCGCGTCGTGTCGATCAGCCGGTCGGCCGCGGCGCGCAGCGGCGCCAGCAGCGTGCGTTCCTGCGCGATCCCCTCCGCCGCCGGGCGATCGGTGGCCAGCGGGTGGCGCCGCCGCGTCTCGACATAGCGGCGCGCCAGTTCGCTGCCCGAACAGTCGAGGAACAGGATCTCCGCCGATACGCCCGCGCGGGCGCGAAGATGCTCGACATGGCGGATCACCGTCTCCGGATCGAAATCGCGCGTGCCCGTGCCCAGCCCGACCGCGATCGGCCGTTCCGGCTCGCTGCCCCCGCCGGTCGGCGCGATCACCACGCGCCCCAGCAGCGACAGGGGGATGTTGTCGACCGTCTCCCAGCCCAGATCCTCCAGCGTCTTCAGGACGTTGGTCTTGCCCGCGCCCGCCATGCCGGTGACGATCAGCACCTCGGTCATCGCGCCGCCTCCACCGCGCGCGCCAGCGCCCATTCGACCTTGATCGGCGCGCTGGGCCAGCGCGGGTCGATCACCACCTCGGGCAGGGTGACGCCGGCGATCTCGATCATCCGCGGGTCGGGCATCCGTTCGTCCTCATCGCCGAGCGTCACCGCCATGACGACCGGCGCGACGATTCGATAGGGCCAATCGACGATTCCGATCCCGCGCACCTCCATCCGCCCCGCGATCGTTGCCGGCGCAGCGGCGCTCAGCACACCATCGCCGGCGGTCAGCACGGTGTAATCGTCGGACACCAGCTCCGCACCGCGGTCGATCAGCCGCAGCGCCAGGTCGGACTTGCCCGCGCCCGATCGCCCGGTGATCATCACCCCCCATCCGCCGATCGCGACGGTGGTGGCGTGCAGCGTCAGCGTGTCGGTCATGCCGCCACCTCCGGCACCAGCGGCAGGCGCACGACGAAACGCGCGCCGCTCGCCCGGTCCTCGCGCTGTTCGACGGTGATCTCGCCTTGATGGCCGTCGACGATCGTCCGCGCGATCGCCAGCCCCAGCCCGGAATGTTCGCCGAACCCCTCGCTCGACGGGCGCACGGAATGGAAGCGGCGGAAAATCGCCTCGCGCGCTTCCTCCGGCACGCCCGGCCCTTCGTCCTCGACGCGGATTTCCAGCATCGCCTGGTCGCGCCGCGCGGCGATGCTGACCAGTCCGCCGTCGGGGGAAAAGGAGATGGCATTGTCCAGCAGATTGGCGAATACCCGTTCCAGACGCGCGCCTTCGCCCTGCACGATCAGCGGCGCCGGATCGGGTCGGTCGAAGCGCAGCCGCACGTCGCGCGCCACGCCCCGATGCAGCCGGTCGTCGACCATCGCGCCGATCATCGCGGCGATATCCACCGGCTCGAACGTCGCCCGGCTCAATTGCGCATCGAGCCGCGAGGCGTCTGAAATGTCGCTGATCAGCCGGTCGAGCCGATGGACGTCGTCCTTGACGATCGCCATCAGGCGCGCCTGCAACACCGGGTCGTGGACCCGTTCCAGCCCGTCCACTGCGGACCGCAGCGAGGCGAGGGGGTTCTTCAACTCGTGCGTCACGTCCGCGGCGAACGCCTCGGTCGCGTCGATCCGCGCGCGAAGCGCCAGGCTCATGTCCGACAGCGCGCGCGCCAGCATCCCGATCTCGTCGCGGCGATCGGGCAGCCGCGGCACCACCACCTCGCGCGCGCGGCCCAGCCGCACGCGCACCGCGGCGCGCGCCAGCCGGCGCAGCGGGTTGACGATCGTGCGCGCCAGGAACAGCGACAGCCCGATCGAAATGACGGCCGCCACCATCAGCACCACGCTCAGCCGGAACCGTTCCAGCCGCACCCGCTCGGTCACGTCGCGCGCATTGACGCTGCTCATCAGCGCGCGACCGCCCGGCAGGGGCGCGGCGGCGGTGATGACCGGGGTACGATCCGGCGCGCGCCAGATCGTGACGGAAAACGGCTTGCCCGCCTGCACCGCGGCGACATCGCTCCATTCGCGCCCGTTGCGCCGCTCGCGATAGCCCGGTGCCAGCGGCGCGCGCACGATCCGGTCGATGCCCGCGTCCAGCCAGCGCGCGCTGCGCTTGGCCAGCCCGTCATGGTCGGGGTCTTCCAGCCGGAAATTGGCGACGCCCAGCTGCCGGCTGTCGGCGATCGTCGCGCCGTTCGCGTCATACAGGCGCAGCCGCGCACCGGTGTCGCGCGCCAGCCGCGCCAGCAACGGGTCGCGCTCCGCCGGGCCGACCGCGGACAGCGCCTCGGCCATCAACCGCGCCTCGCGCGCGGCCTGCACGACGCGCCCGTCCAGGATGCGCGTGCGGAACGAATCGAGGTAGAAGAACCCTCCGGCCAGCAGCAGCAGCGCGAAGATGTTGACCGCCAGGATCCGCGGGGTCAGCGATACCCGCCCCGTCCACGCCACCGCCTGCTCGGCGGCCTCACTCCTCTGAGAAACGATAGCCGGCGCCATACAGCGTCTCGATCGAATCGAACTGCGGGTCCACCTCGCGGAATTTCCGCCGGACGCGCTTGATGTGCGAATCGATCGTGCGGTCGTCGACGTAGATGTCGTCCTGGTAGGCCGCGTCCATCAACTGGTTGCGCGTCTTCACGATGCCGGGGCGCTGCGCCAGCGTCTCCAGGATCAGGAATTCGGTGACGGTCAGCGTCACCGCCTCGCCCGCCCAGGTGACGCGGTGCCGCGCCGGGTCCATCATCAGCCGCCCGCGCTCGATCGGCCCCTGCGCCTCGCCCTCCGCGCCGTCGCTGGTGGGCGCGGCCTCGGTGCGGCGCAGGATGGCGCGGATGCGCGCGATCAGCAGCCGCGGGCTGAACGGCTTGGCGATGTAATCGTCCGCGCCCATCGCCAGCCCCAGCGCCTCGTCCAGCTCGTCGTCCTTGCTGGTCAGGAAGATCACCGGGATCTGGCTCTTCTCGCGCAGCCGGCGCAGCAGCTCCAGCCCATCCATCTTCGGCATCTTGATGTCGAAGATCGCCAGGTCCGCGGGATTGTCGGTCAGCGCCTTCAGCGCGGTCTCGCCGTCCGAATAGACGCGCGTCAGGAACCCTTCGGCCTGCAGCTGGATCGACACCGAGGTCAGGATGTTGCGGTCGTCGTCGACCAGCGCGATCGTCGCGGTCATCGCGTGGGCCGGGGGAGGGTCCGGGTCATGCCCGCGGCGTAGATCAAAGCGGCGCGCGCCTCAATGCCCGCGCGTGCGCCGACCTGTCCCGCCATGATCCGCGGGCCGTTTGTTTAACATGTTTGACGCGGTCGGCGCGTACCGGTATCCGATCGTCAGGGACACGGGGCGCGGCCGTCGGGCTGCGCGCCGATGCAGGAAGAGGACGGACCATTGAGCGATCGCATTCCTACCGCCGGACTGGACACGCTGGGCATCGAAACCCGCGCCACCGTCCACTGGAACCTCGTCACCGCCCGGCTGGTCGAGCTGGCCGTCGCGCGCGGCGAAGGGAAGCTGTCGGCGGACGGCCCGCTGGTCGTCGAAACCGGCCAGCACACCGGCCGCTCGGCGCAGGACAAGTTCACCGTCCGCGATGCCGAGACCGAGAACACCGTGTGGTGGGGCAAGTCGAACAAGCCGATGGACCCGGCACATTTCGCCGCGCTGAAGGCCGATTTCCTCGCCGCGCTGCGTGAAAAGGGCGACCTGTTCGTCCAGGACCTGTTCGGCGGGTCGCAGCCCGATCACCGCGTGCGCGTGCGCGTCGTCAACGAACTGGCGTGGCACAATCTGTTCATCCGCACGATGCTGGTCCGCCCGGACGAGGCGGATCTGAAGGGCTTCGCGCCCGATTACACGATCATCGACCTGCCCAGCTTCCGCGCCGATCCCGCGCGCCACGGCTGCCGCGGCGAAACCGTGATCGCGGTCAACCTGACCGAGAAGCTGATCCTGATCGGCGGCACGAAATATGCCGGCGAGATGAAGAAGTCGGTGTTCGGCATCCTCAACTACCTGCTGCCGACATCGGGCGTGATGCCGATGCACTGTTCGGCCAACATGGGCGACGACGGGCGCACCGCGGTGTTCTTCGGCCTGTCGGGCACCGGCAAGACGACGCTGTCGGCCGACCCGAAGCGCACGCTGATCGGCGATGACGAACATGGCTGGTCCGACGATGCGGTCTTCAATTTCGAGGGCGGCTGCTATGCCAAGATGATCCGCCTGTCGGCCGATGCCGAGCCGGAGATCTTCGCCACCACCAAGCGGTTCGGCACGGTGCTGGAAAACGTCGTGATGGACGACGTCACCCGCCAGCTCGATCTCGACGACAACAGCCTCGCGGAGAACAGCCGCGGCGCCTATCCGATCGATTTCATCCCCAACACGTCCGAACGGAACATGGGGGGCACGCCGCGGAACATCGTGATGCTGACGGCGGACGCCTACGGCATCCTGCCGCCGATCGCGAAGCTGACCCCGGACCAGGCGATGTACCATTTCCTGTCGGGCTATACCGCGCGCGTCGCCGGGACCGAGATCGGCGTGACCGAGCCGGACGCCACCTTCTCCACCTGCTTTGGCGCGCCGTTCATGCCGCGCCACCCGTCGGTGTACGGCAACCTGCTGAAGGAGCGGATCGCGCGCGGCGGGGTGGATTGCTGGCTGGTCAACACCGGCTGGACCGGCGGCAAGTACGGCACCGGCCACCGCATGCCGATCAAGGCGACCCGCGCGTTGCTCGACGCCGCGCTCGACGGCAGCCTCAACGACGCCGAATTCCGCACCGATCCCAATTTCGGGTTCAAGGTGCCCGTGTCGGTCCCCGGCGTCGACACCGCGATCCTCGACCCGCGCGAAACCTGGTCGGACAAGGCCGCCTATGACGCGACCGCCGCGAAGCTGGTCGACCTGTTCAACGAGAATTTCGCACAATTCGCCGAGCATGTCGACCAGGGCGTCCGCGAAGCCGCGCCCCGGGCGCCCGCGACTGCGGCCTGACCCGCGCGCCGGCCCGGTCGCGTCTCCCCGCGACCGGGCCGGTTGAGGCTCAGTCCGCCATCGCCTCCACCACCACCACGCCGCCGTCCACCGCGACGATCCGCACCGCGCTGCCCGCGGGCAGTTCCGGGCCGCGAGCCGGCCAGCTGCCGTCGTCGATCGCCACGCGCCCGCGCCCATGCTCGATCGCGGTTTCCAGCCGCGCGACGCTGCCGATCATCCGCGCGGTGCGATCGTTGAGCCGCGCATCGCCGCCCGTCACCGGAAAGTCGCGGTACCAGCGCCGCCCCACCGCGACCGCCACCGCGCTCCACACCGCGAACGACAGCAATTGTACCGGCACCACGACGTCCGGCACCGCCACCAGCAGCGCGGCGGTGATTGCCGCGGCCACCGCCAGGAAGATCAGGAACACCCCCGGCACCGCCAGTTCGGCGATCGCCAGCGCCAGCGCCGCGATCAGCCAGCCGGTGGCCATGCCCCCGATCGCATCCAGCATCACGCCTCCGGCAGCTCGAACGGCCCGCGCCGCTGGTCCGTGCGCGCGTTGTCCGTGCGCACGGGGGCGGCCGGCGCCGCGTCGGGCTTCAGCGCCTCCCTGGCCAGTTCGCCGATCCCGCCCAGCGTCCCGATCAGTTGCGTCGCCTCGACCGGGAACAGGATCGTCTTGGCATTGGGGCTGGTCGCGAACTTCCCGACCGCCTCGACATATTTCTGCGCGACGAAATAGTTGATCGCCTGCGTGCCGCCGCGCTCGATCGCCTCGCTCACCACCATCGTCGCCTTCGCCTCGGCCTCGGCGGCACGCTCGCGCGCCTCGGCGTCGCGATAGGCGGATTCGCGCCGTCCCTCGGCCTCCAGGATCCGCGCCTGCTTCTGCCCCTCGGCGCGCAGGATCTCGGACGCGCGGCTGCCCTCCGCATCAAGGATGTTCGCGCGCTTCTCGCGCTCGGCCTTCATCTGCCGCGCCATCGCGTTGACGATGTCCTGCGGCGGGCGGATGTCCTTGATCTCGACGCGGGTGATCTTCACACCCCAGGGCGTCGTCGCGTGATCGACGACGTTCAGCAGCCGCGCGTTGATCTCGTCGCGCTTCGACAGCGTCTCGTCCAGGTCCATCGACCCCATCACGGTGCGCAGGTTGGTCGTCACCAGGTTCAGCAGCGCATTGTACAGGTCGCTGACCTCATAGGCCGCCTTGGGCGCGTCCAACACCTGGAAGAACACCACCCCGTCGGTGGAGATCATCGCATTGTCCTTGGTGATGATCTCCTGCCCCGGAATGTCGATCACCTGCTCCATCATGTTCACCCGCCGTCCGACGCGGTAGAAGAAAGCGGGATAGAAATTGAACCCCGGCACCGCGGTCGCCGTGTAGCGCCCGAAATGTTCGATCGTATATTGATAGCCCTGGCGGACGATCTTGATGCTGGTCATCAGGTACGCGAGCACCAGGATCAGGAACAGGATGGCGGCGATCAGCATGGTCGTGGCAACTCCCCCGTGATGTGCCGGCGATGATAGCGCGCGCCTCGCACGCCGCCTAGCGCCACCGCCGCCGGCCCCCTAGCGATCCGCCGCGCTTGCGGTTACATGGCGCGCCACTCCTGCAGCACCCTGGGATTCGGCACCACATGGATATCCGCCTCGGCCTCACCTTCGACGACGTCCTGCTCGTTCCGGCCGAGTCGAGCGTCCTTCCGGGGGAGGCGGACACCCGCACCCGCCTGACGCGCGGCATCGCGCTCAATATCCCGGTCGTCTCCTCCGCGATGGATACGGTGACGGAGGCGGACATGGCGATCGTCATGGCGCAGCTCGGCGGCATCGGCGTGCTTCACCGCAACCTCACCGTTGACGAACAGGTCGCGGCGGTGCGCCAGGTGAAGCGGTTCGAAAGCGGCATGGTCGTCAACCCGATCACCATCGCCCCGGAGGCGACGCTGGCGCAGGCGCAGGCGCTGATGGCCGCGCACCGGATCAGCGGCATTCCGGTGACCGAGAAGGACGGCCGCCTCGTCGGCATCCTCACCAACCGCGACGTCCGCTTCGCCGAAAACCCGAACCAGCCGGTCGCCGAGCTGATGACGAAGGACAACCTTGCCACCGTCTCCACCGGGGTGGGGCAGGAGGAGGCGCGCCGCCTGCTCCACCAGCGCCGCATCGAAAAGCTGCTGGTGGTGGACGAGGCGTATCGCTGCGTCGGCCTCATCACCGTCAAGGACATCGAAAAGGCGGTGATGTACCCCGAAGCGACGAAGGACGCGGCCGGCCGCCTGCGCGTCGCCGCCGCCACCACCGTGGGGGACAAGGGCTTCGACCGGACCGAGGCGCTGGTCGATGCCGAATGCGACCTGATCGTCATCGACACCGCGCACGGCCACAACCGCGACGTCGCCCGCGCGGTCGAACGCGTGAAGAAGCTGTCCAATTCGGTCCAGGTCGTCGCCGGCAACGTCGCCACCGCCGCCGCGACGCGCGCGCTGATCGACGCGGGCGCGGACGGGATCAAGGTCGGCATCGGCCCGGGGTCGATCTGCACCACCCGCGTCGTCGCCGGCGTCGGCGTGCCGCAGCTGACCGCGGTGATGGACTGTGCGGAGGAAGCCGCCAGGTCGGGCGTCCCCGTGATCGCCGACGGCGGGCTGCGCACCTCGGGCGATCTGGCCAAGGCGCTGGCCGCGGGCGCCTCCACCTGCATGGTCGGCTCGCTGCTGGCGGGGACGGAGGAAGCGCCGGGCGAAACCTTCCTGTACCAGGGGCGCGCCTATAAATCCTACCGCGGCATGGGATCGGTCGGCGCGATGGGCCGCGGCTCGGCCGACCGCTATTTCCAGGGCGAGGTCCGCGACCAGCTGAAACTGGTGCCGGAAGGGATCGAGGGGCAGGTGCCGTTCAAGGGGCCGGCGCGCGAGGTGATCCACCAGCTGGTCGGCGGAATCAAGGCGGCGATGGGCTATACCGGCTCGGCCGCGATCCCCGATCTGCAACGGCGCGCGCAGTTCGTCCGCATCACCGGCGCGGGGCTGAAGGAAAGCCACGTCCACGACGTGACGATCACGCGTGAGGCGCCCAATTATCCCACGCGCTGAGCCGGGCGGGCGCCCGCCTGTACATGTCGCCCGCCTGTCCTACGGGCCCGCATTCTGGCACAGCCACGGGCAATGACGACCCCGCACACCCGCCCCGCAAGGATTTCCGTGCGAGTCCCGGCCCGTGCGACGGAAAGCTGCCGCCGCCTCACCATTCGCAACACGACCACCCCGGCGAAGGCCGGGGCCCAGTCGGGCAACGCCGCCGGATCACCCCGACCGCTCCCCACCTGGATCCCGACCCGAGCCGGGGCGCAGGCAGGGAAGGGGCGGCCGCACCACCGCCCCGCCACCACCTCAACATCTGCCCCGCAACCCCGCCAGCGTCTCAACATTCGCAACATTCGCCTGACCCGGCACACCGCCCACCCCACCACCACCCCGGCGAAGGCCGGGGCCCAGGTCCGGGCCAGCCGTTGTAAACCAGCGCCGTCCGGCCACTGCACCGCGGCCTCCGCCGGGGAGGGGCCACGGACGGGGGAAATCCCTCGCTATCGGCCCAGCGCCCCGCCTTCGACACCAGTCGCGCCCCTGGCGCGCCACCATCCCGGACCCCCTCCCATGCCGATCCGCCCGCAATGACCCCCGCCGCCCGCACCCAGGCCGCGATCGAGCTGCTCGACGCGATCATCCTTGCCGCGCGCGAAGGGGGCGCCGCGGCCGATACGCTGATCGCGCGCTATTTCGCGCAGCGCCGCTACGCCGGCTCGAAGGACCGCCGCGCGGTCCGCGACCTCGTCTACGCCGCGATCCGCGCGCTGGGGGAGGTGCCAGCCAGCGGCCGCGCCGCACTGCTCGCGCTGGCGACGGACGACGCCGCGCTCGCCGCTACCTTCGACGGGTCAAGCCACGGCCCCGCGCCGATCGCGGCGGGGGAGGTGCCCGCCGCCGCCGGGCTGCATCCGCGCTGGCTGGTCGACGCACTCGCCGCCTCGGGCCTCGATGCCGTCGAACAGGCCGCGCTGATCGACCGCGCCCCGCTCGATGTCCGGCTGGTCGACCCCGCCGCCGACCTTCCCGATGCCGCGCCGATCTCCGGCCTGCCGCACGCCCGTCGCCTGCCCGCCGGGGCGGACGTCGCCGCGCTCGCCGGACAGGCGGAGGTGCAGGACGCCGGCAGCCAGGCAGTGACGCTCGCCGCCGCCGCCGCGCCGGGGATGACCGTCCTCGATCTGTGCGCAGGGGCGGGGGGCAAGAGCCTCGCGCTCGCCGCGCAGATGGCGGGGAAGGGGCGCATCATCGCCGCCGATATCGACCGCGCGCGCCTGTCACGGCTCGCGCCCCGCGCCGAACGCGCCGGGGTGTCGATCATCGAAACGCGGCTGCTCGATCCGGGCCACGAACGCGCCGCACTCGCCGATGTCGCCGCCGACGTGGTGTTCGTCGATGCGCCCTGTTCGGGCACCGGCACGTGGCGCCGCAACCCGGAGGCGCGCTGGCGGCTGACCCCGCAACGGCTCGACCGTTTCGTCGCGGCGCAGCGCAACGTGATGGGGATCGGCGCGGCCTGCGTGCGCCCCGGTGGCGCGCTGGTCTATGTCGTATGCTCGCTGCTCGATGCGGAGGGCGCGGCGCAGGTCGATGCCTTCCTCTCCGCCTTCCCCGGCTGGGTCGCCGAACCGCTGTCGCTCCCGTTCGGGCGCGCGCGCGGTTCCGGGCTGCGGCTGACCCCGGCGCACGACGGCACCGACGGCTTTTTTGTCGCACGCCTCCGGGCGCCGTGCTAACCGCGAGGGATCGTGCCGAAGCTGGAGCCGTTCATGCGTTTCACGTCCGTCGCCGTCGCCCTTTCGCTGGCGCTGGTGTCGATCTCCACATCGCTGCACGGCCAGCGCCCCGATGACCAGATCGACCCGCGCAGCATGGCGCTGCTGCAACAGGGCCGCGCGGCGCAGGCGGCGGGCAACCTCGACGGCGCAACCGACCTGATCGAAAGCGCGGTGACGGTCGATCCGCGCAACCGCCAGGGGTTTATCGCGCTGGCGCAGGTCGCCGATGCGCGCGGCCTGCCGGGCAAGGCGATCCGCCTCTATCGCGAGGCGCTGCTGCTCGATCCCAACGACGTCGACGCGCTGTCGGGCCAGGGCGCGGCGCTGGTGGAAAGGGGCGCGGTGGAACGCGCACGCCAGAACCTGTCGCGCGTGCGCACGCTCTGCAAGGGCGCCTGCCCGCAGGCGACGACGCTGGCCGCCGCGATCGCCAAGGGACCGCCGGCGATCACCACCGCTCAGGCCGAAGTGACGAAGGTACCGCCCAAGGCCTCGGCCAAGGACTGACGCCTAGGGACGCTCGCTCAGCCGCCGCGCGACCGCGACGAAGGCGGCGACGTCGACGGTCTCGGCGCGGCGGGTCGGGTCGATGCCCTCGGCCTCCAGCGCCTCGATCGCGCCCGGCACGCCGCGCACGCTCTGCCGCAACATCTTGCGCCGCTGGCCGAAAGCCGCCGCGGTCAACCGTTCCAGCACCGCCAGGTCGACGCCCGCCGGCGCCTCGGTCGGGGTGATGTGCACCACCGCCGACATCACCTTGGGCGGCGGGGTGAAGGCGGAACGGTGCACCGGCATCGCGATCCGCGCCGCACTGCGCCACTGCGACAGCACAGCCAGCCGCCCGTATGCATCGTCTCCGGCGCCCGCGACGATCCGGTCCGCCACCTCGCGCTGGAACATCAGCGTCAGCGTTTCCCACCACGGCCGCCACGCGGCGGACAGCCACCCGATCAGCAGCGCGGTGCCGACATTGTACGGCAGGTTCGACACGATATGCGGCGCACCCTCGAACAGCGCGCGCGCGTCGATCTCGGTCGCATCCCCCTCGATCACCCTGAGCTTGCCGGGGTAGGCCGCTTCCAGTTCGGCCAGCGCGGGGATGCAGCGCCGGTCGCGCTCGATCGCCGTCACCCGCGCGCCCTGCGCCAGCAGCGCACGGGTCAGCCCGCCGGGGCCGGGGCCGACCTCCAGCACCTCGGCGTCTGCCAGATCGCCGGGGATGCGCGCGATCCGCGCCAGCAACTGCGAGTCGAACAGGAAATTCTGCCCAAGCGCCTTGGACGCCGACAGGCCGTGCCGCGCGATGACGTCGCGCAGCGGGGGCAGCTCCACCGCGCCGGTCATGCGACGGCGGAGCAGCGTGCGCGGTTCGTCGCGGCCTCGTCCGCCATCAGGATCGCGGCGATCATCGCGCCGGGGTGGGCGCGGTCCTGCCCCGCAATGCCGAAGGCCGTCCCGTGATCGGGGGACGTGCGCACGATCGGCAGCC
Source organism: Sphingomonas adhaesiva (assembly GCF_002374855.1). Classification (GTDB taxonomy): domain Bacteria; phylum Pseudomonadota; class Alphaproteobacteria; order Sphingomonadales; family Sphingomonadaceae; genus Sphingomonas; species Sphingomonas adhaesiva. The sequence goes on from NZ_NWVC01000001.1 coordinate 482,206, forward strand.
CCAGGGTGATGTTGACCCCGTCATCGAAGAACAGCGTCTTGAGCGGGATCAGCGCCTGGTCGTGGTAGCAGCACAGCGCCGCGTCATAATCGGCGCGCGCGCGGGCGTGGAACATCGTGTCGGCCGCGAACGGCCCGCGCGCGTCGATCCCCTCGGCGACCAGCTGCTCGATCGCGGGGATCATCACGTCGATCTCCTCGCGCCCGATCGCGCCGCCTTCGCCGGCGTGCGGGTTGAGGCCGGCGAAGGCCAGCCGCGGCCGCTCGATCCCGAAATTGCGCCACAGCCCGCGCGCGGTGACGCGCGCCTTGGCCACCAGCAGGTCGACCGTCAGCAGCCCGGGCACCTCCGCCAGCGCCACGTGCGTCGTGATCGGCACCACGCGCAGCCCCGGTCCGGCCAGCATCATCACCGCATTGTCGCGCGAAATGCCGCAGCGTTCGGCGACGAACTCGGTCTGTCCCGGATGGGTGAAGCCGATGCCGTACAGCTGCGCCTTGGACACCGGCCCGGTCACCAGCGCACGCGCCGCGCCCGAGCGGACCAGTCCCGCGGCCAGCTCCAGCGCGTGCAGCGCACTGCGCGCGCCATCGGGGTCGGGGGTGCCGGGAACGATATCGCCACCGTCCTCGACGGTCATCACCGGCAGCGCCTCGTCGAACAGCCGCGTGCCGGCGGTCAGGTCGGTGACGATCCGCACCGGCCCGTCCCACACCTGCCGGATCGCGCGGCAATCGCCGACCGCGACGAACGGCGGCAGCCCGCGATCGTGCCGCGCCGCCCACGCCTTGGCGATGATCTCCGGCCCGATCCCCGCGGGATCGCCCATCGACACCATGATCGGCGTGGTGCGGTCCGGCTGCTGCATCCGCCGCGCCTCAGCGATACTCGATCACGGCGTCGCGGCGCAGGTCGCGCAGCGCCTGCTGCGCGCGCAGGTTGACGCGCTGCTGCTCCAGCTGGTTCTGGATCTGCGCCGCACCCGGCAGCTGACCGCTGGCCACTTCGTCGCGGCCGCACAGCACCAGCGTGCGCACGCCTTCCTCCGGGTTGCCGAACGGCGGCGTCGCCTGGCCGACCTGCAGCTTCAGCATGATCGCCTGCAGCTGTGGCGGCAGGTCGCGGACGCGCACCGCGTCATTGTCGACCACCTCGGCGTTCAGTGTCGCGGCGACCTGCGGCACCGAACCGCAGCCCTTCAGCTTCTCGATCGCGGTGGCGAACGCGCCGGTCCGCTGCGTCGCCTGCGCCTGCGTGGTGCCGGACGGAAACTTGATCGTCAGCTGCTTCAGGCTCAGCCGCGCGTCGCGCGGATCGGCCATCAGCACCTGTCGCTTGTCGGCCAGATACAGGATCGAGAAGCCGCCCGGCGTCGGCACCGGGCCGGCGACCTGGCCGACCTGCATCGTCTGCGCCGCCTGCGCCAGCGCGTCGGGCAGCTGCGCGGCGCGCACCCAGCCCAGGTCGCCGCCGACGCTGCGCGTGGTCGCGGCGGAGAAGTTGCGCGCGAAATAGGCGAACGGCGCCTGGCCCTTGCCGATCTCGGCGATGATCTGGCGCGCGTTATTGAACACCTCCTGTTCGCGATCCGGGGTCGCGGCGAGGTAGATTTCGTTGAGGTGGAATTCCTCCGTGCCCTTGGCCGCTTCCAGCCGGTCGAGAATCGCCTTCACCTCTTCGTCGCCCACGTTGACGAACGGCTCGACGCGGCGGCGCAGATAGCGGTTCCACGCCAGCTCGCCTTCGATCTGGCGGCGGATCGAGCGTTCGGACGACCCGTTCTGCGTCAGCCACTGCGTGAACTGCGCGGGCGTACGGTTGAAGTTCTTGGCGACGCCGGCGTACGCCTGATCCAGCTCGGCCTTGGTGATCGTGATGTCGGCGGTCTTGGCCTGCTGGATCTGCAGCGTCTCGTCGATCAGCTGGCGCAGCACCTGCACGCGCAGCCGCTCGCGATCCTGGTCGGACAGCTTGGCGTTGTTCGCCGTCGCCACCAGCGCCACGCGCTGGTCGACGTCGGTGCCGGTGATGACCGTTTCGTTGACGATCGCGGTCGCCTTGCGGATGTTCGAATCCGTCTTGCCGAAGATCTGCAGGTTCGACGGGATGTTCAGCCCGGTGTTGTCCGGCAGCCCCTGATCCTCGACCGTCTGCGCGATGGCACCCGCGGCCGCGCCAAGCGCCAACACGGTCCCCAGCATCCGGCGGGTCAGCAGCGCCGCGCCCTTCTTCGTCGTCATCACCGTTTCTCGAAATCCCGTTGGTGTCGCGGGTCGGCGCGCGCGCGACTGTCCCGTGTGGCGGAGTTGCCCGATCTCAGCTGAACCGTGGCTTAGCGGCCGATGTTCTTCAAGGAAAGCGTCAACAGATAGCTGTTGCCGGCGCGCGCGTCGCCGGTCGACTGATAGTCGCGCCGCCACGTCAGCCCCAGATCGATACAATCGTCTTCATAGGCGACACCGACGCGGTGGCGGATCGGGGTGAAGCCGTCCGACTGCGACAGCGGGTCTTCGGCCCGGTCGGTCAGGTCGATCATCGCCGATCCCCATACCGACCAATAGCGCGCGAACGCCAGCCGCCCGCCGGCGCGCACCTCCTCGCGGTCCTGCAGATCCTCCAGCCCGGTGATGTTGCGGTTCAGCCGCAGGTAGCCGACCGTGGCATAGGTGCGACGCGTGCCGACCGTCGCGTCGATCTCGTTCCGGCGCACTGCCAGATTATCCTTGTCGAGGCGATAGCGGTGGGTGAACGTCACGAACTCGCCGATCCGCACGTTCGTGCGCCCGACGATGTCGGAGAAGCGATCGGACAGGCCGGTCCCGTTGGGCAGGATCGTCGGCCGGTCGTTCAGGCGATAGCTCTGCCCCACGGTCGCGGAGATCGCGACCCCGGTCAGGTCCAGCGACCAGTCCGCGCCATAGGTGAGCCGGCTCGAATCCTCCCACCGGTCGTACCCGGGGAAGCGATTGAGGGAGAACAGGTTCGAATCCTCCAGGTCGACCGCGCGCGCATCCTCGTTGGGGACGGCCAAGTTGCGGGTCGGCGGGGTCGCGACGATCTGCACGCGCGGCGCGAACCGCTGGAACCCGCCCAGCAGCTGCCCGACGAAGGGCCAGCGCACCTCCGCGGCCAGCGCGCCGATCGCGCGCGTCTGGAATCCGTCCAGCCCGCGATAGCTGGCGATCGTCGTCGCCGCACTGCCGCTGGTGTTATAGGCATCGCCGCGGCCGAAGGCGGTCAGCAACACTTCCTGGCCCAGCGTCGTGATCCCGCGCCAGTCCCAGCGCGCGCTGACGAATGCGCGCTGCGTATCCTGCCCGGCGCGCCGCCCGATCGCGAGCGTATTGGCCTGCAGCTGGATCGTCCCGCCCAGCAGTGCATCGGTGAAGCGGCGGCGGTAATCGATCTCGGGCAGCGCCACCGGCTGCATGCCCTGGCGTTCGCCGACGCGCAGCGTCTGCACCGCCCATCCCGCGACCGACAGATAGCTGTCGGCGTCGATCCGCTCGAGTGCGACATGCGTGCGCAGCCGGTCCTCGCGCGAAATGTCGTAGCGGCGCAGGAACGTGCGGTCGGTGACCATCCGCAGCGATCCCGACAGCGACCAGTTCGGGTCGAGCTGGAACCGCGCCTTTCCGTCCAGATAGCCGCGCAGCGCGCGTTCGGTCTCGGTCGTGAACCCGTCCGACAGGTCGCCGCTGCGCCGGCTGCTGGTGGCGTATCCGGTCAGCGAGAAGGCGCCGAGCTGCGTCACCTGTGCATAGCGCATCTCCAGCATCGGCAGTTCGGAGGAGAACAGGTGCGGCGCGACGATCAGCGAGCGGTCCTGACCCAGCGCGATATTGACCGGCAGCACCAGTTCCACGCCGTTCAGCCGCGTGATTCCGATCCCCGGCGTCAGTAGCCCGGTATCGTTCGCCTCGCCCACCGGCACGCTGAACCGCGGCAGCGCCGGGGAGGTGAGGCCCAGCAGGTGGAATCGCGCCTGGTCAAAATAGACGCGCTCCCGGTCCGGGCGGTACGTCACCTTTACCGCGGTGATCTTCCACGACGGTTCCTTGGGGCAGCCATCGCTGTCGGTGACCGGGCATTGCGAGAAGGCCGCGCGATCCAGCAGCACCGTACCGTCCTGCTGGCGCGTGCCGCGCACCGCCGCGATCCGCCCGCCGCGTTCCAGCACGACCAGGATGTTGTCAACCACGCCGTCCTTCAGCGAATCGGTCAGCTCGATCGAATCGCCATAGGCGACGTCGCCCTGGGGGTTGGTCACCGCCACGTTGCCGGTCGCGACGACGCGCCCGGTCTTGCGGTTCCACTCCACCTTGTCGGCGCGCAAGCGGTCGCCTTCGCGCGTCATCCGCACCTCGCCGGCGGCGGTGACGATATCGGCGTTATAGTCGTACTCCAGCGTACCGGCGCTGAACTGCACCTGGTCCGCCGCAACGGGCGTGGTCGCGCTCTCACCGACCGGTGCGGGGGGCGCCACGGCGCGGTCCTGCAACGACTGGGCGGCCGCCGGTCCCGCCATCGACAACCAGATCGCACCACCGGCGAGAAGATCCAGACGCCTCACGTTGCTCCCGTCGACCGCATGGTGCGCCGCCGGAATGGCGTGGGCGCATCGTCGCCGCCCTATCGCATCGCGCGACGCGTGCTGCAACGCTTTGCGCCGCGCCCCGCATGCCGCTAGAGAGCCGGCACGGAATGAAAGGTTTGCAGATGAAGATCGCGTTCGCCCCCAGCCGCCCCGCGGATGCCGCCGTCCTCGCGCTGCCGGTCAAGAAGGGGGACGCGCTGACCGGGCTGGTCCCCGCCGCCGACGCGCTGGTAGAGGCCGCGGCGCGCGGCGCCCGCTTCGAAGGGGAGGCGGGCAGCAGCGCCGAGCTGTTCGTCGGCGCCGATGGCCGGACGCAGCGGATTGTCCTGCTGGGTGTCGGCACCGGTGACGATGCGGCCTATGAACGCGCCGGCGGCGCGCTGACCGCGCGGCTGCTGACCTCCGGCGAGACGTCCGCCGTCGCGGACCTGTCGGGCGTCGATGCCGCCGCGACCGCGCGGTTCGCCGCCGGCGCGGCGCAGCGCGCGTGGCGGTTCGACGAATATCGCACGAAGCTGCCCGAAAAGCAGAAGCCGACGCTCGCCGCGCTGACCGTGGTGGGCGACGACGCCGCCTGGCCGGCGCGCGAGGCGGTGACCGCGGGCCTCGACCTTGCCCGTACGCTCGCCGCGCTGCCGCCGAACGTGCTCTACCCGGAAACGTTCGTGGAGCGCGTGCTCGCCGCGGTCGACGGCCTGGGGCTGGAGGCGACGGTGCTGGACGAGGCGCAGATGCGCAATCTCGGCATGGGGGCACTGCTGGGCGTGGCGCAGGGGTCGATGCGTGCGCCGCGCATCCTGGCGCTCAAGTGGAACGGCGCGGGCGAGGGCGCGCCGGTCACCGCGCTGGTCGGCAAGGGCGTGACCTTCGACACCGGCGGCATCTCGATCAAGCCGGCCGCGGGCATGGAGGACATGAAGTGGGACATGGGCGGCGCCGGCGCGGTCGCGGGGGCGATGCTGTCGCTCGCGCGGCGCGGTGCGAAGGCCAATGTCGTCGGCGTCATGGGACTGGTGGAGAACATGCCTGACGGCAATGCGCAGCGCCCCGGCGACGTCGTCACCAGCATGTCGGGCCAGACGGTGGAGGTCATCAATACCGACGCCGAAGGGCGGCTGGTGCTGTGCGACTGCCTGACCTGGGTCCAGAGCGTCCACAGGCCCGCGACGATCGTCGATCTCGCCACGCTAACGGGCGCGATGATCGTCAGCCTGGGCAACGAATATGGCGGGCTGTTCGCCAATGACGACACGCTGGCCGACGCGCTGCTGGCGGCGGGGCGGACCTCGGGCGACCAGCTGTGGCGCTTCCCGCTGTCGGACGCCTACGACAGGCTGATCGATTCGCCGATCGCCGACATGAAGAACGTCGGCCCCCGCGGCGCAGGGTCGATCACCGCCGCGCAGTTCCTGCAACGCTATGTCGACAAGGGCGTGGCCTGGGCGCACCTCGACATCGCGGGCATGGTGTGGGCGGACAAGGACGGCCCCACCTGGGCGAAGGGTGCGACCGGCTTCGGCGTGCGCGTCCTCGACCGCTTCATCGCCGACCGCGAAGGCTGAGGCGGGCCGGCGGCGCGCGGTGCAGGTCGATTTCTATCATCTGGTGCACACGCCGCTGGAGCGCGCGCTGCCGCAAATCGCCGAGAAGGTGGTGGCGAGCGGCGCACGCCTGCTGATCGTCGCCGCCGCGCCCGAACGGCAGGCGGCGCTCGACCGGCTGTTGTGGAGCCACACGCCCGACAGCTTCCTGCCCCATGCGGTGGCCGGCACCGCCGACGATACGCGCCAGCCGGTGCTGATCGCGGGCGACGTCACCCCCGCCAACGGCGCGCGCCACGTCGCGCTGGTGGACGGCGAATGGCGCGACGCCGCGCTCGATTTCGATCGCGCGTTCCATTTCTTCGACGACGATCATATCGCCGCGGCGCGGATCGCGTGGAAATCGCTGGCGGCGCGCGACGGGGTGGAACGGCGCTACTGGAAACAGAATGACGCCGGCCGTTGGGAACAGGCGGCCTGACGCGGCGGCTTGCATCGTCGCGGCACCGGGCCTAGGGCGGCGCCACTTTTCCGCAATCCTCAATTTCAGGAGCCCGTGACCGTCATGGCCGCGAACCGTACCTTTTCGATCATCAAGCCCGACGCCACGCGCCGCAACCTGACCGGCGCGGTCACCAAGATGCTGGAGGAAGCCGGCCTGCGCGTCGTCGCCTCCAAGCGCATCCAGATGACCAAGGAGCAGGCCGAGGGCTTCTACGCCGTCCACAAGGAGCGCCCGTTCTTCAACGACCTGGTGTCGTTCATGACGTCCGGCCCCGTCGTCGTGCAGGTGCTGGAAGGCGAGAATGCGATGCAGCGCAACCGCGACATCATGGGCGCCACCAACCCGGAGAACGCCGCACCGGGCACGATCCGCAAGGAACTGGCCGAATCGATCGAGGCGAACACCGTCCACGGTTCGGATTCGGACGAGAATGCCGCGATCGAGATCGCATACTTCTTCAAGCCCGAAGAGATCGTCGGCTGATGACGACGTGGCGGCTGCGGCGCGCGTCGGTCGACGATGCCGCCGCGGTCGCGCTGGTCGCACGGGCCAGCTTCCTCGATACCTTCGCCGGCGTGCTGTCGGGCGCGGACATCCTCGCGCATCTCGACCGCAAGAGCCGGCCCGAGCAGTTCGCGGCGTGGAGCGCCGATCCCGCCGCGGTCCTCACGCTCGCCGAACATGCGACCGGAGCCGCGCCGATCGGCTATTCGCTGCTGACCCCGCCGGAGGAAGTCGGCGAAACCGGCCCCGGCGATATCGAACTCCGCCGCATCTACACGCTGTCGGCCGCCCGCGGGACCGGGTTGGGCGCGGCGCTGATGGCACAGGCGATCGACGATGCCCGGGCATTGGGCGCGCGGCGCATGTTGCTCGGCGTGTTCGCCGGCAACGCCCGCGCGCGCGCCTTCTACGAACGCCAGGGCTTTGCCGTCGTCGCCGAGCGCCGCTTCAAGGTCGGCGAGACATGGTGCGACGATCGCGTCTATGCCCGCGACCTGTGATCTTTACGGCGTAAGCCGCGCCCAGGCCGCATCCAGCGTCGCCTGATCCCCACCGCGTTGCCGCAGCCGCAACCCCTCCAGCTTCACGTCCCGCCCGCGCAGCAAGCGGCCCTCCGTCCGCCAGACGATATCGTAGATGCCGGTCGCCACACGCGGTGCGTCGCCGTCGAAATAGCGGACCGTGACCAGCACCGGCAGCCGCCCCGACCGGCTGTCGTCGCCCCTGTCGGTCAACGCCAGCAGCTCCGCGGCAAACCAGTTCGCGTCGATCTGCGGATCGCCCGCCGGCCGCTGCGCCGGTATACCCAGCGTCCGCGGGAAGACGATGCGTGCCTCGCTCAATTCGTGCCGCTCGTCCTTCAGCGCCAGCACCCGGCCACCATCCTCGACACTCGCCGACAGGTCGACCCGCCCACGCTCGCGCGCGGCGTCGCGCTGCTCGGCGATCTTTTCCGCGCGCTCCTCGCGCTGGCCGTTCCAGCTCAGCCACAGCGTCAGCGCACCGATCAGCAGGCCCGCGACCGCCACCACCTCGGCCAGCGTCACCCAGCGCCGCCGCGTCGCCGCCGTATCGCGCCGCTCCGCGCGCGTTTCCGGCGCGGTATCGGGCGGCGGAGCCGGATCGTCGCTCACCGCCCGCCGGCCTCCAGCAACCGCGCGGGCGCGGCCAGTTCCCAGCTGCGCGCGACGCGGTCCTCGACCAGCGCCCAGTCCACGTCATCCGCCGCGACGTTTACCGCGACCCATCCGGACGGTCCAAGATACGCGGGGCGCGAATAGGTGTCCGGTGCGGCGTCCAGCAGCATTGCCTGTTCGTCCATCCCGCTGGTGCGCACGCACACCGCCACGCGCCCGTCGCCATGATGATCGTCGCGAAACTGCGCGAACTGCTTTCCGGCCACGAAGAAGGTCGGCTGCCCATGGCTCACGCGCTCCTCCACCTCGGGCAGCAGCAGCGCGATGGAGCGGATCCGGTCGAGCGCGTCGGTCATCGGCGTACCATGTCCGCCAGAACGGCGGGATACAGCCGGTGTTCCTCCGCCAGCACCCGCGCCGCCAGCGCATCGGGCGTGTCGCCGGGCAGGATCGGCACGCGCGCCTGGCCCAGCACCTTGCCCCCGTCCAGTTCCTCGGTCACCAGATGGACCGAACAGCCCGCCTCGGCGTCCCCGGCCGCGATCGCACGCGCGTGCGTGTCCAGCCCCTTGTACTTCGGCAGCAGCGAGGGGTGGATGTTCACGATCCGCCCGCGCCAGCGTGCGACGAACTCGTCGGACAGCAGCCGCATATAGCCCGCCAGCGCGATCCATTCCGCCCCGGCCGCGCGCAACGCGGCGTCCAGCGCGCTCTCGTACGCCTGCTTGCCGATCCCCTTCGGCGACAGCGCGAAGGTCGGCAGTCCCGCCTGCACTGCCCAGTCGAGGCCCGGCGCCTCCGGCTTGTCCGACGCGACGACGACGATCCGATACGCAGCGCCCGCATGGGCGGCGAGCGCCTGCATGTTCGATCCCCGGCCGGAAATCAGCACCGCAACCTTCGCCCGGGTGGACGTGCCCGTCATGCGCTGTGCGTCGCGGTCCAGTCGCCGCGCGCGCTCCATGTCTCGGTGCTGCCGGTCACCGTGCAGCCCCGCGCGCCCGCCTCGATCCGGCCGATCGTGAACACCGTCTCGCCCGCCGCGGTCAGTTCCTCCGCCACCTGCGCCGCGTCATCGGCGGCGACGATCGCGACCATCCCGATCCCGCAGTTGAACGTGCGCGCCATTTCCTCCGGCTCGATCCCGCCCTGCGCCTGCAGGAACGCCATCAGCCGCGGCTGTTCCCAGGCATCGGCATCGACGACCGCATGCGCCTCACGCGGCAGCACGCGCGGGATGTTCTCCAACAGGCCACCGCCGGTGATATGCGCCAGCCCCTTGATGCGATGCGCCTTCAACAGCGGCAGCAGGCTTTTGACGTAGATGCGCGTCGGCGCCATCAGATGGTCGATCAGCAACCGGTCCCGATCGAACAGCGCGGGGCGATCCAGCTTCCACCCCTTGTCCGCCGCCAGCCGCCGGACCAGCGAGAAGCCGTTCGAATGCACCCCCGACGATGCCAGCCCCAGGATCACGTCGCCCGCGCCGATCGTCTGGCCGGTCAGCACGTCCCCGCGCTCCACCGCACCGACGCAGAACCCCGCCAGGTCGTAATCGCCCGCGGCGTACATGCCCGGCATCTCCGCGGTTTCCCCGCCGATCAGCGCGCAGCCCGCGATCCGGCACCCTTCGGCGATCGAGGCGACGACGCTCTCGGCGACGGCATTGTCGAGCTTACCGGTCGCGTAATAGTCCAGGAAGAACAGCGGCTCGGCGCCCTGCACGATCAGGTCGTTGGCGCACATCGCGACCAGGTCGATGCCGACGCCAGCGTGGCGACCCCATTCGATCGCCAGTTTCAGCTTGGTGCCGACGCCATCGTTGGCGGCGACCAGCAGCGGATCGGTGAACCCCGCCGCCTTCAGGTCGAAGAAGCCGCCGAACCCGCCCAGGTCGGCGTCGGCCCCCGGCCGCCGCGTCGCGCGCGCCAACGGCGCGATCGCGCGGACCAGCGCGTTGCCGGCGGCGATCGACACGCCCGCGCTCTCATAGGTGTAGGGCTCGTTGCGTCCTTCGGTGCTCATGGCGGATGCGCCTAGCCACATCGCGCTTGGATTTCCACGCCTGCTTCGCCAAAAGACGCGCAACATGCGTGTCCGTCTTCCTGTCGCCCTGGCTTCGGCCGTTGCGGTCGCCGCGCTGGGCGCCGTTGCCGTCATGGCGCAGATCGACGGCGCCGATCGCGGCGTCGCCGCGGTCGACAGCTCCAACGATTTCGAAGTCGCCGGCATCACCGTCGACACCAGCGGCCCCAATGCGGAGGCGGCGCGGCTCGCCGGCTGGCGCGAGGCGCAGCGCAAGGCGTTCGTGCAGCTGTCGCAGCGGCTGGGCGCGGGCGGCGGCGGCGCGGCCGACGGCACGCTCGATTCGATCGTCTCGGCGATCGTCGTCGATCGCGAACAGATCGGGCCGAATCGCTACATCGCGCGACTCGGCGTGCTGTTCGACCGCGCGCGCACCTCCGCGCTGCTGGGCGTATCCGCGTTCGTCAGCCGCTCGCCGCCGTTCGTCGTCGTGCCGGTGCAATGGTCGACCGGGGTGGGCACCACGTTCGAACAGCGCACCGTCTGGCAGGAGGCATGGGCACGCTTCCGCACCGGCGGCAGCACCATCGACTATATCCGCCCGGCCGGCACCGGCCCGGACCCGCTGTTGCTCAATGTCGGGCAGACGCAGCGGCCGGACCGCGGCTGGTGGCGTGCGGTGATCGACCAATATGGCGGCAGCGACGTGCTGATCCCCACCGTCCGCCTGTATCGCCAATGGCCCGGCGGCCCGGTGGTCGGCGTGTTCGAGGCACGCTACGGCCCCGACAATCGCCTGCTGCGCACCTTCACCCTGCGCGTCGGCAAGGCCGCCGGTCTGCCGGCGCTGCTGGACGAAGGCGTGCGACGGATGGACGCCGCCTATCAGGAAGGGCTGCGCGGCGGCTACCTGCGCGCCGACAGCGGGCTCAACCCGGTCATGCCGGTGGCGACGCCGACGCCCGGGCAGACGATCGACGACCTGCTCGACACGCTCGCCCCGCCGACGCCGTCGATCAGCATCACCGTTCAGTTCGACACCCCCGATGCGGGCGCGGTGACGGGCGGGGAGGCGGCGATGCGCGGCGTACCGGGCGTCGCCAGCGCCTCCACGACCAGCCTGGCGCTGGGCGGCGTCTCGCTGATGACGGTCGGCTATGCCGGCACGCCCGATGCCTTCCGCGCCGCGCTGGAGGCGCGCGGCTGGCAGGTGTTCGGCAACGGCACGACGATCCGCATCCGGCGCGCGCCCCAGTTGCTGCCCCCGGACGTCCGCGCGCCGGGATTGCCGGCCGGATGAGCCAGATCGCGCTGCCGCTGGCATGGCAACCCGATGCGCGCGATGCCGAGTTTCTCGTCAGCCCTTCCAATGCCGTTGCCGTCGCGATGCTCGATCGCTGGGCGACCTGGCCGGTGCGTACCGCCATCCTCGCCGGGCCGCCGCGGTCGGGGCGCTCGCTGCTGGGCCGCATCTTCGCCGCGCGCGCGGGCGCGCGGGTGATCGACGATGCCCATCGCGAACCGGAGGAGGCGGTGTTCCACGCCTGGAACCGCGCGCAGGAAACGGGCCGGCCGCTGCTGCTGATCGCCGACGACGCGCCGCCGACATGGCAGGTGGCGCTACCCGACCTTCGCTCTCGGCTTCATGCCAGCCCCACCGCCACGATCGCGCCGCCCGACGACGCGCTGATGACCGCGCTGTTCGAACACGGCTTCGCGCAGCGGCGGCTAGATGCGCGCGCCGATCTGATCGCATGGCTGGTCGCGCGGGTGGAACGTCGTCACGCTTCTGTCATCGACGCGATGGATAGGCTGGACAGCGCGGCACTCGCGGGCCGCCGGCGCCTGACCATCCCGCTGGCGCGCGAAACCCTGCACGCGGTGCCCGCCTTCACCGACCGGAGCGACGAGACGACATGACCCGAACGCCGAAGATGGCGCGCCTCGATGCCGACGACGCGCTGGACGATCCGTTTCGCGATCGCGACGGCGGGCGGTATTTCAACCGCGAACTGTCATGGCTGGCGTTCAACCGCCGCGTGCTGGACGAAGCATGCAACCGCGCGCATCCGCTGCTGGAACGGCTGCGCTTCCTGGCGATCTCTGGCGGGAACCTCGACGAATTCTTCATGGTCCGCGTCGCCGGGTTGAAGGGCCAGCAGATCCAGGACGTCGACGCGCGGTCCGCCGACGGCCTCACCCCCGGGCAACAGCTGAATGCCATCGTCGAGGAAGCCGACGCGCTGATGGCCAGCCAGCAGTCGGTATGGCGCGACATCCGCGCCGAACTGGCGGAGGCGGGGATCCGCGTGCCGGGCCATCGCTCGCTCGACAGCGCGCTCGATGCCGATCAGCTGGCGTGGCTGGAAACGCATTTCCGCGAACAGCTGTTTCCCGTCATCACGCCTCAGGCGCTCGACCCCGCGCACCCGTTCCCGTTCCTGCCGAACAAGGGCATGGCGGTGATGTTCGATCTGGTGCGCCGTTCGGACCAGGAACCGATCCGCGAGCTTGTGATGCTCCCCGCCGCGATGCCGCGCTTCGTCCGGCTGCCGGGGGAGGGGGCGTGCTACATCGCGGTGGAATCGGTGCTCAAGCGGTTCTCGGGCTTGCTGTTCCCCGGTTATGACGTGCTGGGCGCCGCCGAATTCCGCGTCCTGCGCGACAGCGATATCGAGATCGAGGAGGAGGCCGAGGACCTTGTCCGCTATTTCGCCAACGCCATCAAGCGACGCCGGCGCGGGCGGGTGATCCGGCTTGAACTGGAAACCGGCATGCCGGACACGCTGGCGGCGGTGTTGCGCGATGAACTGGGCGGGGCCGACGCGATCGTCACCGAAACCGGCTCGCTGCTCGGCATCGGCGATCTGGCGCTGCTGGCGGACGAGGATCGCCCGGACCTGAAATTCGTGCCCTTCACCCCGCGCTTTCCCGAGCGCATCCGCGAATTCGGCGGCGATTGCTTCGCCGCGATCCGCGCCAAGGACATCGTCGTCCACCACCCGTATGAGACGTTCGACGTCGTCCTCGCCTTCCTGAAACAGGCTGCGAACGATCCCGACGTCGTCGCGATCAAGCAGACGCTGTACCGCGCGGGCAAGCAATCTGCGGTCATCAACGCGCTGATCGCCGCGGCGGAAAACGGCAAGGCGGTGACCGCGGTGGTCGAGCTGAAGGCGCGCTTCGACGAGGAGCAGAACCTGCAATGGGCGAGCGCGCTGGAGCGTGCCGGCGTGCAGGTCGTCTACGGCTTCATCGACTGGAAGACCCATGCCAAGGTCGCGATGGTCGTCCGGCGCGAGGGCGGGGTGTTCCGCAGCTATTGCCACTTCGGGACGGGCAACTACCACCCGGTCACCGCGCGCATCTACACCGACCTCAGCTTCTTCACCGCCGATCCGGCGATCGGGCGCGATGCGGCGCGGATGTTCAACTACATCACCGGCTATGTCGAGCCGGAGGATATGGAGACGGTGGTCCTCAGCCCGCGCTCGTTGCGCAAGAAGCTGATGGCCTGCATCGACGCCGAGATCGCCAACGCCCGCGCCGGTCGCCCCGCGGCGATCTGGGCGAAGATGAACTCGCTGGTCGACCCGACGATCATCGAGAAGCTGTACGAGGCGAGCGGCGCGGGGGTGGAGATCGAGCTGATCGTCCGCGGCATCTGCTGCCTGAAGCCGCGGGTGCCAGGGATGTCGGACAATATCCGCGTCACCTCGGTCGTCGGCCGCTTCCTGGAACACAGCCGCATCGCGGTGTTCGGCAACGGCGCGGCGCTGCCCAATGACGGCGCGCTGGTCTATATCTCTTCCGCCGACTGGATGCCGCGCAATTTCGACCGCCGCGTCGAATATATGCTGCCGATCGACAATGAGACGGTGCACGACCAGATCCTCGACCAGGTGATGGTCGCCAACCTGATCGACAACGAACAGAGCTGGGACCTGCAATCCGACGGCAGCTACGTGCGCATCCAGCCGCCCGCCGACGCCAAGGGGTTCAACCTGCACCGATATTTCATGGTCAACCCTTCGCTGTCCGGCCGCGGTGCCGCGCTGGAGGCCGGCGTCGAGGTGCCGACCCTGTCGCTTCGGCGCCGGTCGTAGGCGGTCGGGAATGGCCCTGCCGCTGACGCCGCGCCGCATCATGTCTGCCATCACCGGCTCGGGCGAGGAGCCGCGTACCGCGATCATCGATATCGGATCGAACTCGATCCGCCTCGTCGTCTATCAGGGGCCGCCGCGGCTGCCCGCGACGCTGTTCAACGAAAAGGTGCTGGCCGGCCTCGGCCGCAGCCTGGCGGCATCGGGGAAGATCGACGAACAGGCGATGGCGATGGCCGCCACCGCGCTGCACCGTTTCGCCGCGCTCGCCCGCGAGATGGCGGTCGTCAGCATCCGCACCGTCGCCACCGCCGCGGTGCGCGATGCCAGCAACGGCGCGGCACTGATCGCGATCGCCGAAGCCGCCGGCCTCACGGTCGAGATCCTGCCGGGCGAGGAGGAGGCGCGCGCCGCGGGCATGGGCGTGCTGTCGGGCATCCCCGATGCCGACGGGATCGTCGGCGACCTGGGCGGCGGCAGCCTTGAACTGGTGCGGGTAAAGAACGGCGAGCTGTTGCAGCGCACGTCCTTCCCGCTTGGCGTCCTGCGCATCGGTGCGCTGCGCGAACGCGGCAAGCTCGCCGGCCATGTCCAGAAACTGCTGGCACAGCACGGCTGGATCGGCGCGGGAAAGGGGCTGCCGCTCTATCTGGTCGGCGGATCGTGGCGCGCGCTGGCGCGGCTCGACATGGAGGCGACGCGCTATCCGCTGCCCGTCATCCATCAATATGCGATGCCCCCCGCCAGTATCGCGCGGCTGCGCCGCACGCTGGCGCATGTCGGCAAGGCGCGCCTGAAGGCGATCCCCGGCCTGTCGGCCGGCCGCATCCCGACGCTGCTCGATGCCGCCGGATTGCTGTCGGCGCTGCTCGACCAGTTGCGCAGCAGCGGCACAATGGTGTCCGCCTACGGCCTGCGCGAGGGGTTGCTCTACGCCGCGCTGCCCGAGGATGTGCGCGCGCAGGATCCGCTGATCGTCGCCGCGCGCGACGAAGGGCGCCGCAGCGGGCGCTTTCCCGAACATGGCGACCTGCTCGCCGAATGGATCGCGCCGCTGTTCGGGGACGACAGCGCCGCCGATGCGCGCATCCGCATCGCCGCGTGCCAGCTGGCCGATGTGGGCTGGCGCGCCAATCCGGAATTCCGCGCCGAACGCGGGCTGGAAATCGCCATCCACGGCAATTGGGTGGGGATCGACGGTCGCGGGCGCGGCATGCTGGGGCAGGCGCTGTGGACCAGCCTGGGCGGCGATCTCACCAGCCCCGTGCCCTTGCCCGGACTGGCGGGGGAGGCCGACCTGCGCCGCGCGATGCGCTGGGGGTTGGCGATGCGGCTCGGCCAGCGGCTCAGCGGCGGGATCGCGGGGCCGCTGGAACGCTCGTCGCTGATGATCGACGGCACACGACTGCGACTACGGCTCGCCGATGACGATGCCGCGCTCTATGGTGAAGCGGTACAGAAGCGCCACCGCGCCCTTGCGGCATTGATGGGCCGCGAGCCCAGCCTGGCGTAGGGCCGGGCGGCCTAAGCACAACCGCCGCGGTGGATGCCGGAACCGGTCCGGCATGACGCGAGACCTGTGCAAACCCCACGCCGTCATGCCGGACGTGTTCCGGCATCCACGTTTCCACGCACGGGAAAGCGCCTGATTTCGCGGCACCATGGCCCCGCCCTTAACCGCAGGTTAGCTTGACGATCACGCCGTTCGCATCGGTTTCGATGTTCAGCCGGTCGGCGCGGAAATCCATCGTCAGGATCGCGCCGGTCACGTAGCGCCGCACCAGCCGCGCGCCGGACAGGCGCTTCGCCTCGTCGCCCGCCTTGTCGGCCCGTTGCCCGACCAACGCCTGCGCCGGGTTCGCGTCGCACTGCGCGCCCGGCACTTCGGCCACCACGCTGCCGGGGGCGGGCGACGCCGACGCGGGACCGGCGCCCGGCTGCTGCGCACAGGCGGCCAGCGCCATCGTCGTCGCCAGTACGGTCGTCGCGCGCATCATGCCGCCACCCCCTCGGTCCGCGTCATCTTCAGCTTGCCGCCCTGCACCGCGAAGCCCAGCCGGCCCTCGACCAGTTCCAGCGCGTCATGCCCGAACTGGTCGTAGCGCCAGCCCTCCAGGATCTGCAGCCCCTTGCGCTGTCCGGCGGCCAGCGCCTCCAGCTCCTCGCCGCGCGCCAGCAGCCGCGGCGCCACGTCGATGTCGCGCGCACGAATCTTCAGCAGCAGCTTGAGCAGGTCGGCGACCAGCGCCCCCTCGCGCCCCAGCCCGGGCTTGCGATCGTCGCGCGGCGGCAGCTCGTCGTCGGACAGCGGGCGGGCGCCCTCGATCGCCGCGATCAGCCGCGCACCGATATCGTTCGACGCCCAGGTCTGCGACAGCCCGCGCACCTTGGCCAGATCGGCCTGCTTGCGCGGCGGGTGCCCGGCCAGATCGGCGATCGTCTCGTCCTTGACGATCCGTCCGCGCGGCAAATCCTTGGCCTGCGCCTCCAACTCGCGCCAGCGCGCGATCGCCTTCAGCCGGCCGAGCACGTCGGCCTTGCGGCTGGCGACGCGCACGCGCTTCCACGCCAGGTCGGGGTCGTTGGCGTAATTGGCCGGATCGGCCAGCCGCTCCATCTCCTGGTCCAGCCACGCGCCGCGCCCGGTCTTCTTCAACCGCTCCAGCATCTTGGGGAAGATCGCCGAAAGGTGCGTGACGTCGCCGATCGCATATTCGATCTGCCGCGCGTCCAGCGGGCGGCGCGCCCAGTCGGTGAAGCGCGCGCCCTTGTCCACCTGGATGCCCAGCCAGCTGTCGACAAGGTTGGAATAGCCGATCTGCTCGCCCTGACCCAGCGCCATCGCCGCTACCTGCGTATCGAACAGCGGGTGCGGGGTCTTGCCGGTCAGGTTGTAGATGATCTCGATGTCCTGCCCGCCGGCGTGGAACACCTTCAGCACGTCCTCATTGTCGGTCAGCAGCGCCAGCAGCGGCGACAGGTCCAGCCCCGGCGCCATCGGGTCGATCGCCGCCGCCTCCTCGGTATCTGCGATCTGGATCAGGCACAGCTCCGGATAATAGGTGCTCTCGCGCATGAACTCGGTGTCGACCGTCACGAACGGGGCGTCGGAAAGGCGGGCGCAAAGGTTGGCGAGCGTCGCGCTGTCGGTGATGAGGGGATGAACGTGCATAAGGACGACGCCCATATACCCGTGCGCGCGGGTTGACAAAGAGGGTTCGGACAGGGGAGGGGCGCGCAATTGCCCCCGGGGCCGTCACCCCAGCGAAAGCTGGGGTCTCTCGGCAGCGGGCGCACCCTTGCCGCACAAGGCTCCAGCCTGCGCTGGAGCGACGAGACAGAGAAAACCCATGCACGCCTACCGCACCCATCATTGCGCCGCGCTCACCGCCTCCGACGCGGGCGCCAGCGTCCGCCTGTCGGGCTGGGTCCATCGCAAGCGCGATCACGGCGGCGTGCTGTTCGTCGACCTGCGCGACCATTACGGGATTACCCAGATCGTCGCGGACAGCGATTCGCCCGCGCTGGCGCTGCTCGACGGGCTGCGCGTCGAATCGGTCGTGACGATCGACGGCACGGTGAAGCTGCGCTCGGAAGCGACCGTGAACCCCAACCTGCCGACCGGCGCGATCGAGGTCTATGCCCGCGCCGCGACGGTGCAGAGCGCCGCGGCGGAACTGCCGATGCCGGTGTTCGGCGATGCCGAATATCCCGAGGAGATCCGCCTGCGGAACCGCTTCCTCGACCTGCGCCGCGAAAAGCTGCACGCCAACATCATGCTGCGCTCCGCCGTCATCGCCTCGCTGCGTCGCCGGATGATCGACCAGGGCTTCACCGAATTCCAGACCCCGATCCTTACCGCGTCCTCGCCGGAGGGCGCGCGCGACTATCTGGTGCCCAGCCGCGTCCATCCGGGCAAGTTCTACGCGCTGCCGCAGGCGCCGCAGATGTTCAAGCAGCTGCTGATGGTCGCCGGCTTCGACCGCTATTTCCAGATCGCGCCCTGTTTCCGTGACGAGGACGCGCGCGCTGATCGCTCGCCGGGCGAATTCTACCAGCTCGATTTCGAGATGAGCTTCGTCACGCAGGACGACGTGTTCGCCGCGATCGAGCCGGTGCTGCATGGCGTGTTCGAGGAATTCGCCGACTGGCAGGGCAAGGGCCGCACCGTCTCTCCGCTGCCGTTCAAGCGTATCCCGTACCGCGAATCGATGCTGAAATACGGCAACGACAAGCCCGACCTGCGCAACCCGATCCTGATCAGCGACGTCAGCGAGCAGTTCGCCGGCTCCGGCTTCGGCCGCTTCGCCTCGATCGTGGAGGCCGGCGACGTCGTGCGCGCCATCCCCGCGCCGGGTACCGCGGACAAGAGCCGCAAGTTCTTCGACGACATGAACGCCTGGGCGCAGTCCGAAGGGTTCGCGGGGCTGGGCTACGCCACGCGCAAGCAGGGCGAATGGGGCGGCCCGATCGCCAAGAACCATGGCGAGGACAAGATGACCGCGATGGCCGACGCGCTCGGCCTCGGCCCCGATGACGGGCTGTTCTTCGCGGCTGGCCCCGTCGCACAAGCGACGAAACTCGCCGGCCTCGCACGCACCCGCGTCGCCGAACAGCTCGGGCTGATCGACCAGTCGCGCTTCGAATTCTGCTGGATCGTCGACTTCCCGATGTTCGAATATGACGAGGAAGCGAAGAAGGTCGACTTCAGCCACAATCCCTTCTCGATGCCGCAGGGCGAGCTGGAGGCGCTGGAGAGCAAGGACCCGCTCGATATTCTGGCGTATCAGTACGATATCGTCTGCAACGGCGTGGAGCTGTCGTCGGGCGCGATCCGGAACCACCGGCCCGAGATCATGTACAAGGCGTTCGAGATCGCCGGCTATTCGCAGGCCGATGTCGACACCAATTTCGCGGGCATGATCAACGCGTTCAAGTTCGGCGCGCCCCCGCACGGCGGCTCGGCACCGGGCGTCGACCGGATCGTCATGCTCCTCGCCGACCAGCCGAACATCCGCGAGGTGATCGTCTTCCCGATGACGCAGAAGGCGGAGGACCTGATGATGGGTGCACCCAGCTTCGTCAGCGCCAGGCAGCTGCGCGAACTGAACCTGCGCTCCACCGCGGAACTGCCGAAGGGGGACGCCTGAACCAATAAGGTCGCCCTGCGCAGGGCGACCTTATTGGTAACGGCGATGGGCGGACCGGTCATCGCACCGGCCCGCCAACGCGCCTTACGCCGGCTCGAACGCGCCGCTGTCCTGCAACACGCGCAGCTTGCCGTCGGCGATCGCGAAGACCGCGCCGTGCAGCTCCAGCGTGCCGGCCTCGACCCGCTCTTTCACGAACGGGAAGGTCATCAGGTTCTTAAGCGAGGTGCGCACGCCCTCCTGCTCCAGCGCGGTCTGGCCCTCGGGGGTCTTGCCGTGCTCCGCGATCACCTTCGCGCGCGCATCGTCCAGCAGCTTGATCCACGAGGCGACGAACCCGCCTTCGCCCGGCGCCGCATCCTTCAGGTCGCCCGACAGCGCCGCCTTCACGCCGCCGCACGCACCATGGCCCAGCACCAGGATCTCGTCGACCTTCAGCACGGTCACCGCAAATTCCAGCGCCGCCGACACGCCGTGCAGCCCGCCGCCGGTTTCGAACGGCGGAACCAGGTTGGCGACGTTGCGAACGACGAAGATTTCGCCCGGGCGGCTGCCGAAGATCGTCGCCGGTTCCACCCGGCTGTCGGAACAGGCGATCACCATCACGCGCGGCGACTGGCCCTCGGCCAGTTCCTTCCACCGCTCGCGCTCCTCCAGCCATTCGGTGCCGCGGAACTTGTAATAGCCGTCGATCAGATCGTGGAAGTTGCTCATCCGTCAAAAACCCTTTCGTTGTCTGTTGGCGTCGAAATCGCTATCTGCGCCGCATGAACGACCTGACACCGATCAAGGCTCCCCAGCGCACCCGCAAGCCCGACTGGATCCGCGTGAAGGCGCCGACCAGCGAGGGGTTCGCCGCGACCCGCGCGCTGATGCGCTCCAAAAGCCTGACGACGGTGTGCGAGGAAGCGGCCTGCCCGAACATCGGCGAATGCTGGACCAAGAAGCATGCCACGGTGATGATCCTGGGCGACACGTGCACGCGCGCCTGCGCCTTCTGCAACGTAAAGACCGGGATGCCGCGCGCCGTCGATCCGATGGAGCCGCAGAACGTCGCCGATGCGGCGGCGCAGATGGGGCTTGAGCATATCGTCGTGACCTCCGTTGACCGCGATGACCTGCCCGATGGCGGGGCGAAGCAGTTCGTGAAGGTGATCGAGGCGATCCGCCGGACCAATCCGACGACCACGATCGAAATCCTCACGCCCGATTTCCGGAATAAGCACGAAGCCGCGGTGGAGGCCATCGTCGCGGCCCGCCCGGACGTATATAATCACAATCTGGAAACGGTGCCGCGGCTGTACCCGACGATTCGACCCGGCGCGCGCTACTATGCGTCGATCCGCCTGCTGGAGAGCGTCAAGAAGCTCGACCCGTCGATCTTCACCAAGTCCGGCATCATGCTGGGCCTGGGGGAGGAACGGCTGGAGGTGCATCAGGTGATGGACGACATGCGGTCGGCCGACATCGATTTCCTGACGATGGGCCAGTATCTGCAGCCCACCCCGCGCCACGCGAAGGTCGCCGATTTCGTCACCCCGGCCGCGTTCGACGCCTATGCCGCGATCGCGCGCGCCAAGGGTTTCCTGCTGGTCGCCTCCTCGCCGCTGACGCGGTCGAGCTATCACGCCGGGGACGATTTCGCGAAGATGAAGGCCGCGCGCGAGGCGAAGCTTGCCCAAGCACGCTGAGACCCGCCGCCTGCCGTACACCCCGGAACAGATGTTCGATCTGGTCGCGGACGTGCGCCGCTACCCCGAATTCCTGCCGTGGGTCAGCGCGATGCGCGTGCGCCAGGATGACGATACCGCCACGGTCGCCGACATGATCGTCGGGTTCAAGGGGCTGCGCGAAACCTTCACGTCGAAGGTGGGCAAGCAGCGACCGGAGACGATCCACGTCGAATATGTCGACGGGCCACTGAAGTATCTGCACAACGACTGGCGTTTCCGTCCCGATGGGGAAGGGGGCTGCCTGGTCGACTTCTCGGTCGATTTCGCGTTCAAGAACCGCATGTTCGAAATGCTCGCCGGCCAGGTGTTCGGCGCCGCGCTGCGCCGCATGATCGGCGCGTTCGAGGAACGTGCCGCTGCCCTGTACGGCAACGACCGGCGGTAGCGTTCGCAACGCCGCCGCCGGTCGCCGGTCATCTCAAGGGAACCGGCCGCCCGGTCAGAAGGATTCCCAGTCGTCCTGCGCCGCGACGGCGGCCGCGGCGCCGCCACGCGGGCGTGCCGCCGCGGCGATCCGCGGGCCGGCCTGCGCCACGCGCGCCTGCAACTGGTGGACGGGCGCTGACGACACCGCCCCGCCGCGCTGATCCAGTCGGAACCGCGCGATCTGCTGCGCCATGTTCTGCGTTTCCGACGCCAGGCTGCGCGCGGCGGCGGTCGCTTCCTCGACCATCGCGGCGTTCTGCTGCGTCACGCCGTCCATCTCGGACACGGCGGTGTTGATCTGCTGCAACCCGACCGACTGCTGCTCCGCCGCAGCGGCGATGTCGGACACCAGCGTGTTGATCTCGACGATCCGCGCGTTGATGCTGGTCAGCGCCTCGCCCGCCTGACCGACCAGCGCCACCCCGGCATTGACCTGCTCGCCGGACGCGGTGATCTTCACCTTCACGTCCTTGGCCGCATCCGCCGACCGCTGCGCCAGCGCGCGCACCTCGCTGGCGACCACCGCGAAGCCCTTGCCCGCGTCGCCGGCGCGCGCGGCCTCGACCCCGGCATTGAGCGCCAACAGGTTGGTCTGGAACGCGATGCCGTCGATCACCGCGATGATCTCGCTGATCTCGGCCGAGGAACGCTCGATGCCGTTCATCGCCTCGACCGCGCGCTTGACGACCTCGCCGGAACGCTCGGCATCGTTGTGGGTCGTCGCCACCACGTCATTGGCGCGATGCGCGTTCTGGGCGGTTTCGCGCACGGTCGTCGAAATCTCGTGCATGGCCGCTGCGGTCTCTTCCAGGCTCGCAGCCTGCTGCTCGGTACGGCGCGACAGATCGTCGGATGCCTGGCGAATATCGCTGGCGCCGTTGGTGATCCCCTGCGCGCTTTCCGTCACCGCGCCGAGCGCGGACGACACCGCGTCCATCGCGGCGTTGAAATCGGACTTCAGCTTGGCGAACGGGCCGACCAGTTCGGCATCGATCCGCGCCGTCAGGTCGCCCTGCGCCAGCGCGGACAGGCCGGTGCCGACGCTGTCGACGATCAGCGTCGTCTGTTCCTCCTTGGAACGCTCGGCTGCGGCCAGCTGATCGCGGAACGCCGCGATCGACCCGGCCAGCTGCCCCACTTCGTCGCGACGCACGTCGACCGGCACCTGCGCGGTCAGGTCGCCCGCGGCCAGCCGCCCCATCGTATCGGTCATCGCGCGCAGCGGATGCGCGATCCCGCGCACCAGCGCCGTCAGGATTACGCCGGTCAGGATCAGGACGGCGATCGCGATCGCGATGCTGATGTTGCGCGACCAGTTGTAGGCGGTTGCCGCCTCATCCAGCGCCTCGTCGCTCAGCTTGACCTGCGTTTCCTGCATCTGCACCGCCAGTTCGGTGGCGCGATCGAACACCTTCTTGGTGGCCCGGAAACTGTCAAGCGCCGCTTGGTCGTTGTTCTGCTTGCCCAACGCCACCGTCCGTTGCGACAAGGCGAGGAATGTTTCCCAGGTATCGCGGAAGTTCCGCAGCAGTCCGATGGCCACCGGGTTACGCAGGCTGCGTTCCAGAAAGCGGCTGCTGCTCTCGACGCGCCCCCCAGCTGCCTTGGCGGCGCGCTCCGCCGCTGCGATATTGGCGGGAACGGTCGACAGAATGACGTTCGCCTCGGCGATTCGGTAGTCGGAGGTAGCGGTATTGATCGTCGCGATCGCCACCAGGTTGTCGCGGCGAAACCGGCCGAGCTCGTCTGCCGTCTCGTTCAGTTTGCGCAGCGTTGTCATGGACATCGCCATCATCGCGATCAACGCCAGCAACAGGATGCCGAACGACGCGATCAGCTTTCTCGATACCGTCAAATTCTTCATGATGTTCCCCACTCCCCCCGGGGCAACACCATCCGTAACGGCAATAAGTTTACCACCGATTAGTGATGTAAATTACAGTCCATCGGCCGAAGTCGCCGGCATCAACAGGTCCAGCGCGCACTGCGCGGCCTGCAACCGCACGCCGCCGCGGCCGAGATCGCCGAACAGCCGCTTGTCCGCGATCACGTCCGACGGATCGGCGTCGCGCTCCGCGCGCGCGAACACCACCGTCCCGACCGGCTTCTTCTCGCTGCCGCCGCCCGGACCTGCGACGCCGGTGATCGCGACGGCGACATCGGCGTCGCTTTTCGCCAGCGCGCCCTGTGCCATGCTCCACGCCACCGCGATGGATACCGCGCCGAACGTGTCCAGCACGTCGCCGCTGACCCCCAGCAGATGCCGCTTGGCATCGTTGGAATAGGTGACGAAACCGGCCTCGAACACGTCGGAGGAGCCGGGGATCTCGGTCAGCGCCGCCGATACCAGCCCGCCGGTGCAGCTTTCCGCCACCGCGATGCGGCGCCCCGCCGCACGGTTCGCCTCGATGACGCGGCGCGCGGCATCGACCAGTTCGGGGGGAAGGGTGGTGTCGGTCACTTCGCCTCCGGGGCCGGGCATACCGGCAGGTCGGGGATGCGGTTCTGCCGCCCCTTGGCCTTTTCGGCCTTCAGATACTGCAACGTCGCCACGACGATCCCCGCCGTATTGCGCGCCGGCAGCGGCTCCAGCAAGGTCACCAGCCGGTCCAGCGTCCCGCAATCGGACGGCTGGATGCGCCCGGTGATCTGCGGCGCGAAGATGGAGGTCAGCGTCGTGCGCGCATAATCGCTCATCAGCAGCAGCTCGACCGCCGGATCGCTCAGCTTCGCGATCGCGGCGCGCGCGGCGGGCCAGGCGCGGTCCGCCTCGGCATCGTATTTCGCCAGGAACGCGCCGCTGGACCGGCGCAACAGGCTCGATGCCGGCAGGGCGGAGCACACGCGACCGGCGTCGCGGATGATCTCCGGCAGCGCGACCAGCGCGATCGACTCGGCATCGGTGGCGCTCAGGCAGCGGGTCTGCGCGGCGGCGGGGCTGGCGACCAGCGACAGCGCGGCCGCGATGGCGAACAACGGCCTCATGCCGCCAGTCCCGTCGGCAGATTGATCGTCGCCACCGCCTGCGCGGCGATCCCCTCGCCACGGCCGGTGAACCCCAGTCGCTCGGTCGTCGTCGCCTTCACGCTGACCCGATCGGTCGACAGGCCCAGAAGTTCCGCGATCCGCGCCTGCATCGCCGCGCGGTGCGGTCCGATCTTGGGCGCCTCGCACATCAGCGTCAGGTCAACGAAGGTGATCCGCCCGCCCTTCGCCTCGACCAGCCCGCGCGCGTGGCGCAGGAACTGGCCGGATTCGGCGCCGCGCCATTGCGGATCGCTGGGCGGGAAATGCGTGCCGATGTCGCCCGCCGCGATCGTGCCCAGCACCGCATCGGTGATCGCATGCAGCGCGACGTCCGCGTCGCTGTGCCCCGACAGCCCCTGGTGGTGCGGAATGCGCACCCCGCCCAGCCACAACTCCTCGCCATCCTCCAGCCGGTGGACGTCGAAGCCGCTGGCGCTGCGCGTCTCGGAGCCAACACGTGCCGCCGCGATGGCGAAATCGGCGGGGTAGGTGATCTTCTCCAGCATCGCATCGCCCTCCACCAGCGTCACGTCATGGCCCAGCGCGCGGACCATCTGCGCATCATCGGTCGCCTCGCCCCCGGTCCACTCCGCATGGGCACGCGCCAGCGTCGCGAACCGGAACGCCTGCGGGGTCTGGACGCGGTGCAGGCCGTCGCGGGGCACCACTGCGCCGCGCGCGTCGACCAGCGTATCCGCGACCGGCAGCACCGGAACAGCCGCCTCGGCGGTATCCAGCGCCCCCAGAACCCGGTCGATGACCGCGTGCGACAGGAACGGGCGCGCCGCATCGTGGATCACGACTCGCTCCGCACCGTGTAGTTTTGCCAGTCCCGCGGCCACCGACTCGCGCCGCACCGCACCGCCTGCCACCCATTCGGCGCCCGGAACGGCGCTTTTCAGCAGCATTTCGTGCTCCGGCGCGATCACGACCAGCACCTTTTCGATCGCCGGATGCGTCGCCAGCGCCTCGTAACTCCACGCGATCATCGCGCGGCCCGCCACGTCGGCGAACTGTTTGGGCACGGAACTGCCGCTGCGCGTGCCCGTCCCGGCGGCGACGATAAGGGCGACTTGGGTCATCGTGGCGCCGCCTAGCGGTTCCGCACGCGCCTTGCCAGACCCGCTCGCTTCCCCTACCTGCCCGTTTTTAAGGCAGCTCCCCTCGATGACCGCGCTTTCTCCCATCCAGATCGGCCCCGTGACGATCGACCAGCCGGTCGTGCTGGCGCCCATGACCGGCGTCACCGACCAGCCGTTCCGCACCCTCGTGCGCCGCTACGGCTCCGGCCTCAACGTCACCGAAATGATCGCCAGCCAGGCCGCGATCCGCGAAACCCGCCAGTCTATTCAAAAGGCTGCGTGGCATCTTTCGGAAGAGCCGGTATCCATGCAGCTGGTCGGCTGCACCCCGCATGAGATGGGGGAGGCGGCGAAGCTTGCGCGCGACAAGGGCGCCGCGATCATCGACATCAACATGGGCTGCCCGGTGCGCAAGGTGACCAACGGCGACGCCGGCTCCGCGCTGATGCGCGACCTGACGCTTGCCACCCCGATCATCCGCGCCGTCGTCGCCGCCGTCGATGCCCCCGTGACGCTCAAGATGCGCATGGGCTGGTGCCACGACAGCCTGAACGCCCCCGAACTCGCCCGGATCGCGCAGGATCTAGGCGTGCAGATGGTCACCGTCCACGGCCGCACCCGCAACCAGATGTACAAGGGCTCGGCCGACTGGGGTTTCATCCGCCGGGTCAAGGATGCGGTGTCGATCCCGGTGATCGCCAATGGCGACATTTGCGGGATCGAGGATGCCGAGGCGGCGCTGGCGCAGTCGGGCGCGGACGGCATCATGATCGGGCGCGGCGCCTATGGCCGTCCGTGGCTGCTGGCGCAGGTGATGCACTGGCTGGCCACCGGGGAGCGTATGGCGGATCCGTCGTTCGACGAACAATATCGCCTGATCGCAGAGCATTACGACATGATGCTCAGCCATTATGGAACGTTTACCGGCGTCAACATGGCGCGCAAGCACATCGGCTGGTACACCAAGGGCATCCCCGGCTCCGCCGAGTTCCGCAACAAGGTCAACCAGGAACCCGATGCCGATCGCGTGAAGGCGATGCTCGCCGAATTCTACGCGCCCCACCGGATGCGGGACGCGGCATGATGCTGGCCGCGCGCGGCCCGGACGAGGCGGAGTTGCTCGCCGCGCTGCCCGTTGCCGTCCTCGTGGTCGACCCGGACGATCGGATCGCGCGCGCCAATGCCGAGTGCGAGACGCTGCTCAACCTGTCAGAGCGCGCGATGATGGGGCATCCGGTCGATACGATCCTAAAACTGCCCGAGGCCGCGACCCGGCGCGAAGGCCATGCCTTCGCCGCGTTCGATGCCGAGCTGGAGACGATGCGCGGCGTGCGCATGCGCGTGGACGTGATCGAAACCGCCGTCGTCGAGCATCCGGGCTGGAGAACGATCACGCTCCACAACGCCGCCGCGTCGCGCCGCCTGGGCATCTCCTCCGAACGTGCCGCGGCGGCGCGCTCGGCGGTCGGGGCGGCGGCGATGCTGGCGCATGAGATCAAGAATCCATTGTCCAGCATTCGCGGCGCGGCGCAGCTGATCGCCGACGGGGCGGCTGCGGACGACCTGACGCGGCTGATGATATCGGAGGTCGATCGCATCGCCGCGCTGATCGACCATATGGAGGATTTTACCGACACCCGCCCGCGCGAGACCGCGCCGCTTAACATCTACCCGCTGCTGGCGCATGCCCGCGACGTGGCGCTCGCCGGCTTCGCGCGGGGGATCACGATCGAGGAACGCTTCGACCCATCGCTGCCGCAGGTGCTGGGCAATCGCGACGCGCTGCTCCAGATCATCCTCAACCTGCTCAAGAATGCGGCAGCCGCGCTCGGCGATCGCGGCGAACGGCGGATCACGCTGGCCACCGCCTATCGCCACGGCATCACGGTTCCGACCGGGAAGGGCGGGGCGCGGGTGGCGCTGCCGATCGAGATCTGCATCATCGACACCGGACCGGGCGCCCCCGACGATATCGCCGAACATCTGTTCGACCCCTTCGTGTCGAGCCGGCCGGAGGGCAAGGGACTGGGCCTCGCACTGGTCGACAAGTTGATCCGCGACATGGGTGGAATCGTTCAATATTCCCGCGAAGGGCAGCCGCATCAGACGGTGTTCCGTTTGCTGCTGCGCCGGGCAAGCGCGTGACCGGCGGCCGCATCCTGCTGGTCGATGACGACGACGCCATCCGCACCGTCGTCGCCCATGCGCTGAAGCGCGCCGGGCATCAGGTGCGCACCGCCGCCAGCCTGGGCGAGCTGGCGCGCGAAATGCGCTCGCACCCGCCGGACGTCCTGCTGACCGATGTCGTCCTGCCGGATGGCGACGGCATCGAACAGGCGACGCGGATCGTCGCGGAACACCCGGAGATGCCGGTCATCGTCCTGTCGGCGCGCAACACGCTGACCACCGCGGTGCGCGCGAACGAGGCGGGCGCCTATGACTATCTGCCCAAGCCGTTCGACCTCGACACACTGACCCGTACCGTCGCGGCGGCGCTGGCGCGGCGCGCGGCCAACGCCGGCGAACAGGCACCGTCGGAGGACGCCTCGCTGCCGCTGATCGGCCGGTCGCCGGCGATGCAGGACGTCTATCGCGTGATCGCCCGCGTGGTGTCGAACGACCTGACCGTGCTGGTGTCAGGCGAATCGGGAACGGGCAAGGAACTGGTCGCACGCGCGATCCACGATCTGGGCGCGCGCCGTGCCGCACCGTTCGTGCCGATCAACATGGCCGCAATCCCCCGCGATCTGATTGAGGCCGAGTTGTTCGGGCATGAACGCGGCGCCTTCACCGGCGCGGCGCAGCGCAGCGCCGGCCGCTTCGAACAGGCAGCCGGCGGCACGCTGTTCCTCGACGAGATCGGCGACATGCCCGTGGAGGCGCAGACGCGGCTGCTGCGCGTGCTGCAATCGGGGGAGTTCACCACGGTCGGCGGTGCGCGGACGATCCGTGCCGATGTGCGCATCGTCGCGGCGACCAACCGCGATCTGCAACAGGCGGTCGTGACCGGGCAGTTCCGCGAAGACCTGTATTACCGCCTGAACGTCGTTCCTATCGCACTGCCGGCGCTGCGCGAGCGGCGCGGTGACATCGCCGAACTGGCGCGCCATTTCCTGGATCGCGCCGCGGAGGCCGGGCTGCCGCGCAAGACGCTGGACGGCGCGGCCGTGGCGGCGCTGGAGGCCCATGACTGGCCCGGCAACGTGCGGGAGCTGGAAAACCTCATGCGCCGGCTCGCCGCGCTGTCGCGGGACGACCATATGGGCGCGGCCGAAGTGCGCGCAACGATCGGTACCGCGGCGCCCGTGGCGGATGCGGTGCCCGACGCGGGGATCGACGCGGCGGTCCATGCGATGATCGAGCGGCTGGCCCGGCAGGAGCCGCGCGCGCTCGACGACGGCTCGCTCTACACCCGCGTCATCGCCGAGGTCGAACGCCCGCTGATCGAGGCGATGCTGGCACGCCATGGCGGCAACCAGCTGCGCGCAGCCCGCGCGATGGGACTGAACCGCAATACGCTGCGCAAGCGGTTGGACATGCTCGGGATCGAGGTCGCAACGGGATCATTTGCCGCTTCCGACGGGTGAAGTGCGCAAATATGTGTTCTCGATGCAACAGGGATGTTGTAGCGATGACATGATGACCGCGGGAGCCGCGCCCCCTTCCTCGTCGCGTCTGACGCTGCGCCCCGGCGGCTGGCCGGCCGTCACGCCTGTCGTGGAATGGGGTGTGGTCGGCGTCGCGATGGCGGTCGCCACCGGCAGCTATTTCGTGGTGAAGGGGGAAGGCGGGGCCGATGGCCTGCTCGCCCCGCCGGTCATCGCGCTGCTGCTGGTCGCCAATCTGGTCGCGGGGATCGCGCTGCTGATGCTGCTCGGCCGCCGGATCGCGCGCAGCCGCGCGGCACGATCGCCGGTCGGCGGGGAGGGGGTGCTCCACGTCCGCCTCGTCCTGCTGTTCTCGATCGTCGCGGCGGTGCCCGCGCTGCTGGTCACGATCTTCGCCTCGCTGCTGTTCCAATATGGCGTGCAATTCTGGTATTCCGACCGCTCGCGCGGGATGTTCGAAAACGCCGCCTCGCTGACGCGCGCGTCCTACGATCAAATCCTCCAGCGGTGGGAGGAGGCGACCATCACGATGGCGGACGATCTGTCCGCCTTCCTGCGCGAGGAGCCGATCGACGGCGCGGCTTTTCCCAATTTCTTCGGACGGCAGGTCTATTACCGCAGCCTGTCCGAAGGGGCGCTGTTCGCGCTGAACCCGCGCGGCGGGCTTCAGACGCTGGCGGTCGTCAACCCCTACGAAATCGACATCGCGCGGCAGATCACGCCGCAGGCGATCGCCCGGCTGCGCAAGGACCAGCGCCGCAGCGACGTTGTCATCACCGGGGATCGGATCCAGGTGTTCACGCGCCTGCCCGGCACGGCCGACGTCTATCTGTACGCCGCACGCGTCACCGATCCGAAGGAGATGACGACGCAGACGACCCGTGCGGAGGCGGCGTTGCGCAACTATCGCCAGCTTCTGGCAAAGGCGCGCTCGCTCCAGCTGCAGTTTAACGCCGCGCTGCTGATCGTCTCGCTGCTGATCGTCGCCTTTGCAGTATGGATCGCGCTGGCGGTGGCCGACCGGCTGGTGCGGCCGGTGGGCGAGCTGGTCGACGCGGCGCGGCGCGTGGAGGACGGCGACCTGTCGGCGCGTGCGCCCGACACGCTTGATCGCGACGAACTGGGCACGCTTACCACCGCGTTTAACAGTATGACCGCGCGGCTGGAAACGCAGAACAACGCGCTGGTCACCGCCTATGCGCAGCTCGACAACCGCCGCGCACTGATCGAGGCGGTGATGTCGGGGATTTCGGCGGGGGTCATTTCGGTCGACGGCAACGACCGGACCATCCGCCTCATCAACAGCTCGGCTCAGCTGCTGCTGGGTCTGGAGGCGTCGCCCGTCGGGCGTCCGCTGGTGGAGGTCGCGCCGGATCTCGCGCCGCTGCTCGACAAGGGTGCGCGCGAGGCGACCGTCCAGCTCAACGTGCAGGGCGAACCGCGCACCTTCGCGCTGCGCATCGCGCGCGACGGCGGCGGGCCGATCATCACTTTCGACGATATCACGCAGCAGCTGACCGACCAGCGCCGCGCCGCCTGGGCGGACGTGGCGCGCCGGATCGCGCATGAGATCAAGAACCCGCTGACCCCGATCCAGCTCGCCGCCGAGCGGCTGCAGCGCCGGTACGGCAGCAAGATCGAGGCGGGCGACACAACCTTCGCCCGACTGACCGACACGATCGTGCGGCAGGTCGGCGATCTCAGGCGGATGGTCGACGAATTCTCGTCCTTCGCGCGGATGCCCAAGCCGGTGTTCCGCGAGGAATCGCTGGTCGATGTCGCGCGCCAGACGATGTTCCTGCACGAGGTGGCGCACCCCGGCATCCGTTTCACGCTGGCCCACGACGATCCCGGTCCGACACTGGTGTGCGATCGCCGCCAGATCGGCCAGGCGCTGACCAATATCGTCAAGAATGCGGTAGAGGCGGTCGAGGCCGCCGACCGCGGCGAAAGCATCGTGACGATGACGCTGGCCGAAACCGGCGAGCGCACCGTCATCACCGTCGCCGACAGCGGCGTCGGCCTTCCGGTCGAGCGGGACCGGATCGTCGAACCCTATATGACCACCCGCGCCCGTGGCACCGGGCTGGGGCTGGCCATCGTCAAGAAAATCGTCGAGGAGCATTTCGGCACGATGACCTTCACCGACCGTCCGCAGGGCGGCACCATCGTCACGCTGTCGTTCGACACGGCGCAGCTTCACGCGCTGGCCACGAACGACGCATCGCCTTCCCAAGACGACGATCGCACGATCGCCGCCCTCACCAGAAACCGGATCTGACGCCATGCCGATCGACATCCTGGTCGTCGACGACGAACTCGACATTCGCGAACTGGTCGCGGGCGTGCTGGAAGACGAAGGGTACGATACGCGCACCGCGGGCGACAGCGATTCCGCGCTGGAGGCAATCGCCGCGCGCCGCCCCAGCCTGGTGCTGCTCGACGTCTGGTTGCAGGGATCGCGGCTCGACGGGCTGGATCTTCTGGAGGAGATCAAGCGCCGCGATCCGTCAATCCCGGTGCTGGTCATTTCCGGCCACGGGACGCTCGACACCGCGGTCGCCGCGATCCGCAAGGGCGCGGCCGACTTCATCGAAAAGCCGTTCCAGGCCGAACGGCTGCTGCTGATGGTCGAACGCGCGACCGAAACCGAGCGGCTGCGCGCCGAGGTGGCATCGCTGCGTGCGGCGGCCGGGCGGGGCACCGACCTGACCGGCAGTTCGACCGCGATCAACGCCGTCCGCGCCACGCTGAAGCGTGTGGCAGGCACAGGCAGCCGCGTGCTCATCATGGGGCCGGCGGGCGTGGGCAAGGAAGTGGCGGCGCGACTGCTCCATGGCTGGAGCCAGCGCGCGCACGCCAATTTCGTCATCGCCAGCACCGCCGGGATGAGCCCCGAGCGCGTCGAGGAAGACCTGTTCGGGATGGAAGAGGGCGGCGACCTCGTCCGCACCGGCCTGCTGGAACAGGCGCATGGCGGCACGCTGTTCCTGGACGAGATCGCCGACATGCCCGCCGCGACGCAGGCGCGCATCCTGCGCGTCCTGACCGACCAGAGCTTCACCCGCGTCGGCGGCACGCGCGTGGTAAAGGTCGACGTGCGCGTCGTCTCGGCGACCGCGCGCGACCTGTCGATCGAGATCGCCGAGGGGCGCTTTCGCGAAGACCTCTACTACCGGCTCAACGTCGTCCCCGTCTCGATCCCGCCGCTGGCGGAGCGGCGCGAGGACATTCCGCCACTGGTCGAGCATTTCGTGGCGCATTACGCCGCCGAACGCCGCGTGCCGGTACCGGAAATCGCCACCGACGCCCTGGTCGCGCTGCAATCCTACGACTGGCCAGGCAACGTGCGCGAACTACGCAACGTGGTGGAGCGGACGATCATCCTGGCGCCCGGCGACCGGATCGGGCGGATCGACTTGGACCTGCTCCCCGGCGAGGTGCTGGGCGGACAGGATGGCGGCGCCGGAACCAGTGCGATCATGGGCGCGCCGCTGCGCGAGGCGCGCGAAACGTTCGAGCGGGAGTATCTGCGCGTCCAGATCCGCCGCTTCTCCGGCAACATCAGCCGCACGGCTAGTTTCATCGGGATGGAACGCTCCGCCTTGCACCGCAAGCTGAAGCTGCTGGGCATCACCGATACGCGCGACGAATAACGCCTGCGCGACATCTGGACGCACGGGGCGGGCGCTCCTATTTTCGGCCCGTCGCAACGATGACGCAACCGACGCCGGCAACGGCGCGCCACGCGGGGAACCTCCCGCCAAAAACAAGGACAGCATTCCATGGCCGACAAGCAGACCTCGCTCCAGGATTTGTTCCTGAACGCCCTGCGCAAGTCCAAGACGCCGGTGACCATGTTCCTGGTCAAGGGGGTCAAGCTCCAGGGCATCGTCACCTGGTTCGACAATTTCTCGGTCTTGCTGCGGCGCGACGGCCAGTCGCAGCTGATCTACAAGCATGCGATCTCCACGATCATGCCGGCCGGCTCGGTCGACGTGGCCGGCATCGTCGGCCAGCTGACCGAGCAGCCGAGGAAGCAGCCGCAGCTGCAGGACATTTTCCTGTCGGCCGTGCGCAAGTCGGAAGATCCGGTGACGATGTTCCTGGTCAACGGCGTGATGCTGCAGGGCGCGATCGCCGGTTTCGACCTGTTCTGCATGCTGCTCCAGCGCGACGGCATGGCCCAGCTGGTCTACAAGCATGCGGTTTCCACCATCCAGCCGTCGCGTCCGTTGAACCTGGCCGAGGAAGCCGGCGTCGCGGACGAGGATTGAGCGGCGGGAATGACATCTTGAGCACTGGTTTCGAGCGAGACCGCGACGAATTCAGCCGCGGCGCGCGCGCGATCGTGGTTTATCCCGATCTGGGCGGATCGTCGCGCGACGCCGATGCCCGGCTGGAGGAAACCGCCGGCCTGGCCGAGGCGATCGGCGTCGTCGTGGTCGACCGCATGGCATTCCGCATCCGCACCCCGCGTGCGGCCACCCTGATGGGCTCAGGCCAGATCGAGGAACTGGCGGCACGCGCCCGGATGGAGGATGCCGGACTGATCGTCGTCGACGGCAGCCTGTCGCCGATCCAGCAGCGCAATCTCGAAACCGCGCTCGAGGCGAAGGTGATCGACCGCACCGGCCTGATCCTCGAAATCTTCGGCGAACGCGCGGCGACCGCCGAGGGCCGGTTGCAGGTCGAACTGGCGCACCTCGACTATCAATCGGGCCGGCTGGTGCGCAGCTGGACCCATCTGGAGCGCCAGCGCGGCGGCTTCGGCTTCCTTGGCGGTCCGGGCGAGACGCAGATCGAGGCCGACCGCCGGCTGATCCGCGACCGGATGGCGCGGCTGCGGCGTGAGCTGGAACAGGTGACGCGCACCCGCGGTCTGCATCGCGAGCGGCGGCAGCGCGCGCCTTGGCCGGTGATCGCGCTGGTCGGCTACACCAATGCCGGCAAGTCGACACTGTTCAACCGCCTGACCGGCAGCCATGTGATGGCGGAAGACCTGCTGTTCGCGACGCTCGACCCGACGTTGCGCCAGATCGCGCTGCCCGGCATCGACAAGGCGATCCTGTCCGACACGGTGGGGTTCGTTTCCGAACTGCCGACGCAGCTGGTCGCCGCCTTCAAGGCGACGCTGGAGGAGGTGGTGTCCGCGGATCTGCTGATCCACGTCCGTGACGTCGCGCATCCCGACACCGCCGCGCAGAAGGCGGATGTGGAGGGGGTGCTGACTGACGTGGGCGTCGCGGAGACCACCCCGAGGATCGAGGCGTGGAACAAGCTCGACCTGCTGAGCGGCGACGCGCGCGAGGAACTGCTGGTCGAGGCCGCGCGCCGCGACGATGTCATTCCGCTGTCCGCGCTGACGGGGGAGGGCGTCGATGCGCTGATCCGCCATATCGCCGAACGGCTGACCGCCGGACATCAGCGTTATTCGGTAACGCTCGATGCCGGCGACGGGGCGGGGGCGGCATGGCTTCACGCGCATGGCGAGGTGCTGGCGCAGGATGTCGACGGCGCCAGCATCACCTATGAAGTGCGGATGGCGCCCAGCGACTACGAACGGTTCGCCACCCGCTGAGCGCGCCGGCGGTCAGCCGCGTTCCGCGACCTTGACCGCGCGCCACAGCTGCTCCTTCGCGTCAAGATCCATGCCCGCGAACGCAGCGCCGCCCATGTCCTCCATCTGGCGAAAGCGGCGTTCGAACTTGCCGTTCGCCGCGCGCAATGCCGCCTCGGCGTCGACGCCCAGATGCCGTGCCCAGTTGACGACGGCGAACAGCAGGTCGCCGATCTCCTCCGCGCGCGCCGCGTCGTCCGGCGCGTCGGCGACCTCGGCCAGTTCCTCGTCGATCTTGGCGCGCGATCCTTCGGCGTCCGGCCAGTCGAACCCGACGCGGCCGGCCCGCTTCTGGAGCTTTTCCGCGCGCGCCAGTGCCGGCAAACCCAGCGCGACGCCGTCCAGTACGCGCTCGGCCCCGCGTGCCGATCGCTCGGCGGCCTTGACCTCTTCCCAGCGGTGGTGACCACCCTCGGCCTCGTCGCCGAAGATGTGTGGATGGCGCCGCTCCATCTTGTCGCTGATCGCGTCCACCACGTCGGGCAGGGCGAAGGCATCGGCTTCCTCGGCGATCCGGCTATGGAACACAACCTGAAGCAACAGATCGCCCAGTTCGTCCTTCAGGTCGTCTAGATCGCCGCGCTCGACCGCGTCGGTGACTTCGTACGCTTCCTCGATCGTATAGGGCGCGATCGTCGCGAACGTCTGCGCGCGGTCCCACTCGCATCCGTCCGGACCGCGCAGCCGCGCCATGATCGTCACCAGCCGCTCGATCATCGCATTCCCTCGCTTATCGTCTCACGTCACGCGCAGTATCGCGCGCCGAACGGCGGTATCAAAACGGTCGATGTCGGGCGAGGGTCACCTGGCCCACCCAAAGCGTGGCACAGTAAGTCGATAATAGATATTATGTAAAGATCGCGACCACGGCGTACCCGATTCCGAAGATTGCGATCCAGACCAGCGCCAGCAGCATCGTCCGCGTTACTGGCACCCGCCGCGCGACCAGCGCCGACAACGGTAGGACCAACATGAGCGCGAGGATCATCGCGTGCATCGCGGTGTCGCTCACGACGACCACTCCCAGCCATCGTATCCCGGCTCGACCGCGTCCGGCAGCTCCGCGGCCAGCGTCGCATAGTCCAACGACTGGTCCATGTGCACCAGCACCGCCGCCGCCGGCGTCAGTTCCTCGATCCAGCCCAGCGCCATCGCGAGGTCGGGATGGCTTGGGTGCGGCTTGCGGCGCAGCGCATCCAGCACCCACAGGTCCAACCCGGCATATAGCGCGCGCGACGCCTCGGTCAGCGCGTGCAGATCGGTCGCGTAGCCGATTGCGCACCCGTCCGCCTCGAATCGCAACCCGGCCGATGTGATGGAGCCATGCGGCTGGTCCGCAGCGCTGACCGTGATCCCGCCAATCGTCAGCCGATCGGGCAAACTCGCCAGTTCGACGGTCGGCGGATAGCCGTGCGCGCCGTGGAACACATATCCGAACTGCGCGCGTAACCGCGCCTCGGTCGTCGGCCTCGCATAGCCCGTCACCGGCCGCCCCATCGCGTGATAGACCTGTCGCAGGTCGTCGATGCCGAAAATATGATCGGCATGGGCATGCGTCCAGATCACCGCATCGACCCGGTCGACGCCGGCGGCCAGCAATTGCTCGCGCATATCCGGGCTGGTGTCGATCAGGATGCGCGTGCCGTCATGTTCGACGATCGCCGACGACCGCGTACGCCGGTTGCGGGGGTCCGCCGGATCGCACGCGCCCCAGTCGTTGCCGATCCGCGGCACGCCCGACGAGGTTCCCGATCCCAGCAGGCGGATCTTCACGCAGTTCGCGTCCTGTCGAACAGGCGGTGGAAGTTTTCGGCGGTATACGCCTGTAATTGCTCGACATCCTCACCGCGCAGCTTTGCCAGGAACGCCGCCGTGTCGGCCACGAACGCCGGCTCACCGGTCTTCCCGCGATGCGGCACCGGCGCCAGGAATGGCGCGTCGGTCTCGATCAGTAGCCGTTCGCGCGGCAAACGCGCCGCGGTCGCCTGTAGCGCCGTCGCATTCTTGAACGTCACGATCCCGGAGATTGAGATGTACAGCCCCAGATCAAGCGCGATATCGGCGAAGGCGTCGCTGGCGGTGAAGCAGTGGATGACGCCGGTATAGGCCCCCTGCTCCATCGCCTCGCGCATCAGCGCGGCGGTATCGTCCTCCGCGTCGCGGGTGTGGACGACGATCGGCAGCCCGCTTTCACGCGCCGCGTCGATATGCGCGCGGAAACTCGCCTGCTGGCGCGCGCGATCGGAATGGTCGTAGAAATAGTCCAGCCCGCTTTCGCCGATGCCGACGACCCGCGGGTGGCGCGCCCGCTCGACCAGCTTGGCGGTGTCGACGTGCGGATGCTGATCCGCCTCGTGCGGGTGGATGCCCACCGTCGCCCACACGTCCGGCTCGCGCTCGGCGGTGGCCAGCACCGCATCCCACTCACTCTCCCGCGTCGCGATGTTCAGCATCGCGGTCACGCCACGCGCCCGTGCCCGCGCCAGCACGTCGGCCTGCTCCTCGGCCAGCCCCTTGTAGTTCAGGTGGCAGTGGCTGTCGGCGAGCATCACGCCGGCTCCGGTTCGGCGGCCGGCAGCTCCAGCCTGGGAAAGGCCGCGGTCGGTGCGGCCAGCACGAAGCCAGCGTCGACATGCCGCTGGTACCAGCCGTCGTCATCGATCGCCGCATGATCGCGCGCTTCGACGCCCAGCAGGTCCAGGATCCGCCCCGCCCCCTCGGGCACGACCGGCAGGATCGCGATCGCCAGCATGCGGATCGCGCGTACCAGCGTGCGCAGAACGGCGTGCATCCGCTCCGGATCGGTCTTGCGCAGCGACCACGGCGCCTGCGCGTCGATATATTGGTTGCAGGCGTAGACCCCGCGCAGCCACGCCTCGATCCCCTGGCTCAGCATCAGATCGCCGAACGCGGTCTTCAGCCCGGCACAGGCGACGACGACCTCCTCGATCAACTGCCCGTCGGCGTCCTCCACACGGCCCGCCTCGGGCAGCGTGCCGCCCAGATTCTTGGCGATGAACGACAAGGTCCGCTGCGCCAGATTGCCGAACGCATTGGCCAGCTCGGCGTTGACGCGCGTGACGATCGCCTCCGCCGAATAGCTGCCGTCCTGCCCGAAGCTTACCTCACGCAACAGGAAATAGCGCAGGCCATCCACGCCGAACGCGCGGGCCAGGTCGCCCGGATCGACGACATTGCCCAGGCTCTTCGACATCTTCTCACCACGATGCAGCAGAAAGCCGTGCCCGAACACCGTCCCGGGCAACGCGATCTTCGCGGACATCAGGAACGCCGGCCAATAGACCGCGTGAAATCGCACGATATCCTTGCCGATCAGGTGCAGGTCGGCGGGCCAATAGGGCATATCGCCATCGGGATAGCCGGCGCCGGTCAGGTAATTGGTCAGCGCATCGACCCACACGTACATCACATGGCCCGGGCTGCCCGGTACGGGTACCCCCCAGTCGAAGCTGGTGCGCGACACCGACAGGTCGGACAGCCCGCCCTCTACGAAGCGCATTACTTCGTTGCGGCGCGATTCCGGGCGGATGAAATCGGGGTTGGCGGCATACAGGTCCAGCAACGGCTGCTGATATTTGGACAGGCGGAAGAACCACGTCTCCTCCGCCGTCCAGGTCACCGGCGTTCCCTGCGGCGAAAGCTTGACGCCCCCTTCCCCGTCGACCAGCTCCTTCTCGTCGTAAAAGGCTTCGTCGCGGACCGAATACCAGCCTTCGTAGCGGTCGAGGTACAGGTCGCCCGCGTCCGCCATCGCCTGCCAGATCGCCTGGCTGGCGCGGTGGTGATCGGCATCGGTGGTGCGGATGAAACGATCGTAGCTGATACGCAAATCGTCGCACATCGCCTGGAAATACGACGACATTTCATCCGCGAGCGCACGCACCTCCATGCCCTTGTCGCGCGCCGTCTGGACCATTTTCAGGCCGTGTTCGTCGGTACCGGTCTGGAACCGCACGTCGCGCCCGGCCTGCCGCTGGAAGCGCGCGATCGCATCGGCGGCGATCGCCTCGTACGCGTGGCCGATATGCGGACGGCCGTTGGGATAGCTGATCGCGGTGGTGATGTAGAAGGGTTCGCCCATAGCGACGCCCTCCTAGCGTCGTCAGGGTCGCGGCGCCAGCCGTGCGACTACCCCTGCCAGTTCATAGACCGTGCCCTGCGCATCCAGCGACAGCCCGCGCGCCGCGGCGGCGATGCCGCGCGCCTCGTCATAGGCGTCGAGCGCGCGACGCAGATCTTCGCCATGCCGCATCGCCGCCATCTGCGCGATGACGGTCGGCACACGGTCCAGAAACGCCTCGTACCGCGCCTGCGCCGCTTTGGGCGATAGCACCTTGGCTAGGCCCGCACGACGCGCATTCGCCGGATCGCCATCGCGCCCGATCGCGGTCAGCGCGGTGTCGATCCCCGCCAGGTCCAGCCCGGCATAGCCCATCGCCCGCCCCGGTGACCCGCCGCCCGCCCGCACCAGCGCGGCAATCTCAACCTCGTCGGCGTCGGGCATGACGTCGCGCAGCACCGCCGCCATATCGGCATCGCCCAGCGGGTCGAACCGCAGCACGCGGCATCGCGAGCGGATCGTCGGCAACAGGCGTCCCGGCGCGTGGCTGACCAGCAGGAACACCGTGCCCGCGGGCGGCTCTTCCAAATTCTTCAGCAGCGCATTTGAGGCTCCAGGACGCTCCAGGTCGTCGGCCGCGTCCATCACGATCACGCGGCGCGGCGACATCGACGGCGCGGTGCCCAGGAAGGGGCCGAGGCCGCGCACCTGGTCGATCGTGATGCTGCGCGCCAGTTCCTCGTCAGAACCGCCCTTCCCGCTGTCCTTCTTGGGCAGCCGGCGCAGCTCGCGATAATCGGGGTGCGTGCCCGCGGCGAACAGATGCGCGGCCTGATGCGTGTCCGGCACCGACAGCCCCGGCGGCAGCGCTCCCGGCGTCATCCCCTCCGCCAGCAGGCGCAGCGCGACCGTGCGCGCGAAACTGGCCT
Organism: Sphingomonas adhaesiva; assembly: GCF_002374855.1. GTDB lineage: Bacteria > Pseudomonadota > Alphaproteobacteria > Sphingomonadales > Sphingomonadaceae > Sphingomonas > Sphingomonas adhaesiva. The sequence continues at coordinate 522,273 of NZ_NWVC01000001.1, forward strand.
TGCCGATCCCCTGCGGCCCGGCCAGCAGCCAGGCATGGTGGATCGTTCCGCCCGCGCTGGCGGACAGGAACGCCTCGATCGCGGCATCCTGCCCGCGCAACCGCGTCACGGCAGCCAGTCCGCCAGTTCGGACAGGATCGCCGCCGTCACGTCCTCGGGCGGGCGGGTCGCATCGACGCGCCGGAATCGCGCCGGTTCGTGCGCCGCGAAACGATCGAAAGCGTTCGTCACCGCGACGTGGAAATCCTCCCCCCGCGCCGCAAACCGGTCCGCCGCCGCCCCGTCGCGCGTCGCGGCCCGCGCCGCGCCGACCTCGGGCGGCAGTGCCAGCAGGAAGGTCCGGTCGGGCAGCAGCCCGCGCGACCCGAAGGCGTGCAACGCCAGGATCGCCGCATCGTCCAGCCCGCCGGCCACGCCCTGATAGGCGCGCGTCGAATCGATGAACCGGTCGCAAATCACCCAATGCCCGGCGCCGATCGCGGGACGGATGACCTTTTCGACATGGTCGGCACGCGCGGCGGCGAACAGCAGCGCCTCGCTATGCGCGCTCCACCGCGTCGCCTCGCCTTCCATCAACAGCGTGCGGATCGCCTCGGCGCCCGCGCTGCCGCCCGGCTCGCGCGTGATGACCGCATGGACGCCGCGCGCCGCCAGCGCCTCGGCCAGGGCGCGCGCCTGGGTCGATTTGCCGGCCCCTTCCCCGCCCTCCAGGCTGAGGAAGCGTCCCTCGGTCATCCGAACAGACCCGTCAGCCCGGCCCAGGCGCGACCGAAGAAGCCCGCCTCGCCCACGTCCTCACCCGCGACCAGCGGCACCTTCTGCTCGGGCAGGCCCGGTGCCGACACCACCAGGTCTGCGACATGCGCGCCCTGCTTGATCGGCGCCTTGATCGGCCCGTCATAGACGATCTTGCCCGACAGTTGCGGGCGCGTGCCGCTCGGCACCGTGACATTCAGGTCTTTGGGCGCGACCAACTTCACTTCGCTGGCGCTGCCCATCTGGACGTCCGCGGTGCCGACGGTGCGCCCCGCCTTGACGACCGGGCGCGCCTGCCACGCGCGAAAGCCCCATTCCATGAACCGCACCGATTCGGCGGCGCGCTGGTTGAAGCTGGTCAGCCCCGCCACCACCATCACCAGCCGGCGGCCGTTCTGCTCGGCCGACCCGGTGAAGCCGTAACCGGCCTCCTCGGTATGCCCGGTCTTCAGCCCGTCGGCACCCGCCACGCGGCCCAGCAGCGGATCGCGATTGGCCTGGGTGATCGCCTGGCCGCCGCCCAGCGTCTTGCCCCAGGTGAAATCGCGCCGCGAATAGAATTGCTTGTACAGCTTGGGGTGCTGTTCGATCGTCCCCGCCGCCAGCTTCGCCAGATCGCGTGCGGTGACATAGGTGACGCCGCCGTCAGGCCAGCCGTTCGACGTGCCGAAATGGCTGTTGGTCAGCCCCAGCTTCTTGGCATTTTCGTTCATCCGCTCGACGAAGGCCTGTTCGGTGCCCGAAATCCCCTCGGCCAGCACGACGCAGGCGTCGTTACCGGACAGGGTGACGATGCCGTAGAGCAGGTTCGCGACCGAAACCCGCTCCCCCGACGACAGGAACATCGTCGATCCGGCGGACGGGCCATGCCACTTCTGCCACGTCTCCGGCCGGACCTCGAATTCGGTATCCAGCTTCAGGTCGCCGGCCTTGATCATCTCGAACGCGGTATACACCGTCATCATCTTTGCCATCGACGCCGGCGGCATCCGCCGGTCGGCATCCTTGGCGTACAGCACCGCCCCGGACGACAGGTCTTCCATGAACGCGACCGGCGCGGGCGTGTCGAACTGCGGCGCGGCAGCGGCCACGGGGTAGGCCACTGCCAGGACGGCGGCGGGAAGCGCGAGGGCGGTCAGCAACTTGGTCATGTATGGTTCCCTGTCGGGCGTCGTCGGAACGGATGTCATCGATCACGAAGGATCGAAGCGTCGCCATAGCCGCGCGAAACCGCCGCGTCACGCACGCGCTGCGCCTCCGCGGCCGTCGACAGTGGGCCGACGCGTACCCGCCACAGGCCATCGGCGCGTTCCACGCGCCCGCGGAAGCTGGCGGCGACCTGCGTCGCCCGCGCTTCGTTGGAAAAGGCAGCGATCTGCACGATCAACGGCACCCCCGGGGGAACGGCAACCGACGCGACCGGCGTCGGCCGCGGGCGGCCCAATGCCGGCAATTGCCGCCGCAGCGGCCGCAATACCGCCTCCGGCGTGTCTAGCCGCGGCGAGGCCGCCTGCCCCTGCGCGATCGCCGCCGCATCTGCGGGCGACGCGGCGACGCTGCGCACCCGCACCGGCGCCAGCGGCCTGGCCGCGGTACCCAGCAGTCGCGCGGCGGCGGTCGACAGATCGATCTCGCGATCGGGCGGGGTGGGGCCGCGGTCGGTGATCCGCACCAGGATCGTGCGCCCGGTGTCCAGCGCCGTCACCTCGGCATAGGAACCCAGCGGCAGCGTGCGATGCGCCGCGGTCATTCCGGCATTGGCGAAGGGCGCACCGGAGGCGGTCGTCGCCCCCTCCAGCCCGTCGCCATACCAGGAGGCATAGCCCACCGCGTCATATCCGGCCGCAGTGCCGCCGTTCCCCGCCGTGCCGACCGGTCCGGTCGCGGCGCCTACCTCGGGGGGCGGGGTGCCGGACAGCGTTGCCGATGGTGTCGCGGCGGGCGGACGCAGTGTCACTGCCGGTACGTCGTCGTTGCCGTTCTGCGCCGTCGGCAAGGGGGCCGCATCGCTGCTGCACCCCGCCACCATCACCGCCAGCGCGGCGAGCACCGTTTCAGCGCGCAATCGCATCGGCCAGCAGCCCCACCGACAGCGCGTAGAAATTGGAGCAATTGTAATCGAGGATGACGCGGTAATTGCTGGTCAGCAGATAGGCGGTGCGGCCCGGCCCGTCCGGCTCGATCAGCGTCGCCTGCACGCGATCGGCGGGCCAGCTGCCGCTTTCGGGCACCATGCCCAGCGCGCGCCATTCCGCCATCGTCCGCCACCCGCTGTGGCGTTCGAACACCCGCGGGCAGCGCGGCGAGACCAGCCGGTTACGCACCTCGGCACGGTCGAACGTCGCCGGTACGCCGACCGCCACGCCCCACGGCTCGCCCGCGCGCCACCCGGCCATCGCGAAATAATTGCCGATCGACGCCAGCGTATCGGCCGCGCTGTTCCAGATATCCGCGCGCCCGTCGCCATCGCCATCGCGCGCCAGCCGCAGATAAACCGACGGCAGGAATTGCGGATTGCCGGTCGCCCCCGCCCAACTGCCGAGCAACTGCGCCCGCGGCACCCCGCGATCGATCATCTTCATCGCGGCGATGAACTCGCCCTCGAACAACGGCCGGCGACGCCCTTCATAGGCAAGGCTCGCCAGGCTGCGCAGCAGGTCGAAATTGCCCGTATAGCTGCCGTAATTGGTTTCATGGCCCCAGATCGCCACCATGATCTGCTCGGGCACGCCGGTCTGCGCCTCGACGCTCGCCAGCCCGCTGCGCTGCGCGGCATAGGTGGTGCGCCCGCGCTCGATCCGCGCCGCATCGACATGCGCCGCGCGATAGGGCGCGAACATCGAGATCGGGGCATTGGGCGCCGTCTCCGGCTGCTGCCGGTCGAGCGCGACGACGCGCGGATTGAACGTCAGTGTCGGCAACACCGCATCGACCGTCGCCGGCTTCACCCCGGCGGCGATCGCACGGCCGCGCACCTGCTGCAGATAGGCCTGGAAACCGGCCTGCTCGTCGCCCACCGCATCCTGCGCCGCGACCGGCGCGGTCCCGGTCAGGGCGCCTCCCGTCAATACGGCCATGGCAAGCAACACAGCGCGCAGGCGCCGGGCGAACGGTGCAACCCCCTTCATTCGCGCCGTTCTGGCATAGTGGGGCGCCGCGCGGAACCGCAAATCACCGCCGCACTTGCACGACCGGGCGCACCCGTCCTAAGCGCGGCGCTCGCGATGGCACCATGCCGCCCGCGAACCGCGGAAGAGTGGCCGAGTGGTTTAAGGCACTGGTCTTGAAAACCAGCGACGGGGCAACCCGTCCGTGGGTTCGAATCCCACCTCTTCCGCCAACCGCCAAAGCAGTGAGAAAGCGATTCCCGTCAGTTGAGCTGCTTCGGCGGCGTCACGGGCAGCGGCAGCGGGGCGACCGGGACGCCGTCCTCGATCAGTGCGGTGACCTCCGCGGCGCTGGCCTGGCCGTGGATCGCGGCATGTTCGCTGTCGCCATCGTGCATCGCACGTGCCTCGCGCGCGAAATCGCTGCCGACCCAGCGCGATCGACTGAGCAACTGGGCCTGCGCCTCCGCAAGGCGGGCCAGCATCGCGCGACGATCTTCGTCGGTTGCGGCGGGCGACGTCGCGCGATTGCCCTTCGGCCCGACATGGGGCGCCATCACGGCCTTGCCGATCTGGACGTCCCCGCATAGCGGGCACGCCACCAGCTTCCGGTCACGTTGTTCGTCGAATGCGGCGCTGGAGGCGAACCACGCCTCGAACACATGCCCCCCGCCACAGCGAAGGTCGAAGACGATCACGTCTCAGCCTGCCAGCATCGCGTCCAGCTTGCCGTCGCGTTCCAGCGCGGCCAGATCGTCCGATCCGCCGACATGCGCGCCGTCGATGAAGATCTGCGGCACGGTGGTGCGACCATTGGCGCGCTGGATCATCTCCTCGCGCTTGCCGCGATCCATGGTGATGTCGGTCTCCTCCGGCGCGACGCCCTTGGAGGACAGGAGGTTCATCGCCCGTGCGCAATAGGGGCAGAACGCCTTGGTGTAGATTTCGACCTGTGCCATCCGCTGTAGGTGTGATCGCAGGCGCGCGCTGTCAATCCGCCGTCACGCGTCCTGGGCTTCGGCGATCACCCGCGCCCACGCCAGCACCGTGACACGCGCGGCGCCCGCGCGGCGCAGCACCGCGATGCAGGCATCGGTGGTGGCACCGCTGGTATAGACGTCGTCGACCAGGACGACATGCCGGCCACGCAACCGCTCCGCCGCGCCCGGCGCGACCGCGAACGCCCCGGCCACCGCCTGGCGGCGCTCACGCGGGTTGCGGCCGCGCAGGACGGGGGTGGCGCGCCGGCGTCGCAACAGGTCCATCGCGCTCCCCACCCCGCTGCCCCGCGACAAGGCCGCCGCGATCAGCCCCGCCTGGTTGTAGCCGCGCGTCCACAACCGCCAGCGATGCAGCGGCACGGGCAGCAACAGGTCGGCATCCGCGGGCAGGTGGCGCTGCATCAACCGCGCCATCGTCACCGCATAGGCGGTGCGCCGCTGGTATTTCAGCCGCAGTGCCACCGTGCGAGCGACCTCGCCATAGGCCACCGCGGCGCTGACCCCGGCGTGCTGCGGCGGGATGGAAAGGCAGGCACCACATTGCGCCCCCTCCCCCCGGTCGATGTCGAAAGGCGCGTGGCACGTCGCGCACCACGGCGGCCCCAGGAACCGCAACCCGCCCCAGCATCCGGCACAGAAGCGATCGGGCGCCTCCACGATGGCCCCGCATCCGGGGCAGCGCGGCGGCAGGGCCAGGTTCAGCAGACGGGCGAGCGGCACGTTTCCCTTGTGGCCGCCGGCCCGAACGCGCACAAGCCGCAGCCGGATCATGCAGCCCGTCGACATCTTCGATCGTTCCGCGCGCCGTCGCCACCGCGATCGCGCCGCCCCGCGCTATGCCGCGCACGATTTCCTGCGCGCCGCGATGCTGGACGGCATCGCCGACCGGCTGGCGGCGGTGACGCGCACCTTTGCCGATGTGCTGGATGTCGGCACGTTCGATGCCGCTTTCGCGCCGCCCCCCGGCGCGCGTATCGCGCGGCTGGACCCCGGCTTCGCCTTCGCACGCGCGGCCGGCGGGGTGCACGGGGATGAGGACCGACTGCCGTTTGCCGATCACAGCTTCGACCTGGTCGTCGCCGCCGGGACGCTCGACAGCGTCAGCGACCTGCCGGGCGCGTTGGCGCTGATCCGGCGGACCCTGCGCGCGGATGGACTGTTCCTGGGCGCGTTCGTCGGGAGCAACAGCCTGCCGCAGCTGCGCGGTGCGTTGCGAGCGGCAGAAAGCGAGCGCCCGGTCGCCCGCTGCCACCCGCTGGTCGATGTGCGCTCGGCCGGCGACCTGTTGCTGCGCGCCGGGTTCGCCCTGCCGGTCGCGGACGTGGAGACGCTGTCGGTCGGCTATCCGGGCATCGGGCGGCTGCTGGAGGATTTGCGCGGGATGGCCGCGGGCAACGTGCTGGTCGAGCGGCACCCGCTGCGGCGCGACGCACTGGCGCGGGCGGCGGCCGCTTTCGCGGCGGCGGCGGACGATGACGGACGGACGCGCGAGCGCTTCGACATCGTTTTCCTGACGGGCTGGTCCCCGGCCCCCGATCAACCGCGCCCCGCGCGCCGCGGCAGCGCCACCGCCTCGCTGGCGGATGCGCTGCGCGCCGCCCGCGACTGAGCGCCCGTCAGATCAGATCGTCTTCCTCATTCTCCGCCAGCAGGCGGCCCATCGCCTCGAACAGCTGATCCATTGCCACCGGCTTGAAGATCACGTCGTTCGCCCCTGCCGCGATGCACCGGTCGCGCAGGTCCGGGGCGGTATCGGCGGTCACGACGATCACCGGCAGCTGTGCCTTCGCATCGGTCCGCGCACGGATGTGCCCGATCGCGGTGATACCGTCCATGCCGGGCATCCGCAGGTCGACCAGGATCATATCGAAATCGTTGCCGTCGATCAGGTCCAGCCCGATCTCGGCGCTTTCGGCCTCGACCATCGTGGCGCCCGCGACGTCCAGCATGTCGCGAACGACCCGCCGGTTCATCCGATCGTCTTCGATGAACAGGACGTTCAGTGCCGACATGCGCGAACGTTCCTCCCGGGGCCGTTGGTCCATGGACCTGTCATCTGTCTTATGTCCCTAAGCCGCCTGCCGCGCAAGCGCGGTTTCCAGCGCGTTGACGGCCGCCACCAGTGCACGCTTTCCTGCCGCCCGTTCAATAACATGGGTGGCACCATGCGAATGCCATATAAGGTGTGCCGGACCCCCGCTGGCAGGGGCGATCACCGCGACCGGCGCGGCCGCGGCCGCCGCGGCGATCGGCGCCAGATCGCCCGCCGCGGTCAGCGCGCCGGCCTCCACCAGCACGCGATCGGGGCGCAGCCGGGCGATCTCGGCCGCCGCATATTCCGGGTCGGCAAAGGACACCTGGCCCATATCGCGGAACAGCGCGGCGTACATCGCGCGGGTGATCGGGCTGCGTTCCACCACCAGCAGCGCCGGCGGTACCGTAGGCAGGTCGGGGGGGGGCGCGACGACCAGCGGCAGGTCCAGCGTGAAGCGCGCGCCCTGCCCCGCACGACTTTCCACCGTCACATCGCCGCCCATCGCGCGCGCCAGGTTTCGACAGATCGCGAGCCCCAGCCCCGTGCCGCCGAACTGCCGCGTGGTGCCGGCATCGGCCTGGCGGAAGGATTCGAAGATCGCGTCCTGCACGTCGCTCGGGATGCCGATGCCGCTATCCTGCACCGTCAGGCGCAATCGCGCATCCTGCGTCGTCAGCGCCAGATGCACATGCCCGCTGGCGGTGAACTTGACCGCGTTCGACAAGAGGTTGAACACGATCTGGCGCAACCGCGTGACGTCGCCGACGATCCATTGCGGCACGTCTTCCCATGTCGCCTCGAACACCAGTCCCTTGGCCACCGCGGGCGCGCGCCACAGGCGAACGGCCTCCTCCAGCGCCGCATGGACGTCGAGCGGCGCGCTCTCGATCGTCATCCGCCCGGTTTCGATCTTCGCCACGTCCAGGATGTCGTCGACCAGCGCCCGCATCGTCGTGCCCGCGCCATGGATCACGCCCAGCCGTTCCCGGACCGCCGCCTCCAGCCGCGTGTCTGCGATCATCACCTGCGTCATCCCGAGAATGCCGTTCAAGGGCGTGCGGATCTCGTGGCTGGTCGTCGCCAGGAACTCGGTCTTCGCGCGCAACGCCTTGCCCAGTTCGGCATTGGTCGCCGCCAGCGCGTCGTTGGCGGCGCGGACGCGGTCGCGGCTGCGGCGGATCGCCAGCAACGCCATCGCCAGCGCGATGATGACCGCCGCGGTCGTGACGCCGGCCGCGGCGAAGATCCACCGCTGCGTCGCCGCCGAGGCCCGCTCGTAACGGATCGATCGCGCCAGATCGGCGGCGCGCAGCTTGGCGATGCGCAGTTCCTGATTGGCGTAATCGAACCGCGCGGTCGCCAGCGCCGCGCTGTTCGACCGCGCGATCTCGGTCGCCTGGTCGTCGATCCGCTTCAGCGCCGACAGATGGACCAGCGCCCGCGCCGCATCGCCGCGCGCGACGTAGACGCGATAGGCGATCTCATGCATCCCGCGATCGGCCAGCGTGGTGCTGGACAGGTCCGCGCCATGGAAGCCCCGTTCGACCAAGGCCGCGGCTTCGCTCAGGTCGCCCCTGCGCTGCGCCACCGCTGCGGCGAGCAGCAGAAGCTGCGGCCGCACCGGCGCGAGACGCACGTTGTCCGCCAGCGCCAGCGCCCGCTGGACGGCCCGGCTTGCCGCATCGACCTGCCCGAGACGGAGGCGCACATCGGCAAGGTTGCTCAGCGCCTGGGCCACCACCATGTCGTTGCCGGTGGCCTCCGCCATCGGCAGCGCACGATCGAAGTCCCGAAGCGCCTCGACGTAGCGATGCAGCGACGTCAGCGACACACCGCGGCCCAGATAGACCGGAAAGAAGATGCCCGGGTCCGGGCTGGTCGCATCCAGCGCCTGCTGGAAATACCGCAGTGCTGCATGATGATCGCGTGCGCCGTCATACAGCAGGGCAATGAGCGTCAGTGCCTTGGCCTGATCCCTTGCCCGTCCCAAGGCGGCAAAAAGCCCGTGCGCATGCTGCAAGGCCGGCAGGGCCTCCGCGATGCGTCCCGCATCCGTCAGCGTCGCACCGCGCGACAGGAGGATTTCGGCCAGAAGCGCGCGATCGATCCCCTGCTTACCGGCATTCGCCTCGGCCAGCGCAAGAATCCGCAGCGCCCGGCCCGTCTCTCCGACCCTGCCGAGCGCCTCCCCCGCCAGCCACAGCGCGATGGCGTTCTTGCGCGAGGCCTCGATCGGGTCACGCTCGGCCCGTGCCAACGCGAGCGCGCGATAGGCTTCCACGACCGCGGAGCGAGGATCGGAGGGCATGGCGGCTTTCGCCCGCTCGATCCGATGGTCGAACGACGGGTCCCGCGCAGGGGCTGCCGCCATCAACATAAACCCCATCGCCATCGCGGCGACGCAGGCACACAGGCGTCGGATCAGTGACGTTTCCATGAGTTCGCCAGCCGCATCACCGACACGCGCGACTCGCGGGTCGCGCGCTGCGTATCGTCGTGCCGCAGGAAGTCGATCAGCGCGTCGAGCGCGATCGGGCGACTGATGAAGAACCCCTGCACCGTGTCGCACCCCATGACCGTCAGCAACGCCAGCGTCGCCCCCGTCTCGACGCCTTCAGCCACAACCTCCATGTCGAGGGCATGGGCAAGGTCGATCGTCGAGCGCACGATCAGCGGATCGCGGTTGGAACTGGTGAGGTGGGTGATGAACAGCTTGTCGATCTTCAGCTCGCGCGCCGGCAGTTGCTTCAGATACGCCAGGCTCGACAGACCGGCGCCGTAATCGTCGATGGAGATGCGCACGCCGATCGCATCGAACCGATTGAGGTTGGTGATCGCGCACTCCGGGTCGCGGATGACCGAGGTCTCGGTCACCTCGAACCCCAGCTTGGCGTCGGGTGTGTCCTCGACGATCGCGCAGACCGTCTCAACGAAATGAACGTTGGACAGCAACTGGCCGGAAATGTTGATGAAGATGCGCAGATCCCATCCCGCGGCGCGCAGTGTCATCTGGTCACGCAACGCGCGCCGGATCGTCCACAGGGTTAGCCCGTCGATCCGCTGCGCTTCCTCCGCCGCGGCGATGAACTCGCCGGGCAGGACCATGCCACGCTCGGGATGCTGCCAGCGCACCAGCGCCTCGACACTTGAAATTTCGTGACGTCGCGCATGGACCTTGGGCTGGTACATCAGCAGCAATTCGTCGCGTTCCAGCGCCCGGTCCAGTTCCCGTGCCAGCGCCGCGACGGGAGTCGGCTCGGCATCGGCGCGGTCCTGTTCCGATCGGCGACGCTTCGCCTGCGCCAGCGATCGTTCGGCACGCTCGATCAGGGCCAGTTCGTCGTCATTGCCGTCCGCGACGACCGCCACGCCAAGCGACAGATCGACTCGGTGCCAGTCGCCGTCGATCAGGAACGGGATCGCCATCGCGCGCGTGATCGCCGCGGTCACGTCCGCGTCCGTCCCCTGGGCGTCGATCTCGATCATCGCCGGCCCGACCGCGCGAGCGATGGCGCCGGGCAGCAGCGCAGGAAACCGGTCGGCGATATCGGTCGGCAGCGACCGCGTCCGGTCGAGCCCGAGACGGCGGCGGAGCGCCGGAAAATTCGCGATCTCGGCCAGCACCTTGACGTGCGGCACCATCCCGGCGCCGGCGACGCCGACGGTCGTCCCGACCGGCGGCACGGGCGGGGTAGGGCTGTGAGGACTGGCCATGGCAAGTTCCGGCGTAACCGGCACTTTTGAAGATTGGCTTAATGTGTGACGAAGGAAGCCGCAGACAAGGTTAACGATGTTGAGCGAAGGTAAATTGCTTGTTAATGTTTGCCCGCCTCCTTCGCCGGGGGTGAGCATAACAGGGAGAAAGCCATGCTCGCGTTCATTATCTCCGTCGTGTACGGAATGACCGTTCGTCCCTGGTAAGACGAACCGGTTCGGTCCGGTGACGGCTTCGCGCTGTCACCGGACTGAATTGCCGTCCCTCACGGCACGGCGATGATGAACGGCGGATGCCCGGTCAGGCGGCGCGGCGCGCCGATGGTGCCGGGTTGCTGAATTCCATGCTGTCGTCGACCGATCCGAAGCGTAGCGCCAGCACGTCCAGCGCGTAATTCTGGTTGAGCCGCCACGGCTTGCGGTCACCCTGCCGGGGCAACCGATCGAGCGCGCGCTGGATGTAACCGGAGGTGAAATCCACGAACGGCTCGGGCGCGACGGGGTCGGCGCCGATCCGCGGCGTCGCCTGTCGCAGACCGCGCTTCTTCATCGTATTGAGCAGGCGGCACAGGTACATCGCGACCAGATCGGCCTTCAGCGTCCACGATGCATTGGTGTAGCCGAATACGAAGCTGATGTTCGGCACGTCCGAGAACATCATCCCCTTGTACTGCAACGACTGGGTCAGATCGATCGGCACGCCGTCGCGTTCGAACTGCGTGCCGCCCATCAGCGCCACTTCCAGCCCGGTCGCGGTCACGATGATGTCCGCGGTGATCTCGCGCCCGTCCGACAGCATGATGCCACCCGGCGTGAACCGGTCGATCGTGCCCGTTTCGACGCTGGCGTCGCCGGCGCTGATCGCATCGAACAGGTCCGAGTCAGGCACGAGGCACAGCCGCTGATCCCAGGGATTGTACCGCGGGGTGAAATGCGTGGCGACGTCGTAGTCGGGGCCGAGTTTCTCGCGCACCATCCCGATCAGCCGCTCCTTCGTCTGCTCCGGCCGGGTGCGCGTCATGCGATAGAAGAACATGCCCATCAGCACGTTCTTCCACCGCGTCACCCCATAAGCGGCCTTCGACGGCAGGTGGCGGCGCAGCCAGTTGGCGAACCCGTCCTCCGCCGGTCTCGATACGACATAGGTGGGGGAGCGTTGCAGCATCGTGACGTGCGCCGCCTGTCGCGCCATCGACGGCACCAGCGTCACCGCGGTCGCACCGCTGCCGATGACCACCACCTTCTTGCCCGCATAATCGAGGTCCTGCGGCCAGAATTGCGGGTGGACGATCCGCCCGGCGAAGCTCTCCTGCCCCTCGAACGCCGGGGCATGGCCGCGATCATAGTCGTAATAGCCAGAGCACATGTGCAGCCAGTTGCACGTGAAGGTCGCGGTCGTGCCGTCCGCGCGTCGCGCTTCCACGGTCCAGCGCGCCTCCTTGGTCGACCAGCTCGCGCGCGTCACCTTGTGGTGGAAACGGATATGCCGGTCGATCCCGCCGTCGCGTGCGGTCTCCTCGATATAGGCGCGGATTGACGGGCCGTCGGCGATGGATTTCGCCGCGGTCCACGGCCGGAAACTGTAGCCCAGCGTATGCATGTCGGAATCGGAACGGATGCCCGGATAGCGGAACAGGTCCCACGTCCCCCCCATCGCGGCGCGCGCCTCAAGGATCACGTAGCTGCGTCCCGGGCAGCGGTCCTGAAGGTGCCACGCCGCGCCGATCCCCGACAGGCCGGCGCCCACGATCATCACCTCGACATGCTCGCTCATAGCGTTTTCCTCTCCGCTCCGGCGTCGATGCTAACCCGGATGTCAGTAGCGGAAAAGAACGGATCGTGCCGCCGCGTCAGAAATCCCGCGAATAGCGCAGCTGGACGTTCGATCCGCCGAACGACCCGGCCTGCGACAGGATGCTGATCGACCGCGTCAAGGCGATGGTCAGCTGCGTCGCGGTGAAGCCGCGGGCGTCAGTGACGATCTCGATATAGATATCGTTCGTCAGATACTTGCCCGCCGCCAGCGCCGTCCCGCGCCCGCTCGCCTCATCCGCGCCAAGCACCCGCAGCCGGTCGAAGCCGGTCGCCGAACGCAGCTTGCCCAGCGGGTTCAGCCCGCCACCCGACCCGCGCAGCGAATTGAGCGCCGCTGCCAGCTGGATCGCCTCGGTCGCAGACAGATTCTCCGGGTTGGTCCCGAACAGCAGTCGGCTGACCACCTCGTCCTGCGGCAGCGCGGGGCTCGACGTGAAGGCGATCTGCGGACGCTGCCCGGTGCCGGTGATGGCGATGTTGAACGTCACCCCGTCGCTGCTGGTCGTCGCCAGGATGTTGATGTCCGGATCGGTCATCGCGCCGCCGCGGAACCGCACCTGCCCGCGCTGTACCTCGAACCTCTTGCCCGCGAACGAATACGTCCCGCGCACCAGGTCCAGCCCGCCAGTGATGACCGGCGCCGCCGAGGTGCCGCCGACGCGCAGGTCCATCTCCCATTCGCTCTCCAGCCCCATGCCGGACACGAACAGCTGGTTGTCCGCCCGCACACGCAGGTCGAGCTTGAACAGGCCGACTGGTGCCGCGGCGGGACGGTCGGTCGGCCGCGCGACGCGAATGTCGCTCTTGCGCCGGACGCCGGTCAGTTCGGGGACTTCCGCCGATCCCTGGCGGATGATCTGATAGCGGGCGTTGGGCACGCTGATCGTCCCGCTGATCAATCCGCCATCGGCGTTCTTCTGGATGCGCACGTCGCCGCTGGCGGTCGCGCCCAGCGCGTCGGATCGCGCCAGCTGCGCGTTGCGCATCGCCACGCGCACGTCCATCGGGAAGCCCTGCGCCGCGGCAAGCCCGACCACGCCCTGCGCCTGCACCGTTCCCTGCCCGGCACGCGCCTGCACCTGGGTCAGCTCCAGCCGGTCGTTGTTGAACCGCCCGGCGATGCGCATGTTCGACAGCCGCGTGCCATAGGTTTCATTGTCATATGTCAGGTTGTCGGCGCGGATCAGGCCGTTGATCCGCGGTGCCGATGCGGTGCCGCCCAGATCGGCGGCGATCGCGATCGGACCGGACAATTGCTGCTCCGCCAGCCCCGCGAAGCTGAACAGCACGCCCGACGGACCATTATAGCGCACGCCGCCCGACAAGGCGCCCTGCGCCAGCCGCGTCGTCCAGCTGCCGCTGCCCACCGGGGTCAGCGTCGCGACCATCCGCCCGACGGCGTTGCCGCCACGACGGATCAGCGCCCGCCCGTCGCCACCAGCATCTGAAAGCCGCCCCTGGAACAGGATATCGACCGGCTCGGAAACCGACGACAGGCTGGAACGGGTGAAGTTCGTCACCGACAATCGCGCATCCGCCTGCGGGAAGGCCGCGCCGCTGCGCTGGACGTAGTCGACGCTGCCGGTCGCTTGGCCACCGACGCCCAGATTCGGTACCAGCGCGCTGACCAGTGACAGGTCCATCCTGTCCAGCCGCATCTGCGCCTGCGTCATCCCGCCGCCGAAGCGGCCCGCCACCCGCATCGACCCGCGATCGAAATCGAGCCGCGTCGGGTCAAGCCGATAGCCGCCGTCCGCCGGAACGATCCGCGCCGCGCTGGGGGTTCGGAACGACACGCCGTTCGCCTGCCCCTGCAACGCGACCAGATACTGGCTGGGCGACAGCCGCGCATTGGCGGCGAGGCGGAACGGCACCCCGTTCGATCCGGTCAACAGCGCCTGCGCCGTGCCCGATCCGCCGGCATAGTTCACCTTGACGCGGCCCGCCTGGATCACCGTCGCCCCGTAACGAAGATCGGCGACCTGCGCGTCCGCCGTGATCTGCGGCTTGTTGTACAGGACCGCATCCGCCTTGATGAGCGCGCGGCCGATCGTGAAGTCGATCGCGCCCGGAATCGTCGCGGCATAGGCGCGGGCGTCGATCGCGGCGCGCTGATACCGGCCCTGCGCGCTCAACGCCGCGGTGCCGTTCAGCCCCGACCCGGCGAAACGCAGCTGGCCGGCGAACGGCCCTGCCGCGGTCTGCACCATCCGCCCGGCGAACTGTACCCCCGCGAACAGCACTCGGCGCACGTCGATCGCCAGTTGCGCGCCGGGGGTCACCAGCACGTCGGCAGTGAACGGGCCATAGGTCGTCCCGCCCGTCGCATTCACCTGATAGGCGCCACCGCGCCCGACGATCCGCGCATCCAGATCGGCCAGCCCCACGCCCACGCCCGGCCGTGGCGCGCGCAACCGCACGACCGGCGCGGTCGCGCTGCCCGTCACCCGCGCGAACAGCGGGCCATATTGCGTCGAAAAGGCATCGGCATCGACCAGCAGCCCGCCATTGCGCGGATCGAACCGCCCCTGCCCGCGCGTGATGCGGAACTGTGGCGCGTTCATCGTCAGGCTCTGGAAGGTAACGATCCCCTCGGGCGAATAGCCGAAGCGCGTGCTCAGCACCGCATTGCCGCCCAGGAAATTGCGCACGCCGGCATTGAACAGCTGCTTGGTCTGCACCGCGACGCGGCCCGTGATGCCGAAGCCGCCGCGCGCGCCGGGTACCAGATCGGCCTTGGTCTGGATGTTCAGAATGCCGACGCTGTCGACGCGGAAATTGTTGACACGCCCCTGCAGTGCGCCGGTGTAGCGCCCGGTCTGCACGTTGGCGGCGATGATCGCGGTCGCGTCGATCGTGTCGGAACGAATGCGCAGATTGTCCGACAGGATGTTCGGCATGGCGATCGCCAGATCGCCGTCGATCCGCGCGTTGGTGGTCAACCCGCCCAGTGCCGGGTTCAACCCCGCGACTCGTGCCGCCCGTGCATGGACCGGCACCAGGATGCGATCGGCATTCACGGTCGCGCGCCCCTCGGCATACAGCCGCTCGACGCTGGTATCGGCGAAGCCCAGCGCAGCGGCCCGCAGCTTGTAATCGACGGTCGGCGTCGCGAACGCGCCGTTCAGGACGACGCGCGCCAGCACGTCGCGTCCGCGCACGTTCGGTGCGATCGCCCCCGGCGTCTTCAGCATCGCATCGACCGCGAAATTGCCGAAGCGGCTGTTGGCGAGATCGACGATGCCGCCAGCGTCCACCGCCAGCGCGTCCGACGTCAGCTTGATCCGCGTATCCGCGCGCCGTTCCGCCAGCGTCGCGTCCAGCGCGACCTGCATCGCCGGCGCGGTCAGCCGTTCGACCGGCCCTTCCAGATACAGCCCCGGCCGGGTCGGCCCACGCACTTCGAAATGCCCGTTGCGCGCCAGCAGCGACAGATCCGCAAGCTGCCCGCCGCCCAGCGTCGCGACAGCGCGGCCGCGCCACGACGCCCAGCTGCCGGCACCGTCCACGGTCGCGGTCAGCGGCGCCTTCAGCCCCGCCATCTGCGCCACCAGGCCACCCGCTGGCGCGGCAAGGCGCAGGTTCAGGTCGAGCTTGTTGTCGTCGGGCACCGCATCCAGCCGCAACCGCGCGCGATCACCACCGGCGACGCCGGCACCGCGCAGCGCGTCGACGTTGGCCACCAGCTGCGCGCGCCGGTCGGCGATATGCGCCTGCCCGTCGATGCGCACGATATGACGCGCGCCCGATACCGGCGGCTTCATGACGAAGCGCGCGACCTGCAAGCGGCCGATATCGATGTCCAGATCGGGAAGGATCGGCGCATTGGGGTCGGTCGGCTCGGGCGACGGGCGCAGTTCGGGATTGCGCCGCATCGTGATGAGCTGGCTCGACGCGCTGCGCACGTCGACGTGATTGTTGACAAACGCGAACGGACGCCAGTCGACGTCGATCCGCGGTGACGTGAGGAACACGCCCTTGGGATCGCTGACGCGCACGTCGGACAAGCGCATCCGCCCGTAGAGCGAGCCATCGATCCGCCCGACCTTGATGTTCAGCCCCGACGCGGTCGAATAGCCGCCGATCTGGTCCGCAACGAAGCGGCGGCCCGGATCGGTGTTGATCCCGGCCACGATCGCCAGCACCAGCACGGCGAGCGCCAGCAGCGCGATGCCGAGCCATTTCAAGATACGCTGCCACAGCGGGCGGCGCGTCACGACGACGGTCTCAGCGGCGGGAGCGGTGTTCTCGGTCATCAGAACGCCTGCCCGATCGAAAGGTACAGCGCGATACGCGGGTCGCCGGGCCGCCGGTTCAGCGGCGTGGCGACGTCGACACGCATTGGGCCGAAATTGGTGTAAAAACGCCCGCCGATCCCGGCACCGAAGCGCAGGTCGCCGCCCTTGGGCAAAACGCTTTCATACGCATTGCCCGCGTCGATGAACGGCACAATCCCGAAATCGCCGAAGCGATAGCGCGCCTCCAGCGAGAATTCGTTGAGGCTTCGACCGCCGACCGGGCGCAGGTTGGCGAGGTCGATATTGCCCTTGTCGTCCGGCACCAGCGAGCTGACCGGCTCGAGCGGCCCCAGCCGCTGGAAGCCATAGCCGCGCACCGATCCGCCGCCGCCGCCGTAATAGCGCCGCGACGGCGCGATATCGTCGCGCGCCACGCCGAAGATGCTGCCGGCCCGCGCACGCCCGGCGATTACCAGGCTGTCGCTCACGGGATAATATCCGGTCGCCTCGATCAGCGCGCGGCCATAGGGGCGCACCGATCCCTGCACCGACGTCTCCGGGCTGAGGTTCAGCTTCAATCGATAGCCCTTGGTCGGGTTCAGCAGATCGTTCGACCGGTCGAACAGCGCCTGTCCCGGCAGCGCGAGTACGCCGTAGGTGCGCCGCACGCGCCTGTTCTCGCCGAAATCGAACACGCTTTCGTTGGTGCCGACCAGTTCGAAGCCATAGGCATAGGTGAATTTCTTCTGCCAGATCGGCGTCGAATCGTAGCTGATCCGGCCGGACAGCGTGCCCGTGAATGCCTCGAACGCATCGTAATTGGCGCGCAGCGCGCTGGCGATCACCGTAACCGTGCGGTCGCGCCGCCCGGCGTTCTGGCGCCGGAACGTCGCCGACAACCCCTGCTGCTGCGTCCCCGCGATCGCCCCCAGGATCAGCGCGCCTTCGGGCGGGAAGCGGTTGCGGTTGGTGAACGTGCCTTCCGCGGTCACGCCCTGACCGGTCTGGAACCCCACGCTGCCCGCCAGGCTGCGTGCCGGCCCCTTGTTCTGCCGGATCATCAGGTCGACCTGCTCGGTCCCGTCCGGCCCCGGCTGTCCGGTGCGCACCGGTTCGACGCCGACCGAGTTGAACAGCCCGGTGCCGACCACCGCCTGACGCAGGTCGTCGGTCAGCCGCGCATCGTACAACTGGCCCTGCTTGAACCGCGGGAAGACGTTGAGGTGCTCTAGCCCGAACACCGCATCGCCCTCGGTCCGCAGTGCGCCGAACGACGATCGCGGCCCGGTGTCGACCGGCAGCGTATAGTCGCCGCGATGAGTCTGTTCGTCGAGCAGAATGTCGCGTTCACCGACCTTGACGAACGGATAGCCCTGCTGCGGCAGCTTCAGGCTGACGTTCGCTTCCGCGCCCTGCACCCGCGCGGCCTGGATCGGATCGCCGGTCTTCAGCGGCAGTTCGCGGCGCACCAGCCCCTCCGGCACCGTCGGCCCGGCCTGCACCGTGATCGTGCCCAGTGTGTAGAGCACGCCCGGCGTCGCCGAAACGATCGCGCGGATCCGTGAGGCGGCCGCGGTGCCGTTCTCACCTGGGACGTTCTCGATCGTGGAGATCGCGGTGCCGTCGTAATAGCCCAGCGACTTCATCAGCCGCACCGCCAGCCCCTCGTCCTCGCGCGCGCGGGCGGCGATCTGGGTCGCGTTATCGGCCTTGCCCTTGCCCTCGCGCAACGCGGACAGCGAATTGAACTCGTCAGTCAGCCCCAGCGGGTCCAGCCCGCGCACCTCGGTGACATAGGCGATGTCGGGTGTCTCAGTCCCGCCGCTGTCGGCGACGGCATTGAGCGGCGTGCTGTCGAACGCCGCCAGCGGCTCCAGCGGCGCGGCCAGCGCAGCGTCCGGCGTGGCCGCCGCCGGCGGCTGCCCCGGTGTCAGCGGCGCAGCGGCGGCCTGCTCTGCGCTACCGGTGGGCGTCGCAGGCTGGACCGTGACCGGCTCCAGCGGCGCGTTGATGTCATTGGTGATCGGCGGCAGCGCGGCGTCGAACTCCGCATCGGGGACGATCGGTGCGTTCGCCTGCGGGTCGGATGCGGGCACCGGCGCCGGCGTGTCGGGGCCGCGGGCCGGCGCCGTGCCGGGCATCCCCATCTGCGCCGCCGCCGGCGGCGGCAGCATTACACTCGCGATGGCCCAGGCGATCGCACTGCGGGCGGTGGCGGCCAGAACGCGGGGACGACGAACAAGAAAAGACAAGAATAACGCCCCTTTAACCCCCGGGCGCCGGTATACCGTTTCACCCCCGTAGTCCTGCAACGCCCAAAGGCCGCTTCGGTTTCACCGGCACTGGCGCGACGCGGACATGCCGCCTAGTGTCCGCGCAAACATTAGTGCCGGGAGAGGGCCGTGAATTTCGATCTGGACGACGATCACCGCATGATCGCGGACCTCGTCCGCCGCTTTGTCGACGATGAACTGGTTCCGCTGGAAGGCGCGGTGCTGCAACGCGACGTGGCCGGCGACGGCCTCCACCTGTCGACTGCGGAGCGCGAGCGGATCGACCGTGTCTCGCGCGAAATGGGGCTGTGGGGACTGGATGCGCCCGCCGACGTCGGCGGACATGATCTGCCCGCCGTCGCGATGGTGGCGGTCAACGAGGCGCTGGGCCGCACGATCGTCCCCTACACCCTGCCCCCCGATTCCCCCAACCTGCGGATGCTCGCCGCGACCGTCGACGACCGCCAGCGCGAGGCGTATCTGGCGCCCTATGTGCGCGGCGAGACGATATCGGCGATCGGCATTTCGGAACCGGGCGCCGGCTCCGACCCTGCCGGGATGCGCACCACCGCGACGCGCGACGGCGACGACTGGCTGCTGAACGGGCGCAAGATCTGGATCACCCGCGCGGCCGAGGCCGATTTCACCATCGTCATGGCGGTGACTGACCGGGAAAAGGGCGCGCGCGGCGGCATGTCGGCGTTCCTGGTCGATCACGATGCGCCGGGCTTCAACGTCGTCCGCCCGATCCCGATGATCGGCGGCGAGACGACCTATGAGGTCGCGCTGGACGACTGCCGCGTGCCGGGATGGAAGCTGCTGGGCCAGGAGGGCCAGGGGTTCGCCCCGATGCAGCTGCGGCTGGGCACGCGCCGCGCGGAAATGGCCGCCAATGCAATCGGCATGGCGCAGCGCGCGCTCGACATGATGATCGACTATGCCCCGCAGCGCACCACCTTCGGCAAGCCGTTGAGCGAGCGGCAGACGGTGCAGAACTGGATCGCCGACGCCGCCATCCGTATCCACGCCGCGCGGCTGATGACCTACGACTGCGCGTGGAAGCTCGATCAGGGGCGCGACATCCGCACCGACATTTCGATGATCAAGAGCTTCGCGCTCGAAATGGCGTGGGACGTCCTCGACCATGCGATGCAGAGCTTCGGGGCGATTGGCGTGACGCGCGAGATGCCGCTGGCGCAGATGGCGGCGCGTATCCGCCTGATGCGTATCTACGACGGGCCGACCGAGATCCACAATTGGGTGGTCGCCCGCAACCTGCTGGGAACCCGTGCATGAACGACATGACCCGCCACATCGCCGTCTCCATCGCCGATCACGTCGCCACCGTGGTGATCGACCGCGCGCCCCACAATCACGTCAACGCGCGGCTGGTCGAGGCGCTGGCCGACACGTTCGAAGCGCTGGACCGCGACGACGCGGTGCGCGCGATCGTGCTGGCGACCGAGGGGAAGGTCTTCTGCGGCGGTGCCGACCTGACCGGGGACAAGCCGCTCGCCGACGACAGCGGGGAAAGCGAGACGCCTGCGCTCTACAGCGCCGCCGTCCGCCTGTTCGCGGCGAACAAGCCGGTCGTCGTCGCGGTGCAGGGCGCGGCGGTCGGCGCCGGCCTGGGCCTCGCGCTCGTCGGCGATTTCCGCGTCGCCGCGCCGGAGGCGCGCTTTTCGGCCAATTTCGTGACGCTGGGTTTCCATGCCGGCTTCGGCATCACCCACACGTTGCCGCGCGTCGTGGGGCAGCAACATGCCGCGATGATGCTGCTGACCGGACGGCGCGTGAAGGCCGAGGACGCGCTACGCTACGGCCTGGTCGACGAGGTCGCGCCGCTGGTCGAGGTGCGCGCCGCCGCCGTCCGGCTTGCCGCGGAGATCGCCGCCAACGCGCCGCTGGCGGTCGAGGCCACGCGCGCCACGCTGCGCGCCGATCTGGCGCAGGCGGTGCGTCAGCGCACCGATCACGAACGCGCCGAACAGGACCGGTTGATGCAGACCGCCGATTTCCGCGAGGGGATCAGCGCCGTCGGGGAACGCCGGCCGGGGCGCTTCGTTCGCGGCTAGACAGGATCGTCCGGCAAAATTTGTTGCCGCCTGCGACACATTTGCGACAAAGAGCCTGTAGGGCCGCGTCCCGGCGGGGCGGTACGTGGCTGGTTATGGAAGGGTGACAAGGCGGATGCGGATGCTGTCGAGCCGGGCGTCGTTGTGCGTCGCGGCTGCCTCCGGTTTGTTGGCGCTGTCCGCGTGCGGTGCCGGTGCCGGTGACGGCGCGCAGGGCAAGGGCAAGGGCGCGCAGGGCCAGGGCCAGGGTCGACCGACACAGGTCGGCTTCGTCGTCGTCCAGCCGACTGCTGTCGCGCAGACCACCGAACTTCCCGGCCGGACCGTGGCCTTCCAGAGTTCGGAAGTGCGACCGCAGGTGTCGGGCGTGATCCAGCGCCGCTTCTTCGAGGAAGGATCGATCGTCCGCCGCGGCCAGCCGCTGTACCAGATCGACCCCTCGCTCTACCGCGCCGCCGCCAATCAGGCGCGCGCCGGCGTCGCCAATGCGCAGGCGCAGTTCGAAGCCGCCCGGGTCCGCGCCGACCGCTACCGCCCGCTTGCCGAGATCGAGGCGGTCAGCAAGCAGGATTACACCGACGCCGTCGCCTCGCAGCGGCAGGCCGCGGCCAGCATCGCGCTTAACCGCGCGCAGCTGGAGACGGCGAGCGTCAACCTACGCTTCACCACCGTTCCTGCGCCGATCACCGGGCGGATTGGGCGCTCCCTGTTCACCGTCGGCGCGCTGGTCAGCGCGACGCAGGCCGATCCGCTGGCGACGATCCAGCAACTCGACCCGATGTTCGTCGACATCCAGCAATCCGCCGCCGACCTGCTCGCGCTGCGCCGCGCTCTGGCGTCGGGTGGAGTCACCCTGGCGCGGGCGACCGTCCGGCTCAAGCTGGAGGACGGCAGCGATTACGGCCGCACCGGCACGGTCGAATTCGCGGAGGTGGTCGTCGATCCGTCGACCGGCGCAGTGACGCTGCGCGCGCGCTTCCCCAATCCCGACGGACTGCTGCTGCCCGGCATGTTCGTGCGCGCCACCTTCTCGCAGGCGATCCAGCAGAACGTTTTCCTGGTCCCGCAACAGGCGATCACCCGCGATCCGCAGGGCCATGCGACGCTGTTCGTCGTCGGGGCGGACAACAAGGCGCAGCAGCGCACCGTCACCGCCCCGCGCACGCAGGGCGCCTATTGGGTGGTCACCGACGGGCTGAAGCCGGGCGACAGGATTATCACCCAGGGGCTGCGCGACCTGAAACCCGGCGCGGCGATCACCGCGGTTCCCGCGAACACGCCGCAGCGGATCGAGCCACCCTCGCCCGAACAGATGAAGAAGATGCAGCAGCAAAAGGGCGCGGCGGGCGCAGGCAAGGGCGGCTGACGCACCCATGTCGCGTATCTTCATCGATCGCCCCATCTTCGCATGGGTGCTGGCCATCATCGTGATGCTGGCGGGGGTCGGCGCGATCCTGTCGCTGCCGATCGCGCAATATCCCGACGTCGCGCCGCCGCAGGTGTCGGTGCGCGCCACCTTCCCCGGTGCCAATGCGCAGACGCTGCAGAACAGCGTGACCCAGGTGATCGAACAGCAGCTGTCGGGCCTCGACGGGCTGCTGTATTTCCAGTCGTCCTCCTCCAGCCGCGGCTCGGTGACGATCACCGCCACCTTCGCCAAGGGCACCGACCCCGATATCGCGCAGGTGCAGGTGCAGAACCAGGTGCAGCAGGCGGTCGCGCGCCTGCCGCAGCAGGTGCAGCAACAGGGGCTGGTGGTCCGCAAGTCGAACCCGGACTTCCTGCTGATCGTCGGCGTCTATGACGAAACCGACAAGCTGACCAACCGTGACGTGTCGGACTATCTGACGTCGAACCTGCAGGATCCGCTCAGCCGCATCCAGGGCGTCGGCGACACCAACGTGTTCGGTTCGCAATATGCGATGCGCATCTGGCTGGACCCGACGAAGCTCGCGTCGTTCCAGCTGATGCCCGGCGATGTCGTCACCGCGATCCAGAACCAGAATGCCGAGGTCGCGGCCGGCGAGGTCGGCGGGCAGCCGCAGCCCGATACGCAGATGCTCAACGCGGTCGTCACCGCGCAGTCGCGGCTGACCTCGCCGGAGGAATTCGCGAACATCATCCTCAAGACGCAGACCAGCGGCGCGACCGTTCGCATGCATGACGTCGCGCGGATCGAGCTGGGGTCGGAGAACTACAATGCGCGCAGCCGCGTCAATCGCCACCCCGGCGCGGGCCTCGCCGTGTTGCTGGCCCCCGGCGCCGACGCGCTCAAGACCGCCGAGCTGGTCAAGGCGCAGGTCGAGCAGGCATCGAAATCCTTCCCCGCCGGCCTGAAATACGCCTTCGCCAACGACACCACCGCCTTCATCAAGCTGTCGATCGAGGAAGTGGTCAAGACGCTGATCGAGGCGATCATCCTCGTCGTCATCGTCATGTTCGTGTTCCTGCAAAGCTGGCGCGCGACGCTGGTCCCCGCCATCGCGGTGCCGGTGGTGCTGCTGGGCACGTTCGCGGTCTTCTACGTCGCCGGCTTCTCGATCAACACGCTGACCTTGTTCGGGCTGGTGCTGGCGATCGGCCTGCTGGTCGACGACGCGATCGTCGTGGTGGAGAATGTCGAGCGGCTGCTGGAGGAGAACCCCGGCATGACCCCGCGCGAGGCGACGATCGAATCGATGAACGAGATCACCGTCGCGCTCGTCGCGATCGCGCTGGTCCTGTCGGCGGTGTTCCTGCCGATGGCATTCTTCGGCGGGTCGACCGGCGTGATCTACCGCCAGTTCTCGCTCACCATCGTCTCGGCAATGGTGCTGTCCGTGCTGGTCGCGCTGATCCTGTCGCCCGCGCTGACCGCGACCCTGCTGAAGCAGAAGCACGACGAACAGGGCGACCCGCTGGAACAGGGGTGGATCGCACGCAAGGCGCCGCGCGTCGCGCACCTGCTGGAACGCGCGCGCGACGGCTTCAACGACCGGTTCGATCGCGGCGTGCAGCGGTACGAAGCGGGCGTGCGCAGCGTCATCGACCACAAGGCGATCTGGCTGATCGTCTATGCGGCGACGGTCGCGCTGTTGGCCGTGCTGTTCCTTCGCCTGCCCACCGGCTTCCTGCCGACCGAGGATCAGGGCAGCGCCAGCATCCAGATCCAGCTGCCCGCCGGCGCCACGCAGGGCCGCACCTTCGATATCCAGAAGCAGGTCGAGCAATATTTCGCCCGGCACGAGGCGCAGAACGTGACGACCATGTTCACCGTCAGCGGCGGCGGTGGCGGCGGTGCGAGCGGCCAGAATACCGGTCAGGGCTTCCTCAACTTCGCCGACTGGGCCGACCGCCACGGCAAGGAGAATACCGCCGACGCGATCGTCGCGCGCGCCTCGGCGGCGTTCCGCGGCTTTCGCGACGCGCGCGTCTTCGCGCTGGTCCCGCCCGCGATCCGTGGCCTCGGCCAGTCGAACGGCTTCACGATGGAATTGCTCAACAGTGGCGGGCTGAGCGAACAGGCGTTCGCCGATGCCAAGGACCGCCTGCTGGCGGCCGCCAATGCCGATCCGGTGCTCGCCTCCGTTCGCCTGTCGGAGCTGCCCGACGTCGGCACGCTGAAGATCGATATCGACCAGCAGAAGATGTCCGCGCTCGGTCTCAACCAGTCGGACGTCAACGCCACGCTGTCGACCGCCTGGGGCGGGCGCTACGTCAACGACTTCATCGACCGCGGCCGCGTGAAGCGCGTGTTCGTGCAGGGCGATGCGCCCTATCGCGCCGAACCGGAGGACCTGAACAAATGGTTCGTCCGCGGATCGGCGGGGCAGATGGTGCCCTTCTCCGCCTTCGCGCGGATCGGCTGGACGCAGGCACCGGTGACGCTGTCGCGCTTCAACGGCATCTCCTCCTACGAATTGCAGGGACAGGGCGCGGCCGGCCGCAGTTCGGGCGACGCGATGGCGCGGATCGAGGAACTGGCCGCGCAGGTCCCCGGCACCAGCATCGCCTGGGCGGGTCTGTCCTATCAGGAACGGTTGTCGTCGGGTCAGGCACCGCTGCTCTACGCACTGTCGATCCTGGTCGTGTTCCTGTGCCTGGCGGCACTGTACGAAAGCTGGTCGATCCCGCTTGCCGTACTGCTCATCATCCCGCTGGGGCTGATCGGCGCGGTGCTGTTCACGACGCTGCGCGGGCTGGTCAACGACGTCTATCTGCAGATCGGCCTGCTGACCACGATGGGGCTGGCGGCGAAGAATGCGATCCTGATGATCGAGTTCGCCGAACAGGCCGAACGCCAGGGCAAGCGCGTGATCGACGCCGCACTGGAGGCCGCGCGGATCCGCCTGCGCCCGATCCTGATGACCAGCCTGGCGTTCATCTTCGGTGTGCTGCCGCTCGCCATCTCCACCGGCGCGGGCGCGAACAGCCGTATCGCGATCGGGACGTCGGTGATCGGCGGGATGCTGACCGCGACGGTGCTGGCGGTCTTCTACATCCCGCTGTTCTTCGTCCTGGTGCGTCGCGGCTTCCGCGATGGTCTGAAGGGCTTGCGCGGCGGCACCGGCCCGCGCGGACAGGACGGCGATGGCGGCAGCGACGGCGACAACGGTCCCGGCGGCGGTAGTGGCGGTGGCGATACGCCGCCGCAGCTGCCCGCGCCGCTCGAGCGCCCCGCGCTGCCCGCCCCGCAACCGGAGCCTTCGCGATGATCCGCCGCCTGTCCCCGCTACTCCTCGCGGTTGCGCTGCCCGCCTGCTCGATGGCGCCCACCTACGTCCGCCCCGCCGCGCCGGTGCCGCCGTCATGGCCGACCGGCGATGCCTATCTGCGGCAGAGCGAGGCGGCGCTGCCGACGGTCACCTATCGCGACATCTTCCGCGATGCGCGGCTGCAACGCCTGATCGACACTGCTTTGGCCAACAACCGCGACCTGCGCATCGCGGTCGCCAATATCGAGGCGGCGCGCGCGCAATATCGCATCCAGCGTGCCGATCTGCTGCCGCAGGTGAACGCCAATGCCGGCTACAGCTATCGCGACGGCGGCAGCGGGGGGGCGACCGTCGTGCCGGGTGTCGGCACCGGCACCGGCGGGACCGGTACCGGCGGCACAGGCACGGGTAACGGCACCGGCGGGACGACCGTTGTCGGCGGCGGGCGCAGCACGTTCCAGGCGCAGCTCGGCCTCACCGCGTTCGAGATCGACCTGTTCGGCCGGGTCCGCTCGCTGACGCAGGCGGCGCAGTCGCGCTATTTCGCGCAGGAAGCCGCCGCACGCGCAACCCGGCTGACGCTTGTCGGCGACATCGCCACCGCGTGGCTGAACTATGCCGCCGACCAGAGCCTGTTCGACGTGGCGCAGCAGACCGCGCAGAACGCGCGAGACAACGTCCGGCTGACCGACGCGCGCCGTCGCGGCGGTATCGCGCCGCGCACCGACCTGCGTCAGGCCGAACAGGTGCTTGCCACCGCGGAAGCCGATCTGGCACAGCAGCGCACCGCGCTGGCGCAGGACGTCAACGCGCTGCAACTGCTGACCGGCGCGCCGGTCGATCCCGCCCTGTTGCCGCGCGGGATCGAGGAAGCGGCCGCCACCGTCGGCGAACTGCCCGCCGGTCTCGATTCCGGCGTCCTGCTGCGCCGGCCGGACGTGGTGCAGGCCGAATATACGCTACGCGCCGCCAATGCGGAGATCGGTGCGGCGCGGGCCGCGCTGTTCCCCCGCATCTCGCTGACCGGGCTGCTGGGCTTCGCCAGCACCGCCCTCTCCAACCTGTTCACCGGCGGGGCGTTCACCTATTCGGTCGCGCCCAGCGCCAGCTATCCGATCTTCGCGGGCGGCGCCGCGCGCGCCAATGTCGCGCTCAGCCAGGCGCAGCGCGACGCCGCGCTCGCCAGCTACGAAGGAACGATCCAGACCGCGTTCCGCGAAGTCGCCGACGCCCTCGCCCGGCGCGGGACGATCGCGGACCAGCTGTCCGCCAACCAGCGCTTCTACCGCGCGGCGCAGGATACCGCGACGCTCAACACCGCGCGCTATCGCGGGGGGATCGACACCTTCCTGTCCGCGCTCGACGCGCAGCGTCAGCTGTACAGCGCGCAGCGCACGTTGGTGTCGACGCAACTGGTGCGCGCGACCAATCTGGTCACGCTGTATCGCGTGCTGGGCGGCGATTCGCTGCTCGACGCGTCAGCCGGCGGCCCGACCCTGCGCAATGCTGCACCACCGGGCGCAGCATCGCCGCAGCAAACCCAGCAGCCGTAGCGACTTGACGGCAGCGCCCGGGTCGCGGACGCTTCGGCCGCAACCGGGAGCGGCGCCAGTGGGACATTATCGGATTCGCCGTTTTCGCGCCGACGACCGGCTGGCGATGCAGACCTTCGCCAACGCACTGCCCGAACACGACCTGCTGTTCCTCGGCCGCGACCTGCGCCAGCCGCGCGTCATCGCGGCATGGCTGACCGCGATCGAGGACGGCTGGATCGACGGGCTGGTCGCGCTGGAGGATGACGTGCTGGTCGGTACCGCCGCGTTGGTCCGCGATCCGCTGGGGTGGAGCGCGCATGTCGGTGAGATTCGCCTGCTGGTCGCGGCCGACCGCCGCGGTGCGGGGCTGGGGCGCGATCTGCTGGAGGGCGTGATGCGCGTCGCCACCAACCGGGGCCTGGCGAAGCTTACTGCCGCGATGACGGCGGATCAGTCGGGGGCGATCGCGCTGTTCGCGGCACTCGGCTTCGAGACCGAAGCGCAATTGCGCGCGCACGTCCGCGACGGATCGGGACGTGCACACGATCTGGTCCTTTTGGCCCGCACGCTATCCTGAAGCGGCGTTACTCTCCGCGTTGCGGTGGCGTGACCGCCGCACGACCGAACGACATGATCAGCTCGCCGATCTGGCGCGCCTGGTCCATCGATCTCTTTCCCTGCGCGCGCAGGTAGTCGCCTTGGATCTGCATCACCTCCGACAGATCCTTGGCCTGCGCGGCGGCGCGCATCGCAGCGAACGCCTCCTGCGCATTGGCCTGTGCCTGGTCGATCATCGTCACGCCCAGTGCGGACGATTGCTCGGCGATCCGTTCGCCGCCCGCCTTCATCGCGGCCGCCGCGTCGGCGCCCATGCCCGTGGTCTGGTGATCCATTCGTCCTCTCCCCATGTCGTGCTGTCCTGCCCGATCAACCGGCAGCGCGATCCTTTGTTGCATCGCCCCGTCTTCGCCACAGATGGCTGGCAAGAGCCACGCTGCGCCCGTAGAAGGAGATCGTGATGCGCCCCATTTCGCTGCTGTGCCTGCCCGCGCTGCTCGCCGCCCTTCCCGCCGCCGCGCAGGATCCGGCCACCGATCCGCGCTGCGCCACGGTGCGCGTGGCGATGCCCGCGGAACTCGCGCGGTGGAGCAATCGCGCGCCGCTGGTCGCGGGCGCCACGACGCGCTCCGCCCCGGTGATGGTGATCGGCCAGGCGGCGGATGTGCGGCTGGGCACGATCGACGCGGCGACGCTGCCGGCAGCGCCCGGCCGCGCCGTGCCGGACAATGCCCCCTATGCGGGGCTGGCGCTGTTCCAGGTCGCACGCGCGGGCACCTATCGCGTCGCGCTGGGCGCGCCGGCCTGGATCGACGTCGTGCGCGCCGGCCGCGCACTCGCGTCCAGCGCGCATGGCCATGGCCCGATGTGCACCGGTATCCGCAAGATGGTCGACTTCCGCCTGACGCCGGGGCGCTACGTCCTGCAGATCAGCGGGCACGACGGCGCGAACATCCCGGTGATGATCGTGCGCGCACCGCGGACCGCGGCATGATCGCCGCGCTGCTCGCCGCCGCGCTGCAGGCAGCGGCTGCGACCCCCGCGCCGGTCGCGCCGGTGACGGCCCCCACCCCCGTCACCCTGACGCGCGTGCAATTGACCACCGCCGCCGGGCCGATCGTGATCGGCGTCGACACCAAGGCCGCCCCCGCGACCGCCGCGAATTTCCTGAAGTACGTCGATCAGAGGAAGCTCGACGGCGTCGCCTTCTATCGCGCGGTGAAGGTGGGTGACGGCTACGGCCTTGTCCAGTTCGGCACCCGCAACGATCCGAAGCGGACGCTGCCGCCGGTGCGCCACGAACCCACGACGCAGACCGGGCTGAGCCATGTCGACGGCGCGGTCTCGATGGCGATGGCCACGCCGGGAACCGCGGCGGGCGATTTCTTCGTCGTGGTCGGCGACATCACCTCAATGGACGCCAAGGGCACCGACCCCGGCTTCGCGGTGTTCGGCCGCGTGCTGGAGGGGATGGACGTGATCCGCCGCATCCTCGTCGCGCCGACGTCGCCGACGCTGGGCGATGGCGTGATGAAGGGGCAGATGCTCGCCCCGACGATCCGCATCGAAAGCGCCCGCCGCCTGCCCTGACGACGGGCGGGCGCTTGCGGGCGCCATGACGGAACGGTTACAACGGGCACCATAAGGAGCCTGTCCGATGACCACCACCCTCGCCACCCGCACCGACTGGACCGCGATCGGCGCCGATCTGCTCCCCGATGTCGTCGCGCTGCGCCGCGCGATCCATGCCGAGCCTGAGGTCGGGCTGCACTGCCCGCTGACGACGCAGAAGGCGAAGGCGGCGCTCGCCGGGCTGCCGCTGGAGATCCACGACAGCACCAGCACCACCGGCTTCGTCGCGATCCTGCGCGGCGGGCGCAGCGGCGCGGCGGGTTCGAACGGACGCACCGTGCTGCTGCGCGGCGACATGGACGCGCTGCCCATGACCGAGGAAACCGGGCTGCCGTTCGCCTCGATCATTCCCGGCGCGATGCACGCCTGCGGCCATGACGCGCATACCGCGATGCTGTTCGGCGCGGCCAAGGCGCTGTGCGCGCGGCGCGAGGAACTGGCGGGCACGATCGTCTTCATGTTCCAGCCGGGCGAGGAAGGCCATCACGGCGCGCGCCACATGATCGCCGACGGGCTGCTCGACATCGCACGGCCCGAAGCGGCGTTCGCGCTGCACATCTCCCCCAACGCCCCAGCCGGCGTGTTCGTCGGGCGAGAAGGCGCGCTGCTCGCCTCCACCGACACCGTGCTCGCGACGATCCGCGGCAAGGGCGGCCATGCCGCGATGCCGCACGAGGCGATCGACCCGATCCCGGTCGCCTGCGCGATCGTCACCGCGCTGCAACAGCATGTCGCCCGCCGCGTCCCCGTCGCCGACCCCGCGGTGCTGACGATCACGCAGATCCACGCCGGCTCCTCGCACAATATCATCCCGGGCGAGGTCAAGCTGATGGGCACGCTGCGCACGCTGTCCGAAACGACGCGAGAGGCGATGCGCGCCGCCTTCCACCAGATCGCGCAGGGGATTGCGGCCGCGCACGGCTGCACCGCGGACACGTCGATCGAGGAAGGCTATCCGGTCACGATGAACGATCCGCGCGCCACCGCGCTGATGCGCGATCTTGCCGGCACGATCAGCGGCGAGCGCGGCTGGTCCACGATGCCCGCCCCGATGATGGGCGGTGAGGATTTCAGCTACGTCCTGCGCGACGTGCCCGGCGCGATGGCCTTCATCGGCGTCGCCGCGGAGGGCAGCGACCCGCGCACCAACCCGCCGCTCCACAACACCC
Organism: Sphingomonas adhaesiva; assembly: GCF_002374855.1. Classification (GTDB taxonomy): domain Bacteria; phylum Pseudomonadota; class Alphaproteobacteria; order Sphingomonadales; family Sphingomonadaceae; genus Sphingomonas; species Sphingomonas adhaesiva. Next base: position 552,875 of record NZ_NWVC01000001.1, read on the forward strand.
GCATGACCATCGACGAAGCGGTGATGGCCAAGGGCGTGGCCATGCACTGCGCGCTGGCGGAACGCTTCCTGGAACACGGCCTGGACTGAACGGCGCGGACGCTGCGCGACCCGCTTCCGTCATGCCGGACCTGTTCCGGCATCCACGTTTCCGCGAACGCACAAGCCCTTGCTCGTGCGGAAACATGGCCCAGGGTGCGCGCGAAACCTTTGAAAAGTCGGTGCTCCCGCCGCTCCCCTCCGTCACCCCGGACCCTTCGGCTTCGCTCAGGAGAGCCTTGTTCCGGGGTCCACTGTTCCGCGAAAGCAGATGCTTGCCAGTGTGCGGAAACATGGATGCCGGAACAAGTCCCGCATGACGGCGTGGGTTTTGCAAAGGTCCTGCGAGAGCCGGCATCCATGGTGCCGCAAAAGCAACGACCGTGAGGCGCGCCGACCACTTCCAGCGATCGCCTGGGAACATCTAAACGCTACGGCGCGCTCTGCTGGTACGGGCGGTCGGACTCGAACCGACAAGGATTGCTCCGGCGGATTTTGAGTCCGCTGCGTCTACCATTCCGCCACGCCCGCGTGCGAAGGTCGCGCGGCTTTGGCACGGTTGCCCGCGCCGGTCCAGTGGTGTCGGTCGATCCGTCGGTTCTTCAGTCGCGAAGCGACGGGCCGGACAGGGCCACCGCATCGGTATCGATCGCACTGTCGAAGGCGACGCCCGCGCGGCCCTCGGTTTGCCAGACGATATGGCCAGCGACCCAGCCGACGCCCGGCACGTCGATCTCCACCGCGCTGCCGGGGGACAAGGGATCGGGCAGTTCCGCCATCAGGCCGCCGGCGGACAGGTTGCGCACGCGCACCATCGCCGAGCCGGCCACCCCCGCCACACGCAGCGCGACCGTCGCGGATATCGCACGCCGGCCGCCGGTCGGCTCACCCTGGGGAATGTCGCTCACCATCTGCGTCCGCGCCGCCCTGCCCTGTCGTTGGCTACGGCATGGCCGTACCGCCGCGAACGTAAAGCGAAGGTTACCGCCCCGCGCGATCAGTCGTCGCGCGACACCTTTTCGTTACGCTCGTGCCGCTCCTGCGCCTCGACCGTCATCGTCGCGATCGGGCGCGCTTCCAGCCGGCCCAGGCTGATCGGCTCGCCGGTTACTTCGCAATAGCCGTACTCGCCCTCGTCGATGCGGCGCAGCGCGGCGTCAATCTTGGAGATCAGCTTGCGCTGGCGATCGCGCGTGCGCAGTTCCAGCGACCAGTCGGTCTCACTCGACGCGCGATCGGTCAGATCGGATTCGCGCAACGAATCGACCTGCAACTGCGACAGCGTCCCCTGCGATTCGCGGCGGATCGCATCCTTCCATTCCAGCAACTTGCGACGGAAATAAGCCTGCTGGCGCGGGTTCATGAACGGCTCGTCCGCGCTGGGGCGATAGCCGTCGTCGGCCACCACATCGGGCACCGCAATCTCGCCGGGTTCGTCCTTGATTCGATCCACTGCCGTCGCCATCGATCTGCTCCCGCCCGCGCCCCGGGGATGTTCGTCCTCCCCTCGGCGCCCCCGCTTGGCCGCGCCTATAGAGAGCCGCGACGCCGGGGACAAGCGAGCAGCCCGACTGTCGCACGAAGCCGCTGTCGGGGCGCTGAACGGGGCCGGCTGGACGACATGCCCGTTTCGAAGAAAATGCCCCGCCATGGGACAGTCGCGGGGGCGCCCAAGGTAAACGCCCTTGCCCTTAAGGGATTATTCCGCGTTTGTCGGCATGACGAAATCTCTTTGCATCGACCCAGCGGCGGGCAGCGCGCCGTCAACGAAAGAAGAAACCTATGTCCGTGCGGATGGCCCTGGCGAAACTTTGTGCCTGCACATGCGGTGGGGCGCTGATCGGCGGCGGGGCGGTGCATGTGGCGGAAACCAAGGGGCGGACGGTCTTCGCCAAGAAGGCGACGACGCGCGTCGTGCGCCGCTCGGTCGCCGGCCCGGCGACGAAGCTGCGCCGCGTCGTGCGCGCCGGGGCGGCCTGCCCCCCCGCCACCGTGACGATCGCGACGCAGGCCGCACCGGTCCCGTTGCCCCCCGCCCCGGCCTATTCCGGTGGCGGCGGCTATAGCGATCCGGGCGGGTTCGGCGGCGGCGGTTTCGGCGGCGGCGGGTTCTTCGCCGGTGGCTTCTTCGGCGGTTCGGGTGGCGGCAGCAGCGGGAGCATCGTCGTGTCCTCGACGTCCAGCACCAGCGGGTCGTCCTCGACGTCCTCCGGCGCGGTCGCCAGTTCGACGTCGTCGGGCAACGTGTCCTCCACGGGCAACGTCTCGTCGTCGGGCATCATCTCGTCGTCGGGGAACGTTTCCTCCTCGGGTAACGTGTCCAGCTCGTCCTCTGGCAACGTGTCCAGCTCGACCTCGTCGTCCTCCTCGGGCAACGTATCCAGCTCCACGTCGTCGTCGGGCAACGTGTCGTCCTCGACCTCGTCGTCCAGTTCGACCAGCGGATCGTCGTCGACCTCCTCCTCGACGTCCAGCTCGTCCTCGTCGTCCTCCTACGGCTCCAGTTCCAAGGGGTGGAGTTCCAGCCATGGCTGGCATCCGCATCCCAAGCCGCCCAGCAGCAGCGGGACGAGCAGCGGCGATCCCGCACCCGTTCCGGCTCCGCCGATGATCCTGCTGTTCGGCGCGGCCGCCGCCGCACTGGTCGCGCGCCGCCGCCTGTCGGCGAAGGCTTCCTGATCGCCCACCCTCGATAGGTCGGGCAGAAGGGCCGGCGCTTCCCAGCGAAACGCCGGCCCTTTTTCCTTGCGTCAGGCCGACAGCAGGGCCTTCTCGATGTCCGGGATCGGGTGCCCGGTCAGGTCTTTGGCCAGTTCGCCGGCCAGGCGGTCGCTGACCTCCTTGTGATAATGTTTGCGCAGCTCGCCCAGCGTTCGCGGCGCGGCGACGATGATGAGCGATTCGAACTCGTTCGCCAGCGCCCGCCGCTTCAACAGGTCGGCGGCGTCGGCGGCGAAGCGATCTTCCTCCTGCTGGTGGAAATCGGTTTCGCCCATCGTGCCGGACACCGTGGATGATGCCGCACCCGCGGCGTCGGTTTTCTGCTCGCGATCGGCGGGGTTCACGCGTTCCTCGGCATGTTCGACCTGCAGATTCGGATAGGCCTCGTCGCCTTCGTTGCGCAGGAACAGCAACTTGCGGCCATCGACCACCAGCACGACCGATTGATGGGGGACTTGCATGGCGCTTTCTCCTTGTTGTTCTTGTCTGTGCCGGAAGAACGCCGCCGCCGCGGGCCGGGTTGCCTCGCCCCCGTGACGCCGCCATAGCGCGTGGCCATGCATGACATCCGCCTGATCCGTGACGATCCCGCCGCTTTCGATGCCGCCATGGCGCGGCGCGGCGCCCCGGCCGTGGCCGATACGCTCGTCGCGCTCGACCGCCGCCGCCGCGAGGTGACGACCGAGGCGCAGACCGCGCAGGCGCGCCGCAATGAAGCGTCGAAGGCGATCGGCGCGGCCAAGGCGCAGAAGGACGAGGCGACCGCCGCCGCGCTGATGGCCGAGGTGGCGACGCTGAAGCAACGCCTGCCCGAACTGGAGGCGGAGGAGGCGCGGCTGGGCGCCGATCTCGACGCGCAGCTTGCCGCGCTGCCGAACGTCCCCGCCGCCGACGTACCCGATGGCGCGGACGAGGACGACAATCTGTTGGTCCACGAACGCGGCACCCGGCCCGATTTCGCCTTTACCCCCCGCGAGCATGACGCGATCGGCCCCGCGCTGGGCCTCGATTTCGAAACCGGCGTGGCGATCGCCGGCGCGCGCTTCACGCTGGTGCGCGGCCACGCCGCACGGCTCCAGCGCGCGCTGGGCCAGTTCATGCTCGATCGCCTGACGCGCGAACATGGCTATGAGGAAGTCGCCCCGCCGCTGCTGGTCCGTGACGAGGCGGTGTTCGGCACCGGGCAGCTGCCCAAGTTCGCCGAGGACCTGTTCCGCACCACCGATGGCCGCTGGCTGATCCCCACCGCGGAAGTATCGCTGACCAATATCGTGCGCGAACAGATCCTGTCGCATGACGTCCTGCCGCTGCGCTTCGCCGCGCTGACGCCGTGCTTCCGCTCGGAAGCCGGCGCGGCGGGCCGCGACACGCGCGGCTACATCCGCCAGCACCAGTTCGAAAAGGTCGAGATGGTGTCGATCGTCCCGCCCGAGGCGAGCGAGGAGGAGCATGAGCGGATGACCGCCTGTGCGGAGGGCGTGCTGGACGCGCTGGGCCTTGCCTATCGCCGCATGAAATTGTGCACCGGCGACATGGGCTTCACCGCCGCGCGCACCTACGATCTGGAGGTGTGGCTCCCCGGGCAGGCGCGCTATCGCGAGATTTCCAGCTGCTCGACCTGCACCGATTTCCAGGCGCGCCGCATGAACGCCCGCTACCGGCCGGAGGGGGAGAAGGCGACGCGCTTCGTCCATACCCTCAACGGCTCCGGGCTGGCGGTCGGGCGCACGCTGGTCGCGGTGCTGGAAAACTATCAGCAGGCCGAGGGTTCGGTCGCGGTGCCCGATGTGCTGCAACCCTATCTGGGCGGCCTGAACCGGCTGGAGCCGCGCTGATGCGAATCCTGCTGGCAAACGACGACGGCTATCACGCGCCCGGCCTTGCGGTGCTGGAGAAGATCGCGCGGCAATTGTCCGACGACGTGTGGATCGTCGCCCCCGCCGAGGAACAGTCCGGCACCGGCCGCTCGCTGACGCTCGGCCGTCCGCTGCGCGTTCACCGCTTCGCCGAAAAGCGCTTCGCGGTGACCGGCACGCCCACCGACGCGGTGATGTTCGCGCTGGCGCAGATCATGCGCGACACGCCCCCCGACCTGATCCTGTCGGGTGTCAACCGAGGCGCCAACCTGGGCGAGGACGTGATGTATTCCGGCACCGCCTCGGCGGCGATGGAGGGCGCGCTGGCGGGTATCCGCTCGGTCGCGCTCAGCCAGGTCTATGGCGCGGTGGAGCCGGGCGACGACGTGTCGTTCGCCGTCGCGGAGGAATGGGGCGCGCGCGTCCTGCGCCCGCTGATCGACGCCGAATGGGCACCACGCTCGATGGTCAACATCAACTTCCCCGTGGGTGATCCGGCCGACGTGAAGGGCGTGCGCGTCGTGCCGCAGGGGCTGCGCGACTATGGCCGCGTGCGCTTCGACGCGCGCAAGGATCCGCGCGGCTTCGACTATTTCTGGCTGGCGCTCGCCGGGGTCGCCACGCCCGCCGCGCGCGACACCGATCTGACCACCGTTTCTGACGGATGGGTAACCGTGACCCCGCTGCATCTGGACCTGACGCTGCATTCATCGTTAACGTCGTTGAGGGACGTGTACGCACGGTCGTAGCGGGGGCGACGAATGACAAGGTGGAGGACGCCGGGGCGGTTGCTGCCCGGCGGTCTGGCGGCTGTGCTGACGGGATGCATCCCGCCGGGCGTGCCGGATGGCGGAACCGTCCGCTACCCCGCCCCGACCGCCACCTATCCCGCTGCCGCGCGCCCGCGCACAACGTCTCAGGCCATGGCCGCCCCCGTGACCCAGCTTCCGGCGCCGCGCCCGGCATGGGAAGCGCGTCCGGTCACCCCCGACGCGGCGATCGTCACCGCCCAGACCTACACCGTGCGCAGCGGCGATACGCTGGCGGCGATCGCCGATCGCACCGGCGCCTCGGCCGACGCGATCGCGCGCGCCAACGCGCTGCTGCCGCCCTATGTCGTCGTCGCCGGACAGACGCTGTCGATCCCGGGCGGGCGCTATCACCGCGTCCATCCCGGCGAAACCGGGATCGCGATCGCGCGCGCCTATGGCGTGCCCTGGTCGCAGGTGGTCGCCGCGAACGATCTGGTCGAACCGTTCATCCTTCGCGCCGGTCAGCGCATCCTGATCCCCGGCGTGCCCGACCGGACGAGCAGCGCCGCCGAACGCGCCGCCGCCTTCCGCCTCGACGTCGATTCGATCCTGACCGGCGGCGAACCCGCGGTCGCGGCGAACCAGCCAGCCGTCACTCCGACGCCCGCTCCGCGCCCGACGCCGGGCGCGCCCAAGCCGCCGCCGCGCGCGTTGCCCGCCACCACCCCGGTGATCGCGCCCGCCGCCGCGCCCGGGCGCTTCATCTGGCCGGTGTCGGGCCAGGTCGTCCGTCGCTTCGGCGCGGGCGCCAGCGGGGAACGCAGCGACGGCATCAAGATCGCCGTCCCGCTCAACACCCCCGTCAAGTCGATCGCCGACGGCACCGTCGCCTATGCCGGCGACGGGATCGCCGCACTGGGCGGGCTGGTCATCATCCGCCACGGCGGCGGCTGGACCTCGGTCTATGGCCACGCCGCCAAGCTCCTGGTGCGGCGCGGCGATCCGGTCACCCGCGGCCAGACGATCGCGCTCAGCGGCGCGACCGGCTATGCCGACCGGCCGGAGCTGCATTTCGAGCTGCGGCGCGGGCGCACCCCCGTCGATCCCACCGCGCAATTGCCGCGACGCTGACGCGCGTGTAACGCCCCGTCCCGTCATGAGCGAATTTTCGTCCGATCTCCTCCGCCTCCTGTCGGAACGCGGCTACATCCACCAGACGACCGATGCGGCCGCGCTCGATGCGCTGGCCGCCAAACAGGTGGTGCCCGGCTATATCGGCTTCGATCCGACCGCGCCGTCGCTCCACGTCGGCAGCCTGGTGCAGATCATGCTGCTGCGCCGCCTGCAACAGGCGGGACACAAGCCGTACGTGCTGATGGGCGGCGGCACCGGCAAGATCGGCGACCCCAGCTTCAAGGACGAGGCGCGCAAGCTGTCGTCCGACGACGTGATCGCCGCCAACATCGCCGGCATCCAGCGCATTTTCGACCGGTTCCTGACCTTCGGCGATGGCCCCACCGATGCGGTGATGGTCAACAACGCCGACTGGCTCGACAAGCTGGAATACATCCCCTTCCTGCGCGAGGTCGGGCAGCATTTCAGCGTCAACCGCATGCTGTCGTTCGATTCGGTGAAGCTGCGGCTGGACCGCGAACAGTCGCTCAGCTTCCTCGAATTCAATTACATGATCCTGCAGGGCTACGACTTCCGCGAACTGGCGCGGCGCCACGGCGTGCGCGTCCAGATGGGCGGCAGCGACCAATGGGGCAATATCGTCAACGGCATCGAACTGGCGCGCCGGATGGACGGGGCCGAGGTGTTCGGCATCACCACCCCGCTCCTGACCACCGCCGACGGGCACAAGATGGGCAAGACCGTGTCGGGTGCGGTGTGGCTGCACGAGGATCAGCTGTCGCACTTCGATTACTGGCAGTTCTGGCGCAACACCGACGATCGCGACGTCGGCCGCTTCCTGCGACTGTTCACCGACGTGTCGCTGGACGAGATCGCCCGGCTGGAGGCGCTGGAGGGCGCCGAGATCAACGAGGCGAAGAAGGTGCTCGCCAACGAAGCGACCGCCATGTGCCGCGGCCGCGCGGCGGCGGACGGGGCCGCGGATACCGCGCGCCGCACCTTCGAGGAAGGCGCCAGCGGCGGATCGCTGCCGTCGATCACCGCCGACGGCACGATCACGCTGGTCGATGCGCTGGTCGAGCTCGGCTTCGCTGCGTCCAAGGGGGAGGCACGCCGCCTCATCAAGGGCGGCGGCGCGCGTATCGACGGGGAGAAGGTGTCGGACGAGGGCGCGGTGGTGACGCTCGCCGGCCAGCCGGTGCGCGTGTCGGCCGGAAAGAAGCATCACGGCATCGTCCACCCCGCCTGAGACAAACGGGGTAAAGACGATCGCCACCCGTAACGTTTCATCCTTCCTTAAACCGGATGTCGTGTTGTCGGCAGCGGGCTTGGGAAAGGTATCCGCGTGGGACGTCCGGCGATCGCCATCTTCGAGGAACGCGCCGAGGCGCGCGACGAAACCATGTTCCGCGCGCGCGGCCGCAGCGACGACACATCCTTTCCGATGACGATCGTCAACGTATCCCCGCACGGTTTCATGGCGCGCTGCGATACCGGCCTGCCGGTCGGGGCGCTGGTATCCGTGACCCTGCCGGTGGTCGGCGACTTCACCGGCGAGGTGCGCTGGACGCTCGGCGGGCGGATCGGCTGCCGGCTGACCCGCGAGATCCCGCCCGCGCTCTACCAGTTCGCGCTCGCGGCGATGCGCTGACGTCACCCCGATCGCAGCAACGCCACTCCCGCGTCACGTTCGAACAGATACAGCGCCACCCGCGCCGCCTGGCCGCGCTCGCCCTCCAGCCCGCCGTCGCGGTCGATCAGCAGCCGCGCATCGTCGGTCGCCGCGGGCAGCAGCTCGCCCAGCAGCTCCGGCGTCGCCAGCCGGAACATCGCCTCCCCCGACTGCCGCGTCCCCAGCAATTCGCCCGCCCCGCGCAGCCGCAGGTCTTCCTCCGCGATGCGGAACCCGTCGTTGGTCTCGCGCATCAGCGCCAGTCGTGCGCGCGCCGTCTCGCTCAGCGCGCTGCCGCGCAGCAATAGGCACACCGACCGCCCCCCGCCGCGTCCCACCCGCCCGCGCAGCTGGTGCAGCTGCGCCAGCCCGAAACGGTCGGCATGTTCGATGACGATCAGCGTCGCATTGGGCACGTCCACGCCGACCTCGATCACCGTCGTCGCCACCAGCACGCCGGTGTCGCCGGCGGAAAAGCGCGCCATCACGGCGTCCTTCTCCGCCCCGCGCATCCGCCCGTGGACCAGCCCGACACGGTCGCCGAACCGGCTCGCCAGCGCCGCCGCCCGCGCCTCCGCTGCCTGAAGGTCGCTGGTCTCGCTCTCCTCGACCAGCGGGCACACCCAATAGGCCTGCTTTCCCTCCGACAGGTGGCGGCCCAGCGCGTTCACCACCTCGTCGACGCGCTCCTCGGACACCACGCGCGTCTCGATCGGCTCGCGTCCCGGCGGCATCTCGTCCAGCCGGCTCTGGTCCATCTCGCCATGCAGCGCCAGCGTCAGCGTGCGCGGGATCGGCGTCGCGGTCATCGCCAGCACATGCGGCGGCTGACGGCCCTTGTCCTGCAACAGCATCCGCTCCGCCACGCCGAACCGGTGCTGCTCGTCCACCACCACCAGCCCCAGGTCGCGATAGCCGACCGCCTCCTGGAAGATGGCGTGCGTGCCGACCAGGATGTGGATCGAACCGTCCGCCAGCCCCATCAGCGTCGCCTCACGTGCGCGGCCCTTGTCGCGCCCGGTCAGCACCGCGATCTCCACCGGCAGTCCCGCCAGCGTCCGCCGCAGCGTCTCGAAATGCTGGCGCGCCAGGATCTCGGTCGGCGCCAGCATCGCGCCCTGCGCCCCCGCCTCCACCGCGATCAGCAGCGCCATCGCCGCCACCAGCGTCTTGCCCGACCCGACATCGCCCTGCAGCAGCCGCAGCATCGGGGAGGATTGCGCCATGTCCCCCTCGATCTCGCGCACGCTGCGCGCCTGTGCGCCCGTCAGCTGGTACGGCAGCCGCAGCATGTCGCGCAGCCGCCCATCGCCGGCCAACGCGCGCCCGCGCCGTCGCCGCGTGTCGGCGCGCACGATCGACAGCGCCAGCTGATTGGCGAACACCTCGTCATAGGCCAGCCGCGCACGCGCGGTCGCATCCGCCGGGTCGGCATGGATGCGCGCCGCCGCCTCGCGCCAGTCGGGCCAGCCATGCCGCGCCTTCAGGCTCGGCTCGATCCATTCGGCCAGAGCCGGGGCGCGCCCCAGCGCCTGCTCGACCAGCCCCGCCAGCCGGCGTGAGGTCATCCCCTCGCTCAGCGGATAGATCGCCTCGCGCTCGCGGAAGGCGTCGTCCTCGCCGACGATCTCCGGATGGATGATCTGCAATTCCTGGCCATATTGCTCCAGCTTGCCCGAAATGCGCTTCGCCTCGCCCAGCGGCAGCTGCTTCTTCGCCCAGCCCGACGATCCGCCGAAATAGACCAGGCTCACGTGATTGCCGTGCGCATCGACCGCCTGCACCCGCGTCGGCCCGCGCGGCGAGGAGGAGGTGCGGTATTCGCGCGGGGTCACGGTGATCGTGATCGTCCGGCCGACGTCGCCCTCCATCAGTTCGTCGCGCGCCACGCGGTCGACCCAGCCCGACGGCAGGTGGAACAGCAGGTCGACGACCCGCGCGATGCCCAGCCGGTCCAGCGGCTTGGCCAGCGTCGGGCCGACGCCCTTCAGCGCCTGTACCTCGGCGAACAACGGATTGAGGATATCGGGTCGCATGACTATGTCCGTCGGACTATTCCGCCCCTGCCCGTCATGCCAGCGAAAGCTGGCATCTTTTCGTGATCGGGCGCACCTGTCGCAGACGATGCCAGCCCGGCTGGCGTGACGAAAGAGAACGCTTGGACCACGACATCCGCCTGAAACGCCTGCGCTTCCGCGCCTGGCACCGCGGTACCCGCGAGGCCGATCTGATGATCGGCGGCTTCTTCGACGCGCACGGCGCCAGCTGGACGCCCGACCAGCTCGACTGGTTCGAGGCGCTGCTGGAGGAGCAGGACGTCGACATCATGGGCTGGGCGATCGGCTCCATCCCCTGCCCGCCCGAATGGGAGGGGGAGATGATGGACACGATGCGCCGCGTCGATTTCGTCACGGTACTTAATCCGGGGATGTAAGTTCTAACTCCCTCTCCCCGCCGGGGAGAGGGCCGGGGTGAGGGGCCGGGGTCTCGCAGAGGCGAGCCTCTCGGCGAGACACCCGCCCCTCCCCCAACCCTCTCCCCGGTGGGGAGAGGGCTATGAAGGTTTCTGATGCCCGACCTTTCCACGATCCTGAAGGCCGCCGCGCCGCTCACCCTGTCCGGCGTCCCCGCGGGCTTTCTGCCGGTGCTGCTCGCCGATCTGGCGCGCGCCGCGCCCACCCGCGCGGTGTTCGTCGCCCCCGACGAGGCGCAGATGCGCGCCATCGCCGCCGCCGCGACCTTCTTCGCGCCGGAGCTGGAGGTGGTGCAGCTGCCCGCCTGGGACTGTCTGCCGTTCGATCGCGCCAGCCCGACGCTCAGGATCATGGCCGAACGGATCGGCGCGCTCCACCGGCTCCAGCACAAGCCCGGCGCGGCGCAGCTGGTGCTGACCACCGTCAACGCGATGACGCAGCGAACGCTGACGCCGTTCCGCATCCGCCAGCTGGTCGCCGAGCTGAAACCGGGTGCGCGGCTGGGGATCGAGAAGCTGGGCGCGCTGCTCCAGGCGAACGGCTACGTCCGGACCGATACCGTCCACGATCAGGGCGAATATGCGGTGCGCGGCGGGCTGGTCGATCTGTTCCCCAGCGGCGAGGAACAAGCGCTGCGGCTCGACTTCTTCGGCGACGAGATTGAAAGCGTCCGCACCTTCGATCCCGCCGACCAGCGCACCACCGGGCGCATCGACCGCTTCGTGCTGCTCCCCGCGTCCGAGGCGCTGCTGGACGAGGATAGCGTGAAGCGCTTCCGCACCCGCTATCGCGAAACCTTTGGCGCCACTGCGACCGGCGACCCGCTGTACCAGGCGGTCAGCGAAGGGCGACGGCTGGCGGGGATGGAACATTGGCTGCCGCTGTTCGAGGACAAGCTGGCGACGCTGTGGGATCATCTGGGCGACGATGCGATCGTCGTGCGCGATGCCGGCACCCCCGCCGCGGTCGAGGCGCGGCTGGAATCAATCGCCGATTATTACGACAACCGGAAGCGCGCCGAGGCGGCCGAACCGGGCAGCTATCGCGCGCTGCCCGCAAAAACGCTGTATCTCGACCCCAAGGAATGGGCCGCGTGCGTCGCGGACGCACCCGCGCACCTCGTCACGCCGTTCCACGAACCAGAATCGGCAACGGTGCTCGACTTCAACGTCGACGGCCCGCGCGATTTCGCGCCGGAGCGCGCGAACCAGAGCAACGTCTACGAAGCGGTCGTCGCGCATGTCGCGCGGCTGCGCAAGGACGGGCGCAAGCCGGTGCTCGCCAGCTATTCGATCGGCGCGCGCGACCGGCTGCGCAACCTCCTTCAGGACCACGGGCTGACCGGCGCGGCGCTGGCCGATACCTGGCAGGAGGCGCTGGGCGTCGCCGATCGCGGCGTCGCGCTGACAGTGGTGCCGCTCGATCACGGCTTCACCGCGCCGGACGTCGCGGTGCTGACCGAGCAGGACATGCTGGGCGACCGGCTGGTCCGCCGCAACAAGCGCCGCAAGTCCGCCGACGCCTTCCTGGCGGAACTCGCCACGCTGTCGCCGGGCGATCTGGTGGTGCACACCGATCACGGCATCGGCCGCTATGTCGGGCTGACGCAGGTGCCGGTCGCCAAGGCGCCGCACGATTGCGTCGCGCTGGAATATGCCGGCGGCGACAAGCTCTACATCCCGGTCGAGAATCTCGAGGTCCTCTCGCGCTACGGCTCGTCGGAGGAAGGCGGCACGCTCGACCGGCTGGGCGGCGAGGCATGGCAGCGCCGCAAGTCGAAGATGAAGGAGCGCATCCGCGAGATCGCGGGTGAGCTGATCGCGGTCGCCGCCGAGCGCGCACTGCGCCCCGGCGAGGTCGCCGAGCCGGACGCCAGCGGCTACCCCAGCTTCGTCGATCGCTTCCCGTACGAGGAAACCGACGATCAGGATCGCGCGATCGCCGACGTGCTGGGCGATCTGTCGGCGGGCAAGCCGATGGACCGGCTGATCGTCGGCGACGTCGGCTTCGGCAAGACCGAGGTCGCGCTGCGCGCCGCCTTCGTCGCGGCGATGGCGGGAATGCAGGTGGCGGTCGTCTGCCCCACCACGCTGCTGGCGCGCCAGCACCACCAGAATTTCCTGCAACGCTTCGAAGGCTTCCCGCTGGAGATCGGCCGCCTGTCGCGCCTCGTCCCCGCGGCGGAGGCGAAGAGGGTCAAGGAAGGGCTGTCCGCGGGTACGATCGACATCGTCATCGGCACCCATGCGCTGCTCGCCAAGGGCGTCGATTTCAAGCGCCTCGGCCTCGTCATCGTCGATGAGGAACAGCGGTTCGGCGTCACGCACAAGGAACGGCTGAAGACGCTGCGTGCCGACGTCCACATGCTGACGCTGACGGCCACGCCGATCCCGCGCACGCTCCAGATGGCGATGTCGGGCCTGCGCGAACTGTCGGTGATCCAGACCCCGCCGGTCGATCGCCTGGCGGTGCGCACCTATGTCATGCCGTGGGATCCGGTCGTCCTGCGCGAGGCGCTGCTGCGCGAACATTATCGCGGCGGGCAAAGCTTCGTGGTGACCCCGCGCGTCGCCGACCTGCCCGACCTCGAGGACTATCTGCGCAAGGAAGTGCCCGAGATCCGCTACGTCGTCGCGCACGGCCAGATGGCCCCGACCGAGGTCGAGGAGCGGATGAGCGCCTTCTACGACAAGAAGTTCGAGGTGCTGGTGTCGACCACGATCATCGAAAGCGGCATCGACATTCCGTCCGCCAACACGATGATCGTCAATCGCGCCGACCGCTTCGGGCTGGCGCAGCTCTACCAGCTGCGCGGCCGCGTCGGCCGGTCGAAGACGCGCGCCTACGCCTATATGGTCGCCCCCCCCGAACGACAGATGACCGAGGCGGCGGAGAAGCGGCTGAAGGTGCTGTCCGACCTCGATTCGCTCGGTGCCGGGTTCCAACTGGCCAGCCACGATCTCGACATCCGCGGCGCGGGCAATTTGCTGGGCGACGAACAGTCCGGGCATATCAAGGAAGTCGGCTACGAACTCTACCAGTCGATGCTGGAAGAGGCGATCATGGAGGCCAAGGCCGGCGGCCTGCGCGAACGCCAGCGCGATTTCTCGCCGCAGATCACCGTCGATGCGCCGATCCTGATCCCGGAGGACTATGTCCCCGACCTCGACCTGCGGATGGGCCTCTACCGTCGCCTCAACGATGTCGACGACGTGCGCGGGCTGGAGGAATTCGCCGCGGAGATGATCGACCGCTTCGGCGCGCTGCCGGAGGCGACCGACAATCTGGTCAAGATCATGGAGATCAAGCTCAACGCGCGGACCGCGTGCGTCGCCAAGCTGGACGTCGGGCCGAAGGGCGCGCTCGTCACCTTCCACGACGATACGCCGCCCAACGTCCCGGCCCTGCTCGCCTATGTCGACAAGCTGGGCGGCATCGCGAAGCTGCGCCCGGATTCGAAACTGGCGCTGACCCGCGCGTGGAACGATCCGAAGGCGCGGCTGCACGGCGCGCTGCAATTGTCGAAGGGACTGGCTAAGGCGGCGGGGTGACGCGGCGACGGGGTGAACATCGGTGCCCCGCCCCCACCGTCATCCCAGCGAAGGCTGGGATCTCCGGATTGGCGCGCGCCGTTCCTCACCACCCCGAGACCCCAGCCTTCGCTGGGGTGACGCTATGATGCAAGGCGCCCCGCCCAACACGTCATCCCAGCGCAGGCTGGGACCGTTGGCCTGCTCGCGACGCCCTGCGCTTCGCCTCAGCTGCTGTGATCCGAGATGATCCGCCAGCCCGCCTTGCGCCGCTCGAACAGCAGCGTCGTCAGCCCGGTCTGCGGCTTTGCCTCGCCCTCCGGGGTCAGCGTCCAGCGCGCCACCAGCAGCACGTGGACGGCGCTCAGCGTGCGCCACGCCTGCGGCTGGAAGCGCAGCCGCCCGCGCGCATTGCCGCCGGCGGTAAAGCTCCTGGCGTAACGCGCCGCGATCGCCGCCTTGCCGCCGACCACCTTGTCGCCCGCGACATAGACCGCATCGTCGGCATAGATCGCCATGAACCGCGGCAGGTCGCCCGCGTCCCATCCCGCTGCGCTGTCGGCCATTGCCGCCTCGATCGCCGCCTGCGGGGTTGACGCGGCCTGCGCGCCCGCAGCCGCCGGCGCCATCATCGCCGCCGCGACGATCGCCACGCCATATCTCATCGCCGACCCTCCACCAGCCGCGCCAGCGCCGCATCGTCGACCGCCCCGGCACAGAGGAACCCCTGATAATAGGTACAGCCGCGCGCCGCCAGCAACGCGCGCTGTGCCTCGGTCTCGACGCCTTCGGCGATCGTCTCCAGCCCCAGCCCGGCGGCGATCGTGATGACCCCGTCGACCACCGTGCGCCCGCGCGCGTCGCCGTCGATCGCCTGCGTCAGCGCGCGGTCGATCTTGAGGTAGTCGAGCGGCAGCTGCGACAGATAGGCAAGGCTGGAATAGCCTGTGCCGAAATCGTCCAGCGCCACCCGGCACCCGCCCGTGCGCAGCGCCGCCAGCGCGCGGTTCGCCGCCGCCAGATCGTGGATCACCCCGCTTTCGGTCACTTCCGCGGTGACCTGCTCCGGCGCGATCCCCGCCGCCGCGACGCGATCGAGGAATTGCGCGGCGAAGCCGTCGCGCGAAATGTCCGCCGCGGTGACGTTCAACGACACGCGCAGCCCGCGCAGCGATGCGGGCCATTGCGCCATCCGCGCCATCGCCAGCGTCTGGACATGATCGGACAGCGCGACGCCCAGGTCGGCACGCTCCGCCGCGGCCAGCAGTCGTTCCGCGCCCAGCGGCCCAAGCCGCGGATGCGCCCAGCGCACCAGCGCCTCCGCACCGATGATGCGGCCGTCGGCCATCGCCACCTGCGGCTGGAACAGGACGTCGATCTCGCCACGCTCGATCGCGCGGTGCAGGTCCGCCGCCAGCGCCGCCAGCGCCGCGCCCTCGCCCTCGCTGGCCACGCGCGTCGTCGCCCCGTCGCTGGCACGCGCACGTTCCAGCGCCCCGGCCGCGCGGAACAGCAGGTCGCCGACCGACTCGCCGCCGCTCATCCGCGCCAGACCGATGCGCGCGCCGACGTGGATCGTCTCGCCATCCACCGCGAACGGCGCGCCCAGCGCGCGTTCGACTGCCGCCGCCGCCCGGTCGCCTTCGACCGGCGGCCCCGCGACCAGCATCGAAAAGGTCGCGCCCGCGCGCGTCGCGACGCTGCGGTAATCGGCCAGCACCTCGTCCAGCCGCGCCGCCATCGCCTGTACCAGCCGGTCGCCCAGCGCGCGGCCGAACGCGGCGTTGACGATCTCGAAACTAGTCGGCGCGGCGACGATCGCGGTCATCCCGGCCGCGCTTGCCTCCGCCTCGGCGACGAACCGGATCTGCTCGGCCGTCGCCGCCCGGCCCACGGCACGGCGATCGTCGCGCCGGTCGTCGTGGGGGGCGTCTGTCTGCTCTTGCTCGCTGCTCACCCCTGTCTCGTAAGGGGGTGGAACAGGCGGGGCAATCGACACTTGCTCCCGGATGAACACATGCCTAGCTCTTTCGTTGTGACGCAGATGACCGAAAACAGGACGCACGCACCGCTGGTCGACGGCTTTGGCCGGACGATCCGCTATCTGCGCATCTCCGTCACCGATCGCTGCGACCTGCGCTGCCGCTATTGCATGGCGGAGGAGATGACGTTTCTGCCGCGGGCGAAGATCGCCACGCTGGAGGAGCTGGCGGTGATCGCCGAACGCTTCATCGCGCGCGGCGTGCGCAAGGTGCGGCTGTCCGGCGGGGAACCCCTGGTGCGGCGCGACGTGCAGCAACTGGTGCAGCGGCTCGGCCGTCATGTCGGCACGGCGCTGGACGAACTGACGATGACCACCAACGGCACGCGGCTGCGCGAACATGCCGCGGCCCTGTACGACGCCGGCATCCGCCGCCTGAACGTCAGCGTCGATACGCTCGACGCCGATCGCTTCCGCTTCATCACCCGCCACGGCGATATCGCGCAGGTGCTGGACGGCATCGCCGCCGCGCGCGATGCGGGGCTGGCGGTGAAGATCAACATGGTCGCGCTGAAGGGCCTGAACGAGGACGACATCCCCGCGATGCTCGACTGGTGCATCGCGCAGGAGCACGACCTGACGCTGATCGAAACCATGCCGCTGGGCGCCATCGATGAAGATCGCACCGACCGCTTCCTACCGCTGACCGCGGTGAAGGATCGCCTAGACACCCTGTTCCCGCTGGTGCGCGACGCGGACGGCACCGGCGGCCCGGCGCGCTACTGGCGCGTTGACGGCACCGGCACCCGGCTCGGCCTCATCTCCCCGCTGACCGCCAATTTCTGCGATGGTTGCAACCGCGTGCGGCTGACGACCGAGGGGCGGCTCTACACCTGCCTCGGCCACGACGATCAGCGTGACCTTCGCGGCGCGCTACGCGACGGCGGCGTGGCCGCGCTCGACGCCGCGATCGAGGATGCGCTGACCACCAAGCCGCGCCGCCACGACTTCCGCATCGCGCGCGATGCCGCACCCGCGGTCGCCCGCCACATGAGCGTGACCGGGGGATGAGCCGTTATCCGCGGCGGGCGCTGGTCGCCTCGCCCACCCCGCCCGCGCAGGCGGCGCGCGCCGAGCTGGCCGATGCCTGGGACTGGTGCTCGCTGGACGATGCCGATCTGGTCGTCGCGCTGGGGGGCGACGGGTTCATGCTCCAGACGCTGCATATCCTGCTGGAACGGCGGCGGCCGATCGTGCCGGTGTTCGGGATGAACCTTGGCACCGTGGGCTTCATGATGAACGAATGGCGCCGCCATGATCTGGACGGCCGGATCGAGCGTGCGCGCGCGTTCCAGGTGACGCCGCTGACCGCGACCGCAGTCGGGGTGGACGGGCGCGTCCATACGCTGCCCGCGATCAACGAGGTGTCGCTGCTGCGCGAAACGCGCCAGACCGCGAAGATCGAGGTGAAGGTCAACGACCGTATCGTGCTGGACGAACTGTCGTGCGACGGCATCCTGGTCGCGACGCCCGCCGGGTCGACCGCCTACAACCTGTCAGCGCACGGCCCGATCCTGCCGCTGGGCTCGCAGATGCTGGCGCTCACCGCGATCAGCGCGTTTCGCCCGCGGCGCTGGCGCGGCGCGATCCTTCCGGACCGCGCACGCGTCTCGCTTCGAGTGATCGACGCCGGCAAGCGCCCGGTATCCGCCGTCGCCGATCAGCGCGAGATCCGCGACGTCGCGCAGGTCGATATCGCGATGGACCGCGCGCGCGAGCTGACGCTGCTGTTCGATCCCGAACATGCGCTCGACGATCGCATCACGATGGAACAGTTCATCGCCTGACGACGCCGAGCGACATGGGCCTTACCCCCCGAGTCCGAGCGCATCGGCGCTGGCATCGCCCAGGTCGTTGCCGCCATCGACGTTCAGGATCGTGCCGGTGATGTATTTGGCCGCCGGGCTGGACAGGAACATCGCCGCCTCCGCGATATCCGCCTTGGTCCCGTAATCGCGCAGCGCCAGCGATTTCTTGATCTTCGCCTCGCGCACCGGATCGGCCAGCCGGCGCATCCCCTCGGTATCGGCGATCGGGCCGGGGGAGATGGCGTTGACCCGCACCCCCGCTGGCCCCCATTCCAGCGCCAGGCACTTGGTGACCATGTTGACCCCGGCCTTCGCCGCGCAGGCGTGGATCTGGAACGCCATCGGGTGAACCGCCTGCCCCGCGGTGATCGCGATCAGCGACGCGCCCGGCTTGGTCAGATGGTCCCAGCTAGCGCGGAACACGTTGTAGGTGCCCAGCAGGTCGATATCGATCACGGTCTTGAAGGCATTGGCGCTGGTCTTCAGCGCGGGCGCCAGGAAATTGCCCGCCGCGCCCGATACCAGCACGTCGACCGGCCCATGCGCCGCCACAGCATTGGCGAACGCCGCTTCCAGCCCGGCATAGTCGCGCACGTCGCATGCGATCCCCAGCGCGGTCGCCCCCGCATCGCGCAGCCCCTGCGCCGCTGCCGCGATCTTCTCCTCGCTCCGGCTCAGCACCGTCACCTTCGCGCCGGCCGCGCCAAAGGCGTGCGCGATCTCCAGGTTGATACCGCTCGACGCCCCGGCGACGAACACATGCTTGCCCGCGAACTCACCCATCATCCTCTCCCTTGTCCTCGGTAACGGCATGGCCGTCGGAGCGGAGCGATGCAAGTCGATCGTTTTAGACGCCGGACATGAGAAACGCGCCGCATGACCTGCAAGGCAGGCCGCGCCGCGCGCGTTTTACCGACAATGTCGAGAAAAAGAGGTGGCTCCCTGAGTAGGATTCGAACCTACGGCCGCTCGATTAACAGTCGAGAGCTCTACCGCTGAGCTATCAGGGAACAGCGTGAGGCAGCGTCTATATACGCGGATTCCGGCGGCGCAACCCCCTTGTTCGGTTCTTTTTGCGGTGATGCCGGCGGGACGCGGCGGGGTCGCGGCTGGTCGTCGGAGCGAAACCGTTCATCGCACGTTCCACTCCCATCGGCTATGCGATATCCATCGCACTGCCCGGATCAAGGCCCGTGCGTTGGAGGGTTAGTAGATGCTGAAGAACTGGGGCCGAAGGGCCATGGTGGTGGCGCTGGCGGCCAGTACGACGCTGGTCGCCGCGTGCGCGACCGAAACGACCTATCGTCCGGCGACCGGATCGGGTTTCTATCGCACCGGCTACAGCGATACGCAGATCGAGCCGAACCGTTTCCGCGTCACCTTCGCTGGCAATACCGTCACCGACCGAGATGTGGTGGAACGCTATCTGCTGTTCCGCGCAGCGGAACTGACGCTGCAGAACGGCTATGATTATTTCGTCATGGCCGATCGCGACACCGATCGTCAGGCGCGCACCTATTCGACGCCGGGCGCCTGGGGTCCGGGCTTCGGCGGCTGGGGCGGCGGCCTGTGGGGTCCGCGCTGGGGCTTCTACGGCCGTGGCTGGGGCTATCGTGCGTGGGATCCGTTCTGGGGCGATCCCTGGGCCTGGGGCGGCGGTGCGGACATCCGCACGATCGACCGGTACGAGGCATCGGCCGAGATCGTGATGTTCAAGGGCACGCCGGAACGCGGCAACGTCCGCGCCTTCAATGCCCGCGCGGTGGTCGATTCGATTGGCCCGACGGTAAAGCTGCCTCGCTCCTGAGCCGGAAAGGCACGACGAAAAACGGGGCTGGCGTCTCAACGACGCCAGCCCCTTTTTCATGCGCGAGGCAAAGGCTCGCGGCCCACCGCCGACCCCGGCCTCTGCCGGGGCGACGACAGGGGCGACGCCCCGCTTACGCCGCCCCGTGGCAGTGCTTGTACTTGCGACCCGACCCGCACGGGCACGGCGCGTTGCGGCTGACCACCCCGTCCCAGCTCGCCGGATCGTCGCCCAGCTCCGCGGGTGCGGCCGGCTGGATGATCTGCAACGGCGGCAGTTGCGTGGTGATGAGGCCCAGCGTGCCCGCGTCGATATCGTTCGAATTGTCCTCGCCGGTGAACGGGTCAAAGTGCGTCGTGATGAAATCGGGCAGGTCGGGCAGCGGCGGCGGCTCCTGCATCCGGAACTGCGCATGCGCGATCGTCTTCGTCACATCCTCGCGGATCGCGTCGAGCATCCGCTGGAACAGGTTGAAGGCTTCCTGCTTGTATTCGTTGATCGGCGTCTTCTGCGCATAGGCCCGCAGGTGGACGACCTGCCGCAGCGCGTCGAGCGTCGACAGATGCTCCTTCCAGTGATGGTCCAGGTTTTGGAGCAGGATCGACTTTTCCACCTGCGTCCAAGTGTCCGGTTCCAGCTCGCCCGATTTGGCGGCGACCGCGGCATCGGCCTCGGCCTGGATACGCTCGGTCACCAGCTCGACGTCGATCGCGTCCTCCTGCAGCCAGTCGTCGACCGGCGGCTCGATGTTCAGGATCTCCGCCAGCCGCGCCTTCATCCCCGGCACGTCCCATTGCTCGGGATAGGAATTGGGCGGGCAGGCATCGCCGACGATCGCATTCACCGTCTCGGCGCGCATGTCGCTGACGACCTCGCCGACCGTATCGGCGTCCATGATGTCGGCGCGCTGTTCGTAGATGACCTTGCGCTGGTCGTTCATCACGTCGTCATATTCGACCACTTGCTTGCGAATGTCGTAGTTGCGCGCCTCGACCTTCTTCTGCGCGGTCTCGATGGCCTTGGTCATCCACTTCGACGGCGGCATCGCCTCGCCATCCTCGATCGAGGACCGCATCATCTTGGCGAACAGCGTGTCCGGGCCGAAGATGCGCAGCAGATCGTCGTCCAGCGACAGATAGAAGCGCGACAGCCCCGGATCGCCCTGGCGCCCCGAACGCCCGCGCAGCTGGTTGTCGATACGGCGGCTTTCGTGACGCTCGGTCGCCAGCACGAACAGGCCGCCGGCCTCCAGCACCTTCTGCTTCTCGACCGCGATCTCGGCGCGGATCTGCTCGATCGCGGCGTCGCGTTCCGGCCCTTCGGGCATCCCGGCCAGCTCGTCCTCGACGCGCATCTCCAGGTTGCCGCCCAGCTGGATGTCGGTGCCGCGGCCCGCCATGTTGGTGGCGATCGTCACCGCGCCCAGCCGCCCGGCCTGCGCCACGATATGCGCCTCGCGCTCGTGATAGCGCGCGTTCAGCACCGAATGGTCGACGCCTTCCTGGCGCAGGAATTCGCTGAGCAGCTCGGATTTCTCGATCGACACGGTGCCGACCAGCACCGGCTGACCCTTTTGCGCATGTTCGCGGATCGTGCGCGCGATGCCGCGGAACTTGTCCTCGGTCGACTTGTAGAACGTGTCCTCCTCATCGACGCGGTGCACCGGCCGGTTGGTCGGGATGGTGACGACGTTCATCTTGTAGATGTCGTAGAACTCCGCCGCCTCGGTCGCCGCGGTGCCGGTCATGCCCGCCAGCTTGGGGTACATGCGGAAATAGTTCTGGAAGGTGATCGACGCCATCGTCTGGTTTTCCGGCTCGATCGTCACGCCTTCCTTGGCCTCCACCGCCTGGTGCAGGCCGTCGGACCAGCGGCGCCCGTCCATCATGCGCCCGGTGAATTCGTCGATGATGACGACCTTGCCGTCCTTCACGATGTAATCGGTGTCGCGCTTGAACATCACGTTCGCGCGCAGCGCCTGGTTCAGGTGGTGGACCACCTGCGTATTCTCGAAATCGTACAGGTTCGCGCCCTGCAGCAGCCCGGCGGCCTCCAGCATCCGCTCGGCCTTCTCGGTACCGTCCTCGGTCAGGACGATCGTCTTCTGCTTCTCGTCCTTCTCGTAATCCTCTTCGGACAACTGCTTCACGATCGCATCGACGCCGATATACAGCTCGCTCTTGTCGTCGGTCGGGCCGGAGATGATCAGCGGCGTGCGCGCCTCGTCGATCAGCACCGAATCGACCTCGTCGACGATCGCCATCGCGAACGGGCGCTGCACCATCTGCTGGCGCTCGTACTTCATGTTGTCGCGCAGGTAATCGAAGCCGAACTCGTTGTTCGTGCCATAGGTGATGTCCGCGGCATAGGCGGCGCGGCGTTCCTCGTCGGTCAGGTTGGGGACGATCACGCCCGTGGTCAGCCCCAGGAAGCGATAGACGCGCCCCATCCAGTCGGCATCGCGGCTGGCCAGGTAATCGTTGACGGTGATGACGTGCACGCCATCGCCCGGCAATGCGTTCAGGTACGTCGCCAGCGTCGCCACCAGCGTCTTGCCCTCACCCGTGCGCATCTCGGCGATCTCGCCGCGGTGCAGGACGATGCCGCCGATCATCTGCACGTCGTAATGCCGCTGCCCCAGCACGCGCCGCGCCGCCTCGCGCACGGTCGCGAACGCCTCTGGCAGCAGGTCGTCCAACGTCTCGCCGGCGGCCAGCCGCTCGCGGAAGCGTACCGTCTGCTGCGCCAGCGTGTCGTCGTCCATCGCCTGCAACCCGTCCTCGAACGAGGCGATCTTGGCGAGAATGGGGTTGAGCGACTTGACGTATCGGTCGTTGGACGAACCGAACAAAGACTTGGCGATGCCGCCGAACATGGGCCTGATCCTGTATCTGAAGACGGCGCGGCGCCGGATCGGTCCGGCCCGCGCGCGAAAAGGGAAAACGTCGCAAACGCCGGTCGGTGCCGCCGGCGCGTGGGCGCGATGCTATTCGCGCCGACGCCGCGCGAAGATCGGCTCGACCGCCACCAGGCGAAGCACGGTGAACACCGGCGCCGAAACGAAACCTACTGGCGCGAACGCCGGCTGCGCGGGGCGCAACGCCACCCGTGCCGCCGCGGTCGACACGGCGACCGCGCGCACCTGCTGCGCCACCGCCTGCTGCGCCACCGGCGCCTGCCGCACGCCGCCACCCAGCCCCGACAGGGCGGACAGCAGCGCGGAAAGAAGCAGCAGCAGGTTCATTGCGGGGACGGACATAGGACGCGCACGAGGCGCCGTCCACCTTTGCGGCAGCGTCATCCTTCTGGAAGGCGCCAGGTGATGCGCCGCTCCCTGGTGCTCACCATGGGCCGCCCCTGCGCGTCGCGCGCGGGATAATAGCGTGCGCGCTTCACCAGCACCCCGCAGGACACCGCATCCAAACGCGGAAAACCGCTCGATTGCGCGGCGTGGCATTCGCTGACCCTGCCGTCCACGCCGATCGTCCAGCGAACGGTCACCGTGCCCTGCTCGTCACGCCGCATAGATTCCTTCGGATAATCGTCGGCACTGAACCAGCTCAGTTCGTCCCCCGCCTTGCTGATGGAGGGCGACGGGCCACGGGGCGCACGTCCGGTGGCAGCGACGTCCTGCGCTGCGCGCAGATCACGGCGCCGTTCGATCCAGTCGTGCGTGGCGATGGCGGCCAGAACCATGATCGCCCCGAGCAGCGCGACGGCCGCGGTCAGCAACGCTGCCGGTACGGCGGTCTGCCCCAGCCGCGACGTCGGTCCTTCGAGCACCGTCGCCCGACGATCCGGGCCGCCCGCCTTTACTGCGGCGACATCATCTCCAGGCTGGTCCGGTTCTGCGTCACCCATTGCTGATCCCCTCCCCTCACCGACGACACCACCCGTCGATGAAGGTTACACGGATTCTTGCCACGCGACATTCCCGGCTCGCCGACCGGATAGTCGTTGCGACACGCACGCGCGACACCGGCTTCATCCACCCGCATCCGCATCCCTTCCTCGTAGAGAATCCGGACGGTCCCCGCCGCTGTCGGCAGCTCCGGTGCGGCTGCACCGAAACGAACCGCGGTGTGCTGTCGATCGGTGATGCGGAAATTGCCCGATACGCCGGTTTCAGAACGGATCGACGCCACGCGATCGGCCTCCCGCGCGCAGCGCTGAGCCGACACCGTGGCCGGCTCTCCGTCGAAACGTTCGGCACACCGCAGCGCGTTCCCCTGCGCAGGCACGTCGATGGTGAAGCTCCAGTCATGCGGCTCGATGCGGTACGGACGCTGCGCCCAGTCGATCCTCTGGCGGATTTCTGTCGCCGCGGCCCGACCGCTCGCATCATAGGCCGGAACGAATCGCCCGCGCTTCACGATGAGTTCGCACGCCCGGTCGTTCAGTTCGACATTGCCGCTCGTTCGCTCCGTCCAGCAATCCGTCACTTGTCCCGCGGCGGATATCTGCAGACCGACAACGCTGGGCCTGATCTCCTCCCACCATGGACCCTCATCGGCATAGTCGGCGAACGTCAGCCACGTCGCCCGATCAAGCGGAACGGGCGCGCGCGGGCCGGGAAACATCCAGCGATCGACCACCGGCGGCAACGGCTGGCGCAGGCTCCACGCCCAGCCGGCGTCCAGCAGCCAGACGACCGTCACCAGCCGCGCCACCGTCAGGATCGCGACGAGCGCCAGCACGCCCAGCATCACGCCGCGCCCGTTGCCGACGAAACGGCTGCGGCGCGACGCCGCCGCACCCACGGTGCCCGATCCGCTGCGCCGGCTCAGATCCTCCAGCGCATCCATCGCAGCACTCTTGCCCCCACCGTTGCCGAGACTATGGCGGGGACATGTCGCTGTCCATCTCCCCGCTCGCCACGCCCTTCCCCGCCATGCCGCCGGTCGCGGGGGTCACGCTGCGCGTCGCGCGGGCGCGGTACAAGGAATGGGATCGCTGCGACCTGACCTTCGTCGAGCTGGCGCCGGGCACTACCGTCGCGGGCGTGACGACGCAGTCCCGATGCCCCTCGCCCGAGGTGGAATGGTGCCGCCAGGCGCTGGTGCTGGGCGAGGCGCGCGCGCTGGTGGTCAATGCCGGCAACTCGAACGCCTTCACCGGGCATCGCGGGCGTGCCGCAGTGGAGGCGATCGCAGCGCAGACGGCGGCGCATCTCGGCTGCCGGCCGTCGGACGTGTTCGTCGCCTCCACCGGGGTCATCGGCGTGCCGCTGCCGATCGACAAGGCGCAGGCCGGGCTGACCGCCGCCTATGCTGCGCCCGCCGCCGACTGGCGTGCCGCGGCCGAGACGATCGGCACGACCGACACCTATGCCAAGGGCGCGACCGCCACCGCGATCGTCGACGGGCGCTCCGTCACGATCGCGGCGATCATCAAGGGATCGGGCATGATCGCGCCGGACATGGCGACGATGCTCGGCTTCATCTTCACCGACGCCGCCGTCGAGGCGCCGTTCCTGCAGGCCGCGCTGTCGGCCGCCAACACGCGCACCTTCTCGTGCATCACCGTCGACAGCGACACCTCCACCAGCGACACCGTGCTGGCCTTCGCGACCGGCGCGGCGGGCAATGTGCCGCTGTCGGGCGACGACAGCGACGGCGCCGACGCCTTCCGCGCCGCGCTGGCCGATGTCTGCCGCCAGCTTGCGCTGCTGGTGGTCCGCGACGGCGAAGGCGCGTCCAAGCTGATTGAGATCGCGGTGGAGGGCGCCGAAAGCGATGCGTCCGCGCACCGCATCGCCATGTCGATCGCCAATTCCCCGCTGGTGAAGACCGCGATCGCGGGCGAGGACGCCAATTGGGGCCGCATCGTCATGGCGGTGGGCAAGGCGGGCGAGCCGGCCGAGCGCGACCGGCTGTCGATCCGCTTCGGCGCGACGCAGGTGGCCAGGGGCGGGCTGGCGGTGGAAGATTACGACGAGGCACCCGTCGCCGCGCACCTGAAGGGGCAGGAAATCGCGATCGGCGTTGACCTGGGGCTGGGCGAGGGGCGCGCAACCGTGTGGACGTGCGACCTGACGCACGGCTACATCTCGATCAACGCCGACTATCGCAGCTAGCGGAACAGCGCGGAAACCAGCGCGACCAGTTCCGACTGGCGGCTGGTCGCGGTCTTCGCCATCGCCGCGCGCAGCTGGGCGCGGATCGTCTCGTACGACACGCCGCGGTCGCGCGCGATCGTCTGCAGGTCCAGCCCCGCCGCCAGTCCCATCACCACCGCGGTTTCGGCGCGCGTCATGTCGAAACCGTCGCGCAGCGCCGCGGCATGATCGTCCCCCAGCGGCCGCCCCTGGATCGTCATCAGCACGCTTGCGGCGGACAGCACGCCGCCGCCGCGCGCCGGCACGGGCGACAACACCGCCACCAGCGGCGGCCCGTCCTCATCCGCCGGGCGCAGCACCACGCGGCGCACCCCGCGATGCAGCGCGCAGCCGGTCAGCACGTCGTCCAGCGCGCGCGCTAGCACCATGTCGCTGTGGCGGGACGCGGCATGGATGCGGTGGTGGCGGCGGACCAGATGGCGGCCGCGCGCCAGCATCTCCTCCGCCGCCGCGGACAGTGCGACCGGCCGACGGCTCAGCCCCAGAGCAAGGGTGGCGGTATCGTCGCGCGCCATCGCGGCCACCAGCGCATCGGTTTCCATCGTCCCGAACCGCGCCGCCATTTCGACCGCGCCGCCGATCCCCGGCAGGAGCGCCGCCAGTGCCGCGCGCTCGTCCCGGCTGGCCGCCCCGCGCGATTGCGGGCGCGACACCGTAAAGACTGCGAAGCCCGATGGTAACCGCGCCGGCAGCTTGGCGATCATCACCTCCGACGCGCCGGTCGGGATCAGGAATTTCCGGTACAGCTCGATGGTCGCCGGGTCGCGGCCCATCAGGAAATCGGCGTCGGCCACGACGCCGCCGACCGGGGCGGTCACCGCGGCACCGATCCGCGGGTTCGTCACCGGCGAATAGACGCCGTGGCTCAGCACGTCGGCCAGACCGATCTGCGAGACGTTATGAATCCGGATATGGTCGATCTCGCCACGCGGCCCGGCGACGGCGACTTCGCCGAACCTCCCGTCGAAACGCCGCGACAGGTCGCGCACCGCATCGTCCCAGGATTGCTGGCCATGCAGCGCCCGCCAGAACCCTTCCGCCAGCGGCGCCTCATCCAGCATCGCCGCGCCCCCGCCGATCCGCCCCTGCCCGCACCATCCCGCCCCCCGACGTCTGATCTCCGGGGAAACGATGAAGGCAGAATGACATACGTGCAACAGGCGGTGGACCCCGCCTGTCTCGCGCCGGATCAGATCAGCCGGAAAATCAGCTCGAACGCCTCCCGCCACATCACGCCGCCGAGCCATCCGATCATCATCCACGCCACGACGTGCAGCACGCGCGCCGGCCGGTGGGTCGATTCCTCGTCTAAGTCATTCATATCCCGGCGCCCACCGCATTATACGAAAATCGTATATCCGATCGGCGACCGTAAGGGAATAGGAGGATCGGATGCACGCCATTGGCAAAGTCGCTTTTCACGCCCGACGCGCGCCAGCTTGCCCGGCTGCTTGCGCAGGCGCGTCGGGATGCCGGCATCACCCAGGTGGAACTGGCGCGGACGCTGGGAAAGCCGCAGCCGTTCGTGTCGCTGATCGAACGCGGCGAACGGCGCGTCGACGTGGTGGAATTCTGTGAAATAGCGCGCGCGATCGGATGGCGGCCGCTCGACCTGTTCGATCGCTTCCTGGAATGTCGGGAACAGCCGGAGCCGGCGGAGGGCTAACCTTCGCCTTACGCCCTGCTGACCGCGCTAACGCGCCATGGCCACCGCCCCCCGCCGACCCGCTTCGCATCGGGTCATACGGTATCGCTGCCATCGAAAGGGGCGCGTCACCTCCACAAACAGGTTAGATTATCCGATATGGGTAATCCATTTTGCCGTCGACAGCATCGGACGCCGTCAGCCCGCCTCCGCCAGACCTTCATCGGCCGGTCGATAAAACGGGCGGTGGCATCGCCTGCCGCCGCCCGTCATGACGTTTGTCTGGTGTGCGCTTACAGCTCGCCTTCAAGCCAGGCCTTGATCCGCCCCTTCGGTTCCGCGCCCACCTTGGTCGCTGCAGGCGCGCCGCCCTTGAACAGGATCATCGTCGGAATGCCGCGCACGCCGTAACGGCCGGGCGCATCGGGATTCTCGTCGATGTTCAGCTTGGCGATCGTCACCTGCTCGCCCAGTTCGTCGCTGATCTCCTCCAGCGACGGGCCGATCATCTTGCACGGGCCGCACCATTCCGCCCAGAAATCGACCAGCACCGGCTTGTCGGCGCTGATGACATCGTCGTGGAAGCTGGCGTCGGTGATCGTCTTGGTGCCCATGTCTGTCTCCTTCGATTGTTCGCAAGCTAGGGTGCGCGTGCCGCCCGCTCAACCACCATGAACCAAGCTTTGCTCCGGCCCCGCAAAGCGCGCCTTCGCCGCCGCCAGCATATCGGGGGGCAACGTCACCAGCCGCGGCCCGGCGGTGTAGAGCAACGCCGCCTCGATCACATGCCCCGGAAAGATCACCTCCAGCGCCGCGTGATAGGCCGCCATCTGCCGCACGTGAAAATCCGGCACGCCCGCCGCATCGGCGGGGACGCGCCGCCCGGTCTTGTAGTCGATCACGCGCACCCGCCCGTCCGCCACCAGCAGCCGGTCGATCGTCCCCGCGATCACCCGGCCGGACGGCAGCATCGCGCTGATCGGTGCCTCCACCAGCACGTCGGGCGCGAACAGGTCGGCGAAAGCGGCATCCTCCATCACCGCCAGCACGGGCGCGACGATCGCCGCACGGTCCACGACCCCGCGCGCCGCCAGCCACGCGTCCGCCGCCGCCGCGCGCTGCCCCGCCGGCAAGGCGGGAAGCCGTTCGAACAGTGCGTGCATCAACCGCCCGCGTTCGGCGGCGGCGCGCATCGCCGGGGTGGGCGGCGGATCGGCCACCTCGTCATCGCCCACCGCGGACGGCGACAGCGGGCGCGGCGGCAGTTGCTCGCGCGGGGCCATGCGGCGCGTCCATTCGGGCAGGTCACCACCGGCCGGCACCGCCGCCTCTCGCGCCGCGCGCACCGGCACGGCCGCCGCCGGCACCGCGCCGCGGAACACCCGTGGCGGCGCATCCGCCCCTTCCTCTGCCGGAGCGACGCCCAGCGCATCCAGCGTCCGCGCCGCGGCGGCATACCAGCTCGCCTCCGGCGGCGTCCCGTTCCACTTCGCGCTCAGCGACCCGGCGATCGCCAGTTTCTCCTCCGCGCGCGTCGCCGCGACATAGAACAGGCGCCAATGCTCCTCGCGTTCGCGACGCTCCACGTCGGACAGCGCGGCGTCGATCGCGCCCGCCCGCTCGGCCTTGCGCGGGCGGAACACCGGCAGCGCGCGGTTCATGCCGTCGGGCGTCCATGACAGCGTAGATCGCGGTGCCGCATCCGGATCGGACGTCGCATCCGCCAGGATCACCACCGGTGCCTGCAACCCCTTCGATCCGTGCGCGGTCATCACCCGCACCGCGTCCAGCGGCGCGGCGGCATCGCGCACGATCTCCACCTCGTCACGCTCGAACCAGTCGAGGAACCGCTGGAGCGACGGCGTCGCATTGGTCTCGAAATCCAGCGCGGCGTTCAGCAATTCCTCGATGGGGTCGCGCGCCTCCTCGCCCAGCCGCGCCAGCAGCCGGCGGCGCCCGTCCATCGGGCCGGACAGGATCATCTCCAGGAACCGGTACGGCGTGTCGAAATCCGCCTGCGCCAGCAATGCCTCGATCGGCGCCAGCAGCTCCGCCGCGCAGGTCCGTCGCAGGTGCGGCCACAGCGCGCTCTTGCGCGGCGCGGCGCGCGTCATCAACTCTTCCTGCGTCCACCCGATCAGCGGCGATACCAGCAGGCTGGCCAGCGACAGGTCGTCCTCGGGCTGCAACACGAACCGTACCGCCGCCAGCAGATCCTGCACCGCCAGCGGCGCCGACAGCCGCAGCCGGTCGACACCCGCCACCGGCACGCCCTCGGCATACAGCCGCGCGACCAGCAGCTGCGCCAGCTCGCCGCGCCGCTTGACCAGGATCATCACGTCCTCGGGACGCAGCGCGCGGCCCTTGCTTTCCAGCATCAGCCCGTCGTCCAGCCAGCGGCGGACGGTCTTGGCGATCCGCGCAGCATTGTCGCGCACGGCATCGTCGATCCAGCCTTCCTCGCCGGCGTCCTCCGCCTCGCTCGCGCCCGCCGCGATCACCGGCCACAGCGCCACCTCGCCCGGCCCCGCGACGCGGCTGGCGTGCGGCGGGATCGCGTCGGCCGCGCCCAGCCCTGCCGCGCCGACCGTCTCGATCGCGGCATCGACGAATTCCAGCACCGGCGCGGTGGACCGGAACGAATCGGTCAGCGACAGGCGGTCGAACGGCAGCCCGCGCTCGTCCTCGGGCATCAGGTCGTCGCCCGCGACTTCCTCCGCCTTTTCCGCGAAATAGCGTTCGGCCGCCTGGAAGAACAACGGGTCGGTGCCCTGGAAGCCGAAGATCGCCTGTTTCAGGTCGCCGACCGTGAACAGCGTGCGCACCGACGGGGCATAGACGCCGCGCCCGACGAAATATTCGTCCACCAGTGCGCGGATGATCGTCCATTGCGCGACATTGGTGTCCTGCGCCTCATCGACCAGCACGTGCTCGGTGATCTGGTCCAGCTTGTAGCGGATCCATTCGCCGATCCCCTCCTGCTGCAACAGCGCCACCGCCGCGCCGATCAGATCGTCGAAATCGACCGCCCCGGCGCGCCGCTTCGCCGCTTCGTAGCCGCGCGCATAATCGCGCCCCACCTCCAGCGCCGCACCCAGCAGATCGGCATAGGCAGCCCGCACGCGCAGCGACAGCAGCTCGGCGCAGTCCTCGCCCAGCTGCGCGGCCATCGCCTCGTAATCCGGGTCGGCGGCGATCAGCTTGGCGGATGCCTTGCGCGGATCGCCCTTGCCGGTGCGCACCACGTTCATCAGGTCCGCCAGCATCGCGACGCGCCCCGCGCCGTCCGCCGCCACCCAGCGCGCGATCGTGTCGGCAAAGCCGCTGCCGGTCGCGGTACCCCATGCGCGGTTCGCGGCGCCGATCCGCTTGATCGCGTCATGGTCCAGTGCCGCGCACCCCGCCGCGACCGCTTCCTCGATATCCCCCGCCGGCACGTCGAGCGCGCGGCGGATGAACGGTGCGATCCCGGCCGGCAGTGCCTCCAGCGCAGCGCCCGCGCGCGAACATTCCGCCAGGAACTGCTCGGCGCCCTGCTCCCCCAGCCGCAGGCTCAGCCGCCCGATCGTCTCGACCGGCGCGCGGCGCCCCTCGCGCTCCGCGTCGACCAGCAGGTCGGACAGCGC
This sequence comes from Sphingomonas adhaesiva, assembly GCF_002374855.1. GTDB lineage: Bacteria > Pseudomonadota > Alphaproteobacteria > Sphingomonadales > Sphingomonadaceae > Sphingomonas > Sphingomonas adhaesiva. The sequence continues at coordinate 584,097 of NZ_NWVC01000001.1, forward strand.
CTGCCGCCGCAGCAATGCCTCCTCGCGCGGTTCGATCGGGCGGAAACCGGGGACCAGCCCTGCCTCGATCGGAAAGGCCGCCAGCAGGCTCTGGCAGAAACCGTGGATCGTCTGGATGCGCAGGCCGCCGCCCGGCGCGTCCAGCACCTTGGCGAACAGCGTGCGCGCCCGTGCCACCAGCGCCGGGGTCGGCCGCTCGCCCAACGCGATCAGGTCTGCGCCCAGATCGGTGTCGGCCATCCGCACCCACGCCGCCAGCTGGCGGTTGACGCGCGCCGCCATCTCCGCCGCGCCCGCCTTGGTGAAGGTCAGGCACAGGATCGCCGCCGGCTCCACCCCGCGCAGCAGCAGGCGGAAGACGCGCGCCGCCAGCACCTGCGTCTTGCCCGTGCCGGCGGATGCGGACAGCCATACATGCGCCTCCGGCCGGCTGGCGCGCAGCTGCTCGCCCTTCAGCACCGGCAGCGGGCGGATCGTGTTGCCCGCGCTCATCGGTCGCGCCCGTACCATTCGTCGCGGCGCATCAGCTGGTCGTATTCGGCATAAGGCGCGAATTCCGGGTGCAGCTTGGCGACGAACGGCTCCTCGCCGGTCAGCCAGCGTGCAGCCGCCTCGGCGAAGCTGTCGCGTGCGGCGCGGACGAAATCGTCGGTGACGATCCGCCCGCCCTTGCCCGACGGATCGGCGGGGCTGGATACCGACCCGAAGGTATCGCCCTTCTTCGCCAGCGACCAATATTCGAACGCCGTCGCGGTCCCCTTCACCCCCTCGAACCCGCCCGCCTCGGCGATCGCGCCCAGCAGCCCCAGTTGCAGATTGAACCCGCCCCTGACCGCCGCGACCGACGGCGCCTTGCCGGTCTTGTAGTCGACGATGCCCAGTCCGCCGTCGGGCATCCGGTCGATCCGGTCGAACCGCCCGTTCAGCCGGATGCCGGCCACCACCGCCTCGCCGCGCCCCTCGACCGCCAGGACCTGCCGCCCGCCTGCGCGATCCTCCAGCGTGCGCGCGGCGATCCATTCGAACGCCGCGATCAGCCGCGGCTGCCACAGCGCGCGCAGCAGCGGGTGCGCCGCCGGATCGTCGAGCAGCGCGACCGCGCGCGGCAGCAGCCGGTCGGGATCGCACGCATCGTCGCGCGCCCATGCCTCCAGCACCGCATGCACGGCGGTGCCGCGCCACGCCGCGCTGGGATCGGCATCCACCGCATCGAGCGGCATCAGCTTCAGGATGCGCCGCGCATAGAAAGCGAACGGATCGGCCTTCAGCCGGTCCACTTCGGTCACGGAGATGACGTTGGGGCGCAGCGCCACAGGCGGCAGCGGCGCCGGGCGCGCCGCCGGCACCGGCGTCCCCGCCCGATCGAGCGCGCGCGTCCAGCCCTCCAGCGCGGTCGCGCGCGGGAACCGGTCGCCCGCCATCGCCTCCAGCCGCAACCAGAAGCGCGAGGCGAGCGCTGGCGAGCGAGCATCGCGGCGGCTGCGCGTCAGCACGACGCGCGGCGCGCCCAGCCCCTGCGCAAAATCATGCGCGGCGATGCCGATCCCGCGTTCCAGCCCCGGCAGCCCCAGTTCGGCGCGGATGCGCGGCGCCAACCACGGATCGGGCGCGGGGTGGCCCGGCCACACGCCCTCGTTCAGACCCGCCAGCACCATCACGTCCGCCGATTGCAGCCGCGCCTCGATCAGGCCGTAGATAGCGAGCCGCGGATGCCCCTCGTGCGCGCGGGCGCGGATCGCCACCTCATCCATCAACAATCGCAGCAGCGGGACGAACCCGGCGGCGGTCACCCGGCGCGGCCCGTGCTCCGCCTGTTCCTCCAGCGCGGCCAGCAGGTCGGCGGCCGCGCGCCCGGCCGGGCCGCTCCACGCCGCCTCCCCCGCCAGCCGGTCCGCCGCCTCGCGCAGGCACGCGACCAGCCGCGGCAGCGTCGCCGCCCCGTCGCCGAAGGTCGCGCCGATCGGCTCCAGCAGCGCGCGCATCGCCTCCCACCCCGGCAGCGCGGCGGCGCGGATCGCGCGCTCGCGTTCCGGCGCGTCGCGCAGGTGGCGGTCGATGCCGTCCAGCCCCGGCGCCGGGCGCGGCCCGCGCAGCGCGCGATCCAGCCGCCGCACCGCGTCCAGCCACGCACCCCGATCCGCCCCGCTGCGCACCAGCGGATGCTTCAGCAGCGTCAGCAGCGCCATCGGCGCGAAATCCTGCGCCGCGGCCTCGACGATCGCGGTCAGCAACGTGCCCGGCGGCAGGATCGCCAGCGGTCGCCCCGCGCTGTCGTCCACATTGATGTCCCACCGCCGGCAATGCGCCGCCACGCGCCGCGCCAGCGCGCGATCGGGGGTGACCAGCGCCGCGGTCCGCCCCGGCTGCTCCAGCGCCTCGCGCAGGATCAGCGCCACCGCCTGCGCCTCTTCCGCCGGATTGGCCAGCTCCGCCGCCTCCACCCCGGTCAGGCGGCGCCCCGCCGCATCCAGCCGCGTCCATTTCGCGGTGAAGGCGGCCGGGGTCAGCGCATTGGCGATCGCCCGCCCGCGCGCCGCCGTCGCGTCATGCTCGCTCGCATCGCTCCAGCGCGCCACCTCGCCGCGCGCCACGCCCATCCGTTCCAGCAGCAGTTTCAGGTGGAATTGCGGATGCACCTCGATCGAGCGGCGGCGCAGCCCCGTCGCGGGATCGGGTGCGTGCGGCCCCAGCGCCTCCCATTCCTCCTCGGGCAATGACAGGTCCAGGTCGGCGAACACCACCATCCCCTGCGGCAGGTCGGCGACCGTGCGCAGCAGCCGCGCCACCGCGGGTGCCGGATCGGTCACCCCCGCCGCGCACACGAAGCCCGCGGGCGGCGCCTGCCGCCAGCGATCCGCCTGCCGGTCCAGCAGCGTCACCCGCCGCTCCGCCGCGTCGATCCGCCCCAGCGCCGCGCGCTCGGCGGGCCAGCGGTCCAGCACGATGCGGAACAGCCGCAGCGCGGTCTCCCAATGCGCCGACAGCCCCTCGCCCGGGTCGATCTCCGCCAGCCGCCGCGGGTCGATGCCCTCGACGATCAGCTGGTCCATCGTGCGCGCCAGTTCGCCCGCCAGCCGCACCGCCTCCGCTGCATCGACCGGGCGGCCCGCGCCGGCACGCTCCTCCTCCACCAGCCGCGCCAGGATCATGCGACGTTGCAGCGGGTCGATCGCGGGGGGCAGCGGCGGCACCGCATCGGCGGGGTCCAGCGCCGCGCCGACCGCCGCCTCCAGATCGTCGCCGCCCACCGCGACGATCCGCGGCAGCAGCAGCGCGCCGCCGCTCGCGCGCACGAACGCCTCGTTCACCGCCAGCGCGCCGCGATTGTTGGGGACCAGCACGATGCCGCGCGCCAGCGCCATGCGGTCGCCGCCGAACCGGCGGCTCAGCCCGGCGGCCAGCGCGTCGGCAAAGGCGCGGTGCGCCGGTATGGTGTAGAGGCGCGGGCCGCTCATTCAGCGCCGCCCGCCCCGCGCGTCAGCCATCGGCCAGCATCGCCTCGGTCCGCGCGATCGCGCCCGGCACGTTGACCTCCGACCACAATCCCTGATGCACCAGTCCATAGGCGCGCCCCGCCGCGATCGCGCGGTCCCAGAACAGGTTGGTGGAAAACGGCCCCTCCGGCCAGTCGCGGATCAGCCGCGGCGACACGATCTGCACCCCGGTATAGACGAACGGCGCGACCCGCCCCGGCTTGCGCCGCCCGGTGATCCGCCCGGCGGCATCCAGGTGGAAATCACCCTGCCCGCCATGATTGTGCGCGCGGGCATAGGGCACCAGCAACAACAGTGCGTCCATCGCCTCGTCGTTCCACCGCGCCGCCAGTTGGCGGATCGCGTCGGTCGGGCCGTCCAGCCAGAAATTGTCGCTGTTGACGACCAGGAACGGCTCGTCCCCCAGCAGGCCGCGTGCCTGGACCAGCCCGCCGCCGGTTTCCATCAACGCCGCGCGCTCGTCGGATACGATCACCTCGATATCCTTGACGCGGTGGCGCAGGTGAGCCTCCAGCGCATCCGCCAGATAATGGACGTTGACCACCGCGCGCGCGACGCCCGCGGCGCGCAGCCGGTCGAACACATGGTCCAGCAACGTGCGCCCCGCCACCTCGACCAGTGGCTTGGGCCGCGTCGCGGTCAGCGGGCGCATCCTTTTGCCGATGCCCGCCGCCATCACCATCGCGGTCGTCGGCACGCGCGCGCCCGGATCGGGGCGGATGTAGCGCGGGCGGCTCATGCTAGCCCCCGCGCGGTCGCGATCGCCATCGGGTCGCCGCGCCATTCGGGCGGCAGGTTGTCGTCGAACCAGCGCGCCACCGGCGCCAGCACCGGATGCGTCAGGTCGCGTTCCAGATAGCCCCACACGCGCGGGCACAATGTGGGATAACGCGGCTTGCCGTCGCGCTTCCACAGCCGGGTGAAGATGCCGATGATCTTCGCGTTCCGCTGTGCGCCCAGCACGTGATACGCATCCATGAACGAATCCCCTTCGCCGGTCGCGGCGCGATACCGCGCCAGCATCCGATCCTCCAGCGCGGGATCGACGTCGCGCCGCGCATCCTGCAACAGGCTGACCAGATCATAGGCCGGGTGCCCGGCCAGCGCGTCCTGGAAATCCAGCAGCCCCATGCGCCGTTCCGGCCCGACCAGCATCAGATTCTCGGCATGGTAGTCGCGCAGCACCGCCACCGGCACCAGCGGCTCGGCCCGGTCCAGCACCGCATCCCATGCCGCGCGATATCCCGCGACATCGGCCGCCGCGCCCACCGCCGGGCAATACCATTCGGTCAGCAGCCCCGCCTCGCGCTGTAACTCGGCGCGGTCGTACGGGCGCAGCTCGCCCGCCGGATGCGCGCGCAGCGCCACCAGCAGGTCGACCGCCGCCTCGTACAGCGGCACGGTGGCGACCGCGTCGGCATCCGCCGCCTCGCGCAGGCGATCGTCGCCGAAATCCTCCAGCAGCACCAGTCCGCGTTCCAGGTCCAGCGCCAGGATCGCGGGCGCCGCGAACGATCGCTCCGCCAGCCAGCGCGCCATGGTGACGAACGGGCGCGGGTCTTCGTGCGGCGGGGGCGCATCCATCAGGATCGCACGCCGCGCGCCGTCATGGACGCGGAAATAGCGCCGGAACGAGGCATCGCCGGCCAGCGGGTCGATCCGCGCGCCGGTCCAGCCGTGAAGGGTCAGAAATTCCGCCGCGCCGCCGGGCGGGGTCATCGGGATGGCCATCGCGCTTCCCATGCCGCCGGCGCCGTCCAAGTCAAGCGACGCGCGCCATCCGGCGTCGCATGAAAGGTCAGCGCCAGCGCGTCGGGCCAGTGGCCCGCGCCGGCCCGTTCGGGCCATTCGACCAGCAGCGCGGAATCGGCCAGCGCCTCGTCGATGCCCAGTTCGTCCATCTCGCGCGGGTCGTCGATCCGGTACAGGTCGATGTGCAGCACCGGCAGGCGCACCTCGGGCGGGGCATAGGGCTGGACGATCGCGAAGGTCGGGCTGGGCGCTTCCTCCTCCAGCCCCAGCGCCGCCAGCACGCCGCGCGCGAAGCTGGTCTTGCCCGCGCCCAGCCCGCCCGACAGCGTCACGACGTCACCCGCGCGCAGCATCGGGGCAAGCCGCGCGCCCAGCGCCTCGGTCGCCGCGACGTCCGCCAGCGCCAGTTCGCCGGTGGTCATCGCCGCGGCAGCTCCACCGTCACCAGCGATCCCTGCCCCGGCTCGCTGACCAGCTGGATGGTGCCGCCATGCGCCTCGACGAACTGCTTGGCCAGCGGCAGGCCAAGGCCCAGCGCGCGTTCGCCCGCCGCGGCGACGCCTTCCTGCGCAAAACGGTCGAATGCGCGTGCGACGGCTTCCGGGGACATGCCCGCACCGTCGTCGGAAACGACGATCCGGGCCGCTTTGGCGTTTCCGTCCACGTGCAACAGCACGCGTCCCCGCGCCCGCGACGCGCTCAATGCATGGCGCAACAGGTGCTCCACCACCTCGCGAATCCGCCGCGCATCGCCGGTAAGCCGTCCCGCAGAGCGTTGAATCTCCACCGCCAGTTCGACGTGATGGCGCTTGGCCGAGCCGCGCACCGCGTCCGCGGCGGCGCGTGCCACTGCCCCGACGTCGATATCGCCCTTCTCCAGCGGCCGTGCGCCCGTCCCCGTCGACGTCAGATCCAGCACATCGTCGATCAGCAGGCCCAGCCGCTCGACCGAATCGAGGATCGCGTCGAGGTAACCGATCGCATCGGTGGACATCTCCCCGGCGTAGCCACCGTGCAGCATTTCCGCAAAACCGCTGATCGACGTCAGCGGGGTGCGCAATTCGTAGCTCATGTTGGCGACGAACTGCGTCTTCACCCGGTCCGCCGCCTCCAGCGCGTCGTTGCGATCGCGCAGCGCCTGCTCCATCGCGCGGCTGTCGGTGATGTCCAGCATCGTGAACAGCGCGTTGCCATCGGGCAGCGGCACCGCCGCAAACTCGAAATGCCGCCCGTCGGACAGGGAGATATGCCCCGCCCGCTGCTGCCGCTCGGCGGTGGCGACGCGCACCAGCTCGGCGATCTGCCGCGCGCGGCGCGGGTTGGCGAGCTTGGGCGCGACCTTCTCGGCGATCGCATCGACGCGCGGGTGCGCGCTCAGGAACTCCTCCTCGACATCCCACAGCGCGCGGAACCGGTTGTTCCACAACTGCAATCTGCCGTCGGCGGAAAACACGCCCAGCGCCTCGAACAGATTGTCGAACGTCGCCGTGCGCACCCGCAGCAACGTGTCGCGCGCGCTCGCCAATTGGACCTGTTCGGTGCGATCCTCGAAGATCAGCATCAGCCCGCCGTCGGGCAATTGCTGCGCCACGACGCGCAGATGCGTGCCGCCCGGCAGGTGCCAATTCTCCTCGATCGCGCCTTCCGCCTGGACGAACCAGCCGCGCCGCTCCGCCTTCCACCCCGGAAAGTCGCGCACCTCGGGCACGCGATTGGCCTCGCGCATCCGCTCCATCACGCGGTCGAATTCCGGCCGGTCGGCCAGCCACTCGCGCCGCATCGCGAACATCCGCCGGAACGGCTGGTTGCAGAACACCAGGCTGCGATCGCGCGCGAACTGCGCCACGCCCGCCGACAACCGGTCCAGCATCGCGCGCTGCGCATCCGCAAACCGCCGCTCGCGCGCATGCGACTGCTCCAGTTCCTCGATGTCGATCGCATAGCCCGCCACGCCGCCGATCGGCAGCGGCACGTCGTGGATCATCAGCGACCGGCGCGCGCCGCCGATCGTCGCGGGCAGCACCCGGCTTTGCGGCCGCCCCGCACCCTGCGCCGCCGCCGCGCCGGCCGCCGGCCCGCCCTGTCCGGACCCCTCGACCAGCTCCACGCCGCGCCCGACCACATCGGCGGCATCGCCGCCCTCCACCGCGGTCACATAGGCGCTGTTGACCATCGCCAGCCGCAGGTCGGGGTCGCGATACCACATCGGCAGCGGCGCGGCCTCGACCAGCCCGGTCAGCGCCTCGAACGCATCCGACAGCCCGTTGAACTCACCGCGGAGCCGCCGCATCTCGCCCTCGGTCGCGGTCGAATCATAGAACCAGATGATCACCGCATCGCCGCGCCGCTCACCCTGCGCGGTCAGCGTGCGTCCGCCGCCGCGCGCATGGACCGTCCGCACGAAGCCGCGCGCCGACCGCTGGCAAGCGGTCAGATCATGGACCAGCCCCTGCGCCTCCGCGCTTTCGATCCCCCAGCCGGCCGCGTCCAGTTCCTGAAGATAGGTCGGCGTCGCCGACAGCCCCAGCCAGTCCGCGACGCGCGGCGCCATCTCCACCGCGCCATCGGGCCGCACCACCACGGGCTGCATCGGCGCCGCCGACAGCAGCCCCTCCAGCGCGTCGCGCCCCGCCACCGCCGCGCCCGCCTCCGTCCGCGCACGCCACCCGGCCACCAGCAACGCAACCCCGCCGACGATCAGCGCCAGAATGACGGCACCGGCAAGGACGGCCACGGTCGGATGGAGGACGATCATCGGGGAAAGTGTCGGATTCTAGGCGCGGGCATCGAACATCCCTACGCTACGGAACGCGCATCGCAAACACGCGACGCCACTCATCATGCGCCATGACGACGACAACGGGCGCCCGTCATGCCGACGGACGCCCGATGCGTCATTTCTCATTGCGCTTCGGACGCTTAGATCCGCGGCAGTTTCACGCGGGCGCCGGCATAGATGTAACGTCCGACGGACGACACCGGATAGGTATCCGTCGCAAGTTCGGGCTTCTGGCCGAACACGTTATTGACGCCGCCAAAGAACTGGAAGCGATCCGTCACGTCGACGCTGGCGAAGATATCGTGCTGCCACAGTTCCTTGACGTAAAGGTACTCGGGCGCGACGATATCGGGGTTGTTGTCCGTCACCTGGTTCGAGAAGCGACGGGTCTTGTCGAACCACGACAGGCCGTAGTTCAGCGTCACCGCGCCCAACTGCCAGGTGAGATCGGCGTTGACCGTATATTTCGGCGACCGGAAGCCAGACTCACCACGGCGATTGGTGACATCGGCCCCGGGCGTCCCGATGAACTCCAGCCGATGCAGGTAGTTGCCGATGACGCGCAGGTTGAACCGCCCCACCGACGCCGTTTCGACCTGATAGTTGAGATTCAGGTCGAGGCCCGCGGTGGAGAAGCGCGCGACGTTCTGTGGCGCCACCGTGAAGCTCACGATATTGCCAACCGCCGCCGTCGCGCTGGGCGTGCGAGTGCGGGTCAGCTGCGGGCAGAACTGGTTGTTCAGCGTAGGCTGATCGACGCAGAGTTGCGCCAGTTGGGTCGCCGTCACCGTGTTTATCGCGTTGCTTAGTTCGATGTCGTACCAGTCGGCACGCACCGTCAAACCGGGGACGAACCGCGGCTGGAAGACCACGCCGGCCGTCCACGTCCGGGCCTCCTCCTCGCGAAGGTTGCGGTTGCCGCCCGAGAAGCCGGGGATGTTGGTTGAACGACCATCCTCATAGGCGGCCGGATTGGCGACGCCCAGCTGCGAGAGCAGCGCCTGGCAGTTGGCGACGCGATACTGCGTTCCGTTCTGCAATTCGGCCCGATCGCATGGATCGGTGATGAATGCGAAGGTCTGCGAGAGAGCGCCGAACAGCTCGCCGATGTTGGGCGCCCGGACCGCCTTGGAATAGGTACCGTTGAACGTGATGTCGCGCACCGGGGACCAGGTACCGTCAACCTTCCACGTGGTGGTGTTACCGATCGTGGAATAATCGGAAAGGCGCGCCGCCGCACCGAATTCCAGGCGATGGAAGAACGGCACGTCGCGCAACAGGGGGACGTTCAATTCGCCGAACGCCTCCTTGACGTCGAAAGACCCTTCGTCGCGGCCCAACGCATTGGTAAAGGTCAGGCCCTGCGCTGCGATAGCGTCGGGAATGAATCGGCTTTCCTCCTTGCGATATTCGGCACCGACAGCGAACCCGACTGGGCCGCCGGGCAGCTTGAAGAGCTGACCGAAGTCGCCGGACAGCGCCGCGGTGGCAACATGCTGACGCAGGCGCGAGCGATCCAGCGTATTCGCGCGCACGAAATTGAATGCCGCCGGGCTAGCGACATTCTCGCCGAAGAGGTTGAGCGGTACGCACTCGCCGGGTTTAAACGTCACCGGCGCGCCCGTGTACCGGCCAGAAGCGTAAGGCTGATCCGGGGTCCAGTTCGGCACCAGATTGGCGCGGCAGGTGATCTGCCCGGTCGCCGGATCGCGCACCGCGTCAAGCGCCGCCAGAAAACGATCGTCATAGACGTCGTTGATGTACTGGCTCCGGATATTGGACTGACCGAACGTGTACGAGATTTCGTACGTCGCGTTCGACGACACGTTACCGCGCGCACCCACCACTGACCGGAACGTCTCACGCTCGATCGACTCGCCCCGCTGGCCGATATCGAAATTGTCGCGCGTCAGAAGGACACCACCGTTGCCGCGAAGCGCGGCGGGGAGGTAAGGGTTGTCGTCCTGGATCAGGAGATAGTAATCGAAGGACGGCTGCCCAAGGCTAAACGCCTTGTTGTTCGCGTACTTGACGTCGGCGAACAGCGTCAGCGCCGGCGACACGTCGAAATGGCCGATGAAATTGACGACGTGGCGCTTGATCTCCGGCAGCAGATCGTTGGCGTAATCCGAAACACGCGTCGCGTTTCCGCCCGTCGAGTAACCGGGCTGAACGACGGTGCCGATGTCAAACGGCACCAATTGACCGGCGGAATTGACGATATAGTCGGGAGCCCCGTCGAAATCGACGTCGATCCCGCCCTCGCGCGCCGTGTCGTTATAGCGGACGTCGCGGGTCGGAATCCGATCCGGGATGCCGTTGCTGGCCCCGCCGGTATAGCCCGGCTTGAACTCCGGATCGTTCGGGTTGCGATAGAAACCGACCGCGTTCGAACCCGTCAGCCACGGGCGGTCCCGCGATTCCAGGCGGCTTTCCTCGCCATATTCATAAGCGATCGCCACGTTGCCGCGGCCGTCGGCAAAGTTCTTGCCGACCGTCACGCCGAACAGGCGCTTCCCCGCGTCGCCATATTCGGAAATGCCGGCCTGCGCCCGCGCCGTGACGCCCTCGAAGTTCTTCTTGAGCACGAAATTGACCACGCCGGTCACCGCGTCGGCGCCATAAACCGCCGACGCGCCGCCGGTCAGGACGTCCACACGCTCCACCAGATCGACGGGGATGCTGTTGATGTCGATCGCCTGCGATCCGGGAACCGACGCGACGTGGCGACGCCCGTCGATCAGCACCAGCGTCCGCTCGGTACCGAGATTGCGCAGATCGAGCAGGTTCAAACCGGTCCCGCCGATGCCGGCGCCGCTGCCCGAATTGTCCGCCGAGGTCTGCGATCCTTGCAGCGCGGGAAAGCCGCTGAGGAAATCGGTGAGGTTCGTTGTGCCCGACTGTTGAATCGTCGCGGCGCCCAGCGAGATGATCGGACTGGGGGAATCAAAATCGGGACGGCGGATACGCGAACCGGTAACGACGATTTCTTCGCCAGCCTCTACGGAGGGCGCCTGCGCCTGCGCAGACGGCTCCGACGGAACCGGAAGATTATCGGTGTTCTGGCCTGGCGCAGCGTTCTGCGCCTGGCTTGCCCCCGCGCAGGTCAGGCCAAGGACGATCGCGCCATATGCCACACCGCGCCGAAAACGGCTCTGCGAACCCATAGATTGCCCCTCTTATGAAAAGTCTTTCACGATTAAGACTTCGGGGCGGGTGGCGATGCAAGCAGACGCAGCCGATTACGACACTTTTGTGGCGTTATGTTGCCGGTTGGCAACAACCGGGACCGGAAGGTCGCTTCTCCCGGTCCCGTCATCTATCGAACCATCAATAGCGATAGTGATCCGGCTTGAACGGCCCTTCGACCGGCACGCCGATGTAGCTGGCCTGCTTCTCGCTCAGCTTCGACAGCTGGACGCCCAGCTTTTCGAGGTGCAGCGCCGCGACCTTTTCGTCGAGGTGCTTGGGCAGGACGTACACTTCGTTCTTGTAGCTGTCGGACTTGGTCCACAGCTCGATCTGCGCCAGCGTCTGGTTGGTGAACGACGCCGACATCACGAACGACGGGTGGCCGGTCGCGCAGCCCAGGTTCACCAGCCGGCCCTTGGCCAGGATGATGATCTGCTTGCCGTCCGGGAACTTCACCAGGTCGGTTCCCGGCTTCACTTCGCTCCACTCGTAGTTGCTGAGCGCCGCGATCTGGATCTCGCTGTCGAAGTGGCCGATGTTGCACACGATCGACATCGGCTTCATCGCCTTCATGTGATCGGCGGTGATGACGTCGGCGTTGCCGGTCGCGGTGACGAAGATGTCGGCGCGCTTGACCGCCTCGTCCATCGTCACGACCTCGAAGCCTTCCATCGCCGCCTGCAGCGCGCAGATCGGGTCGATCTCGGTCACCAGCACGCGCGCACCGCCGTTGCGCAGCGACTGTGCCGAACCCTTGCCCACGTCACCGAAGCCCGCGACGCACGCGACCTTGCCGGCCAGCATCACGTCGGTGGCGCGACGGATCGCGTCGACCAGCGATTCCTTGCAGCCGTACAGATTGTCGAACTTCGACTTGGTCACCGAGTCGTTGACGTTGATCGCCGGGAACGGCAGCTCGCCCTTCTTCGCGATCTCGTACAGGCGGTGGACGCCGGTGGTCGTCTCTTCCGACACGCCCTTCAGGTTCTTGACCGTCTGCGTCAGATAGCCGGGATACTTGGCGACGAACGCCTTGACCGAACGCTGGAACTCGACCTCTTCCTCGTTCTCCGGCTCGCCGAAGGTCGCCCCCGCTTCCAGCTTCGCGCCCCATAGCGCGAACATGGTGGCATCGCCGCCGTCGTCCAGGATGATGTTGGCGGTCGTCCCGTCAGTGTCGGCACCCCAGTTGAAGATGTCGCCGACATAGTCCCAATATTCGGCCAGCGTCTCGCCCTTCACCGCGAACACCGGGATACCGGCGGCGGCGATCGCGGCGGCGGCATGGTCCTGCGTCGAGAAGATGTTGCAGGTCGCCCAGCGGACGTCGGCGCCCAGCGCGACCAGCGTCTCGATCAGCACCGCGGTCTGGATCGTCATGTGCAGCGATCCGGTGATGCGCGCGCCCTTCAGCGGCTGCGACGCACCGAATTCCTCACGCAGCGCCATCAGGCCGGGCATTTCCGTTTCGGCGATCGCGATCTCGGCGCGGCCGAAATCGGCCAGGCCGATGTCCTTGATGACGTAGTCCTTGGTGTCGAGCACGGGGGCGGTTGCCACGGCGTTGTCTCCAGTCAGATGAGGCCGACCAAGGCATGCGGGCACACCGATCGACGTGCCCGCGCCTTAGCCGCCTTGGGCTTGCGGATCAAATATAAAGATATCTTTATATCGCGACCGTCAGGAGTGCCCCGCCTCCACGGACAGTAAGCGCGGATCGACCCCGGCGGCGGCGAAACCGCGCGACCAGCGGTCGGCGGCGGGCACGCCGAACAGCATCTCCTCCGCGTCGCCCTCGACATTCAGCCAGCCGTGGCGCGTCATTTCGGCGTCCAGCTGCCCCGCGCCCCAGCCGGCATAGCCCAGCGCCACCAGCCAGCGCGACGGCCCCGTTCCCACCGCGATCGCGCGCAGCACGTCGAGCGTCCCCGACAGGCACCATTGGCCCGCGACATTCAGCGTATCCTGCCCGCCCCAGTCGGCCGAATGAAGCACGAACCCGCGTCGCGTCTCCACCGGTCCGCCGAAATGCACCGGCGCATCGGGCACGACGCCCGGCGCGATCTCCAGCTGTTGCAGCACGTCGTGCAGCCCCAGGCCGTTGATCGTCGCCCCGATCCCGATGCCCAGCGCGCCGCGTTCGTCATGGCTGCACATCGCGATGACCGACCGGTCGAAGCGCGGGTCGCCGATCCCGGGCATCGCCAGCAGGAACTGGCCGGTCAGATAGATGCTCTGCGTCATGACAGGACGAACGTAGTCGGCACCGCCCGGGTTTCCAAAGCTTGAAATCGTCCCACCGCGCTGCGACACGGACGCAACGCATCTTCCTTCGCGAACAGGAGACGGACCATGACGATCAACGTCGGCGACACGCTGCCTTCCACCACGCTGACCAAGCTGACGCCCGACGGGTTCGAGCCGGTCGATACCGCCAGCTATTTCAAGGGGCGCAAGGTCGCGCTGTTCGCGGTGCCGGGCGCCTTCACTCCGACCTGCTCCGCCAAGCACCTGCCCGGCTATGTCGAAAAGGCGGCAGAGCTGAAGGCGAAGGGCGTCGACGAAATCGTCTGCACCTCCGTCAACGACCCGTTCGTGCTCGGCGCCTGGGCGAAGCAGGGCGATGCGTCGGGCGTCACCATGCTGGCCGATGGCAACGGCGATTTCGCGACCGCGCTGGGCCTCGACATGGACGGATCGAAGTTCGGCATGGGCAAGCGCAGCCAGCGCTACGCGATGGTCGTCAACGACGGCGTCGTGGAGCAGTTGCATGTCGAAGCGCCGGGCGAATTCAAGGTCAGCTCCGCCGACCATCTGCTCGGCACGCTCTGAACCCGCGGCGGGAAGGGCGCGGCGACGCGCCCTTCCGTCCACCTTCCCCTCCGCCATCGACCGGCGGTGTGCGCGTCTTGCCACCGTCACATGGCGCATGTAGCCCCTTGCGATGACCGCACACGAAATCGTCGCCGAACTCGACCGGCTCTATTCCGCATCCGTCGACCGGCTGAAGGCGGCCATCTCCGCCTATATCGCCGACGGCACCACCCCGCCGGCCGACGCGCGGCGCGACGGATCGTTCGCCTATCCCGAAATCCGCGTGCGCTTCGCCGGTGGTGACGGGCGCCCCACCCCGCTGCGCTCGTTCGGCCGTTTGGTGACGCCGGGCGACTATCGCATCAGCGTGACGAAGCCGGCGTTCTTCGCCGACTATCTGGTCGAACAGCTGACGCTGCTGATCGAGGATTACGACGTCACGGTGGAGGCGGTGCCGGGGAAGCAGGAAATCCCCTACCCCTATGTCATCGATCCGGGCCACGCGCTCAGCCTGGACAGCGTCTCCGTCGCCGAACTGGCGCGCTGGTTCCCGACAACGGAACTGGCGCATATCGGTGACGAGATCGCCGACGGCCTGTGGATGTCGATCGACGGCACCCGTCCGCTGGCGCTGTTCGACGGGCTGCGCACCGATTTCAGCCTCGCGCGGCTGCGCCACTATACCGGCACGCCGCCCGAACATGTGCAGCGCTACGTGCTGTTCACGAACTACCATCGCTACGTCGACGAATTCGTCCGCTGGGCGACGACGCAGGTCGGCAACGGCAGCCGCTTCGTCGCGCTGTCGGGGCCGGGCGGAGTCATGTTCCGCGAAGGCGACGATCCCGCGATCCTCGACGACAGTTCGTGGCGCCGGCTGCAGATGCCGGCCTATCATCTGATCGCCGAGGACAATACCGGGATCACGCTGGTCAACATCGGCGTCGGCCCGTCGAACGCGAAGACGATCTGCGACCACCTGGCGGTGATGCGCCCCGAAGCGTGGTTGATGATCGGCCACTGCGGCGGCCTGCGCCCGTCGCAGCGGATCGGCGACTATGTCCTCGCGCACGCCTATCTGCGCGACGACCATGTGCTGGACGACATGCTGCCCCCCGAAATCCCGGTTCCCGCGATCGCCGAGGTGCAGCAGGCGCTGGCGCGCGCGGCCGAAACCGTGTCGGGCCAGTCGGGCGAGGAACTGAAGCGGCGGCTGCGCACCGGGACGATCGTCACCACCGACGATCGCAACTGGGAATTGCGCTATTCGCGCTCGGCGCTGCGCTTCTCGCTCAGCCGCGCAGTCGGGATCGACATGGAATCGGCGACGATCGCGGCGCAGGGTTATCGCTTCCGCGTTCCCTACGGCACGTTGCTGTGCGTGTCGGACAAGCCGCTGCACGGCGAGCTGAAGCTGCCCGGCCAGGCCAACCGCTTCTACGAACGCGCGATCAGCGAGCATATGCGGATCGGCATCGAGACGTGCGAGGAATTGCGGCGCGAGGGCGAGAAGCTGCACAGCCGCAAGCTGCGCGCCTTCAACGAGCCGCCGTTCCGCTGATCCACATCAGCGCGGCGGCACGTGTCGGAAACCTGACGGGAGCCGTGCGTTACGGGGGCGATCCATTCATCAGGGAGTATGTCCTCATGGCCGACGACACGAACGACACCAACGGCGCGGCCCCCGCTACCCCCAAGCCCGCGCCGCGCCGCCGCACCACGCGCAAGACTGCCACGTCGGCCCCCACCAAGGGCGCGGCCACCGATGGTCGCCGGGCCAAGACGGCCGCCGCCCCCAAGCGCGCCACGCCCCAGCGCGCCGCCGCGGCCGCTACGGCCGATAGCGGTGCGAAGGATGCGGCCCGCCCGGCCAAGGCGTCGACCACCCGTTCGACCGGCGCGACCCGCAAGAAGGCGACCCGCACCACGCCCGCGAAGCGCACGACCAAGCGGGGCGCGAAGCGTGCCGGCGGCGCGACAAGCGCGGTGGGCGGCAAGTGGGGCGTCGCCGCGATCGCCGGCGGTGTCGCCGCGATCGGTGCGGCGGCGACCGCCGCCCTGCTGTCGTTGCGCAGTTCGACGCCCAAGGCGCCCGCCCTGCCCGCGCCCGACGGTGGCGCGCATCAACCGGACGGCACCGACTCATCCAAGTCGTTCGCGGCCGGCATCGCCGACGAGAACACGGTGCCCGACGCCGACTGATCCGCGAGGACGCTGCGCCGCCCGATCGACGGGCGGCGCGGTTCAGTGCGCCAGGAACGCCGCGATCGCCGCGCCCAGTTCCGGCTTGGTCACCGCGCTCATATGGTTGCCCGGCACCTCGACATAGGTCGCGTCGGGCAACAGCGCC
The DNA here is from genome assembly GCF_002374855.1 of Sphingomonas adhaesiva. Lineage (GTDB taxonomy): Bacteria > Pseudomonadota > Alphaproteobacteria > Sphingomonadales > Sphingomonadaceae > Sphingomonas > Sphingomonas adhaesiva. The sequence continues at coordinate 600,478 of NZ_NWVC01000001.1, forward strand.
GCCAGCTCCGCAGCCGATCCGTTGTCGTCATCGTCCACGCCGTTGACCACCAGCGTCGGCGGGTCGAACCCGGCGACCCGTTCGCGCGGCGTGCTGACGAACGTGTCGATCACGCCCAGCAGCGCGACGGGATCGCCCCCCGTGGTCTTCAGGAACGCCTCCGCCATCCATTCCGGCGAACCGCGCGGATGGTCGCCAAGGTGCGTCAGGATGTTGCGGAAATGGCCGGCACGGCGCTCCGCATTGATCAGGCCGTCCAGCCCCATGCCGGAAAACACCACGCGGCGCGGCGTCGCGCCGCTGGCCAGCATCCGCGACGTCGTGCGCGCACCCAGCGAATAGCCGCCAAGATCGTAGTCGGTCAGCCCCAGATGCGCGATCAGCGCCAGATTGTCGCGCGCCAGCGCGTCGGGCGGATAGGCCGACCGATCGTGCGGCCGCGCGCTGTCGCCGTGCGCGCGCAGGTCCGGCATGATGACCCGGAACCCCTCCGCCGCGATCGCCGCCGCATGGCCGTAACGGATCCAGTTGGTCTGCGCGTCGGAGAAATAGCCGTGGATCAGCACCACCGGGCGCCCCTCCCCCAGCTCGCGCCACGCGATACGTTCGCCGTCAAAACTGTTGAAGAAACGCGGTTCTATCGCAGCCTTGGTCACGATCATCCTTCCTGCCGCGACCATCGCGACCACATGACGCCAGACCTATCGCGCAGCGGCGCCGCTGTCATCCTCACCCGATCGTTACGGTAGCCCTTCCATTCTATAAGTGTGCTTATTATATGCGCCGCCATGAGTGATCCCATCGGCTTCCTGATCGGCGATGTCGCGCGCCTCGTGCGGCGGCGATTCGACGAAAGCGCGCGCGCGATCGGCGTGACGCGCCCGCAATGGCGCGTGCTGACCGCGCTCAACCGGGTGGAGGGCATCCATCAGGGCGCGCTCGCCGACCGGCTGGAGGTGGAACCGATCACCCTGTGCCGTATGATCGACCGGCTGGAGGAGGCCGAACTGGTCGAGCGCCGCCGCGCGCCGTCCGACCGGCGTGCCTGGCACCTGTATCTGACCCCCAAGTCGCGTCAGGTGATCGACCAGTTGATGGTGCTGGGTGACGAACTGTCGCTGCGCCTGCTCGAGGGGATTCCCTCCGCCGACCAGGAACGGGCCACCGCCGTGCTCGAACGGATGCGCCTCAACATGCAACAAGGCCCGACGCAGGAAACCGCCCATGGCTGATGCCGATCCGCGCCGCGACACGTCCGATGGCGTGACCGCGTCCCCCACCGCCACGCCCGCCGACGTGGCCGCCGCGCTGCCGCCGGAAGCTGGCCCGCGCCGCCGCTGGGGCCGTTTGGCGCTGATGCTCAGCGTGCCGTTGCTGCTGGTATTGGTCGGCGGATGGATGTGGATGACGTCGGGCCGCTACGTCAGCACCGACAACGCCTATGTACAGCAGGACATGACCTCGATCAGCCCGGACGTCAGCGGGCGGATCGTGGCGGTGAACGTGCGCGAGAACCAGCGCGTGCGCGCAGGCGACGTGCTGTTCCGCATCGACCCCGAACCCTATCGCATCGCGCTGCTCCAGGCGGATGCCGCGCTGGCGGAGGCGCGCGTTGACGTGTCGACCAAGGCGACCGACAGCGGCGGCGCCGCCGCATCGCTGGCCGGCGCGCGCGCCGACCTGACGCTGGCGCAGGCGACCTATCAGCGCCAGCGCGCGCTGATGGACCGCGGCTTCACCACCCGCGCGTCGGTCGACGCCGCGACGCAGCAGGTCGCCGCCGCACAGGCGCGCATCGCCGCGGCGCAGGCCGATGCCGCCCGCGCGCGTCAGCAGGTGTCGAGCGGGATGGACGGCAGCAGCCTGCCCGCCGCGATCCAGGCGGCGCGCGCCCGGCGCGAAAAGGCGGCGCTGGATCTGGCACGCACGGTCGTGCGCGCGCCGCATGACGGCATCGTCAGCCAGACCTCGCGGCTGCAGGTCGGCAACATCACCCCCACCGGGGTCCCCGCGCTCACGCTGGTCGCGGCGGCGCAACCCTATGTCGAGGCGAACTTCAAGGAAACCGACCTCGATCACCTGCGCGTCGGCCAGCCGGCGACGATCGGCTTCGATGCCTATCGCGGGTTGGAGGTGAAGGGGCATGTCCAGTCGATCGGCGCGGGCACCGGTTCCGAATTCTCGGTCCTGCCGGCGCAGAACGCGAACGGCAACTGGGTCAAGGTGACGCAGCGCGTGCCGGTGCGGATCGCGATCGACGGCACGCCCCCGCGCGCGATGATCGCGGGCCTGTCCGCCGACGTGCGCGTCGACGTGCGCTGATGGCCACCGCCGCGGCGTCCGCTGCTGCCCCGGCCCCCGGCAAGCCGCTGCTGCCGACCGCCAACCGCGGACTGCTGACCATGGGCGTGATGGGCGCGATGGTCATGCAGATCCTCGACACCACGATCGCCAACGTCGCGCTGCCGCATATGCAGACGTCGCTGGGCGCGACGGTCGACACCGTCACATGGGTGCTGACCAGTTACATCGTCGCCACCGCGATCGCGCTGCCGGCGACCGGCTGGCTGTCCGACCGGCTTGGCAGCCGCAACCTGTTCCTGATCGCGGTCGGCGGGTTCGTCATCGCCTCGATGCTGTGCGGCATCGCCACCAGCCTGCCGGAAATGGTGCTGTTCCGCGTGATCCAGGGGATCGCGGCGGCGTTCATCAACCCGCTGTCGCAGACCGCGATGCTCGACATCAACCCGCGCGAAAGCGCCGCCAAGGCGATGAGCGTGTGGGGCATGGGGGTGATGATCGGGCCGATCATGGGGCCGGTGATCGGTGGCTTCCTGACCGAAAACTACAATTGGCGCTGGGTCTTCTACGTCAACGTGCCGGTCGGCGCGCTGACCTTCGCGATCCTGTGGTTCCTGCTGCCGTCGCGGCCGAAGGCGCGGCGATCGTTCGATTTCATGGGCTTCGCCTATGTCGGCATCGCGGTCGCCGCCTTCCAGCTGATGCTCGACCGCGGCCAGACGGAGGATTGGTTCGACAGCTGGGAAATCATCGCCGAGGCGTTGATCGCGGCGGCGTTCGCTTGGCTGGCAATAATTCATCTGGCGACCGCGAAGAAGCCGCTGTTCGACCGCGAGCTGTTCCGCAACCGCAATCTGGTGATGGGGATGCTGTTCATGGTCGTGATCGGCATCTCCACCATGGCGCCGATGGCGCTGCTGCCCCCGATGCTTCAGCAGCTGTTCGGCTATCCGGTGGTCGATACCGGCATGATGATGGCCCCGCGCGGCGTCGGCGTGCTGGTGACGATGTGGCTGGGCGCGCAGGTGATGGCGCGCATCGACGCGCGCATCCTCATCATCACCGGCCTCATCATCTTCGCTGCGTCGCTGCGGATGATGGCGGGCTATTCTCTGGAGATGGATTACTGGCCGGTGGTCGTCTCCGGCTTCGTCCAGGGGCTGGGCATGGGGCTGGTGTTCATGCCGCTAAACGCGCTCGCCTTCGCGACGCTCGACGGGCGCTATCGCACCGACGGGGCCAGCATCCTCAACCTGACGCGCTCGATCGGCCAGTCCGCCGGTATCTCGATGGTGACGGTGCTGCTCGCGCGCAACATCCAGACCAGCCATGCCGATCTCGCCGCGCACATCACCGACGCGACCCTGCCCGCCGCCTCGCTGATCGGCCGGTTCCAGCCGCTGGGCACCGCCGCCATGTCGTTCGCGGATGCGATGGTGAACCAGCAGGCGGCAATGATCGCCTATATCGACGATTTCTATCTGATGGCGTGGATATCGATCGCGGTCGTGCCGCTGGTCTTCCTGCTCACCCGGCCCAAGGGCAAGATGGAAGTCATCCACGCCGAGTAGGCGTTCGTCGCCGGCCACCCCGGCCGGCGACGAACCTCGACGCGCCTCAGCCGTCCTTCTTGAGGTGCCGGCGACCCAGCAGCTCGGCGATCTGCACCGCGTTCAGCGCCGCGCCCTTGCGCAGATTGTCGCTGACGCACCACAGCGACAGGCCATTGTCGACGGTGGGGTCGTCGCGCACGCGGCTGACATAGGTCGCATCGTCGCCCGCGCTTTCGATCGGGGTGACGTATCCGCCGTCCTCATGCTTGTCGATCAGCATCACGCCGGGCGCCTCGCGCAGGATTTTCTTGGCGGTCTCGGCGTCGATCTCGTTCTCGAACTCGATGTTCAGCGCCTCGGAATGGCCGACGAATACGGGCACGCGCACGCACGTCGCGGTCACCTTGATCTTCGGATCGAGAATCTTCTTGGTTTCGACCACCATCTTCCATTCTTCCTTGGTGGACCCGTCCTCCAGGAAGCTGTCGATGTGCGGGATCACGTTGAACGCGATCTGCTTGGTGAATTTCTTCGGCTCGGCAGGATCGCCGACGAAGATGTTGCGGCTCTGCTCGAACAGCTCGTCCATGCCGGCCTTGCCCGCGCCCGACACCGACTGATACGTCGCCACCACCACGCGCTTGATCGTCGCCGCATCGTGCAGCGGCTTCAGCGCGACGACCATCTGGGCGGTCGAGCAATTGGGGTTCGCGATTATGTTCTTCGCAGTGTAGCCGTCGATCGCATCGGCGTTCACCTCCGGCACGATCAGCGGCACGTCCGGGTCCATCCGGTACAGCGACGAATTGTCGATCACAGTGCAGCCGGCTGCCGCGAACTTGGGCGCATAGACCTTGGTCGCCTCGCTGCCGATCGCGAACAGCGCAATGTCCCAGCCGGCGGGATCGAAATGCTCGATGTTCTTCACCGTCAGCATCCGGCCGGTATCGCCATATTCGATCTGGTCACCGGTCGAGCGGGAGGAGGCCAGCACCGCGATATCGTCCGCCGGGAACTGCCGTTCCGCGAGGATATTGACCATCTCGCGGCCGACATTGCCCGTGGCCCCTGCCACCACCACCCTGTAACCCATGATACGTCCTTCCACGCGCCGCCCGCGGCGCCATTCACATGTTTCGCGCGGGCGCCCTAACCCCGCAATTTCCGAAAAGCCAGCGCGGTCTACTTCGGTCCGGCGCCGACATGGCGATCAAGGAACTTCTCGATCGTCGTCCACACATGGATGTCGCGCGACGCGCCATGCGTCTTGCCGGGATAGAACATCATCTCGAACGGCACGTTCGCGGCCTGCAACCGCGCCGCCACCTCGGTCGAATTCTGCAGGAAGACGTTGTCGTCGGCCATGCCGTGCATCAGCAGCAGCGGCGTGGTGATGCGCAGCGGGTCGATCACCGCGCGCGATGCGTCATAGGCGGCGGCATCGGTGCGCGGATCGCCCATGTAGCGTTCGGTGTAATGCGTATCGTACAGCCGCCAGTCGGTGACCGGCGCGCCAGCGATCGCCGCTGCATAGGCGCCGGGATCCGCCTCGATCATCTTCAGCGACATATAGCCGCCATAGGACCAGCCATAGGTGGCGATCCGCGCCGGATCGACGAACGGCAGCGTCTTTAGATAGGTCGCGCCGGCCAGCTGGTCGCGCACCTCCACGCCGCCCATCGCGTGCCAGATCGCCCGCTCGAACGCGACGCCGCGATGGTCGCTGCCGCGATTGTCGAGCCGGAAGAAGACATAGCCCTGATCGACGATGTGGCGGATCAGCGGCGCGTGCCAGTCGCGCTTCACTTCCTGCGTATGCGGGCCGCCATAATGCTGGAAGAACACCGGATAGCGTTTGCCGGGCACCAGTTCCGGCGTGATCATCTCCCAGTGCAGCACGGTCCCGTCATCGGCCTTGACGGTGCCGAACTGCACCGGACGCTGACCGGCGATATAGGGGGCGTAGGGGTGATCCCCCTCGACGCGGTTCTCGCTGATCCAGCGCAGCCGCTTGCCGCCGGCATCCGCCAGATAGAATTGCGCTGGCTGATCGGGGTTCGACCGCTTGATGATGAAACGCGTGCCCGCCGGATCGGCGGTCGCCTCGTTCCACCATCCGCGCTCGGTCAGCCGCGTGATCGCCTTCGTCTTCAGGTCGATCGCGTACAGCTGCTGCTCCAGCAGATCGTCCTTGTTCGCGGTGAAGAACGCGCGCCCCGCCTTCTCGTCAACGCCGACCAGGTCGGACACGACCCACGCCCCGCTGGTCAGCTGCGTCCAGCGTCCGTCCTTGAACCGCCACAGATGACCGAACCCGTCCCGTTCCGATCGCCACAACAGGCTGCCGTCGGGCAGCGCGCGATAGGCGTTGGTCAGGTTGATCCAGCTCTTCTCGCCCGCCGCCTCGGTGAACAGCACGCTCGACCGGCCGGTCGCCGGATCGACGCGCAGCATGTCGAGCCGCGTCTGCGACCGGTTCTGCCGCTGCACCAGCAAGGCCGAGCCATCGGGCAACCAGTCGACCCGTGCGACATAGATGTCGGGATCGCTGCCCAGATCGACCTTCACCCCGCCCGATCCGTCGCTGCGCAGCACATGCAGTTCGACCGCGACGTTCGGCGTGCCCGCGGCGGGGTAACGCTGCTGATAGATGCTGGTCCCGCTCGCGCCGATCGCGGCGCGGGTGAACACCTTCACCGGCGCCTCGTCGAACCGCTCCACCGCCAGATAGCGTTCGTCGGGCGACCACCAGTAACCGGTGCGCCGGTCCATTTCCTCCTGCGCGACGAACTCCGCCTCGCCCCAGTGGACGGTGCCCCCGCCCCCTTGCGTCAACTGCCGCGCCGCACCGCCGGTGCCCAGCGGCTGGACGAACAGGTTCTGCCCGCTGACGAAGCCGATATGATGCCCCTTCGGGCTGACCGTCGGGTTCAGCGCGCCGTTGGTCCCCGGCAGCTTCGCGACCGAGCCGTCCAGCGCGGCCAGATACAATTCGCCGTCGATCGGGACCAGGATGGTGCGCCCGTCCGGCGACCAGTCGTATTGCAGGATGCCGGTCTTGCCGGTCAGCGACCGGTCGCGCTCGCGCTGCATCTTGGCGGCCTCGGACAGTTCGGCACCGCTGCCGGCCTTGCGCGAGTCCACCAGCATCCGTTCGGTGCCGGTGCGCGTGTCGAGCGCCCACAGGTCGAACCGCTGCCGCTCGTCCGGCCGGTTGCGCACCGACGTCAGCAGCGTGCCGTCGGGCGACAGCTTCAGCGACTGCGGCTGGGTGCCCGCCAGGTCGGGGCTGGCGAACACGCGCTCCAGCGACAGCGGCGTCCGCGCAGCGGCGGTGGTCGTCGTCCTTGCGGGCACCTGGGCCTCAGCGGACATCGCGCCCACCATCGCCACCGCCGTCATCGCCACGCCGAACCGCCACATGCACGTCTCCCGTCCGCGCCGCAGACCCCGGCGCGCCTTGCCTAGTCCGTAGGCGCAACGCCCCCCGCTTCGCAACACGCGCGCATGCGGAAAGGGGCGCGGCGGTTGCCCGCCACGCCCCTTCGCGAAACCGGTGATGCCGTGCCGATTACTCGGCGGCGACCGCCGCCGGGCGGTTGTCGCGGCGCTCGGCGATACGCGCCGACTTGCCGGTGCGCCCGCGCAGGTAATACAGCTTGGCGCGACGCACCGCACCCTTGCGCACGACCTCGATCGACTCGATGTTCGGCGAATACAGCGGGAAGACGCGCTCCACGCCCTCACCGAAGCTGATCTTGCGCACGGTGAACGACGAACCCATGCCCTTGTTCGCGCGCGCGATGCACACGCCTTCGTAGTTCTGGACGCGGGTACGGTCGCCTTCGACCACCTTCACGCCGACCTTCAGGGTGTCGCCCGGGCGGAATTCCGGGATCTTCTTCGTCTCGTTGAACTTGGCGATCTGCTCGGCTTCGAGCGTCTGGATCAGGTTCATGTCAATCGTCCTCAGTCCGTCGCCGCGCGCCAGAGGGCGAGCCGACCCGAGCGCCCTCATGACGCTCCCAAAGGTCCGGCCGCCGTAGCCGTGTGTCGATCTCGGCCTGCGCCTGGCGCCAGCCTGCGATCTTCGCATGATCCCCCGATCGCAGCACTTCGGGGATCGTGCGCCCTTCCCATTCGACAGGTCGGGTATAGTGCGGATATTCCAGGATGCCGCTTTCGAAGCTTTCCTCGACTCCGCTCGAAGCCGCGCCCATTACGCCGGGAAGCAACCGAACGCAAGCGTCCAGCAGCACCAGCGCCGCCATCTCCCCGCCCGACAGGATATAGTCGCCGATCGACAGCTGCTCGATCGGTCGCGCATCGAACAATCGCTCGTCGAACCCCTCGAACCGGCCGCACAACACAACCGCGCCCCGCCCCGCCGCCAGTTCGCGCACCCGCGCCTGGGTTAGCGGCGCACCGCGCGGCGTCATCGCCACGATCGGCCGTCCGTCGGCATGCGCATCGACCGCGCGCGACACGATATCCGCGCGCAGCACCATCCCCGCCCCGCCCCCCGCGGGGGTATCGTCGACCGTACGATGCCGGTCGGTCGTGAAATCGCGGATGTTGACCGCGTCGAGCGACCACCGCCCCTCACGCAGCGCCCGCCCCGCCAGCGAGGTGCCAAGCGGGCCGGGAAACATCTCCGGGTACAGCGTCAATACGGTCGAGCGGAAAGTCATAGGGTCCAGTTTTCGATGGCAAGGCCAGGAATGCCGGCGAAGTCGCGCTCGTTGTTGGTGACCAGTGTCAGGCGTGCGGCAATCGCCTGCGCGGCGATCAGCCGATCGAAGCTGCCCCGCCGCATTCCGATCGCCCGCACCATCTCGGCATAGGCGCTCGCCGCATCGGCGTCGAACGGAACGACGCCGATCGCCGCCAGGAAGGTGTCTACGCGCTTAGCATCACGAACCGGGTCGGGGGACTTGCGGTTACCGACACGCAGTTCGGCGGCGGTGACGGCGGACACGTTCAGTCGCCCGAACGCCTGCCCCATCCGCCGCGCCAGCGGATCGCTGCGCCCAACCAGGAAATCGATGCAGGCGTTGGTGTCCAGCAGGTAATCGCTCATGCCGCCGCCGCGTCATCACCTGACGCCCAGTCCCGCGCCGACTGATCGACGTCGCCGCGCCCCTCCGCCATGAACCCCTCCGACACGCTGCCGTAGAGGCTCAGCAATATCGCGGCGCCATCCTCGCTGCGCCAGAAACTGAACGATCCGTCGTCATGCGCCGCGACGATGACGTCATCGCCATCGCCCAGCCCCAGCGCCTTGGGCAGCCGAAGCGCGACGGAATTGCCGGATTTGAACACCTTGGCACGATATTCGTTACCCATCTCGGGCCTCCTGTATACACGGGATGTATATACAATCAGGTGGATGCGCAAGCATATGGACGATTGCATCATCATCGGCGCGGGGCCGGCGGGGCTGACCTCGGCCATCTACCTTGCCCGCTACCACCTCTCGATCCGGCTGTTCGATGGCGGCTCCAGCCGCGCCGCGATGATCCCCTGCACGCGCAACCATGCCGGCTTTCCGGAGGGGATCGCGGGCACTGACCTGCTCGCCCGGATGCGCGAACAGGCGGAGCGGTACGGCGCGCGGCGTGAGGACGTGCGCGTGACCGCGCTGGCCCCGTCCGGCGACGGCTTCGTCGTGACGACCGACCACGGCCGCCACGCCGCACGCACCGTCCTGCTGGCGACCGGCGTGGTCAATCACCGCCCCCGCGGGCTGGCGCCGGACGTGCACGACGCGGCACTGGCACGCGGCCTGCTGCGCTATTGCCCGGTGTGCGACGGCTATGAGGTCACCGACCGCCGTGTCGCGGTGATCGGCACGGGCGACCATGGCATGCGCGAGGCGCTGTTCCTGCGCGGCTTCACCCGCGACGTGACGCTGATCGCACCGGACGCCGAACACCTGCTGGACGACGCCTGCGCCGCGGCGCTCGACGATGCCGGGATCGCACGGATCGACGGGCCGTGCGGCGGCTATGCGATCGAAGGCGACACGTTCGCGCTGGACACCGCCCGCGGGCGCATGGCCTTCGACAGCGTCTATCCCGCGCTGGGCAGCCGCATCCGATCGCGCTTGGCCATCGAAGCAGGCGCGCGGGCGACGCAGGACGGTTGCCTGGAGGTGGACGACCACCAGCGCACCAGCGTGCCCGGCCTCTTCGCCGCCGGCGACGTGGTGAAGGGGCTGGACCAGATCAGCCACGCGATGGGAGAGGCCGGCGTCGCGGCCACCACCATCCGCAACCTGCTGGCCGAACGCCGCCCGCTCCGCCGATAGCTGCAGTCACGCTAAGCGATCGGCGCGATGCTGCGGAATGTCGCTACGAACACGTCGTCGGCCACCGGCTTGGCCAGCACCGGCCAGCGGGAATCGTGCGGCCGCCCCGCCGCCGGCTCGCCGGTCACGAACATGACCCGCACGTCGGTCGCCTCGCCGACGATCCGGACCACCGCGGCGGGGCCATATCCCTGACGCAGCGTCACGTCGGACACGATCACCGCCGGTCGCCGCGCCGCTGCTGCGCGCACCGCGGCCTCCTCGCCGTCGGCCAGCACGACCGACGTCGCGCCGGCGGCCCCCAGCAGCTGCATCATGTGATCGGCCAGCAGCCAATCGTCTTCGATCAGAAGGACATGGCACATGGTGGCGAGCTTATGCCCGATTCGGCGCGCCAATTCGCGCCGTTCCGGTTCGATCGCCCGCTTTCCGCGACGGGGCGTTAGATCAGATCACCGCCTCGATCGCGAAGCGGACGCCATCCGGCTCGTAACGGATCGCGGTATCGCCGCGGACGTGGCGCCCCAGCACCCGCTCGATCATGCGCGTGCCGAAACCGGTGCGCGACGGCGGAGTCACGAGGGGGCCACCCCGCTCCGTCCAGGCGAAGAACAAGCGCCGATCCGCCCCGTCCCCCTCGATCGACCATTCCACGGACACGGTCCCTGCCGGCACCGACAGCGCACCATATTTGATCGCATTGGTGGCCAGCTCGTGCAGCGCCATCGACAGCGCCAGCGTGATGTCGGGTGACAGCCGCACCGCCGGCCCCGTGACCTGGAACCGGTGGCCGCCGCGGTCCTTGAACGGGGCCAAAGCCCGATCGACGATGTCGCCGATCGCCGCCCCTTCGACCTCGTCGCGGATTAGCAGCTCGTGCGCCTCGCCCAGGCTGGCGATCCGGCCGGAGATGGTGGCGGTCGCATCACCCAGCGACGCGGCATCGCGCAGCGTCTGCATCACCACCGCATTGACGGTGGCCAGCGTATTCTTGACGCGATGGGTCAGTTCGCGCGCCAGCACGGCGCGATGCTCCTCCGCGAACTTGCGATCGCTGATGTCGATCGAAAATCCGGTCAGCGCCAGCGGGCTGCCGTCGGCGCGCCGCTGCACCTCGCCCCTTACCGTGATCCATCGCTGTTCCCCGGCGGGCGTCAGGATCCGATAGTCGATCTGATAGGGCGCGTCGTTGTCCAGCGTATCCTGGATCGCCGCCGCCACGCGCTCGGCATCCTCGGGATGCAGCGACCGCCCGAACTCCTCATAGTCGAACGGCGCGTCGGGGGATCGCCCGAAATTGCGCTTGCAGCTGGCCGATGCGGTCAGCCGCCGCTCGGGCAGCGCCAGCGACCAGGTGCCCAGCCCGCCCGCCTCCATCGCCAGGCGCAGCTTGCTGTCCTGTTCCGCCAGATCGGCCTCGCGCTGCGCGATTTCCGCTGCCAGCGTCTCGCGATCCTGCTCCAGCTGCTGCAACCGGTGCCGCTCGATCGTCACATCCATCTGCGACGCGACGAAATAGCGTACCGTGCCGTCCTCGCCCGGCACGGGCGCGATCGCCAGACGATTCCAGAACGGCGTGCCGTCGCGCCGGTGATTGAGCAGGTCGATCTCGATCCGCTTGCGCCGCGCGATCGCGTCGCGCAACGCACCGACATCCGCCGCATCGGTCAACGGCCCCTGCATGAACCGGCAGTTGCGCCCCAGGACCTCCACCGCCGCAAACCCGGTCAGGCGCTCGAACGCGCTGTTGACGTAGATGAGCGGGGTGTCGGGAAAACCCGGATCCGCGACGACCATCGCGACCGGCGACACCTCCATCGCCACCGCCAGCGGGTCGCGCCCGTTCAGGCGCCGACGAAAGTCCTCAATCGCCGCCTGCACCTCTGGCGCCGGAGCCAACGGGCAAATCGGAAAGGGATCAAGCGGCTTACGGTCCAAAGCGTGTCACATCTAGGCGACCGATCCGCCCCCCGCAATCTAGATTGGCAACCCAAATGGAACGATTGCGGCTCACGCTACCCCCGTCGGGCCATCGATCACCTGCCGCACCTTCGTTGCCAACTCGGCGCGCTTGTACGGTTTCTGGATCAGGTCGAACTCGGCACCGCGCGCATCGACACGCTCGATCGAGGATTCGGCATAGCCGGTGGTCAGCAGCACGCGCATCCGCGGGCGCCGCCGCCGCACCTCGCGCGCCAGCATGACGCCATTGACCCCGCCCGGCATGATCAGATCGCTGAACAGCAGGTCGACATGCGGCGTGCCATCCAGCAGCGCGAGCGCATCGTCGGCGTTGCCGGCGCGCAGCACGGAATAGCCGAATTCGCTCAGCACCGTCTCGGCGTAATCGGCGACGTCGGGCTGATCCTCCACCACCAGGATCGTCTCGTTGCCGCGCTTGTCGGCCAGCCCGCGCGCAGACTGCGAGCCGCGCGGCTCGACCTTCGCATCCTCGCACGGGAACAGCATGCGGACGCTCGTCCCCTCGCCTTCCACCGATTCGATGCGCAGCGCCCCGCCGGACTGTTTCATGAAGCCATAGACCATCGACAGCCCCAATCCGGTGCCCTTGCCCTGGTCCTTGGTGGTGAAGAACGGCTCGGTCACGCGCCGCAGCACCTCCGGCGACATGCCGACGCCCCGATCGGTCACGGTGACCATGACGTATTCGCCGGGCGCCATCTCCCCGAACCCTTCGTCGCCGGCGCGTACCGTCACCCCGTCGACGCCGATCGAGACGACGCCGCCGTCGGGCATCGCATCGCGCGCATTCAGCAGGATGTTGATGATCGCCAGTTCGGCCTGCGTCGGGTCGATCCGCGCGTTGCAGGTGGCCGCGCGATGTTCGATCTCCACGCGCACGGTGCCGCCGGCGGTCCGTTCGATCAGCGGGCGCAGCTCGTCAATCATGTCGACCAGATTGACGATCCGCCCCTGCAGCTTCTGCTTGCGCGAAAACGCCAGCAGCTGCTGCGTCAGGGTCGCGCCGCGCTCCGCGGCCTGCAACACCGCGCGCATCGCCCGCGCCGCCTTCTTCCGGTCGAACGCCTCGCCATGTTCCAGGTTGTTGAGCACGACATCGCTGAACCCCTGGATCACGGTCAGCAGATTGTTGAAATCATGCGCCACCCCCCCGGTCAGCTGGCCGACCGCCTCCATCTTCTGCGCCTGGCGCAACGCATCCTCGGCATCGCGGCGGCGCGTGACGTCCAGCTGCGAGGCGAAGAAGTAGATCAGCTTGTCGTCACCGTCATAGACCGGCGAGATGAACAGCGCGTTCCAGAACGCCGCGCCGTTCTTCTTGTAGTTCAGGATCTCGACCGACGTCTCGCGCCGCTCGGCCACGGCCTGCCGCACCTCGTCGATGGTTTCCGGGTCGGTGTCCGGCCCCTGCAACATGCGGCAATTGCGGCCGATCAGCTCGTCCCAGCCGTACCCCGTCAGCGTCATGAAGGCGGGATTGGCGAATACGATCGGATTGTCCGCCAGATTGGGATCGGTGACGATCATCGGCATCCGCGTCGTCTTGACCGCGGCGAAGAAGATCGCGTTGCTGTCATCCGCCATGTCGTGGTTGGCGCCGCGCTTCAAGTGGGGTGGAGGGCCGCCCTGCGGCTTTTCCGGCGTCTGGCTGCTCATCGTACCCCATGTTGCGGCGGCGCGAGGCGTAGACGAGCCTTCTCCCCCGCCGCTAAAACGTCAGCGCGCTGCCATCGTTCCGTCAGTCGGTGAACACCACCGTCTTTGCGCCGTTCAGCAACACCCGGTCGGCCAGATGGTATCGGACGGCGCGCGCCAGCACCCGCCGTTCGATGTCGCGCCCCTTGCGCACCAGCGTTTCGGGGGAATCGGCATGGGTCACCGGCTCCACGTCCTGCGCGATGATCGGCCCCTCATCCAGGTCGGCGGTGACGTAGTGGGCGGTCGCGCCGATCATCTTCACGCCGCGCGCATGCGCCTGGTGATAGGGCTTGGCGCCCTTGAACCCGGGCAGGAAGCTGTGGTGGATGTTGATGCACCGCCCCGACAGGAACGCCGCCAGATCGTCCGACAGGATCTGCATGTAGCGCGCCAGCACGACCAGTTCGGCGCCGCTGTCGGTCACGATCTCCTTGATCCGCGCTTCCTGCGCCCCCTTCGTATCGGGCGTCACCGGCAGGTGATGGAACGGGATATCGCCCAGCTCCAGCCCTTCCAGCGCGGCACGCGGATGGTTGGAGATGACGCCCGCCACCTCCATCGGCAGCTCTCCGATGCGGTGTCGATACAGAAGGTCGGCCAGGCAATGGTCGAACTTCGACACCAGGATCAGCACCCGTCGCGGCACGTCGGCGCGGCGGATCGCCAAGAGCATCGCGCCACGGTCCGCCACCGCGCCGAACCGCTCGATCAGCGGCGCCAGCGCGTCGCCGGGCAGCATGAAGCGCACGCGCATGAAGAAGCGCCCGGTCTCGGCATCCTCGAACTGCGCGGCCTCAAGGATGTTGCCCCCCGCCTCGAACAGCATGCCGGTCACGCGCGCGACGATCCCCGGCTGGTCCGGGCAGGACAGGGTCAGGATGTGGGGGATGCCGCTCACTCGCTCGATCCGCTTGCTGACGATGGCCGGCGCCCCGGCCCGCCGCCCGACATGGGCGCGCGGCGACGCCTATGCGCGAAGACGGGGGAACGCAACCGACACACCGCCCGCCCCGCCCCGCTCGCCAGCCGGCAGCGTATGTTGCCGATCATGATGAACGCGGGTGGTGAACGCGCTTCTTGCGCAATCGATCGACATCGCGGAACCCGCGCGCGTGTCGGAGTCGCCGTCCCGGCTGCCCGCCCTACCCGAAGAACGCCGGTTTTCCGTTGGGTTTGGCACCCTTAGCCTAAAGTCTAATGATCGACGTCAGGACTTGCAGGGGCTGCGCAAGGCGTAAACCGAAGGTCGCCACACGTATTAATACCTACGCGCCGACAACTGCTCTGTTACCACATTTCCCTATCCCGGGGTGCACGGGCCGAATGGAGGAGCCAGGGTTTCCCGACCCCCTGCATCTCCACCGGACATCGGATGGTCAGCAGGGCGCAGGACGTCGCCGCTTGATGGGCCATTGGAACGCGAATGCCGGCTGAGCCGGCGCAACTCGATCGACCGTCGTGCGGGGGGCGCGGCGGATGGAACGGGCTTCGACGTCGCGGGGATCACCGCGGGGTCAAGTCGCATCGAAGGATTGTCGAACATGTCGATCACTACGGTGACCGCGGCGGAGGACCTGTGTCTTCCGACGATCGGTACGCTGGCCGCCGAACTGACGGACGCGCTGAACAACGGCGATCCGGTCCGGCTGGACCTGTCCGCCGCTGCCGCGCCGGACCTCAGCGTGCTGCAACTGGTGGAATCGGCGCGCAGCACCGCCGCCGCTGAGCAGCGCGATTTCGCCTTGGCCGCGCCGGCGAACGCCACGGTGGCCGCGCTGCTGGACCGCGCCGGCTTCCTCACCGCCCTTTCCGACGATGACCGTCGCTTCTGGTTCCACGGAGATACCGAGCAATGACCGCTTCCATCCTTACCGTCGATGACAGCGCCAGCCTGCGCATGGCGATCCGCATCGCCCTGTCGGGCGCGGGCTATGCCGTGACGGAGGCATCCGATGGCGCCGAGGGCCTGGCGAAGGCGACGGCGCAGCGGTTCGACCTGATCGTCACCGACCTGAACATGCCGAACATGGACGGGCTGGAGATGATCCGCGCGCTGCGCCAGCAGCCCGCACAGGCCGGCATCCCGATCATCTTCCTGACCACCGAGTCGGACGATGCGATGAAGGCGCAGGCCAAGGCCGCGGGCGCCACCGGCTGGCTGGTGAAGCCGTTCCAGGCCGAACAGCTGATCCGCGTCGCGCAGAAGGTGCTGGCACGGTGAGCGAGGATCCCACAGCAGCCTTCCGCATCGAGGCGGGCGAGCTTCTCGAACAGGTCGAACAGGGCCTGCTCGACCTGCGCGACAACCTCAGCGACATGGGCCTCGTCAACGCGGTGTTCCGCGGGCTTCACACGCTGAAGGGTTCGGGCGCGATGTTCGGGTTCGATGCCCTGGCGGGCTTCACCCATCATTGCGAAACCGCGTTCGACCGCGTCCGCAAGGGCGACGTGCGCGCAACGCCCGATCTGGTCGACGTCATCCTGTCGGCGGGCGATCACATGCGCGCGCTGGTCGAAGGCGACGCGCCCGAAGCGACCGGCCAGGCGATCCTGTCCCGGCTTGCCGCCGCGGTCGATGCCGCCGCGGGCGGCGGCAGCGCCCCCGCCCCTGCCCCGGCCGCCCCGGCGAAGAAGGGCTGGAAACTGTCGTTCCGCCTGCCGGCCGATGCGATGGCGAACGGCACCAACCCGCTGGCGCTCCTCGACGAACTGCGCGCGCTGGGCGAAACGACCATCGTCGCGCGCACCGACGCGGTGCCGCCGCTGGCCGACCTGGTGCCCAACCACTGCCTGATCGGCTGGGACTGCACGCTGATCGGCGACATCTCGCACGACGCGATCGAGGACGTGTTTCTGTTCGTCATGGACGACATGGAGATCACAATCGAGCCGCTGGCGGTCGAGGATGCGGGCGCGGATGCCGATCCGGTCGCACAGGTCGCGGTCGAGGCTGCCGTCGCCGCCCCCGTGGCCGCAAACGATCAGCAGGACCGCCGCGCCGCCACCCGCACCCAGGGCGAGCATGTCCGCGTCCCCGCCGAGCGCCTCGACGAACTGATGGATCGCGTCGGCGAACTCGTCATTGCGCAGAGCCGGCTGTCGCAGCTCGCGCACCACGGCAACGACCTGTCGCTGCGGTCGGTGTCGGAGGAGATCGAGCGGCTGGCGGGCGAGATGCGCGATACCATGATGGTGCTGCGCATGGTCCCGGTTTCGACGCTGTTCGGCCGCTTCCGCCGCCTGATCCTCGATCTGGCCAACGAAACCGGCAAGGCGATCGAGCTGGTGACCGAGGGCGAGACGACCGAGGTCGACAAGACCGTGATCGAACGGTTGTTCGACCCGCTGGTCCACATCATCCGCAACTCGTGCGACCACGGCCTGGAAAAGGCCGAGGACCGGATCGCCGCGGGCAAGCCCGCCAGCGGCCTCATCCGCCTCAGCGCGCACCAGGCCGGCGGCGAGGTGCTCATCACCATCACCGACGACGGCCGCGGCATCGACCGCGAGCGTGTGCGGGCGAAGGCGGAGGCCAACGGCCTGATCCAGCCCGGGCAGGTGGTGAGCGAAGACGAACTGCTCGGCATGATCTTCCATCCCGGCTTCTCGACCGCGGCGCAGGTGACCAACCTGTCCGGGCGCGGTGTCGGCATGGACGTGGTGAAGCGCACCATCGAAAGCCTGCGCGGCTCGATCGACGTCAAGAGCGTGGCGGGCCAGGGTTCCACCATCACGCTGCGCATTCCGCTGACGCTGGCGATCATCGAAGGGCTGCTCGTGCGTGTCGGCGAGGGGCGCTACGTCATTCCGCTCGCCGCGGTCGAGGAATGCCTGGAGCTGTCGCTCGAGGAGGATCTGCGTTCGCGCGGGCGCAGCATCATCACGCTGCGCGAACGGCTGATCCCGTTCCTTCGCCTTCGCGACCTGTTCGTCACCGGGACCAAGCCGGACACCTACCAGAAGATCGTCGTCGTCGGCACCGGCGCGGAGCGCGTCGGACTGGTCGTCGACCAGATCATCGGCAACCACCAGACCGTCATCAAGGCGATGTCGCCGCTGCACCGCAACGTCGCGTCCTTCGCCGGGGCGACCATCCTGGGCGACGGCTCGGTTGCCCTGATCCTCGACATCGCCCAGCTCGTTGCGCTCGGCCAGCCCAGGGAGGAGCGGCGCATCGCCGCTGCGTAAGCCTATGCCGTATCACAAGATTCCCAACTGGACGCCGGAACAGGGGCTGGAGGTGCTGACCTTCGGCCTGGGCGGCGAAACCTTCGCCCTCGAGGCGGGCATCGTGCGCGAGATCCTCGACGTCATGCCGCTGACCCAGGTGCCCGGCGCCGACGAGATGGCTGCGGCGGTCATCAACTTCCGCGGCCGCATCGTGCCGCACGCCGACCTGCGGGTGTCGTTCGGGATGGACCGGCACAGCACCACTGCCGACAGCCGCATCATCGTCATCGAGCTGGAGCTGGACGGCAATCCCACGCTGATCGGGCTGGCCGCGGACCGGGTCAACGAGGTCACCGTCCTCCACGCGCTGGATGCGGAAGAGCCGCCGGTGATCGGCATCCGCTGGCCGCGCGAACACATCCGCTGCCTGGTCCGGCGCGAGGGCGACGTCGTCGTTCTGCCGGACCTGCCCCACCTGTTCGCGCGCCTCACCGGCAACAGCGCCGAACCCGCCACGCTGCATTGAACCGATAATTCCCGGAGAGGATGCTTCCATGCGCTTCCACGTTTCCCTGAAAGGCTCGTCCCACGTCGACGTCGCGACCAGCGAGATCCGCCGGCTCCAGCGTGCTCACGCGGGCGGCGACACCAGCCAGCGCGCCGACCTGTCCTTCGCGACCGGGCCGATCCGCGACCTGCTGATGTCGGTGAACGAGCTGCTTGACGGCACGGCGGTGCCGGCGGCCGACTTCACCAAGGGGCTGGTGCGCATGACGGCCGAGCACGACCGGGGCGACATCGACGCCGTATTGCCGGTCGAGGCCTTCCACGGCGACCTCGCGGTGGCGGCCCGTGCCGTCAACGACCTGGTCGGCAGCCACATTGCGGTGAAGAAGCAGGCAATGGCCTGCATCAGGCAGTTCGGCGAGGGCGACTTCGACGCCCCGATGGAGCAGCTGCCGGGCAAGAAGGCGTTCATTAACGACACGATCGAACAGCTGCGCAGCAACCTGAAGGGGTTGATCGCGGAGATGAACCTCATGTCGGCCGAGCATGACAAGGGCGACATCGACGTGTTCGTGCCGGTCGACCGCTTCCGCGGCGACTTCGCCGTGATGGCGAAGGGGCTGAACCTCATGGTCGCCAACCACATCGCCGCGAAGAAGAAGGCGATGGCCTGCATCAAGCAGTTCGGCGAGGGCGACTTCGACGCCCCGATGGAACAGCTGCCGGGCAAGAAGGCGTTCATCAACGACACGATCGAGCTGCTGCGCGCGAACTTCAAATCGATCATCGGCGAAATCCAGCGCCTGATCGACGCCTCCACCGCCGGGCGCCTCAGCGAGCGCGGCGACGCCGCCCGCTTCCAGGGCGACTTCGGCCATGTGATCGGGGGCATCAACGGGATGCTCGATGCGATCCTGCTGCCGATCGGCGAGGGCAATCGCGTCCTCGACCTCGTCAGCACCGGATCGCTGCTGGAGCGCGTCGAGATCGACTGCGAGGGCGATCACCGCCGGATGAAGGATGCGATCAACAACCTAGTCGACAATCTGACCGGCTTCGCCGCCAACGTCGCCGCTGCCGCAGAGCAAGTCGCCGACGGCAGCCAGCAGCTGTCGAGCGCCTCCGAACAGGTGTCGGGCGGCGCGACCGAGCAGGCCGCGGCGGCAGAGGAAGCGTCCGCCTCGATGGAAGAGATGGCCGCCAACATCAAGCAGAACGCCGACAACGCCAGTCAGACCGAAAAAATCGCCCGCCAGTCGTCGCAGGACGCCGAACAGAGCGGCGTCGCCGTGCAGAAAGCGGTCGTCGCGATGCGCACCATCGCCGAGAAGATCGGCATCGTGCAGGAAATCGCGCGGCAGACCGATCTGCTGGCGCTCAATGCGGCGGTCGAGGCGGCGCGTGCCGGTGAGCATGGCCGCGGTTTCGCGGTCGTCGCCGCCGAGGTCCGCAAGCTGGCCGAACGCAGCCAGAGCGCCGCATCGGAGATCAGCGGCATGTCGTCCGACACCGTCGCCGCCGCGACCGAGGCCGGTGAAATGCTGTCCCGGCTGGTCCCCGACATCCGCCGCACCGCCGAGCTGGTGTCCGAGATCAGCGCCGCCTGCCGCGAACAGGATATCGGCGCCAGCCAGATCAACGAGGCGATCCAGCAGCTGGACCAGGTGACGCAGCAGAACGCATCCGCCTCCGAGCAGATTTCGTCGACGTCCAGCGAACTGGCCGGCCGCGCCGAAGAGCTTCAGGAAAGCATCGCCTTCTTCCGCGTCGCGCAGGACGTCCGCCCGGCCGCCGCGAAGCCGGCGGTGCGCAAGCCCGCCGCCAAGCCGGCCGCCGCGCCCAAGGCCGCGCCGAAGAAGCGCCCGGTTCGTCCGAACTCGGTCATCGACCAGCAGAACCGCGCCCGCGGCTTCGCGCTCGATCTCGATAGCGGCGGGCCGGACGGCGAGGACGCCGATTTCGGCCGCGCTGCCTGACCATATCCATCCCGCGGCACCATCACCGCCGCGATCATCCACACCCGGTCGACATATCGACCCATCCCCGGGGGGGGAACTGACAATGCGAGCAACGATCAAAGCGAAACTGGCCGGCACCTTCACCCTGGTGATCGCCCTGCTGTGTCTTGTCGTCGGCGTCGGAATGACGCGCGCCGGTGCGCTCAACGACATGATCCTTCAGGTCATCGACGGACCGGCGCGCCGCATCCAGCTGTCGCTGACCGCCGATGCGGATGTAGGCCGGGCGATCCGCGCCGAAAAGAACATGATGCTGACCACCGACGCCGCCGAGATGCGCGAGCTGGAGGCAAAGTTCGACGGGCTGGACGGCAAGATCAGGTCGAGCCTGAACGAGGGGCTGAAGATCGCGACCGAGCAGGGCCGGCCGGTGTGGACCAAGAGCCTGGAGGAATGGCAGGCCTATAAGACGGTCAGCGACCGCGCGCGAGACCTGGCGATGCAGAATCACAATGAGGAAGCCGGCCGCCTGTCGATGACCGAGGGGCGCCAGATCGCCACCCGTCTCAGCGATACGCTCGGCAAGCTGACCGACATCACGCAGGCGCAGCTGGTCAAGGCGAAGGTCGATTCCGCCGCGCTCTATGCCTCGGCACGTACCACGTTGCTGACCACCGCGATCATCGCGGTGCTGATCGCGATCGCGGGCGCCGTCTGGATCGCGCAACTGGTGTCGACCGGCCTTGCCAAGGTCAGCGAGGCGGTGTCCGCAGTCGCCGACGGCGACCTCAGCACCGAAGTGTCGGTCAAGAGCGACGACGAGATCAAGGACCTGGTCGACGTCGTCAACCAGATGACCGAGCGCCTGCGCGACACGATCGGGCAGACCGCGCTGGCGGCGCAGAATGTCGCAGCCGGCAGCCAGCAGCTCGCCTCCTCGTCCGAGCAGGTCTCGCAGGGCGCGACCGAGCAGGCCGCCGCCGCCGAGGAAGCCTCCGCGTCGATGGAGCAGATGGCGGCGAACGTGAAGCAGAACGCCGACAACGCCAGCCAGACCGAGAAGATTGCGCGCCAGTCCTCGCAGGACGCCGAGCAGAGCGGCGTGGCCGTGCAGAAGGCCGTCGTCGCGATGCGCACCATCGCCGAGAAGATCGGCATTGTGCAGGAAATCGCGCGCCAGACCGACCTGCTGGCGCTCAACGCCGCGGTCGAGGCGGCCCGTGCCGGTGAGCATGGCCGCGGCTTCGCGGTCGTCGCCGCCGAGGTCCGCAAGCTTGCCGAGCGCAGCCAGTCCGCCGCCGCCGAGATCAGCGGCATGTCGTCCGACACCGTCGCCGCCGCGACCGAGGCGGGCGAGATGCTGACCAAGCTGGTCCCCGACATCCGTCGTACCGCCGAGCTGGTGTCCGAGATCAGCGCCGCCTGCCGCGAACAGGATATCGGCGCGGTGCAGATCAACGAGGCGATCCAGCAGCTCGACAAGGTGACCCAGCAGAACGCCTCCGCGTCCGAGCAGATTTCCTCCACCTCCGAGGAACTGTCGAGCCAGGCCGAGGAGTTGCAGGAGAACATCGCCTACTTCCGCATCGAGGGCGCCGCCGACAAGGCCGCCCGCAAGCCCGCCGCCCGCAAGCCCGCCGCGCGAAAGGCAACGCCGACGAAGGCGGCGACCCGCCAACCGGCCGCAAAGCTGAACTCGGTCGCGCACCAGCAGGCCCGCGCACGCGGTTTCGCGCTCGATCTCAACACCGGCGGACCGGACGGCGAGGACGCCGAATTCGGACGCGCGGCATGATCCGCGCCGACGTCCGCCGGCCATTATCCACAGCCGTTCCGGCACCTGAATGCACGATCCACGGGGGGAATTGTTGACCATGCGAGCCACGATCAAAATGAAGCTGGGGGCGACCTTCGCCGTCCTCGTCATCCTGCTGTCCGTCGTCATCGGCGTCGGTGTCATCAAGATGGGCGTCCTGAACAGCGCCATCTCCGACGTCATCGCCGGCCCGGCGCGCCGCCTCTCGATCGCACAGGCGATCGACACCACGCAGAGCCAGATGCTCGCCGACCAGCAGTCGCTGGCGCTGAACACCGATCAGGCCACGATGAAGCTGTATTACGACCAGGTCGTCGCCGGTGAGAGCGACATGACCCGCAAGGTCAACGAGGGCCTGTCAGTGGCGACGGGAGAAGACAAGCCGCTGTGGGAAGCGGTCCGCAACGACTGGACCGAACTGAAGCCGACGTTCGATCGCGTCCGCGACCTGGGCTATGCCAACCGGAACGAGGAAGCGGCCAAGCTCAGCAACGAGACGCAGGCGCCGGTCATGAAGCGGCTGGCGGCCGACATCGCCAAGCTCAGCGATCTTCAGCGCGCGTCGATGAAGCAGGCCGATGAGGACACCAACGCGCTGTACAACAGCAGCCGGAACCTGATGGTGACCGTCGGCGTGATCGCCCTGCTGGTCGCGATCGCCGGAGCGGTGTGGATCTCGTTCATCGTGTCGCGCGGGCTGAAGACCGCGTCGGTCGCCATCGAGGCGGTGGCGATCGGCGACCTGGAACAGGACGTGAAGGTCACCACCAACGACGAGATCAAGGACCTGGTCGATGCGGTCAACCGCATGACCACCAACCTGCGCCAGACCGCGCAGCTGGCCGATACGATCGCGTCGGGTGACCTGACCGTCGATCACCAGCCGCTGTCAGACAAGGACATGCTGGGCCATGCGCTGGTGACGATGGTCGAGCGGCTGCGCGGCGTCGTTGGCGACACCACCATCGCGGCGCAGAACGTCGCGGCGGGCAGCCAGCAGCTGTCGTCCTCGTCCGAGCAGGTCTCGCAGGGCGCGACCGAGCAGGCCGCGGCCGCCGAGGAAGCATCGGCGTCGATGGAGCAGATGGCCGCCAACATCAAGCAGAACGCCGACAACGCAACCCAGACCGAGAAGATCGCCCGCCAGTCGTCGCAGGACGCCGAGCAGAGCGGCGTGGCCGTGCAGAAGGCGGTCGTCGCGATGCGCACCATCGCCGAGAAAATCGGCATCGTGCAGGAAATCGCGCGCCAGACCGACCTGCTGGCGCTCAACGCCGCGGTCGAGGCGGCGCGTGCCGGTGAGCATGGCCGCGGTTTCGCGGTCGTCGCCGCCGAGGTCCGCAAGCTGGCCGAACGCAGCCAGAGCGCCGCATCGGAGATCAGCGGCATGTCGTCCGACACCGTCGCTGCCGCGACCGAGGCGGGCGAGATGCTGACCAAGCTGGTGCCCGACATCCGCCGTACCGCCGAGCTGGTTTCGGAAATCAGCGCCGCCTGCCGCGAACAGGATATCGGCGCGGTGCAGATCAACGAGGCGATCCAGCAGCTCGACAAGGTGACCCAGCAGAACGCCTCCGCATCCGAGCAGATCTCGGCCACATCGGAGGAACTGTCGAGCCAGGCCGAGGAACTGCAGGAAGGCATCGCCTACTTCCGCGTCGACGGCGTGGGCGGCGGCAAGAAGCCTGCCGCACGCAAGCCGGCCGCGCGGGCCGCTGCGCCGAAGGCAGCGGCGAAGAAGCCGGCGCCCAAGGCGAACTCGGTCGCCGATCAGCAGGCCCGTGCGCGCGGTTTCGCGCTGGACCTGAACACCGGCGGCCCGGACGGCGAGGACGCCGAATTCGGACGCGCGGCATGACCGCGGGCGGCCAGGACATCCAGGTCGTGGTCTTCGGCCTCGGGGAGGAGGAATTCGGCCTCCCCGTCGCCTCGGTCCGCGAAATCCTGGACCATCGCACCGCGTATCGGGTGCCCAACGCACCCGCGTGGTTCCTGGGGCTGACCGACGTGCGCGGCCTGTCGGTGCCGATGGTGGACCTTCGCGTCCGCCTCGGCATGGCGCCCGCCGACGCCACGCTGGCGACCCGCATCCTGGTGGTCGACGTGCCGGTGGGCAGGGAAACGCCGCTGGCGCTGGGCCTGGTCGTCGACCGGGTGCTGGACGTCAGCACCTTCGCCCCCGGGTCGGTCGAGGCATCGCCCGACATCGGCGGGCGCTGGCGGTCCGAACAGATCGAGGCGATCCTGCGTCGCGACGCCGGTTTCGTCGCGCTGCTCGATGCCGCGCGCCTGTTCGGCTCCGACGGCCATGACACGCTCGCCTCGCTGGCGATCGCCGCCTGACGGCCCCGTCCCCGGCCGCCGCACCAGCGCGGCGGCCGGCCCCTTCCATCGGCGCTGAGACGCGCAGGAGCCTTGCCTTGAGCCACCCCGCCCGCGCGGCCCTCCCCGACGATACGCTGCAGAAGCGCGATTTCGATCGGCTGGCCACCTACATCTACGACAAGGCGGGCATCCGCCTGGTTCCGGCCAAGATCACCATGATCGAGGGCCGCCTGCGCCGCCGGGTCCGGGCCAACGGCCTGTCGAGCCTGCGCGACTATTGCAGCTGGCTGTTCGACGGCGGGCATCTGGAGGCGGAAAGCGAGCATCTGCTCAACGCGGTCACCACCAACAAGACCGATTTCTTCCGCGAGCCGAAGCATTTCGACTATCTGATGGGCCACGCCCTGCCGGCGATGCAGAAGGCCGGTATCCGGCGGCTGCGGGTGTGGAGCGCGGCATGTTCGACCGGCGCCGAACCCTATACGCTGGCGATGCTGCTCGACAGTTTCGCCACCGATCACCGCGGGCCGGAATATGGCATCTTGGCGACCGATCTCGACAGCGAGGTGCTGAAGATCGCGCGGCGCGGCGTGTTCCCCGCCGCGATGCTGGATCCCGTGCCGGTCCAGCTGCGCAACCGCTATGCGCTCAAGGCCAGCGACCCGAAGCGCAGCGAGATGCGGATCGTGCCCGAACTGCGCTCGGCGATCGGCTTCGCGCAGATGAACCTCATGGATGCCCGCTATCCGGTGGGCGATCCCATGGACATCATCTTCTGCCGCAACGTGCTCATCTATTTTGACAAGCCGACGCAGGAAAAGGTCGTGCGCCGGCTTACCGACTGCCTGCGGCCCGGCGGGCTGCTGTTCCTGGGCCATTCGGAATCGATCGCCGGCTTCGACCTCCCGCTCACCACGGTCGCCAACACCGTCTTCCAGAGGAAATGACCATGCCCAAGCCCATTCGCGTGCTGGTCATCGACGACAGCGCCAGCGTCCGCCAGGCGATGACCGCGATCCTGTCCGCCGATCCGGAGATCGAGGTGATCGCCGCCGCGGCCGACCCGTTCGCCGCCGCGCGCCACATCCAGGAAGAAATCCCGGACGTCATCACCCTGGACGTCGAAATGCCGCGGATGGACGGCATCACCTTCCTGCGCAAGCTGATGTCGCAGCGCCCAATCCCGGTGGTCATGTGCTCCTCGCTGGTCGAGGAAGGCTCGGACACGCTGCTCCAGGCGCTCGACGCGGGCGCGGTGGACGTCATCCTCAAGCCGCGCGTCGGCGTCGCCGACCATCTGGCCGAGGCGCATCTGATGATTCGCGAGACGGTGAAGGGCGCGGCGCGCGCGCGCCTCGGCGCCCGCCGCCAGCGCACCACCGCGCCGGCGCAGAAACTGACCGCCGACGCCGTCCTGCCGCCGCCCACGGGCCGCGCGATGAGCCGCACGACCGAGATGGTGGTGGCGATCGGCGCCTCCACCGGCGGGACCGAGGCGCTGCGCGAGGTGCTGGAGGCGCTGCCCGCCAATTCGCCGGGGATCGTCATCGTCCAGCACATGCCCGAAAGCTTCACCCGCGCCTTCGCAAGGCGGCTCGACGGCCTGTGCCAGATCGACGTCAAGGAGGCTGAGGACGGCGACACCGTCATGCGCGGCCGCGCGCTGATCGCGCCCGGCGGGCTGCGCCACACGATGCTGGAACGGCAGGGCGCGCGCTATGTCGTGTCGGTGCGCGAAGGGCCGCTCGTCTCGCGCCATCGCCCGTCGGTCGACGTACTGTTCCGCTCCGCCGCGCGCAACGCCGGTGCCAATGCGGTCGGCATCATCCTGACCGGGATGGGCGACGACGGCGCGCGCGGGCTGCTGGAGATGAAGCAGGCCGGCGCCCGCACCTTCGCGCAGGACGAAGCCACCTCGATCGTCTTCGGCATGCCGAAGGAAGCCATCGCCCGCGGTGCGGCCGATAAAGTGATCCCGCTGGGAAGCGTCGCACGCGAGCTTCTTCACGCTACCGCCCGCTGAAGGGGGACCGACGATGGACATGACGAAGCTGGCCGCAATCGGGGACGCGACCGCGCTGCCGCCCGCGACCGATGGCGCCTACCGCCTCCAGACCGGGATGACCGGGCTGGAAACCTGTTTCCGCGACGTGGGCGAGGCGCTGGCCGCCGCGATCGGTACGATCGACCGCATGGCCGGCGGGCTGGAGGACATCCGCCAGTCGCTGTCGCCCGAAACCGCCGGCGTGGCGGTCGAGCGGCTGCACGGCGTCGCGCACCGGCTCAACACCCTGCCCAGCCAGCAGCGCCGGCGCGCGGTGGAGGTCGAGACGCTGACCGGGCGCACCCGCGAGCTGCGGCGGCTGCTGGAGGAGATCGGCACGATCCTCGACCTGCTCGGCATCTATGGCGTGAACATCAAGATCGCCTCCTCGGGCGAACAGGCGTTCTTCGATTTCGTGACCGGCATGGACGAAAAGCTCGACACCGGGCGGCGCGAGGTGAAGCACATCACCCGCGAGCTGGATCAGTTCGGCCGCGTCGTCAACGACGTGCGCGCCGCCGACCGTCTGCTGTCGGAGGAAAGCGCGCGTACCGGCACCGGCATACCGGCCGAACTGACCGAGAATGCCAACGCGCTCCAGAACCACGTCGGCGCGGTGATGCGGACCACCGAACAGGTGGCGGGCATCGTGCGCACGGTGCAGGGGGAAGTGGCGCGCATCCTGGGCGCGATCCAGATCGGCGACAGCGTGCGCCAGCGCGCCGAACATTGCGTCACCATCCTGCACCGGATCCACGACCGCGAAAACACCGTCCCGCCGGGCGCGGTGGCGCATGTCGAGCGGCTGGTCGCGGCGCAACTGCGCGCGATGAGCGAGGATTTCCGGCGCGAGGTCGACGCCATCGTGGTGTCGCTCGAACGGCTGGTCCCGCTCGCCGACGAACTGCGCATGCTGCTGGCGGCGCAGGGCGATGGCGACGACGGCCAGATCCTCATCCGCCTCGAACAGGGCATTGCGCAGCTCGATTCGGTCACCCGCCAGCTATGCAACGCCGACAGCCGCCTTGCCTCGCTCACCACCTTCGTCAGCCAGACGCTAGGCGAGCTGGCCGAAGGGCTGGTGCGTATCCAGCATATCGCGGTCGACGTGCAGCACATCTCCGCCAACACGCGCCTGCTCTCGCGTCGCCACGGCGACAAGGGCCGCGCGGTGGCGGTGATCGCGCGCGAGATCGCGCCGTGCGCCACGCGGCTCGACCAGCTGGGTACCGCGATCAGCACGCTGATCACGGCGCTGACGACGATCGACCTGGTCCAGGAAGGCGGCACGATGGGCACGGACGCCTCGCTCGGGGAACCGCTGGCGGTCATCCGCTCCGCCTGCGCCAGTTCCAGCAGCGCGATGGCGCGCGGCGGCGACGAGGCGGACCGGATCATCGCCTCGCTACAGTCGAGCGCCACCGACCTCGGCAGCCAGCTGTCGTTCGTGGAAACCTCGCTCGCGGTCGCCGACGCCCTGTCGCTGCGCGCCGATGGGGTCGCGCCGGTGGACGGGGAACCGGGTGCCGAGACCGACGCGCTGACGGAACTGCTGCCGTGGATCTACCGCCTCTACACGATGGCGTGCGAGCGGGAGATACATGCGCCCTTCTTCCTGCCCGGCATGGCGCCCGCGACGCCAGCGATCGCCCCGGTGGTGACCTTCGACGACGACGACGACGGGCTGTTCTGACGGGGCCGGCCAGTCGGTCGTCCCTAGGCCGGCGGGATCAGCCCCGCCGCATAGGCCAGTCGCATCGCCTCGGGCAGGCTGGCGATCTCCAGCTTCGCCATCATGCTGGCGCGGTGCCCCTCCACCGTGCGCGGGCTGACGCCCAGCTCGCGGGCCACCGCCTTGTTGGGATGGCCCGCCACCAGCAGCAGCAGCACCTCGCGCTCGCGGTCGGACAGCTTGTCGATCCGCTCGCGGGCTGCGCGCGCACTGTCGTGAAGGTGGCTGTCCCACTCCAGCTTCGCCATCGCCTGTTCCAGCGAGCGGAGTAGCGCGGCGATCTCGAACGGCTTCTCGATGACGTCGAACGCACCCAGCCGCATCGCGCTGACCGTCGTCGCGACATCGCCGTGGCCGGTGACGATCAGCGGCATGAAATCGGGACGCAGCGCGCGCAGCGTCGCCAGAACATCGACCCCCGACATCCCCGGCATGTCCAGGTCGAGCAGGACGATGCCCCGCTCCAGATCGGGCAGCGCGTTGAGGAACTCGTCGCCGGAACGAAAGGTGCGGACCAGCATGTGCGTGCGGGTCGTCACCAGCTGATACAGCGAGGTGCGCATCGACAGGTCGTCATCGACGATATGGACAACGCCCTTCATGCCCGATCCGGTTCCGATTGCGCCATTGGTGAGAGGGACGACAGGAGGACGACGCCCCACCCTTATCACCCCCGCCCCGCCGAAATCCACCGCTCTCGCAAACCGCGCGGCATACGTGCGGGCGACGCCGCGAAACGATTGCGGGCAAGGCTCGTCGGCTTACCTCAGGAAGGGGCGCGATCAACGGACGGCATGATGCAGGCGAAGCCGTCGCCAGCCCGCTCGACGAAGGTGCTATGCGCTCCACCGAAATGCGCCGGGACCACCCGCGCCCGCGTGTCAGCCGCATCCGTCAGCACGCGCCGCCGCGTGGCGATCGCCAGCGCGGCATCCTCGCAGAAGCAGCTGTTCCAATCCGGCCGAAGCACCTGGACCGGGTGATGGATCACATCGCCCGTGAACAGCGCCCGTTCGCCGCCGTCCGCGATGTCGACGATCATGTGCCCTGGCGTATGGCCCGGCGCATGATGCATCCGCATGCCCGGCGCGATCTCCTCTCCGTCCGCCGCCAGCGTGGCGATCCCGGCGTCGAGGATCGGCTGAACGCTGTCCTCGAACACACCTTGAGCGACCCCGGCTCCCCGCATCGTCGCGAAATGCGGTCCGGCAGGATCCCAGACATCTCGATCGATCGCGGGGAACACATAACGTGCGTTGGGGAAGGTCGGCACCCAGCGTCCGTCGATCCGCATGGTATTCCAGCCCACATGATCGACGTGGAGATGCGTGCAAACGACCAGGTCGACATCCTCGCGCGCAACGCCCGCCTCATCCAACCGGGCAAGAAACGGTGTGGTCATTCCGCCCACGCTCGGCAAGCCGGGCCGCTCCTTGTCGTTGCCGGCACCGGTGTCAATCAGGACGGTCAGGCCGTTGCGACGCGCCACCCAGACCTGGAACACCGCTTCGATGATCCCGTCGTGCGTCAGGTGATCGGGCCGCAAGACGTCGCGGACGGTCGCGAAATAGGCTGCGTCATATTCCGGAAAAAGCTGCTCGGGGGTCGTGAATCCGCCCGACCACTCCTCCACCCGGCTCACCTGCCAGCTTCCGACGTCGAATTTCACGTCCACGTGTCGTCCCCCTCTCGCTACCTCATGCCAGCACTTCGCGCCGCACGCGCATCCCGGCCTTTTCGCGGTCGAAGGTGTCGGCGGTGATGCCCTCGCGTCGCAGATCGGTCTTCAACACCTTGGCGGTCGGCGTCTTGGGCAGTTCGTCGAGCACGCGGATGTACCGGGGCACCATGAAATAGGGCATCCGCTCGATCAGGAAGCTCGCCAGCGCGACGACGTCGATGGTGTGACCGGGTACCGCGGCGACGACGACCATCACCTCGTCCTCGGAAAACTCGCTCGCCACCGCGATCGCCGCCGCCTCGCGTACGTCGGGATGCGCGCACACCTCGACCTCGACCTCGAAGGACGAAATGTTCTCGCCCCGGCGGCGGATCGCGTCCTTGACACGGTCCACGAAGTAGAAATAGCCGTCGGCGTCGCGGCGAAACGCGTCGCCGGTGTGGAACCAGCCGTTGGCCCAGGCCTTCGCCGTTGCCACGGGATCGTTGTTGTAACCGCTGTTCAGCCCCCACGGCCGGTCCGAGCGGACGATCATCTCACCGATCTCGCCGACCGGCACCTCGCAATCATGGGCGTCGACCAGCCGCACCTCGACACCGGGCCGAACCTTGCCGCACGTGCCGCGCTTGGCCGGGTTGGCTTCCGAGACGATCGGCGAGGCGATCTCCGTCATGTTGAAGATGGTGTAGATGTCGATCCCGAACCGCTCCGTGATCGCCGGCGCGTCGTCGGTCAGCGGCACCATGAAGGCAACGCGGACGCTGTGATCGCGATCGGATGGCGACGGCGGCCGCTTCAGCAGGAACGTGGCCATGACGCCGAGCAGGAAGATCACCGTCGATTTCGTATCGCGCACCACGTCCCAGAACGTGTCGGTCGCGAACTTCTCGACGATCGCGACCGACGCGCCGCGCGCGAGCATCACGAACGGCGGCCCCATGCCGCCGATGTGGAATATCGGCGCGACGGTCAGGTAGCGGTCGTCCTCGGTCACCATCGGCCAGCTTTCCGGCCCCGCGTTCGAGAACATGTGGAGATAGGACGACAGGACCCCCTTCGACGGCCCCGTCGTGCCCGACGTGTAGATGATCGATTGCAGGTCCCACGGCTCGATCGGCCGCTCCAGCGGAGCGAGATCGGCCTCGACACCGTCCAGGGCGTCGAACGCCGTCGCGGGAAGCGGCGTCGCGCCTGAATGGGCACCGGTCAGCACCAGCTTCTCCAGGCGAGAGAGATCGACCTCGCCAAGCCGGTCGACCAGCGATGGATGAGCGATCATCAGCCGGGCTTCCGAATTGGCGATGACGTGCGCCAAGAGGTTGCCGCGATAGGCGGTGTTGAACGGCACGAAGACGGCGCCGAGATAGTTGATCGCGTAAAAGGCCAGTATCGCGTCGCGCCCGTTGGGCAGCCACACCGCGACGCGGTCGCCCTGCCCTACGCCCAGCTTCTGCAGTCCCGCCGCCTTGGCGATCACGCGGGCGCGCAGGTCGGCGAAGCTCCACTCCTTCCCGTCCTCGAAGATGATGTGGGTCCGGTCGGCGCGCTCCACCGCCCAGCGATCCAAGAGGTAGCGCAGCACGCAGGCATCCCGGTTCGGGATGCGGTGATCGGCGAAATCGCGCGTGGCGACGGACGAGAGGGTCATCGGTCTAGTCCCGTTGTTGAGGTACCAGGAGGCGCCCATCCGCATCGAGCCCGAGCATCCTCAGGCTGGCGCCGACGACTTCCTGGATCACGGCTTCGCGGTTACGGCGACCGCCCGGCCGGTAGATGTAGGTGATCCAGCTCAGCAGCCCGCCGATCCACACCGACATCGATGCGGCGTCCGGCAGGGCGATCAGCCCTTCCTCCACGCACGCCTCGATCAGCTTTCCGATGCGCAGATCGAATTCGTGTCGCAGCCGGATCAGCCGCTGGGCGTTGGCGCGGTCGAGGTTCATCATCTCGCGCTGGTAGACGACGACATATTCGTGGCGGTGCACGATGATGTCCGCCACCTCGACCAATGCCGCGCGCAGGCGGTCGAACGACGTGCCCGGCACCTGCGCGACGCGGTCCAGCGCGCTGAGCGATTCCGTCACGCCGACTTCGCAAATGGCGGCGAGGATGTCGCCCTTGTTGCGGAAGTAGGTGTAAAGGAACGGCTTCGTGACGTGAAGCTGCTCCGCGACCATGTCCAGCGTCGCCGCCTCATAGCCCTTGGCATGGATGAGGGCGCTCGCCGCGGCGAGGATGCGCTCGCGCTTGTAGGCGACGACGCTGGGCTTCATGCCCCGTCGCCCCCCGCCGGGGGACGACTTGATCGCTGGGATGGCGGCGGTGGCTCTGGTCATGCAGCCCTTCTGAGGATGTCGAGGACGTCTTCTGCCGTCCGTACCGGGCGGGGATTGGTCCGGCCCCATATATCAAGCAGCGTGTATTCCGCGACCTGCTGGAACCTGTCCGGCCCCACGCCGACCTCGGACAGCGTGCGCGGCATGTCGAGCCCCCGGATGAACCGATCGAGCAGATCGGCCGCGGGCGCATCCGCATCGCCGAGGCAGGCGCTGATGCGGCGCTGGCGGCTGTCGTCGTATTCGGCGTTCCAGGCAAGGACGTACGGCGACATGACGCAGGAACAATGGCCGTGCGGCACGTTGCAGGTGCCGCCTAGGATGTGCCCGATGGCGTGGCTCGCCCCCATCGGCACGCCGCCGATGATCGAGATCATCGACTGCCACGCGCCCACCTGGCACTTCAATCGTCCCTCCAGGTCGTTCGGATCGGCCTTCACGCGCGACAGGCCCTCCACCAGCAGGCGCAGCGCGCTGTCGGCAAGACCGTCTGCGAAGTCGTTCGACTTGTCCGACGACAGGGTTTCGACGGCATGATCGACCGACCGCACGCCGGTCGACAGGAACAGCCATGCCGGGGTGTGCACCGTCAGCGCCGGGTCGAGAACGACCATCACCGGCGCCATGTTGCGGTGCTCGTAGCCCTGCTTGTGCATCGTCACTTCGTCGGTCGACCCCGACAGCGCGTTGAACTCGCCTCCGGACAGCGTCGTGGGCACGCAGATGACACGAATGTCGTTGCCCACGCGCACCGGATTGATGACGTTGCCGACCGCGTCGACGTAGGTCCGAAGCGGCTCGAACGCCTCCACGCTGCGGACGTCGTGCTTGATCAGCAGCGCGATGATCTTGCCCGCGTCGGTGACCGAACCGCCGCCGACCGTGACGATAAGGTCGGCGTCGGCGGCACGGGCCGCGTCCGCCGCCTTGAGGACGTCGCTGCGCGGCGCGTGGGGGGCGATGCCCGAATGGGTCGCCGCGTGCCGCTCGCCCAGCGCCTGCTCGATCTTCGCGATCTCGTCGGTCTGTTCGCGCAACGTGGTGCTGGCGAGGATGAAGACGCGACGCGCGTCCATCCGCTCCGCTTGCTCGGTGATCACGCGCGCGGCGGGCTTCCCGATGGTGACGCGTTCGGTCGACGTGAACCCCATCTCGCCCTGATGTATCTCGGACATTCTGACCTCCGCATCTCTCCTGGCGCAAAGCTGCCATCCCCACCGGCTACTGTCCAGTAGATATTTTTAGAGCAAGCGTCACATCGCTTGACGTGATAGGCTACTCTTGAGTAGTTTTTATCGATGGAAGCCCCCCGCCCCGCTCAGGAAAATGCGACAGCGCGGCCGCTCGCCGGTGTTCGTGTCGTGGAGTTCGCCGGACTGGGGCCGACGCCCTTCGCCGCGATGATGCTTGCCGACATGGGCGCGCAGGTGCTGCGGATCGAGCGTGCGTGGCCACCCGCGGCAGAGCCTGGCCCGTGGAGCCGCGATTACCTGCGCCGTGGCCGCCCGGCGATCGTTCTCGACCTCAAGAGCGTGGATGGCGCGGAGGTGGCAAGGGAACTGATCGCCGCGGCCGATGTGCTGATCGAGGGGTTTCGGCCGGGCGTCATGGAGCGGCTCGGGCTTGGCCCCGATGCGGTCGCCGCCATCAACCCGCGCCTCGTCTACACCCGCATGACCGGGTGGGGGCAAAGCGGGCCGCTGTCCCACGCGGCGGGGCACGACATCAACTATCTCGCGTTGACCGGGGCGCTTCACCTCATCGGTCCGGCCGACCGCCCGCCGGTGCCGCCGGTGAACCTCGTCGGCGATTACGGCGGAGGCGGCATGTTCGCGGTCGTCGGGATCCTCGCCGCCCTGCTCGCGCGTGCGAGCGGCGGGCGCGGCCAGACGATCGACGCCGCGATGGTCGACGGCTGTTCGATGCTGATGACGCAAATCTTCTCCTGGACCGCGATGGGCGCATGGCGGCCGCAACGTGAGGCCAATCTGCTCGACGGCGGCGCCTATTTCTACCGCTGCTATGCCACCTCGGACGATCGCTACATGGCGGTCGGCGCGCTAGAACCGGCGTTCCACGATGCGATGCTTCGCGGCCTCGGCCTGGATCCGGCCGATTATGCCGACCGGCTCGACCCGGCGCATTGGCCGGCGCGTGCAGAGCGCATCGCCGCCGCATTCGCCACGCGGACCCGCGACGAATGGGCGGCCCGGTTCGCCGACCTGGACGCCTGCGTCACGCCGGTTCTGACGATGGAGGAAGCGGTCGCGCATCCCGCCAACCTGGCACGCCACGTCCATTGCCCCGCCCCCGGCGGCACCCAACCCGCGTTCGCGCCCCGGCTCGACCTGACGCCCGGGGTTGTCGGCGAGATGCCCGGTCCGCCGGGCGCCGACGCCGCGGTTCACCTGGCGAGGTGGGGCATCCCTCAACACCGCATCGACCAGATCATGGGCGCGATGCGCCCTCCCGCATGACCCGAACAGGAGCTCGACCCGAGATGGACATCGCACAAGGGACCACGCACGCGCCGTCCGAGATCGACTGGGCGCTACTGGACGCCGGCATCGACGAGGGCAACATTCCCTCGTTGCTGATGGTGCTGACGCAGTTGACCGGCAATCTCGCCTGGCTGGAGCCGCCCTACGCCCCGCTGCGCGGGCGCGGCCTCGACGACAATGACGATGCCCGCCTTCCGCCCGAGGTACAGGCCGACATCCGCACCGCCGCGAAGGCCGCGATCCGCGACTGGCTGGGCGGCGCGCCGATGGGCCTGCCCCGCCCCGACGATGCCACGCTGGCACGGATGCTCGGCGTGTCGATGGCGGAACCGGTGCCGTCCGGCTATGGCGAGATCATCGCCGACGATCTGGGCTTCAGCGAGCGGCCGGAACGCCGGCCTGCCCCGGATGGATTTCGTGCCATCATCATCGGTGCGGGCGTGTCCGGTATCTCCGCGGCGGTGAACCTGCGCCAGCGCGGCATCGCCGTCAGCATCTTCGAGAAGAACGAGGATTTCGGCGGCACCTGGTTCGAAAACCGCTACCCCGGCGCCGGCGTCGATACGCCCAACCTGACGTACACCTTCTCCTTCGCCAAGCAGGACTGGTCGCGCAACTTCCCGCTGCGCGACGAACTGTTCGCCTATTTCCGCGACACGGCCGATCGGTTCGGCCTGCGCGACTGCACGACCTTCGGGGCCACCGTGACGCGGGCGACGTGGGATGCCGCGGCGCATCGCTGGAACGTGACGGTGCGTATGGCGGACGGTAGCGAGCACGTCGACACCGCCGATGTCGTGATGAGCGCGGTCGGCGTGCTCAACGTGCCGCAAATCCCGGACATTCCCGGTTCGCAGACCTTCCCAGGCGAAATCATCCATACCGCGCGCTGGAACGATTCCATCGACGTGAAGGGAAAGCGCGTCGCCGTCGTCGGCAACGGCGCGTCGGCGATGCAGATCGTCCCTGCGATCGCCCCGGACGTCGCGCATATGACGATCTTCGCCCGCTCGAAACAATGGGCCGCCCCCTTCCCGCAATTCGGGCGCCGCATTCCGGAGGGCGTCCGCTACCTCATGCGGCTCGTTCCGCTGTACCGCGACTGGTATCAGCAGCGGCTGACCTGGACCTTCAACGATCGCATCCACTCCTCGCTCTTCAAGGATGCGGACTGGTCGGATCAGGCGCGGTCGCTGAACCAGGTGAATGACGGGCATCGCGCCTTCTTCACCCGCTATGTCGAGGAGCAGCTCGCCGACCGGCCCGATCTGGTGCCGCACGTCCTGCCTGACTTTCCGCCGTTCGCGAAGCGGATGCTGCTCGACAACGGCTGGTATCGCACCATCCGGCGGGACAATGTGACGCTGATCCCGGAACATCTCGCCAGCATCGACGGCACCATGGTCCGCGCCGCCGACGGACAGGAGGCGGAGGTTGACACGATCATCCTCGCCACCGGCTTCCGCGCTGCGGAGTTCCTCGGCTCCTACGACGTGGTGGGGCGCGATGGACAGCGGCTCCACGACGTATGGGACCACGACGACGCGCGCGCCTATCTCGGCACCGTCATTCCCGGCTTTCCCAACTTCTTCCTGCTGCTCGGCCCCAATGTCGGGTCGGGCCATGGAGGCAGCATGATCCGCTCGATCGAGTGCCAGACGAACTATCTGATGGGCGTGCTCGACGAACTCTTCGCCCGTCACGCCGAGGCGGTGGAAGTCCGGCAGGAGGTCTATGACGACTATGCCCGCCGGATCGACGAAGCCCATGAGAAGATGGTCTGGACCCATGGCGGGGCGCGCAACTGGTATCGCAATTCGCGCGGCCGGGTGACCGCCATCACCCCCTGGCGCAACGATGACTTCTGGCGGATGACCCGCGCACCGAACCCGGCGGAATATGTGTTCGAACGCGGTCAGGAAAGCGACGCCGCCTGATACGACAAGAGGCACCGCGGTCGAGCCGCGGTGCCTCGCTTCTTCCGTCTTCAGAGGCCGCCGCGAGGAGATCGCGGCGGCCCTTTTCCGTGTCAGAACTTAAGGCTCAGGGTCAGCCCATAGGTGCGCGGCGGCAGCAACGAGCCGACCCGGACATAGGCGAAGGTACCCGCCGACACGATGTTGTTCGCGATGACGAACTCGTTGGTCAGGTTCTTCACCCAGCCCCCGATCGTGTAGCGATCGTCCGGCCCGTGATAGGTCACGGCCGCATTCAGCATCGTGAAGGCGCCCTGCTCCGCATCACGGTTGTTGAATTCGGAGAAGAACACCTTCGTCTGGTACTTGGCATCCCCGCTGAAGGTGAGGCGCGTATCGTTCGGCAGCGGCACGTCGAAGTCGAACCCGCCGCCAACCGAGAAGCGCGGCGCATTGGGAAGGCGCTTGCCGCTGAGATCGACGAGGGCCGGATCGGTCGGACACGCCGCGTAGGAGATGCCGGGCCGCGCCGGGAAGGCGGCGCCGTAATAGGCGTTGCAGAACTGCTTGAATTCGGCGTTGAGATACGAGGCGTTGAGGTTCAGCGACAGGTTGCGGCTGACCTTGCCCTCGAACTCCAGCTCGCCGCCGAAATTGCGTGCCGACGCTGCGTTGATCGTCTGCACGATATTTTGCGCGTTGACGAAGCTGACCTGCAGATCGGTATAGTCGTAGTAGAAGGCCGCGCCGCTCAGCAGCATGCGCCCCCCGGCCAGCTTTTGCTTGAAGCCGCCTTCGTAACTCCACACCGTCTCGGGATTGATCGCGGGGTCGGCACTGCCGACGTTGATGACGCCCGATTTGAACCCCTTCGTCACGCTGGCGTAGAACAGGGTCTGCCCGCTCGGCTTGTATTCCAGCAGCACGCGCGGGGTGATCGAGGACCAGCCCTTGGCTTCGTCGGTCGGGATCACGACGCCGATCGCGTCGAAGCGGAACTCGCCGTTGCCGCGGCGATGCTCGTAATTGTATCGCGCGCCGACCGTCAGGCTCAATTCGTCGGTGAGGTCGTAACGACCCTGCAGATAGCCGCCGAAGGCGTCGATCTTGACCGTACCGATCTGTGAATAGGCGCCACCGTCGAACGTGTTGGCGGGCAGGCCGAAAAGCACGCCCAGATTGATCGTCGGCACCAGCACCGTGCCGTCGAGCTTCTCATGGAAATACATTGCCCCGCCGAGCAGCGAGAAGCGGTCGCCCTGATAATTGACCGTGACTTCCTGGCTGAAGCTCTTGCTTTCCTCGTGATAGTCGTTGCGGCCGGCCAGCCACACGTCCGAGACGTCGAGATCGTCGCGCTGGAAGCGTCGGAAAGCGCGATAGGCGGTAATCGACTTGACGCTGAGCGCGCCACCGTCGGTCCAGTCGATGATGCCGGTCAGGCCCGTGCCCTTCCGGTAATTGATCGCCTCCTGATCGGAATAGATGTTGCGAAGGTTCGGCTGCTCGCCGCGCGCGGCATAATAGTCGAAGATCGACTTGCCGCCGAGCAGCTTGTGCGGAAGCGCCGAATCCGGAACCACCGACGGTCCGAAATAGTGGAAGGCGTAATTGTTGTCGTTCTCACGAACGTGATCGACGATCAGGGTGCCGGTCAGCGTGTCCCCGACCTTGCCGACAAGGGTACCGCGCAGCGCGTAGGAATCGCGATTGTCGACCGGCGCGCCGGTGAACAGGTTCACACCATAGCCGTCACGTCGCTCGTATTTGCCGGCGATCCGCGCCATCAACCGGTCGCCGACGATACCGCCGCCGATCGCGCCCTCCAGGATCTGGCTGTCGTAATTGCCGTAGGTCGCGCGCACGTAGCCGCTCAACTCGTCCGTTGGACGGGTCGTGACCATGTTGATCGCGCCCGCGGTCGCACCACGGCCGTAGAGGATGCCCTGCGGCCCGCGCAGCACCTCGATTTGCTCCAGGTCGAAGAAGCCGCTGAGCTGCTGCGCTGGACGCGCCAGGATCGCGCCATTCTGAAGGAACGCGACCGCGCCCTCACCGCCGATGTCGAAGTTGTTGAGGCCGATACCGCGGATGAAGGTGCGGTTCACGCCGAATTGGTCGCCGATCGACACATTGGGCACTACCGTCTGAAGGTCGGCGATATTCTGGACACCGCCGGGTGCCAGCTGCGCCGCAGTGATCGCGCTGATCGCCGCCGGCGTGCGGCTGAGCGGCGAGGCCTCTTTCGTCGCTGTGACGATGATGTCGCTGATGCCGTCACCCTGGGCGCTTTGCGCGTCGGTCGCGGCAGCAGAAGGCGGGTGCGGCACGTCGGCGGTCGTGGCACTCCCCGGCGATCCGCTCTGTGCAAGCGCAGGAGTCGCCGCCAGCATGACCCCGGCCAGCGGAAGACACAGGAACTTCATCGACTTAGCGCGCATCGACACCCTCCCATCACCAAACTTTTATTTATTCTACCAGCGAGTATATTGGATATGTCATAGGTAGGCAAGCCCGTCCGTGTGGTCTATCTACTCATGAGTATGGCTAAGCGGCTCGGTGCTGCATTGGGTGCGACGCTGCCCCGGAAGCGATGGCCGACGTGATCGAGCAGGCGTTCCGCAGCGCCGGCTGTGCGTCGACCTCAGGCCGCCACGGAACGCAGCGCGGCGCGGGCGTAGGCGGCCATGCCGCGCATCTTGTGTCGGAGCCGAAAGCGGTAGAAGCGCGGGATATCGCGATGGGTCGTGACCGGCGCCCACCGGTCGCGGGTCAGGTCCGCGACATCGCGCAGCAGGAAGCGCAGGATGCGCGGATCGCGGAACAGGTGCTTGGCATAGAGCGCGCCGTCGCCATAGCTGTAACCGGCGAGCAGATCGGTTTCCTCGCTCGTCTCGCGCCGCCCGTGGAAATGATCGACCACGATGCGCGGATCGTAACGGACGGGAATGCCCAGCCCCATCGCGCGAAACAGATAATCGGTGTCCTCCGCCGCGGCGAAGAGGGCGCCGGCCCCGAAACGCTCGTCAAACGCACCGGTTCGCGCCGCGACGCTGGCGGTGAAGGCGAGGTTCGCCCCCATGACGAAGCCGCCCGGAAAGGAGCGGGGCGGCGCGATCATCGGATGGTCTTCCGTCTTGATCGTGATTGGCAGGTCCGCGGGATCCCCGCGCCGGATCCGCCCCCCGATGACGACGGGGCCGCCATGTTCCGCGAAGCACGCCTTCAGCGCGCGGAAGAAGTCGCGGTCGACCGTGCAATCGTCGTCGGTCATCGCGATGACGGCCCCGCGCGCGGCGGACAATGCCGTGTTGCGGGCGACCGCCAGTCCCGGCCGCGGTTCGTGCAGCAGACGTACCGGCGCCTCCTCGGTCCCTCGCCAGCTCTCGATCAGGGCGGCCGTGGCATCGACGGAGCCGTTGTCGACGATCACGATCTCGACCGTGACACCGTCTGCTGCACGCAACGCATGGGACAGCGACGCCAGCAGGCGCCGCAACGATGGCGCACGATTGCGCGTACAGACCAGCAGGCTGACGTCGATCGACGGGGTCACGCCGCCAGTTCTCCGTCGCCCCTCGGCAGCAGAAGCGGCGAGCCGCGCGTCCACGCATCCATATAGGCGCCGATCTTGCCGTAACGATTGTCCAGCACCGCGTGCGGGATGCCGAGCAGCAGCGCCAGGATATGCGCGTGCAAGCGATCGGTCACGATCGTCCGGCCGGTCGACAACAGGTCCAGCCCGCGCTTGAGCCGGTCGGTCGCCTGCCGTTCCCGTGCGGCGATGTCGGCCCCTGCTGCGGGCGGCGTGTCCTCGTCCAACCAATCGACCACCATCGTCGCTGGTGGGATATTCGTTGCATGGTCGCGGCGCTCCGCATCGCTGCGCATCAGGGCCAGGACATCGACCGTCGCCGCCCGGCGCGGCTGGAGACCGAGCGCAAACGCGGAATCGGGTGCCAGGATCGCGCGATCGCCCAGCCAGTCGCGCGCTGCGGTCAGGCTGATGCGGTCGCGGACGCAAAGGGTCAGATCGGGGTGGCGCGCAGCCACGTCGCCGAACCGCCCTGCGGCATCGGCGGCGTCGAAATGGATCGACTGGGGCAGCTGCACGATGCGATAATCGTGCAGCATTGCAATGACGTGTTCGCGAAAGCGTTGGTGGTGCGGCCAGATATCGCCCAGGTTGCCGCCGCCGTGCAGGAGGACGAGCCCGTCGGAGCATTCGTCGCGGAAGCGGCGTTCGTCGAAGTCGTGCCATGTTGAGGTGAAGCAGGGATCGCGACCCGTGACCTGCCGCAGCATCCTCGTCTCGCCGAGCCAGATCGCGCTGTCGCCGACGTTGGGATGGTCGGGAAAGTCGAGCAGGGCGTAGCGATCACCCGGCCCCAGAAACGACCGGTAGAGGCTGCCCAACGCGCCTTGCTGCGCCGTGACGACGTCGCTCATGCGGCGACGGCGGCATCGGGGTCGCGGGCCACTTCGCGATACAGCGACTCGCACCGGTCGAGCCAACGGTCGCGCGTGAACAGTCGCATCACCCGGTCGCGAGGCACGTCCCGCGGGATCTCGATCGCGGCACGCATGGCGTCCGCCAGGGCGGGCACATCGCCTGCGGGCGCGAAGACACCGGCCTCCCCGATCACCTCGCGCGCTGCGCCCATGTCGAAGGCCGCGACCGGCAGGCCGCACGCCATCGCTTCCGCGGCAACGAGACCGAACGGCTCGTCCCAGCAGGGGGTGAAGACGAACAGCGATGCGCGCCCGAGTTCGGCCGCCAGCGCCTCGCCGTCGAGATGGCCGCCATAGGCGATGCCGCCGCCCAGCAGCGGCTCGACCTCCGCCCGCCAGTAATCGGGATCCTCGATCGCGCCGAACAGCGTCAGCGCCATTCCCGCCCGGCGTGCCGCCGCCGCGGCGAAATGCGGCCCCTTGTTCGGGGTGATCCGCCCGCACCACATGGCGGAGCCGTAGCCGCGCGACGTGAAGGGCCAGCGCGCCACGTCGATCCCGTTGTGAAGTACGCTGATCTCGGGCGGCGCACCCTGTGGCCACCATGCCGCCAGCTGCCGGGACGACGTCACGGTCAGGCGATGGCGCGGGGCCGGGCTGGCGGCGACGAACCAGTACAGTGCGTCATAGGGAGGGACATGCAGCGACGTGACCGTGGGCGCCATGGCGGTGCGGCGCTGCTCCAGCGGAAAGCGATGAAGGCTGTTGTTGTGGACGACGTCGAACCCGCCCGCGGCGATCCGATCGCATGCCGCCGCGTAACCGGCGTCCAGATGCGCGATCAGCGGCGCCGATCCGCGATGCTCGGCCCACGGGAACGTCCGCTCGTAATGCTCCGCCAGGACCGGGTCGATGAGGAAGCGGGGGTCGCTGTCGCCCGAGGCGAAGAGAACCACATCATGGCCGCGATCCTGCAATCCGGCGGCGAGATACCAGCAGTGCGATTCCATCCCGCCCGCGAACGGCTGGGCGATCCGCTGGCGCACGTGGGCGAGGATGGCGATCCTCATGCCGCCAGCGTGGCGTCCGCGCGACCGGCATCGTCGGACGCCATGCGCGCTTCCAGTTGGCGGATGACGCTGGCAGTATTGGCGTAAGGCTGGTGGCTCTGCTGCCCGGTCAGCGCCAGATCCTCGTCGCGCGGGCGGCGCAGGATCCGGATCGGCCGGCCGGCGGTGTCGTCGATCAACCCCATGAGCCGGAAGGCGTGGAGCCAATGCCCCATGGTCCGATAGCCCCATTTCGCCTCGAACAGCTCGGCGTTGCGCACGACGCTGTCGAGGTGGTGGACCGGCGGCATGTGGTGCGGATGGTACTGGTGATAGGCCAGGCCACCCTTGATCCAGGCGATCGCGATCCCGGCCTGATCCAGCGTCTTGCCGAAGTCGGTATCCTCGCCGCCATAGCCGCGATAGCGTTCGTCGAAGCCGCCGATGCGCAGGAAGGTGTCGCGGCGCATCGCGAAGTTGAGCGACCAGAAGCAGCGATAGTCGGCGCAGACCTCGATCCCCCGCGGCGGCGGACCGCGGCGGTCCGAATGCCTGACCGCCACCTCAGCGAAGCGATCGTAATCGCATCCCCCCGCGGTCGCGCCACCGGGCAGGTACATGACCTCGCCCATCAGCAGCCCGTCGAATTCGGCCGCAAAGCCGGCGTAATCCGAAATGAGGCCGGGTGCCGGGATACAGTCCATGTCGAGGAAGACCAGGACGTCGCCGATCGCCTGCCGCGCGGCGGCATTGCGCGCCCTGGCGAGTGGCAGGGCGTCGCCGACGATGCGGAGCTGCCGGATCGGGAACGGCGCATCCGGAAGGGTATAGAGCTCGTCCTGCATCACCGCCACGATCAGCTCGTCGGGCTGCCGATCCTGCACGGCAAGCCCGCGTACGACATTGACGAGATGATCCGGCCGCCCCTTGGCGAGCGTTACGACGGAAACGATGGTCATTGCGGGCGAGGCTCCAGAACGATCGGGGTGACGGCGGGGGTGAGCGGCGCGCCGAGGCGCGCGGCGAGCATTTCGAGCCACAGGGCGACGCGGTCCGCCGGGGCATCGTCGATCATCGCGCGCTGGCGGCCGGGGCTGTGCGTCGCCCATGCCTCGTTCAACGCCTCCGTCCACCCGTTCGCCGAGGAGGGAAGATGGGGGCGCACGCACGCCACGCCGGCGGCGGCGAGCGCCTCCGCCTTACGATGCTGTTCGTCGAAATAGCGCCACTCGGGCACGGCAAGCCAAGGGCGGCCAGCGGCCAGGATCTGCTGGCACGTGGTGTTTCCGGTCGACGCGATGACGAGATCGGCGGCGGCGATATGGTCCGCCGCATCATCGACC
Organism: Sphingomonas adhaesiva; assembly: GCF_002374855.1. Lineage (GTDB taxonomy): Bacteria > Pseudomonadota > Alphaproteobacteria > Sphingomonadales > Sphingomonadaceae > Sphingomonas > Sphingomonas adhaesiva. Next base: position 644,153 of record NZ_NWVC01000001.1, read on the forward strand.
CAGCCGCGATGCTCGATGTTGGCCGGCTCGGTCGCATGCCAGTCACGCTGGATCTTGCCGATCGTGATCCATCGCGCGGAGGGACGCGACCGGGCGCCGACCCCCAATGGCGCCTGCGCGAAGCCCTCGCCCCCGCCGCCCGACAGGACGAGGATCATTTCCTCGTCGGGCAGCACGCCGATCCGCTGTCGCGCGACCTCGCGCTCGGGCATGCGCAGGTCGATGCCCAGCCCGCCGGCAAAACAGGTCTTGGCGCGGAACGTCGCATCCCATTCGGGCTGCGCGAGATCGGCGTGAAACGGTGCAAGCAGCCCCGCGGCGCCGTCATACGCCGCCTGATGCCCGGCATCCCCGCGATCGCCGTGCTGGACCACCTTCACATGCGGCACCGAGCAGATGCGGGCGAGCTGCGCGATCTCCGCCGACACGTCGCAGATCATCAGCGCGGGGTCCGCATGATCGAACCAGTGCGTCAGCGTCGCCATGGCATGCCGGATACCGGGCCATCCCAACGGCGCGCAGTGCAAGGTCGCGGGGGTCGACACCCAGTCGAGACCCGGCGTCTCGTCTCCGTTGGCTTCGAACAGCGAGGGCAGACGGACGATCTCGACCTGCCCGGACATGGCGGGGAAGATGTCGTCGCGCGCGCAGAAGACGGTCAGCGGACGCCCTGCCGGAAGGGCATTGGCGATCGCGGCACAGCGTTCCGCATGGCCGCGGCCCTGGTGGTGGACGAAATAGCCGAACGGTCGCGTCATGCCGCGACGGCCACGGGCGCCACGTCGGCAAAGGTGATGGCGCCCCGCTCGATCGCCTCCAGACCCTCCACGACGCCCCCCGCATGGTGGCGCCGCGCGCGGTACAATCCGCGACGCGTCGGAAGCGCGGCAAGCTCGTCCCCGGCATTGCCGACCACGATCGCGTGGCCGCACGCGGTGAGCATATCGACATCGTTGCCGCTGTCGCCCGCCGCGACCGCGTTCGCCAGCGTCCATCCGTGCCGTGCCGCGTACGCGGCGATCGCCGCCGCCTTGCCGCCGCGCGGGGCGAGGACGTCGATCAGGCGACCGTGCGAAAACACGACGCGCGCGGCAAGCTCGGCCCGGTCGAGTGCGCGACGGATGCGCGTCGCATCCGAGGCGTCGCCGAAGAAGCTGATCTTGTGGCGGCCGGCGGTGTCGGCCGGCTGCGGATCGAGGTCGAGACGGTCGAGCGTGGCGCAAACCGCATCGCGGTCCCACCCGGTGTCGAGGAGACGCGCGAAGTCCGCGCACGCGCGCCACTGTCCGTTACCGTCGGCCAGCATCAGCCTTGTGCCCACGTCGGTAATGAACGCGTCGGGCATGGGAAGGCGCCAGCGGTTCAGGATCAGTCGCGCGGCGTCCATCTCGCGTCCCGTCGCGACCACGAACGGCAGTGCGGATCGCCGCCGCCACTCGGCGAACGCCTCGGCACCGGCGCGACAGCCGGTCAGCGTGTTGTCGATGTCGCTGGCCAGAAAGCGCGGCGTCGCGGCGGCGGCGTAGATTGCCGCGGAGTCCGCGGCATAGCGGTGCCAGCAATAGGCGCGCGCGCCCTTTCGGGCAGCATCGGCAAGCGCCGCATGCCGCACCGGGTCCGAGACGATGGCATGAATGGCCTCACCGATCGCCCTGTCGTCGCGTGGATCGACCAGGATACCGTGCCCGATCGCGCCGAGGATGTCCGCAGGGCCGCCGTACCGCGTCGAGACGACCGGCACCCCGGCGGCGGCGGCCTCGATCACGGTGAGGCCGAACGGTTCGTGCAAGGCGGGATTGACGAACACGCCGCCGCGTGCCGCCAAGGCATAGAGCGCCGCGACATCCTCGACGTCGTGAACCGGCGGCAGGGCGATCCGGCCATGCAGCCCGTGCTCGGCCGCGAGCGCGTCGATCTCTGAGAGCACGCCCACCTCCTCCGCGGAAGCATTCGCATGCTGCCCGGCGAGGATGACGAGATTGGCACGCTCGCGAAGGATGGGGTGGTTCGCATAGGCGCGGACCAGCGCCGCCAGGTTCTTCTTCCTGACCGGCCGCGCCACCGCCAGGACGATCGGCAACGCCGGTTCGGTCAGCCACGTCGACAGGCGGTCCACCACCGTCGGCGCCGTCGCGATCAGGTCCCTCCGCGGCACGCCCGGCGGGAGGATATGGACACGATCGCCGACACGTACGGCATAGCCGCCGATCTGTCGCTCCGCCTCGTCGCGGGTGGAAACGACGATCGCCGCAGCGTCGGTGATCGCGGCGCGTTCGGCCTCGATGCGTGCCTCGATACCCGCGCCGTCGAGGGCTTGCGCACGCTTGTCGATGCCGAGCGCATGGGGGGTGTAGACGAAAGGGATGCCGAACCGCCGCTCGGCTGCGCGGGCGAGGTCCGCGGCATCGGCGAAATGGGCGTGGACGATGTCAGGGCGCTGCGGAAGGCCTGCGAGATGATCGCAGAAGGCCTTCACGAGGTTGGGCATCTCGGCCGAAAGCGCCTCCTTCTCGAGATAGGCGCTCGTCGCGGTTTCTAGCCGGTGGATTTCCACGCCGGGGACGACCGTCTCGTAACGCTCTCGATGCGCCGCCCCGAGGGCCGCGTCATCGAAAAGGCGGGTGACGATGATGACCTTGTCGACGTCGGGCATCTGGACCTGATGCATCGCCGCTTCGAGGACGTAGGAAATGTGACCGCCGGTGTCGGTCGTCACGCCGAGCGAGACCGGGGGCGACTTCAGGCAGCCGCCCAGCGCTACGTGCATGATAATCAATCGCTTCCCCTTCGGGGAGGAAAACGTGGATCTACGAGGAACGCTCCGAGACAGGCCGCCCTGGAAACATATTGTTTTTTTCAATGGTATAGCTTGGCGCGGGCGGCGAAATCGTGATGATCTGGATCAATCACCGCTGCAAAGCTCGCCAAGCCGACGTCGCGTGATCGGCACGTGACGGCGTAGGGGAGCCCTCATCCCCAACAGAGTAGCACCTAAGCGACGAGGCTTGTGGCCTCCGTCGCCGCTTGCGCGCGCGCGATGATCGAACGCGTCCTGCCGGCATCGACCAGTTCGCGCGACGGCTTGCCGACGAGATATCCCTGGATAGCAGAACAGCCCTCGCGCGCGACGATCCGGTACTGCCCCTCCGTCTCAATACCCTCCGCGAGAACCTGTATCTGGAGCGAGGCGCCCAGGCCCACGATCGAGCGCAGGATCGCGACGGCTTGCCCATCGCCCTCGATCGCGTCGACGAAGGACTTGTCGAGCTTGATCCGGTCGAACGAGAATGATCGCAGCACGTCGAGTGACGAATATCCCACGCCGAAATCGTCCAGCGCGAGACCGACGCCCAGGCCTTTCAGCGCGCGCATCTGTTCGAGCGCATAGTGCCGGTCGCGAATGATCGCGCTCTCCGTCAGCTCCAGCGTGAGCCGCGCCGGTGCAAGCCCGCTATCGGCCAGCGCCCGCCGGACGGTGTCAGTAAGGCCCGGATCGGCAAGGTGGTGCGGCGAGAGGTTGACCGCGACGGGGTGGCGACCGGGCCAGAGCGCCGCCTCGAAGCAGGCCTGTGCGATGATCCAGTTGCTCAGCGGCACGATCTCGCCGATCTCCTCGGCAAGCGGGATAAAGTCGAGCGGCGATACCAGTCCTCGCGTCGGATGCCGCCAGCGGACGAGCGCCTCGTAGCCGCTGATCTCTCCGCTGCCGACCGACACCTGCACCTGGTAATGCAGCTCGAAACTGCCCCTGGCGACGGCATCACGGAGCTCGCAGGCCAGGTCGCGGCGATCGCGAGCGGCATCGTCCATTGCCGGATCGTAAAAGCACGGCGCTTGGGAATGCTCGCCCTTGGCCCGGTACATCGCCAGATCGGCGCGGGCGAGCAGCGTGTCGGCATCTCTCCCGTCCTGGGGGGCGAGCGCGATGCCGATATTCGCGACGATCGATGCCGAAAAGCGCTCGAAGACGAACGGCGCCGCGTAGACGTCGCCAAGCCGCTCGAGGAAGCGATCGAGTTCGGTCCGGTCGTCATAGGAGACCAACGCCGCAAATTCGTCACCGCCCAGGCGCGCGATGAATTCGCCGGGGGCGAGCGCGTCGGTCATCCGGGCCGCGAGCGCAACGAGCAGCTGGTCGCCGGCCTGATGCCCATAAGTGTCGTTGACGCCCTTGAAGCGCGACAGGTCGAGCATGACGACGGCCATGTGCGCCGTACCGGTTTGGCGCTCGCGCCTGAGCGCGATCTCCTCGTTGAAACAGAGGCGGTTCGGCAGGTCGGTGAGCCCATCGTGCAGCGCCATGCGCCGCATCCGCCGATAGGCGTCGCTCTGGGTTTGGCCGTCGATCAGCGCACTCATGGCCGCGCAACCGATGAACAGCATGCCCGCACAGGCCGTTCCCATCGCGAGCTGCATCATGGCCAGTTCGGACAGGCCACTTTCCGTATGAAGCGCCAGGACGTGTATCTTCATCGCGGCCATGCCGATGAAGTGCAGCGCCGCGACGGCCAGGCCGAGGAGCAGTCCACCGGCCACGCGCCGGCGTGGACGCTCGCTGCGGAACGTGACGAAGGCGGCCGCAGACAGCGCCGAGGAGAGGAGAACCGACAGCGCGACATAGCTCCAGCGCCACTCGACGATTCCATCCAGCCTGTACGCCAGCATCCCGGTATAGTGCATCGCGGATATCGCGAATCCCACGATCACTCCGCCATAGGCGGTCAGGGCGCGATCACGGCCGGCGGCGACCGCAAGACCCGGCGCCGCCAGCACGATCGCCACGCCGAGCGAGCCCAGCGTCAGTTCGGGATCGAGCGTGACCGGTACCCCTGCCTCGAACCCCATCATCGCGACGAAATGCGTACACCAGACCATGGTGCCGGTGCCCACGGAGGAAAGGATGATCCAGCCGGCCCTGCTCTTGCGGCTGGACGCCAGGATGCGCCCGAAAAGCTGCACGGTGGCGGCGGACCCGACCAGCGCGACGAGGATCGCAAGGCCGACAAGCCGAAGATCGTGCTCACGGGCGATGCAGGTCACGACATCGATCATGCTGCCGCTTCGTTCCTGACATGCGCCCGGCGCTCCAGCGCGCGGGCGGCTTGCCGCGCCAGGGCGACCAGATAGGCCCGCTGGTCGCGTGACGCGGGCTCGCGCGCTGTCGTGTCGATGACACAGAGGGCGCCAACGTCCGTCCCGTCCATCAACGTCAGTGGCGCGCCGATATAATAGCGGGCGAGCGGATCGCCCATCACGCCGGGCAGGTTCCGGAATTGCGGATTGATGCTCGCATCGCACACCTCCAGCGGCTCACCCCGATCGATCGCGTGGGTGCAAAAGCTGTCTTTCCGGGCAGCGCACTCCACCTCGAAGCCGGTAGCGGCCTTGATCCACAGCGTATCGCTCTCGATAAGCGTCAAGAGCGCGATGGGGGCCGCGAAGGCATCGGCGGCCTGTTGGACGAAGCGGTCGAAATCAGGCTCGGCGACGCCGGTCTCGGCCCCGATGCGCTTCACCGCCCTGACGCGTGACCATTCCTTGATCAATGACCACCGCATCCAGACGCACCATCCTATCCGCACCACCCCCTTGCCGCTGGAATCGTTAAAAAAGGCTGCTTGCGACGGGTATCACATGCCATGGGTCGCGTGCCTCGGACAGCAGTACGGCTTACAGCCTTCTGTCGGACTGCGTCGATCGCCGCCAAGGTTTCCGCCCTCTCGACTTCGGTGAATGCGAACTCGGGAGGCGGCTTACTGTGACCGATCCCGATCGCGCCATCGCCGCCGATGTTCTCTCCCGCAAGCATAGTCAGCAGTGCGCGCTCGGCCTCGGCCGCGGCGGTGAGGAGTTGATCGGCTAGGACTTACCTGTCATTGAAGGTTGAGGAAGTCGGCGGACCCATCGCCCGCCCGATAGTTCCGACGCCTTCCGCGATTGCTACGCCTTCGATACCGGCTGCGTCGCTGTAGCGGTGAACTGTCCCTTGGCAGGCGCTGCTCCAGCGAGTGTCGAATGCCCACGACTCCGCACCGATGACGAAGCGACCGCCCCGGCTTGCAAAGTTGAAGGTGCCCTCACCGAACAAACGCTCTGGCTTCGACGGCTCTACGCTATTCCGCTTCCGGAACTGCATCCGCGCGATTTGCGTCCCGACGCTCGCGACCCCACCCTCGCGACGCTGCCTCATCGTAGCCGGCTCGGCGGCGTGCTCTAGCCCCGCTAAAGTAGGACTGTAGGGCTGTTTGTGGGGCTTTGCGGAGCAGCAGAGCATCCACGCGCTTTTCATAAAGCCACTGGCGGAGACGGAGGGATTCGAACCCTCGGTACGGTTTCCCGTACGACGCTTTAGCAAAGCGTTGGTTTCAGCCACTCACCCACGTCTCCGGGTCACGGCGTGAGGCGGGGCTATAGCGAGGGCTTTCGGTGCGATCAATGCCTTGGTTTCGACTTCCGTCGGTCGCGTTCGTGACTCGGATCGTCGTGCGTTCATTGTGGGGACAGGCGGCGGCAGGCTACAGTCGTCCGATCGGGTGGCGGGATGACGACATGACGGCAAAGCACTACAGGGCGGGCGGCAAGGGCGTGGCGGCGGTGACGCGCGCGCGGGTCGGGCGGGCCGCGGCGCGCGGGTTCTTGGCGCTCGTCGCCGCGGCGGCGCTGACCGGCAGCGCGGTGGCGCAGGTGCGCACGATCGATCCCAATGCCGGGATCGACGCCGACGTGACCGGCACCGCGCCGCGCAACACGACGCCCGCGCCCGGCCCGTCCTATCCGCCGCCGACCGAACCGGCCTATCCCGATGCGCCCGCCGCCGCGCCCGCGCCGCGCACGGCGCCCGTGCCGCCCGCGAACGCCGAAACCCGCGCGGAAGCGACGACGCAGGCCGCCTCCACCTATCGCCGTGACGATCTGATCGCGGCGGGCGAAGGAGTGTTCGGCCGCGGCGCCGAAGGCTTCGCGCAGATCATCGAGAAGATCCTGAAGGACCAGGGCGAACCCAACGCCTATATCGCCGGGCGCGAGGCGTCGGGCGCGTTTGTGCTGGGGCTGCGCTACGGCTCGGGCGTGATGACGCACAAGGTGGAGGGGCAGCGCCCCGTCTACTGGACCGGGCCGTCGGTCGGCTTCGACGTCGGCGGCGATGCCAACAAGGTGTTCGTGCTGGTCTATAACCTGTACGACACGCAGGATCTGTTCACGCGCTTCCCCGGTGCGGAGGGGCGGCTGTACTTCGTCGGCGGCTTTGCGGCGACCTATCTGCGCAAGGGCAATGTCGTGCTGATCCCGGTGCGGCTGGGGGTCGGCTGGCGCGCGGGCGTCAACGTCGGCTACATGAAGTTCACCGAACAGTCGAAGTGGCTGCCCTTCTGACCTTTCGCAACCGAGCGCCCCGCTCGTCGTTGAAACGCCACGGTCCGACGCGACCGGGCACGAAGCGATTGGGGAGTCAAAGGATGCGCGCTCACGATGACGGCATGACGCTGTCGCCGCGGCTATCCGATCTGCCGCGGGACGAGCGGATGGCGGCGCTGTACCAGCGTGCCCAACAGCGCAAGGCCGCGTGGCAGGCGATGCGCGCCCCGGCCGATGGCCTGTGGAGGCGCTGGTTCCGCGGCTGAATTGCCTGCACCTGTCCCCACCCGGGCGCGGGGGCCGCGCAGCCTGATGTCGGCTTGGCGAACAAGCTGCTCACGCGGCTGCCGTGCATCGCCATCATCGTGCCGGTCGTCAGCAGGGCGGCGATGTGGCGGAAACCGCGCCGCCCCCTGATGTGCGCGGCGCCAAGGCGTTCAACATCCAGACGTTGATCCCCAACCGGCGCGCGCCTATCGGCAGGGGTGCGCGCCGGTGCGGTTCGGGGAGCCAATCCCGGCGAAACGCTTTATTGGTGGCTGTGCGGGCATGGCCGTCACGACGACATCAAGGGGACGCATGGATGGCTGACGAACTGCACGATCCGCGGCGACACAATCGCCTGTTCGATACCGGCAGCGCGGCCTCCTACCTGCGCGATTATGCCGATGGCCTGCGCGATGCGCTGCACGGCATCGACGGCGCGGCGCTGGAACGGGCGCGCGCGCTGATCGCCGGGGCGGCGGATGCCGGGCGGCGCGTCTTCGCGATCGGCAACGGCGGGTCCGCCGCGATCGCCGACCATCTGTGCTGCGATCTGACCAAGGGCACGCACACCCATCACCATCCCACGGTCGACACCACCTCGCTCAGCGCCAACACCGCGCTCTACTCCGCGATCGCCAACGATTTCGGCTTCGACACCGTCTTTTCGCGGCAGGTGGAGATGATCGGGCGCGAGGGCGACGTGCTGATCGCGATCTCCTCTTCGGGCAACAGCGCCAACATCCTCAACGCCGTCGCCGCCGCGCAGGCGAAGGGCATGACCGTGATCGGCCTCAGCGGCTTTTCCGGCGGCGGGCTGCGCACGGCGGCGGACGTCGCGCTGCACGTCGACGTCGCCAATTACGGCGTGGTGGAGGATGCGCACCAGGCGCTGATGCACATCATCGCGCAGCTGATCGCCGCCGCCCGCGACGGGACCGCCACCGCGTGACCGTTCTCGTCACCGGCGGTGCCGGCTTCATCGGGTGCCATTTGTGCGAAGTGCTGGTCGCGCGCGGCGAGCGCGTGGTCGTGCTCGACAACCTGCTGCTCGGCCGGCGTGCGCACCTGGCGGCGCTGGACGGCAACGCGGCCTTTACCTTCGTGGAGGGCGACGTGAACGATGCGCCCACGCTCGACGCGCTGTTCGCCGAGCATCGCTTCGACGCGGTGTTCCACCTCGCCGCCAATTCCGACATCGCGGTCAGCCATGCCGATCCGGCGGTGGATTTCGACGCCACCTTCCGCACCAGCTGGTCGGTGCTCGACGCGATGCGCCGGCACGGCACGTCGCGTATCCTGTTCGCCTCCACCTCGGCGGTCTATGGCGAGGCGACCGGCGCGATCCGTGAGGATCACGGCCCGCTCCTGCCCATCTCGCATTACGGCGCGGCGAAGCTGGCGTCGGAGGCGTTCATTTCCTCCTTCGTCGGCAATTACGGCATCCGCGCGTGGATCGCGCGCTTCCCCAATGTCGTCGGCGATCGTTCCACCCATGGCGCGATCCACGATTTCGCGCGCAAGCTGGCGGCGACGCCCGACCGGCTTCAGGTGCTGGGCGACGGCAGCCAGATCAAGCCGTACCTGCACGTCGACGATCTGGTCGATGCGCTGTTGCTGGCGTGGGAAACGATGGATGCGCCGGTAAACCTGTTCAACGTTGGTGGCACCACGCGGTGCAGCGTGCGGCGCATGGCCGAAATCGTCGTGGAGGAAGCCGGCGGCACGGCCGAGATCGCTTATGCCGGCGGCGACCGCGGCTGGATCGGCGACGTGCCCAGCGTCGACTATGACACCACGCTGATCCGCTCGCTCGGCTGGTCGCCGCGGCTCGATTCGGAGGGCGCGGTGCGCGCCGCCGCGCGCTGGGCGCTCCACGCCGCCGGGGTAACCGCATGAAGGCGGTCGTCCTGTGCGGCGGCAAGGGCACGCGCCTGGGGCTGACCGACCGGCCCAAGGCAATGGTGCCGGTCGCCGGCCGGCCGCTGCTGGAACGGCTGGTGGAGGACGTGCGCGACGCCGGCTTCACCGACATCGTCCTGCTCACCGGCCATCTGGCCGAGGTGATCGAGGCGCATTTCGGTGACGGCAGCGCGTTCGGCGTGCGGATCGAGCATGTGCGCGAGGCCGAGCCGCTCGGCACCGCCGGCGCGGTGCGCGATGCGCGGCACCTGCTGACCGGACCGTTCCTGGTGCTGTACGGCGACACGCTGCTCGACGTCGATCTGGCGCGGATGGCGGCTTTCCATGCCGAGCATGGCGGGCTGGGCACGTTGTTCGTCCACCCTAACGATCATCCGCACGACAGCGACCTGCTGGTCGCCGATACCGACCACCGCATCCGCCGCTTCCTGCCCAAGCCGCATCCCGATGGCGCGATGCTGCCCAATCTGGTCAGCGCCGCGCTTTACGTGCTCGATCCCGCGGCGATCGACGCCGTTCCCGCGGACGGTGCCAGCGACTGGGGGCGCGATATCTTCCCCGCGATCGTCGCGGCGGGGGAGCGGCTCAACGCCTATCGCAGCGTCGAATATGTGAAGGACATCGGCACCCCCGCCCGGCTGGCCAAGGGCGAGGCTGACCTTGCCTCCGGCCGCGTCGCGCGGCTCAGCCACCGTCATGCCAAGCCGGCGCTGTTCCTCGACCGCGACGGCGTGCTGAACGTCGAGATCAACGGCGTCCACCGCGCGCAGGACCTGCATCTGATGCCCGATGCGGGCGATGCGGTGCGGATGGCGAACGCCGCGGGCGTGCCGGTGATCTGCGTCACCAACCAGCCCGATATCGCCAAGGGTTTCCTGACCGAGGAGACGCTGGGCGAGGTGATGGCCGCGCTCGACACCGGGCTGGCGGCCTCGGGCGCTTACCTCGACGACACGTTCGTCTGCCCGCACCATCCCGAACGCGGCTGGCCGGGCGAGGTCGCCGCGCTCAAGATCGACTGCGACTGCCGCAAACCGAAGCCGGGCCTGCTGCTCGCCGCGGCGGATCGCCACCACCTCGACCTGTCGCGCTCCTGGCTGATCGGGGATCGCCACGCCGATATCGCCGCCGCCCATGCCGCCGGCGCGCGCGCGGTGCTGCTGGAAACCGGGCACGCCGGCAACGACGCGGGCAACCGCCGTGCCGATCCCGATCACGTCGCCGCCACGCTGACCGATGCGGTCGCCTTCGTTCTGAAAGCCCTTGCCGAATGATCATCTCCCGCACGCCGCTCCGCATCAGCTTCTGCGGCGGGGGCAGCGACCTGCCCAGCTTCTACCGCGACCATGGCGGCGCGGTGCTCAGCATGTCGATCGCGCGCTACGTCTATCTGTCGATGCACGATTATTTCGGCGGTGAAGGCTTCATCCTGAAATATTCGCGACTGGAAACCCCGCGCGACGTCGGCGAGATCCAGCATCGCATCATCCGTGAAGTGTTCGATTCCTATGGCCTGAACGGCGTCGACTTCAATTCCAGCGCCGACGTGCCCGCCGGCACCGGGCTGGGATCGTCAAGCGCCTTCACGGTCGGGCTGCTCAACCTGTGCAACGCATATCGCGGCCGCTACGAAGGGCGCGCTGCCCTGGCCGCGCGCGCGTGCGAGATCGAGATCGAGAAGCTGGGCGAACCGATCGGCAAGCAGGACCAATATGGCTGCGCGCTGGGCGGGCTGAACTTCATCGAATTCCACCCCGACGAAAGCGTCGATTGCGAAGCGGTGCCGATCACGCTGGCGATGCGCCAGAAGATGGAGCGCAACCTCGTGATGTTCTATCTGGGCGGCACCCGCTCGGCCAGCGCGATCCTGAAGCAGCAGAACGCCGCCGCCGCGACCGACCGGCGCGTCACCGACAATCTGCGCGCGATGGTGGAGATGGCGCGCGGGCTGCGCCGCGACATCGTCGGCGATGTCGACGTGCTGGGTGGCTATCTCCACGAAGGCTGGATGCGCAAGCGTGAGCTGGCGGCCGGGATCACCAACCCGCGCGTCGACGACGCCTATGACCGCGCGCGCGCGGCGGGCGCCAGCGGGGGCAAGCTGCTGGGCGCGGGCGAGGCGGGCTTCCTGCTCGCTTACTGCCCCGACGGCACGCGCGACGCGGTCGTCGCCGCGCTGCCCGATTGCCAAGCCTATGACGTGCGGTTCGACGCGATCGGCACGACGATCATCTACTCGGACTGATCGTCGCTCGGGGGCGGTGCGCGCCGTCGCGCGCGCGCAACCATACCGCCGCGCGCCGCCAGATCGCCACCGCGAACAACAGCTCGCCCGCCAATACGCCCAGCACCGACCATAGCGGCCCGCCCGCGACGATCAGCAGCAGCACCGCCACGACCGACGCGACCGACGACCATCCGCTTGCCAGCGCCAGCGTGCGGAACGCGCCACCCGCCTGCAACAGCGCGCTTTCAGGCATCCGCGCCAGCCGCACCGCCGCCACCGCCATCCACGCCGCCGCCGCGCTGCCCACCACCGCCAGCGGGTAATGCGGAAACAGCACATGCGGCGCGACGGTCAGCACGCCGGCCAGCAGCACCGCCGTCGCCACCCAGATCGCAATCAGCACCCATCGGAAGAATCGCACCGCCGACCGCGCGGTGTCGATCCGCCCCTGTGCGATCGCGCCGGCCATCCGCGCGCGCTCGTAATCGGTCAGCGCGTTCATCGCGACCATCACCGGCCGGATCGCCAATGCCCCCGCCGCGATCGGCGCGAAGGCATCCGGCCCCATCAGCGCGGTCACGCAATAGGCATGGGCATTGGCGGTCGCCTCGGTCGTCGCCACCCCGAACAGCGCCCAGCGCGCATGGTCGCGCCAGATCGCCAGATAGCCCCGCCATGCGTCGAGCCGCGGCAGTACGAACTGCACCCGCGCGAAACCCGCGCCGAACGGCATCAGCGACGCCGCGCTCGCCCAGCCCAGGATCGCGCCGGCGGCCACCAGCCCACGCGCCCAGCCGATCGCCATCGCCGCCACCCCGGCGACCAGGATCACGGTATAGATGCCGTCGCTGGTCGCGGTCAGCGCCTGTCGCCCGCGCGCATAGGCCTCCGCGCGCGCATACCAGCGCACCAGCGATGCGGCGGCGAAGGCGGCGAACACCGCCGTGGCCGGCCCGTCCATCCCGACGCCCCAGCCCAGCAACGCCACCAGTCCGGTCGCCAGCACCAGCGCGGGCAGATGCGCCGCGGCGATCTGCGTGCGCACCCTCGCGATGCCGGCGCGGTCCAGCCCGGCGAACAGCGTCGGCAGCGGCGCACAGAACAGCGCGCCCCACACGCCCCACGCCAGCTGGATCGCGACCATCAGGAACGAAAAACGGCCGAACCCCGCCGGATCCAGCTGCCGCACCAGCAACAGCGACAGCAGGAACTGGCCCGCCGCGCCGCCGACCGGCCCGGCCAGCGCCATCGCATAGCGGCCCGCGCTATGGACGGCGAACTCACGCGGTTGGGACAGGCGGTTTCTCCGATCGTCGGGACATGGCGCGGATTCGCCGGACGCGCGCGCTTATCGCCCGAACCGGGCGGTCACGTCGATAGCTGTTGATCCGTCGCCTGTCCCGCTCAGGAACGCGCGTCGTCGCCGACCGCCGGCTGCGAGACCAGCGTCGTGGCGGGCAGTCCGCCGATGCGATGCCATTCCATCGGCGTGTCCGCCCGCTGCTGGCGCAGCCAGACGTAGCGGGTTTCGTTCCAGCGGCGCAGATGCCCCGACAGGCTGTCGAGCACGCGGTCGCCATCCGGCAATCGCGCGACCAGCACCGTGTGCAGGCCGAACCCCTGTTTGAACACCACCGCCAGGAACAGCAGTTCCGGCGGGAAGCCGCCCTCCACCAGCGTCATGCGCTTCTCGATCGCGATATCCTCGCAATCGCCGATCGGGTGCTTGCCCGGTGCCGGGCGTTCCCAATATTCGTCGACGCCGCGCGCGTCGCGGTCGCTGACCTGGATGACGCGGCGGTTGACCTGGCTGTTGACGCGCTTGACGGTGGCCAGCAGGTCGGCGGTCGCAACCGTCGTCGGCACCGTGGCGGCGGGCTGCCGCACGACGGCGGGACGCAGCAGCGCCGCGGCTGGCGGCGTCGCGCCCGGTTCGATCGCACCGGTCACCATCGCCCCCGCGGACCAGATCGGCGGGCACGCAGCGCCGGCGGCGCAGGTCGCCGCCAGCGTCAGCGCCGGCAGGCGATCGGGGGACAGGCCCGCAGCGCACGACACCGTGTCGCGCGCGCAGAAATCGACGAAGCCCGCGGGCGGATCGGCCACTGCGCCGCCGGGCAGGAAGGCCGGCGCGCGTGCGCGCGCGTCCGCCCCGCCGGGCGCCAGGCCACAGGCCAGCGCCGTCGCAGCGGCCATCAGCAGGGACAGGTTCGGTCGGGCCATCGCACTCACTCCAGGCTCTCAGCCCGTCCGCAATGCGCCCTCGCTTCAAAAGATCGCGTGTATTGAGGTGGTTACGACGGCGTGCACCATTTACTTGACGCGGCTTCATACAATCCCGACACCGCCGTCACCGTCGGGCCGCGCACGCTGCTGGCGCCGGGCGGACAAGGAGCCTGACGCCCCATGCCATCCCCCTCCCCGGCCCCCGGCCCGCAGCTCCGATCCGCCATCGCGGATCCGCGCATCGCCGGCTCGGTCGGCGTCTGGTCGCCGAAGGCGGCGGAGCGGCTGCGCGCGATCGCGATGCTGGCTGCCGTGGCGCTGGCCAGCGGATTGTTCTTTCGCGGGTTCAACGACATCGCCGGCCAGGCGGTGTTCACGCTGCTGATGGCCGCGCTGCTGGGCACGGCCTTGTGGTACGATGCGCCATCGGAGCGAGCGTGGCGCGCGACGCTGCCGGTGCTGCTGCCCGCGCTGGCGGCATTCGGCTGGCTGGTGCTGGGCAGCATCGCGGGCACGCCGGCTGCGACGGATCTGGTGCCGGCGGGGCTGCTGTCATGGCTGGGCGGGCTTGCCGCGCTGCTGGCGGGGTGGTGGTCGGCGCGTCACCCGCCGCTGCTGGCGCGTGCGATCGACCTGTGGCTGGCGATCGCGGTCGCGCATCTCGTCCTCGGGCTGGTACTGGTGGCCAGCGGCGCGACCGACGCCTTCGCCTTCTGGCCGGTGGCGCGCGGCAGGCGGTTCCTGGGGCTGATCGGTAATGCCAATGTCACCGCGGGGATCGCGGGGGTCACCGCGTTACTCGCGGCGGCACGGGTGCGCCACGCGATCGCCGCACCGCGCCGCGGTCGCCGCGATACGCTGGTGGTGGCGATGTGGAGCGTGGCGGTCGCGGTCGCGCTGCTGGGGTTGCTGGCCACCGCGTCGCGCTTCACGCTGGCGGTCACGCTGGTGCTGCTCGGCATGCTGGTCGCGCCGGCGCGGCATCGGATCGACTGGCGGCTGGTCGCCGCGGGCGTCGCGCTGACCGCGCTGGCGGCGCTGCCGTTCGCGCGGCTGATCCGGTCGCGTTTCGGGCTGCTGAGCGACGGCATCGACACGCGCTGGCTGATGTGGCGGCGCTATGCCGCGATGATCGGCGACGCCCCGTGGTTCGGGCATGGCGCGAACGGCTTTCCCGCCGCCGCCGCGCATTCGCTGACCGACGTCACCGCCGCGCGCTTCACCTGGATGGTGAATTCCGCGCACGACCTGCCGCTGCAGCTGATCCTGTCGGGCGGACTGCCCTATGCCGCGCTGCTGGCGGCCGCCGGCGTGGTCGCCGTGTGGCGGGTGGCACGGTGGATGATGCGCCGGCCGGTGGCGGCGCAGGATGCCGGGATGCTTTGCGCCTGCCTGCTGCTGCTGGCGCTGTCGCTGATCGACATCGTGCTGGACGTGCCGACCACGATCGGCGTCGCGCTGTTCCTGGCGGGGGCGTTATGGGGCCGCGCGATCGCGCCGCCACTCCAGCAGGACGGGGCGATAGGCTGACGATCCGCGCGCCGATGCCATCACCGGCGCGACCAGATCGGGGTCGATCCGCATCAGCCACACCGCTTCGCGCACCGCCCGCGCGCGCACCTGCGCGTTGAGCAGGTCGAACGTCGCGAACGCCCGCTCCACCCGCCAGGCCCCGGCATGGCGCAGGAACGGCGTCGCGCGGTAACTGGCCGACAGCGCGTCGCGCGCCGCGGCACTGTCGCTCCCGTCGCGAAGGCCGCGGACCCACGCCGCCAGCGCCCATGCCTCGCCCCAGGCGGGGCGTGCCGACGCCGCCATCGTCGCGCGCCGGTCGGCATCGTCGAGCAGGTCGCGGTGCTCCTGCGCATCGCGTTCACGCTGGGCCGCGCGCGCGGTGGCCAGCGCCTCCGCGAAAATTGCCCGTGGCGGATGGAGAAGCGACGGACCCGACGCGGCACCCGCCGGCGACAGCCCGCGCTGCGCGCGCGCATCGGCGGTGTCGACGCGCGCCTCGGCCACCAGCACCATCGCGGCGCCAGCGCTCATCGTCACCAGAACGCAACCGACCGCGCGCGCGATCGGCCGCTCACGGTCGAGCCGCCCCATCGCGCCCCGCGCCGGATCGGCCCTGCCGCGTGCCATGCCGGCGCGCCCGTTATCAGCCCGCCTGATAGTAGCTCGAATATTTCTTCGAGTAATACAGCCCGCCGATCGCCTCGGCATCCGGGTCGACCATCGTGAAGATCACGCCGACCACGTTGGCCCCGTCGCCCTGCAAGGATTGCAGCGCGGAGCTCGCCGCCGCCGGCGGGGTCGCGTCCCACCGCACGCATAGCGCGGTGGCATCCGCCAGCACCGCCAGGAACCGGCCATCGGCCAGCCCGACGATCGGCGGCAGATCGAGTACGATATGGTCGTAGCGATCACGCAGCGCGCCCAGCAGGTCTTCCATCGCGCCATCGCCAAACAGGTCGCCGGAGCTGAAATAGGGCGTGCGCACCAGCAACTGGTCCAGGCGCTCGGTCCCGCTCGGGGTAATCGCCTGGTCCAGCGTCACTTCCTCGCGCAGCAGCTCGACCAGCCCCGCGCCCTTCGAACGTTCGCCCAGCACCTCGCTCATCGCCGCGCGGCGGACGTCGCATTCCAGCACCAGCGTGCGCGCGTTGTTGATCGCCAGCGTCCGCGCGAAGGCGAGCGCGGTGGTCGTCTTGCCCTCGGCCGGCAGCGCGGAGGTGATCGCGATCACCTTGTGCGGCAATTGCCCGCGCACGCCGACGATCGACGCGCGCGCGTTGCGCAGCGATTCGGCGAACAGCGACGTCGGCTTTTCCAGCAGCAGGTCGGCCGGGTTGGCGAAGCCCGCCACCTTGGGCACCGCCGCGATCATCGGCAAGCCCAGGCGCGTCTGCACCTCCTCCGACGTGCGCATCCCGGCGACCAGCATCTCCTGGATGAAGATGACGCCCGCGCCCGCGCCCAGCCCCAGGATCAGCGACAGCGCGAACAGCAGCGGCTTGTTCGGCCAGCTCGGGCGCGTCGGCACCTGCGCGGCGTCGACGATCTCGGCCTGCGCGATCTGGTTCTGCGCGGACTGGGTGCTTTCCAGCGACAGCTGCGACATGCGCTCGTACTGCGCGCGCTTGGCCGCGGCCTCGCGCTCCAGGCTGTCGGCCAGCACCGCGTTGCGGGTGTTGCTGGCCTGCTGTGATTCCAGCCGGCCCATCGCCCCGCGCAGGCTGTCGGACCGCGCCTGCGCCGCCGCGGCGGTGGCGCGCAGCGAATTGACGACGCGGCTCGATTCCTCGCGCAGCTGCGCGTCGAGCGCGGCCAGCTGGTCGCGAACGCGGATGCTTTCCGGATGGCGCTCGCCATAGCGGGCCTGCACCTCGCCCATGCTGCGCAGCACCTCGGCGCGCTGGCGGCGCAGGTCGGTGATGACCGGCGAATCGAGCACCTGGCTCACCTCGTCCGCACCGCCGCGCCGCACCTGCGATTGCGCCGCCGACAGGTTGGCACGCGCCGCCGCCGCATCGGATTCCGCGGTCGCCAGCTGGTTGGACAGCGGGGCGATCTGCTGATCGGTGATCGTCCCCTGGGTCAGCCCGCCGCCCTGCACAATGCCGGCCTGCGCGCGATATTGCGCGACGCGCGCATCCGCCGCGGCGACCTCGCGGCCCAGCGCGTCGAGGCGCTGGCGGAACCATTCCGCCTGCCGCTCGGCCGTGCCCTGGCGCGATCCGGTCTTCGATTCGATGTAGGATTTGGCGAAGGCATTGGCGATCCGCGCCGACATCAGCGCATCGGGCGCGCTGTAGCGCACGCTCAGGATGTAGGTCAGCTTCTCGCGCCCGACCGCCAGCTTCTGCAGCAGCGCATTGGCGACCGCATCCTCACGCTCGTTCGCGCTCAGCGCCGGGCCTTCGGTACGCTCCAGCACCTTGGCGAACAGCGGATTGTGCGTCAGGTCCAGCTTGCGCACCACCTGCCGCGCCATGTCGAGCGAACTGAGCACCGTCACCTCGGTGTCGATCGCCTCGGGGTTCAGTGCTTCCTGCTGGTTGCGGTCGGCCGCGGCCAGCGGGTTGCGCGCCGGGTCGATGCGCAGGCGCGCCGTCGCCGAATATTGCGGCGTCATCATCAGCACGAGCGTCACGCCCAGCGCGAAGATCGCCGCCGTGACGATCGCCAGCGTCAGCCAGCGCCGCCGCAGCGTGTCGCGCACCTGGGTGACGAGCCCGGGCAGGCCGCTGGCGTCAGAGCCGCCCCGCGGGGCCGCTTCGTGCAGGATTTCCATACCGGTGACGGTCTCCGAGATAAACGTACGGTGGGTATGGCGGGGAAAGCCCGCCTCCCCTTAACGCTGGATAGTAAGGGTCAGCAGGCCACGCAACTCGTTGGTGTCGCTGCCCAGCGCGATGTCGCCCGACGACCGCTTCACATAGGTGATGCCGCCGCGCAGGTTCACGCGGCGCGACGACAGGTAGCGCCCCTGGATGCCGAGGCGGTAGATGTCGGCGCTGACCGGGGAATCGATGAAATCCTGCCGCGCATATTGTCCCAGCCCGGTCAGGATGAAGTTCGTCAGCACCTCGTAATCGACCTGCGCCGACACCTGGTTGTTGAAGAACGCGCTGTTCGCGCCGATGCTCGAGTCCTCGATCAGGCGGCTGACCTGCAGGGTGATGGTCGCCAGCTCGGTCGGGAAATATTCCACCCGTCCTTCCACCGACAGGCCGGAAACGTTGCGATAGATCGGGCTGTCGAAGTTGCGCCAGACATAGCCGATGCCCAGCTGCCCGCGGATCAGCGAGGTCAGGTCGAACGTCGCGCCGCCGATCAGCCGCCACGCATCCGAATCGCGGTTCGGCTGGCCGTTCAACAGGTTGCGCGAATAATCGATCTGGCCGTAGCTCAGCTGCCCGTACAGCGCCATCGCGGGGGAAAAGGCATATTCGGCCTGCCCGACGATGCGGTCGATGGTCCGATCGCGGTCCTCCTGGCTCAGCTTCGCGCCCGATGCGAGCGTGATTCCGCTGAAGTCGAAGCCGGTATGATCCACCGCCAGCGTCAGCCGGCTCTGCCCCGCCTGATACTGGCCGCGCAGCGACAGATAGTTGCGCAGGTAATTGGACAGCACCGCAATGTCGGAGGAGATCGCACCCGAGAACGGCGTTTCGTACAGCCGCGCCAGCTGCGCCTCGGCCGTCACCGCCATCGACGAGCCGAGTTCGTACCGGCCCAGCGCGCCCAGGTCCCAGGCGTTCTGGTTGCGCCGCGTCTCGTTGAAATAGCGTTCCAGGTTCGCGCCGCCGCGGAACTGCAGGGTATTGCGGTTCCAGTCGGAATTGAGCTGCACCCGCGGCGCGATCGTGGTGAAGCCGTCAGTCATCTTCTCCGCGGGGTTGAAGAAGACGTTGTCGGTCACGCCGACGCCGACGTCGAGCCGCGGGAACAGGTTGAACCCGCCCACCGGGATGCCGACCGGATCGTAATCGGGGCGCGCGCGGTCGGTGACGCTGGTGTTGCGGCCGCGGTCGAACCCGGCGGGGATCGCCGGTTCGAGCAGCGTCGATTCGGCCTGTGCGAAGACCGGCGTGGCCGACAGGCTGGAGCCAAGCGCGGCAGCGGCCAAGGCGAAGCGGGACAGGTTCATGCTATTCTTCCGCACTGGAGCGAGACAGTGGCGAGGGGGTCCGCCGTGGTCGACGACGGCCGGCTCCGCCTGTGCGCGCCGGCCGTGGGGGATCAGGACGAATAGTCGCTGCCGCCGCCGCCGCCACCGCCCGGGCCGAAGACTGGGCTGAACACCGCGCCGCCGGTGATCGAGCCGCCGCCAGTCATGAAGTTGCTGTTGATCGCGCCGGTACCGCGCGCCTTGTTCCGCAGCAGCGCCAGGCGAACATTGGTGATCGCCTGCGTCAGGTTCACCGGCAGGTCCTTGGCCCCGCGCAGCTGCTCCAGCGCCATCGACACGACCGGCACCTGATAGTCGCGCTGGCTGATCACGAAGACCAGCGATGCCTCGACATCCTCGACCGAGGCGTCGCGCGCCACGTTCGCCAGTTCGGCGCGCATCTGGCCGGCCAGCAGCATCGCCGGATCTTCCGCCGGCGCCTCGCCCTGGATCTGCGGCGGCACCAGCTTCGGCGCGGCCAGCGCCGGGGCGATGACCGCCGCGGCCATGGCGATCGCCGCGACCGGGCGCCCTGCAATCAACGTCCTCAAACCCTTGGCCATACTCGTCACTCCCTTGATACGAAGGCGTTCTCGCGCGCCCTTTGCCTGATTTGTCCGGCGGTGCCGGATCAGAAGAAACGCTCGCTGATGCGGATCGTGTCGCCCGGCAGCACCCGCAACTCGGGGGTCAGGCGATAGGCCTGCTCCTCGGTCGCGCCGGCGCGGCGGATCATCGCCACCGATCGGTTCGAACGCGGCGTGAAGCCCTGTGCGGTGGCGACGGCGTTCAGCACGGTCAGCCCGCTGGAATAGGGGTATTGGCCCGGCGCCTTGACCTCGCCCAGGATGAAGAACGGGCGATAAGCGATCACTTCGGCGCTGACCTTCGGGTCGCGCAGGTAACCGTCGGCCAGCTTCGCCTGGATCGCGTTGGCGATCTCACCCACGTCCTTGTTGCCGGCCGGGATCGTGCCGGCCAGCGGGACCGAGATCGTCCCGTCGGAAGCGACCGCGAACTCGCCCGACAGCGTCGGCTCGTTGAACACGGTCACGCGCAGCTTGTCGCCGAAGCCCAGCTTGTAATTCTCGTTGTCCAGCGCGTTGACGGCGTAACGATCGCCGGTCTCGATCATCGGACCGGCGGGACGCCCGATACCGGACGCGCACGCACTGACCAGCAATGCCACGCAACACACAAAGAGTGATCGCCACGTCAGCGCCACCGAGAATCCCCTTTTTGTCGCTTTGAGCCGATACCACTACCCGAAATGGCCGATTTTACCAGCAGCATTTCCTTACCTGTCCCACCTATGGACTCGCGGAACAATCGGAACGCTTAACGGTTCCAACAGGTTAAGCTTTGCATTGACGCACTGCGGCAACGCGCCGAAAACCGGCCCCGTCATTGCTCAGGATCGTGGTCTTCGCGACATGCTGTTTCCGCTCAGGCGCCGCTCCGCCAACGGCCCGTCGACCGAACCGGGCGAGCGTATCTATGTCGTGGGCGACGTCCACGGCCGACTCGATCTGCTGACCGAGATCGTCGACCGCATCGGCGAACATGCCGGTCGCCTGCCCCCGGCGCGCGCGATCCACGTCGTCCTGCTCGGCGACCTTGTCGATCGCGGGCCGGACAGTGCCGGGGTGCTGGATCATGTCCACTCGCTCCAGCGGCGGCACGACGCCTTCGTCGTGCTGAAGGGCAATCACGAGGATATGATGATCCGCGCACTGGCCGGGGAACGCGGCGTCCTGTCCGCGTGGCTGGGCGGCGGCGGTGCGGAAACGCTCGCCAGCTACGGCATTCCCCTGCCTGCGGAACCCTATGACGAGGAGGAGGTCGCCGCGGCGCTGCGCGCGGCGGTGCCGCGCCCGATCCGCCAATGGCTGGCGGCGCTGCCGCTGACCGCGCGGTCGGGCGACTATTTCTTCTGCCATGCCGGGGTGCGCCCCGGCGTCCCGCTGAAGCGGCAGAGCGCGCAGGATCTGCTGTGGATCCGCCGCGAATTCCTGTCCGACGACAGCGATCACGGCGCGGTCGTCGTCCACGGGCACAGTATCGCCAGCGACGTCGAATGGCGCGACAACCGCATCGGCATCGACACCGGCGCCTATCGCACCGGGCGGCTGACCGCGCTCTACCTGGAGGGGACGGAGCGCGAGATCATCGCCACCGGCTAAGCGTCAGAACGGCCGGCTGAAGCGGATCGCCACGCCGTAATCGTCGCGCGCATCGGCGATATTCCCCGGGTTCTGCCGCCAGTACGCGTTGGTGTTGACCCACGCCGCGCCCCAGCGGAACGCATAGCGCCCCTCCCAGTCGGTCTCGCGCCCGGTCGGCGCCAGCGCGATCCGCTGCGGCGTCCAGGCCGACACGCTTTCGCTGGCATAATCCCATTGCGTCGGCAGCAGCAGCCCCACGCTCCCGCTCGACACCCGCAGCGGCCGCACGATGCGCAGGCCCAGGCTGTCCCCGCCCAGCACCCCGTCCTTGCCGATGTCGGCGGCGAAGGCGCGGCTGGCGAGGTTCCCGCCCCCGCCCTGCGCGCCCGTGAAGCCGATCCGCGTCCACCCCTGCCGCCACGTGCCGCCCAGCGACCAGCCGCCGCCGGCATCCAGTCGCAGGTTGCCGTCGACGAACCAGCTGGTCGCGCGCGTCGTGCCCAGGTTCGTCGGGAAGCGCGCGCCCAGCGCGCTGTCCGCTTCGTCCAGCCGCGTCGCCGCGACCCGCGCGAACAGCCCGCCCCAGCGCCGGTCGAGCGCGATCGTGCCGCTGGAATAGCCCGAACGGCTCCACTGCCGCAGCGCCGCGGGCGCATCGGCGCGGCGGTACAGCGCATCGCCCTGCTCCACCGCGGCGGTCACGCCGAACCCGGCCCATTCCTGGCGCAGCCCGCTGCTGACGATCCGGTCCGCCTCGAACCCGAAGCGGGTCAGCCCGTCGCCGACCAGGAAGGCGGGCATCGCCTGCCCCGCCAGCCGCAGCGACAGCGTGCCGGCATCCTCCGCGAAGCCGAGCGCGAACTGCGTCGTGCGCCCCAGCCGCTGCGCGACGCTGCCGGCGATCGCCTGCGCGCGGCGCGCCTCGCTCAATCCCAGCCGGAAGGCGTTAAGCCCGACAATGCCGTTCGGCCGCGCCGCGATTGTCAGCGCCACCGCCATGTCGCCCGCCTGCATCGCCACCTGCCGCGACGGCGCGGCGGTCAGCCCGTTCAGCGGGCGCGACACCGCCTGGCGCGCGATCCCGCTCGCCAGCGTCATCGCATAGGCGCGATCGAACCCGTCAAGCACCACCGCGCCCAATGTGCCCCCGCGCGCATCGCCCATCGCGGAGGACAGCACGACCGCCCCATCGACCGCCGCCACCGTACGCGTCGTGCCCGCCACGGTCAGCGTGCCGACCGGCTGGAACGCGCGCGTCAGGTCCAGGATGCCGCGGCCATATTGCGCATCGGTGCCGGTCGCCCCGGCATCGCGCGCGGTGGTCAGCAGCAGGTCGACGATCTGCGCGCCGGTCAGGTTGGGGAACGCCTGCGCCAGCAACGCCGCCGCCGCGGCGACCTGCGGCGCGGCGAAGGACGTGCCCGACCACAGATAGGCGGTGCCGTTGTTGTTGGGTGCACGCACCTGTTCGCCCACCGCCGCCAGGTAATGCGCGGCGGTATTGCCCGCGCGGTTGCTGCTGGTGGCAAGCGTGCCGTTGGCGTCGATCGATCCGGCGACGATCACCTGCCCGCGCGCCGCGGCGTCATTGGCCACCTGTGCGAAGGCATCGGGATCGGCGGCGCCGTCGTTGCCCGCCGCGACCACCACGACCATCCCGGCGGCGGTCGCGCGCCCGATCGCATCGACGACGGTGGAGGGCAGCGACGTGCCCCCCAGCGAGATGTTCACCACCTTCGCCCCCGCCACCCGCGCGGCGTCCAGCGCAGTCGCGATCGCGTCGGTGCTGAACATGCAACCGTCGGCCGTCCCGCAGGTACCCGGCGCATCGGCGCGATAGATCATCAGCGTCGCGGCGAAGGCGACGCCCTGCGTCCCCACGCCGTTGCGGCGCCCGGCGGCGGTGAAGGCCACCGCGGTACCGTGCCCGTCGACGTCCTGGATGCTGGCATTGCCCGCCACGTCCTGCGACGCGG
This sequence comes from Sphingomonas adhaesiva, assembly GCF_002374855.1. GTDB lineage: Bacteria > Pseudomonadota > Alphaproteobacteria > Sphingomonadales > Sphingomonadaceae > Sphingomonas > Sphingomonas adhaesiva. The sequence continues at coordinate 667,964 of NZ_NWVC01000001.1, forward strand.
CGGAGACGCGATTCTCGAACTCCGCGCTGTTGAGGTCGATCCCGCTGTCGATGATCGCGATGCCGACATTCCGCCCGGTCGCCCCGGCGTTATAGGCCGCCAGTGCATTCATCGACACCGCACCGATCGTCGCGCGATATTCGCTAGTATCGTAATTCGTCGGCGTCGGGGCGGGGGTGGGCGCGGGTGTCGGGGCCGGAGTGGGGGCCGGTGTCGGCGCAGGCGTCGGGGCCGGAGTGGGCGCCGGTGTCGGGGCCGGCGTCGGTGCCGGTGTCGGGGCCGGCGTAGGCGCAGGTGTCGGGGCCGGCGTCGGGGCCGGCGTAGGCGCAGGTGTCGGGGCCGGCGTGGGCGCCGGGGTCGGAGCTGGCGTAGGCGCAGGTGTCGGCGCCGGGGTAGGCGCCGGGGTCGGTGCTGGCGTGGGAGCAGGCGTGGGCGCCGGAGACGGAGCGGGCGTCGGGGCCGGTGCCGGCGCAGGCGTCGGCGCCGGAGACGGAGCGGGCGTCGGGGCCGGCGTAGAAGCCGAAGGCGACGGGGTCGGCGACGATGGCGCAGGTGCCGGCGCGGGGGCGGGCACCGGTGCCGGCGTGCTGTTCACGCCGCCGCCCCCGCCGCCGCCGCAACCGGACAGCGCCATGACGGTCGCAGCCGCGGTGGTGTGAAGAAACAGGGCCTTCAGCGTCATCGAACCATTCCCGATAGGATGTGCCGACCCTGCCCGCCGAACCGCTAAGAGCCGGTTAACCAAGCGGGATTTTTGCCCTAACGCCCGCAGATTGTCGTTACACCGGCGAACCTAACGCCCGCGAACCCGCGCCACCGCCGCCGCCGCCGCCGGCACCGGCACGGGACGCCGCATCGCAGCCAGCACCTGTGCCTGCCGCATGTAGCGCCGCTCCCATGCCGCGCGGCGGATCTGGCTGACCAAAGTGATTGCGACCGGCCACATCAGCGTCAGCACCACGTCCGACAGCGTGTCGGACCAGTTCCACGACCCGGAATAGGCGCGGTCCATACATTCGTTGATCAGTTCCGCCGCCGCCACGACGTGCAGCGCGGTCATCGAACCGCGCCGCGTGCGCACCATCAGCTGCACCGCCAGATACAATGCCAGCCCGACATGCACGTGCATCGTCGCGTGGCTGGCGCCGAACAGCGCGACGATCGAATCGATGACGGCGTGATAGCTGGCGGGAATGTCCATGCGCACCGCGCTACACCGCGCGGGTTAAGTCGCTCCTACCGCCCGGCCGCACCGGCGTCGGTGCGGCGCCCTTGCCTCTCCGGGGCGGATCGAGAATGTTTGGCACCATGTGCGCCATGCCGATCCGCCTCCTGTCCCTCGCCGTCGTTTTAGGCGCGGCAGCGTCGGCAGCCTTCCCCGCGGGCGGTCCAGCGGTGGTGCGCGGCAGCGACCAGAACTACATCCCTGCCGGATCGTCCTATTCGCACTATAACGGCATGTGGGCGCGCCATTTCGATCCGTCGCTGCGCGAAACGGACGACCCGCGACGCGCAGGTGGCGCCGGCAACCGTTACTGGTCGCGCGCCACGTTCGATCCCGCGCGCTTCCCGTCGGCCACGCGGATCGACTGGATCGTCCCGGCGATCGAATCGTGGCGCCGTCGCGGTAACCCCGGCGTTTACGGCTATCTGGCCACCAGCTACGGGAATTACGACAGCGGCCAGCCCGATCGCCGCGTGGCGCCGGTACAGGTCGCGCGGCTTGGGCGGTTCGTATCGTCGGTGCGCTGGACGCTGGCGGGCGGGCGCGCCGGCGACGTGACCGTCCTTCAGGAATTCTATCTCACCCGCACGCCGGGCGACGCCGCGGCAAAGGCGCTGGAGGTCGGACTGTTGCTGCACCCCGGCGACACGGCGCGCGACTTCCACCGCACGGGCAAGCAACTGGGTCGCTGGACCGACGATGCCGGCATCGAGTGGGCGATCGCGCGTCAAGGGAATTACGTGATGCTGATGCGCGCCGACGGAAAGGATTTGGCCGCCGGTACGATCGACTGGCGCAGCCTGCTGGCGAGGCTGCGGCGTATCGGGCAGGTCAGCGGTAACGAATGGATCAACGGCATTGCCGTTGGGGTGGAGCCGATTCGCGGTAACGGCTCGTTTCGGCTCGACGACTGGACTGTCGCTCTGCGCTAATGGTCAGGTGTTGGCGCGACGTTCGTTAACCGAAAAGAAGCGCGGCGACCGACCCCCAGAAAATGACCGACAAGATCAGGCCGTAGACGATGCCCAACATCGGCGGCGGCGTAACCTCTTGCAAACGCGCCGGTATCGGCGCCATGGCGGACTTGGTCGTCATCGCCTTCTCCTCTCTCCTCGATCATATTTCTTCCTGATGTGAAAACGGTTCACGGGGGGTTCAGTTCCGCGGTGGCGCTCTCGAGGCGGGTTGCGCAAACAGGTGCTGTTACAATCACTTGGGTTAGAGTAAGCGGTTACATTCCTGATCCCATTCGCCCGTCGACAACGCTGCGAGGTTACCGGTGCCACGGTTCGGCCAAGCTTCCCCACTGCCGGAAGATCGCGCCGCCCTCACCGCCATGCCGCTGCCGTCGGTCACGTGCCTCGTCGCCGATTTCTACGTTCGCGTCGCCTCCCTCGCGGCGCGGCGGTTCGGCGGCGATATCGATCGCGGCGTGATCTACGGGATGTTGTGGGGGGTGGCGCTGTCGCGGTCGGGGGGTGACGCTGCGATCTCGATCCACTCGGCCGCCTTCGCGCTGGGGCGTCCGTTCGAAACCGTGCGACGTCATATCGCCGCGCTGGTCGCGGACGGACTGTGCCAGCGCACGCGGCACGGCATCGCGATCCCGCCCGCTTTATGGTCCGATCCGATCGTCGATCGCAGCCTGTCGCAGCTCAACAACGCGCTGGTCGCCTTCATGGCCGGGGGGCTGGCGGCAGGTGCCTTCCCGGCGCCAGCGGCAGCGAGCGCCGGCCCGTTCCGGCGCGACGACGGCGCGCGCCTCGCGATCGACCTGACGCTGGCGATCATCGACTGCCATCGCGCGTTCGTGCCTGACGTGGTCGATCTGGCGATCGTCGCGGCGGTGATGGATGCCAATGCGCGCCGCTGGGCCGTGTCGGCTGACGGCGCCGGCCCCCGCGCGGCGGATGCCGGGCCGGCGACGTTCGACGGCACGCACGCCGTCCGCGTCGCCACCGTGGCCCGCGCGCTCGGCATCGGTCACGCCACCGCCCGCCGTCGCGCGGCCGGTCTGGCCGGCTCCGGCGGGCCGCTGCTGCGGATGCGTCAGGGGATGGTGGTGTCCCCCGCGTGGCTGGCGCTGCTCTCATCCGCGGCGGCCGGTGACGGGCGCCATGCCACGCTGACGCTGCTGCTGACCCGCGTCGCCGCGGCGGGCTTTCCCTTCGACGCGCCGCTGTCCGCCTGTGCCGCGCTGTCCGCACGCCATCGCGCGCCGGTCAATATTCCCGCGCCAGCGTCAGCGTGACCGTGCGCGGTCGCGCGGAATAGACCTGCCGCACGCCGAACGCGCTCGACACGATCCGCGCCGGGGCGACCGCGTCCGCGACATTGTCTATCCCCAGCCGCGCGCTCCACCCCCCGCGCCGGTACAGCGCATAGACATCCGCCAGCGTCCGCGCCGGCGTATATTCGCGATAGGCGGCCTGCGCGGAAAAGGTGGTCGCGAAACCGCCGTTGCCCGATGCGACCGCCCCCACCGTCAACGTCCCGCCGCCCGCGCGCCGGCGCAGGTCCGCGCTGACGACCCAGGTCAGCGTCGGCACGTTGGGCAACGGATCGCCGCGCAGCCCGGCGCCGTCGCCACTGGCCGCGGGCGTATCGCGCGACAGCCGGGCGTCCAGCACCGTCGCCCCCGCCGCCAGCCGCAGCGCCCCGTGCGTGGCCGTCACGCGCGCCTCGGCCCCGTCGATGTGCGCGCCGCCCAGGTTGGTATTGTACAGGAACGCGCCATTGGCGCTCGCCGCGACGAAGATCGTGTCCCGCCAGTCGATGTGGAACAGCGCCGACTCGATCCCCACCGTCGGTCCTGCCACCGGTACCCGCATCCCCAGCTCGTAATTCCACAGCCGGTCGGCGCGATAGACCCGCTCCGCATCGCTCAGTTCCGGGGTGATATTGACCCCGCCGGGGCGGAAACCCTCCGCCGCACTCAGCTGGACGACCGCACCGCCCTTGCCGCGCCACGCCAATGCGGCCTTCAGGTTGCTGCCCGTCGCCACCGTCCTGTAGCGCGCGCTGGCGCCATTGCCCGTACCGGTGGCGATATTGGGCAGCGGAACCGATCCCCCCGCCGCGCGCACGTAGCGGTATCCGCGCATCCCCACCGTCGCCGACAATCCCGCCGGCAGCTCCCGCGTCACCTCGCCGTACAGCGCCTGCTGGTCCAGCCGCGTGTCGATCAGCCGCAATCCGGTCACGTCCAGCGGCCATATCACCCGCCCCGACCCCGCATCCGCCCGCACCGCATAGCTGGACACCCCGTCGACGCGATGTTCGGCAAAGGCGCCCAGCGTCCAGCGCCACGCCCCGTTGCCGTCGTCCGACACCCGCGCCTCCGCACTGGTGCTGCGCATCGTCATCGGCTGGAACAACACCGCCGGCAACCGCGTGGCCAGCCAGCCGCGATACGCCGCCAGGTCGCAAGCCCCGCCGCCGACCGACGCCGCATAGCGCCCGCACGCGGCGATACTGTCGCGCTGCGCCGCCATCACGCTCGTGAAATCGATCTGCCGCATCGTGCGCCACGCATAATGCGATGCCGTCGCGGTGACCCGCACCGCCCCCGGCGCCCAGCGCACCGTCGCACTCGCCAGCCGCAGCCGGTCGCTGTTCGGCAGGCGGACGGGCACGTCGGTTCGCTGCGGCCCCGCTTCCCACCGCCACGTACCGGCATCGTCGATGCGATTGCGCTGCTCCAGCACGATCGCGTCCACCCGCCATCGCGGGTCGGGCGTCCACGACACGCCGATCCGCCCGCTGTCGCGCGTCACCACGTCGCCGTCGCGATAGCCCAGCCGGACATTGTCGGTCACCCCGCCGGTGCGGCGCCGCCCCGCCACCACGCGCACCGCCAGCCGGTCCGCGACGACCGGCACGTTGACCATCGCCGACAGCGCCGCGCTCGGCCCGCCACCGCGCGTCGTGCCCAGTTCGACCGCGCCATCGGCCGCGAACCCGCCGGCGTCGGCCTGGCGGAACAGCGTGCGCAGCGTACCGCCCAGCGACGACGCGCCGTACAGCGTGCCCTGCGGCCCCTTCAGCAACTCGATCCGCTCGACGTCGATAAGGTCGACGTCCGGGGTCATCGCACCGGGATCGAACCCGGTCCCCGACGGCGCGGTCACCGGTACCTCCCCATAATAGACGCCGACCGTCCCCTCCCCCGTGCCGATCACGCCGCGCACCGACAGGCGTTGCTGCAGCGGCCCGGTGTTGGTCGCCGTCAGCGCCGGCAGCAGCCGCGCCAGCGCACGCCGTTCGACCGTGCGCGTCTCCTCCAGCGTCGCGGCGGATATCACCGCCAGCGACGGTGCGGCCGCGCTCAGCAGCGTCGGGCGCCGCTCGGCGGTGACGACGATGTCGGCGGGGGTCGCCGCCCAGTCTCCGGCGTCGGGCGCCGCGACGCGCTCGATCACCAGCACCCCCGGACCGACGCGCCGCGCCACCAGCGGATGGCCGGCCAAGGCCGTGTCCAGCGCCGCGCCGACCGGCAATCCCCGCGCCAGCGGCGGCGCGCGCCGCCCCACGACCAGCGCGGGATCGACCAGGATCTGCTCGTCGGTCTCCACCGCCAGCCGGCGCAGCACGACATCCAGCGGCCCGGCGGGGATATCATGCGCGACGCGACGCGGCGACGCGCGCTGCGCCGCGATCGGCGCCGACCAGAGGCCAGCGACACCGATCGCCGCGGTCAACGCGACGCCGCGCGCTGCCACCGCGCCGATCGTCGCTGTCGTCCTGCCGCGCGTCATCAGCCCCGTCACCCCGTCACCGTGTCTGCGTCATCCCCTCCGGCTCGTACGACGTCCGGGCGACCGGCCGCGCGGCGCTGGCCATCGCCTTCTTGACGGACGTGTTACAACATGATCGTCTGTATCCCACAAGCAGGACGTCGGGAGGGGACGTCGGCGGGGCAAACCGCAACGATGTTCGGGGCATAGCGCGGGTTCGTGACCTGCGCCCAAGGGGGGAAGACGATGGTGCTGATCGCGCAGGCGCCGGTGGCGGCCGCGACGGAGGGTAGCGAGATGTTCGCCCCCCTCCTTCCCGCCGTGCGCCGTTTCCTGATGAAGCGGGCACCCGCCGACGACGTCGACGACCTGCTCCAGGATGTGGCGCTGCGGATGCACACGCGCCGGCCGCAGGGCGATATCCTCAATCCCGAAGGCTATGTCTTCCAGGTCGCGCAAAGCGTGCTCGCCGATCGCGCGCGCCGCGATGCGGTGCGGCAGCGGTCGCGCCACGTCACGATGGAGGAAAGCGACCATCCGGTTGAGGTTCGCTCGCCCGAGCGCGTCATGCTGGGCAGGGAACAATGGTCGCGGCTCGTCGCGGCGGTGGGCGACCTGCCGGAACGGACCCGGCAGGCATTCGTACTTCATCGCTTCGAAGAGATGAACTACGCGGCAATCGCCCGGCATATGGGAATATCGGTCAGTGCGGTGGAAAAACATATCATGAAGGCGATACGCCTCCTTGCGGCGACGCTGGAGCGATAGGGTGACGACGAACGATCCGGCCGCGCATGCCGCGGCCTGGTATGCGCGCCTGCATGCCGACGATGCCCGATCCGAGGATGCCGCCGCGCTCGATCGCTGGATGCGCGACGATGCCGCCCATGCGTTGGCGTGGCGCGACGTGCGCGACACGGACATGGCGCTCGATTTGATCCGCGACGACCCCGCGATCGCGGCGCTGCGTGCGGAGGCGGTCGGCAACGCCGCACCCGCCCGTGACTGGCGCCGCGCGGCGATCGCCGCCGCGCTGTTCGTCACCGTGGGCGTCGGTACCGTCGCAATCGTCGGTCGGAACGGCGACGCCCCCACCCCCGCAGCCCCGGCGGCGCTTCGCTATGCCGCCACCGACGCGATCCGCCGCGTCGCGCTGACCGACGGCAGCGTCGTCACGCTCGATGCCGGATCGGCGATCGACGTCGCGGCGATGGGCGCGCAGCGGCGCATCGTCCTGCGATCGGGGCGCGCCGGTTTCGCGGTGGCGAAGGATCCCGCGCATCCGTTCGTCGTGGCGGCGGGCACCGCGTCGGTCACCGCGCTGGGCACGCATTTCACGGTCGAGCGGCGCGGTGCCGACGTCGCCGTCGCGCTGACCGAAGGGCGCGTGCGCGTGGACACGCCGGCCGGGTCGCGCACGATGAGCCCCGGCCAGGTCCTGTCCACCGCCGGCGGGCGACAGCGGCTGGACGATCGCGGCGCGGAAGGCGCCGCCGAATGGCAGGACGGGCGACTGACCTTCGCCGCCACGCCGCTGCGCGATGTCGTCGCGCAATTGCAACGCTACGACCGGCGCCGCATCGTCATCGCCGATCCCGGCCTCGCGGCGCATCCCTATAGCGGCTCGCTCAAGACGCAGGGCGGAACCGACGCACTCGTCGCCGCGCTGGAAGCCTATCGCATCGCCCGCGTCACGCGCCGGGATGCGGATCGGATCGAACTCGCGCCGCGCTGATCGGCCGCAATTGTAGCTGGAAAAGCGCCCCCCCCCCGCCGGCCGACGACGCCCGGCGGGGGGGGGGGATCCGGGATCAGGGCTTCTTCGGTTTCAGCAGGTCTTCCAGCAGCTTGAACACATCATCCAGCGGCTTGGGCTGATTCTTGGACGGCTTGTCGGGCCCCTTCTGCGCTTCCTTCAGCGCCTGTTCCGCGGCCTTCTGCGCTTCCTTCGCGGCCTTTTCCTGCTCGCGGGCCTGTTCCTCGGCCGCCTTCGCCGCCGCCTCGCTCGCCTCCCTGGCGGCCTTTTCCGCGTCGCGCGCGGCCTTGTCCTGCGCGGCCTTCTCGGCTTCCTTGGCGGCACGCTCGGCCTCGGCCGCCGCCGCCGCGGCGGCCGCGTCGCGCGCCGCCTTTTCGGCATCGCGTGCCGCTTGCGCCGCCTGCGCCTCGGCTGTGGCCTGCGCGGCCTGCTGCGCCTTTTCGGCCGCGGCCGCCGCCTCGCGTGCGATGCGATCGGCCTCGGCGGCGGCGGCGCGGGTCGCCTGCTCCGCCGCCTCGCGCGCTGCCTGTTCGGCCGCCTTCGCCTCGGCAGCGGCCTGTTGCGCGGCGGCCTGCGCCGCGTCGCGCGCGGCCTTTTCGGCCGCCGCCTGCGCCGCGGCGCGGTTCGCGTTCTCGGTATCCTGCGCCGCGCGCGCGGCATCGCGCGCCGCCTGGTCGGCCGCCGCCTGCGCCGCGACCCGCGCGGCCTCCGCCGCCTCCTGCGCGGCGCGCGCGGCATCGCGCGCCGCCTGATCGGCGGCGGCCTGCGCGGCGGCATCGGCCTGTGCCTGCGCCGCCTGTGCCTGCGCGATCTGCTGTGCGGCGCGTTCCGCCGCCTGCGCGGCCTGGCGCGCCGATTCCTGCGCGGCGGCCTGCGCCGCTTCCTGGCGCGCCCGCTCCGCCTCGGCGGCGGCGGCCTCCGCGGTCGCACGCTGCATCGCGGCCTCCCGCTCCGCCGCGGCGGCGCTGGCTGCCTGCGCACGCGCCGCCTCGTCCGCCGCGGCCTTGGCCGCGGCGGCGGCAGCTTCCTCGGACGCGCGCTTCGCCGCGGCGGCGTCGGCGTCGGCCTGCGCCTGGGCCTGCGCCTTGGCCAGCCGCTCGGCCTCGGCGCGGGCGCGATCCTCGGCCGCCTGCGCCGCCGCCTTGGCCGCTGCCTCCGCGGCGGCGGTCGCTGCGGCCTTCTCAGCGCTGCGCTGCTCGTCCTCGGCCTTCGCCCTGGCGGCTTCCTCCGCCGCCTTCGCCGTGGCCGCTGCGGCGTCGGCCGCCTGGCGCTCCGCCTCGACCTTGGCCAGCGTCGCGCTGACCGTCTCGGTTTCCGATTTCTGGACGGTGGCGGCAGCCTGCGCCGCCGCGGCGCGCGCCTCGCCCATCTGGCTGGCGGTCTCGACCATGCGCGTCGTCGATACCGCCGCCTCGGCCGCGATCTTCGTCGCGGCGGCGACGCCGGCGATGTCACCGCCCCCGCCGATCGTGCCCGATACCAGCCCGCCGGTCGTGCTCGCCAGCGACGCCGCCGGGGCATAGACCGCCGCGGTCAGCGCGGGCGCCTCCACCGGCGTTTCGGACGCCGCCTGCTCGGTCGCGGCCACCGCCTCGGTCTGGACCGCTGCCGATGTCGCACCCTCCGGCGCCGCGGCCGCGTCCTCGCCGGCGGTCTGTTCCACCGCCACCGGGGCCGCGGGCGCCGCCGGCTCGCCCTCGCCGGCGCCCGGCGATTCGATCACGCGGGTCCGGCCGCTCTCCTCGATCGTCATGCGCATGCGGTTGCCCGCCGCGACCATCGCCACCGCGCCCGGCGTCACCAGATCGTGCGCCCCGCCGTCCAGCGTCGCGACGTCCACCGCGCCTTCCAGCACCTGCACCGACGTGCCCGCGCCGGATACGCCGACGGAGAAGGTCGTCCCCTTAACGACCGCGGCCAGATACGGCGTCTTCACCTCGAAATGCGGGGTCATCTTCTTCTTGATCATGAAGACGACGTTACCCAACTCCTCGATCACGCGGGTGACGCCCGCGGGCTGCGCCTCCGCCGGCAGCCGCAGGCGCGACCCGGGGGCGACCATCATGAATTCGGTGCCGCGCACCAGAACGGCGCGCCCGCCGCGCCCGGTGGACACGACATCGCCCGCGCCCACCGCACCGCCGCGCGTCGCCACCGTCGACACGCCGCCACGCGCGATCGTGACCGGGCCGGACGCCTCGCTGATCGTCCAGCCGGCCGGACCAGCCAGGGCCTGCGTGGAACAGGAAGCCGCCAGAACGGCGGCAAGGGCGCGACGCATCGAAAATCTCCCGCGGGCCCTGCCGATTCGGCGGACCCTGGCCTGTCCCATCGCCCGGGAAGACTTGCGGCGCCCTTTCGCGCCGTGGTGAAGCGCGCGTTTACGCGGTGGGTGAGCGCGCCCTAACCAAATCCCAAGGTTTCGCCGGCTACGGCTGGCCGCGATATGACATCCGGGGATCCGACATGATGCGTGCACTGGCCGTGGCCGGCTGGATGGTGCTCGTCGCACCGTCCGCACTGGCGCAGACCGCACTCGACCGTGCCGACCCGACGTTGATCGAGCGCACCCTTCCGCCGCCGGTCATCGCGCCGCAGGACGATATTGCGCGCCCCTCCGTGCCCGCCGCCCCTGCGGTCACCGCCGCGCCGGTCACCGGGATCGTCCGCGCGATCACCGTCGACGGGCAGGACCGGCTGCCGCCCCCGACCTTTGCCGACGTGATCGCCCCGCGGCTGGGGATTGCGCTGTCCCAGCCCGATCTGGCGGCGCTGGCGGGCGCGGTCGCGCAGATCGCGCGGGATCGCGGCTACCCCTTCGCCACGGCGCAAGTACCGGCGCAATCGATGGCAGGCGGCATCCTGCATGTCACGCTAGACCTTGGTCGAATCGATGCGGTGCGGATCGTGGGCGCGCGCAGCGCGGCCGCCGATCGCGTGCTGGCCGCCGCGCTGGTCACCGGCGGGCCGCTGCGCCGCGCCGAACTGGAACGCGCGCTGCTGCTGGTGGGCGACATGCCCGGCCTGCGCGTCACCGGCAGCCGGCTGGTGCGGCAGGACGGCTTCGGCATCCTGCTGGTCACGGTCGAGGCGGACCGCCGCTCGGCCTATGTCCAGATCGACAATCGCGGCAGCGACGAGGTCGGCCCGGTGCGCTCGACGCTGATCGCCACCGCGCGGGAGGTCGCCCAGTCGGGGGACGAGGTGACGGTGATCGCCTCGCAGACCCCGCTGCAACCGTCCGAATTCGTCTTCGTCCGTGCCCGCTACACCGCGCCGCTCGACGCCCATGGCACGGTCGCGACGGTGTCCGGCTCGATCGCCCGCTCGCATCCCGGCGGCGCGCTGGCGCCGCTGAAGGTCGAGGGGCACAGCGCCGACGCCGCGGTCGGCGTGCAACATCCGTTGCTGCGCAGCCGCGCGCACAGCCTGTGGCTGGGCGGCGAACTGCGCGCGATCGGCACCGACCAGTTCCTGCTGGGGCGCACCCTGCGCCGCGACCGGCTGGTGACGCTGGCGGGCACGCTGACCGGCGCCGCGACGCTCGCCGGCGGTGCGGCCCGCGCGGAATTGGCCACCAATGTCGGCTTGCCGGTCGGCGGTGTCACCCGCGCCGGCTCGCCGCTCGCCTCGCGCGGTGACGGCGATGCGCGCTTCGCCACCTTGTCCTATGCGGTCGACTGGACCGCCTCGCTCGGCAAGCCCTTCAGCGTCGTCGTCGCCAGCGCCGGGCAGCTGGCATCGCGCCCGCTGCTGGCGGTCGCGGAAATCGGCCTGGGCGGCCCCGCCTTCGGCCGCGGCTACGATTATGCCGAGCGGACCGGCGACCAGGGCATCATGGGTGCGATCGAAGTGCGCGCCGACACCGGCCGGCTGCCGGGCGGCATCGTCGATCGCACGCAGCTGTACGGCTTCGTCGACGGTGGCACGGTCGGCAACCTGCGCGGCGGGGACGGCGGCGGCAGCCTGATGTCCGCCGGGGTCGGCGCGCGGATCGGCACCGGGCGCTTCGATTGGCTGGTGGAGGCGGCGCTGCCGGTCACCGACCCGCGGTTCGACACCGGCGATCACAGCCCGCGCATCTCGTTGCGGCTGGCGCGCGCGTTCTGATGCGCCTGCGCAGTTCGCCCCTGATCCTCCTCATCGCCGCGATCGCGGGGGTGACGACCATGCTGCCGGCAGTGGGCATGCCGCTGAAGCGCCTGATCGAACCGCTGCGGATCGCGGTCATGTCGCACCCGGCGTCGGGCGACGTCGTCGTGGTCGAAATGGACGCGCGCAGCGTCGACGCGATCCGCCGCTGGCCGTGGCCACGCCGCCATTATGCCGCCGCGGTCGATCGTCTGCGGTCGGCGGGCGCGGCGACGATCGTGTTCGACGTCGATTTCTCCACCGCGTCCGATCCGGTCGACGATCGCCTGTTCGCCGACGCCATCGCGCGCGCCGACGGCCGCGTCGCCCTTCCCACCTTCGCGCAACAGGCCGGGACGACCGACCGGCGCAACCTCGACGCGCTGCCCGTGCCGGCGCTGCGCGCCCATGCCAGCCTCGCCTCGGTCAGCATCCAGCCCGACCTTGACGGCATCGTCCGCGACATGCCGCTGGCCACCGTGACGGCCGACACGCCGCGCCCGTCGCTGTCGGCCTATATCGCCGCGCGGGCGGGGCGCGCGGGCCAATCCTATCCGATCGACTTCGCGACCAACCCCACCACCATCCCGCGGCTAAGCTTCATCGACGTGGAGCGCGGCCGCTTCGATCCGCATGCGGTGCGCGGGCGCCACGTCCTGATCGGCGCCACCGCGATCGAGATGGGCGATCGCTACCTCGTCCCCGCGCACGGCGTGCTGCCCGGCGTGGTGATCCAGGCGCTCGCCACCGAAACACTGCTCGCCGGGACGCCCGCGCACGGCACGCGGCCGTTGATCCTGGCACTGGCGCTGCTGCTGGCCGTTCCCGGGGTCGCCGCCCGCCGCACCAGCGTGGCGGCGGTACGGCTGGCGATCGCGCTGGTGGTCTTCACCGCCGTGGTGCTCGCCGCGGAACGCTGGGGCGGGGTGCGCTATCCGCTTGCCATCGGGCTTGCCGCGCTGCTGGTCACCGGCGCGCTGATCGCCGCGCGCGATGTGGCGCGCCGGTTCCGCGACAACCGGCTGACCGACGAGGCGACGGGCCTTCCCAACCAGCGCGCCTTTGCCGGACGCGGGGATCATCCGCCGGTGCTGGCGCTGGTCCAGATCACCAATCTGGAACCGTTGTCGGCGGTGCTGGGGGCCGATGAGGTGGCGCAGGCGATCGTGCGTACCGCGGAGCGGCTTCGCCTCGCCAGCGCCGACGGCCACGTCTATCGCGTGCGCAGCCATCAGCTGGCGATGGCGCTGCCGACCGATGCCGACGTCGCCGATATCCTGGCCGGCGCCCGCGGGTTGCTGATCGAACCGGTCGAGGTCGCCGGGCGCAAGGTCGACGTGGCACTGTCGGTCGGCGTGACGCTCGACGGGCAGCTGGCCACTGCCGCGCTCGCGGCGGCGCAGGCGGAGGCGGAAGGCGTGTTCTGGCGCGCGGCGTCGATCAACCGCGACCAGCTGGAACGATCGGTGTCGCTGATGGGCGAACTGGATGCGGCGATCGCCGCCGGCCAGATCGAGGTGCATTACCAACCCAAGCTGGCACTGTCGTCGAACCGCATCGCCAGCGTGGAGGCGCTGGTCCGCTGGCGTCATCCGCAGCGCGGCATGGTACCGCCCGACGCGTTCATCCCGCTGGCCGAACAGTCGGACCGGATCGGGACGCTGACGCTGCATGTGCTCGGCATCGTGCTGCGCGATGCGGCGCGCTGGCGCGACGCCGGCCACCGCCTGACCGCCGCTGTCAACATCTCCGCCAAGCTGCTGACCAGCCCGGCGTTCACCAGCGCCGCCGACGCGCTGCTCGACGACGCGCCGGTCGCGCTCGACGCGCTGATCTTCGAGGTGACCGAATCCGCGGCGATGGCGGACGCGGATGCGGCGGTGGCGACGCTGCACCATTTCCGCGCGCGCGGGATCGCGATCTCGATGGACGATTACGGCACCGGCCAGTCGACGCTCAGCTATCTCCAGCGCCTGCCGCTCAGCGAACTGAAGATCGACCGCCGCTTCGTCCAGTTCGCGCACGAACGCGACGCGGACGCCGCGCTGGTCCGCTCGACCATCGAACTGGCGCACGCGCTGCGCCTGACGGTGGTGGCCGAAGGGATCGAGGAGGCCGAAACGCTCGCGCTGCTGACGACGCTGCGATGCGATTATGCGCAGGGCTATTTCATCAGCCGCCCGCTCGCCTACGACCAGCTGATCGTGCGGCTGGCGGACGCGGACGAACCCACGGGAACCAGGATGTCAGGGTAATCGGGCGGTGTCCCCACGGCCACCGCGGCGGATCATCGCGTCGCGAAGGGCAAAGCAGAAATTCGGGACAACCCGGGGACGAGGAATGGTGGAGCCGAGGGGGATCGAACCCCTGACCTTCGCAATGCCATTGCGACGCTCTCCCAGCTGAGCTACGGCCCCATTCCGTCCGGGAGGCAGCCCACTAGCGGGCTGCTCGAACGTTGGCAAGCGGCGCGATCGCCGCCTGCCAACATTTTTTCGTCAGATGTTCTCGTCGTCGTCGTTGGACGTTTCCACGCCCAGGTCGTCGTCGCCGCCCAGATCGACCTCGTCGTCCGCCGACACTTCCTCGTCGTCCGCGGGCGCCAGATCCTCGTCGTCACCGGCCAGATCGGAATCGGCCTCCTGCTTGTCGGCCTTCACCTGCTCGAACGGCAGCGGCTGCTTGGACTTCAGGATCGGTTCCGGTTCCCACGCGTAACCGCATTCGATGCAGGTCACCGGATCGTTCTTTTCGAGATCGTAGAAACGCGTCGCGCATTTCGGGCACGTACGCTTCGTGCCCCATTCCGGCTTGATCATGCCGTTTTCAGCCTTTCGGATGGGTGGATCGACAGTGTTGCCCGCCGAAGTGGGGCGCGCCTTGCCATAGCGCAAGGCGGCTGGCAAGGCTGCGCGGCTTTCCCATCCTGCCGATCCGGTGTCCCTGCCCTGATGTCCCATTCCGCGCCTGCCCGCCCTCTTTCGATCGCCGCCTCCGGGCCGCTGGTCGGCACGCTGACCGTGCCGGGGGATAAGTCGATCAGCCACCGCTCGCTGATGTTCGCCGGGCTGGCGGTGGGCGAAAGCCGCATTTCCGGCCTGCTGGAGGGGGAGGACGTGCTGGCCACCGCCGGCGCGATGCGCGCGATGGGCGCGCAGGTCGAACGTACGGCGGACGGCGTGTGGCAGGTCCACGGCGTCGGCGTCGGCGGGCTGCTCCAGCCGCAGGTCGCGCTCGACATGGGCAATTCGGGCACGTCGACGCGGCTGCTGATGGGGCTGGTCGCCAGCCATGCGATCACCGCCACCTTCATCGGCGACGCCAGCCTGTCGAAGCGGCCGATGGCGCGCGTGACGGAGCCGCTGTCGCGGATGGGCGCCAGCTTCACCACCGCGCCGGGCGAACGCCTGCCGCTGACGATGCGCGGCCTGTGCCCCGCGGTGCCGATCGACTACACCCTGCCCGTCGCCTCGGCGCAGGTGAAGTCGGCGGTGCTGCTGGCGGGCCTCAACACCCCCGGCATCACCCGCGTGATCGAACCCGTGCCGACGCGCGACCATAGCGAGCGGATGCTGCGCGGCTTCGGCGCGCAGCTGACGGTCGAGGAAACGCCGCAGGGCCGCATGATCGCGATCACCGGCGAGGCGGAATTGCGCGCGCAGAATATCGAGGTGCCGGGCGATCCCTCCTCCGCTGGCTTCTGGATGGTCGCCGCGTCGGTGGTGCCGGGGTCGGACGTGACGATCCGCAACGTGCTGATGAACCCCACCCGCATCGGGCTGGTCACCGCGCTCAGGATGATGGGCGCCTCGATCGACGAACTGGCGCAGCGCGACGTCGGCGGGGAGCCGGTCGCCGACCTGCGCGTGCGCCACGCCGCCCTGACCGCGATCGAAGTGCCGCCCGATCTCGCCCCCAGCATGATCGACGAATATCCGATCCTGTTCGTCGCCGCCGCCTTCGCGCGCGGCACGACGGTGGCGCGCGGTGCGCACGAACTGCGCGTCAAGGAATCGGATCGCATCGCCGCGATGGCCGCCGCGCTGGGCCTCGCCGGGGTGCGCGTGTCGGAGCATGAGGACGGCCTGTCGATCGAGGGACGCGATGGCGATCCCCTGCCCGGCACGCGCGACGCGCGCGTCGCCTCGCTGCTCGACCATCGCATCGCGATGAGCATGGCGGTCGCCGGGATGCACGCCCGCGCCGCGGTGACGATCGACGACGCCGCGCCGATCGCCACCAGCTACCCCGCCTTCGTCGATACCGCCCGTGCGCTGGGCGCCCTGCCGCAATGGATGAACCGATGATCATCGCCGTCGACGGTCCCGCCGCCTCGGGCAAGGGCACGATCGCCAAGGCTCTGGCGAAACATTACCACCTGCCGCACCTCGACACCGGGCTACTGTACCGCGCGGTCGCCGCGACGGTGATGCGGCTGGAACTGGATCCGACGCAGGAGGCCGATAGCGTCGCGGCATGCGATTTCGACGAGCTGACGCTTGCCGACCCGGTACTGCGCGATGACGAGGTCGGGCAGGTCGCCTCGATCGTGTCCGCGCATCCGCTGGTGCGCGCCGCGCTGATGCAGCGGCAGAAGCGCTTCGCCCACCAGGATGGCGGCGCGGTACTCGACGGGCGCGACATCGGCACCGTCATCGCGCCGGACGCCACCGCCAAGCTGTTCGTCCGCGCCACCCCGACGATCCGCGCGCAGCGCCGCTTCGCGGAACTGAAATCGCGCGGCAAGTCGACCAGTTACGATCAGGTGCTGGCCGATATCCGCTCGCGCGACGAACGCGACAGCGGCCGCTCCACCGCCCCGCTGGTCCCCGCCGCCGATGCGGTGCTGCTCGACACCAGCTTCCTGTCGATCGAGGCCGCCGTGGCCAAGGCGGTGGCACTGGTGGAGGCGCGTCGCACCGCCTGACGCACCCCTCGTGGGGCGATCGGCGCACGCGCCCGCAAAACCTTGCCTTTCCCGCCCGCCTGCGCTAGGGCGCGCGGGTCCGGCGGACTGGGGTTCGCGGAGGCACGGCGCGGCGGGCACGGCCCCTCGCGCCTTTTCGCTTATCGGCGGCCCGCTTCCTCACACCCCTGCTCGCATGGATGCCGCGTGTCGCATGGGGCGGACGCGGCGTTTTGGCCAAGACCAGCGGAACCAACCGCTTGGCCGGAAACGAACGAACAGGACGAACGAATTTATGGCCTCTGCGGCAACTCCCTCGCGCGATGAATTCGCGGCGATGCTCGATGACATGTTCGGCGGTGCCGACAGCTTCGAGGGTCGCGTGGTGCTCGGCACCGTCACCGGCATCGAGAATGATCTGGCCGTCATCGACGTCGGCCTCAAGAGCGAGGGCCGCGTGCCGCTGCGCGAATTCGCGCCGGCGCCGGGCCAGAAGGCCGAGCTGAAGGTCGGCGACGAAGTCGAAGTCTATGTCGACCGCGTCGAGAACATGCACGGCGAAGCGATGCTCAGCCGCGACCGCGCCCGCCGCGAAGCCGCCTGGGACAAGCTGGAGCTGGAATTCAGCAAGACCGCGCGCGTCGAAGGCGTCATCTTCGGCCGCGTGAAGGGCGGCTTCACCGTCGACCTGAACGGCGCGGTGGCGTTCCTTCCGGGTTCGCAGGTCGATATCCGTCCGGTGCGCGACGTCACGCCGCTGATGGACATCCCGCAGCCGTTCCAGATCCTGAAGATGGACCGCAAGCGTGGCAACATCGTCGTGTCGCGCCGCGCCGTGCTGGAAGAGACCCGCGCCGAGCAGCGTTCGGGCCTGATCCAGTCGCTGCATGAAGGCCAGATCATCGACGGCGTGGTGAAGAACATCACCGATTACGGCGCCTTCGTCGACCTGGGCGGCATCGACGGCCTGCTGCACGTCACCGACCTCAGCTACAAGCGCGTCGCGCACCCGAGCGAGATGATCAACATCGGCGACACCGTGAAGGTGCAGATCATCCGCATCAACAAGGACACGCAGCGCATCTCGCTGGGCATGAAGCAGCTCGAGAGCGATCCGTGGGACGGCGCCGCCGCCAAGTATCCGGTCGGTGCGAAGCTGTCGGGCCGCGTCACCAACATCACCGAATATGGTGCGTTCGTGGAGCTGGAAGCGGGCATCGAGGGCCTGGTCCACGTCAGCGAAATGTCCTGGACCAAGAAGAACGTCCACCCGGGCAAGATCGTGTCGACCAGCCAGGAAGTCGACGTGATGGTGCTGGAGGTCGACGAGGACAAGCGTCGCATCTCGCTGGGCCTCAAGCAGGCGCAGGCCAATCCGTGGGAGGCGTTCGCCGCCGCGCATCCGATCGGCTCGACCGTCGAGGGCGAAGTCAAGAACGCGACCGAGTTCGGCCTGTTCATCGGCCTGGACAACGACGTCGACGGCATGGTCCACATGTCCGACATCGCCTGGGGCGTGTCGGGTGAGGACGCGCTGAACCTGCACCGCAAGGGTGAGACGGTTCAGGCCGTGGTGCTCGACATCGATCCGGAGAAGGAGCGCATCTCGCTCGGCATGAAGCAGTTGGAGCGTGGTGGTCCGGTCGTCGCCGGCGCTGGCGATCGCCTGGGCAAGAACCAGGTCGTCACCGTCACCGTGCTGGAAGTCCGCGACGCGGGCCTCGAGGTGCAGGCGGGCGACGATGGCGCGACCGGCTTCATCAAGCGCACCGATCTCGGCCGCGACCGCGACGAGCAGCGTCCGGAGCGGTTCCAGGTCGGCCAGAAGTTCGACGCGATGGTCACCGGCTTCGATCGTTCGAAGAAGCCGACCTTCTCGGTCAAGGCGATGCAGATCGCCGAGGAGAAGCAGGCCGTGGCGCAATACGGTTCGTCCGATTCGGGTGCATCGCTGGGCGACATCCTTGGCGAGGCGCTGAAGGCGCGCGACACCAAGAAGTAAGCGACGCACGACACTCGCTGTCGAAACGGGGGGACCGGCCGATGCCGGTCCCCCTTTTGCGTTATCGGTCAACAGCGTAGCGAAGTGACCCGTTTTGCGCGTTTCGTGTCGTTCCGGCGCTACCACCGCGGGAAACTTACCTGTATCAGCATTATACGATACACACGTCACGTACTGGGGACGAAGCGGAAGATGATTCGATCGGAATTGGTGCAATCGCTGGCGACGGAGAATCCCGAACTGTCGGTTCGCGATGTCGAGGCGATCGTTGCCGCCTTCTTTGACGAAATCGTGCTGCGACTGGCTGCGAACGGGCGTGTCGAGCTGCGCGGCTTCGGCGCCTTCTCCACCCGCGCGCGCGATGCGCGGACCGGGCGCAACCCGCGCACCGGCGAAACCGTCGACGTCGATGCCAAGCGCGTGCCCTTCTTCAAGCCGGGCAAGGAAATGCGCACCCGCCTGAACGTCTGAGGCGCGCCGCCTCCGGCACGCCGGCGCTTGACGCCGCGCGCGCCAACCGCTTCGAGGGAGCGCGATGCGCGGACGTGGCGGAATCGGTAGACGCTGGAGACTTAAAATCTTCTGCCCATGGCGTGCGGGTTCGAGTCCCGCCGTCCGCACCATCGACGCGCGTCGCCGCCGCCGCGCACCGGCCCGCACCGCGCTGGCGCTGCTCGCGCTGGCGGCCACCGTCTCCTGCGGCCGCCGCCCCGATGTCGGCGCGGTGATCGTCAGCGTCATCGGCGGCACCCCGGAACTGGCGGCACGCGACCGCGCGGCGCTGTCCGCCCCCGACCGGCTGCTGACCGATTCGCTGGCCGAAGGCCTGGTCCGCTTCGACGCCGCCGGTCAGATCGAACCGGGGATCGCCGAACGCTGGATCGTCACCGACAACGGCATGAGCTACATCTTCCGCCTGCGCCGCGCGCAATGGGCGGACGGCGCGCCGGTGCGCGCGGCGGAGGTCGTCGCCCTGCTGCGGCGGCAGACGTCTGCCACTTCCGGCAACCCGCTTGCGCCCTACCTCAGCGCGATCACCGGCATCGTGGAAATGACGCCCGAGGTGATCGAGGTCGAACTGTCGCGCCCGCGCCCCGATCTGCTCAAACTGTTCGCCCAGCCGGAAATGGCGCTGGTCCGCGCTCGCCCGCGCGCCGGGGCAGGCCCGTTCCGCTCCCGCACACTTGGTGACGACGCCATCCTGCTGACGCCCGCGCCCGATCCGGATCGCGACCCGGACGACGACGGCCCCGCGCCGGAGGACAATGTGCGGCTGCGCGGCGAGCGTGCCGCCACCGCGATCCTGCGCTTCGTCGAACGATCGTCGGACATGGTGACCGGCGGCACGCTGTCCGACTGGCCGCTGGTCCAGGCCGCCGGCGCCGGCCCCGCCAACGTCCGCATCGATCCCGCCGCCGGGCTGGCCGGGCTGGCGGTGGCGCGGCGCACCGGCTTCCTCGCCGATCCCGCGCATCGCGCCGCGCTGGCGCAGGCGTTCGACCGCGCCGACATCGGCACCGGCGTATCGCCCGACTGGACGATGCGCGAGACGATCCTGCCCGAACAGCTCGATTCGGCGACCGCCCCCGCGCTCCCCGCCTGGTCGCTGGTTGCGCCGGACCAGCGCGTCGCCGCGGCGCAGGCGCAGGTCGCGGCGTGGCGCGCCGCCAATGGCGTCCCGAGCGTCACCGTCGCGCTGCCCGGCGGACCCGGCGGAACCTTGCTATGGGGTCGCATCGCGCGCGACCTGTTCGCGATCGGCATCCGCCCGGTGCGCGTGCCGCTCGATGCGCCGGACGCCGACCTGATCTGGATCGACCGCGTCGCCCCCTATGACAGCGCGCGCTGGTACCTCGCGGAGGCGTGCGTCGCCTGTTCGGACGCGGCACGCGCCGCGATCGAGGCCGCGCGCGTGGCCCCGACGCTGGACGATCGCGCCCGCGCCATCGCCGCCGCCGATACCGCGATGGCCGCCGACGTCGCCTTCATCCCCTTCGCGCGGCCGTTCCGCTGGTCGCTGGTCGCGCTGCGGCTGCGCCAGTGGCAGGGCAATGCCCGCGCCTGGCACCCGTTGAACCGGCTGCGCGCCGATACCAATTAACGGGAATGAACGCGCGTCCCACGCCGCTTGGCGGCTCGATCCTCTCCACGCTGCCCACCGGCCGCGATCCTGCGTCGGTGCGCCGCCGCGTGGAGGCGATGGAGCAATTGCTGGAGGGGATGTTCGTCGTCCCGGGCCTCAACCGCCGCGTCGGGCTGGATGCGATCATCGGCCTCGTTCCCGTCGTCGGCGATCTGGCCGCCGCCGCGATGGGGATGTGGATCGTGTGGGAGGCGCGCAACCTGGGCATGGGGCGCGCGGCGGTGATGGCGATGACCGCGCGCGTCGGCTTCGACGCGATGCTGGGCGCGGTGCCGCTGATCGGCGACGCCGCCGACCTGTTCTACCGCTCGAACACCCGCAACGTGAAGCGCATCCGCAAGTATCTGGACAAGCATCACCCCGCGACGGTGACGATCACCCCTTCGGCCTGAACACCGTGCCGCCCGCCATCGCCTGCGGCGCGCCGGTGGTACCGGGGAAGCTGATCGGCAGTCCCTTCAGCGTGCGCACCGCCATATAGGCGAAACCCTCCGCCTCCAGCCCGTCACCGTTCCACCCCAGCGCATCGACGGGCTCCGGCGTCAGCCCGGTATGCTGCGCCAGCATCGCCATCAGCGTCGGGTTGAGCCGCCCGCCTCCCGCCACCAGCAACCGGCGCGGCGCCTGCGGCAGCAGCCGCAACCCCTCCGCGACGGTCGCCGCGGTGAAGGCGGTCAACGTCGCCGCGCCGTCCGCCGCGGACAGGCCGCGCACCGGCTGAATCGTGAAATCGTTGCGGTCGAGCGACTTGGGATACGGCGCGGCGAAGAACGGATGGTCCAGCATCGCGGTCAGGATGCCCTGGTCGACCTGCCCCTGCGCCGCCAGCGCGCCATCGCGGTCGAACCGCTCGCCCGTCTCCTGCTCCATCCAGCTGTCGATCAGCCCGTTGGCCGGGCCGGTATCGAACGCCGCCAGCTCGCCATCCGCGCCGATCATCGTGACGTTCGCCACCCCGCCCAGGTTCAGGACCGCCACCGGCTTGTGCAGCCCCGCTGCCAGCGCGGCATGATAGACCGGCAGCAACGGCGCCCCCTGCCCGCCCGCGGCCACATCGGCGCTGCGGAAATCGGCGACGGTGGTGATGCCGGTCACGTTGGCCATCGCCTGCCCGTCGCCGATCTGCCAGGTCCAACGCCGGTCGGGGCGATGCGCCACCGTCTGCCCGTGGAAACCGATCACGCCGACGTCCGTCGCCGCCACCCCGGCATCGCGCAGCAGCTTTTGCACCGCCAGCACATGCGTGCGCGTGATGAGCTCCTCCGCCGCCACCAGGGGCGGGCTGGCGCGCGGACGCTCGAACGCCAGCGCCAGCGCGGTCGCCTCCGCCAGTTGCGCGCGCGCCGCGTCGGAAAACGGCTCCCCGCGAAACGCCACCGCGCGCACCTGCGCCTCGCCATCCGTTTCGATCAGCGCCGCGTCGATCCCGTCCAGCGACGTCCCCGACATCAAACCCACTGCCAGCATCGTCGCCCCATCATCGCCGTTTCACCCCCGCTCCTATCGCCCGACACGCGATGCTGGCAAATCGGCCCGTCCCGCATTATGTCCGCGCGATCTCATGGCAACGCAACTTCCCTCTCCGCCCCGCGTGGGCATGGTCTCGCTCGGCTGTCCCAAGAACCTGGTCGACAGCGAACGGATCCTGACCCAGCTGCGCGCCGACGGCTATCAGATGTCGGCCGATTATGCCGGCGCGGACGTGGTGCTGGTCAACACCTGCGGCTTCCTCGATTCCGCCAAGGAGGAATCGCTGGAGGCGATCGGTGAGGCGATCGCGGAGAATGGCCGCGTCATCGTCACCGGCTGCATGGGCAAGGAAGCCGAGGCGATCCGCGCGCGCTTCCCGGATGTGCTCGCCATCACCGGCGCACACGAATACGAACAGGTGGTGGAGGCCGTCCACGCCGCCGCCCCCGTCGCGATCAGTCCCTATGTCGATCTGATCCCCGATGCCGGGCTGAAGCTGACGCCGCGGCACTACAGCTATCTGAAGATTTCGGAGGGCTGCAACCACCGCTGCTCCTTCTGCATCATCCCGTCCTTGCGCGGCGATCTGGTCAGCCGCCGCCCCGACGCGATCCTGCGCGAGGCGGAGAAGCTGGTCGCCGCCGGCACCAAGGAATTGCTGGTCATCAGCCAGGACACGTCCGCCTACGGCATCGACATCCGCGATCAGCCGCGGATGTGGAAGGGCGCGGAAGTCCGCCCGCACATGACCGATCTGGCGCGCGAGTTGGGGCGGATCGCGCCGTGGGTGCGGCTCCACTACGTCTATCCCTATCCGCACGTCGACCAGGTGATCCCGCTGATGGCGGAGGGGCTGGTGCTGCCGTACCTCGACATTCCATTCCAGCATGCCGCGCCCGCGGTGCTGCGCCGGATGAAGCGCCCCGCCAACGACGCCAAGGTGCTCGGCCGGATCAAGGCGTGGCGAGAGGTCTGCCCGGATATCGCCATCCGCTCCACCTTCGTCGTCGGCTTCCCCGGCGAGACGGAGGAGGATTTCCAGTACCTTCTCGACTGGCTGGACGAGGCGCAGCTCGACCGCGTTGGCGCCTTCCGCTTCGAACCCGTAGAAGGCGCCGCCGCCAACGCGCTGCCCGATCCGGTGCCCGAGGAGGTGAAGGAGGAACGCTACGCCCGCATCATGGAGCGCACCGCCGCCATCTCCACGGCGAAGCTGGCCGCCAAGGTCGGCCGCACGCTCGACGTCATCATCGACGCGGTCGACGCCGACACCGGCGGCGCCACCGGCCGCAGCAAGGCCGACGCGCCCGAGATCGACGGCGAGGTCCACCTGCGCGACGCGGGCCATCTGGCGCCCGGCGATATCGTGTCGGTGACGATCGAGGACGCCGACGAACATGATTTGTTCGGGGTGGCGGCTTAGCTACAAAATCGCTTGCGACGCGCTTGACCTGTATCAGCCAGCAACGATGATCTGTCGACGGGCGGCGCGGCGGCTGCCCCGATCGGGGGATCATCGTTGCCAACACTACGCGCGCCGTCGGCTCCTGCTCACCGCCCCGCCCCCGTCAGCGTGGACGTGCGACAGGGCCGATTGTCTATCACTGGCGCCAGCGGCGGAAAGCTTGACGCAAACGTTTACGTCAAAAGCGATCCCCCCTCGCTTTCCGACGCGGCAGTCGTGATCCCCGCGGCATCGGCCGTCGTGGCCGGTCTGGCGCTGGTCTTTGCAGCCATCCAAGCATGGATGGCGCGGGACCAATATGCACGCGATCTGCAATGGCGGCGATCCTCACTTATTGGCGACGAACTACGCCGGATGATCGCGACCGAGGAAATCGATCTGGTCTGCCGCATGTTGGACTGGCGCGGCGGTTGGGGTTGCGTACCGGCGCGTTACGCATATCTCCTCGGCTCCCGTGAGATCAGGATGAACTGGACAGACTTCGTAGCAAGCGTCGCGGTCGAACGCCCCCCGGACTGGATGAGCAATCGAAAACGATATCTCTATCGTTCGTGCTTCGACGATTTCTGCAACGCATTGAACCTGATCTACAGCGACCCGCGCCTAAGCGATCTCAAGACCGAACCCGACCGTTATTCTTCTCGGTTCCGCGCACGGTCTCGCAAACAAACCAAGGCCGGTGAAAAAAAGCCTTCCGATGATCTGAGCGACGCTCGTTTCGGTGAACACCTGGTCAGTATTGCTCTATACTGCAAACTCGTCATCGATCCTCTCAAGCCGGATTGCGACCTAAAGAAGCGCGATGGGGCGATCGATGAGACAGCGCGGAGCAATATGAAAGCTTTTATTGAAAAATTTTACTCGCCAGGCTTGTACGAATTTATTGGCAAGGTCGCGGAGCTGCATCGAGGAACACCGGACGCCACTACTGATACGGGCAATCATCTACCCCTCAATCCGGCGCGATCCCGCATCTGGCGCGCACGGAGAGAGCTCGATGCAACCTAATGCTCCGGCAGTGCCGCATCTGCCTTCAACGCACCGACGATCCGCTGCGCGATCGCCTGCATCTGCGCCGGCGTGGCGTGCTCCACCTTCTCCACCGGGGTGTTCGGGATCACGTGGAAATGGACGTGGCAGACATGTTGCGCGCCGCCCCCGTTGTTCTGCTGGATGATATAGCCGCTATTGCCGAACGCGCGCCGCTGGGCCGCTGCGATGCGCCGGGCGAGCAGCAGCGCGTCGGCCATCTCGGTCGCGGTCATGTCGTCCAGATTGCGCACCGCCCGCCGCGGGATGACCAGCACGTGCCCGGGGCGCTCCCACGCGATCGGGATCAGCGCGATCATGTCCGGGGTTTCCGCCACGATGCTGGCCGGCGCCTTGCCCGCCAGGATCTGCGCGAACGGATTGTCCGGATCGTAGCGCGCATCCAGCGGACAATGCGGCGGCGCGACCGTCGCCGCCTGCAACGCCAGCGCCATCATCCACATCATCGCATTCCCCCCAGTGACGGCGGCATCATATCGTCGATGGCGATGGAATGTCACGAGCGGTTGGTAGCGGAGGAGGGACTTGAACCCCCGACCCCAGGATTATGATTCCCGTGCTCTAACCAGCTGAGCTACTCCGCCTCACCGCATCTGCGGGAGCGCCGAACCGCTCGTGAGGCGCGGGCTATAGCAGCCGGAACGGCGCGGTCAAGCGGTGAACGTCGTTCTCGACCAAGCTGTGGATGGCCAGAAACATCCGCCGTAATCCCACCTCTCAATGCACTGTAGGCGCGGCTCACTTAAAGAAGGAGCCCACCCATGAATATCGCTGGAATGATCGTCGCCGTGGTGAAGCTCGCACCTCGGTCGCAGAGATCCTGGCTATCCTGTATATTGATCCTCGGCTTGCCTTTCGCCGTTGGCTTCGCCTTTCATGGGTGCGGACATCCCCATGATTGGCTTGATCGCTTTGAAGGATCTGGCGCAGCGACAGAAAGCAAAAGCGGCGCGGTCAAGCGGTGAACGGATAACGACGGATCAACTCCCACGGCCCGCCGCGGTACCAATATGCCGCCAGCCCGGCGATCTCCACGGCACGCGCCGCGAACCGCGCCTGCACCTGTGCCAGCAGCGCCCTGGCCACCGCCGAATCGACCTTGTTCTGGATCGTCACGTGCGCGCGCCACCCCGCCTGGTCCTGCGGCGTCAGCAGGCCGTGGAACGCATCGGCCAGCCGCGCGCGGATGTCCGCCAGTTCCGGGCTGTCGATGCGATAGGCCACCCCGCGCCCCAGCGAGAACGCGCCCGCCAGCCGCGCCGCCGGGGCCGGCACGCCGCGCGTTGCGTCGGTCAGCCGCCGGTGCAGCTCGTCCAGCACGCCAGGCGGGATATGGTGGAACATCGTCAGGTGCGCGGCCAGGTGGTTGCGCTCCGGTGGGAAATGCGCGCGCCGCTCGGCATCGAAGAACGCCTGGTCCTTCGCCCCGAACAGCGCGGTGACGATGATCGGGGCGGGGATCGGAGCCGGAACGCCGCTCAAATCTCGATCTGGCTGCCCAGCTCCACCACCCGATTGGTCGGCAGGCGGAAGAATTCCATCGCGCTTTCGGCGTTGCGCAGCATCCAGGCGAACAGCTTCTCGCGCCAGATCGCCATCCCCGGCCGCTCCGACGCCAGCAGCGTCTGGCGGCTGAGGAAGAAGCTGGTGTCCATCATCCGGAACGCCGCCCCGCATCCGTCGAACGACTTCAGGTTCGCGGGCACGTCCGGCTCCTCCATGAAGCCGTAGCGCAGGATCACGCGATGGAACCCCTGCCCCAGGTCCTCGTGCAGGAAGCGGTCGTCGCTGGGGAAGTACGGCATGTCGGTGACCCGCACGGTCAGCAGGATGACGCGCTCGTGCAGCACGCGATTGTGCTTCAGGTTGTGGAGCAGCGCGTGCGGCACGCCTTCGGGCGTCGACGTCATGAACACCGCCGTCCCCGACACGCGCGTCGCGCTGCTGGCGGCCGAATCGATGAAGATGCGGATCGGCATCGCCGCCTCGCGCATCCGCTCCAGCATCAGCTTGCGCCCCTGCGACCAGGTGGTCAGCAGCACGAACACGATCACCGCCACCAACAGCGGGAACCAGCCGCCGTCGGGCACCTTGGTCAGGTTCGATGCGAAATACAGCCCGTCGATGGTCAGGAACACCAGCTCGAACAGCGCCACCGCCCAGATCGGCCAGTGCCACACGCGCCGGATCAGCACGCCGACCATACAGGTGGAGATGAACATCGTCCCCGTCACCGCGATGCCATAGGCGGCGGCCAGGTTGGACGATTCGCCGAAGCCGAACACCAGCAGCAGCACCATCACCATCAGCGCCCAATTGGCGGCGGGGATATAGATCTGCCCCGCTTCGGACGCGCTGGTGTGGGTAATGCGGATGCGCGGCATCAGCCCCAGCTGCACCGCCTGCTGCACCACCGAATAGGCGCCGGTGATGACCGCCTGGCTGGCGATGACTGTCGCCATCGTCGCCAGGATGACCAGCGGCAGGCGCCAGTCCTCCGGCGCCATCAGGAAGAAGGGGTTCTGCGCCGCCGCCGGCGTTTCCAGCAGCAGCGCACCCTGCCCCAGGTAATTGAGCATCAGCGCGGGTAGGACGAAGCCGAGCCAGGCGTAGGAGATCGGCTTGCGCCCGAAATGCCCCATGTCGGCGTACAGCGCCTCCGCCCCGGTCACCGCCAGCACGACCGAGC
Organism: Sphingomonas adhaesiva; assembly: GCF_002374855.1. Taxonomy (GTDB): domain Bacteria; phylum Pseudomonadota; class Alphaproteobacteria; order Sphingomonadales; family Sphingomonadaceae; genus Sphingomonas; species Sphingomonas adhaesiva. The sequence continues at coordinate 695,537 of NZ_NWVC01000001.1, forward strand.
CCAGCGCCAGGAACGCCAGCTTTCCGTCGGTCACGGCGAAGCGCACCGCCCAGGCCGGGTTCAGCGCCCACAGCACGTCGGGCCGCTCGGCGATGTGCATCACGCCCATCACCGCCAGCACGATGAAATACAGGATCATGATCGGGCCGAACAACCGCCCGACCTTCGCGGTGCCGATAGACTGGAGATAGAAGAGGGCGATCAGGATCGTCACTGCGATCGGCAGCACGAACGAATCGAACCCCTGCTCGACCGTGGCCAGCCCCTCCACCGCGGACAGCACGGAAATCGCCGGGGTGATCATGCAGTCGCCGAAGAACAGCGCGGTCGCCACCACGCCCAGCATCACCAGGCTCGGCCCCCATCGTTTGCCGCCGGCCGCACCCGACCGCCGCTGGATCAGCGCCAGCAGCGCCAGGCTGCCGCCCTCGCCGTTATTGTCGGCGCGCAGGATGATAAGGACGTATTTCAGCGTCACGATCAGCATCAGCGACCAGAACATCAGGCTGACGACGCCGAAGATGTGCAGCTGGTCGACCGCCAGCGGATGGTGGCCGACGAACACTTCCTTCATCGCATACAGCGGGCTGGTGCCGATATCGCCATAGACGACGCCGATCGCGCCGATCGCCAGCCCGGCCAGTCCCTGGCGCTGGCCGTGATGATGCGGGGCGGACGGCTGGGCCGGATCCGCCGTGCCCGCGGGGGCGACGTCGCTCACGCCCCGTTCCGACAGGAACCGGAGTTGCCGACCGTGCCCACGGCGTTCTCGCCCGCTGAGGTCCCCATCATAAAGGCGCGCCTAGCACCATGGCCGGGCGGCTGCAACGCGGAACATATGGTAAACACCGGGGTTGTGTCACCGAAAGGATACAGGATGACCGACACGCACAATCCGAAGGCGGAACCCTTCTCCAATGCCGAGAAGGATCCGGCCGACTGGACCACCGGGGACGAGCCGATGACCGGCGCGCAGGCCAGCTATCTCAAGACGTTGAGCGAGGAAGCGGGCGAGCCGTTCGATGACGGGCTGACCAAGGCGGACGCATCGAAACGGATCGACGCGCTGCAGGAACAGACCGGGCGGGGGCGCTGATTCCGCCGCCTCAGCGCGCGTCGCGCTGCAGCGCGATCAGCCGGTCGAGCACCGCCAGCCGGATCGCGATCTCGCGGCGATAGTCCGCACCCTCCGGCGACAGCGCCAGCGCGCGCGTCCATGCCGCCCGCGCCGGCGCGAGTTGCCCGGCGCGGATGTAGGTCAGCCCCAGGTAATATGGCGGCGCGGGATGGTCAGGTGCCAGGCGCGCCGCCTGCCGGAACGCCAGCAGCGCCGGCGGCGTCATCTGGTCGTCGGCATCGGCGGACAGCGTCACGCCGGCCCAGGTCCACAGCATGAAGCTGCGCGGCAGTCGCGACAGCCCGCCCAGCACGGCGCGCGCGGCCGCGCTGCTGTCGCCGCTGCGCGTCATCGCATCCGCGGCCATGATATAGGCGCTGTCCTGCGTATAGCGGCCGAACAGCATGTCGCGCATCGCGATCTCGTCGGGGACGATCGCGGTGGTGGTCGCGCGATGCTGCACCGGCGCCGCCGCCAGCAACGGCCGCCCCTGCCACGCATAGCCGATCGCGCCGAGGAACAGCGCCGCGCCGACCGTCGACCACAAGGCGCGATCCAGCTTCAGCCACCACATCGCGCCGAACGCGGCAAGGCCCAGCACCGCCAGCGCCACGAACCCCATCAGCGCGTGTCCTTCAGCGTGGTCGTCTCGTGCATCTTGCCCGCCATCTGCGGCGGCATGTATTTCTCGTCATGCTTGGCCAGCAGGTTGGTCGCCGCGAACGAGGCATCGGGGCGGAAATGCCCCTCCGCCACCACGCCCGATCCCTCCCGGAACAGGTCCGGGGCGATCCCGCTGAACGTCACCGGCGTCGTGGCGCGCCCGTCGGTGACGACGAACGCAATCGACACGCCGTCGGCCGCGCGGCGGATCGACCCCTTCTGCACCATCCCGCCCAGCCGCACCGCCTTGTCGGGCGCGGGCAGCCCGCCGGCCACGTCGGAGGGGGCGTAGAAGAACGCCGCCTGATCCTTCAGCCCCGACAGTGCCAGCACCGCCGCCGCGCCCAGCGCCGCCAGCGCCAGCACGACCAGCATCAGCCGCTGGTTCTTGGCGGTCACTTCTCGGCCTGCCGCATCGCGCGATAGGCGAGCGCGCCGACGATGCCGGTCCCCGCCAGCGTCACGGCATAGGCCGCGATGACGAACGCCCACTGGTTCATGCGCGCGCGCGCCGCTGCATCCGCGCCTCCGCCTTGGCGATCGCCAGCATCGCGCGCATCCGCATCAGCACGATCGCGCCGAACAGCGCGCTGAACCCCAGCAGCATGAACGGCAGCGGCCACAGCAGCGCGCGGTCGATCGACGATCCGGTCAGCCCGATGCTCGCCCCCTGGTGCAGCGTGTTCCACCACACCACCGAATAACGGATGATCGGCAGCAGCACGGTGCCCGCGATCCCGTACAGCGCCGGGATCCGCCCGTCGCCGCCGCGCTCGCGGTCCGCCTTGGCCAGCGCGATGAAGCCCAGATAGACGAAGAACAGCAGCAGCATCGACGTCAGCCGCCCGTCCCACTGCCACCACGTCCCCCAGGTCGGCCGTCCCCAGATCGACCCGGTGACCAGGCAGATCGCGGCGAACACCGCACCCGGCAGCGCGATCGCGCGCGCCGCCACCGCCGCCAGCGGGTGCCGCCAGACGAGGAAGACGATGCTGCTGATCGCGATGCCGCTCCATCCGCCCATCCCCAGCCACGCGGCGGGAACGTGGATGTACAGGATGCGCACCGTCTCGCCCTGCAGATAGTCGGGCGGCGTCTGCGTCAGCCCCGCCCAGCATCCGAACGCGATCAGCGCCGCCCCCATCCACCACAGGATCGGGGTCAGCGGTCGCGCGATCCGCAGGAAGCGCGCGGGATTGGCCAAGGCATGAAGGGTCGCCACGAACCGGATCGATAAGCCAAGCCGGCGCGCGCGTCACCCCGTCTGTTGCAGCTGCGTTCTATCGCCCGATCAGCCGCCGTGCGATCCGGTCGGCGACGTCCGCCGTGGGATCGCCCGTCGTCGCCGCTTCGTCCCACACCTGGTCCAGGCGTCCGGGGATGGTCGCGATCCGCGCCATCACCTCGGCCTCGTCGCCATGGCCCAGATATTCCAGCCCGACGTTGATGATCCCGCCCGCGTTGATGACGTAATCGGGGGCATAGACCACGCCCGCCTCGTGCAGGCGCCGCCCGTCCTCGCGCGTGGCCAGCTGGTTGTTGGCGCCGCCCGCGACGATCCGTGCCTTCAGCTGCGCGATGCTCGTCTCGGTCAGGATCGCGCCCAGCGCGTTGGGGCTGACGATATCGGCGTCGGTCGACAGGATCGCCTCCGGCGCGGCGACGCTCGCGCCGATCTGCGCCGCCAGCGCCTCGGCCCGTGCGCGATCGACGTCGGCGATGGTCAGCACCGCGCCGTCCTTCGCCAGCAACCGCGCCAGCCCGCCGCCGACCGATCCGGTGCCCTGGATGGCGACGCGCACGCCCTTCATGTCGTCGGTGCCCAGCCCGCGCTTCGCCGCCGCCTTCACGCCCAGATAGACGCCGTGCGCGGTGTACGGCCCGGGATCGCCGCCCGCCGCGCCCTGCGCCACCGGCAGGCCGGAGACGTAGCGCGTATGCTGCGCGATCACCTTCATCCGCGCCTCGGACATGCCGACGTCCTCGGCGGTGACATAGCGCCCGCCCAGCGATTCGACCGCGCGGCCGAACGCCTGCAACTGCGCCTCGGTGATGACCGCGCCCGGCGCCGGGGCCAGCACGACGCCCTTGCCGCCGCCCAGCTCCAGCCCCGCCATCGCGTTCTTGTAACTCATGCCGCGCGACAGCCGCAGCGCGTCGGTCACCGCGCGCGAATCATCGGCGTAATGCCAGAAGCGCACGCCCCCCGCCGCCGGCCCGAGCGCGGTCGAATGGACCGCGATCACCGCCTTCAGCCCGGATGCCGGGTCGGTGAACAGGTGCAGCCCTTCATGGGCGTCGAAATCGGGATAGTCCCACACGGAGGTCATGGTCGCTCCATCACGCACAGCCGAAAATTACCGGCCCGCGCAATATTGTTATTGACGGCCGATGGCCAGTCAAAAGCGATTGCCGTGGATTGGATGGGATGAAATGGGGCGATCGACGGGACTTGAACCCGCGACCCTCGGTACCACAAACCGATGCTCTAACCAACTGAGCTACGATCGCCGCGAAGGCCGTGCCCCTAGCGGCGACCGGGGTCCGCCGTCAAGCGGCTTGCGCGCTATCCCGCCCACGACATCCCGGCTGGGATCTCCCGAAAACGCGCGCATCCAGCCGCCCGACGCGCCGGCTCGGCCTAGAACCGCCCCTCCACCGCCAGCGTCCGCGCCGCGCCGTTCGCGACGAAGCCCGCGCCGTCCAGCCGCGCCGCCACCGCCGGATCGCCGGGCACCAGCGTCAGTTCCGCGCGATAGCGCCCGTCCGGCCACAGGCGCAGCGCCACGCCCTCGCCCGCGCCGCTGGTCAGCGGCAGGAACAGCGCCCCCGCATCGCAGCGTGCGGTGCCGCTCACCGCGCCGGGCAGCGGCTGTCCCAGGAACGCGCCGGACAGTGCCGCGCGCACGCGCCCGTCGGCCTGTTCGCACGCGCCGTCGACGAACCGCACCGACACGTCGTCCAGGTTCAGCGCGGTCACCGGCAACGGGGCGAAGGCATTGCCCGGCACCAGCGGGCCGGTCGCGCCCAGCACCGCGGCGCGCCCGCGCGCGATCTCCACCACGCCCGCCAGCCGCTGCGCCGGATCAGGGGTGCGCGTCGCCAGCGCGATCCGCGCGCGCCCGATCACCAGCGCCAGCGGCGACAACCCGGCGTCCATGTCGCCCAGCCCGACGTCGCCGAACCGCGCCTCCACCAATCGCCCGGACCACAGGCTGCCGCGCACCTCGCGCGCGGTGAAGCCCTGCGCGTCCAGCCCGGCCCAGCCCAGCGCCAGCCGCATCGGGACGAAGACGACGATCGCCACCGCGAACATCGCCAGGAACAGGGTGCGGCGCCGCGTCGCCAACCGGATGCGCATCGCCTCAGTTCCCCCGCACCATCAGCACCAGCTGCGCCGACACCGCCCCCGGCCCGGCGGCGGCGACATTGATCGAATCGACCAGGATGCCCTCGCTCTCCAGCCGCGCGATCCACGTCATCAGCGCGCCGGCCCGCGCCGCGGGCACCGACACGCGCACGCGGTCCGCGCCGTCATTGTCGACGCCCGCCAGGACGATCCCGGCGGCCTCCGCGCGCGTGCGCACCGCATCGGCCAGCGGCCCGCCCAGCGACAGCGGCGTCTGGCGGCGCTGGATCGCCTTGACCTGCGCCAGCCGCGCCTGCGCCTCGCCCAGCGTCACCACCGCCTCGGTATAGCGCGCGCGCGACGACGACAGGCCGTCGCGCACCGGGCGGATCACCCCGGCCCACACGATCGTCACCACCGCCAGCGCCAGCATCACCAGGATCAGCCGCCGCTCGCGCAGCGAACGGCCGACGAACCATTGCGACAGCGCGCTCACGGCCGCACCGTCATGTCGCCGGTCAGCCGGCCGTTCGCCTGCTGGAACACCCCCGATTCCACGGTGAAGCCCGCTCCCTCCAACTGCGATTTGACGCTGTTGGCCTGCGCCTCGCCCGCCACCGACAGCGACAGTTTCAACGTGCCGTCGGCGGCAAAATCGATCGCGGTCACCTCGCTGTCGGGCACCGCCTGGACGATCTGGAACGCCGCCGCCGCGGTGCGGGTGAAGCCCTGTCCCGGCCCGCGCAGCCGCGCCAGCCGGTCGGCCAGCGCCTGTGCGCCCTGCGCCCCGTCGTCGCCGGGGTTGGCGCCGCGCGGCAATCCCTGTCGCGCGATCGTCGCGGTACGCGCCTCGACCGCGTCGGCGCCCAGCGAATAGCGCATGATCCGCACCACATCGATCGCCAGCGTCGCCAGCAGGATCAACCCGCCCAGCACCGCCAGCCGCCGCATCAGCGCCCAGTCGATCGCGCGCCGCTGCCGCCGCGCGAACGCGCCCTGCCTGAGGTTCAGCGCCGGCGCCGCCGCCACCGCCGCGACCGCGGCCTGCACCGCGCCACGGTCCAGCGTCACCGGCGGCTGCCCGGCGGTGACCAGTTCGGTCAGCCGCGCCTCGTCCGCCCAGCCGCTGGTCCGCCCGCGCACCACGCCCTGCCCCGCCAGATCGGCGCGTACATAGCCGTCGTCGGGCAGCGGCAGCAGCAGCGGGGCTGGCACGACCGTCGCCGGGTCCAGCCCGCGCTGCGCCAGCGCCGCCAGCCACGCGCGCATCCGCGCCGGTGCGACCACCGCGATCGCGCGCTCGCCGTCCTGCTCCGCGCCCACCGCGACGTGCAGGTCGTGCGCCGGCTCGGCGGTGGCATCGCTCACCACCACGCGCGCCGCCGCCACCGCCTGCGCGGTCGATCGCGCGGGCAGCGCGGCCCAGTGGAGCGTCACCGCATCGGCGGGTGCCACCGCGATCACCTCGCCGGGCGCGGCGGCGGGATCGGCGGGGGCATCGGGCACGCCCTCCCCCTCGGTGATCGCATCGCCCTCGACCCGCCACCACCGCCACGGCAGCGACTCGTCGGGGGGCAGGAAAAGAAGCGTGGCGGCGGTCATGTCGCGTCCCCCCATTGCCGCGCGACGAGCCGGACGGGAAGGGCCCGCGCGTCGATCAGCGCCTGTTCGTGCAATTCGCTGGCGCCGTTCGCCACATCCACCGCCAGCGCGAACCAGCGGGTGGTCACCGCGGTCTGCTGCTTGGCCGACAGATCGGGCGTCGCGCCCCCGCCGCCGCTCAGCGACAGCTGGTTCCACAGCGGGTCGACGCCGGCCCAGCCATCGGGCGGGCGGCGCGACAGCACCGCCCCGGCCTGCTGCGGCGACAGCGTGTCGGGCAACAGCATCGCCAGCAACGCACCCTGTTCGGGCAGCAGCGTGTTGATGTTGATCGTCGCCCGCTCCGCCACCGGCAACGCGCACAGATACGGGCGCACCGCGCGATACACCTGCGGCGTCACCCCCGCGACCGCACGCCATTCGCTGACGTCCGCCATCAGCGTGCCGGCGGTGCGATAGCCGCGATAGCCGGGGTCCTCGGTGCCGCCGGGCAGCGGCACATCGTCGCTGTCGATCCAGTCGGCGGTGGCGGGCGCGATCGTCTCCCCACCAGGCACGCGCAGCAACCGCATCAGCCGCGCGAACTGCGCCACCGTCGCGCCGTCCGCCACCCAGCGCCCGTCGATCGCGCGCGTCACCAGGCTGTTGAGATTGAAACAATTGCCCCCGTCGGTGATCCGCGCCGTCGCGGTCCCGCCGGGGATCGGCAGGCCGAACGGCCGCCCGCTCCACCCGCCGGTCAGCGCGACCCGGTCGCCCGCGCGGCGCAGCAGCGCCGTGGTCCGCATCGTCGCCAGCGCCTCCGCGGCATAGGCATAGCCGCGCGCCTGATCCATCGCGACCGCATTGGCCGCCAGCCGCGTCGCCAGCCGCACCTTCTCCAGCGCGGTCGCGGCCATCACCGCGATCACCGCCACCAGCAGCAGCACGGTCAGCAGGGCCGCGCCCCGCTCCCCGTTACGACGTCGCACCGGTCGGTCCCGGCGTGGGGGCGATTCGCGGCGGCGGCGTTCCGGCGCGCGGCGCCCCGGTGCCGACCAGGAACAACATCCGGTATGTCGCCCCGCCCTCGCGCTCCAGCGTCATCTCGGCGGCCTGCGGCAGGGCGGCGCGGTCGTTGCCCTGCCAGCTGTCGGTCCACGCGCCCTGATAGCGGAACCGCCAGCGCACCCATGTGACGCGATCCAGCAGCAGCGCGGCGGGCAGCGGCGCGGCGCCGTCCAGCTCGGGATAGGCCACCCGCTCCAGCCCGCCGGCGTTCAGGCGATATTCCACCTTCTGCAACGTCGGGCGCGCGACCTCGTCGGGGTTGCTCCACCCGGCGCGCACCAGCCGCAGCGCGGGGTCGAAGCCGCTGCCGCCGGTCATCGCGGGCAGCAGCGTTCCCGCCACGTCGCGCGTCGGCCGGTCCTGCGCCTGCGCCAGGTCGGCGGTCAGGATCGACGCGGTGCGATTGAGCGCGCCGGCATCGTCCAGCGCGACCGCCCCGGCCCCTTGCGCCTTCACGCTGAACGACAGCAACGCCACCCCCGCCGCCGCGATCATGCCGAAGATCATCAGCGCGATCATCACTTCGACCAACGTGAAGCCGTGTTCGGCGGAACGCTCGCAAGAGTTGAAGCCGTGTTCGGCGGAACGCGCGCCCCTCACCGCGCCACCGCCGCATTCGCCGTCGCGGCGCGCACCATCGTCATCCGTCCCAGCACCGCGCCGCCGCGATCGGCGACGCTCACGTCGATGCGCATCACCCCGGCATCGCCCACCGGCTGCACCTCGCGCGTCCAGGTCCAGTCGCGCCCGCCGTTGCTCTCCACCCCGGTCGCGCGTCCGCGCGTCGGCGGCTGCGCGTCGGTCACCGCCTCGATCGCCACGTTGCGCGCGACGGTCTGCGCCAGCAGCGTCGCCGCCACCGCCCCGGTCGACCGGATCACCTGCCCCTCCAGCCGGATCAGCGCCAGCGCGGCAAGGCTGAACACCGCCAGCGCCACCATGATCTCGATCAGCGTGAAGCCCGCCGCCCCGGCGCGCACGCCGCCGCGGCGCGCGTCATCCCGCGACATGCACGCTTCCGTCCGCGCCGATCTCCACGTCGGCGCGCGCGCCTTCGCGGCGCAGCGTCACCGTCAGCGGGCGGTCCGCCAGCCCGGTCGCGTCGAACATCACCCGCTCGCGCGTGCCGAAGCCCGCCGCCGTGCCGCTGTTCCACCGTTCGACCGACAGGCCGCCGTCCTCGATCGGCGTCCAGTGCCCGCCGCGCCATGCGTCGAAGCCATAGCCGGTCGGCGTCACCCACAGGCTGACGGGCCGCGCCTCAAGGATCGCCGCGTCATGCGCCGCGCGCGTGCGCACCGCGAAGCGCGACGCCTCGTCCAGCAACCGCCCGCGCGAATCAGGCATCGCCAGCACCGCCGCCGCGGAGGCGAGGCCGATGACGGTGATGACCACCATCAGCTCGACCAGCGTGAAGCCGTGTTCGGCGGAACGCCCGCGAAGGACGAACCCGCCCGCGTGCGTGCGTGCCCGCTTACTGCCAGGAACCGATATCGGCATCGATCCCCTCGCCGCCGTCCTTGCCGTCGGCGCCCAGCGTCCACACGTCCGCCTGACCGTGCTTCCCCGGCGCGGCATACAGGTAGTCGCGGCCCCACGGATCCTTGGGCAGCTTCTTCACGTACCCGCCCGCCTGATAGCGCGCGGCATCGGCGCCCGGCGGCGCCGACACCAGCGCCTGCAACCCCTGCTGCGTCGTGGGATAGCTGCCCATCTGAAGGCGATAGAGTTCCAGCCCCTGTTCGATCGTGGCGATGTCGGCCTTCGCCTTCTGGATGCGCGCGGTGTCGCCCGACGGCAGCACGTTGAGCGCGACGATCGTCGCCAGCAGGCCGATGATGACGATCACCACCATCAGTTCGACCAGGGTGAAGCCGTTCTTCTTCCGGCGCTTCTTCGTCTCGGTACGCATGGTTTCTCTCACTGTCCGGCCGCTATTGCCCCGCCAGCGTGTTGAGCTGGAGGATGGGAAGCAGGATGGATAGCACGATCGTCGCCACGATCGCGCCCATCACCACGATGATGAGCGGTTCCAGCAACGACAGCGCGGTGGCGGTGAAGCGGTCGAATTCCCGCTCCAGGTAATCGGCGGCGCGCTCCAGCATCTCGTCCAGCCGCCCCGCCGCCTCGCCGCTGGCCGCCAGATAGACCAGCAGCGGCGGGAACACGCCCGCGCGCCGCATCGCGGCGGACAGGCTGCCGCCACCGCGGATCGCCTCGGTGATTTCGTCCGACGCCGCCTTCAGCCGGCGGTTGTGGATCGTCCCCGCAGTCAGGCTCAGGCCTTCCAGCAGCGGCAGCCGGCTGGCGACCATCGTCGACAGCGTGCGCGCCATCCGCGCCGCGTGCAGGTCGCGCAGCAGCCGCCCCAGCAACGGCACGCGCAGCAGCCAGGTATCGAACGCCAGCCGCACCGGGGGCTGGCGCAGCGCCGCCCAGGCGCCGACGCCCGCCGCGACGATCATTGCCACCAGCAGCCACCACCAATGGACCAGCAGGTCCGACAGCCCGATCACCAGCCGCGTCAGCAGCGGCAGTTCCTGCCCCACGGTATCGAACTGTTCGACCACCTGCGGCACCACGAACGCCATCAGCGCGATCACCACGCCCATCGCCACCGTGGCGAGGACGGACGGATAGGCCATCGCGGTCAGCAGCTTGCCGCGGATCTCCGCCTGCCGTTCCAGCAGCGTCGACAGCCGCTCCATGATCTGCGGCAGCGTGCCGGAACTTTCGCCCGCCGCCACCATCGCGCGGTACAGCGGCGGGAAGCTCTTCGGCTCGCGCGCCATCGCATCGGCCAGCCGCCGCCCCTCGACCACGCCGGCATGCACGGTGGCGACGATCGCGCGCACCCCCTCCTGCTCGGTCTGCCGCGTGATCGTGCGCAGCGATTCCTCTAGCGGCGATACGCGGTTCAGCGTCGCCAGCTGGCGCGTGAACAGCGTCAGCTGTTTGCCCGACATCTTCGCGCGGCCGAGGTCCAGCCCGAACAGCGGGCGCCCCTTCGCGGCGGGCGCGCTGCCCGGGTCCAGCCGCACCACGAACAGACGCCGCCGGTCCAGCGCCGCCCGCGCCGCCGCCGCGTCGGCGGCCGCGACATGCCCGCGCGTCTCGTTTCCGCGCGTGTCGATCGCGACATAGTCGAAATCAGCCATCGACCGTCACCGCGGCGGGGGGCCGAACGATGGCGAACCTTGCCGTCGTCATGCCGGACGTGTTCCGGCATCCATGTTTCCGCGAACGCACAAGCCGTTGCTCTTGCGGCACCATGGACTCCGGCTTTCGCCGGAGTGACGAATGGAACGCGGCAGGGAAGCCGACAATCACGTCGTCCTCGACCTGTTCAGGGGTCCATGACGCCGCGATTGAGGACACTTGCGATCCGCGGCACGATGAATGCCGCACCCGTCCGCCCCGACCAGCCCTGCGCGACGGGCAGCGCGCCTCACGCATCCCCGGTCGCCTCCGGCACCGCCTCGGCACCCTCGCTGCGGCTCACCCGCACCGCTTCCTCCGCGGTGGTCACGCCGCTTTCCACCAGCCGCCGCGCCGCGGTCGCCAGCGTTTCGCCGGTGGCGAAGGCGTGGCGCGCGATCGCGTCCTCGTCGCCGCCCTCGTTGATGAGCCGCCGGACGGTCGCATCGACGCGCACCGCCTCGTACACGCCGATCCGCCCCTTGAACCCGGTGCGGTTGCACTGGTCGCACCCCACCGCCTCGTACACCGTCGCGCGCGGGTCGACGCCCAGCAGCGGGGCGACCGTGTCCGCCGCCGCCACCGGGCGCCGGCACGCCGGGCACAGCCGCCGCACCAGCCGCTGCGCGATCACCGCGCGCAGCGTGCTGGCGATCAGGAACGGCTCCACCTTCATGTCGCGCATCCGCGTGATCGCGCCGACCGCGTCGTTGGTGTGGACGGTCGACAGCACTAGATGCCCGGTCAGCGACGCCTGGACCGCGATCTCGGCGGTCTCGCGGTCGCGGATCTCGCCGATCATCACCGTGTCGGGGTCCTGGCGCAGGATCGCGCGAAGGCCCGCGGCGAAGGTCAGCCCGACCTTGGCATTGACCTGCGTCTGCCCGACGCCCTCGACCGCATATTCCACCGGATCCTCGACGGTCAGGATGTTGCGCGTCCCGTCGTTCAGCAGCCGCAGCGCGGCGTACAGCGTCGTCGTCTTGCCGCTGCCGGTCGGCCCGGTGACCAGCACGATGCCGTTCGGCTCCGCGATCGCCTCGCGCAGCAGTGCATACATCGGCGGCGCCATCCCCAGCGCGTCCAGGTCGATGCCCGCATTCTCCTTGTCCAGGATACGCAGCACCACCCGCTCGCCCGCGCGGCTGGGCAGCGTCGACACGCGCACGTCGAGCAGCTTGCCGCCCAGCGTCAGGCCCATGCGCCCGTCCTGCGGCACGCGCCGCTCGGCAATGTCCAGCCGCGCCATCACCTTGATGCGGCTGACCACCACCGGCGCGACATGCGGCGGCATGCGCAGCGTCTCGCGCAGCACGCCGTCGATGCGCATTCGCACCACCAGCCCGGTTTCGTACGGCTCGATATGGATATCCGACACGCCGTTGCGCGCGGCATCGGCGATGACGCCGTTGATCAGGCGGATCGCCGGTGCATCGTCGGCGGTGTCCAGCAGATCCTCGGCGGTCGGCAGTCCTTCGGCCAGCAGGTCCAGCTCGTCGCCCATCCCCACCGCCGCCGCCGCGGTCGCCTGCCCGTCCATCGCGTAGCGATCCGACAGCAGCCGGTCGAACTCGGCCGGCGCCACCACCGCGATATCGAACGCGTGCCCGACGACGCGCCGCACCTCGATCAGCGCACGCGGATCACTGCCTTCGCGCAACGCCACCCGCTCGCCGTCCAGCACCACGCCGAACTTGCGCGCAAAGCCATAAGGCAGGACGACCGGCGGCACGACGATCGCATCGGCCACGACCGGCGCCACCGGTGCCTCCGCCGCATCGATCTGCGCGCCGGTGCGCACGATCATTTCTTCCGCCCCGGAATGGTGACGACCGAGTTGCGATAGACCGGCACGCCCACGCGCATATCCTCGATGCTCCCCGGCTGCCCGGCCGGGGGCAGCGGCGGCGTGGTGCCCATATACTCGCGCACCAGCGTGTCGATCGACGGTTCGGACGATGGGTCCTGCTGCCCCTGTTGCAACCGCAGGTATCCGTACCGCTGCTCGGTGACGCGGCGGTTGTCCTGCGCGGTGCGGATCACCGTGGGGCGGATGAAGATCATCAGGTTGGTCTTGGCGCGCGTCTTCGCCTTCGACTTGAACAGATTGCCCAGCAGCGGGATGTCGCCCAGCAGCGGGATGCGCTCGATCGTGCGGCGTTCCTCGTCGCTCAGCAACCCGCCTATCACCCCGATCGCGCCGTCGTCGACGGTCAGCACCGTCTCAACCTCGCGCTTGTTGAGGATCAGGTCGGAATTGTCGTTCGACACCGGCCCCGCGATCGAGCTGACCTCCAGATGCAGGTTCAGCTTGATCGTGCCCGACGAATTGACCTGCGGCCGGACGTCCAGCCCGATGCCGACATTCTGCCGCTGCGTCGTGCGGAACGCATTGTCGAAATTGCCCGACAGCGCCTCGCCGGTGGTGATCGGGATTTCCTGCCCGACCAGCGTATGCGCCTCCTGGTTGTCGATCGTCATGATCTGCGGCACCTGCAGCAGGTTCGACTGGTTGTCGGCCTTCACCGCATTGATGATCGCGCCGAACACCGTCTGGCCGATCTGCCCGCCGAAGCCGCCGAACCCGCCCGACGATCCCAGGATCGAACTGATCGCCGATTGCGTCAGCTGGTCGGTACCGGGGCTGTTGGTGACCGTCTCGGTCTTGGTCCCGTCAGGCGCGGTGACGATCGTGCGCGTGCCGCCCAGGTTGCGCCCGCCGATCGCGCCGGCGATCTGCAGGATGTTGGGCGCCGAATTGCTGAACGTCGACGCGGCGAAGGCGCCGCCGTCCAGATTGCCCAGGATGAACTGCGCGCCCAGCCGGTTGACCGTGCTGTCGGACACTTCGGCGACGATCGCCTCCACCAGCACCTGTTGCCGGCGCTGGTCCAGCCGCGCGATCACGTCGCTCAGCTGGCGCTGCACGTCGGCGGGCGCGGCGATCACGATCGCATTGGCACCGGCATAGCGGGTGACGACCGCGGCGGTGCGCCGCCCCTCGCCGGTGATCGCGGCCTGTTGCGGCTGCCCGCCCGACGATTGCGCCGCGGCCGACGACGGCTGCGTGCGGGTGGCGGGCTGCGGCGTCGCGCCGGTCCCGGTCGCGCCGGTGCTCGACGTGCTCAGCCCGGTCCGCGACAGCCCCTGTTCCTGGATCGCATCGGGCGCCTGCCCGACCAGCTGCTGGAGCACCGGTACCAGCTGCGCCGCATCGGCATTCTCCAGGAACACGACCTTGATCTCGGTCGCGTTGCGCGCGCTCTGGTCCAGGTCGCGCGCCAGCGCCGCCAGCCGCGCCACCGTCTGCGGATCGCCGCGCAGCGCCACCGCGTTGGAGCTTTCGATCGCCACCGCCGCCGCGCCGCCGCCCGGCCCGGTCGCCGCCCCCGCGCCGCCGCCGCCCGCCAGCCCCTGCAACGCGGTCGCCACGTCGCTGGCGCGTGCGTTGCGCAGCGCGATGACCCGGGTGGACGACGTGTCGGTGTCGATCCGGCGCACCACCTCGCGCACGCGGCGGACGTTGTCGGCGAAATCGACCACCACCAGGCTGTTGCCGCTGCGGTTGGCGGTGACCGATCCTTGCGCGCTCACCAGCGGGCGCACCGTATCGACCGCCTGCGCCGCATCGCCGGACCGCAGCCGGATGATCTCGGTCACCAGCTGGTTGCGCGCCGCGCCCGCCACGCCGACGCGGCCCGGCTGACTGGCGGCATTGTCGACCGGCTGGACGCGGAACGCGCCATTGGCGGTCGGCACCGCGACCAGCCCGTTGGCGCGCAGGGTCGAGAGGAACACCTCCAGATATTCGGACCGCGACAGCGGCCGGTCGGTGACGACGGTCACCTTCCCCTGCACGCGATTGTCGATGATGAAGGTGCGCCCGGTCACCTTCGCGGCATCAGCGATGAACGCGCGGATATCGGCATCGCGTACGTTCAGCGTCGTCTGGGCAAGCGCCGGCGCGGCGAGCGCGAACAGCGCGACGGGGGCAAGATAAGGCTTCATCAGGATACCGGAATGGAGAGCGGAAGCGCTTGTCCGTCGCGTTCCACCGTCAGGGAAAGGGTGCCGCCGGACGCGCTGTCGCGCACCAGCCGTTCGAGATCGGCGGCGCCCGCCACCGGCTTGCCGCCGACCTGCGTCACGACGTCGCCGTCGCGCAGGCCCGCCGCGGCGAAGCTGCCGCCGCCCTGCCCGCGCACGGTCAGCCCGGTGACGCGCCCGCCCTCGATCCGCGGGATCGCGCCGATGTCCGCGCGCAGCCGCTCGGCCGGCAACGTCAGGCCCGCCGCCGCCGGTGCGGCCGGACCGGCAGGCGGCGCACCGGCGACGGGTGCGGCGCCGGTGCTGCTGGCCGGGTCGAGGAACAGTTCCTGCGTCGCGCCGCCGCGATCCAGCGTGACATGGTCGAACGCCACCGCCTTTAGCGTGACGCCGGGGGCGACCTCCTCACCCACGCTGACGCTTTTCTGGATGCCGTCCGGCCCCGCCATGATCGCCGATCCGCGCCCGCCCGCCGCGTCCATGCGCGTGCCGAACAACGTCAGTTGGAGCGATGCGGCCGCGGCCGGCGCCTGCGCGCCGCTGACGCGGTAGAACGGGTCGAACCCGGCCAGCACGCCAGCGGGATCGGCGGGAATCGTCGGTGCGGCGGGCATCCATGCGCCCAGCGGCGCGACCGGGGTGACGACCACCCATAGCAGCCGCGCGCATTGCACCGCCAGCCCCGCCAGCAGCAGCAGTTCGGCCGCCGAATAGATGCTGACGACGGGCAGACGCCTCAGGATCGCCCGCGCGCGGGCGTCGAACTTCAATCGCATGCGCTTGGCCAACTCCCCGCGAGCGCCCGGCTAGGCCGCCCATGTTACAGCGCCGTTGCACACTTGTGTAATATTTCTCCGCTTGGGGGCACGCGCGCTGCTGTGGCAAGGGGTGACGATGGCCAGCGATCCGATCGTCTCGCATCTTTCCGCCCAGCCCGGCATCCAGAAGGTGCCCAGTCCCAAGCTGACGCTGTTCCTGCGGCGCGGCTTCCTGGATGCCGCCACCTGCGCCGCGCTCGTCGAGCGGATCGACGCGCACCGCCGCCCCTCGACCATCTCCGATCCCAATGGCGACGACGCCTTCCGTACCAGCGAGACGTGCGACCTGTCGGCCGCCGATCCGCTGGTCGCCGCGGTCGATGCGATGCTCGCCGCCTTCACCGGCCTCGACCCCGCCTATGGCGAGCCGCTCCAGGGCCAGCGCTATGCCGTGGGGCAGGAGTTCAAGGCACACACCGACTATTTCGAACCCGACGGCGTCGACTTCGAACGCTATTGCAGCGTCGCGGGCAACCGTACCTGGACCGCGATGGTCTATCTCAACGAACCCGACGCGGGCGGCGCGACGCGGTTCAAGGCGATCGACAAGACGATCCAGCCCGAAACCGGCAAACTGGTATGCTGGAGCAACCGGCGCCCCGACGGCAGCCTCAATCCCTCGACGCTCCACCACGGGATGAAGGTGCGCGCGGGCACCAAATACGTCATCACCAAATGGTATCGCGAACGCCCCTGGGGGTGGTGACGGCACCGGATACGGCAAACCCCGCGCCGTCCGTCGACGACGCGGGGCGTGGGTTACCGGATCAGAAGGTGACGCTGGCGCCCAGCGTGAACATCCGGCCCAGGCGGTAACGGTTGACGTCGACGACATTGCCGCCCTCGAACGTCTGCCGTTCCTGATAGCGGGTGCCCGTCAGGTTGCGCCCCTCGGCCTTGATCTCGATCTGCCGGCCCAGGAACTCGGTCTTCTGCCGCGCGACCAGGTCCAGGCGGATGCCCGGCCGCTCGACGATGTCCGGCTGGAAGCCGACACCGCCCAGCAGCGACGGGCCGCGGTTGGTGACGCGGTCGCTGGCATAGTTGAACAGCGCGGTCACCTGCGTGCCGTTGTCGGTGTCCTCATAGCCCAGTTGCAGATTGACCAGGTGATCCGACTGCCCCGTCAACGGCGCACCGTCGCGGAACAGCAGCCGGGCCGGCGCGAAATTGGGCTGGCACCCGCCCAGCGTCGTACCTTCCAGCACGCCGGGGACGCAGGTGTCGTCCGCGGTGATCTTCGACTGGGTATAGGTGTAGTTGGCGATGATGACCGCGCGCTTGCCCGCCATCCCGTCGGAGATGAAATCGAGCGGCACGTACTTCTGCACCTCGACCTCGGCACCCCACAGGGTCGCCTTGGGCAGATAGGTGAAGCCGGTCTGCAACCGCGCGTCGGGCGTCGGATAGAAGCCGACCTGCTCGATCGGGCGGTCGATCCGCTTGTAGAAGCCCGCCGCCGTGATCCGCTGGTCACGCGCGAAGAACCATTCGTAGCGCGCCTCCAGATTGTACAGCTCGCTGTCGCGCAGCCGCGGGTTACCGAAGAACAGGCGATCCGATTCGAAATCGCGGAACGCCTGCGGCGCCAGCTCGCGGAACTGCGGGCGCGCGATCGTCTTCGACGCGGCGACGCGCAGCTGCATGTTCTCCGCGAAATTCCATGTCAGCGTCGCCGCCGGCAGGAAATAGTCGTTGTTCAGCAGCGTGCCGGTCGAATTGACCGGGGTCACCTGCTGCTTCGCGGTTTCGTAGCGCACGCCGATGATCGCACGCAGCCCGTCGAACGCCTCCGCCTCGGCCTGGACATAGCCGGCGTGGATACGCAGCCTGGCGTCATACGCGTAGGAGCCGTTCTGCCCCGCGTCGAAGCGCATCTGCACCGCATTCTGCGCGGGCGTGCCGGTGGGCGACACCGCGCAGCCGTTCAGGACGTCCGGCGACAGCAGGAAGTCGGGGCGGAACAGGTTGCACGGGAACGGGATCTGCGCACCCGTCGTCGTCTGATAGACGAACGGCAGGCGGGTCGACGTGCGGTCGTTGTCGGAGAAGTAATAGCCGCCCGACAGCGTCATCGGCCGCTCGCCCGACAGCTTGTAGGCGACGTCCGCCTGACCCGAATACAGGTTCTCGTTCAGCTCGCTGAACACCACCGTCGCGAACCGGTCGAACGCGTTGGTCGCCTGCCACACGCCCGGGCAGTTGAGCGCGGTGCCGCCGACCGGCACGTCCACCGTGATGTTCAGCGCGGTGTTGCACAGATAGATGAACTGCCGCTCGTACGGCGACTTGCGCTTCGAATTGGCATAGGCGCCGCGCAGGTCCACCGACAGGCCGTCGACCGGCTTGAACTCGCCGACCAGCTGCGTCTCGATCAGCTGGCGTTCGAAGAAGCTGGTGTTCTGCTGGAACAGCGGCGCGCCGCTGGAATTGTTATAGATCGTCGCCGCCGACGCGCGGCCCTGCTTCAGCGAATCGTGGATGTACACGTTCGTCCAGCGGATGCGGTTCGCGTCGAATTCCGCACCGAAGCCCAGCAGGCCGTTCACCACCGCGCGATTGTCGGTGATGACGGTGTGGAAGTCGTTGCGCAGCGATCCCGTCTCCTGAACGGTATCCTGCTGCGTCACGTCGCGCGTGCGCCACGTGTTCGAGATGCTGCCGGTGGCGACCACGCCCAGCCGGGTCGCGCCCAGATCGCCGGTCAGCCCCGCGCTCAGCTCGCCCGACCAGTTGGGCGGGATGTCGCCGTTGCGCTGGAGCAGCGTGGTCGGCGCGTTCGACAGCTGCGCGACCTGTTCGGTCGGGATCACCCCGGTGCCGGTCGGTGCCGCCTTGATGAAGCCGGGGACGCGGCGCTCGCCGTTGTCGTAGCCCAGCCAGTCGGTCTTCGAACCGAAATAGGTATAGCCCAGCCGCCCGGTGGTCTCGGTATCGATCGTGACCGATGCGCCGCCGGTGATGAAGCTTTCGTCCGGGATCGCCTTGGTCGTCAGGTTGATGACGCCGCCGCCGAACTCGCCCGGGTAATTGGCCGAATAGGTCTTCTGCACCAGCGCCGATCCGACGATCGACGTCGGGAAGATGTCGAGCGGGACCGTGCGGCGCAGCGGTTCGGGGCTGGGCAAAGGCGAGCCGTTGAGCAGCGCCGACGAATAGCGATCGCCCAGGCCGCGCACGAAGACATAGCCGTTGCCGACCACCGACAGGCCGGTGACGCGGGTCAGCGCGCCCGCGATATCGCCTTCGCCGGTGCGCGCGATATCGGCCGCCGACAGCACGCTGACGACCTGCGCGGTGGCGCGGACGGTATTGGGGATGTTCCGCCCGACGACGACGATATCCTCGCTGGCGGAGGTATCGACGCCCGGCGCCGACACTTCCGCCTGATCCTGCTGCGGATCGGCGGCGGTGTCGGCGGGCGTGACCGGCGAGGCCGTGGCGGGAGCCGGAGCCGGCGCGGCGGGCGCGCCGGTGGAGGGGGCGACCTGCGCCAGTGCCGCGGGGGCGACCAGCGTGGTGGTCAGCAGGAGAAGCGATGCGTAGGCGGTGCGCTGGCGCATGGATCGGGCCTTCGGATGAGGGGCAAAGAGCGGGGCCGGGGCGGCAGGTGCGCGCCCCGGCCGGCCGCCGGTCAGTGAAGCGCGATGCGCCTCACCGGCCCTGGCACTGGAAGTAGACCGAGTTGAACGTCGGCGGCCCCACGTCCTGCAGCGCGCTGTTGGCCGGACGGATCGTCGAACGATCGTTGCCGGTCGCGGCCGCGCCGTTCACCTGGTTGCTGGCGATCATGTTGACGCAGGTCTGACCCGCCGGGGTCTTCACCACGCCGTTGACGAACGCGAAGTCCGCACCGCCGCGCAGGCGGATCGCCGACGGCGCCGACGTCGTCTGGATGAAGGTGAAGTTGGCGTAGCGGCCGTAGGTGCGCGGCAGCAGGTCTTCCGAACCGTTCGAGTCGATTTCGGTCGCGAACGAATCGGCGGTCGAACCGCCGGCCTTCTGCGCCGCGATGATGAACTGCATGAACCCGCGCCAGCCGTTGTCGACGTCGAAGCCGTCGTCGTCGGCGCCGGTCACCACGAAATACTTGAGGTTGACGGTGCCGCCGAAGATCTCGACGCCGTCATCCGACGAATTGTGGCTCTGCACATGGTCGATCGTGGTGCCCGAACCGACGCCGCCCAGCGTCAGCCCCTGCAGCTCGTTGCCTTCGCTGATCGCGATGCCGGTGTAGCGGATCTGGACGTACTGGAGCGTGCCCGAGCTGTCGGTCTGGTTGGTGCCGCCGTAGAAGCGCCCGGTCACGCCCTCGATCGCCTGCTGGCAGGTGGTCGACGTGCCGCCGGCATCGTTCGGGCCGGTGCCGGTGGCGCACACCGCGGTCGGCGCGCGGCCCAGCAGGATGACGCCGCCCCACAGGCCCTGCGTCGCGTCGGACACGCCGTTGTTCACCAGGTTCTGCTGCGCGGTGAAGACGATCGGCGCGTCGGCGGTGCCGACCGCGTTCAGCTTGCTGCCGCGGTTGACCAGCAGGAGGTCGTTCGACGATTCGCTGGCATCGGCGGCCAGCACCACGCCCGGCGCGATCGTCAGCGTGACGTTGCTGGTCCCGTCGACACCCACTTCGGTCTGGCCGCGGAAGCGGTAGACGACGCCCGCGATCTTCGGCAGCGACAGGTCGGCGCTGATGACGCCCGGCAGGCGGCAATAGCGATAGGACGGGTTGGCCGCGCCGCTCGGCGTGAACGTGCCGTCGTCGATCAGTCCGGTCGGGCAGACCGAGGTCGCCGCGGCATAGCTGCCGATCGACGGGACCGCGCCGCACTGCGCGCTGTTCAGGAACGCCGCTGTGGTCGACGAACAGGTCCAGCCCGAAAAGGCGTTGTCGTTCGGGCCGCTCAGCGCACCGACGAAGCTGGTGTTCTGGATGAAGCTGGTGTTGCCCAGCACCGTCTGCGGGTTGCTGGCGGTGGTCAGCGACGTGCCGCTGACCGGATAGACGCCGTTCAGCGTGCTGCCGAAACCGTTCAGGTTGTTGTTCGCGCCCGCGTTCACGATCGCCAGCTGCTCGTCCGCCGTGATCGTCACGCCGCCCTGCGTCGTGGCGGTGGCGAACTGCGCCGCGGTCAGCGCGGTCGGGGTCGGCGTGCCGGTCGGCGTCGGGGTCGGCGCCGGCTGGTTGATGACGACACCGATCGACCCGGCGCCCGGCGAGGCGACGTCGTCCGCGCCGCACGAGGCGAGGAACAGACAGGCGGTGGTCGCCAGCAGGCTGCTGTGACGACGGCTGAAGCTGAGCATGAAACACTCCCTTTGATGGCGGGTCCATCCCTCGGACCCCCGGAAACGGCAGGGCGGCTGCCCCGTCCGTTCGTCCCATCGGCGGCGCTAGGCGCGGGAGGTGACAATAGAATGCAGGTTTCAAGTCATATGCATGACGCATGAATGACGGTTTGATGACGTCGCCCGGATGCCACGCCCGATCCCCGATCCAGTGTCGCGCAGACGCGAAAAACCCCGCCGGCGCGGGCCGGCGGGGTCTGTCGGACATGGTGGGCGCGACAGGGATTGAACCTGTGACCCCACCCGTGTGAAGGGTGTGCTCTACCGCTGAGCTACGCGCCCGATCCGTATCGGAGCGGCGCGTCTAGGCAAAGCCGACGCGCCTGTCCAGCGCTTAAATGCCCCGGCGGTTAATTCAGCGAATCCTTCAGCACCTTGCCCGCCTTGAACTTGGGCTGGTTGGACGCCTTGATCGTCATCGGCTCGCGGGTGCGCGGATTGCGCCCGATCGAGGCCTTGCGCTTGCTGACCGCGAAGGTGCCGAACCCGACCAGGCGCACTTCGTCGCCCTTCTTCAGGCTGGCCGAAATCGTGTCGAACACCGCCTCGACCGCGCGGCTCGCCTCGTTCTTGCCAAGCCCCGCCGACGTCGCCACCGCCGCGATCAGTTCCTGCTTGTTCATCCGAAATTGCCCCGTTTCTTTACTGTTTACGCGTTTTGAAATGGATTCGCGGCTTGCGGCCACATCCGCCCAGTAATGCGCGGGCATGAACGCGAGTCAAACGAAACCGCCGCGCGGCCTTGCCGTGCGACGGTGACGTTCCGCTGACAATCGTGTGCGGGCCGATCAGTGATGCAGTTCGCCCCCCGCCGGCGCGATCGGCGCGGGCGGCAGCGCCGCCAGCTCGTCCGCCTCGGTCCACACGATCGATTCGAGCGGCCGGGTCAGCGCCAGTTTCAGCACCTCGTCGACATGCGCCACCGGCACGATGGTCAGCCCGTCGCGGATGTTCTGCGGGATCTCCACCAGATCCTTCTCATTCTCCTTCGGGATCAGCACCGTCTCGATCCCGCCGCGCAGCGCCGCGAGCAGCTTCTCCTTCAGTCCGCCGATCGGCAGCACCCGTCCGCGCAGCGTCACCTCGCCGGTCATCGCCACTTCCTTGCGCACCGGAATGCCCGTCAGCGTCGACACGATCGACGTCACCAGCCCGATGCCCGCCGACGGCCCGTCCTTCGGCACCGCGCCCTCGGGAAGGTGGATGTGGATGTCCTTGCGGTGGAACAGGCTGGGCTTGATCCCGAACGACGGCGCGCGCGCCTGAACGAAGCTGAAGGCGGCCTGCACCGATTCCTTCATCACGTCGCCCAGCTTGCCGGTCACCTTCGCCGCGCCCTTGCCCGGCACGGTGACGCTCTCGATGGTCAGCAATTCGCCGCCCACTTCGGTCCACGCCAGCCCGGTCACCGCGCCGATCTGGTCCTCGGTCTCCGACAGGCCGTGGCGGAACTTCTGAACGCCCGCGAAATCGGCCAGATTGTCGGGCGTGATCGTCACGCTTTCCACCTTGCCTTCCAGGATCTGGCGCAGCGCCTTGCGTGCCAGCTTCGCGATCTCCCGCTCCAGCGTGCGCACGCCCGCCTCGCGCGTGTACCGCTGGATCAGCGCGCGCAGACCCTCCTGCGTCAGCGTGAACTCGCCCGCCTTCAGCCCGTGCGCCTCGATCTGCTTGGCGATCAGGTGCCGCTCGGCGATCTCGACCTTCTCGTCCTCGGTATAGCCCTCCAGCCGGATGATCTCCATCCGGTCCAGCAGCGGCTGCGGCAGGTTCAGCGTGTTGGCGGTGCACACGAACATCACGTCCGACAGATCGATGTCGATCTCCAGGTAATGGTCGTTGAACTTCGCATTCTGCTCGGGGTCCAGCACCTCCAGCAGCGCCGATGCCGGGTCACCGCGGAAATCCTGCCCCAGCTTGTCGATCTCGTCGAGCAGGAACAGCGGGTTGGACGCCCCTGCCTTCTTCAGGTTGGTGACGATCTTGCCCGGCAGCGATCCGATATAGGTGCGCCGGTGCCCGCGGATTTCCGCCTCGTCGCGCACCCCGCCCAGCGACTGGCGGATGAACTCGCGCCCCGTCGCCTTGGCGATCGACTTGCCGAGCGACGTCTTGCCGACGCCCGGCGGCCCGACCAGGCACAGGATCGGCCCCTTCAGCTTGTTGGTGCGCGCCTGTACCGCCAGATATTCGACGATCCGGTCCTTGACCTTGTCGAGCGCATAGTGATCCTCGTTCAGGATCGCCTCGGCGGCGGGGATGTCCTTCTTGATCTTGCTGCGCTTGCCCCACGGCAGGCCCAGCAGCACGTCGAGATAGTTGCGCACCACCGTCGCCTCGGCGCTCATCGGCGCCATGGTCTTCAGCTTCTTCAGCTCGGCGGTCGCCTTGCTGCGCGCCTCCTTGGACAGCTTCAGCGTGGCGATCTTCTGGGTCAGCTCGGCGATCTCGTCGCCCTCGCCTTCCTCGCCCTCGTTGCCCAGCTCGCGCTGGATCGCCTTTAGTTGTTCGTTGAGGTAATATTCGCGCTGCGTCTTCTCCATCTGGCGCTTGACGCGGCTCTTGATCTTCTTCTCGACCTGCAGGACGCCCAGCTCGCCTTCCATCAGCGCATAGGCCATCTCCAGCCGCTTGAGCGGATCGGCCTCCATCAACAGCGCCTGCTTCTCGGCGACCTTGACCTGGATGTTGCCCGCGACCGTATCGGCGAGCCGCGCGGCGACGTCGATCTCGGCCAGCTGCGCGGTCAGCTCGGCGGGCAGCTTGCGGTTGAGCTTGGCGTAATTCTCGAACTGGCTGACGACGGAGCGCATCAGCGCCGCCGCCTCGGTGCCCGACACCTCGGCGTCCTCCAGCGGCGCGACCTCGGCGACCAGGTGGTCGCCTGCCTCCTCCAGCGTCTCCAGCGTGGCGCGCACCTTGCCCTCCACCAGCACGCGCACGGTGCCGTCGGGCAGCTTCAGCAGCTGAAGCACGGTGGCGGTGACGCCCATCGTGTACAGGTCGTCACGCGCCGGATCGTCCTCGGCGGGGTCCAGCTGCGCGACGAGGAAGATTTCCTTGTCCGCGCCCATCGCCGCTTCCAGCGCGGCGACCGATTTGTCGCGTCCGACGAACAGCGGCACGATCATGTGCGGGAAGACGACGATATCGCGAAGCGGAAGAACGGGAAGAGTGGTCGTCATGAATACTCCGGTGCCGCACGAACGACGCGGCGATCCTCCACTATATGGTGCGTTTCGCCCCCGCATCAATCGCGCGCGCGCATCGCATCGTGCCACTTGTGCGCTGGCGATGCGTTCGTGCCACGCTCATGTGGCAAGGATGACGTCATGACCCCTATCGCACTGGCCCGCGCCGCCGAGATGGCGGCGATGTTCATGATCGGCGACGGCGTGGCCGGGCTGGTCCAGCCGCGCCGCCACGTCGCGCTGTGGCAGGATCGCGCGCTGGGCGCGGAACGCACCGTCCGCCCGTTCGTCGGCCGGCCCGCGCGGCGCCGCGCCTATGCGCTGGTGCAGATCGCGGCGGGGCTGCTGCTCGCCTCCCGGCTCCACGCCGGTCAGGGCACGACCGTGGTGAACAGATAGACCGCAAAGATCACCAGATGCACCGCGCCCTGCATCACCGTCGTGCGCCCGTTGCCCAGCGAAATCGTCGCGACGAACAGCGACAGCGCCAGCAGGATCAGCTTCATCGGCCCGATCCCCAGCGCCAGCGGCAGTTCCAGCACCAGGCTGACGATCGCGACCGCCGGGATGGTCAGCCCGATCGTCGCCAGCGCCGATCCCAGCGCCAGGTTCAGGCTGGTCTGGATGCGGTTGCGCTTCGCCGCGCGATAGGCGGCCAGGCTCTCCGGCGCCAGCACCAGCGCCGCGATCACCACGCCGACGATCGCCAGCGGCAGCCCGGCGTCCAGCACCGCCCGCTCGACCGTCGCCGACAGCGCCTTGGCCAGCATCACCACCGCGACCAGCGCCACCAGCAGCACGCCGAACGCGGCCATCGTCGTCTGCCGCGACGGCATCGGCGCGTGATCCTCGACATCGTCGGTCTGCGGCAGGAAGTAATCGCGGTGGCGCACCGTCTGCACCATCACGAACATGCCGTACAGGAACAGGCTGACCACCGCGACCAGCCCCAGCTGCGACGTGGAGTAGAAGGGGCCGGGCGTGGTGGAGGTATAGCTGGGCAGCACCAGCGTCAGCACCGCCATCGCCGCCAGCGTGCACAGCGCCGCGCTGACCCCGCGCAGCGAGAAACGCTGCTCGCGGTGCCGCAGCCCGCCCGCCATCAGACAGATGCCGATGATCCCGTTCAGGATGATCATGATCGCCGCGAACACCGTGTCGCGCGCCAGCGCGGAGGCGTCGCCCGCGTCGCTCAGCATCAGCGACACGATCAGCGACACCTCGATCACCGTCACCGCGATCGCCAGCACCAGCGTGCCGAACGGCTCGCCGACGCGATGCGCGACCACCTCCGCATGGTGGACCGCCGCCAGCACGCACCCGATCAGGATCAGCGACGCCGCCACCGTCCCGACCGTCCCAAGTTTGTAGAGCGAGGTCAGCACCGCCAGCATCCCCGCCGCGGGCAGCGCCAGCGTCCACAGCGGCAGCGGCAGCCGCCCCAGCAGCGCACGGCGGGTGGAAGGCGGCGGCAGGGATTCTTCGCTGATCGTCATGCTGTGGCGCGGGCTCCTTTCCCCACCAATGCACGACGCGCCGCGACGATCCGCGCGCGTAACGAAACCTGTATCAGCGCCCCGCCGCGACCGGGCGGCGCATCGACCAGAATCGCGGCCCGCCGCCCGGCACGCGCCAGTCGCCGATCAGCTCGAACCCCAGCGCGCCGTACAGCCCCAGGTTCTTCTCGGTCGCGGTCTCCAGATAGCAGGGCACGCCCGACGCATCGGCACGTGCCAGCCCGGCGCGGATCGACGCGCCGCCCAGCCCCTTGCCCTGCTGCGCCGGGTCGACGCCCGCGACGTGCAGGTACCAGAACGGCTCGACCGGAAAGTGATCCGCGATCGCCCCGCTCAGCCGCAATGCGCGGCCCACCGCCGGCCCCAATGCGGCGAGCAGCGGCACCGCGCGCGCCGCGGTCGACCAGATCGGCGCCTCGGGCCGCCCCGGTCGCCGCCACAATGTCGCGGCGTCGGCATCCGCGCTGACCAGCCGCATCCCGTCGCTGTCCTGCGCGAACAATTGCGCGAACAGCCCCGGCAATCCCTTCGCGCGCCGCGCGGGATCGGGGAAGATGTAGCTCATCGCCGGATCGGTGGCGAAGGCGCGCGCCAGCGTCCGCGCCACCGCGGGCGCGTCATCGGCGGTCGCATCGCGGATCGTCGTCATGCCCATCCCCTCCCCCACGAAGAACGGGCGCCGCCGCATGATGCGACGACGCCCGATCCCGTTCTACATCACCGTCGCGGTCGCGTCAGGCGACCTCGCCGGCCTTCTTCTTGTCGGCATAGACGCGCACCGGCTCCTTGCGGCCGTCGACCACGTCCTTGTCAATCATCACCTCGTCGACGCCGTCCATCCCCGGCAGGTCGAACATCGTGTCGAGCAGGATGCCCTCCAGGATCGAGCGAAGCCCGCGCGCACCGGTCTTGCGCTCGATCGCCTTCTTGGCGACCGTAGTCAACGCGTCGTCGGTGAACCCCAGCTTCACTTCCTCCATCTCGAACAGCTTCTGGTACTGCTTGACCAGCGCGTTCTTCGGCTCGGCCAGGATCTTGACGAGCGCGGGCACGTCCAGGTCCTCCAGCGTCGCGATCACCGGCAGACGGCCGACGAATTCAGGGATCAGCCCGAACTTCAGCAGATCCTCCGGCTCGGTCTGGCGCAGCACCTCGCCGGTGCGCTTCTCCTCGGGGCTGGCGACATAGGCGCCGAAGCCGATCGACTTGCCCTGCAACCGGTCGCCGATGATCTTTTCCAGGCCGCTGAACGCACCGCCGCAGATGAACAGGATGTTCGTCGTGTCGACCTGCAGGAATTCCTGCTGCGGATGCTTGCGCCCGCCCTGCGGCGGCACGCTGGCGGTGGTGCCCTCCATCAGCTTCAGCAGCGCCTGCTGCACGCCCTCGCCCGATACGTCGCGGGTGATCGACGGATTCTCCGCCTTGCGGCTGATCTTGTCGATCTCGTCGATGTACACGATGCCGCGCTGCGCCCGCTCGACGTTATAGTCGGATGCCTGCAACAGCTTGAGGATGATGTTCTCCACATCCTCGCCGACGTAACCCGCCTCGGTCAGCGTCGTCGCGTCCGCCATCGTGAACGGCACGTCCAGGATACGGGCGAGCGTCTGCGCCAGCAGCGTCTTGCCGCAGCCCGTCGGGCCGACCAGCAGGATGTTGCTCTTGGCCAGTTCGACGTCGGCGCCCTTGGCGCCGTGGTTCAGCCGCTTGTAGTGGTTGTGCACCGCCACCGACAGGACGCGCTTGGCCTGCTTCTGGCCGATGACGTAATCGTCCAGCACGTCGCAGATCTCCTGCGGCGTGGGCACGCCGCCGTCCTTCTTCGCGACCAGCGCCGACTTCGTCTCCTCGCGGATGATGTCGTTGCACAGCTCCACGCACTCGTCGCAGATGAAGACCGTCGGACCGGCGATCAGCTTGCGCACCTCGTGCTGCGACTTGCCGCAGAACGAGCAGTAGAGGGTGCTCTTGGAGTCGCCGCCGGAGAGCTTCGTCATTCAATCATCCTTCCCGCGATGCCGCGGTATGTCTGGCCCGGTGTGGCGGGGCCGGACATGCTAACCCGGCCCCGATGCTTCCGGCAATGCCCGAAAGCGATTAAGATTATGCCGACGGCTGCGTTTCGTCGGCGGGGACGGGCCGCTTGTCGAACACCTCGTCGATCAGGCCGAACGCCTTGGCCTCGTCCGATGACATGAACTTGTCGCGATCCATCGCCTTTTCGATCTCCTCCAGCGGCTGGCCAGTATACTTGGCGTACAGCTGGTTCAGCGAATGGCGGATGCGCAGGATCTCGCGCGCCTGGATCTCGATGTCGCTGGCCATGCCCTGCGCCCCGCCCGACGGCTGGTGGATCATGATCCGCGCATTGGTCAGCGCCACGCGCATCCCCGGCTCGCCCGATGCCAGCAGGAAGCTACCCATCGACGCGGCCTGCCCGATGCACACCGTGCCGACGCGCGGGCGGATGTACTGCATCGTGTCATGGATCGCCATGCCCGCCGTGACGACCCCGCCCGGCGAGTTGATGTACATGAAGATGTCCTTCTTCGGGTTCTCCGATTCCAGGAACAACAACTGCGCGGTAATGAGGCTGGCCATGCCGTCCTCCACCCCGCCGGTCACGAACACGATCCGCTCGCGCAGCAGGCGGCTGAAGATGTCGAAGCTGCGCTCGCCGCGATTCGACTGTTCGATGACGATCGGCACCAGCCCGGCCTGGGTCTGCTGCATACCGACGCCGGCACGCGCCAGCGCCCCTGCGAAATCGCCGGTCTCGAACGGATTGTGCATGTAAAAAGCTCTCTTATGCCCTGAGGAAAATCGTGGCCCGCGCCGCCAACATCGGCGCTCGCCGTCGGCAGTTCAAGCCCCGCCGCGCGTCGGCGCGGGATGCGACAGATACGCCAGCCGCCGCACCTCCCGCCGCCCGCGCACCACCGTATCCAGGATGAGTCCTGCAAAACCGTTGAGCGCGGCCAGGATCATCAGCCCCGTCACCAGGATCGCGGTCGGCACGCGCGGCACCAGCCCGGTGTTCATGTAGGTGATCGCCAGCGGCACCGCCAGCACCACCGCCAGCAGCGCCAGCACGGTGCCGATCGCGCCGAAGAACCACAGCGGCCGCTCGATCCGGTACAGCATCGCGATCGTGCGCAGGATGCGCCAGCCGTCGCGATACGTGCTCAGCTTCGATTCGGACCCGTCGGGCCGCGCGAAATACGGCGTCTCCACCTCGCCCAGCGGCATCTTCAGCTCCAGCGCGTGGACGCTGATCTCGGTCTCGATCTCGAACCCGACCGACAGCACCGGGAAACTCTTCACGAACCGTCGCGAGAATACGCGATAACCGCTCAGGATATCGGTGAAACTGCGCCCGAACAGCTGCGCCAGCATCCCCGTCAGCATCGCATTGCCGAACCGGTGCCCGCGGCGGTACGCGGCCGCCGCCTCGCCGATGCGCGTGCCGACGATCATGTCCAGCTGCTCGTCGACCAGCCGCGCGACCATCGCCGGCGCGCTGGCCGCGTCATAGGTGGCATCGCCGTCGGCCATGACATAGACGTCGGCGTCGACATCGGCGAACATCCGGCGCACCACCGCGCCCTTGCCCTGGATCCGCTCGGTCCGCACGATCGCGCCCGCCGCGCGCGCCACCCCGACCGTGTCGTCGCGGCTGTTGTTGTCATAGACGTAGATCGCCGCATCGGGCAGCGCGGCGCGAAAGCTCGCCACCGTCTGCGCGATCGCCGCCGCCTCGTTATAGCACGGCAGGATCACCGCCACGCGCAGTCCGCTCTGCGGTTCCATCAATCGTTTCCCATGTTCGTCACGATGCCGGCTGCACCGGCAGCGGTTGCGGGACCGTTACCGTCAGTCGCCCCGCCTCCGCCACCATCATCACCGCCGCCGGCAACAACAGCGTCAACGCCGCCAGGTCGCGCCGCACCCGCCACAGCCGCCGCACGCCCGGATCGGCCAGCAGCAGCACCACCGCCAGCAGCGCGGTCGCCGCCGGATAGGCGAAATAGCGCGGCGCGGTCGCCACGCCCACCACCACGAACGACGCGGCATAGCCGAGCCCGGACGCCGCCAGCGCCGCCGCGACGCGCACCGGCCACCGCTCGCCCCGGCCGCCCCCGCCGCTGCCCCATTCGCCATTGCCCCGGCGCAGCGCCGCCAGCGCGACGATCCACGCGACGACGCCGATCGCGACGAACATCGCCGGGATCAGCACCACCCCCGCGGTATAGCGCACCAGCGCCTTGGCCGCCGATTCGCGCGGCGGCGCCGGGTCCGGCATCGCCGGGCCGATGCCGTTGCGCGGCTTGATCGACACGAACAGCAGCAGCTCGGCATTGGCATGCTCGGCACGGTGCGCCAGATAGCCGCCCGGATAGGCCAGCAGCGCGCGCCGCCATGCCGCGTCCAGCGACGCGGGCGACGGCGGCGTGCCGCGCGCCAGCTCCAGCTGGTCGTGGATCGGCACGCCCGCCTTGGCCGAAAACCACGGGCAGCGCCCCCATGGCGCCATCGTATCCCACATCACCGGGGTGTAGCAGCGCGCGACATCGCGCATCGTCACCCGCGTGCCGGGGCCGAACGGTGCGGTCGTCCCTTCCTGCGCGGCGATCCCCGCCAGGTCGAACAGCCGCAGCGATTCGATCGCACCGGCGGGCGCGGCATCCAGCACGCGCCGGTTGACCAGGCCCGCCACCGGGATCGCCAGCGCCGCGATCAGCACGCTGACGACGATCGTCACGCCCGCACGCTCGATCCACCGCGGCCGCCATGCCAGGATCAGCAGCGGCCCCAGCGCGAACGCGCCGTTGTGCCGCATCAGCACGCCCGCCACGAACGCCGCCGTCGCCAGCACCGCCGCGCCGCGCCGCATCCGCGTGTCGCCGCCCGCCAGCAACAGCCCCGCGCCCAGCAGCAGCGCCGCCGCCAGCAACGCATCCTTCGTCACCAGGCTGTCGACCAGCACCGCCAGCACCAGCGCCCCGATCGCCGGCACCGCCAGCGCCGCGATCACCGCCCCGCGCCGCACCAGCGCCCACGCGATCAGCGCGAACGCCCCCCAATAGGTCAGCGCCGCCAGCACGAACAACGCGCCCTCGCCCAGCCCGGTCGCGATCAGCGCCTGCCACGCACGGGTCATCAGCGGCGAATGCCAGTCGTTGACGCGGTCGGCGGCGATCTGCGCCAGCTGCCCGCGTTCGTCGTTGCCGATCGCGCCGCGCGCGCCGCTCACGATCGTCGCCGCCGCCAGCAGGGGGGATATCGCCACCGCCAGCGGCGCCAGCGCGCGCATCGGGGGGAAGGTCGCGCGTCGCGACGGCTCAGGCGTCATCTGTCCGCATCCCCCTTACACGGACGGCGGGACCGGGCCGATGCCCGATCCCGCCGCCGTCGTCTTCGGCCCGGCGCCCGTCATATGCCGGGCGCCGCGTGCCGCCTAGCCTGTTACTCGGCGTCGCCGCCCGCCGCCTTCTTGGCGCGCGGCTTCTTCGCCGGGGCAGCCTCCGCCGCCGGGGCAGCCTCGCCCTCGGCCGGGGCCGCGGCCTTCTTGGCGCGCGGCTTCTTGGCCGGGGCGGCGTCCGCCTCGGTCGGCTCGACCGCGGCGTCCTCACCCTTGGCCGCCGGCTTCTTCGCCGCCGCCTTCTTGGCGGGCTTGGCCGGGGCGTCGCCCTCGGCCGCGTCGGCCTTGTCGCTCGCCGCCGCCTTCTTGGCCTTGGTCTGCTTGGGCTTGTGGTTGTCGTGGTCGTGGTGGTGCGTGCCGGTCGCGAAGCCGTCCTCGCTCTCGATCGCGGCTTCCAGCTCCTCGCGGGTGGTCTCGCGGTCGGTCACCTCGGCCTTGTCGAACAGGAAGTCGACGACCTTGTCCTCATACAGCGGCGCGCGCAGCTGGGCGGCGGCCATCGGGTCCTGCTGGACGTACTGGATGAACCGCTGGCGGTCCTCCGGGCCGTACTGCTGCGCCGCCTGCATCAGCAGCCGCTGCATTTCCTGCTGGCTAACCTCGACGCCGTTCGCCTGGCCGATCTCGGACAAAAGCAGGCCCAGGCGCACGCGGCGCTCGGCGATCTTGCGATAATCCTCGCGCTCGGCTTCCATTTCCTTCAGCGCCGCTTCCGGATCCGGCTCGTGCGTGGCTTCGTGCTGAAGCTGCTGCCAGATCTGGCTGAACTCGGCCTCGACCATCGACGGCGGCACGTCGAAGTCATGCCCCTCGGCCAGCTGGTCCAACAGCTTGCGCTTCATGTAGGTGCGCGTCAGCCCGTTGTGCTCCTGCTCGATCTGCCCCTTCAGCAGGCCCTTGAGCTGGTCCAGGCTCTCCAGCCCCAGCGACGTCGCCAGTTCCTCGTCGATCACGCTCTCGCCGGCGGTCTTCACCGACTTGATCGTCAGGTCGAACGTGGCGTCCTTGCCGGCCAGTTCCTTCGCGCCGTAATCGGCCGGGAAGGTCACCTTGATCTGGCGCTCCTCGCCCGCCTTGGCGCCGACCACCTGGTCCTCGAAGCCCGGGATCAGCCGGCCCGCGCCGATCTCCACGGCCATGTCGGTGCCGGTGCCGCCGTCGAACGCGACGCCATCCATCGTCTTGCCGACGAAATCGACCGTCACCAGGTCGCCCGTCTCGGCCGCCTTGTCGCCGGCATCGTCCCAGCGCTTCTGCTGGTCGGCGAACTTCTGCAGCTGCGCATCGACCGCCGCGTCATCGACCGGCACGGTCAGCCGCTCCAGCTTCAGGTTGTCGATCGCCGGCGCCGGCACCTGCGGCAGCACCTCCAGCTCGACCTTCAGCTCGGCGTCCTTGCCGGGGGCATAGCCCTCGACCAGCTCGACCGACGGCTGCACCGCGGGACGCAGCTGCTTGTCGGCGATCAGCGACTGGATACCGTCCTGGATCGAGGTGTTCAGCGCCTCCTGCAGCATGGCGTCGCCGTGCATCTTGCGCACCAGGTTGGCGGGCACCTTGCCGGGGCGGAAACCGGGCATCCGCATCTGCGGCGCGACGCGCTTGATCTCGGCATCCACCCGCGCCTCGATCGCGCTGGCGGGGATGGTGAGGGTGTAGGCGCGCTTCAGCCCCTCGTTCAACGTCTCGACAGTCTGCATCTAGGCCGCTTTCGTCTTGAATTTCGTGAGTGGTGGCCACCCCGCAAGGCGCGGGGACTGGTGCGGGCGAAGGGACTCGAACCCCCACATCTTGCGATACTGGAACCTAAATCCAGCGCGTCTACCAGTTCCGCCACGCCCGCTTGATCGGACACCGCCGGTCGGCGGCCTCTATACTGCGGCGGGCCGCTGGGCAAGCGGGCAACCCGGCGCGGGGCGAAGCGTTGATCCGCGACGAAGGAGAACCCCCATGGCGACCAATCCCGGCATCCCCGCCGACGTGCCCCAGCCGACCCCGCCGGCGCAGCCCGACGCCCCCCCGCCGGAGATCAATCCGCCGGCGCCCGACGTCGACGTGCCCTCCCCCGGCACCCCGGCGGGCGATCCCGCCCCGGCCAATCCCAGCATCTGACAGGAGCGCCAGCATGGCCGACACGAAGACGATCGACGTCACCCCCAACCGCGACGATCCGCGCCCCGATATCCAGCAGGCGGTCGAGGCACGCAGCGACGCGGTCGCCCGCGGCGAGGGCGGTGAGGAATCGGCACGCTTCACCAGGACCGGCGAGTTCGACGGCAACGGCGGCACCGGCGGCGAGGTGAAGAACCAGGACCTGACCCAGCAATGACGCATGCGGGGCGGTCCCGCGCCGCCCCGCCGCTACCGCCCGCCGCCCTGGCCGGGCGCGGGCGCCGCCGCCAGCCGCGTTGCGGCCACCAGCGCACGGTAATCCGCCACGCCCCTGCCGAAATAATGCAGCCGCGGCGCGTCGAACGTCACCATATACAACCGCTTGTCGACGATCGTTGCCACCGCTTCTCCACGCCGCGGCAGCTGGTCGGCGTCGAGATAGTCATAGGCGAACGTCACCGCGTCATGGTCGAGGAACCGGCCGGGCTGCGACGACGTCACCGCAAACGTCCCGATCCCCTTGAACGCCCGATACGTCCCCTCCAGCAGCTCCGGTATCTCCGCCAGCAGCGTCGCGGTCGTGAACTTCGGCAGCGGTGCGCGCTTGCGGTTGCGCTCGCGCAGCAGCGGCTCGCCCGGCACGACCCCGGCATAGAAGGTGACGTCGTTCAGCTGCTCGCCATCCAGCGTCCAGGTTTCGGCGACCTTGCCCGGCTTGCCCGACAGCCGGTTCCAGTCGCGCGCCGGGGTGACGGTCAACGCCGTGTCCGCGATCGGCGCGGCGACGCCTTTCTCGCGGTAACTGTGCGCCCACGCCGCGGGTGAAGCGACCGTCAGCGCCGCCGCCAGCGTCGCGGCGATCATGCGGTTCACCATCGTCATTTCGTCTCTCCGGTCGTGGACAGGATCATGCCGATCATCGCGGCGTCGGCGGCGCCCGGTGTCAGGTCGAGATAGCGGCGCAGGGCGGCGGCACCTTCGGCGGTGCGCCCGGTCTTCACCAGCGACAGCCCCAACCCGCGCTGCGCCTCCGCCAGTTGCGGGTCGAGCGCGACCGCCTTGGCGTAGAAATCGGCCGCGTTCATCAGGTCGCGCGGCTGCCCGCGTCCGCGGAACAGGTCGCCGCGCGCCCGCCACAGCGGCGCGGTCCAGCCGCCTTCCGCCAGATGGGTGATGATGAAATCGCTCGCCCCGAAGTCGTTCAGCTTGATCTGGTCGTCCAGGAACTGCGGCAGCCACGGCGCGATCGCGGCGGTATAGCGCTCGGTCCCCTCGTCGCGCGTCTCGCCGTCGGGCGCGGCCAGCGCATACAGGTAATCCGCCCGCTCGCCATCGGGCGGATGCGAGGCGAAGAACGCGACCCGCTCGAAATCGGGCTTGCGCAGCCCCCGCGCCGCCGCCGATGCCTCCCGCTCCTGGATCAGCGTGCGCCACACGCGCGACGCCGCGCCGGGGCGCATGCCGCTACCGTTGAGATAGCCCAGCCCGACCAGATCGGCCTCGCGCTCCTGGTCGCGCCCGTAACGATACAGGCTGCCCAGCACCGACATCTGCATATCGTTGAAGCTGCGCGCGCCCTGCGGCCCGCCCATCGACAGCAGCACCGCCGCCCAGCTGAGCATGTCGGTACCGCTACGGCGCGCCTTGAAATGGTTGAGCGAGTGGCGCTTCTCGAAATGCCCGAATTCGTGCCCCAGCACCGCCGCCAGCTCGGATTCCGACCGCACGCGCAGCAACAGCCCGCTATAGACCTGCATCGTCCCGTTGGGCGACATGTTGGCGTTGAACGCCGGCACGCGCATCACATACAACCGCGTCGCCTTGCACCGGTCCTCGCCCACCGCGGCGCACAGCACGCGGCGGACGTAGCCGGTCAGCGCCTCGTCGTGGATCACCAGCGGCGAATGCGCCAGCCGGGCCTCGCGCTCGTCGTCCTCGCGCCACAGCCCGATCTCGTCGACGCCCTGCGGCTGGTAGACGCCGGCATAGGGCGGCGGCGGCGGCGCGGGCTTCGTCGCGCCCGCCGCCACGAGCGCGAGCGCCATCAGCGCGGCGTTCACTTGGCGGGAACCGGCGCCGCCACGACCGGCACCGGCGCGCTGCCGGGAAATTCCTCCAGCAACTGGCCGACACGCTTCTTCGCACCGTCCGGGTCGCGCACGTCGCCGCCCATCGCCCCGTCGGCGTTGAGCCACAGCACGTCACCCGTCCGCAGGTCGACCAGCCCGGCGTAACCGGCGTGTTCGCCGGATTTTACCGCGATCCCCGGCCCCAGCAGCGCCGCGATCTGCAACAGCTTGCGTCCGGTCGAGCCGTACGCATCCTTGTTGTACAGGAAGAGCGCGTAATCGGCGTCCTTCGCCCCCGGCAGGTCGCGCACCCCCTCGCCCAGCGACCAGTCGAACACGCCCGCCTTGTTGTCGCGCTTCTTGGTCGGCAACCGGTTGCCCAGGAAGAACTGATATTCGATCACCGCCTGCGATACCGCCGCGAACAGCCGCGAATATTCCTCGACCCGCTGCGCATCCTCGCCGAAGCTTTCGGGCGCGGCGATCACCTTGTTGCCCAGCAGCGCCTGCCGCTCGACCAGCGCGGCGTCGATGTTCGCACGCGCCTTGTCGGTCCAGTCGGCGTTCGGCTCGAACATGCCGCCGGTGGATTGTGCGCCGACGCTGACGGTCGGGCGGAACAGCAGGATCGTCTTGCCGCTGCCCGCGGCCAGTTCGAACCCCTGCCGCACCGCGCGCTTTTCCTGCGCGCCGGCCGACGTCGCGCACGCCAGCAGCGCCGCTGCCGCGACCAGAATAACCCGCATGGTAAGACGCCCCCGTCCCGTTTCCCCGCCGGAAAACTAGGGGGCGCCGCCGGCGCTAGTCCAGCGCCTTTTTCAACAATTCGTTGACCACCGCGGGGTTCGCCTTGCCGCCCATCGCCTTCATCGTCTGGCCGACGAAGAAGCCGAACAGCGCCACCTTGCCGCCGCGATACTGTTCCAGCTGGCCGGGGTTCTTCGCCAGCACCTCGGCGATCACCGCCTCGATCGCGCCGGTGTCGCTGGTCTGCTTCAGCCCGCGCTCCTCGACGATCCTGCCCGGCGCGTCACCGGTTTCCAGCATCGCCTCGAACACCTGCTTGGCCAGGCTGCCGGACAGCGTGCCGTCCGCCACCAGCGCCAGCAGCTCGGCCGCCTGCGCCGGGGTCACCGGGCTGTCGACGATGCTCTTGCCCAGCCGGTTGAGCGCGCCGAACAGCTCGCTCGTCACCCAATTCGCCGCCGCGACCGGCTTCGCGCCCGCCTCCAGCAGCGCGTCGAACCAGCGCGCGCTCTCGACCTCCGCGGTCAGCACCTCGGCATTGTACGGCGTAATCCCCAGCCCCTCGTACCGCTGGCGCTTGGCATCGGGCAGTTCGGGCAGGCTGGCGCGGCATTCCGCCAGGAACGCCTCGTCCAGTTCCAGCGGCAGCAGGTCGGGGTCGGGGAAGTAGCGGTAATCGTGCGCATCTTCCTTCGACCGCATCGACCGCGTGGTGCCGGTGTCGGGGTTGAACAGCCGCGTTTCCTGCACGATCGTCCCGCCCGCCTCCAGCACGTCGACCTGGCGGTTCGCTTCATGCTCGATCGCGGCCATCACGAAGCGCACCGAATTGACGTTCTTCGTCTCGGTGCGCGTGCCGAATTCCTCGCCCGGCTTGCGCACGCTGACGTTGACGTCGGCGCGCATCGAGCCTTCCTCCATATTGCCGTCGCACGACCCGACATAGCGCAGGATCGCTCTCAGCTTCCGGAGGTAAGCCCCTGCTTCTGCGGGCGAACGCATGTCCGGCCGGCTGACGATCTCCATCAGCGCGACGCCCGACCGGTTGAGATCGACATAGGAGCGCGTCGGATGCTGGTCGTGCATCAGCTTGCCGGCGTCCTGCTCGACATGGATGCGCTCGACGCCGATCGTCTTGACGGTCTCGCCATCTTCGATCTCGATCGAACCTTCGCCGACAAGCGGATGATACAGCTGGGAAATCTGGTAACCCTGCGGCAGATCGGCGTAGAAATAGTTCTTCCGGTCGAACCGCGACCACTTATTGATCTGCGCGTCGATCGCCATGCCGGTGCGCACCGCCTGGCGGATGCATTCTCGGTTGGGCACCGGCAGCATCCCCGGCATCGCGGCGTCGACCAGCGACACCTGCGAATTCGGCTCCGCCCCGAACGCGGTCGCCGCGCCGGAGAACAATTTCGCGTTCGACGTCACCTGCGCATGAACCTCGAGGCCGATCACGACCTCCCAGTCGCCGGTGGCGCCCTTGATGCGGAACGGTGCGGATGCGTCAGCCATGATGGGTCTCGGGTGTGATGAGGGTGAGGTCGGGGAAGTAGATGGCAAGTTGTCGATCGCGCGTCACCAGCGATGCGCCCAGCACCGCGGCGTGACCCGCAATCAGGAAATCGGCCAGGATCGCCGTCTTGGCGCCCCCGCGTCGCCGATATTCGCGAAACGCGGACCCTGCGCTGAAGGCGGCATCGTCGGCAAAGCTCATGATGCGGATCTCAAGCCGGTCGAGGCGATCGCGCAGCGCGGACACGCCGGGCGCATGGCCTGCCAGCTCGGCAAGGACGATCTGGTTGCAAACGACCGCGCCAGCCGCGACCGCGTCACCATAGCGCGCCAGCGACCATGCCGCCTCCGCGCCACGGCCGTCGCTGAACAGGTCGATGATGACGTTCGTATCGAGGAAGATCACGGCAGCGGATCATCCCCGCGCAACTCTCGCATGATCTCTGCCGACGGTCGATCGAACAGCGGGTCGCGCCGCATCTCCGCCAGTACGCCCAGCAATCGCCGGCGCCGCTGCTCCGGCGTCTCGCTCGCCGCGCCCTGCGGCACCACCACCGCCTCACCGCGGTCGTTGATGCCCACCTCGACCGGCTGACCGGGCACCAACCCGATCAGGTCGCGCACGTCCTTCGGGATCAGGACCTGGCCCTTGCTGGTCATATTCGTCCGGGTGCGCTTGTCGAGCGGAGCGTTCATCGCATGCCTCCAGTGTTACCGAGGTAACACCAATCAGCCGGAACGTCTACCACCACCGCCCCGGCCGCGCCACGAAGCCGGCGCGCTGCTCGATCGCCAGCGCGGCGTTCAGCACGCCCTGTTCGTCCAGCGCCTTGCCGATGATCTGCAACCCCAGCGGCAGCCCGCCGGCGTCCACGCCGCCCGGCACGCTCATCGCGGGCAGGCCGGCCAGCGACGAGGGCACCGTGAACACGTCGTTGAGGTACATCGCGATCGGATCGGCGTTCTTCTCGCCCAATGCAAAGGCCGCCGACGGCGCGGTCGGGGTCAGCAGCACGTCGCACTGCTCCCATGCGCTGTCGAAATCCTGCGCGATCAGCGCCCGCACCTTCTGCGCCTGCGTGTAATAGGCATCGTAGAAGCCCGCCGACAGCACATAGGTGCCGATCAGGATGCGCCGCTTCACCTCGTCGCCGAACCCCTCGGCGCGGGTCCTGGCGTACATCTCCTGAAGGTTCGCGCCCTCGGGCAGGTCGCGCAGGCCGTAACGCACGCCGTCATAGCGCGCCAGGTTGGACGATGCCTCCGCCGGCGCGATGATGTAATAGGCCGGCAGCGCGTATTTGGTATGCGGCAGCGATACCTCGACTACCTCGGCGCCGGCGTCGCGCACCCATTCGATGCCCTGCTGCCACAGCGCCTCGATCTCCGGCGGCATGCCGTCGACGCGATATTCCTTCGGGATGCCGACGCGCTTGCCCTTCAGCGACGGGTTCAGCCCCGCCTCCCACTGCGGCACCGCGACGTCCAGGCTGGTGGCGTCCTTCGCGTCGAAGCCGGCCATCGCCTCCAGCATGATCGCGCAGTCGCGCACGTCGCGCGCCATCGGCCCGGCCTGGTCCAGCGAGGACGCGAAGGCGATCACGCCCCAGCGCGAACAGCGGCCATAGGTCGGCTTGATCCCGCTGATCCCGGTGAAGGCGGCGGGCTGGCGGATCGACCCGCCGGTGTCGGTCCCGGTCGCCCCCGGCGCGATCCGCGCGGCGACCGCGGCGGACGATCCGCCCGACGATCCGCCCGGCGCCAGATCGGCGTTACCGCCGTCGCTGCGCCGCCACGGGCTGACGACATTGCCGAAATGGCTCGTCTCGTTCGACGATCCCATCGCGAACTGGTCCATGTTCAGCTTGCCGAGCATCCCCGCGCCCGCGTCCCACAATTTCTGGGATACGGTCGATTCGTACTGCGGCGTGAAGCCTTCCAGGATGTGGCTGGCCGCGGTGCTCGGCACGCCCCTGGTGCAGAACAGGTCCTTCATCCCGATCGGCACGCCCGCCATCGCCTTGGGCGCCTCGCCCGCCGCGCGCGCGGCGTCGGCGGCGTCGGCGGCGGCCAATGCATGGTCGGGGGTTTCCACCAGGAAGGCGTTGAGCGGCTTCGCTGCGGCGACGGCGGCGACGAACGCCTCGGCGACCTCGCGCGCGGAAAAGTCGCCCGCGCGCACCCCGTCGCGGATCGCGGCGATGCCCAGATCGGTCAGTTCGGTCATTATTCGATCACCTTGGGCACCGTGAAGAATCCGTGTTCGGCCTGGGGCGCGTTGGCCAGCACCGCGTCGCGGATGCCGCCGTCGGTGACGACGTCGTCGCGCAGCCGCAGGTGGTTGGGGATCACCGCGGTCATCGGCGCGACCCCGGCGGTATCCACCTCGCCCAGCTGTTCGATGAAACCCAGGATGTTGCCCAGTTCGGGCGCGAGGCGCGCGGCCTCCTCCTCGGTGATGGCGATGCGGGCCAGGCCGGCGATGCGCCTGACGGTATCGATGGTGACGGACATGGCGCGCCGCTACCATCGCGACGGGCGGCTATGCAACCGTTGCGCGCGGCCGGCGCGCAAGTGCGGTTGCGCCCCGGCGCGCGCTGGGGCACGGCACGCACAATTGCCGCCGGGGCACGGGGCCGCCGGGCAAGGATGGTGATGGCACGTTGGTCCGCAAATTCCTTTATGTCGTCGCGGGGCTGATCGTGCTCGGGATCGCCGCCGCCTTCGCCTATCGCCTGTGGGGGGTGGAGATCATGCGCATGGCGATGGTCCCCGGCGAATCGTTCAAGGGGCAGCGCGCGCTGTCCGCCGCCGATTACCGCGCGCGCACGATGTGGCTGGCGCGCCCCGACCTGCCGGGCAATCCCGCGCTATGGGCGCCCGCCGGCCAGCAGCCGCGCCGCAGCGCGGGCGGGGCGGCGGTGTTCTTCATCCACCCGACCTCCTACCTCAACCGCGCGCACTGGAACGCGCCGCTGGACGATCAGGAAGCGAACGCGCGCGCCGCGCTGTTCCTGCGCGGGCAGGCCAGCGCCTTCAATGACGTCGGCGCGATCTGGGCGCCGCGCTATCGTCAGGCGACGTTCGGCGCCTTCCTGACCGATCGCGCCGCCGCCGAACAGGCGCTGCAACTGGCCTATGGCGATATCACCGCGGCGTTCGACCAATTCCTGGAGGAGGTCGGCCCGACCCGCCCGATCATCCTGGCCGGCCACAGCCAGGGCGCGCTGCACCTGACGCACCTGCTGAAGGATCGCGTCGCCGGCACCGCGCTCGCGCGGCGGATCGTCGCGGCCTATGTCGTCGGCTGGCCGGTGTCGACCGCCACCGATCTGGCCGCGCTGGGCCTGCCCGCCTGCACCGCCCCCGATCAGGCCGGCTGCGTCCTGTCGTGGCAGACGTTCGCCGAGCCCGCCGACCCCACGCTGATCCAGCAGGTCTACGACCGCAGCACCGGGTTCGACGGTCGCCCGCGCCGCGGCACGCCGATGCTGTGCGTCAACCCGCTGACCGGCACGCAAGGCGCCACCGCCCCCGCCGC
The DNA here is from genome assembly GCF_002374855.1 of Sphingomonas adhaesiva. Classification (GTDB taxonomy): domain Bacteria; phylum Pseudomonadota; class Alphaproteobacteria; order Sphingomonadales; family Sphingomonadaceae; genus Sphingomonas; species Sphingomonas adhaesiva. The sequence continues at coordinate 736,847 of NZ_NWVC01000001.1, forward strand.
CGCGAACCTGGGCACGCTCTTTCCCAACAGCGACATGAGCACCGCCGACCTGCGCCCCGGGCAGGTGGCCGCGCGTTGCGATTCGCGCGGGCTGCTGCTGATCGGCAACGCACCGGACGTCGGCCCCTATGCGCTGCCGGGCAACAACTACCACGTCTACGACTACAGCCTGTTCTGGGCCAATGTCCGCGCCGATGCCGGGCGCCGCTACGCCGCGGCAACGCGATGATCGCCCTCGCCGCCGCCGATTATCGCGCCGCGCTCCCCGCCGGCGGTCGGCTGCTCGGTCTGGACGTCGGCACCAAGACGATCGGTACCGCATTGTGCGATGCCGGGTGGAGCTTCGCCAGCCCCGCACAGTTGGTCCGCCGCACGAAGTTCACGAAGGACCGCGACGCGCTGGTCGCGCTGTCGGTGCAGCAGCAGGTCGTCGGCTGGGTGATCGGCCTGCCGCTCAACCTCGACGGCACCGACAGCCCGCGCACCCAGTCGATCCGCGCCTTCGCGCGCAATTGCGTGGAGGCGGGCTATCCGATCCTGCTGTGGGACGAACGCTGGTCGACCGTCTCAGCCGAACGCGCGCTGATCGAGCAGGACATCAGCCGCGCCAAACGCGCCGACCGGATCGACAACCACGCGGCGGCCACGATCCTGCAAGCCGCGATCGACGCGCTGGCGATGGGGTGAGGCCTCGCGCCGGCATGGTACATCGCGCTCATAGCCGCTAAGGATCGTTCCGCATCGCCAACGACAAGGGGCAGACCGATGGATCGGACGCGTCGTATCGTAACCCTCGCCATCCCGACGCTCGCTTGCTGGCCCGCCGTAGCGCGCGCGGACGAGCGCGATCCGATTGCCGCCTACGAACGGGCGACCGGGGGGCGGATCGGCGTCTACGCCCGAAACGTCCGCACCGGGAAGACGCTGTCCTGGCGTGCCGACGAACGCTTCATCATGTGCAGTTCGTACAAGGCATCGCTGGCCGCCTTCGTACTGGCACGGGTCGATCGCGGAGAAGAGAGATTGGACGCGCTGGTGGCCTACTCCGCGCGCGACACGGTCGACATGTGGGGTCCGGTCGCGAAGGAAAACCTCGCCAGGGGCGCGATGTCGGTCGAGGCGATGTGCAAGGCGGCGGTCGAGATCAGCGACGGCGTCTGCGCCAACATGCTGATGGCGCGATCGGGCGGTCCCGCGGCCCTCACGGCATTCCTGCGCTCGATCGGCGACGCGACGACGCGCGTCGATCACTACGAACCCGCCCTGGATCGCGTCCCCTCCGGCGGGCCGGACGATTCGACCACGCCCGCGGCGATGGCCGCCACGCTGGAGAAGGTCGTGCTGGGCGACGTACTGTCCGATCGGTCCAGCGCGCTGCTGACCCGCTGGCTTGTCGGCAACCAGACCAACCCGCGACTTCGCGGTGGCCTTCCCAAGGACTGGCGCATCGGCAACAAGACCGGGCATAGCGGACGCGACATGGCGGGCGACATCGCCGTCGCCTGGCCGACGCCCGACACGCCGATCGTCATCGCCGTCTACACGCGCGGCGGCACTCCCCGTGAAAAGCAGTTCGACCGGGCCTTTGCCGGCATCGGCAGGATGATCGCGTCCCGCCTGGCCTGACCCCGTCCCGCCCCAGCCCCCGCCCCGGCCCTTGCCCCCGGCCCCGCGCGCCGCTACCCGGCGCTCTCGATGCAACGCTCGGATCACCGCCCCGCCACCCTCATCCCCGGAGGCGCGGTCTTTCCGCACCGCCACCTGACCGGGATCGAGGGGCTTCAGCCGCACGAGATCATGTTCCTCCTCGACGAGGCGGAGACATGGGTGGAGGCCAATCGCGGCCATGCCGCCCCCGACAAGCGGCTGGCGGGCTATACGCAGATCAACGCCTTCTTCGAAAACAGCACGCGCACGCTGTTGAGCTTCGAGATCGCGGGCAAGCGGCTGGGCGCCGACGTCGTCAACATGCACGCCGCACAGTCGAGCGTGAAGAAGGGCGAGACGCTGATCGACACCGCGATGACGCTCAACGCCATGCGCGCCGACGTCATCGTCATCCGCCACATGTCGTCGGGCGCGGTGCGGCTGATCGCGGACAAGGTCGACTGCCCGGTGCTCAACGCCGGCGATGGGCGCCACGAACATCCGACGCAGGCGCTGCTGGATGCGCTGACGATCCGCCGCCGGCTGGGTGGCATCGCGAACAAGCGCGTCGTGATCTGCGGCGACCTGCTGCACAGCCGCGTCGCGCGCTCGAACATCCTGGCGCTGACCGCGCTGGCGGCGGAGGTGCGCGTGTGTGCGCCCTCCACGCTGATGCCCCCCGCGATCGAGCGGTTCGGCGTCACCCCCTTCACCGATTTCGACCGCGCGCTGGAGGGTGCCGACGTCGTGATGATGCTGCGGCTGCAGACCGAGCGGATGGCGGGCGGCTACGTGCCCTCGGTGCGCGAATACCATCTGCGCTACGGGCTGACGCTCGACCGGCTGGAACGTTACGCCCCCGGCGCGCTGGTGATGCACCCCGGCCCGATGAACCGCGGGGTGGAGATCGATTCGGCGGTCGCCGACCATGTCGAACAATCCGCGATCACGGAGCAGGTGGCGATGGGCGTGGCGGTGCGGATGGCGTGCCTGGACGTGCTGACCCGCCGCGCGCGCGGCGTGGAGGGCTGGGCATGAGCGACACGCTGCACTTCGTGAACGCGCGCCTCGTCTGCCCGGCGGCGGGCGAGCGCGATGGCGACCTGGTGTTCCGCGGCGGCGTGATCGTGGACGAGATCGCGGCCGACGGCGCGACCGTCGTCGATTGCGGCGGCCGGTTGCTGGCGCCGGGGATCGTCGATCTGGGCGTCGGCGCGATCGACCGCGCGGCGTGCCGTGCAGGCGGGATCGTCCGCGTCGCGCCGATGCCCGATCAGTCGCCGGTGCTGGATGAGCCGGGCGCGGTGCAGCGGCTGGCGCTGATCGGGCGACCGGACCTGTGGATCCACCCGATCGCCGCCGCGACGCGCGGGCTGAAGGGCGCGGATCTGGCCGAAATGGCGATCTGCCGTTCGGCCGGGGCGGCGGCGGTGGGGACCGGGCGGCGCTGGATCGCCGATTCGGGGGTGATGCACCGCGTCCTGTCCTACGCCCGCGATCTCGACATCGCGGTCGTCAGCCATGCCGAGGATGGCGGGCTGGTGGCCGATGCCGTCGCGACCGAGGGGGAAACCGCCAGCCGCCTGGGCCTGCCCGCCGCGCCCGCGCTGGCGGAGCCGCTGGCGATCGCGCGCGACCTGATGCTGGCGGAGGAAACCGGCGCGCGGCTGCACCTGCGCTGCGTGACCACCGCCGCCGGCTTCGCGCTGGTGCGCGCGGCAAAGGCGCGCGGGGTGCGCGTCACCTGCGGGATCACGCCTGCGCACCTTTTATTGTCGGATATCGCGATGAGCGATTTTCGCACCTTCGCGCATGTCTCGCCCCCGCTGCGCAGCGAGGCGGACCGGCGCGCCGCGCTGGCGGCGCTGGCGGACGGGACGATCGACGTGATCGCATCGGGCCACGATCCGCGCGGACCGGAAGAAAAGCGGCTGCCCTATGCCGATGCCACCGCCGGATCGGCGGATGCCGCGACGGTGCTGGCGCTGGCGCTGGGGCTGGCGCGCGACGGGCACGTCACGCTGGCGCGGCTGTTCGACCTGCTGGCGCGCGCACCCGCGGCGGTGCTGGGGCTGGCCACCGGCACGCTGGCGCCGGGGATGCCGGGCGACGTCATCCTGGTCGATCCGCACGCGCCGTGGCGGATCGTGTCGGATCATCTGCCGGGGCAAGCGGGCAACACGCCCTTCGACGGGCTGCCGGTGCAGGGCCGCGTCCTGCGCATGTGGAAGGGCGGACGCGAGATCGCCGGCTGACCGACGCGCTTAGCGCGACGCCAGTTGCGCGCCCTTCGCCCGCGGTGCCACCTTGGCGGTGCGCGTCGCCGCGCTCTTGTGCCAGGCGGCGATCTGTTCGCCCACGCCGCCGCGCACGAAACACGGGGCGCCGCGCGCGCGCAGGCCGCGGCACAGCGTCACCGCATCGCCCCGCGCGAAGCCGCCCACCGACAGGCGATAGACGCTGGCGCCCTTGACCGTCGCGGTCGCGCCATTGGGGTTCAGCCGCGCCAGCACCGGCAGGCGCCGCGCCGCGCGGCCCCAGCCGTCCCTGGCGACGGCGGCATTCTGGTACGCGCCGATCTGGACGAACCAGTCGCCCTTCGCCGGCATCCGCACCGCCGCCGCCGGTGCGGCGGTCCGGCGCGGTGCCGGTGCCGAAGCGATCTTGTACCCGGCGGGCTGCGCCGCGATCACGCGGGCCGGCGCGGGCAGCGCGGGCGCCGGGGCGGCCGGCACCGCCGGCACCATCGCGACCGCCGGCTCCTCGGGCTGCGCTGCATCGGCCACGACGGCGGCTTCCACCGCCGGATCGGCGCGGCCCGGCATGAACGCGTCGACCTTCTCCGCGGTCGTCACCGGCACCGTACCCGCCAGCGCCAGCGCGACCGGCTGGCCCGGATCAACCACCGGGGTAACGCCCAGCAGCGACGCGACCTGGTCGGATGCCGACCGCGGCCGCACGAAACTGGCCCATTCGCCCAGCCGCGCATCGACTGCGCCCGCATCCAGATCGACGCTGACCAACGCGCGCGCGTCCGCCCAGCGGCCCGCCATGGCATAGGCCAGCGCCAGGTTCTGGCGCGTCTTGGCATCCGCCTCCGCCGATCGCGCGGCGACCGTCAGCACCTCGACCGCCCCGGCCGGGTCGCCCGCCAGCGCGATCGCCAGCCCGCGGTCGGCGGGCGCGATCGTCGCGGCATGGCTATCCAGCGTCACGCGCGCTTCGTCCCACTTGCCCGTGCCGATCTGCGCCAGCGCCAGGTTCAGCGCCGCGCGGCCGTTGTCGGGCTGCAGCGTCATGACGTCGTGATACGCCTGCTCGGCCGACGCGAACCGCCCGGCGCGCAGGTACGCCGCGCCCAGCAGCGCGCGATAGCCCGCATCCTGGCCGTTCAGCCCCACGGCCTCCTCGGCCAGCTTCACGGCCTTGTCCCATTGTTTCTTCGCCAGCATTCGCTGCGCATCGGCGGCGCAGTCGGCAGCGGCCTTCGCGTCCTTCGGATCGACGCGCGCGGTCGCCACCGCGGGGGCGGCGCCATGGCTCAGCGACAGCGTCGCGACGGACGCGACCAGGAGGGCGGAAACGCCCGCGCCGGCAAGAGTGCGGATGGTCATTGGATCAGTCCCCCCGAACGATCGGCTGGTGCCCGTCATCGGGCAGTTGCGCGCGCAGTGCCTCCACCTCGGGCATGGTGGCGATCAGCGCGTCGAGCGCGTGCGTGACAAGCTGCTGCGCCGACTGGCCGCGCACCGCCGCCGCCAGCCGCAGCCGCAGGTGGCGTTCGCGGTCGAGCCGCAACGTGAAGGCGGCCTTGCGCCCCGAAACGGGCAACGGCAGCGGCAGCGGCGCGGCGGCGACCACCGGAGCGGCGACCGGTGCTTCCGACGCCGGCGCGACCTCATCCTCCACCACCAGCGCGGCCTGCAATTGCGCACGTTCCTCCAACACCAGCGGCAGCGGCTCGGGCACGGCGGGCGCGGTGCCCATGTCGTTCCAGCCCAGCTCCTCCCCGGCATGCGACAGCGCGGTCAGCGACGCGCCCTGCCGGCGCATGGCGGGACGCGCCTGCCCCTTGCGTGCGAGCAGCCCGGACGTCAGCGACGCCAACGGCTTGGTCCCCAGCATCAGCCCACCACCCGGCGACCGAAGCCGCCCGCCTGCGGCCGCACCGATCCGTATCCGGCACCCGGCTTGGGCGCGGAAAAGACCGTGCGGCGGAAATTCTTCTCCAGCCGGTCGGACACATAGTCCCACAATTCGGCGATCTCGGCGGCGGAGCGGCCCTTGGGGTCGACCTCCATCACCGTGCGCCCGTCGATCATCGACGCGGCGAAATCGGTACGCTGGTGGACCGTGATCGGCGCCACCGTCCCATGCTGGGACAAAGCGACCGCCGCGTCGGAGGTGATCCGCGCCTTGGGCGTGGCGGCGTTGACGACGAAGATCAGCGGCTTGCCCGACCGTTCGCACAGGTCGACCGTGGCGCCGACCGCACGCAGGTCGTGCGGGCTGGGGCGCGTCGGGATGACGATCAGCTCGGCGACCTGGATCACGCTCTGGATCGCCATGGTGATCGCCGGCGGGGTGTCGATCACCGCCAGCTTGAACCCCTGCTGGCGCAACACCTCCAGATCGGCGGCCAGCCGCGCGACGGTGGTCTGCGCGAAGGCGGGATATTCCTCCTCGCGCTCGTTCCACCAATCGGCCAGCGATCCTTGCGGATCGATGTCGATCAGCACCACCGGGCCGGCACCGGCGCGTTGCGCCTGCACCGCCAGATGGCCGGACAGCGTGGTCTTCCCCGACCCGCCCTTCTGCGATGCCATCGCCAGTATGCGCATCTCGCCCCGTTCACCTCGTCGACGTTTCGGCTGCGGGAATGCCATGTCGGGGTGGACGAACCGTTAATGCCGTTGCGCAACGATCGCGCGCCGGCCGCCCACCCGCCCGCTGATGACGGATGGTTAATGCCTTTGCGCGCATGGGCGTGCTAAGGCATGAAGCCGGTAGATGGGGCCGGCGTACAAGGGGGTATGCGCGATGAAGGGCAGTCTGGTGGCGGCACTCGCCGCGGTGGCGATGCTGGCGCCGGCGGTTGCCGCAGCCGACGTCAAGGCGGGGGTCGAGGCGTGGAGCCGCGGCGACTATGCCAGGGCGGTCGAACAATGGCGCGCCCCCGCTGCCGCGGGCGATGCCGATGCGCAGTTCAACCTGGGCCAGGCGTACAAGCTGGGCCGCGGCGTCCCCGCCGATCAGGCGCAGGCGCTGGAATGGTTCCGCAAGGCCGCGGTGCAGGGGCATCCGCAGGCGGAGGACAATTACGGCCTGTCGCTGTTCCAGAACGACCGCCGGGCGGATGCGCTGCCGTGGCTGGAAAAGGCGGTGGCCCGCGACGAAAAGCGCGCCGAGCTGGTGCTGGGCACCATGCTGTTCAACGGCGATGCGGTGTCGCGCGACTGGACGCGCGCCTATGCGCTGGTGACGCGCTCGTCGCAACAGGGGCTGCCGCAGGGGTCGCAGACGCTGGCGCAGATGGACCGCTACATCCCCGAGGCGCAACGGCGCGAAGGGTTGCTGATGGCGCAGCAGATCGAGGCGCGCGGCCGCGCCGTGCAGGTCGCCGCGGCGGCGCCGGCACCGGCGCCCGCCCCGAAGCCCGCCGCGCCGAAACCGGCGGCGACCCCCGCCCGCCCCGGCGCCAGCTATCCCGCACCCGGCGGCGTCACCGTGCCCACCGCGCCGAAACCCGTCGCGACATCGACCGCCCAGGTGACCACGCCGAAGCCGGCCCCCACCCCCAAGCCGACACCCGCGAAGCCCGCCGCCAAACCGGCCGCGAAGCCCGCAAGCGGCGCCTGGCGCGTCCAGCTCGGCGCGTTCCGCGACGCCGCCAATGCGCGTGCGCTCTGGTCGCAGGTCGGCGCACGGGTCGGCGGCAGCGCCGATTACGTCCGCGCGGGCGGCCTCACCCGGCTCCAGGCGACCGGCTTCGCCTCGCGCGCCGATGCGCAGCGCGCCTGCGCGAAGGCGGGTAGCGCGTGTTCGGTGGTCGCGCCCTGAATCAATAGGCCGGCGGGTCGCTCGCCGGGAAGGATTCGTCGCTGCTCTCGTCCACCCGGTCCCAGCGGGCGGCATCCTCGTCGCGCGCCGCCGCAGGCCCGGCATCGCGCACCTGGGCAAAGCCGCCCGCCGCGCCTGCGGGCGCGGTGAAGGCCGCCGGCACCGCCGCCCCGCGTTCCTCCCGCACGCGCCGCCACCGGCCCAGTCCATAGCCGATCGCCCCCGCGATCACCGCCAGCGGCCACAGCGGCACGCGCTCTACCCGCCCGCGCGACGGTGGTTCCGCCAGCGCCTCGACATGCGCGACGCCGGATGTTTCCTCCACCGCCACCTGCCGCCCGTTCTCCAGCGTCACCGCGTGACGCATCGTCGGGCCGCCGTCCGGGGTCGCATTTCCCTCCCCGCGCATCCCGCCCGCGGGCGGCGCCTGATCGCTCTGGGGATCGGGGGTGCCATAGATGCGGAAGCCGTCGTCGCCCATCGAACCTGTCCGTCGCTGCTGCCCTTGATCGGCCATCAACGGTCGCCGCGCGCCTGGGTTCGCCATGCTGATGCGGATCAGGCGGTTCGATTTCGCTCCCCGCCCGGCGCGCACCGGTATAGGCGTGACCGGGTGAGAGGATTCCAAGGAGCGACCATGACCCGCCGCATCACCATGCCTGCCCTGCTGACGCTGGCCGCGATCACCATCGCCGCCCCCGCCGCCGCGCAGGACGATCTGGCGAACCGGCCCAAGACGCAGGTGGTGGCGAAGGGCACCTCCCCCGACGGGCGGATCACCGTCACCGTCGCGCTCGATGGCGAAGGGCGCGCCAGCTATGCGGTGGCGCGTGACGGGCGCGCGATCCTCACCGACAGCCGCCTCGGCTTCCTGTTCACCGACGCGCCGAAGATCGACCGCGGCCTCGCGCTCGCCGGCACCGCGCGCGATCGTGCCGACACCACCTGGCGCCAGCCGTGGGGCGAGTGGGAGACGATCCGCGATCGCCACAACGAACTGACCGTCCGCTTTCGCGAGGCCGCGCGGCTGAAGCGCGAGATCGGCGTCACCTTCCGCATCTTCGACGACGGCGTCGGCTTCCGCTACACCCTGCCGGCGCAAGCGAACCTGAAACAGGCGAACATCGCGGGCGAACTGACCGAATTCGCCTTTGCCGAACCGGGCACCGCCTGGTGGAAGCCCGCCTATCTGTGGAATCGCGAGGAATATCGCTACCGCAAGACCCCGCTCGATGGCGTCGGCACCGCGCAGACGGTGATGACGGTGAAGCTGGCCAGCGGCACGCATGTCGCCATCCATGAAGCCGCGCTGGTCGATTATGCCGCGATGAACCTGCGCCGCTCCGATCGCCCCAATGCCTTCATCGCGGATCTGACGCCGGGGTCGGCCGCGGCATCGGTGTCGCGCGCCGCCGGCTTCTCCACGCCGTGGCGCACGATCGCGATCGCCGACGATGCCGCCGGCCTCTACGCCGCCAGCCGCATCGGGCTGAACCTCAACGAGCCGAACAAGCTGGGCGACACCTCGTCATGGATCCGCCCGGGCAAGTTCGTCGGCGTGTGGTGGAACATGATCACCGGCAAATGGACATGGTCGCGCGGGCCCAGGCACGGCGCGACCACCGCCAACGTCAAGCACTACATCGACTTCGCCGCCGCCAACGGCATCCCCGGCGTGCTGGTGGAGGGGTGGAACGTCGGCTGGGACGGCGACTGGTTCGGCAATGGCAAGGACATGCAGTTCGACCAGCCGACCGAGGATTTCGACGCCGCCGAGCTGCAACGCTATGCGAAGTCCAAGGGCGTCTACCTGATCGGCCACAACGAAACCGGCGGCTCCGCCAGCCATTACGATGCGCAGCTGGATCGTGCGTTCAAATACGCGCAGGACCACGGCATCCCGGTGGTCAAGACCGGCTATGTCACCGACGCCGGCCAGATCGAGCGCACCGACGCCGACGGATCGCAGCACCGCGAGTGGCACGAAGGGCAGTGGATGGTGAACCACTATGCCCGCGTCGTCGAAACCGCCGCCAAGTACCACGTCTCGATCGACAGCCACGAACCGGTCAAGGACACCGGGCTGCGCCGTACCTGGCCCAATTGGGTCGCGCGCGAAGGCGGCCGGGGCATGGAATATATGAGCTGGCAGGACAAGAACCCGCCCGAGCATGAAGCGAACCTCGTCTTCACCCAGTTGCTGGGCGGGCCGATGGACTTCACCCCCGGCATCGTCAGCCTGAAGGGGTCGGACGACAGCGACATTCCCTCCACGCTGGCCAAGCAGCTGGCCAATTACGTCGTCATCTACTCCCCCGTCGTCATGGTCGCCGACACGCCCGAGGCATACGCGCAATATCCCGCGACGCTGCCGTTCCTCCGCGCGGTGCCGACCGACTGGAGCGACACGCGCGTCCTGAACGGAGAGGTCGGCGATTACGCCACCGTCGCCCGGCGCAAAAAGGGGTCGGACGAATGGTTCCTGGGATCGGTGGGGGACGAGGAAGCGCGCAGCTTCACCGTCGCGCTCGATTTCCTCGACCCCGGGCGCGCCTATACCGCCGAGATCTACCGCGACGGCCCGGGCGCCGATTACCGCACCGCCGCGCGCCACGCGATGACGGTCGAGACGAAGACCGTCCGCCGCGGCGACCAGCTCACCATCGCGCTCGCCCCCGGCGGCGGACAGGCGATCCGCTTCGTGCCGGTCGGCAAGGCGGCGAGGAAACGCTGAGGGCGACGCCCTTTCCCTCCCGTCATGCCGGACTTGTTCCGGCATCCATGGTTCCCCGAACGCACACGCCGTTGCGTTTGCGGCAACCTGGCGCCTGGCCTTCGAAGGCGTGACAACCGGAGAGGCGCGAAAACCGCCATCCGCAGAAGCCTCCAGCAAAAGCAGCGCCCACGCGCCAAAGGCCCGCAAGAACACGTCGCCCCAGCGAAAGCTGGGGCCTCCCGCCGCATCACGACACACCCGCCACGCGTACCCCCGGACCGGCGCCCGCCCGCAAGGCCAAGCGGCAATACCCCGCCCCTGTCCTACGCCCCGCCCACGCCGCTATGTCGCCGGTGCCACGAAGGAGCCGTCGTCCCCCATGCCACCCGCCTCACCCCCGCGATCGTCTCAACATTCGCAACATTCGCGCGCGCGCCGCTACCCGAACAGCCGCGTCAGGCTGCGCTCCAGCATCACGAACTGCCACAGCGTCCGGCCATGTTCCTCGCGCCCGTGGCGGTGCGTCTCGGCCAGCCGCGCCAGCCGGTCCAGGTCGAACCAGCCGGTGTCCGCCAGCGTGCGCGATCGCGCCAGCCCGGCGGCCTCCTCCGCCAGTGGCCCACGGAACCAGTCGCTCACCGGGGTCACGAACCCCATTTTCGGCCGGTACAGGATCTCGCGCGGCAGATAGCGTTGCATCGCCTTCTTCATCAGCCACTTGCCCTGCCCCCCGCGCAGCCGCATCCCCACGGGAAGCCGCGCGGCGAATGCGATCAGCCGGTGATCAAGCAACGGCTCGCGCACCTCCAGCGATACCGCCATGCTGGTCCGGTCGGTCTTGGTCAGGATATCACCGGGCAGCCAGATCTTCAGGTCGGCATATTGCGCGCGGTCCAGCGCGTCGCGCGCCGGCGCGTCGCGCATCGCCGCGACATAGCGGTCCTCCGCCCGGTGCCCCGCCAGCGCGCGCTTTGCCGCGTCGGTGAACAGCGCCGCGCGCACTTCCGGCGTCGTCACACCCACCGACCGGGCATAGCCCTCCGCCCCGTCCCCCGCGAGCGCCAGCAGCGTCGTCTTCGCGCGCAGCGGACGCGGCGCCCAGTCCGCCTTGGGCCAGGCGCGCCCCAGCGTCCCGAACAGCGGCGCGCGCCATGCGGCGGGCACGATGCCGCGCAAGCGTTCCTCGGCATGCTGGAAGCGGTGGCGACGGTATCCGGCCAGCGCCTCGTCCGCGCCGTCGCCCGACAGCGCCACCGTCACCGTCTCACGCGCCAGCGCCGCCACCTGATAGGTGGCCAGCGCGGAGGCATCCGCGAACGGTTCGTCGAAGGCGTCGACGATCGTGTCGATCAGCGCGACGTCGCCCGATCGCACCACCCGTTCGTGGTGCGCGGTCGCGAAGCGTTGCGCCACCTGCGCGGCATATCCGCGCTCGTCATGCCCCGCCTCGTCGAAGCCGATCGTGCAGGTCTTCACCGCCTGCCGGCTCGCCTCCGCCATCAGCGCGACAACCGCCGAACTGTCCACCCCGCCCGACAGGAACGCGCCCAGCGGCACGTCGGCGACCATGCGCGAACGGACGCCCTCGCGCATCAGCGCCAGCAATTCCTCCTCCAGCGCCGCCGCACTGCCGCGCGCGCGATCGGCGAAGCTGACGTCCCACCATTGCCGCGGCGCCGGCACCGGCCGCCCGCGCTCGACCAGCAGGAAATGCCCCGCCGGCAGCTTCTTCACCCCCGCGACGATACAGGCGTCGTCGGGGACGTAGCCGAAGGCGAGGTAATCCTCGACCGCGCGGATATCGGGCGCGCGGCGCAGCAGCGGGTGTGCCAGCAACCCCTTCAGCTCCGACGCGAACGCCAGCGCGCCGTCGGCCAGCTCGACGTAATGGAGCGGCTTCACCCCCAACCGGTCACGCGCGACGAACAGCGTCTGCGTCGCCGCATCGTGGATCGCGAAGGCGAACATGCCGACCAGCCGGTCGAGCAGCGCCGGCCCCCATTGGGCATAGCCGTGCAGCAGAACCTCGGTATCGCCATCGGTGCGGAACACGCAGCCCCGGTCGATCAGCTCGCGGCGCAGCTCGCGGTAATTGTAGATCTCGCCGTTGAAGACGATCGCGTGGCGTGCGTCGGCGCTCGCCATCGGCTGCGGCGATCCGGCGATGTCGATGATCGACAGCCGCCGATGCGACAGGCCGACGCCGGGCGCGGTCCACACCCCCGCGCCGTCGGGGCCGCGATGCGCCATCGCATCCGCCATCGCCGCCACCCGCGCCGGATCGACCGGCTTGGGCGTGGCGGGGTAGAACAGACCGGCGATCCCGCACATGTCAGTAGGCCGGCCGCACGATCCGGTCGACCGCCGGGCCGACCGGGCCGATCGCGGCGCGCAACGCGCGGATCGCCGCCACCGCCGCGGGCACGCCGCCCGCATCGGGGCGCACCACCGCCGACAGGTGCATCGCCACCGCGGTCTGCGTGCCGCCGCGCAGCCGGTCGGTCATCGTCGCCCATTTCACCTGTCTGTCGTCTCCGGTCACGGTCCAGCCGACGCGATACCATGTGACGACGATCCGCTCCACGGTGCCGCCCTTCGCCTGGGTGACGATCCGCATCGCATGGCCGCCGTCGATCGCGGGCAGGTCGGCGACGCGGATCCAGCGGTCCCCCTGCCGCAGCGCGCCGGTACCGAACGCCGCCAGCTTGCGCCCCTCGCCCTGCCCGGCATAGGCCGCCAGCGCCCAGTCGACCGCGCGGCCCTCAGCATCGGCATAACGCGCGATCAGGTGATGGTCCGCCCCCGGATGCCACGGCGCCCAGCCCGCCGCACCCGTCTCCGGCGCGACGCGCTGCCACCCCGGCAGATCGGGCAGCGCGATGCGATGCGGCATCGCCAGCGCGCGCGCCGCGATGCTCGCGCTGGTCGCCGGCGCCACCGCCGCGGCGCCGACCGCCAGCACGCCCGCGAAGGCGGGCGCCAGCGTCAGCCGCACCGGGCGGCGCAAGCGCGCGGGATCGAACAGCAGATCGTCCGGCGCGCGGTCGAACCACCGCCATGCACCGGCCATCAACGCCGCCATCACCACGCCGAAGAACACCCAGCCATAGACGATATGGTCGGCCCCCGTCGCGGCCGCCACGCCCCAATGCTGCGCCGCCACGATCGTCCCGAACGCACGCACCGCATTGGCCAGCACCGGCACGGCCACGCACGCCGCCATCCAGATCGCGCGCCGCCGCCAGCTGCGAAAACAGGTATTGGCCACCAGCGCGCCATAGGCCAGCATCGCGATCACGAACTTCGCGCCCGAACACGCCTCGGCCACCTCGAAATAATAGGGGCCGGCGTGGATCAGCACCCCGTCGACGCTGGCCGGCACGCCGACCGCGTGGAGCAGCGGCATCACCAACGCGACGGTCACGTCCTGCAGCACCGGCTCGAACGCGTCGCCGAACGGCACCATGAAGAACGCATAGGCGATCGGAAACGCCAGCGCGCGCGCCACGTTCGGCCCCAGTACCGCAATCATCGCACCCGCCAGCATCGCCACCAGCGCGACCTGCCGCACCAGCGCGACTTCGCCCGCATCGCCCAGCAGCCACAGGAATGCCGCGCCGGCGGTGATCGCCACCCCCGGCGCCCAGCCGACCGGCGCGATCGCCGCCAGGCCGCTCCGGCGCGTCCACACCAGCCACGCGACCACCGGCGCGATGAACAGGCAGTGGCCGAACGTCGTGCTGGTCCACCAGATGCGCGTCATCGCCGCCACATCGGCGCGGAACAGCAGCAGCAGCGCCGCCGCGGTGGCCGCCAGCGCGACGAGGTGCTGCGGCCATCCGCCGCGCTCCGCCACGGTCGTATCGGTCACGCCGGCAACCCGACGATCGCGTCGAGCGGCGCCAGCCGCGCCGCCCAGTCATAGCGCGCGATCACCCGCGCCCGCGCCGCGCGCCCCAGCGCCCCCGCTGCCGCGCGATCCGCCAGCAACGCGACGATCTCCCGCGCGATCGCCGCCGCATCGCCCGCGACGCGCAGCGCGCCGGCATGGTCGATCCCCTCGGCGGCGGCGGCGCTGGCGACCACCGGGCGCGCCATCGCCATCGCCTCCAGCACCTTGTTTTGGATACCGCGCGCCAGCATCAGTGGCGCGACCACCACGTCCGCCGCCGCCAGCCAGCCGCGCACGTCCGCCACCTCGCCGGTAACCGTCACCCGATATCCGGCCAGCGAGCGCACCGCGGGGGTCGGCGCGCGCCCGACGATCGCGAAATGCGCCGCCGGCAGCTGCGGCAGGACGTCGCGCACGAATGCGCTGACGGCCTCCACATTGGGGCGATAATCCATCTGCCCGGTGAACACGATCAGCGGCTTGCCCGGCGGCGCCACCGGCGCGAACCTCGCCGCGGGGTCGAAAAAAGCGGCGTCGATGCCGTTTTCCAGCGGCTGTCCGCCCGGCACCAGCGCGGCTTCCTCGGCGCTGACGAACAGGCTGGCGTCGACCGCCCCCGCCACGTCGCGCTCGAACGCCGCCAGCAACCGCGCCTCGCGCGCCAGCATCCAGCGCATCGGCCCGCGCGCGTCGGCGGCATAGGCCGCGAACTTCGCCGAATCGGCATCCACGAAGTCCATCACCCGCCGCACCCCCGCCGGCAGATACGGCGCCATCTGCCCCGAAAAGGCGTAAGCGCACGCCACCGGATGCCGCGCCACCACGTCGGCCACCGCGCGCCGCACCGCATCGTCGTCGAACGCGGTCAGCGACAGCGGCCGCCCGCTCGCCAGCGCCTCCAGCCCGGCGCGCCATTGCGGCTTGGTGCGCGGCACGATCGTGTGGCTGGCCAGCATGCCGGTGAACGCCGCCGCCGGCGCATGGTCGCGCGGATCGTCGGCGAACGCGATCAGGTGCACCTTCGCGCGCGCGGCCAGATGCCGCAGGATGTGATAGCCCCTGATCTTGTCGCCGCGATCGGGGGGAAAGGGCACGCGATGCGCCAGGAACAGCACATCGCCCGTGGCGCCCGGCGTCACCCCAGCCCCCGGCTGATCCACGGCCCGACCGCATTGGCGACCGGCAGCGGCAGCCGCTGCCACGCCTTCACCATCAGCGCATATTTGGGGTTCAGCGGGTTCACCTCGCGCCGTTCGCCCGCGCTCCACACCGCATAGGTCAACGGGCGTCCCTCGAACCCCCAGTTCTTCTTGAACGCCGCCGCACCGGTCCCGGTCTTGGACCGTCCAAAGTCGAAGCGCGTGCACCCCCGCGCCCGCGCATGCGCCATCAGCGCGAAATACATCCGGTCGTTGGCGCGCAACGCCCGCGCCGCCGCCGTGCCCCCGCCCCAATAGGGGTAGACGGTGCCGCGGTGATACAGGCTCAGCACGCTCGCCACCGGGCTGCCCTGGTGGCGGACGGTCAGCACGTCGGCGTCCATCGTCTCCAGCACGGCCCGGAACAGCCCGCGCGGGAACACCGGCGTGCCCAGGTTGCGCACCGATTCGGCATAGATGCGGTAATGTTCGTCCGCCGCCGCGCGCGTGCGCGCGACATGGACGGTCAGGTCGCCCGCCAGCGCCTTGCGCACCTCCGCCCGCTGCTTGCGCGGGATGGCCAGCAATTCCGCATCGTCGTCCGCTGCCAGATCGCGCGCGAAGCCCAGATAGCTGGTGGTATCGACCGCCCAGCCCGCCGGCGCCGCCCCGCCGCGCCACTCGACCGAGGGGCACGACAGTTCCTGCGCCAGCGCCACCGCGCCCGCCGCCAGCGGCCCCACCGCCCCGTCCTCGCCCAGCATGCCGCCGTCGACCGCGAACCCCGCCGACACCACGGCGCGCCCGAACAGCGGCGATCGCATCTCGGTCAGCGGCACCGCGCCGATCATCGCGCCATCGGCACGTTCGGCGACCAGCCAGTGCGCGCGCTGCCCGCACCCCCGCTCCACCGCCGCGCTCCATTCGGGCAAATGGAACGGCGTGGCAGCGGGGTGCGCCGCGACGAACGCCGCCACCTCGCGCGGGTCGGCGCGGCGCACGCCGACCGGCGCGGCGGTCAGCGGCATCGTCATCGCGCCAGCCGCGCGACGACCGCGTCGGTCCGTCCCCAGCGGTGCCGGCGCAGCAACCCGTCCAGCTTGCCTGCCATCGCGCCGATGCGGCTGTAATGCCGCACCCGCGACTTCAGCGGCGAATTGGCGACGCGCGGCTGGCCGGGGTCGACCTCCCACGGGTGGAAATAGAAGACGCCCGGCGCGCCCGCGGCATGGACCTGGCGCAACGCATGATCGGTCAGCGCGGCGGGCAGCAGCCGGAAGAACCCGCCCCCCGTCGCGATCCGCCGCCCGGCAACCTCCGCCACCGTCACGGGCAGTTCGACCAGCGCCGCATCCGCCAGCGGCGACCAGGCGTAGCGCGGGCTGTCGCGCCAGCCGTAATGGTCATGCGCCACCGGCGCGACGCTGCTGGAATAGGCATAGCCTTCCTCCGCCAGCACCGCGTGCGCCCAGGGCGTGCGCGGGTCGATCGAGAAGCTGGGCGCGCGATAGCCCGTCACCGCGACGCCCCCGGCATCCTCCAGCGCGGCCCGCGCGCGGCGCAGGTCGGCGCGGAATTCCTCCGCGGTCATCGTGAAGACGCGCTGGTGATCCCATCCGTGGCTGGCGATCTCATGCCCCGCCGCCACGATCCGCTGCATCAGCGCGGGTTGCCGAGCCGCCACCCAGCCCAACGTGAAGAAGGTCGCGCGCACGTTCGCGGCGGCGAACAGGTCGATGACCCGCGCGGTGTTATCCGCGACGCGCGATTCCAACACCGGCCAGTCGGCCTTGTCGATCGTGCGTTCGAACGCGCCGACCTGAAACCATTCCTCCACATCGACCGACATGGCATTCAGGATCGGAGCGTCGACGACCGGATCGGCGCGCATCACGCCGCCCCCCGCATCGCCTCCGCGCGCGCCGCGTCGCCCTCCACCCAGTCGACCAGCAGCGTCAGCACGCGGCGCAGTGCCGCATCCTGCTCGGCGATCCGCGCCTCCAGCGCCGCGATCCGCGCCTCGGTGGCGGGATCGGGGCGCGGGGCGATCGCGGCGGCGGCATCGTTGGCGACCGTCGCGGCCGTGCGCGTCGTAGCGGTATCGGCGCGCGGCGCGGGCAAATCGCGTTCCTCGTCGGCGACCACGCCCGCGATCAGCGCCGCGTCGATCGTCTCCGCCTCGCCCAGCGATCCGTGCAGCAGCACGCGCGTCATCAACTGGTTCAGGCGTCGCGGCACGCCGCCGGTCGCGCGGTGCAGCGCGCCGAAGGCATCGGGCGAAAACGCCGGCCGCCCGCTCCAGCCCGCCACGGTCAGCCGGTGGGTGACGTAATCCTCCACCTCCTCGGCGCCCATCGGGTCCAGGTGATGCACCGCGATGACCCGCTGGCGCAGCTGTTCCAGCCGGTCCGATCCGTTCAGCCGCTCGCGGAACTCCGGCTGGCCCAGCAGGAAGATCTGCACCAGCGCGCGCCCGCCCGCCTGGAAGTTGGAGAGCATCCGCAGCTCCTCCAGCGCCGACGGGGGCAGAGCCTGCGCCTCGTCGACGATCAGCAGCGTGCGCCGCCCGGTGCGTGCCACCGCATGCAGCCCGCGCTCGACGATCATCAGCAGCTCGGCCTTGGTCTTGCCCGCCGGGTCCAGGTTCAGCCCCTGCGCGACGATCCGCAGCAGGTCCTCATGCTCCACCGCGGTCGACACGATCGTGATGACGTTCAGGTTCGCCGGGTCGATCTGCGCCGTCAGGTGCCCGACCAGCGTGGTCTTGCCCGCGCCGATATCGCCGGTGATGACGATGAACCCCTCGCCCTGCGCCAGGCCATAGCCCAGATAGGCCATCGCCTTGCGATGCGTCGACGTCTCGCACCAGAAACGCGGATCGGGCGTCAGCTGGAACGGGCGGTCGGCCAGGCCGTAGAATGCGTCATACATGCGCTGTCTCGCGTCCGTCAGAAATTGTACCGCGCGCCGACCAGCGCCTGCGCGGACCATTGCGTGTCGATCCCGCCCTGGTCGAAGCCATAGATGCCGATCGACGCCAGCGTCCCCAGCCGCCCGAACTGGTACGAATAGGTCGTGTTCGCGCCCCAGCCATAGACGTCGCCGCTGCCCGGCAGGCCGCTGGAATACCAGTTGCCGAAGACGTTGGCATCGAGGTTCGACACCCGCGACAGCGCGCGCGACCAGAACAGCTGGGCATAGGCGCTTTCGTCTTCCAGCCCGATCACGGTCACACCCGGCGCGCCGCGCGGCGCGTACAGCCGGCGGTTGGCGTAGCCCATGCCAAAGCCGAAGCTGGTGCGCCCGCGCGATGCGCTGATGACGCCGTCGATCCCGCGCGCGCGATAGCTGGCGGTCGCGATCGACTGGAACACGTCGTTCAGGCATCCGCCCGCGCCGCCCCCGCCGCCCGCGTCCTGCCCCGGTCGCGCCCCGAAGATGCACCCGCCGAACTGCTGCCCGAACGGGTCGATGCTGGTGTCGAACGCGCGCGGCAATTGCGTCAGCCCGTCGCGCAGCTGGCGCCCGAACGTTTCGACCCCGTCGTACAGCAGGACGTTGACCGCCACGTCGCGCGACACGGCATAGCTAAGCGATCCGAAATAGGTCTCGCCACCATAACGGTAGCCGGCATTGGCGCGCAGCTCCAGCCGTGGGCTGGGACGCCAGATGACCCCCGCGTCGTAGATCAGCCCGTCGGTCTGGTAGGCGATGCGCACCGGCGACGCCGGGTCGGTCACGAAACGGCCGTCGGCGTCGCGCACCGGCACGCCGCCGGCGGACACCAGCGCGTCGCGCTGCCCGACCTCGATCTTTTCATACCCCACGCCCGCGCGCACCGCGACGGTGCGCGACAGCGGCATCACCACGTCGCCGCGCCCGAACCAGCCGTCATATCTTTGGTCGAGCTGGTCGGCGTCCTCGCGCTCCCACCCGCCGCTGACGGTCACGCCGAACGGCGCGACACGCCCCACCGGCACGCCGACGGTGGCGGTCGCCATGTGGTTGCGCGAGCTGTTGAAGTAGTCGAACGGCGCCTGCCCGGGCAGCAACGCGGGCACGTCCGGCACCTCCACCTTGGTATAGCCGAAGCGATAGGCCGCGCCGACGTCCAGCAGCCCGACCTGCGTCGACAGCGTCGGCCCGGCGTAGAAGGAATAGATCTGCGACACGTTCGCCGCATTGCCCAGCAGGTTGCCGGGCGCCGCGCCGCGGATATCGCTGCGCGCGCGCGTGGCGATCGCACCGCCCTCCAGTGACAGCGCCGGGGTCAGCCGCACCTGCGCCAGCGCCAGCCCGCTGTGCACGTCCTGATCGCCGACGTCGCCGTTCCAGTCGATACGCCGTTCGTAGCGATAGCTGACCTGCCCCTGCGCGCGCCCGTTGCTGATCCCCGCGTCGATCCCCGCGGCGACCTGGGTATAGGTCAGCACGTCGTCGGTGTTGAGGTCGGCGGTCACCACCTGCCCCAGCTCGATATAGGGCTGGACGTAGCGCGCGGTGCGCGAACCGCCGCCGCCCGTGCCGCCATCACCCGGCGCCTGCGCCGCGACGCCCGCCGGCACCAGCAGCGCCAGCGCCGTGGCCGCGATATACGCCCCCCGCATCACTCCCCCCGCCCGTAATAGCTGCCGAACCGCCCGCGCCCCGGTTCGTACGACACCGCGTTCAGCACCAGGTGGATTTCGTCGCAGCCGTCCAGCAGCTGCACCGCTTCCTGCACGTCGCCCTCGGTCGTGCGGTCGGCACGCACCACCAGCATCACCTGACCGACCAGCAGCGCCAGCACCGATGCCGGCGACGCCGCCAGCGCCGGGGGCGAATCGAACACGATGATCCGCTTTGGATTCGCCGCCAGCAGCCGGTCGAGCACCTCGCCGGTACGCGCCGAGGCCAGCAGCTCGGTATCCGAATGGCTGCGCTTGCCAGCCGCCAGCAGCGACAGCTGCGGCACGTCGGTGCGGATCACGCACGCTTCCGGGTCGATCCGCGCATCGGCCAGGATATCGAGCAACCCGGTATGTTCGCCGTCGACGCCCAGCCGCGCCAGCACGTCGGGCTTGGCGAAATCGGCGTCGACCAGCAGGATCTCGACATCGCGCTCCGCCGCCAGGCTGATCGCCAGGTTGATCGCGCAGAACGTCTTGCCCTCGCCCGGCTTGCCCGATCCGACCAGGATCGTGCGCGCGCGCTGGCGCAGCGGCCCTTCGGCGACGATCCGCGCGGTCAGCAGCAGCTGGCGCTTTACCAGCCGGAATTCCTCGGCCAGCGCCCCCACCGGCGCGCCGGGCACCAGCATCCCCATCTCGGCCAGCATCGTGCGGTCGATCATCGCCACGTCGCTGGGCGGCGCGATCCATTCGTCCAGCCCGTCGTCGTCGCTATCCGACAGGAATTCCGCCGGGATCGCGGCCAGCGTGCCGGTCGGCGCCGCGTCCTGCACGCGCGCGGCCACCGGCTCTTCGACGGCCACCGCCTCGACCGGCGCGTCCGCGCGCCCGCGTAGATGCGCGTTGAAATCATAGACGCGCGCCGCGCGCTCGATCAGCGATTCGGGCCGCGCGCTCATGCCGCCATTCCCCGCTGGAGCATTTCCACCCCCAATAGCGCGACATAGGCGACCGCCAGACCCGCCGCGCCGCCCGCGAACCAGGTCAGCTGGCGCCGCCGCCGCTCCTCCTGCGCGCGCGTCACCATCTCGCCGATCGATCCGATCACGCCGATGCCGGTCGCCTTTTCCAGCCGCTGCGCGGTGGCGAAGGTCGCCTGCACGCGCCCGATCGCGAACGCCGCGCCGATTCCCGCGCCCAGCCCCGCCAGCAGCACCCCGGTCAGCAGCAGCGGACGGTTCGGCGCGGTCGGCGTGCGCGGCATGGTCGGCGGGTCGATCACGCTGAACTTCACCGCATCGGTCTGCGACTGCGCGCTGCTGCGCAGCTTCACCTGTTCGCGCTGCGCCAGCAGCTGGTCGTACTGCTGCTTGAGGACGTCGTAATTGCGGTCGATATCGCCCTGTTCGGCGGCCACTTCCGGGTCGCCGGCCAGCTTGGAATTGAGCAGGTCCAGATCGCCCTGCAACTGCCGCTTGCGCATCTGCAGCGCGGCGACCGCGGACTGCTTGTCCGCCAGCATCGCCTGAAGCGAGAGATACGCCGGGTTCGGCACGCTGCCGTCCGCGCCCGTCGCCGCCGGTTCGCTGCGCGCCGCCGCCTGCGCCTGCGCCAGCTGCTGCTTCAGTGCGACGACGTCCGGATGGCTGTCGGTGAAGCCGCGCGCGCGCGCATCGGCCAGTTGCCCCTGCACCAGCGCCAGCCGCGCGCGTGCCGGGCCGACGCCGGGCGCGATCCCCCCTCCGCCGGGCACGCTGCGCTGCGTCCCCGCCATCTGGCCGGAAATCGCCGCCAGGCTGGATTGCGCCGCGGCCAGATCGCCGTCGACCTGGCTCATCTGCGTACGCGCCGCGCCGATCCGGTCGGCGATGGATCCGGTGCCCGGCAAGGCGCCCAGGTAGCGGTTCTGGAAATCGGCGCGCTTGCCCTCGGCATCCTGCAACTTGCGCCCCAGCGCGTCGAGCTGCCCGTCCAGGAAGGTGATCGCCTGGCTGCTCTGCGTGCGATCCTCCGACAGATTGGTCTCGACGAACAGGTCGATCAGCTTCTGCGTGATCTGCGTCGCCAGCCGCGGGGTCGCAGCGGTCGTCGTGATCTCGAACAGATTGTCCTGCTGCGCGACGATCTTGATGGCGTTCTGAAGGCTGCCGACGCGATCGGCGACGTCGCGGTCGCTCGACACCGTCTGCGCCAGGTCGGTGCCGCGCACCACCTTTTCCAGGCTGACCGCGCTGGTCAGCGTCTGGCGCACGGTATCGACGTCGCGCGCCGCGTCGCTCGCCTGCGACGGGTCGACCCCGGCGGGCAGCACGTTGTTCAGCTGGACGAACACGCGGGCGTGCGATTCATACTTGCTCGGCATCTGGCTGACGACCAGCCAGCCGGCGATGCACACCGCCCACGCCACCGCCAGCCCCAGCCAGCGGCGCGTCCAGATCGCATGAAGTGCGATCCTGATCTCTTCGATGATCCCGCCCACGGCCTTTAGAACATGCTCTCGGGGATGATGATGACATCGCCCGGTTCCAGCTTCACGTTGGCGCTGGCGTCGCCGTCCTTCAGCAGCCGGCTGATCTTCAGCGCGAATTCGCGCTGCTTGCCGGTCGCGCGGTCATAGCGGATCAGCCGCGCCTTGTTGCCCGCGGCATATTCGCCCAGCCCGCCGACCGCGATCATCGCGTCCAGCAGCGTCATGTTGGCGCGGTACGGCAGGCTGGCGGGCTTCTGCGTCGCGCCGACGATGCGCACCTGCTGGCTGTACGTCCCCGAAAAGCTGTCGACGATCACCGACACGATCGGGTTCTGGACATATTCGCCCAGCGCCAGCTTCATGTCGGCGGCCAGCATCGACGGGGTCTTGCCCACCGCGGGCATGTCCGCGACCAACGGGGTGGTGATGCGGCCGTCGGGGCGCACCTGCACCTTGGCCGACAGTTCCGGGTTGCGCCACACGAAGATGTTGAGCGAATCGAGCGGGCCGATCACATATTCCTCGCCCGGCTGCTCCTTCGCCGCGACGAAGCTGGCGGGCGGCAGTTCGGGGCGTCCCCCCGCACCCGCGCACGACGCCAGCAGCATCGCTGCCGTCGACAGGGTCAGCATGGTCCTGAAACCACCGGCGAAACGCATCACGATCTCCTTCGCGCACACCATGCCCACCGGACGCAGTGCCACCTGCCGCGGATATGGGCAGGAGAGGTGAAGATAGCGTTAGGATGCTTGCCTCGCCTGTCCCGCATCGGGACAGGCGGGCGCGCGGATCAGTCGTCGACCGCGACTTCCCAGGTGCCGAACCGCACGAACCCGCTCGACCGCGCCAGCGCCAGCGACGCCGCATTGTCGGTCTGGCAGCGATATTGCGGCTCCCACCCCTGCGCGCGGGCATGGACCGCGATCGCCCGCACCACCGCGCGCGCCAGCCCCCTGCCGCGCGCCTGCGGCAGCGTCAGCACGCCCAGATCGGCGATCGGCGTCCCCGCCCAGCGATACAGGCTCGCCGCGCACAGCAGCTCCCCGTCGACCACCGCGCCGAACACCGCGTCATGATCCCATTCGACCCAGGCGTCGTCGCGGTCCTGCTCCGACGCGGCGGCGTAGAAGCGGGCGAAGGCAGCCGCATCCTCCGCGTCCAGCCGGCGCGCCCGCGGGTCGGTCGCCTCCCCGCCGCCCCAGCGGAACAGCGCATCGGGATCGTTGAGCGCCATTCCCGCCGCCGCCAGCCGCCTGCGCCATTCGGCGATCGACCCCGCCCCGTCGCTCCACCCGATCGCCGCCGCGATCGCCGGCGGCATCACCGCGCGCGTCCGCCCGCTCGTTTCCGTCAGCAGCATTGCGCGCCGCGCCTGCGGGTCGACCGCGACACCGGCATGATCGCCGCCCATCGCGCGGTCCCAATATGCCTCGAACGCCCCGCTCACCACGCCCCTCCGGCGACGCGCCCCGCCGCCAGCTCCGCCAGCCGCCGCCGCGTCGCGGGCGACGCCTCCGGCGGCGGGGTGTCAGGTGAAAAGAAGCGCGCCTCGATCACCTCGCGCCCATCGGGCTGCGGCGCATCGTCGGTTCGCCCACGCACCAGCCACACCGTATCGCGCCGTCCCTCCGCGCGCGCCTCGAACCGCGCGAGCACCGCCGCACCGGCCAGCCCGCACCCGGTTTCCTCCGCCAGTTCACGCACCGCCCCGGCCTCCGCGCGCTCCCTGCGGTGCAGCCCACCGCCCGGCAGCATCCACAGGTCCGACCGGCCATAGCCGTGCCGCACCAGCAGCACGCGCCCGCCCGCGTCGAACGCCGCCACCTTCACCCCGCGCGTCCGCCAGCGCAGCAGCGCCAGCGCCCGCCGGCGCACCTTGTACAGAACCTGGATCATCGTACCGGCGGTGTAGCGCGTGCGATCTTCCTCTTGCACCCCCCGGCGCGACGGGCGAAAGCGGCCGCGCAACCGGGGATCAACGCGCGCCATGTCCATCCTGTCCGACCGCTGGATCCGCGAACGCGCGCTCGCCGACGGCATGATCGAACCGTTCGTGGAAAATCAGCGCCGCGACGGCTGCATCAGCTACGGCCTGTCCTCCTATGGCTATGACGCGCGCGTCGCCGACGAATTCAAGATCTTCACCAATGTCGACAATGCGATCGTCGACCCGAAGGATTTCGCCGCCAACAGCTTCGTCGATCGCAAGACCGACGTGTGCATCATCCCGCCCAACAGCTTCGCGCTGGCGCGGACGGTCGAATATTTCCGCGTACCGCGCGACGTGCTGGTGATCTGTCTGGGCAAGTCCACCTATGCGCGCTGCGGCATCATCGTGAACGTCACCCCGCTGGAACCGGGATGGGAGGGGCATGTGACGCTGGAATTCTCGAACACCACGCCCCTGCCCGCGCGCATCTACGCCAACGAGGGGGCGTGCCAGTTCCTGTTCCTGCAAGGGAACGAACCGTGCGAGGTCAGCTACGCCGACCGCGCGGGCAAATATATGGGCCAGCGCGGCGTCACGCTGCCGCGGCTGTAACGTTCAGCGCACGCGGTCCAGCCGCACGAACCGGTCGAGCCGGACGAACCCCGACGGGATGCCGGAATTGCGGTCGACCAGCCGCACCGCGTCGCCGCGGCACAATTGCCCGCCGCGGATATCGGTGACCAGGATGTCGTTGTCGTCCAGCCGGTCGGCACCGACGCTGGGCACGTTCAGATAGCTGCGCGCCCCGATGCGATAGACGATGCCCTTGCCCGCGATCACCCGCGTCCCCGAAATGCTCGTCGGCATCACGCACTCGGTCACCGGCCCGGCGACATTGTCGCGCAGCAGCGCGTCATATTCCTGCTGGCCGCGCGGATCGGCGGGGCGCGCCACCGCCACACCCGGAAGGACCGCCACCGCCGCCAACACCGCCATCCACCGCGTCATCGCCTGCCTCCGTTCGCTCGCCGGGGGATGATGGCCCCGCCGCGCTGAACCACGCCTGACCACACCGGTTCAGGCGGACGCGCGCACCACCAGTTGCGGCGCCATCACCACCGACGGTGCGTCATGCCCGGCGATCCGCGCCAGCAGCGCATCGGTCATCGCGCGGGCGCCCCTGGCGATGTCCTGCCGCACCGTCGTCAGCCGCGGCACCATCTGTTCGGCCAGCGGCAGGTCGTCGAACCCGACGATCGCGATATCGTCGGGGACGCGCACGCCGCGATCCGCCAGCACGCGCACCGCCTGCATCGCGATCACGTCGGACGCCGCGGCGATGCCGTCGATTTGCCCGCCCACCGCATCCCAATGCGCGGCGATCTCCTCATACATCACGTCCGATGCCAGATGCGTGTCGAGCTGCAACGGCGCGTCGACCCCGCGCTCGGCGCACATGTCGCGCACCCCCGCATGTCGCTCGGTCAGTTCCAGCGTGCGAATCTCGCCCATGAACGCGATCCGCCGGCATCCGCGCTCGATCAGCCGTTCGCCCGCCAGCCGCCCGCCCAGGTAATTGTCGACCCCGACCGCGCAATGCCGCTGCCCCGCGCGGTGATGACCCCACACCACCATCTGGCGATAGCGCGCGGCGGTCCGCTCGATCACCGCCAGCTGGTCCGACTGGCCGATCACCAGCACCCCGTCCAGCATCCCCGAATCGACGATATCGTCCAGCCAGTCGTCTCCGCTGGGCACCACGCGCGACAGCATCAGGTCGTAACCGTTGGCGGTCACGCCATCGGCCAGATGCCCCAGGATGGTCATGAAGAACGGGTCGGACAGGTGCTGGCGCTGTTCGTGCCCCAGCGGCACGACCACGCCGATCATGTTCGATCGTTTGACGCGCAGCCGCCGCGCCATCTCGTTGGGGCGGAAACCGTGTTCGGCGGCCAGCGCCTTGATCTTGTCGCGGGTCGCCTTGCTGACCAGCGGGCTGTCGGCCAGCGCGCGGCTGACGGTGGCGACATGCACGCCGGTCAGCCGCGCCAGATCCGCCATGTTGCGGACGCGGTCGCCGCCGTCACCGAACGCGTCGTCCTCGCTGCCGTCGTTGCCCATCGTGTCCCGTCGTTCCCCGCCGGCCCATCTAACTCCCGGCAATCACGGGGAATGCCGACGCCCCGGCACGATTGCAAGCGGGCCGCCTGCAACCGCGCCGGGGCACCCGGTCCGCCATGGATCAGAAGCGCAGGCCGATCGTCGCGCTGATGTTGCGGCCCAGCGCCGACCGCGCGGTGGTGACGCCGTCGGCGGGGATGCGATCCTGCACCTGCCCGACTTCGGTGATCGCCAGCACGTTGAAGATGTTCTGCGCGTTGACCGACAGCTTGATCGACGGCGTCAGCGCATAGGAACCGAACAGGCTGGTCAGCACATAGCCCGGCATCTTCAGCGTGTTGACGTCCGCGGCATAGGACGAGGTGGTGCCCGTCACGTTCGCCCCGATCGAGAAGACGTCGTTGCCGATCGACGGCGTCGCCTGGAAGATCAGCGCCGCCTGGCGGTACGGGGTGTTGCCGTTCAGCGCCGGCGTGACCTGGCTGTCGGTGATGCGCGCGTGGGTATAGGTCGCCCCCGCGATCAGGTGGAACATCCCCCAGTCGCCGCCGCCCTCGGCCTCCAGGCCGTAGGAACGGTACCTGTTGTTGATGATCTGCTGGACCGGGATGACCAGCTCGTTGGCCTCGGCGGTGGTGGCGCGGAACGCGGTCAGGTTGGCGTACATCGCGCCGCCGCGATACTTCAGCCCCAGTTCCTGCTGGTTGACGAAATTGACCGCGACGTTGTCGGCGATGCTGCCGTCGTCGCGCACGCCGCCGCCGAACAGCACGCGGTCGGCGTTGAAGCGCGCCCCGCGGCTGACCCGCGCGAACGCCGCCAGCCCGGGGTTCAGTTCATAGTTCGCGCCGACCGACCAGGTGAAATAGTTCTTGCGGTAATCCACCGGCTTGGCCGCTGCCAGATTGACCACCGGCACGGTGCGCTCCGGGGTCTGGATCACGCCGTCCTGGTTGACGTCGATGACGCGGTTGGTGCTGCCGGCATAGGTGCCCTCGGCCTTGCTGCTGTTGTAGCGGACACTGCCGTCCAGGCTCAGCCCGCCGGTCTTCCACGACAGCGCGATATACGGCGCATCGATGTTGTAATCGACATTGTAGTAGCGCTGGCAGCAATTGCCGAACACCGGCTCGCCATAGGCGATCAGCCCGTTCTGCGTCACCGCCTGCCCGGCGGCGTTATACACGTCCAGCAGGGCGGCATTCTCGCCCTTCACTTCCTGAAGATAGCTGTTCCAGTGCCAGTCCATCTTCACGGCCTGGTACGACTTGAAATAGCCGAACGTGACCGAACCGGTCCCCGCGCTGCCCGCGTCGAAGTCACGGCTCAGCGTCAGGATGTTGGTGGCGTTGGTGAAATCGTCCAGCGTTACGTTGAAAAGCAGCGTGTTCGACGCCAGCCCGTTGCCGTTCAGCGCGGCCGGATTGGCGATCGTCTGCCCGGCGCTTGGGCCGTTGGCATAGCGTAGCGTGGCACCCGCCCCGCCGATGGAGGTCGCGAACGACGCCGCCGACGCGACGTTGGCGGGATAGGGGGTGACGAACCCGCCCGAATTCTTCGCGATGTTGAACTTGTCGTCCAGCGACCAGCCGCCGCCCAGCCCGAACGACGCCTCGCCGCCGATCGCGCGCGACTTGATGCGGTACCCGTCGGCGACGTCGGTCAGGATGCGGTTGCCGTCCGCGCCGATCGACACGTCCTGCCGCAGGTAGCGCGACATGGTGGTGCCCGACTTCGCGTCGAAGCCCGGGAAGGACGAATAGTTCGGCTTGTCGACCGTCCCCGTCAGCCGCACCGGCACCGGAACGTAGGCGGGGGCGCGATCGTCCAGCACCTTGAAGGTCAGCCGCAGGAAGCCGTCGGCCAGCTTGCGGGTGATGTTGCCCTTGATCTGCCCGCCCTTCTCCGCGGTATAGCCGGCGTCCTTCACGCCGGTGCCGATGCGGTAGAAGCCGCCGACATGGAACGACCAGTCGTCGCCCAGCGGCGCGCCGTAATCGGCGTCGATGCGCGTGCGATCGAAGTCGATGCCCTTGGTCAGCGCGATATTGCCGCCCTCGGTCGCGCCGGTCTTGCTGATGAAGTTGATGATCGCGCCCGGGGCGTTGCTGGTGAAGGTCGATGCCGAACCGCCGCGCACCGTCTCGACCCGCGCGACATTGTTGTCGGGGCGCACGAACAGGTCGGCGGTGGCGAAGGCGATATCGCCGAAATCGAGGACCGGCAGCCCGTCTTCCTGGAACTGCACGAACTTGGCGCCGCCGCTGGCCACGGGAAGGCCGCGCACCGCGATATTGGCGTTGCCCTCACCGCCCGACGATTCGGCGCGGATGCCCGGCACGTTGCGGATCAGGTCGGCGCTGCCCAGCGGCGCCAGCTGGTTGAGCTGCGCGGCGTCCAGGGTGCTGACCGAAATGGAGGTGCGCACGCTGCGCTCCGGCCGCGCGGTACCGGTGACGACGATGTCCTGCTGCGCCTCGGCGCCCTCATCGGCCTGCGCGGCGGCATCGGCGACGGTGGGGGCCGCGACGGCGGCGGTTCCGGGGGTGGTGGGGACGGTCTGCGCCCAGGCGCTGCCCGACGACAAAGCCGCGACGGCGGCACCGACCAACAGCTTCGACAACGACGACATTTCGATCCTCTCCCCAACGTGATTCGCCCGCGTCGGCGGGTCTGACGATGCTCGTTACGCCTGCCGCAACCGTTTGCAAACAACTTTTTGCACACGATTGCATTTGCATCCGACTGCCGGTCTTGCCATAGTTCGCAAACGATTGCGGCAGAAGCCGCGCGGAGAGGACGATCACGTGACCATCGCCACACCCCCATCCCGCGACGACGCGCCTTTTGTCGAGGCACGCCTGTCCGCGATCGCCCCGCGGCTGCGCCGCCAGTTGCAGCGATTGTACGGCGCCGCCGCGCTGGAGCCGCTGTGGGATCGCACCGCCGCGATCCTGCGCCGCGCCGCCGCCGCGCGCGCCGCCGATCTCGTCGCGCTCGACACCGCGCGCGTCGCCGATCCCGACTGGTTCGTGCGCCCCGACATGCTGGGCTATTCCACCTATGTCGATCGCTTCGGCGGCACGGTGGCGGGGGTGGAGGCGCATGTCGATCACCTCGAATCGCTCGGCGTGCGCTACCTGCATTTGCTCGCGCTGCTGAAGGCGCGCGCGGGCGACAGCGACGGCGGCTTCGCGGTGGCGGACTATCTGGCGGTCGAACCGCGGCTGGGCACGATGGCGGATGTCGAGCGGCTGGCCGCGCGGCTGCGCGCGGGGCGGATCAGCCTGTGCGTCGACCTGGCGCTGAACCATACAGCCGACGACCACCGCTGGGCGCAGGCCGCGCGAGCGGGCGACCCCTTCTACCGCGACTTCTACATGGTCGTCAGCGCGGATGAAGCCGCCGCCCGCGACGCCGAACTGCCGCAGGTGTTCCCCACCACCGCCCCCGGCAACTTCACGCCGGTGCCGGAAATGGGCGGGCACGTGCGCACCACCTTCTATCCGTTCCAGTGGGACCTCAACTGGCGCAACCCCAACGTCTTCCTGGCGATGCTGGACACCATGCTGACGCTCGCCAACCACGGGTTCGAGGCGTTCCGGCTGGATAGCACCGCCTTCCTGTGGAAACAGGACGGCACCGATTGCCGCAACCTGCCACCGTCGCATTATATCGTCCGCGCGCTGCGCGCCGCGCTCGACATCGCCGCGCCGGCCACGCTGCTGAAGGCGGAGGCGATCGTGCCGACCGCGTTCGTCCCCCCCTATTTCGGCGCGGACGAAGGCGATGGGTTCGAGCCGGAATGCCACCTCGTCTACAACAACTCCCTGATGGTCGCCGGCTGGGTCGCGCTGGCGGAGCAATCGGCGCAGCTGCCGCACGCGATCGTCGCGGCCAGCGGCGGGCTGCCGCGCGGCGCCAACTGGCTGTCCTATGCGCGCTGCCACGACGATATCGGCTGGGGCGCGGTGCTGGGCGATCTCGCCGGGATCGACCCCGCCCCGACCCAGCGGCTGGTCGCCGCCGCGCGCTTCCTGCATGGCGAGGGCGACAGCTGGGCGCGCGGGGAGCCGTTCCAGTCGGACGGCGCCGCGCTCCACGGCACCAATGGCACGCTAGCCTCGCTGGCGGGGCTGGAGGCGGCGCAGGACGACGACGCGCGCGAGGCCGCGCTGCGCCGCATCGCGCTGGTGAACGCGCTGTCGATCGCCAGCGGCGGTCTGGCGACGCTGTACATGGGGGACGAGGCCGGGCTGCTCAACGACCGCAGCTACCTCGCCGATGCCGACCACGCACACGAAGGGCGCTGGCTCCACCGCCCCGCGATGGACTGGACCGCGCGCGCCACCCCCGATGCACGCCGCATCGCCGGCGATATCGCGCGCCTTCGTGCCGCGCGCATCGCCAGCGGCGGCGCCGGCGCACCGCGCGCGATCGCCACCGCCCACCCCGCGCTGCTCGCGATCGGGTGCGGCACCGACACGGTGTTCCTCAATTTCTCGGCAGCACCGGTCGCGCTCGATGCCGCTGGACACGACCGCCTCACCGGCGCCACCATCGCCGATCTGCCGGCATGGGGCATGGCGTGGATCGAGGGAGAGGCGGCATGAACCGGCCGCGGCTGTCGCTGGCGCGGATCGTCGAGATGAACCTCGGCTTCCTCGGCCTGCAATTCTCGTTCGGGCTGCAACAGGCGAACATGGCGCCGATCTACGGCTATCTCGGCGCGGACGAGGCCAGCCTGCCGCTCCTGTGGCTCGCCGGGCCGATGACCGGCCTGCTGGTCCAGCCGCTGATCGGCGCGATGAGCGACCGGACGAACACCCGGCTGGGCCGCCGCACCCCCTATTTCCTGGTCGGCGCGGTGCTGTGCAGCCTGTGCCTGTTCGCGATGCCGTACAGCCGCTCGCTATGGATGGCGGCCAGCCTGTTGTGGGTGCTGGACGCGGCCAACAACGTCACGATGGAGCCGTATCGCGCCTATGTCGGCGACCGGCTGGCGCCCGACCAGCGGGCCGTCGGCTTCCTGACGCAATCGGCGTTCACCGGGCTGGCGCAGACGCTGTCCTACCTCGCGCCATCGCTGATGGTGTGGATCGGGTTCGACAAGGATGCGGTCGACGCCAACGGCATTCCCGACATCACGCGCATCGCCTTCGTCATCGGCGCGGTGCTGTCGCTGTCGACGATCCTGTGGTCGGTGCTGCGCGTGCGCGAATTGCCGCTGGAACCGGCGGAGCAGGCGCGGCTTGCCGCCGATCCGCTCACCTTCCGCGGCGCGCTGGCGGATCTGAAGGCCGCGATCGTGGAGATGCCGCGCCCGATGCGCCAGCTGGCGCTGGCGATGCTGTGCCAATGGTATGCGATGTTCGCCTATTGGCAGTTCATCGCCTTCGCGCTGGCGCGCTCGCTGCACGGCACCGCCGATACCGCCAGCACCGCGTTTCGCGATACCGTGCTGACGGTGGGTCAGCTGGGCGCCTTCTACAATGCGGTCGCGTTCGTCGCCGCGCTGTTGCTGGTGCCGCTGGCGCGCCGGTTCGGGGCGAAGCATGTCCATGCCGCGTGCCTCGCCGCATCGGGCGCGGCGATGCTGGTGATCCCCGGCATCCCGACGCAGGCGGGGCTGTTCGTGGCGATGATCGGCATCGGCGTCGGCTGGGCCAGCATGATGGGCAATCCGTACATCATGCTGACGGGGATGATCCCGCCCGAACGCAACGGCGTCTACATGGGCATCTTCAATATGTTCATCGTCATTCCAATGATGATCGAAAGCCTGACGGTGCCGCTGTTCTACAAGCCGCTGCTGGGCGGCGATGCGCGCGCGATGCTGCTGGTGGCCGGGGTGCTGATGCTGGGGGGTGCGGCCGCCACCGTGCTGGTCGGACGGGGGACGGCGCAGGCGGCCCGCGCCTGACCGCCATCCCCCGCACACGTCGGCTCAGAAGCGGAAGCTGAGCCACCCCGCCAGGAAGTCCGAGCTGCGGAACCCCGCGCGCGTCAGCGACGGGCCGGCGATCAGATGCTCGTACCGCCCGGTGAACGACACCCGCGGCGTGAAGCTCCACACCACCTGCGCGCGCAGCGTGTCGGCGATCTTGCGGACGCCGCGCACGTTCTGCGTGCCGGCGAACGCGCTGCCGTTGGCGCGATACACCGCATCGGTATCGGTCGCGCGCCACGACGCCTGATATTCCAGCGTCGTGCGCAGCTTCGGGATCGGGTTGAAGGTGACGTTCGGCGCCAGCGCGATCAGGTTGGTCGGCGTCGCATACAGCTGGTAGCTGTAATAGATGTTGTTGCCGAACGGCGCCAGCGACGTGCGCAGCGTGCCGCCGTCATACGAACCGCCGCCGCTGGCATAATCCGCGTGGAAGCCGATGCGCGGCGCGGTCCGCCCCTTGCCCAGGCGATAGCTTTGCGCCGCGAAGATCAGCCAGGCCGAAATGTCCTGGTTGCCGAATTCGCCGCCCTGGTGCTGGATCGTGTAATCGACGTTCACCGGCCCGGCATCGCCGTACAGGTGCAGGCCGTAGAACATCCGCTTTTCGCGCAGCGTCCGGGTGCCCCACACCGCCGCATCGTTGCGCAGCCGCCAGACGAACGGGTCGAAGAACAGCTTCGATCCGCCGAACCAGTCGCGCGGCACCACGATGCCCGCCGACACGCCGCTGAACCGCCGCCCGCGATCGATCAGGTCGTCGCTGGTCCCGTTGACGCCCAGTCGCGTGGTATAGAAATCGAAGGCGTCGGCCCGCACCTTTGTGCCCCGCGCCCACACGCGCGCGCCGTTGAACACGGTGAAGATCGTGTTGTTGTCGCGCGGCACCACCATCAGGTTGGGGCCGTCGGCGAACGTCTGCCGCCCGTACCGCACGCCCAGATGCGCACCGCCGACATCGCCGGTCAGGTCGACGAACGATTGCTGGACGACCAGCGCGTTCTTCAGCTGCGGCAGCCGCGTGCCCAGCTCCACGCCCGACAGCCCGCCATGCGCCAGCTCGCCGAAGAAGCGCAGTGATCGCCGATGTGCAGGTCGGCGGCGCCGACGATGCGGTTGATGTCCTGCCGCTGCGCGCGCCGGTCGCGCAGGTCGGGGTTGGTGACGTGGTTCACGCGCAGCCGGAACTCACCCGACAAGGTCAGGTACGTGTCACCATCGCCCGCGATCGGGATGAACTTCAGCCGGTCGATCGGATCGTCGCGCTTCTTGGGGTCGCGCAGCTTCGTCCAGTCCTCCGCCCAGCGCGACTGGTTGTACCCGCCGCTGGTGACGCCATCGCCCATGCCGTCGACGGGATAATCGTTGGCGGTGGGGTTGGCGGCGGCGGTGCTCGGCTGGCCGTCCTTGGCGGGGATCGTCTGCTCGGCAGCGGCGGCGGGGGCCGCCATCGTCGCGCCCGCCACCAGGCACAGCGTCAGGGGGGCGGCGCCGGCCAGGCGGCGCGCCATACGGTTCATCATGGTCAATGCCCTTGATCGTCTTTTGGGGGAGGCGGCGGGACCGGCGGGCCGTTCGCCCCCACGTCCCGCCTTTAGCCGACAGACGTTAATCCGGTCCTTAAGCCCGCATCGGTCACTCGGCCGGGATGGCCTCGGCCGGCAGCTGGTCGACGCGCGGCGCATGGCCGGCCAGCGCGGCGTCGAACCGCGACTGGTCCAGCCGGCCTTCCCACCGGGTGACGACCACGGTGGCCACGGCATTGCCGATGAAGTTGGTCAGGCTGCGGCATTCCGACATGAACCGGTCGACGCCCAGGATCAGCGCCATGCCCGCCACCGGCACGCTCGGCACGATCGACAGCGTCGCGGCCAGCGTGATGAAGCCCGCGCCGGTCACGCCCGCCGCGCCCTTCGACGACAGCATCGCCACCGCCAGCAACAGCAGCTGCTGGCCGATCGACAGCTCCACCCCGGTCGCCTGCGCGATGAACAACGCCGCCAGCGTCATGTAGATGTTGGTGCCGTCCAGGTTGAACGAATAGCCGGTCGGCACGACCAGCCCGACGATCGACTTCGGGCAGCCGGCGCGCTCCATCTTCTCGATCAGGCTCGGCAGCGCGCTTTCCGACGACGACGTGCCCAGCACCAGCAGCAGCTCGGTCTTCAGATAGGCGATCAGCTTGAAGATCGAGAAGCCGCACGCGCGTGCCACCAGGCCCAGCACGACGACGACGAACAGCAGCGACGTCAGGTAGAAAGTGCCGACTAGTGCCGCCAGGTTCAGCAGCGTGCCGACGCCGTACTTGCCGATGGTGAACGCCATCGCGCCGAACGCGCCGACCGGGGCGGCCTTCATCAGGATCGCGACGACCTTGAACACCGCCAGCGACAGGTCTTCCAGCGCATGGGTGACGCGTGCGCCGCGATCGCCGATCATCGCGAGGCCGATGCCGAACAGGATCGCGACGAACAGCGTCTGCAGGATGTTGCCCTCGCTCAGCCCCGATACGAACGTGTCGGGAATGATGTTGAGGAGAAAGCCGGTCAGCGTCGTGTCATGCGCCTTTTCGGCATATTCGGCGATCTTGGTGGTATCCAGCGTCGCCGGATTGATGTTCATCCCCGCGCCCGGACGGATCACGTTGCCCACCACCATGCCGACGACCAGCGCCAGCGTGGAGAAGGTGAGGAAATAGGCGAACGCCTTGGCGGCGACGCGGCCGACCGCGGCCAGATCGCGCATCCCGGCGATGCCGGTGACGATCGTCAGGAAGATCACCGGCGCGATGATCATCTTCACCAGCTTGATGAACCCGTCGCCGATCGGCTTCAGCGATTCGCCGACATGCGGCGCGAAGTGACCGATCGCCACGCCCGCGATGATCGCGATCAGCACCTGTGCGTACAGGTGGGCGTACCAGGGGCGCGGCGCCTCGGGCGTGCTGTCGATTACGGGGCTTGGGTGAAGTGCCATGGGCAGGATCCTCTCGTCGTCGGGCCCGCCGCCTCTTCTGTGCGAATGCGCGGGATCGCATCAGTCTGCCGACGCGATTCCCCGCGACCAAGCCTTCGCTCCACTCATATATTTACTTGTTTTTACAATCTCTTACCCGATCGCTTCGCAACGCGGCGTGCAGCGATCGACACACGAACGGCGTGCGATGTGCAGGATTCGACACATCACGCCGCCGCCAGGATTCGCGCGATCTCGTCCTCGGGCAGCCCGAACACGCTGGCCAGTCCCGCCACCGTCGCCCCGCGGCGCGACAGTTCGATGATCCGCCCGTGATCGACGTTGGTCGCGTAATGGCGGGTGTCGCGCGCCACGCGCTCCTCGCCGGTGCGCGCCAGTGCGCCCGACGCGCGGCGGCGCGGGCGCGCGTCGCGTTCCTCGCTACGCTCCTCCAGCCGCGCGGCGCGGCGCTGGTCCTCCTCGGCGCGGCGGGCGGCGCGCGCCGCCTCGCGTTCGCGCTGCCCGGCCTCGCGCTGTGCCTGCCGCTCCGCGGTACGCGCCTCCGCCGCCGCGATTCGTTCCTGCGCGCGCAGCGTCGCGCGCGCGCTGGCTGCCCCGGCGGGCCGCCCCCATCCCCGATCGTCCGTCATCCGCGCAGCCTCTACCGGCCCCGGCGTCACACGCCCAGCCGCTTCAGCACCGGTTCCAGCACGCCCGCCATCGCGTCGTACCCCGCTTCGGTCGGGTGCACCCCGTCATAGGCCAGGCCCGGCTTCATCCCGCCCTGCGCCGTGGCCAGTACCGGGGTATAGTCGACGAACGTCGCGCCCAGCGCGGGCGCGGTCAGCGCCAGCCAGTTGTTGATCGCGCGGATCGGCGCGACCGTCTCCAGCCCCGGCCGCCACGGGAAGTTCGCCGCCGGCGGCACCGACGCCAGCAGCACGCGGATATTGTTCGCGCGCGCCAGCTGCGTCATCGCGACCAGATTGTCCTGCGTCTGCGCGACCGTCATCGGCCCGGTATTGCCGGCGATGTCGTTGGTCCCCGCCATCAGGTGGACGACCTTCGGTTCCAGCGCGACGACGTCGGCCATCATCCGGCACAGCATCTGCGGCGTGGTCTGCCCGCCGATCCCGCGATCGACCCGCCCCGCGGTGAAGAACCCCGGCCGCTTGTCGATCCACCCCTGGGTGATCGAATCGCCCATGAAGACGATGCCGGTGCGCGCGCCCGACGCGATCAGCCGGCGGTTGTCCGCGGCATAGCGCCCCAGCCACGGCCAGTCGGTCTTCAGCCGCGCCTCCCCCGCATCGTCCGCGCCGGCTGGCAGCGCGGCAGCGACGCCCGCCAGCGCCGCCGCGCCGAACAATCCCCGCCGGTCGATCATAACGTGTCGCTCCACTGACAGATGCCGCCCGGCGCTTCCTGCCCCCCGCGCGCGCCCCGATTGTCGATCTCGATCCCGCTGCCCGCCGCGTCGAACGCCGGCCAGCGCGGCAGCGCGCTGCCATTGGGGTCGCCCGTGCGGATGAAATTCGCCCAATAGTCGATCACCGCCACCCCGCCGATCGGCTTGCCGCCATAGATATAGGGAAGCTCCGCGCCATGCCGCGTCATGGCCCCGTCGTCCGATCCGTCGAAGCGGTACGACCACACCCGCGCGCCCTTGCCCGCCAGCAGCCGCGCCAGCCGCTGTGCCGGGCAGCGGAACGTCGCATCGGTCGCGATCTGCTGGTCGCGGGTGCCGCGCCGCGGGTCGGCGGGCGGCGCCGGCTGGTCGAGCCGGTAATAGGCGCGCGCCCGGCCGGCGTTGGCGCCATAGCTCTGCCGGATGAACCGGTCGCGCTGCGCGGCGCCGCCGGGCAGGT
The DNA here is from genome assembly GCF_002374855.1 of Sphingomonas adhaesiva. Taxonomy (GTDB): domain Bacteria; phylum Pseudomonadota; class Alphaproteobacteria; order Sphingomonadales; family Sphingomonadaceae; genus Sphingomonas; species Sphingomonas adhaesiva. The sequence continues at coordinate 774,202 of NZ_NWVC01000001.1, forward strand.
CCAGTTCGAACGCATTGGTCCCGATCATCACGTCGCGCGCGGGCGCCTCTTCAAGCAGCCGGTCGGGCGCGCGAGGCAACACCACGCCGTCGATCGTCGTGCGCAGCCAGCGGTAATCCTGCCCCGCCAGCAGCGGATCGGCCAGCCGCTCCCCCGCCGCGAACACCGCATCGGCGCTCGCCCGCCGCATCGCCGCGATTGGCGCCGCCATCCGCTCGGCCGCGCCGCGCGGCCGCCACGGGATGCCGAACCCCGGCGTTCCGCTGCCCAGGATCGCGCGCGCGAACAGCCCGCGCGCCGCCGGCGCAGTCAGCAACAGCCCGACGTCCTGCGCCCCCGCGCTCTCCCCCGCGATCGTCACCCGGGCGGGGTCACCGCCGAACCGCGCGATATTCGCGCGCACCCAGCGCAGCGCCGCGATCTGGTCCTGCACCCCCCAGTTGCCGCCCGCCGTCCCGCGCCGCGTCGCAAACCCCAGCGCGCCCAGCCGATACCGCACGCCGACCACCACGATCCCGCGATCGACCAGCGGCCCCGCCGCCATGTCGCCCGGCGATCCCGCGTAATTGCCCCCGCCGTGGATCCACACCAGCACCGGCCGCCGCCCGGCCAGCCCCGCCGTCCCGACATCCAGCGTCAGGCAATCCTCCGACCGGAACGCATGGTCGGCGCGGTTCCAGCCATGATCCTGCTGAATGCACGCGCGCGCCGGCGCCCGCGCGTCGCGCACGCCCGTCCACCGCGCCGGCGGCACCGGCGGCGCCCAGCGGCGCGCGCCCAGCGGCGGCGCGGCGAAGGGAATGCCGCGGAACACGATCCGCTTCCCCTCGGCCGTCCCCCGCACCGGCCCGGCGCCGGTGTCGGCCACCTGCGCCCTCACCTGCACCGCGCCCGGGGCGGCCCAGACCAGCGCCGCCGCCAGCGCGATCGTCACCGGGCGATCCTCACCGCGCGACCTTCGCCGACGGCACGTTCCACCCGCGCATCGTCACCTCCGGCGTCGCGGTCACCGTCGCGGGATAACGGATCGTCACCACCTTGCTCTCGCCCGGCAGCAGCGCGACGTAATTGTCGGTGTAGAACGCCGGCAGGATCCGCTCGCCCTTCGCATCCACCAGCGTCAGCTTGGTGTTCAGCGCCGGCACCTGCCCGTCGTTGGCCAGCGTCACCGTCACCACCCGATCGGCACCGTCGACCGCGCCCGCCGCCATCCGCGCGGTCAGCGTCGCGGGCGCCAGCGTATCCAGCGCGCGATACGACGCCGCATCGCGCCCGCGCCAATAGAAGTTCTCGGACAGCAGCGTGCCCGCCGCATCGGTCAGCTTCAGGCTGACCAGCACCATCGGGTGCGCGGCATACAGGCCGTCCAGCGGCACCGCCGCCAGCGGCGTCGCGCGGTTGGACAGTGCGTCCAGCCGGTCGGTGCGCGTGAACAGCTCGGCATTGTCCAGCCCGACGACGCGCGTGGTGGCGGTCAGCCCCGTCAGGTCACCCTGCGTGGTGTTCAGCACCACCAGTTCGTTGTTCGGCAGGTTCAGCTGGACGTGGACCGGCTCGGCCGCCTTCTTTGCCCCGTAATAGGCGGCGTGCGTGTCGTAATCCCACGAATAGATCTGCCACGCGTTCGACGGCCACGCCGGATGCGTCATCCACAGCAACCGCCCGCTGTTCTTGGTCCACAGATGGCCCAGGAACCCTTCGTACATCGCCTTGTGGGTTTCCAGGTTCATCATCTGCGCCTTGCGCTCGAAATCGGCGAAGTCGCGGCCCGCGCCGAACATCGTGTCCAGCGTCTGCATGAACGTCTTGGTGTCGCCGTTCCCGCCGAAATGCCAGTCGTGATACGCCAGCACGTCGCCCAGCGGCCAGCGATCGCCCTTCGGCACGTAACTGGCGATCGATTCGGCGGTCGACAGCGACGGGGTGCCCGTCTCCACGGAAAATCCGGTCGCCAGATCGGTGAAATACCCCACCGGCGGGCGGTAATTGTACGGGCCGGACCCCTGCAGGTTGATGACGTTGCTGCTGCCGGTGAACCATCGCGTGCCGTCCAGGTCGAACACCGCGTCGTCCAGCCCCTCGTTCAACGTCGGATACGGCACGCCCTCGTTCCGGCCGAACCACAGGATGATCGACGGATGGTTGCGGTACCGCGCAATCGTGTCGCGCGCATTGGCCAGGAACAGCGCGGCATCGTCCGGCTCGATCTGGAAATTCTGCGTCGATTGCCAGAAGTCGTTCAGCACCATCATGCCGTTTTCGTCGGCAAGATCGTAGAACTCTTCCTCGGTATTGGTGCCCATCCAGTTGCGGATGACGTTCATGTGCGCCTCCTTCTGGAGGCGGAAGTACGGCGCCAGCCGGTCGTAGCTGATGCGCTTCATCGCATCGTCCATGCCCCAGTTGCCGCCGCGCGCGGCGATGCGCACGCCGTTGACGCGGATCGTCAGGTGCGGCTCGGGCAGCGTCTCGGCGATCGGCGTCACCGCCGGCGACGTCTCGCCCGCCGGGGTCAGCGATTCGGCCCAGCCGGTCGGCGACTGCTTGATCGCGGCATGGCGCACGTCGATCAGCTTCTGCCCCGCCAGCGCGCCGTTGGTCGTCTGCACGTTGACGCGGCGCAACGCTCCCTTGGCGTCGAACAGCGACAGGTCGTAGCTCACCTCGCGGATGCCGAACCGCCCGCTCTTCACGTCGGACACGCCGCCCGCGTCGCTCACCTGATAGGTGGCGTGGTACAGATGCGCCTCGCCATAGCCGTTGGGCCACCACAATTGCGGGTTCGCGACCTTCAGCTGCGCGAACTCGGCCGGGGTGAAGCGCACCTCGCTGCGCCCGGCCGGGGCGGTCACCTGCTTGGTCACCTCCACGCCCTCGAACGCCACCTTCACCGTCACCGGGGCGGCGGCGCCGTCATTCTCGATCGGCACGGTGACATAGACGTCGGCGCTGTCGGTGCGCGGCAGCGGCAGGTCCGTGACGACATGCGGGTCCAGGATGCGGACATTGCCGTGCGCCACCAGCTCGACCGGGCGCCACAGCCCGGTGTTGCGGTCGCGGATGCCGGGGATCCAGTCCCACCCCTCGGTCGCGACGAAGGTCGGGCCGTCGATCGCCAGCTGCCCGCCGTTCTCGCCCACGCCCGCCTTGACCGATTGTTCGTGCGGGATGCCGGGGTGCGGCGGCGGCGATACCTTCACCGCGATCACGTTCTCGCCCGCCACCGGCACGTAATCGAACTGCCCGCGGATGAACGCGCCGCGCGTCGTGCCCAGCTTCTGCCCGTTCGCCCACATTTCGGCCGCGTAATTGATCCCGCCGAACACCAAAGTCAGCTTCCGTCCGGCGGCTTGCGGGGGCACGGTGAAGCTGGTGCGGTACCAGTAATCCTGCCGCGCCAGGCTTTCGGGGATCTTCAGGTTGTTGAGGCCGTAATAGGGATCGGGATAGACGCCGCGATCGACCAGCGTCTGCAACACCGTGCCCGGCACGGTCGCGGTGCGCCACGTCCCGTTCGCGCGCCCGGGCCGCGACAGCGCGGCGCCGTCGCCGGTCACCTCGGGCGCGGCGGCCAGTTGCCAGCCGTTGACCTGCCACCGCCCCGCCGCGGTCGGCTGCAGCGCCGGCGCGGTCGGCACCGGCTTGGCGACCGGCGCGCTATAGGCGGCATCCCCGTTCGACTGCGGCAGCGTCCAGGCGTCCTGCTGCTGCGTCATGCCGATATTGGCGCTCTTCTGGAACAGCCAGCCCTGCCCGACCTGCCACAGCTGGACGTTGGCGAAATCGGGCCGCGCGCGCATCGCCGCCGCCGCCTGCTGCGCGGTCAGCGCCTCGTCGTGCAGCGTGGCGCCCACCAGCGTGCCGCCGAAATGCACCGCACCCGGCAGCGCGCGCGCGACGTGCAGCGTCGCCATCGTCCTCGTCGACGCCAGCGCCCCTTGCGCCACGCGCCGCCCGTCGACGTACAGCGTTCCCCGCGTCCCGTCCGACGACGCGGTCACCTGCGTCCAGCGGCCGGGGGTCAGCACCGGGCCGGTGATCGTCGCCGGGCCGTCGCGCCACATCAGCCGCCCGTCCTTCAACGTGACCATCCGCGCCTCGCCCAGCGCGATCAGCGGCACGTCGCCCGCCTGTCGCGCATCGGCCTTGATCCACACGGAGAAGCTGTACGGCGCACCCGCCGCGGCGACGCGCTCGTCCCCGCCGACCGCGCGCTCGATCCCGATTCCGCCGGGAAGGAAGGCGGCATTGTACGGGCCGCCGTTGGCCGGCACCCCGGCGCTTGCCGGTCCCGCCATCACCACCACTGCCGCCGCCAGCAGCAGCGCCGCTTTCCTGCTCCAACCCGTCACGCGATCCTCCCGTTCGCCGCACCCGTCGTGCCGGGGCAGCGTTCGCCGATTAATGCCATCATCTTTTATTATTGGGCAAGCCGGAAGTGCGCCGCTGCATCGCCCACCGTCGCGAATGCCATGCGAAAGGCGCACCGAACCGCCTCGAACCGCGCCGCAACCCTGCCCGCGCCGTCTGCGACTCGCGCCGCGCCGCGCCTAATCCAACGATTCCAGCGCCAGTGCGATCGGTCCCAGCGGGCCTGCGGCGGTCCCCAGCCCCGGCTCGACGATGTAATCCGCCGCTGGCAGCACCAGATAGTCGCCCACCAGCGCGCGCACCCGCGCGTCGATCAGCGCGATCAACTCGGGCCTTTGGGCGATCACCCCGCCCCCCACCAGCACGCGGCGCGGCGCGCTCGTGCACGCCAGCGCCTGGATCATCTGCGCCAGCGCGTCCGCCACCAGCGTCCAGGCCGGGTCGTCACCGGCGATTTCCTCGCCCGGCCGCCCGCATCGCGCCGCGATCGCCGGCCCAGCGGCCAGCCCCTCGACGCAGTCGCCATGATACGGGCACGCCCCCGCGAAGGCATCGCCGGGCACGCGCGCCACCCGCATATGCCCCGCCTCGCAATGCCCCAGCCCGCGCGTCGCCGCACCGTTGACGATCGAACCCACGCCCACCCCGGTCCCGACCGTGACATAGGCGAAGTCCTTGAGCCCGCGCGCCGCGCCCCAGCGCCGCTCCGCCATCGCCGCGCCGTTGACGTCGGTGTCGAACGCCACCGGCACCGGATAGCGCGCCGCCAGCGGCGGCAGCACCGGCGTGTCGCGCCATCCCGGCTTGGCGGTGGCGGTGATATGGCCGTGATCGGGGGCGGCCGGGTCCAGCTGCACCGGGCCGAAGGATGCTACGCCCAGCGCGTCGAACCCGCCGTCCTGCCACCAGCCGTCCAGCACCGCCGCGATCGCCCCGATCGCCGCGTCGGGGTCGCTGCCGGTGCGCACCGTCTCCTGCGCGACGATCGCGCCCTCACGCGTCGCCAGCACGACGACGCACTTCGTGCCCCCCAGTTCGACGCCAGCGATCCGCCCGGCCTGCGCCATGTCCCTCGTCCCCCGAATGATGGTGATGATGATCCGGCGGCGTCAGCGCAGCGCCGACACGCGCCGCTCCGCCTTGCTGTCCGCGGGCAGCAACAGGTCCCCGAACGACAGCAGCGCCGCGCCCACCGCCGGCGAATCCTCCGCGAGCGCCGCGGCCTGCACCGGCGCCAGCGCGGGCGCGTGCCGCCCCGCCAGCCGCACCAGCGTGTTGGTGCGCTGCGCCAGTTCGTCGACCAGCGCCATCGGCAACCGCCCGCCGATCAGCACCGCACCCGGGTTCAGCAGGCAGCTGACCGCGATGATCGGCTCCACCAGCGCCTGTGCCGCGCGCGCGACCCATTCGTGCGCCACCGCCGCGACGCGCGCATTGCGCATGTCGGGCTGGCGCACGCTGACGTCGCTCAACCCCGCCTCCACGAACGCGCGTGACAGCCCGGCCAGCGACACGATGTTCTGCAACTGCGTGCGCCCGCCATAGCCGTCGTCCACGGTCAGGAAGCCGATTTCCCCGCTGCGCCCGTTCGCGCCGCGGTCGTACAGCGAATTGACGACGACGCCCCCACCCAGGCCGAACGCGACCAGCAGGTAGAAGAAGCTGGCGTGGTGCTGCCCCATGCCGAACTGCATCTCGCCGATCGCGGCGGCGGCGGCGTCATTCTCCACCGTGACGGGGACGGCCAGCGGCTCGGCCAGCAGCGCGGCCAGATCGGTGCGGCTCCACACGTCGTAGTCGGGCGGGCGCCCCGGCAGGTTCACGGCCCCCAGATCGTCGGGCAGCGCGACCCCGATCCCGCTCACCGCGGCCCCGTCGATCCCGGCCTCCGCCAGCAACGCGCCGACATGGTCGCGATAGAAGGCCTGGACGTCGCCTGGCATCGGGAACGCCATCTCGCGGCTGATCCGCGCGCGCACCGCACCGCCGAAATCCACCGCCACCATCGTCAAATGGTCGCGGTCGATGTTGATGCCGATCGAAAAGGCGCCGCCGGGGCTGACCACCAGCCGCATCGCCGGCTGCCCGCGCCCACCGCGCCGCTGCCCGGCGGGCTGAAGCAGCCCGTCCTCCAGCAGGCGGTTGGTGATGTTCGATACCGTCGCCGGGGTCAGCCCGGTGACCTGCGCGATATCGGCGCGCGTCGCCGCCCCCGCGACGCGGATGGCATGCAGCACCACGCGCTGGTTATGCTGACCGGCATGCTCGATGTTGGCACCCGCCAACCGCGGCCGGTAGCTAGGTGTGTCGACCCCGCTCTCCATTCCAACGCAATGTACGGCATGGACAGAATATATCAATCGTTTTACGATTTTCCCGAAACCACTGAATTTGCGACGGGAGAACGGGATGCGATCGACGGGCTGGCTGCTGGCGGGGGCGATCGCGCTCACCGCGACGACGATGCCGGTCGCGGCGCAGGGTCGCGCCGCGGATAGCCGGGCGCCCGATACATTGGGCAGCGACACCGTCCACCCCGCCGACTGGCCCGCGCCCCGCTGGCCCTATCCGCGCGATCCGGCGATCGAGGCGCGCGTCGCCGACCTCCTCCGCCGGATGACCGTGGAGGAGAAGGTCGCGCAGGTGATCCAGCCCGATATCGCGCACGTCACCCCCGCCGACATGCGACAGTATCACTTCGGCTCGATCCTGAACGGCGGCAATTCGGCGCCAAACAACGACGAATTCGCGCCCGCGCCCGAATGGCTGAAGCTGGCGGACGCCTTCTACGACGCCTCGGTCGATCGGTCGAACGGCGGGGTGGGCGTGCCGATGATCTGGGGGACCGACGCGGTCCACGGCCATTCGAACATCGTCGGCGCCACGCTGTTCCCGCACAACATCGGGCTGGGCGCGATGCGCGATCCGGCGCTGATCCAGCGCATCGGCGCCGCGACCGCGCAGGAAATCCGCGCGACCGGCATGGAATGGACCTTCGCCCCCACCGTCACGGTGCCGCAGGATTACCGCTGGGGCCGCGCCTATGAAGGCTATTCGTCGGACCCCGCGCTGGTCTCCTCCTATGTCGGCGCGATGATCCGCGGGTTGCAGGGCGAACCGGGCAAGGAAGCGGTGCTCAAGGGGCCGCACGTCATCGCCAGTACCAAGCATTTCCTGGCCGATGGCGGCACGAAGAACGGCGTCGACCAGGGCGATGCGCAGATTGACGAAGCGACGCTGCGCCGCATCCATGGCGCGCCCTACGTCCCCGCGATCGAGAACGGCGTCGAGACGGTGATGGCCAGCTTCTCCAGCTGGAACGGGCGCAAGCTGACCGGGCACAAGGGTCTGCTGACCGATGTGCTGAAGGACCGGATGAACTTCGGCGGCCTCGTGGTGTCGGACTGGAACGCGCACGGCCAAGTCGCGGGCTGCACCAACGCCAGCTGCCCCACCGCGCTGCTCGCCGGGATCGACCTTTATATGGCGCCGGACAGCTGGAAACCGCTCTACGCCTCGCTCCTCTCGCAGGTGAAATCGGGACAGGTGCCGATGGCGCGGCTCGACGATGCGGTATCGCGCATCCTGCGCGTGAAGGCGCGGATGGGCCTGTTCGAGGCGGGGCGTCCGTCGTCCCGGCCGCTGTCCGGGCAGTTCGACCTGCTCGGCAGCCCCGCGCACCGCGCGATCGCGCGCGAGGCGGTGGCCAAATCGCTCGTCCTCCTCAAGCAGCAGGGCAGCGTGCTGCCGATCCGTCCCGGCGCGAAGGTGCTGGTCGCCGGCGACGGCACCGATGATATCGCGCGCCAGTCCGGCGGCTGGACGCTGACGTGGCAGGGCACCGGCCTCGACAATGCACGCTTCCCGGGCGCAACCTCGATCTGGAAGGGGCTGAACGACGCCGTCACCGCGGCGGGCGGCACCGCCACCCTGTCGCCGGAGGGCAGCTTCACCACCAGGCCCGACGTCGCGATCGTCGTGTTCGGCGAGACACCCTATGCCGAATTCCAGGGCGACGTGAAGGCGCTGCAGCTTGCGCCCGAATTGCGCCGCCCGTGGGACACGATGCGTGCGCTGAAGGCGAAGGGCGTGCCGGTCGTCGCGCTGATGATCACCGGGCGGCCGCTATACGTGAACCCGGCGCTCAACCTTGCCGATGCGTTCGTCGTCGCCTGGCTGCCCGGGTCGGAGGGCGGCGGCATCGCCGACGTGCTGGTCGCGGGGCGTGACGGCAAGGCGCCGCGCGGCTTTACCGGCACGCTGCCCACCGCCTGGCCGGTCAGCGCCGCGCCCGGCGCCGCGACGCTGTTCCCGTTCGGCTACGGCCTGACCGGCGCATCGACGTGGACCGCGCTGCCCGAAAACGCCGGGGTCGCCGACACCGCGACGGAGGGCGTGTATCTGGATCGCGGTGCGCCGGGGACGGGCGGCTCGCTGACCGTCGCGGACGCGGACGGCACGTCTCCCGCGCGCATCACCACCCTGCCCGCGCGCGCGGCGGGGGGCGGGGTCACCGTGTCGGCGACCGACCATGTCGTACAGGAAGGCGCACGCCGCTTCGCGATCGCCGGCCGCGGCGCGACGATCGCGGTCGAGCCGCAGGCGCCGGTCGACATCACCCGCCAGTCGAACGGCGACGTCCTGCTGGTGACGACGGTGCGCCGCGATACCGCGCTGGCGGGCGCCGCGACGATCGGGATGCGCACCGGCGATCGCATTACCACGCTGCCGCTGCCGCAACTGGCGGCGCTGCCACAGGGCCAGTGGAAGACGCTGGCCGTGCCGCTCAAGTGCTTCGCCGGGGCCGGCGCCGATCTGGCGAAGGTCAATGCGCCGTTCGTCCTGACGCTCGCCGGCACGGGGACGATCAGCCTGTCGCGCGTCGCGCTCGGCATGGTCGCCGACCAGACGGTCGCCTGCGCGAAGTAAGCTCGCGGACGGCCGCCCCGACGACGGTCGGGGCGGCCCGTCACGCTTCTATCGCGCCAGATCGGCGCTGATCGCCTCCAGGTCGCGCCCGCGCGTTTCCGCGAACAGCCGCCACACCAGCACCGCCTGCGCCAGCATCGCCGCGGCGAAGAACCAGAACGGCAGCGCCCGGTCCCAGTCCGCGACCAGCGGAAAGGCGAACGACAGCACCGCATTGGCGACCCAGTGCGTCGCGCTGCCGACGGATTGCCCGCGCGCACGCACGTCGGTGGGGAATATCTCGCTCAGATACACCCAGATCACCGCCCCCTGCGACATGGCGAAGGCGACGATGAACAGGATCAGCAGCGGCAGCAGCCACGCCGCCGACGCCGCCCCGGCATAGACCAGCGCGACCCCGGCCAGCGCCAGCGCGGTCACCACGCCGCCGCCGATCAGCAACGGCTTGCGCCCCACCCGGTCGATGACCGCCATGCCCGTGACGGTCGCGACCAGATTGGCCGCGCCGATCGCGATCGCCTGCATGTCGCCCGACACGCCATGGAAACCCGCGGCGGCGAAGATGTCGTTCAGGTAGTACAGGATCGCGTTGATCCCCGACAGCTGGTTGAACAGCCCGATCGCGATCGCCAGCAGGATCGGCATCCGGTGGATTCGCCAGTCGAGCCGCCCGGTCCCGCCGCTTTCCACCACCGGCACCGCGGCCAGCCCCAGCCGCGCCGCCGCCGCCTGCGCCTCGCCGCCGCGCCCGCGTGCGGTCAGCCAGCGCGGGCTTTGCGGCAATCCGGTCAGCAGCAGCAGGAACAGCGCCGCCGGCACCGCCGCAACGCCCAGCTTCCACCGCCACGCGATGTCGGCCGTCACCGCCTGCGCCACCAGATAATTGCTCAGATACGCCACCAGGATGCCGGCGACGATATTGAACTGGAACAACCCCACCAGCAGCCCGCGGCGCTGCGGCGGGCTGATCTCCGCGATATAGACCGGCACCAGCACCGACGACGCGCCGATCGCCAGCCCGCCCAGCACGCGGAACGCGACGAACGCGGGCAGCGACGTCGCCACCGCGCATCCCACCGCCGATATGACGTACAGCAGCCCGACGACCCGCAGCACCGCCAGGCTGCCCCAGCGGTCGCCCGGCGGCCCGCTGAACAACGCGCCCGCCAGCGTCCCCCACAGCGCCGCCGATACCGCCGCGCCCAGCCCGGCGGAGGACAGCGCATATTCGTGGCGCAGCGCATCGGTCACGCCGGAGATCACCGCGGTGTCGAACCCGAACAGCAATCCGCCCAGGCTCATCGCCACGACGGCGCGGGTGTGCGTCGCGCGGCTCATGCGCCGACCGTCCGCGCCAGGAACGCATCATGCGGCTCGGCATGAGCAAGCGTGCCGGCGATCGCCGCGCGCATCCGCGACAGGCTGTCGGCCAGGTCGCGTTCGCTCACCTGATCGGCCAGCGGCGAATACCGCGCGGGCAGATCGTCGAACCCGGCATACATGCTCAGCCAGCTCGGGTCCTGAAACGTATCCCATTCGTTGCGCACAAATTCTCCCCCTGCCCGCCATGCGTCGAGCTTGATCTGCAATCCCTCGGTCGGCTCCAGCGCGCGCATCCGGTCCCAGAACGGCTCGCCGATGCGGCGGTTCGACCAGTAATGCAGCAACAGGAAATCGCGCAGCCGCTCGAACTCCAGCACCGATTGCCGGTTGTACGTCGCCGCCAGCCGCGGATCGAAGTCCTTGTCCGGGAACAGCGCGACGAACCGCTCCAGCCCCGACTGGATCAGCGAGATGCTGGTCGATTCCAGCGGCTCCAGGAACCCGGACGCCAGCCCCAGCGCGACGACGTTCCTGTCCCAGAAGCGTGCGCGATGCCCGGTGGTGAAGCGCAGCCGATTGGGCGCGGCCAGCGGCTCGCCCTCCAGCGACGCCAGCAGGTCGCGCTCCGCCTCGTCGTCGCCGACGTGATCGGAGCAATAGACGTAGCCGTTCCCGACGCGGTGGCGCAGCGGGATGCGCCATTGCCATCCGCCCTTGCGCGCGGTCGCGACGGTGAAGGGCGTCGTCGGCCCATCGGCGGCGGCGCACGGGATCGCGATCGCCCGGTCGCACGGCAGCCAGTGCCGCCAGTCGACATAGGGGACGCCCAGCGCGTCGCCCAGCAACAGGCTGCGAAACCCCGAACAGTCGATCCACAAATCGCCCGCGACGCGCCGGCCGTCGTCCAGCGTCACCGCTGCGACGCGCCCGTCCGCCCCGTCGCGCTCCACCGCCTCGATACGCGCGTCGATGTGGCGTACGTTATTGGCCACCGCCAGCCGCCGCAGCAGCGCGGCAAACTTCGAGGCGTCGAAATGCACCGCGAAGTTGAACACGCCCAGGTCGTTCGCCGGCCGATCGGACGGCGGCAGGAACAGCCCCCGCTCCGCCAGTTGCGTCGCCAGGCAATAATCGGACAGCGGGGTCGCATCCCCCGCCGCGCGCATCTTCAGCCAGTAATGGTGGAACGCCACCCCGCGCGCGGCCACACCATACAGGCCGAACGGGTGGAAGAAGCGGTGCCCGTCCTGCTTCCACCCGTCGAAGCGGATGCCGTATTTGATCGTGCCGCCGGTCTCGCGCAGCACCTCCGGCTCGCCCAGTTCGATCGCCGCCAGGAAATCGCGGATCGCCGGCACGGTCGCCTCACCCACCCCGACCGTCCCGATCGCGGCGCTTTCGATGACGGTGATGTCCGGGCGCAGATGCCCCAGCCGCCGCGCCAGATAGGTCGCCGCCATCCACCCCGCGGTGCCCCCGCCCACGATCACGATCGACCGCACCGGCCCGTTCATCGCCGCCTCCCCTGTCATGTCCCGTCCGTCCGTTGCGCCTGTCTACCCCGATCCGCCTGCCCGCCACATGAAAAAGCCGCCGCACATGCACGTGGCATATGCGGCGGCCAGTCGGGGTCGGGGGACCGACTCGATCAGAACTTGGCGCGCACGCCCGCGATGAAGCGGCGCTCGTAGATGTTCTCGTTGAACACCTGGTCCGGCCACGTCAGGTAATAACGCTCCGTCTCCGCGGTCAGGTTGGACGCCTGGCCGTAGATCGTGACGTTCGGCGTCACGTCGAAGGAGATCGACGCATCCAGATAGTTGGTCGGCTGCTGATACTGCGCCAGCCCGGCGATGCCGCCATAGTTGGACGACACCAGCCGCTTCGAGCGATAGTTGTACGCGACACGCGCCTGGAACCCGTACTGTTCGTACCACAGCGCGGTGTTCACCTGATGCTTCGAATTGTCCTGGAACGGCATCTTGTTGCCGGCCAGATCGACACCGCCCGCATCGCCCAGCGACAGCGTGTAGTTGGCGTCGATGCCGAAGCCGCCGAAGAAGCCGTTGACGCCATAGTCGCGCAGCGACTGGCGCGCCGACGCCTCGATCCCCTTCAGCGTGCCGCCCTCGCCCTGTGCCAGCGTGTTCGTCACCACCGGGCGGCGGATCACGCCGTCGTTATCGGGGATGTCGTTGCGCAATTCGGTGCTGTTGGTGATGAAGCTGTCCACCGCCAGATAGAAGGCGCCGATCGCCACCAGGCTGGACCGCCCGGTGTAATATTCCAGGCTGGCTTCCGCATTGGTCGACCGCCACGGATTGAGGTTCGGGTTGCCGCGCGAATCCGCAGTCCGCGCCTCGAACCGTGCCGGATTTACCTGCGTGTTGATGGCGTAGTTGACGTTCAGGCCACCACCCCATTGCAGGAAGTCGAGCACCGTCATCGTCTTCGAGAAGGCGGCGCGCGCGCGCAGCTTGTCGGTGACGTCGAAGGCGATGTTGATCGACGGCAGGAAGTCGGTGAACTGGCGCTTGGTCACGACGTCGCCGGCGTCCACGCCCGACACGCCGTACGGCTGCGGCGCGCCGACGATGTTCTGGCGCACGTTCAGGCGGGTGTTGACCACCTGCAGGCCGCCGTTGGCGCGGAACGCCATGCCCAGCAATTCGCCCTCACCCGACACCTGGCCGTAGCCGGAGATCTGGCGGACGTTGACGGTGAACGAATCCGCCGGGTTCACCAGGTTCTGGCTGCCGGGGTAGAATTTGTTCTGCCACGCCTCGCTGTCGTCCATCGCCTTGGGATCGAGCGCCCACAGCGTCGGCGCGCCGGCGGCGGGCAAGCCGTATTGCTTCATCAGCCCGGCGAAGATCTGGTCGTTGCCCTGCCGCGTCAGGCCGGCGGTATAGGCATTGCCCTGCGCATCCAGCACCGCGCACTTGCCGTCGTTCAGGTTGACGTCGAACGCCTTCCACTTGACCAGGCAGCCGGCGGCCGGGTTGGCGGCATTGTCGCGATTGCCGGCGTAGAAGGGCGAGACGCGGTCGAACGTGAACTGGTCCACGCTGCGCTCGCTGTAGCGGCCGCCGAAGTTCAGGCGGACCTGATCGTTCGCCTGCCACTCGGCATCGCCGCGCAGCGCCCAGATATCGCCGTTCTGATACTGGTTGCCCTCCGACGAGATCGTCTTCAGGCCATAGCGCGACACGTCGGCCGCCTGCGTCAGGAACCCCGGCGAGAAACCGAACGCCGGCGCGCCGCTCGAATAGTCGATCGTCGCGGTCTGGCTGTAGATCTGGTAGCCGGTCGGGTTGAACGTGCGATCGCCACCCACCGACGCCGGGTAATTGCCGACGCCGTTATACGCCCACTGGCGCCCGTTGGTCAGGCTGAACTGGGTATAGGCCTGGTCCCTGTTGCGCTTCGCCTTGCCGTAGATGCCGCGGACGGTCGCCTTGAACGTGTCGCTGGGCTTCCAGTCGAGCTGCAGATTGTAGTTCTGCGATTCGCTCTTGGTGCGGAACGTCTCCGAATAGCTGTCGAAGCTCGGCAGGCTGTAGGTATACTGCTGGACGGTGTTGATGTGATAGCCGTTGCTGTCGATCGCCCCGGTATCGCGCGACTTGGTCGGCAGGAACGGCGAGGACAGCCAGTCGACGTTCTGGAACTGGAAGCCGGCGGTGCGGTCATACTGCGTCTGGCGCGTATAGAAACCGTCCGCGGTCAGCCGCAGCGCGTCGTTCAGCTCGATCTGCAACGAGGCATTGGCGCCGAACCGCTGGCGGCTGGTGATGCGGTTCCAGGCGGTGTGCGACTGCGGCGTGATGAACGAATCATTCGCGTCGCCGTCACCGTTGACGTCGTAGCCGATGATCGTGCCCGCGCCGTTGCGCACCGGGGTGCCGCGGCTGACGCCGTTGTTGCCGACCGCGAACGCGCCCGGATTGGTCGCGCTGCCGCCTTCGTTGTTCAGCGCGACGCCGTAATCCTGCAACCCGCGGAAGCTGTTGGCCAGCGTCAGGTCGCTGTATGCCGCCGACGCCAGGAAACCGATCCGCTCGCCATGATAGGCGATCAGGCCGTTGGCCGACGGGTTCCAGTCCTTGGTCTTGTCGCCATACTGGCCCTCGGCCGCGGCCGACAGCGTCAGCCCGCGCTTCAGGTCGAACGGGCGGCGCGTCAGCAGGTCGACGGTGCCCGACAGGCCCGCCTGCTGCAACGACGCGGTCGGCGACTTGAACACCGTCGCGCCGGAGAACAGCTGCGAGGGGATGTCGGTGAAGTTCGGCTGCACCGAGGTGACCGAATTGGCGCCCAGGAACTGCTCGCCGTTCAGCAGCGTCGTCACCTGCGGCAGGCCGCGGATGTTGACCGCGCCGCCCTCGCCCGCCTCGCGGCGGATCTGCACGCCCGGGATGCGCTGGAGCGAATCGGAGATGGTGACGTCGGGCAGCTTGCCGATGTCCTGCGCGCTGATCGCCTCGACCACGCTGTCGGCGTTGCGCTTCACCTCGATCGCGCGCGCCTGCGACGCACGGATGCCGGTGACGACGATTTCGCTTTCCGCCTCGGCGGACTGGCTGGGCGCGGCGGTCGCGTCCTGCGGCGTGGCGTTGACGTCGGGCGTGTTGCCGACCGGCGTCTGCGCCAGCGCGGCACCCGGCAGCGCGACCAGACCCATCGCCACCGTCGAGGCAGCACCCATCAGCATCGCGCGAACCAACGGCTTCGAACCGTAACGCATGTCATCCTCCCCTGTTTCTCAACCTGCGGGACGCCCTATCGCCCTCGCCGTTCTGCAATCAATTTGATTTAATCATTCGAACGGCGGATTCTGTCAAGCGTGACGAATTCGTCACACATTTCCAGGCCACCGCCGTGGGAACGTTCCCACGGGGACGCATACAGCATTGAGAGCAATGGGGAAAGTCGGCCGGCGAGGTGACTAAAGCGGCAGCGCGGTGGTGGATTTGATCTCCTGCATCGCGAACGAGGAGCTGACGTCGTGCAGCGGCGCGACCTTCGTCAGCTTGCGATAAATACGGTCGTAATCGGCAATGTCGCGCGCGACGATTTTCAGCAGATAGTCGACGTCGCCGCTCATGCGATAGAATTCCACCACCTCCGGGATGCGCGACACCCCCTCCGCGAAGCTGTGCAGCCACTGGTCGTCATGCTGCGCGGTGCGTACCGCCACCATCACGGTAACGCCCAGCCCCAGCCGGTCGCGATCGAGCAGCGCGACTCGCCGCACGATCAGCCCGTCGCGCTCCATGCGCTTGATCCGTTTCCAGCACGGCGTCTGCGACAGGCCGACGCGCTCGGCGATCTCCGCGATCGGCACCGTCGCGTCCTCCTGAAGAATTGCCAGAATACGCCGATCGGCGGCGTCGATAACGTCATTCCCCATGCAGCAGCCTCGCAAGAACCATATTCTCCCCCTATCGCCCTGCGCAGCAATAATTGGAAGATGGTTCGCGCGAGGGCGCCCTATTATCCCGGGCATCGCCACCGCCACACGGAGCCTGCCATGTTCGCCCGCCTGTTCACCGACCACCCGCACAGCGTCGAGGAAAGCTATGGCGAGCATCTGGTGGTCGCCGGCGGGTTCGGGATGACGATGATCCTGGGCGGGCTGGCGTGCCTGGTCCACGCGCTGATCCCCGGCCTGTTCGTTTCCACCGGCAGCCGCGCGATCACGCAGCTTCACGCGCGCATGGTGACGCATCGCCGCCGCGACCGCTGACACGCCAAAAGGCCCGATCGGCTGGACGCCGACCGGACCCCGGAGAAAGCCATCTTTCCGCGTGTTTCCAAGCGTGAAGCGACTGGCCGCGTCCTTAGGCTGATGAACGGCGGCGCGTCAGCCGCCATTCCTTACAACCCGGAGACCCGGCGGATATTACCGCTGGCAGAAGCGCGGATTGTCGGCGCGTTCCACCGCATTGCCGGCCAGCGCACCAGCGCCCGCCCCCAGCACGGTGCCCAGCGTCCGGTCGCCGCGCGTGTCGATCACGCGGCCAAGCAGGCCACCGGCGATCGCGCCGACGATCGTCCCCGTCGTCCCGCTCTGGCAGGCGCGGTTGTAGCGATAGCGGTTCCGGTAATCGCCGCGCGTCTCGTAATAGCGCGGGCCACGATTCCACCCGTCGCGGGCGGCACGGTCATAGGCGCGGTCGTGCTGGGCATAGCCGTCGTCGTAGTAATCGCGGCCATAGCCGTATCCATCGCCGTAACGCTGCGCCTGCGCCGCGGCCGGTACCATCGCCGCCGTGCCCATCGCCAGCGCCGTCATCCCGAGGGTCAGCTTCTTCAACATCGCGAACGCTCCCTACTCAATCCGTCCACCGGCACGTCGCCAGTGTGGAGGACGATATGATCGAGTCGCGGTGATCCGATGCTGAATGGTGCCGTTATCCGCCGTTCAGCCGGCCGGCAGCGTGTCGGCCGCCTCGCCGATCGCTGCATACAGCCGGTCCAGATCATCCTCCCCGATGCAATAGGGCGGCATGACATAGACGGTGTTGCCCAGCGGCCGCAGCAGCAGGTCGCGCTCTCGGAAGAACGCCAGCAACGCCGGCCCCAGCGCCGACAGATATCCCTCGCCCGCGCCGATCTCCACCGCCGCGATCGTCCCGCATTGCCGCGCGCCGGTGATCCGCGGGTGATCGGCCAGCGCCGCGACCCGCGTCGCCTGCCGCGCCGCCAGCGTCGCGATCCGCTCGCGCACCGGCTCCTCGCGCCAGATCGCGAGGTTCGCGGCGGCGGCGGCACAGGCGATCGGGTTGGCGGTATAGCTGCTGGAATGGAAGAACATCCGCGCCCGGTCGGTCGACCAGTGCGCGTCGAAGATCGCCTCGGTCGCCATCGTCACCGCCAGCGGCACCGCGCCGCCGGTCAGCCCCTTCGACAGGCACAGGATATCGGGCACCACATCGGCCTGCTCGCACGCCAGCAATGTGCCGGTGCGTCCCCATCCGGTCATCACCTCGTCCGAGATGAACAGCACGCCGTGCGCGGCGCAGACGTCGCGCATCTGGCGTAGCACCACGTGCGGATAGAACAGCATGCCCCCCGCCCCCAGCACCAGCGGCTCTACGATGAACGCCGCCGCCCCGGCGCGGCATGCCGCCTCCAGCGCGTCGATCGTCGCTTGTTCGCGCCCCGGATGCGGGAAGGGGATGGTGCCGACGTCGAACAGCAGCGGGGCATAGGGGCGGTTGAACACCCCCCGCTCCCCCACCGACATCGCGCCGATCGTGTCACCGTGGTAACTGTGCTCCAGCACCAGGATGCGGTGCCGCGCCTCGTCCCGCGCCGCCCAGAATCCCAGCGCCATCTTCAGCGCGACCTCGACGCTGGTCGATCCCGAATCGGAAAAGAAGACCCGCGTCAGCGCATCGGGCATGATCGCGCGTAGCCCGCGCGCGACCGTCTCGGCCGGCTCGTGCGTCCATCCGGCGAAGATGATCTGGTCCAGCCGCTCGGCCTGATCGCGGATCGCGGCGACGATGCGCGGATGCGCGTGCCCGTGCGTCGTCACCCACCAGGACGAAATCGCGTCGATCACCCGCCGCCCGTCGGCGGTGAACAGCGCCGCGCCCTCGGCATGCGTCACCATCGGGATCGGCTCGCGCAGGCCGTGCTGCGTGAACGGGTGCCAGACGGGCGAGGCGCTCACCGGAAATCCCCGACGTCGAAATGGTCCGCAAACGCCGCCGCCAGCGCGTCCGGCGTCAGCTGCGGCAGAAGCGGCAGCCGCCCCAGCCGCTTCACCCCGCCGATCGCCGCGATCGTCGCCTCGCTGTCCTCCACCGCATCGCCGACGAACGCGACGCCCAGCAGCGGCACGCCGCGCGCGCGCAGCGCCTCGATCGACAACAGGCTGTGGTTGATCGTGCCCAGCGCGGTGCGCGACACCAGCACCACCGGCGCGCCCCAGCGCGCGAACAGGTCGGCATACAGCAGCGCGCGTGTCACCGGCACCAGCGCGCCGCCCGCCCCCTCCACCACCAGCGGCCCGTCGACCGCGGGCGGCACCAGCCGATCGGGGTCGATCGTCACGCCGTCGATCTCCGCGGCGCGATGCGGGGAACAGGGGGTGGCCAGCCGGTACGCCTCCGGCAGCACGCGCGCGGCGGGCACGCCCAGCGCGGTGGCCGTGGCGGCATCGCTGCCATCCTCCAGCCCGGCCTGCACCGGCTTCCAGTAATGCGCGCCCAGCGCAACGGTCAGCGCGGCGGCGAACACCGTCTTGCCGATCCCCGTGTCGGTGCCGGTCACCACGATCATCGCAATACCTCTTCCAGAACCCCTGCCAGCGCATCGACCGCATCGGCATCGACATGCAGCGTCAGCGCGATGCGCAGCCGCGACGTACCGCTGGGCACCGTCGGCGGGCGGATGCCGCGCACGTCGAACCCGGCCGCCTGCACCGCCGCGGCGACCCGCATCGTTTCGGCATCGTCGCCGATCAACAGCGGCACGATCTGCGATCCGCTCGCCGCCGCGCCCAGCGGCACCAGCCGCGCATGGGCATGGTCGATCAGCGCGTGCAGCCGCGTGCGCCGCTCCGGCTCGTCGGCGATCGCCGCCAGCGCCTCTTGCGCGGCGACCGCCATCAGCGGCGACGGCGCGGTGGAAAAGATGAACGGCCGCGCGCGCGTGACCAGCATGTCGCGCACCACCCAGGCGCCGCACACCACCGCGCCTTCGCACCCCAGCGCCTTGCCGAAGGTCTTGAGCGTGATGACATTCTCGCGTCCGTCCAGCGCCGCCGCCAGCCCGCGACCGTCGTCGCCCCAAACGCCGGTGGCATGGGCCTCGTCGATCAGCAGCATCGCGTCATGCCGCGCCGCCACCTCGGCCAGTGCGGCCAGCGGCGCGCGGTCGCCGTCCATGCTGTACAGGCTCTCGACCGCGATCCACGCCGTGCCCGTGCCGCCGGCGCCGCGCCATGCGGCGATGGCATCGTCGAACGCTTGCGCATCGTTATGCGCCGCCGCGACCGACGCGGCCCGGCTCAGCCGCATCCCGTCATGCGCGCTGGCATGGACCAGCGCGTCATGGACGATCAGGTCGCCGCGCTGCGGCAATGTCGCCAGCAGCGCATGGTTGGCGGCATAGCCGCTGGAGAAGAACAGCGCCGCCTCCACCGCGAAGAAGCGCGCGGCGGCTTCCTCCAGCGCCTCATGCTCCGGGTCGTTGCCGCGCAGCAGCCGCGATCCCCCCGAACCGACGCTGACGCCGCGATCCAGCGCGGCGTGCAGCGCGGCGGCGATCCGCGGCGCGCCCGCCAGCGCCAGATAGTCGTTCGACGAAAAGTCGGTGCCCTGCCGCGGCGCCAGCCGCCGCAACCGTCCGCGCGCGGCCAGTTCCGCCAGATCGCGCTGTTGTGCCCCCAGGATCATGGCCCGCCCCATAAGCGCGATTGCGCCTGTGGGGAAAGGGCGCCGCGCATTGCCTCCGCCCCGCGCTTCGTTAAGGTCACCGTTCCTTACCCTCTGTCCCGAGAGCAACGTGCCGCGCCATCTCCCCGCCCTTCTCGCCACGCTCCTGCTGACCGCCACCCCCGCGATCGCGCAGGGCGATGCAAAGTCGCCCGCCGCGGCCGACAAGAAGACCGACGACTCCACCCTCCCGCCGCTCCCCGCCGACCGCTCGGTCGCGCAGAGCGTGCGGATCGGCGGGCGCACGATCGGCTATCGCGCCACCGTCGGCACGATCGCGGTGCGCGACGACAAGGGGAAGGAAATCGGGCAGGTCGTCTACACCGCTTATACCGTCCCCGGCGGCGACGTGCGCCGCCCGGTCACCTTCGCGTTCAACGGCGGGCCGGGCGCGGCGTCGGTCTATCTCAACATGGGCGCGGTCGGGCCAAAGCGCGTGCAGTTCGGTGCGCAGGGCGATGCCCCGTCCGACGCGCCGATCGCCACCGACAATCCCAACAGCTGGCTCGATTTCACCGACCTGGTCTTCATCGACCCGATCGGCACCGGCTTCAGCCGCAGCCTGGTGGATGCCGATGCGACGAAGAAGGCGTTCTACGGCAACGACCAGGACGTGAAATACCTGTCCAAGGTGGTCTACGACTGGCTGGTGAAGGAAGGACGGCTGCGCTCGCCCAAATATCTGATGGGCGAAAGCTATGGCGGCTACCGCGTGCCGCGCATCGCCTATGAACTGCAATCGCAGATCGGCGTCGGGGTGAACGGCATGGTGCTGGTCTCGCCCTATCTCGATCCGGCGTCGGGGGACGATGCCACCGCGCTGTCGCCGCTGCCGTGGATGGTCGCGCTGCCGTCGATGGCCGCCGCCAACCTCGAACGCCGCCACGCGCTGACGCCGGAGGCGATGGCGCAGGTGGAGGCCTATACCCGCGGCGATTTCGCGCGCGACCTGCTGCGCGGCCGCTCCGATCCCGAAGCGACCGCACGGCTGGTCACGCAGGTGACGCAGCTGACCGGGCTGGACCCCGCGTTGGTGCAGCGGATGGGCGGGCGCGTGGATACCCGCACCTTCCTGCGCGAGGTGCATCGCGCCGACGGGACGATCGGCAGCGTCTACGATTCGAACGTCACCGCCTTCGATCCCTTCCCCTGGTCGTCGCAGCAGCGGTCGAACGATCCGATCCTCGACGCGCTGATCGCCCCCACCACCAGCGCGATGGTCGATTTCGTCACGCGCGAGGTGGGGTGGAAGACCGACGCACGCTACAACGCCTTATCCTACGCCGTGAATGAGGCGTGGGACCGCGGCAAGCCCGACGACGCGCCCGTCACCGACCTGCGCAAGGCGATCGCGGTCGATCCCAAGATGCGCGTGATGATCGTGCACGGCTGGGACGATCTGTCCTGCCCCTATTTCGCCTCGCGGCTGATCGTCGATCAGATGCCGGGGTTCGGCGCTGCCGAACGGGTGCAACTGCGCGTCTATCCGGGCGGGCACATGTTCTACAGCCGCACCGACAGCGGCGCCGCCTTCCGCAACGACGCCCGCGCGATCTACGGCGGTTAGGGCAAGGACCCGCTCCACAGAAGAGCGACGTCACCCCGGACGTGTTCGAAACCTCTACCGAACCTTCCGTCATGCCGGATTTATTCCGGCATCCACATCTCCGCAAACGCTTAGGCGGTTGCTTTCGCGGCACCATGGACCCCGGCCTTCGCCGGGGTGACGGTTCGATGCGGCATGACGCAGGGGGCTCGCACGGCCCCCCGCCGGCACACCCCTACCCCGCCACCGTCCACGCCGCGACATCGTCCTCACGGCCGATCATCGCCAGCCCGTGCGCGATCGAGGTCAGTTCCCCGCCGGTCGCGATCCGCTCCGCACCGAACCGTTCGTCGAACAAACGCCGCACGCGCGGGGTCAGCGACGTGCCGCCGGTCAGGAACACCCGGTCGATCGCGCCGGCCTCAAGCCCCGCCGCGGCCAGCGCGCGGTCGACCGCGGCGGCGATCTGCACCATGTCGGGGGCGATCCATTCCTCGAACGCGGCGCGCGTCACCGGCGCGGTGATCGACAGGTCGCCGCCCTCGAACCGGAACACCGCCTCCTCGCCCGCCGACAGCGCGCGCTTCAGCTCGCCGACCGCATGGTACAGGCGATAGCCTATCTCGCCCTCGATCACCGCGATCATCCGCCCGATCGCCTCCGGGTCGATCGCGGCGCGGCGCAGCTTCTCCAGTTCCGCCAACGTCCGCCGGTTGCGCATCAATGCCAGCCGCGACCAGTCGGCGAAATCGGCGAACCAGCCGCCGGGAATGTCCAGCACCTTGTCGAATGAACGATATTGCCCGCCCTTGCCCAGCAGCGGCAGCACCAGATGCTCGACGATCCGCTGGTCGAACCGGTCGCCCGCGATCCCGACACCGGCATACGCGAGCGGCGCGCATCGCCGCGCCGCGCCCGGTTCGGCGATCCGCACCACCGAAAAGTCGCTGGTCCCGCCGCCGAAGTCGGCGACCAGCACCGTCGCCGGGGCGTCGAGCCGCGCGGCATAGCTGAACGCCGCGCCCATCGGTTCGTAGACGTAGTGGATCTCGCGCCCCAGCCCGGCGAACATCGCGTCATAGCGCTGCCGCGCCAGCGCCTCGTCGGGCCGCGCCCCGGCATAGGCGACCGGCCGGCCGACGATCACCCGGTCCGCGCCCGCCGCCAGCGCACCGTTCGCGCGCGCCGCCATCAATGTCAGGAACCGTTGCCCCAGCTCCTCGAACTTCAGCCGGCGTTCGAACACCGTCGCCTGATCGAAGCTGGCGCTGGCCGCGACCGTCTTGAACGACTGGATGAACCGGCACCCCTCGGGATAATCGAGATATTCCGCGATCGCCCACGGCCCCGCCGCCGCCTCCACCCCGCCGCGATCGCCCTCCCAGAAACACAGCGCGGACCGGAACACCGCGTCCGACCGCTCCGGCCCGTCGAGCGCGAGCAGCGCCGCGCCGCCATCGGGCGTGGCGGTCGCGACGACCGAATTGGTGGTGCCGAAATCGAAACCCAGAATGCGGCTCATGCCCGGGCCTTTAACGGTTCGCGGCAGGTTTGACATGCCTCAGCGCGAATATCCGCCCGCGACCGGGCCGTTAGACGGGTTGGTGCGTTGGGTGCCCATTCCCTCTCCGTACCAAAGGCTTCCCGATGACCGATTTCACGACCCAGCGCGGCGACGGCGGCGAAACGCATCAGCAGGCATCGGGCGACGCCGATGTGCTGACCACCAACCACGGCGTTCCGGTCAGCGACAATCAGAACAGCCTGCGCGCCGGCGCGCGCGGCCCGACGTTGCTCGAGGATTTCGTGCTGCGCGAGAAAATCTTCCACTTCGATCACGAGCGGATTCCCGAGCGGATCGTCCATGCGCGCGGCTCGGGCGCGCATGGCGTGTTCGAGGCGACGGCGGACATTTCCGACCTCACCCGCGCCGCGGTGTTCACGCCGGGCGAGACGACCGAGGTATTCGTGCGCTTCTCCACCGTCGCGGGCGGTGCCGGCTCCGTCGACACGCCGCGCGACGTGCGCGGCTTCGCGGTGAAATTCTATACGCGCGAGGGGAACTGGGATCTGGTCGGCAACAACATCCCGGTGTTCTTCATCCAGGATGCGATCAAATTCCCCGATCTGGTCCATGCGGTGAAGATGGAGGCGGATCGCGCCTATCCGCAGGCGGGCAGCGCGCACGACACCTTCTGGGACTGGGCCAGCCTGATGCCCGAAAGCACCCACATGCTGATGTGGGCGATGTCCGACCGCACGCTGCCGCGCTCGTTCCGCACGATGGAGGGGTTCGGCGTCCACACCTTCAAGCTGGTGAACGCCGCGGGCAAGGCGCAGTTCGTCAAGTTCCACTGGAAGCCCCGCCTGGGCCTGCAATCGACGATCTGGGACGAGGCGCTGAAGCTTCAGGCCGCCGACAACGACTATCAGCGCCGCGATCTGTGGGAAGCGATCGACACCGGCGCCTTCCCGCAATGGGATCTGGGCATCCAGGTGTTCGACGAGGAATTCGCGCGCGCGCAGCCCTATGACGTGCAGGACGCGACGAAGCTGATCCCGGAGGAGGACGTCCCCGTCCGCATCGTCGGCACGCTGACGCTCAACCGCAATCCCGACAATTTCTTCGCGGAAACCGAACAGGTCGCGTTCCTGCCGACCAACGTCGTGCCGGGCATCGACTTTTCGAACGATCCGCTGCTGCAGGGGCGGCTGTTCAGCTATCTCGACACGCAGAAATCGCGGCTGGGGACGACCAATTTCCACCAGATCCCGATCAACGCGCCGCGCTGCCCGTTCGCCAATTTCCAGCGCGACGGCCTGATGCAGACGATGGTGCCCAAGGGGCGCGCGAACTACGAACCCAACAGCCTGACCGCGCATGGCGAGGATGGCGGCCCGCGTGAAAGCCCGACGCGCGGCTTCGTCACCGTCAATGCCGCCAGCGGCGACGACGAACAGGGCGACAAGCTGCGCGTGCGGGCCGAACTGTTCGCGGATCACTACAGCCAGGCACGACTGTTCTTCCGGTCTCAGACCGAATCGGAACAGGCGCACATCGCCTCCTCGTTCGTGTTCGAACTGTCGAAGGTCGGACTGGAACAGGTGCCGGCGCGGATGGTCGCCAACCTGCGCAACGTCGATGAGGATCTGGCCCGCCGCGTCGCCGACGGACTGGCCATCGACCTGCCCGACGCCTCGCCCACCGCGCGCACGCCGGTCGACATGGCGCCGTCCGACGCGCTGTCGATTCACAAGAACATGAAGGCCACGCTGGAAGGTCGCGCGGTCGGCATCCTCTTTGCCGACGGTTCGGACGCGGCGATGCTCGACCAGGTGATCGCCAACGTCACCGGTGCGGGCGCCAAGGCGGTGCTGGTCGCGCCGAAGATCGGCGGGGCGAAGCTGTCCGACGGCAGCATGCGCAAGGCGGAGGGTCAACTGGCCGGCACGCCCAGCCAGCTTTTCGACGCGGTCGCGCTGGTGCTGTCCGCGGATGGCGCGGCGCTGCTGACGAAGGAGGCCGCCGCGGTTCAGTTCGTCATGGACGCCTTCGGCCATCTCAAGGCGATCGGCGCGACCGACGCCGCTGCCCCGCTGCTGGACAAGGCCGGGGTGGAACGCGACGCCGGCATCACCGCACTCGATGGCGCGTTCCTCGAGGCCGCCGCGCGCCGCTTCTACGATCGCGAACCGGGCGTGCGGATGCTCGCCTGACGCGCCGCCGCCCGTCGCGCACCCCGCGACGGGCGGCCCGCAGTCAGTAGATATCGCGGCAGTAGCGCCGCTCGCCCAGCATCGCCTCGACCCGCGCATCGCCCAGGATCGCGCGAAGCGCCGCATCCACCGCCGGCGCCATTCCCGCCAGACTGCCGCAGACGTAGATCGCCGCCCCCTGATCGGCCCAGGCGCGGATCGCCTCGCCCTCGCGCGTCACCACGTCCTGCACGTAACAGCCGCCATCCGGGTCGCGCGAAAAGGCGTGGTCATGCCGCGCAACCTTCCCCTGCAATCGCAACGCCGCCAGTTCCGCGTCGAACGGCCGGTCATGCGTCGGGCTGCGCTCGCCATGGATCAGCCACACCGGCCCGCCGCCGCACCGCCCCCGCTCGCGCAGCAGCCCCATCAGCCCCGCCAGCCCGGTACCGTTGCCGATCAGGATCATCGGCGTCGCCGCATCATCGGGCATCGCGAAGCCGGGATTGTCGCGCAGCCGCACCTCGATGCTCTCGCCGATCGTAGCGTGCCGCGTCAGCCATCCGGACCCGATGCCCGGCCCGCCATCCGCCGCGGTCGCTTCACGCACCAGCAGTTCGACCACGCCGGACGCCGCGATCGACGCCACCGAATAATCGCGATGCGCCAGCGGCCGCAGCGCCTCCGCCTCGGGCAGCGCCTCGTCCTCTGCCGGCAGCACCGCGCCCGCCAGCGCCCGTGTCAGCGCGGCGTCCGCGCTGCGGCCGTGCCGCGCCAGCACGGCGGCGACGCGCGCGGGGTCGTGGCGCGGCATCACCTCGGCGATCGCACCGGGCTGCCATGCCACATCCCGCTCGACCGGCTCCAGCACGATGCGATGCATCGGCGCGCCGGGGCTGCCGGGGTTGACGTGCGCCCGCGACGCCAGCCGCCACGGCGCGAAGGGCGCGCGCTGCCAGTCGGACTGCGCCGCCCCCGCCCCGCCGGCCAGCGCGAACACCTGCTGCTGCCAGCGATGCTCGGCATCCACGTCAGTGCCATCGACCTCGATCGTGTCGAACAGCCGCCGCGCCCCGCTGTCATGCGCCCAGCCGTCGATGCGGTGCCCGAAGGCGCAGAAATCGGCATATTCGCGGTCGCCCAGCGCCAGCACCGCATAGTCCTTGCCCGCCAGATTGCCGGGCTGCGTCATGTTGCGGCTTGCGAAGCCGCGTGCCGCATCGGGCGGCTCGCCCTCGCCATAAGTGGCGGCGACGAACAGGATGCGCCGCGCCGCATCCCATTCCGCCGCGCTCGCCCCGCCCAGCGGCCGCAGTGTCGCGCCCAGCGCCCCCGCAGTCAGCCGCGCCAGCCGCTCGGCCCCGCCGGTCTGCGATGCGTACAGGACCAGCGTGTCGCCGCTCGCCGCGCCTGCCGCCACCGCGGGCACCGCCGCCAGCGCGCGCTTGCGCCGCCGCCGCGCCAGGTACAGCAGCAGCCCGGTGATCGTGAACAGCGGCATCGTCGCGCTGGTCAGCAGCATCACGATCCGCCCCGGCATTCCGAAGAATGCGCCGGTATGCAGCGGCAGGACATTGCCGACGATCGTCTCGCCCCACGGCCGCGCGGCATAGCGGTCCGCCTTCACCAGCCGCCCGTCGCGTGCGTCGAAACGCAGGCTGTCGGTCTGCCGGTCGAACCGCGCGCCCGGCGGCAGGACGCGCATCTCCACCGGCTTGCCGCCACGCGACGGCGTGATCGCGACGCGCGCATAGCCGTCCGCCCCCACCTGCCCGATGAAGCCGGCCCAGGCCGGGGCCAGCGGCGCGGCCTCGCCCTTGGGCGGCCCCTCGCGCCCCTCGCGCGGACGCTCGGCGACCTTGCCGGTCAGGACGTAGCGCACGCCCTGCCGATACCAGTCGTACGACCACCACAATCCGGTCAGCCCGCTCAACAGGTATGCCGCGAAGATCCACCCGCCGACCACCGCGTGCAGCGCACGGTACAGGTTGCGCCCCGTCAGTCGTAGGTCCAGCACGAACCACGCCCGCCAGTCGAGCGCGCGCCGCGGCCAGCGCAGGTACAGGCCGGACAATGCGAAGAACACCAGCGACAGCGCGGCGATGCCGGTGATCGTCCGCCCCCACCCGTTACCCGCACCGGGCAGTGCCATCCAGCGGTGGACGCGCTCCACCGTCTCGAAGAATCCGGCGCCATTGGGGCGCCCCATCAGCGTGCCGGTGCGCGGGTCGATCAGGAGGCGTTCGCCGCGCCGCTGCCCCTTTTCCGGGGCGAAGGTGACGCTGGCGGCGCGCGTCGGATCGCGCTCCACCACCAATTGCGTCACCGCCCGTCCGTCGCGCTGGCGCGATGCCGCCGCGATCAGCGCGTCGGGCGACAACGCCGGCGCGGCACTGGGTGCCAGCCGCACGATGCCGGGGCTGATCGCGCTCTGGATCTCGTCCTCGAACGCCATCGTCGCGCCGGTGACGCCCATGATCGCCAGCACGAACCCAGCGGTGATCCCTAGGAACCAGTGGACCTGGAACAGGATGCCGCGCAACGTCATCGGCACCACCGCCGCAAGCGATCCCTGTGTACCCCGCGCACGCTCGTTCCCCCGCACTTCATCGCGTTCCGCTAGTGCTAATGACAACCGCTCGCAACGATTTTCCGCGTCGTGCAATTCGTTTCGGGATTGATGCCTATCAACGCGAACGCCTCGGCCCAGCGATAAGGTCAGCGCCACTGCCACAGGGAAGCGCGACCTTGCATCTTTACCCCCTCGAACGTTTCGCCGCGATGGCCTCGCTCGGTGCGAACGATATCGCCACGCTTCGCGGGTTGGGCGACGCCGCGGTGGCGGTGCGGCGGCACGAAACGATCCGTCGCGAAGGCCAGCCGGTCGACAGCATCTGGCTGATGCTGCACGGCTGGGTCGCCTCCTCGATGCTGCTGCCGGGCGGCCAGCGACAGATCGTCAAGGTGCATATCGCCGGCGACATGCTCGGCACGCCCAGCATGGCGCTGCAACGCGCCGCCGACACGCTCACCGCGCTGACCGACGGCTGGATCGCGCGCGTGCCGCTGGCGCGCGTGCGGGCGCTGTTCGACCAGGCGCCGCGCGTCGCCGCGCTGCTGCTGATGGCGGTGCAGTGGGAACGCGTCGCGCTGATGGATGCGGTGGCGGCGATCGGCAAGACCTCCGCGCGCGAACGCCTCGCCGCCTTCCTGCTCGATCTGCACCAGCGGCTGACGCAGGTCGGGCTGACGCAGGGCGCCCGGTTCGACCTGCCGCTGACGCAGGAGCAGATCGGCGACGCGCTGGGGCTCACCTCGGTCCACGTCAACCGCACCATCCGCGCGCTGGAACGCGAGGGGATGATCGTGCGCCACGGCCAGACGGTGACGCTGCACGACCTGCCGATGCTCCAGCGCCTGTCGCCGCTGCCGCGCCGTGCGCCCTGGTTCGACGCCGACTGGCTCCCCGCCGCCATCGACGGCGCAGTCGCCGATGCGGGCACGGCGCGCGCGATGCGGGCGTAGCGCCGCGCTCAGATCCGCTGCAGGTCGCTCACGAATTCATAGCGGTCGCCGCGATAGACCGATCGCGTGAACTCGACGATCCGTCCGTC
Organism: Sphingomonas adhaesiva; assembly: GCF_002374855.1. GTDB lineage: Bacteria > Pseudomonadota > Alphaproteobacteria > Sphingomonadales > Sphingomonadaceae > Sphingomonas > Sphingomonas adhaesiva. Next base: position 803,133 of record NZ_NWVC01000001.1, read on the forward strand.
GGGGATCCACGTCTTTCGCTCGATCCGCAGCACTTCGGAATTCTGCTTCACGCTCAGGATGCCCGCCTCGGTCGGGGTGGCTAGCGATGCGCGCACGCGCTGCGTGCCGGCGACGGGGCGGAACCCGTGCCGCTCCAGCGCCTGGTACAGCGAATCGCCCAGCATATCGAGGTCGGGCAGGAACGGCGCCGGGATCACCGCATGTTCGATCGCCAGCGGCTCCCCGCCCGCCAGCCGCACGCGCCCCAGCCGCGCGACCCGCGTGGTGACGGGCACCTGCAACGCGGCGGCTTCCTCCTCGATCGGCTGGGCATAGGTCTTGTTGATCCACACCACGCCGGGGTCTTCGCCGCGCGCGCGGGTTTCGTCGCTGAAACTGTTCAGCCGCCCGCCGGGACTGGCGATGCGCCGCGCGACGAACGTGCCCGATCCCTGTTTTCGGATCAGCACGCCTTCCTCGATCAGCTGCTCGATCCCCTTGCGCACGGTGACGCGCGACAGGCCCGCCATCTCGCTCAGGTCGCGTTCGGACGGCAGTGCGCCGCCGGGGTCGATCGCGCCGCTGTCGATATGCTCGCGCAGCCGCCGCGCCAGTTGCAGGTACAGCGGCGTGTCGGCGTCGCTCAGCGTCAGCGCCAGCTCGCGCGCGGCGCTCATCCGCGCCCGTCCAGTTCCTGCATCACGGGACGCAGGTTGCCGCGATGCGCCGCCAGCAGCGCGCACGCCGCGTCGCGTGCCAGCCCGCGCGCCATCACGATGCCGACGCGGATGTCGTTGTCCGCCGCCGCCAGCGCCCGCGCCGCCGCGTCATCATCCACCCCGGCGATATCGCGCACCATCTCGCGCCCGCGGTGCAGCAGCTTGGCGTTCGAGATGCGCATCGCCACCATCCGCCCGTCATAGACCAGCCCCAGCCGAACCATGATCGCGGTGGACAACAGGTTCAGCACCGCCTTCTGCGCCGTACCCGCCTTCATCCGCGTCGATCCCGCGATCACCTCGCTGCCGGTCTCGACGCAGATCGGGTGTTCCGCCGCGGTCAGCAACGACGTGCCGGCGTTGTTGGCGATACCGACGGTCAGCGCGCCGGCGCCCCGCGCGCGCTCGATCGCCGCCAGCGTATAGGGGGTGCGCCCGCTCGCCGCCACGCCCACGACGACGTCGGCAGCGGTCACCTGCGCCGCGTCGATCGCCGCGCGACCGGCGTCGCTCTCGTCCTCCGCGCCTTCCTGCGCCTGGGTCAGCGCGTCCAGCCCGCCCGCCATCAGGAACGCCAGCCGCTCGGGCGGCCAGCCGAACGTCGGGGTGAGTTCCGTGCCGTCCTGCACCGCCAGCCGCCCGGAGGTGCCCGCGCCCGCGAAGATCAGCCGCCCGTGCTCGCCCAGCCGCGCCGCGGCGGCATCCGCGGCGGCGGCGATCGCGGCGGTCTGCGGCTGGATCGCGGCGATCGCGGCCATCTGCCCTTCCAGCATCGCCTCGACCGCCAGCTCGGTCGGCCACAGATCCAGGTCGCGATAGCGTGGTGCGAGTGACTCGGTGTTCATCATGCCCTCTGCATCGGACGGGAAGCGGATGCGGTGCCACGCGGCGCGGCGCAGATCGCGAAGGCGATCGCGGTGCCGATGCACAGCTGGAACGGAAACGACAGCGCGGCCAGCGCGCCCGGCAGCCCGATCGCGCGCGCGATCGCGGGTTGCAGCAGCAGCACGACCGCAAACCCCGCGATCAGCGCCGCAACGACGGACGCGGTCGTCCCCCGCGCGGTGAACAGCGCGGTGAAGTATACGCCCAGCAGCCCGGCATAGGTGAACACCATCACCTGCAACGCGAACTCCAGCAGCCCCATCTCGCTATACCGCTGCCAGTAGAAGGACGCGACCGCCATCGCGAACATCGCGATGCCGATCACCCCCATGCCCGCACGCCCCGCCTGTACATAATGGTGCTCGGCCGCCGGCGCGCCCCGCCGTTCGCGCCACGGCCGATAGAAGTCCTGCACCAGCACCGATGACATCGCGTTGAGCGCCGAATTGGTCGTCGCCACCGCCGCGGCGCAGATGCCGACCGTCACCAGCCCGCGCAATCCGCCGGGCAGCTGGGTCAGGATATAGTGCATGAAGATGCTGATCTTCTCGCCGCCGAAACTGCGCCCCGCCGCCGCGGTGGTCCCGCCCATCAGGTCGGGTCGGTCGTAGAAGACGTACAGCAGCAGCCCGATCAGGATGAACATCCCCACCACCGGCACCGTCGCCAGCACCGACAGGTACAGGCCGCGCGCGCCGGTCTTCGCATCCTTGCACGCCAGCAGCCGCTGCGTCGTGTCCTGGTCCATCCCGGCATTGGCGATGTACAGCAACGTCACGCCGGTGACGACCGCCAGCAGCGAGAACGGCCGCGACAGGTCGGTCGACAGGTCGAACAGCCGCAGCTTGTTCACCCCTTCCGGCGTGTGGATCAGCCCGTCGATGATCTGCCCGGTCGTCGCGGGGATCGACCAGCGCAGGAACACGACGACGGCGATTGCGGAGCCGAGATACACGACGAACTGGATCAGGTCGTTCCACAATACGGACTTCAGCCCGCCGACGAACGTGAACAGCACGCTCGCCACGATCAACAGCGCGGCGGCGATCATGATCCCCTGCGCCTCGACCGTGCCGGTGATGACCATCGCCAGCGCGATCGCGGCCAGATAGACGCGCGCACCGCCCGCGAACACGCGCCCGATCAGGAACATGCCGCCCGCCCAGCGCGTCGCGGTGGCGCTGAACCGCAGCGTCAGCAGTTCGTACGCGGTGGTCGCGCGGATCGCGTAGAATCGCGGGATCATCACATGCGCGACGAACATCGCGCCCAGCAACCCGCCCAGGTTGCTGCCCAGATAGGTCAGGTCGCCGTGATAGCCGTAATCCGGCCCGCCCAGGAACGTCGCGGCGGACTGCGTCGCCGACAGGACGGAAATCGCCGCCAGCCACGCCGGAACGTTGCCCCCCGCCAGGAAATAGTCATGCGCCGTCGCTGTCCCGGTGTTGCGGGGGGTGAAGATCCACCCCCCCGCCAGCAGCAGCAGGACATAGGCGGCGATCACCACCCAGTCCGCGATCGAAAAGGGCAGGCTCATCGCGCTCCGTCCCGCTGCTGCTGCCGCGCGCGCCGCATCACATCCGCGCGGTCAGCGACAGGCCGATCGTCCGCCCCAGGATGTCGTACGTATCGGGGAAGGTGTTGAACACACCCCCCGTCGTCACGCGCGGCGGCTGCTTGTCGGCGATGTTGTAGACGCCCGCGGTCATCGTGATGCCGGGCACGAAGTCATAGGAGGCGGACAGGTCGAACAGGTTCTGCGCCGGCAGCGTCTCGCTCGATCCCGCCGCGCTCGACCGCACCTTGCCGATACGGATCCAGTCGAACTGGATCACGCCCTTGTCCAGCAGCAGCCCCGCGCCCGCGGTGTGGCGATAGGCGGGCTGGACCAGCGTGGTGCCGTCGCTGGAACAGGTGGCGCCGAACGTCCCCTTGCACTGCACCGCGCTGACGGTCGGGTTCGCCTGGATCGTGTAGGACGTCACGACATTGCCGGCATAGCCCAGCCGCACGCCCTTGCCCGGCACCCAGTCGCCGCGCACGGTATAGCTGGCGGTGATGTCCAGCCCGCGCTGCAGCAGCCGGCCCAGGTTCTGGTTGTTGACGAACGCATCCTTGAACGTGCCGTCGGCATTGCGCGTCACCAGCCCGCACAGCGGATTGTCCGCGCTGGGATTGGTGATGTAGCAGCTGGTGATCGCCGCCACCGGCTGGATCACGCCGACCGCGCCCTTCAGGTCCAGCTGGTACCAGTCGACCGTCACGTTCAGCCCCGGCAGGAACGTCGGCGTGAACACCGCGCCCGCCGTGGTGGTGAAGCCGGTTTCGGGCTTCAGGTCCGGGTTGCCGCCATAGAAGTAATTGCCGGTCAGATATGCCGGGGCGGTCGAATTGGCCGATCCCACGGCCGGCGCGCCCAGCCGCTGGCACTGCGCCTGGTTGCCGGTGCCCAGCACGCACGGATCGCCGCCGTAGCGCGGCTTCAGCCGGTCGACGGTCACCAGGCTGCTGAACGGCAGCGACGACACGCCGCCCGCGAACTCGCCGAAATTGGGGGTGCGCAGCACGCGCTGATAGGTACCGCGCAGGCGCAGGTTGCGGTCGACCTCCCAATTGCCCTCGACCTTCCACGTCCCGTGGGTGCCGAACAGGTTATAGTCGGACAGGCGGTACGCGCCGCCCGCGCTCAGCTTGCGGATCAGCGGCAGGTCGTGGAGCAGCGGCACCAGCAGCTCGCCGTACAGCTCCTTGACGTCGAATTGCCCCGTGTACGCCGCCTGCACGCCCTGGCGATAGGTGTTGCCGGTCAGCAGCGCGGTGTCCTGCGTCACGTTGGCGGTCTCGCGCCGGTATTCGACGCCCGCGGCGAAGCCGATCGGCCCGGCGGGCAGCGAGAACAGCTCCTCCAGCGATCCGTTGACGGTCGCGGCGGCGACGAACTGGTCGCGCTTGCGGTTGAAGCCGTTGATTGGGCTGCCCAGCGCGGCCACGATGCCGGGGCGGTTGGGGCCGAAGATGTCGACGGTGTTGACCACCGACGCGAAATTGTTGGCGCCCGCCGCATTGGCGACCAGCCCGTCGCCGGTCACCACCGTTCCTTCGGTCGAACGACCGTATTGCGCATAGACGTTCCAGCGGATCGCGTCGGTCAGCGGCCCGCGCAGGCCGCCCTGGAACTGGTAGATGTCGCGTTCGGTATTGAACGTCACCAGCCCCAGCTCGGCCAGCGAACGCGCCACGTTCACCTGCGCCGCGCCGTTGACGAAGGTCAGCTGGCTGCGGATCGCGTCGGTCAGGAACGGGTTGGTCGCGCTGATCGACACGGTGCGGTTGACCGACGCGGGCGTCGCGCCGGGCGTACCGGTCTCGCTGGTCCGGGTATTGGTATACATGGCGCGGCCGTACAGCTCGACCGCCGGCGCCAGCTCGTACTTGTACAGCGCGGCGACGTTGATTCGCTTGAGCGGCGACACCAGCGGGTAACGCGCCGACAGGTTCGACGTCGCCGTCGGATTGGTCGTGAAGTCGCCCGCATCGGTGAAGCCGAACCGCCGCCCGCTCGCCACGTCGGTGAACACGCCGCCAATGCTCGGGATCGTCTGGTTCGGGGTCGCCGCCCAGTCGCGCTGCCCCGCGACGATCAGGTCGCGCTGCGTGTAATCGGCCGCGATCACCACATGCCCGCGCGATCCCAGCCCGGCGCCGACCATGATCGACGCACCATATTGCGCGCCGCCGTTGGTCGACAGCCGCCCGACCGCGCTGCCGCGCACGCCCTCGAACTCGTCGTTCAGGATGAAGTTGACGACGCCCGCGACCGCATCCGCGCCATAGACCGCGGCGGCGCCGCCGGTCAGCACGTCGGTCCGCTTGATCAGCGAGGCCGGGATGGAATTGACGTCCACCGAGTTGCGGAAGCTGAACGGCGCGGCGCGCGTCCCGTCGATCAGCACCAGCGAGCGGCTCTGCCCGAAGTTGCGCAGTTCCAGCACCTGCGCGCCGAAGGCATCGCTACCCTGCGACCCCTGCCGCACGCCGCCCGACAGCTGCGGCAGCTTGGTGGAGAAATCCTCGATCGTCAGCGCCGACTGAAGGCGGATCTGCTGCTCGCTGGTCGACGCGACCGGGCTGCTCGCGGTCAGGCCGGGGACCGCGATGCGCGTCCCGGTGACGACGATATCGCTGGCCGGGGCGGCGGTATTGGCGGCTGCGTCAGGGGTGGCGGCGTCCTGCGGCGCGGGGGCCGCCTGCGCTGCCGCCTGCGTCGGCATCTGCACCAGCACCACCGCCAGCGCCGCCAGTGCGACCGCGTTTCCGTGCGACCTCAGCATCGAATGTCCCCTTGCCCCGAATGATCGTTCCGGCCGGTCGCGCGAAAGCCGATTCGCCGCCGTCCACCGGCTCGTTCTAATCGCCACGCCGTGGAAATGTAAACAACCGGTATTATACTGGTACGCCATACCATCGCCGAACTTGCCCCGCGGCGCGCCAATGGTATGCATCGCGGCATGACCGCCGCTGCCAACCCCGCCCGCCCCGACCTCGGCATGATCGAGGGGCGCTTCGGCCGCCTGTGGACCCCGGCCGAGCGCGGCCATGTCGTCGCCACGCTCGCCGGGGCCGGCTATTCTTTCTACCATTACGGGCCGAAGGGCGACCGCGCGCTGCGCCGCGACTGGCGCGTCGCACACGATGCGGTGCAGGCCGATGCGCTCGCGCGCCTGTCGGCCGAGGTCCGCGGCGCGGGGATGCGCTTCGGACTCGCATTGACCCCGGACGGCTCGACGCATCCGTTCGACGATGCCGCACGCGCCGACCTTACCCGCCGCATCGCCGATCTCGATGCGATCGGTATCGACGATCTGGCGATCCTGTTCGACGATCTGCGCGGCGACATGCCCGACCTGGCGGCACGGCAGGCCGATGTCGTCAATTTCTGCGCCGCCGCCACCCGCGCGACGCGCGTCTACACCTGCCCGACCTATTATTCCGACGATCCGGTGCTGGACATGGTCTTCACGCCGCGCCCGGCCGACTATCTCGGCGACCTCGGCCGCCGCCTCGATCCCGCGATCCGGGTCTATTGGACCGGTGAGGAAGTCTGCCCGAAGGAGATCGGCCCCGCGCATCTGGCGCGCGTCGGGGGCGAACTGGGGCGTCCGGTGTGCCTGTGGGACAATTGGCCCGTCAACGACGGCGCGCGCATGTCGCGCTTCCTCCACCTGCGAGCCTTTACCGGCCGCCCCGCCGCCAATGCCGCGCACCTGTCGGGCCATGCGATCAACCCGGCGATCCAGGCCCATCTGGGCTGCATCCCCGCGCTGACGCTGCCGATGGTCTACGATCAGGGGGCGGACTATGCCTATGGCGCGGCCTTCGCCGCCGCGGCCGAGCGCCTGCTGGGCCAGCCGTTCGCGCATATGCTGCAACAGGATCTGATCGCGTTGCAGGATACCGGCCACGAACGCCTCGGCACCCGCGCCGCGAAGCTGCGCGATCGCTACGCCCCGATCGACCACCCCGCCGCACGCGAGATCATCCGCTGGCTCGATGGCGCGGACCTGATGACCGACGCCGAGGTACAGACGCAATAGCGCCTGCGCGTCAGGCCGCCGCCACCCCCGCCTCTGCAAGAGTCCGGCGCAGCGCCCGCACCTCGTCGGTCAGCGCGATCACCGCCTCCAGCGTCAACCCGGTGCTTGCGAACACGCGCCGCGCCATCGGCGCGCTTTCCTCGCGCAGCGCACGGCCGCGCTCGGTCAGATGTACCCGCACCTGCCGTTCGTCCTGCGCGTCGCGCGTGCGCGTCACCACGCCGCCCGCCTCCAGCCGCTTGACCAGCGGGGTGATCGTGCTCGGCTCCAGCGCCAGCCGCGCCGCCACCGCCCCGATCGTACGCCCATCCTCCTCCCACAACACCTGCAGCACCAGATATTGCGGATAGGTCAGCCCCAGCGCGTCCAGCATCGGCTTGTAGACGCGCCCCATCTCCATCGACGCGCTGTACAGCGCGAAGCACAATTGCCGTTCCAGCGGCGCCGGGTGGGAAAGCGTGTCGGCCATCGTCGCGCCTTAACCTCGGGGGTGTCGCGGACCAATACAAGCGCGGATTACGCCCAAAGTATGAGGCCCGGATTGACCAATCGGTAAGGATGACGCCGCTAGACCGATGCGATGAAAGCCGAATATTCTTTCGATCCCGACACCGCGCACGGCCTGATGCGCGTCAGGATGGCGGGATTCTTCGAGCCGGGCGACGTGGCGCGCTTCGCCGCCGACCTCATGGAACAGCTGGCGCAGCTGGGGCGCCCGCCGAACGAACATCTGACGTTGGTCGATATCCGCGCGATGGACATCCAATCGCAACAGGCGGTCGAACGGTTCGAACAGGTGCTGGCCAATTCGCCGATGCGATCGCGGCGGCTGGCGTTCGTCGTCGGCCGGTCCCTGTCGCGGATGCAGATCAAGCGCGCCGCCAGCAGCCGCGATGCCGGCTATTTCCAGGCGCCCGAACGCGCGGAGGCGTGGCTGCTCGGCAAGGACGACGCCGCCGCCGCCTGACGCGCCGCCCCTCGACGGCATCGGCACGGCGCATTATATACCGCGCGTTATGGAAAGCGCAGCACACGTCCCCGCCGCGGAACTCGCCCCGGAAGCGGCCGCCGCCCCGCGCGGCCGCCCGCGCGGTTTCTGCCCCGACGCCGCGCTCGCCGCCGCCCTGGGCGTGTTCTGGACCCGCGGGTACGAAGGCGCATCGATGGCGGACCTGACCGCCGCGATGGGCATCACCAAGCCCAGCCTGTACGCCGCCTTCGGTAACAAGGAACAATTGTTCCACAAGGCGCTCGACCTCTACGAAACCGAAAAGCTCGCCTATATCCGCGAGGCACTGGATCAGCCGACCGCCCGCGCTGTCGCCGAGCATCTGCTGCGCGGCGCGGTCGCGGCGCAGACCAGCGCCGACGATCCCAGGGGCTGCCTGGGCGTCATCGGTGCCGCTGCGTGCAGCAACGCCGCCGATTCGATCCGTACCCACGTCCTGGCGCGCCGCGAATCCTCCCACGCCGCGCTGGTGAAGCGGTTCCGCCGTGCGCAGCGCGACGGCGACCTGCCCGATCACGCCGATCCGCTGGCGCTGGCGCAGTTCCTCTACACCGTGCTGCAGGGGATGGCGGTGCAGGCGGGCGGGGGCACGTCGCGCGCGGACCTCGACAAGGTCGTCGACACCAGCCTGATGCTATGGCCGGGGCGCTGACACGGGTATTTTTTACCGGCCGGTACAAAAGCCATTGACGGCCTGCCGGACGGTTTTTATACCGCTTGGTACGGAACGGGGCCGCATCGACCTCGCCCGATCGAACAGGGGATCGCGATGACGGCGCCGGACACCAGCCCTTCCTGACGTTCCGGCTGCGCCGTCGCAGCCCCTCGCCCCCACCCGTCTATCCCGGCCGACACCGTCCGGCGCGTGCCATCGCGCCGCGATGCCGCGCGGCCTTCGCCAGGAACCGCCGCATGGCCTATCTGTCCTTCGATCCGATCAACGCCACCCCCGTTGCCGCCCCGCGCACCGCGCCCGCGCCGCTCGCCACCCCCCTCGCCGCCACCGCCGACGTTGCGCCCCGGCTAAGCGCACTCGAATGGTCGGTCGTCGCGCTCGCCCGCAACGACCGGCTGTCGTCGCTGCGCGCGCCAGGGCGGATGACCACCGCGATGCGGGTGATCTTCCGCCAGTATAACCGGATGCTCGCCGACGACCGGCTGGAGGCGCTCCGCCGCATCGCGGTGCTCGGCTGGCATCACGGCTATGCCGTGCCCTCGCACGAGGTCGCGCGCTTCCTGCGCGCCGGCTATTCGCAGGGGCAGTACGAGCTGATGATGGACAGCATTGGTGCCGCACACGCCACGCGCCAGCCGCGCCGCTGATCGCGCCATCATGTCAAAATCGGCAACGATCCGTTTGCCACCTGCCATCTGACGAAACGATCGCGCGCCGCCTACATTGCCCTTCGTGATCCGGCGCCGACGCCGGACAGCGGAGATACTCCCATGATCGACCTTCGTCCGTTCGATACGCTTGGCGGTGCCAACCATGGCTGGCTGGACGCGAAACACCATTTCTCCTTCGCCGGCTATCACGATCCCGCGCGCGTCCATTGGGGCAACCTGCGCGTGTGGAACGACGACACGATCGCGCCGAAGACCGGCTTCCCCCCGCATCCGCACAACGACATGGAAATCATCACCTATGTCCGCGAAGGCGCGATCACGCACCAGGACAGCCTGGGCAATGCCGGCCGGACCGAGGCGGGCGACGTCCAGGTGATGAGCGCGGGCACCGGCATCCGCCACTCGGAATATAATATGGAGGATGTGACGACGAAGATCTTCCAGATCTGGATCGTCCCCACCCGCACCGGCGACGCGCCGCAATGGGGCGCCAAGCCGTTTCCGAAGGGCGACCGCTCGGGACAGTTCGTGACGCTCGCCAGCGGTTACGACGACGATGCGGACGCGCTGCCGATCCGCACCGACGCACGCGTGCTGGGCGCGACGATCCGCGCCGGCGAAACCGCCACCTATACGCTGGGCCGCAACCGGAAGGCGTATCTGGTCCCCGCCACGGGTGCGGTCGACATCCAGGGGGTGCGCGTGGGCACGCGTGACGGCGCCGCCATCAGCGACGTCGACACGCTGACCATCACCGCGATCGACGATGCCGAGATCGTGATGGTCGACGCCGCCTGAGCCGTCTCGCCGGCCCCTTCGCGTGGCCCCTTCCAGGGCCACGCGAAGGCCCACCCGCGCCGCTTCGAGCCCTTCTGCAAAGCCCCCTTCGTCATGCCGGACGTGTTCCGGCATCCATCTCTCCCCAAACGCACAAGCCGTTGCTTTTGCGGCGCCGTGGGCCGCAGCCTTTTCCGGGATGATGGAAAGGGGGCTGGCCTACCCGCCCCGATCGCGCCACAACGCGCTGCTACCGATCGGGAAGGGATAACGCGATGGCTCTGAAATTCGTCCCGCTGTTGTCGCTCGCCGTCATCGCGGCACCCGCCGATGCGCGCGACGCGGCCGTCGTCGCCACCGACCGCGGGCAGGTGCGCGGCACGATCGCCGACGGCATCGCCAGCTGGAAGGGCATTCCCTTCGCCGCGCCCGCGACCGGCGCGCTGCGCTGGCGTGCGCCGCAACCCGCCGCCGCCTGGCGCGGGGTCCGCGACGCGCGCGCCTATGGCCCCGATTGCGCGCAACTACCCTTCCCCAGCGACGCCGCCCCGCTCGGCACCACCCCGGCGGAGGATTGCTTCTAGGCCAACGTCTGGAAACCCGCCGCCACGGGCGCGCGGCGGCTGCCGGTGATCGTATGGATCTACGGCGGCGGCTTCGTCAACGGCGGCGCCTCCCCGCCGACCTATGCCGGCGCCAACCTCGCGGGGCAGGGGGTGATGGTGGTCAGCTTCAACTACCGGCTCGGGCGGCTGGGCACCTTCGCGCTGCCGCAGCTGACCCGCGCCGATGCCGACCGCGGCCTGATCGGCAATTATACGATCATGGATCAGATCGCGGCGCTGCGCTGGGTACGGCGCAACGCCGCCGCGTTCGGCGGCGATCCCGCCAACGTCACGATCGTGGGCGAAAGCGCGGGCGGCATGTCGGTCCACGCGCTCGTCACCGCGCCGCTGGCGCGCGGGCTGTTCCACCGGGCGGTGGTGATGTCCGGCGGCGATGCGCAGGCGACGCCGGCACGGCTGTCCGACGTGGAGGCGATGGGCGCGGACTTCGCGCGCGGGAAGGGGATCGACCCCGCCGCCCCCAACGCGCTGGCGCGGCTGCGCGCGCTGCCGGCCGACCGGATCGTCGACGGTCTGAACCTTGCCACGCTGGCTCCCGTCCCCGGCACGCCGGTCACCTTCACCCGCCCGTTCCCCGACGGGAAGGTGGTGGTGGATGCCGGCGCGGCCTATGCCGCCGGGCGCTTCGCGCGCGTGCCGATGCTGATCGGCGCGACCAGCGCCGATATCGGCGGGGTCACCGGCCCGATGATCGCGGGTGCGCGCAGCGCCGCCGCCATGATATCGCGCGTGGGCGCCCCGGTATGGGCGTATCGCTTCTCCTACGTGCCCGGATCGGTGAAGGCGCCGGGCGCCTATCACGCCACCGACATTCCGTTCTTCTTCGACAATCAGGCGATCAAATACGGCGCCGCGACCACGCCGCGCGACCGCACGATGGGCCGCACGATCAGCGCCTATCTGGTCAATTTCGCCAGGACCGGCGACCCCAACGGCCCCGGCCTCCCCGCCTGGCCGCGCTACGCCGCCGCCACCGACCAGCTGATGGACTTCACCCCCGACGCCACCGCCCAAGCGACCCGCGACCCGTGGGGACCAAAGATCGACGCCGCCGCCGGGGCGAAGAAGCAGAAGGGGTTCACGCGGAGACGCGGAGACGCGGAGAGGTTACACGGACGCGCAGCGTCCCACCCTCGAAACCGCTAATGATAAAGCCGCCACGCGGACATCACGAGAAACCACTCTGCGCCTCCGCGCCTCCGCGCGAACCCATACCTTCTTCTCTTTGCGTCTTCGCGTCTTCGCGTGAACCCAAAAGCCCCCGGTGAAGATTTCACGCGAAGCCGCGAAGACGCAAAGAGGTTTCGCGGAGGCGCAGCGTCCCGTCCATCACACCGGCAGGGATGAAGCGGCTGCGCGGGCCATCCGCGAAACACCCCCGCGTTTCCGCGTGAACAAACTCGCCTTTCCTTGCCCGTCGCCAAGCCTAACCGGCGCCAGCGACCACCTCCGCCGGTGCCGGATGCCCCAGGAATCCCGCCGGACTCGCCGACAGCCCGTACGCCCCCGCCAGGAACACCGCGATCGCCTCGCCCTCCTGCGCGCGCGGCAGCATCACCTTGTCGCCCAGCCGGTCCAGCGGGGTGCACAGGCACCCGACCACCGACGCTTCCTCGGTCGCCTCCGCGCCCATCCGCCCCGCCACCGCCAGCGGATAGTTGCGGCGCACCACCGTGCCGAAATTGCCGCTCGCCGCCAGCTGGTGGTGCAGCCCGCCGTCGACCACCAGGAACGTTTCCCCGCGGCTTTCCTTCCGGTCGACGACGCGGGTCAGGTACACGCCCGCCTCCGCCACCAGCCACCGCCCCAGCTCGATCGCGAACGCGCTGTCCGCCAGCACGCCGGCGCGTGCCGCCAGCCGCTCGGCCAGCGCCGCGCCGATCCGTTCGACGTCCACCGCCGTGTCACCGGAAAAATACGGCACGCCGAACCCGCCGCCCAGGTTGACCAGCGGCGGCGCATGGCCGCTTTCGTCCGCCAACCGCGCCGCCAGCGCCAGCGTCGCCGCCTGCGTCTCGGTCAGCGCGTCCGCGTCCAGCGCCTGCGATCCGGCGAAGATGTGGAACCCGCGCCACACCGCCCCGCCCGCGACGATCGCCTTGACCAGCGCGGGCACGCGTTCGGCATCCACGCCGAACGGCGAGGCGCGCCCGCCCATCTTCATCCCCGATCCGCGCAATTCCAGGTCGGGGTTGACCCGCACCGCCAGCCGCGGCGCTATGCCGGCCAGCTCGCCGATCGCGATCGCTCGGCGCGCCTCGCCCTCGGACTCGACGTTCAGCGTCGCGCCCGCCGCGATCGCGGCGGCCAGTTCGGAATCGCGCTTGCCCGGCCCGGCAAAGCTGATCGCCGCCGCCGGCTTCACCGCCAGCGCCTTCGCCAGTTCCCCGGCGGAGGCGACGTCCAGCCCGTGGACCAGCGGCGCGACCGCCGCGATCATCGGCGGGAAGGGATTGGCCTTCACCGCATAATGCAGGTCCACCGCCGCCGGCATCGCCGCGCGGAACCGCGCCACCCGCGCCGCGACGATCGCGGGATCATAGACGAACAGCGGCGATCCGTGCCGCGCCAGCCAGTCGTCCGCGCGCGTCCCCGCGATCGTCAGCATCCCCGCCTGGCCGGCGAATTCGGGCGGGATCGGCCCCATCGGTTTCATGCGTCCGGCTCCTGTCGGGCGATCGCCGCGATCGCCGCGCGGTCCAGCTTGCCATTGGCATTGTGCGGCAGCGCGTCGCGCCAGACGATGCGCGCGGGCTGCATGTACGTCGGCAATTCGCGCTTCAGCCGTGCGCGCAACGCCGCTTCGTCCGCCCCGCTGCCGCGCGCCACCACCACGATTCCCTGCCCCAGCCGCGCGTCCGCCACCCCGATCGCCACCGCCTCGCGCGTTTCCGCGCCCGCGGTGACGGCTTCCTCCACCTCCTGCGGGCTGACGCGATGGCCCGCGGTCTTGATCATCTCGTCGTCACGGCCGACGAAGCTCAGCAGCCCCTCCTCGTCCGCGACGACGGTATCGCCCGACCACACCGCCGTCCCGCCATGGCGCGAGAACGCCGGCGCCGCGCGAAATCGCTGCGCGGTCCGCTCCGCATCACGCCAATATCCCTGCGCCACCAGCGGCCCGGCGTGCACCAGCTCGCCCGGCTCCCCCGCCGCCGCCGCGCTGCCGTCGGCGCGCACCACCATCACCTCCGCGAACGGGATCGCCCGGCCGATCGAATCCGGCCGCGCGTCGATCAGCTCGGGCGGCAGATAGGTCGACCGGAACGCCTCGGTCAGCCCATACATCGCGAACAGCCGCGCCGCCGGAAAGCGCGTGCGCAGCCCCCGCACCATCGCCGGGGTCAGCGCGCCGCCCGAATTGGTCAGCCGCCGCAGCCGCGCGGCGGTCTCCGCCGGCCATTCCGCCTCCAGCAACTGCGTCCACAGCGGCGGCACCCCCGCCAGCGTCGTCGCGTCCACTCGCTCCACCGCCTTCACCACGTCGCGCGCGGTCAGGTAATCGAGCGGCGCGACCGATGCGCCCGCGATCCAGCTGGAAAACAACTGGTTCTGCCCATAATCGAACCCCAGCGGCAGCACCGCCAGCACCCGGTCGTCGGGCGCGATCGCCACGTAATGTGCCACGCTGACCGCCCCCAGCCACAGGTTCGCATGGCTCAGCATCACCCCCTTGGGCCGCCCGGTCGACCCGGAGGTATAGAGGATCGCCGCCAGCCCCGCCGGATCGGCCGCCGAGCGGGGCAGCGCATCGCCACTCCCCGCCGCGGTCGCCACGGTCACGTCGCCCGCGACATCGCCATCCTCCAGCGTCGCCGCCCGCGCGCCCTGCGTCATCAGCAGGCGCGCGCCGCTGTCGGCCAGGATATGCGCCACCTGCGCGCGCTTCAGCACCGGGTTGACCGGCACGTGCACCAGCCCCGCGCGCGCCGCCGCCAGCGGCATCAGGCACGCCGCCGTCGTCTTGGGCAGCCAGGTCGCGACCCGCGCGCCCGCCGGCAGGTCCATCGCCGCCAGCCACCCCGCCAGCCGCGCGACCGCCGTCTCCACCGCCGCGAACGTCAGCGTGTCGTCACGTCCGATCAGCGCGGGCGCATCGGGATCGCCACGCAGCACATGGTCGATCGGTTTCGGGACGGGGTCGAGCGGCACCATCCCCGCTCCATAGCCCCAAGCCGTTGCGCATTTCATCCCCCCGTCCTAACGCGGGTGCGAACGGGCCGCTTCGCACATGCGGCATGACCAAAAAGGGAGGGTGCGTGGTTCCCGAAGGAATGAACGCGGTCGAGGCCACGGTACGCGACGTCCTGCGCGACGTCCTGTCGCTGCCACAGGAGCAGGTCGACGGCTTTTCCGCCGATACCGAGCTGTTCGGCGCGCTGCCGGAGCTGGATTCGATGGCGGTCGCCGGCGTGCTGACCGAGCTGGAGGACCGGCTGGGCATCGTGATCGAGGATGACGAGGTCGACGGCGAGATGCTGGAAACGTTCGGCGCGCTGACGCGCTTCGCCGCCGAACGCGCGCTCGTCTGACGACGGCGCGCTACACCGTCTACGATCCGCCGTCGGGGCGGGAGGCGATGCTGCGCCTCGGCCCCGATCACGGCCCGACGATCCTCGCGCTGCCCGCCTTGTTCGAGGAGGCGAACCGCACCCGCACGCTGCTGGTCGCCGTGCTGCGCCGGCTGGCCGACCACGGGATCGCCGGCGCGCTTCCCGACCTGCCCGGCCAGGGCGACAGCCCGCTCCCCACCGCTGCGGCACGCCTGTCGACATGGCGCGAGGCGGCGGCCGCCGCCGCAGCGACGCTGCCCGGACCGATCCATCTGGTGGCGCTGCGCGGCGGCGCCATGGCCGCCGCCACCATCGCCGCCGCGTCGGGCTGGCATCTCTCACCGCTGACGGGCGCGGAACAGGCGCGCGAACTGCGGCGGCTGCGCGCGGCGGGCGGCAGTCAGGATTACGCCGGCAACACCATCGCCGATGCGATGATCGACGATCTGGCCCACGCCCCCCTCCCCGATGGCGCCCGCACCCGCGTGGTGCGGCTGGCGGGCGATCCGCGCCCCGCCGATCGTCACCTTGCCGGCGCCCCGCCATGGCGCGCGGCCGAGGCGGTCGCCGACCCCGCGCTGGCCGATGCGCTTGCCCAGGATATCGCGGCGTGGATCGCCGGCTGACCGTGTTCCCCTGCGCGGGCGAATGGCTCGCCGGCACGCTCGATGCGGCGTCCGGCGACACCGGCCTGCTGATCGTGTCGGGCGGGGCCGAGATTCGCGTCGGCGCGCATCGCGGCATGGCGTTGCTCGCCGCACGGCTGGCGCAGGGCAGCGTGCCGGTGTTCCGCTACGACCGGCGCGGTATCGGCGATTCGAGCGGCAGCGACCCGGGTTTCGCCGCCGCCGGCCCCGATCTGCGCGCCGCCGTCACCGCCTTCCGCGCCGCCAAGCCGCAGCTGCGCCGCCTCGTCGCGCTCGGCAATTGCGATGCCGCCGCGCTGCTCGCGCTGGAGGGGCGCGCCGCCGGCGTCGACGCGGTGATCCTCGCCAATCCCTGGACCGGCAACGAAGCCGACGCCCTGCCCCCCGCCGCCGCGATCCGCGCGCGTTATCGCGAACGGCTGCGCGATCCGGCACAATGGCGGCGGCTCGTCACCGGCGGGGTCGACCTGCGCCGGCTCGCCGCAGGGCTGCGCAAGCTGGTCCGCACGCCCCGCCCGCCCGCGCCGGCCGCGCGCATCGTCGCGGCGATCCGCGCATGGGGCGACGATGCCACCGTCATCCTCGCCGCCGGGGATGCGACCGCGATCGCCTATGCGGATGCCGCGCGCAGCCTGCCCGTCCACACCGTCACGATCGACGGCGCATCGCACAGTTTCGCGCGCGCCGCCGAGGGCGAGGCGCTGGCGCAGGCGGTCGCCCGCGCGCTGGCTATTCCGCCGCTTCCCTGACCGCCTCGAACTCCGCCGCCGCCAGGAAGCGTTCGGCGTCCAGCGCCGCCATGCATCCCGTCCCGGCGGCGGTCACCGCCTGGCGATAGGTCTTGTCCATCACGTCGCCGCACGCGAACACGCCCGCCACGCTGGTGCGCGTCGATCCCGGCTGCACCGCGACGTAACCGTCCGCGTCCAGCTCCAGATGACCGCGCAGCAGCTCGGTCGCCGGGTGATGCCCGATCGCGACGAACCCGCCCTCCACGTCCAGCCGCGAATGCTCGCCGGTGACGGTGTCCTCCAGCTCCAGCGCGACCAGCCCGGCGGTGCCGCCGCCGTCCACGAACTCGCGCACTTCCTTGTTCCACAGCACCTTGATGTTCGGATGCGCGAACAGCCGCTCCTGCAGGATACGCTCGGCGCGCAGGCTGTCGCGGCGGTGGATCAGCGTGACGTCGTCGGAATGGTTGGTGAGGTACAAGGCCTCCTCCACCGCGGTATTGCCGCCGCCGATCACCGCGACCTTCTTGCCGCGATAGAAGAAGCCGTCGCACGTGGCGCAGGCGCTGACGCCCTTGCCCTTCATCGCGTCCTCGCTGTCCAGCCCCAGCCACTTGGCCTGCGCGCCGGTGGCGATAACCAGCACCTCGCCCTCGTACACGTCGCCGCCATCGCCGGTCAGGCGGAACGGGCGGCTGGTCAGGTCGACCTCGACGATCGTGTCCCACATCAGCTGCGTGCCGACATGCTCGGCCTGCTTCTGCATCTGCTCCATCAGCCACGGCCCCTGTATCACGTCGGCGAAGCCGGGGTAGTTCTCCACATCGGTGGTGGTGGTCAGCTGGCCGCCGGGCTGGATGCCCTGGACGACGATCGGCTTCATCCCGGCGCGTGCGCCATAGATGGCGGCGGACAGTCCGGCCGGGCCGGAACCGAGGATCAACATGCGAGTCGAATGCGTGGTCATGCGCGGCGATGTAGGGTGGCCGGGCGCGCAAGGGAACCATCCGTTGCGCGCGCCCTAAAGTCCTGCTTTGGTCCCGCGATGACCGACTTTGCCGCCCTTCTCCAGCCCGATCGCGGCCAGCCCGCGCGCACCATCCACGTCGTCCGGCCGGAGGATTATGCCGGCTGGCTCGCCGCCCAGCCCGCGCGCGTGCGCACCGCGGTCACGGCCGCGCGCGTCACGGGCAAGGCGGGCAATCGCGCGATCCTGCCGGGCGAGGCGGCGGACGACTGGTCGATGCTGCTGCTGTGCGACGAGCCGCTGGAGTCACCGTGGCGGATCGCCTCGCTGGGCGATGGCCTGCCGGAGGGGACGTACCGGTTGGCCGGCGACGGAACGGTCGGGGCGGCCGGGCTGGGCTGGCTGCTCGCGCAGCATCGCTTCGCCCGCTATCGCAAGCCCGATCCAGTCGGCGCGCGCATCCTGCTGACACCGGACGTCGCCGCGATCGACGAGACGGTGCGCATCGCCGCCGCCACCGCGCGCGTGCGCGATCTGGTCGACACCGGCGCCAGCGACATGGGGCCGGCGGAGCTGGAGACGGAGGCCGATGCGCTCGCCGCCGCGCATGGCGCGACCGTCACGGTCACGCGCGGCGACGCGCTCGCCACAGGCTATCCGATGATCCACGCCATCGGCCAAGCCGCGGCGAAGGATCGCGCGCCGCGCCTGATCGAGGTCGAATGGGGCGATCCCGCGCATCCGCGCATCGCGATCGTCGGCAAGGGCGTGTGCTTCGATTCGGGCGGGCTGAATATCAAGCCGTCGTCGGGCATGCGGCTGATGAAGAAGGACATGGGCGGCGCCGCGCACGCGCTGGCGCTGGGCGGGCTGGTGATGCAGGCGCGGTTGCGGGTGCGTCTGCACCTGCTGATCCCGGCGGTGGAAAACGCCATTTCCGGAAATGCCTTCCGCCCCGGCGACGTGCTGGCGACGCGCGCCGGCGTGACGGTGGAAAACACCAATACCGATGCCGAGGGGCGGCTGATCCTGGGCGATGCGCTGACGAAGGCGGGCGAGGCGGCGCCCGACCTGATCCTCGATTTCGCGACGCTGACCGGCGCGGCGCGCGTCGCGCTGGGGCCGGACCTGCCCGCCACCTTCGTCAACGACGATGCGCTCGCCGCCGATCTGTTCGCGGCGGCGGCGGCGGTGCGCGACCCGCTGTGGCGCCTGCCGCTGTGGGACGGGTATGACGACATGCTCCGCTCCGACATCGCGGACATGGTCAACGCCCCCGATGGCGGGTTCGCCGGCGCGATCACCGCGGCGCTGTTCCTGCGCCGCTTCGTCCCGGCCGGCACCCCCTGGGCGCATCTCGACACCTTCGCCTGGCGCCCGGCGGGCAAGCCCGCGCGGCCGAAGGGCGGCGAGGCCTATGGCCTGCGCGCCGCCTATCAACTGCTCAAGGGGCGTTACGCCTAGTCCTCACGCCGCTTCGATGATCGGCACGAACGCGGCGGCGGTCAGGCTGGCGCCGCCCACCAGCGCGCCGTCCACATCGGCGGTGTGGAGCAGCTCCGCCGCATTGGCGCCCGACACCGAACCGCCGTACAGCAGCCGCATCGCGTCGGCATCCTCGCCGATCAGGTCGCGCAGCGTCGCGCGGATCGCGCCGTGCATCGCCGCGACGTCCGCGGCCGTCGGCGTCCGCCCGGTGCCGATCGCCCAGACGGGTTCGTAGGCGATCGCGCACCAGTCCGCCGCCGCGCCATCGGGCAGCGATCCGGCGACCTGCGCGGTCACCACCGCCTCGGCATCGCCCGCGTCGCGCTGTTCCAGCGTCTCGCCTACGCACACGATCGCCGTCATCCCGGCCTTGTGCAGCGCCTCCGCCTTGGCCTTCACCAGCACGTCGCTTTCGTTCTGGTCGGCGCGGCGCTCCGAATGCCCGACGATCGAGAAGGTCGCGCCCACCTCCTTAGCCAAGGTGGTGGAGATGCAGCCGGTATAGGCGCCCTTTTCCGCCGGGTGGACGTCCTGCGCGCCGATCGCCAGCGCGGGGACGCGGGCATGCGCCGCGCCGATCAGCGTCGCGGGCACCGCGATCGCCACGTCGACGTCGCTGCGTGCCGCCGCCGCCGTGGCGATCGCCTCCAGCTCGGCCAGCGCCGCCAGGCTGCCGTTCATCTTCCAGTTTCCCGCCACCAGCTTGCGCCGCACCATCCGATCCTCCCGATATCAACCCGTCGTCCGCGTTAGCCACCCTCGCGGCTTGATGCCACCGCCACTGGCCCCTAAAGCGTGCGGCTTCTCTTACAGGGCCGGTTTCCCGCTTCCATGCTCAGCTCCATTCGCCGGATCATCTATTCGAAGGTCGGTGTCATCATCACCTTCGGCATCCTGATCGTCATCGCGATCGCCTTTGCCGCGGGCGACGTGACCGGTCTGGCGTCGGCGGGGCGCGGGATCCTGGGCAATCCGATCGCCTCGGTCGACGGGCAGAGCGTCGCCACCGACGACATCCGCCGCGCCGCGCAGGACGAATTGCGCTTCGCCCGCCAGCAGCAGCCCGACGTGACGATGCCGCAGCTGGTGGCGCAGGGCGGGGTGGAGGCGCTGCTGGGCCGCGCGATCACCGGGCTGGCGCTCGAAACCTTCGGCCAAGATCAGGGGATGCGCATCAGCCGCGCACTGATCGGCAGCCAGTTGAAGGCGATTCCCGCCTTCGCCGGCCCGACCGGCCAGTTCGACCAGCGCGCCTATGAGGCGCTGATCGCGCAGCGCGGGCTGACCGACGCGCAAGTGCAGCGCGACATCGCGCGCGAGACGATGGCGCAGTTCCTGCTGGTCCCGACGCAGGGCGCCAGCCAGGTGCCGCAGGACATGGCGCTGCCCTATGCCTCGCTGCTGCTGGAACGCCGCGCGGGCGAAGTGACGCTGATCCCCTATGCCGCGATGCCGCGCGGCGCCGCGCCCGGCGATGCCGAGGTGAAGCAATGGTATCAAAAGAATATCGCGCGCTACACCACGCCGGAACGCCGCGTGATCCGCTACGCGATCGTCGGGCCGCAGCAGGTCGCCGGGCAGACCAACCCGACCGATGCCGAGATCGCGCAAGCCTATAACGCCGACAAGGCGACCTACGCCGCCAAGCAGCAGCGCGACGTCGCGCTCGTCACCGTGCTCGACCAGAAGGCGGCACAGGCGCTGGCCGACAAGGTGAAGGCGGGCACCCCGATCGCGCAGGCCGCGCGCGCCGCCGGGCTGGAAGCGCGTACGGTCACCAAGACGGAGAAGGACGCACTCGCGAAGCAGACCTCCGCCGCGGTCGCCGACGCGGTGTTCGCCGCGCCCGCCAATGGCGTCGTCGGCCCGGTCCGCGGCCCGATCGGCTTCGTCGTCGCGCGCGTCGAGGGCGTGACGCAGGTCGCCGGCAAGACGCTGGAACAGGCGCGCGCCGAACTGGTCGCCAAGCTGCGCCAGCAGAAGGCCGCCGACGCGATCGGGAAGATCCGCGACAGGATCGAGGATTCGCTGAGCGACAACGCCAACATCAACGAAGTCGCCGCCGACCAGAAGCTGTCGGTACAGGCGACGCCCGCGCTGCTGGCCAACGGCACCAACCCCGATCAGCCGCAGGCGCCCGCCGATCCTGCGCTGGCGCAGGTCGTCGCCGCCGGTTTCGCCGCGGAGGAAGGCGACACGCCGACCACCGTGCCGCTGGGGCAGGACGGCAGCTTCGCGGTCGTCGCGCTCGACCGCATCGTACGCGCCACCCCGGTGCCGCTCGACAAGGCGCGTGAGCGTGTCGTCGCCGACATCACCACCGATCGCGTCCGTGCCGCCGCACGCGCCGCCGCGCGCGCGATCGTGGCGAAGGTGAACGCCGGCACGTCGCTCGCCGCCGCTCTGGCGCAATCGGGGGTGAAGGCGCCCGCGCCGCGCCCGATCGAGGCGACCCGCGCGCAGCTGGCGGCGCAGGGCCGCGGCAACCCGGTGCTCGCGCTGCTGTTCGCGCTCAAGTCGGGTACCGCGCGCACCATCGAATCGCCGGAGGCGAACGGGATGCTGATCGAGCGGCTCGACCGCGTCACGCCCGGCGATGCGGCGAAGCAGCAGGGCGTGATCGCCGCCACCCGCACCGATCTGGGCCAGGTGATCGGCCGCGAATATGCCGATCAGTTCGCGCGCGCCGTCGCGCAGCATCAGGGGGTGAAGCGCAACCAGACCGCGGTCGACCAGCTGAAGAAGGAGCTTGTCGGTGGCGGCACCGACCAGTGACGCGGCCGACAGCGCGGCGCTGACCGCACTGGCCGCCGGGCGCCCGGCGCTGGTGTGGCGGCGGCGGATCGCCGACACCGAAACCCCGGTCGCCGCCGCGCTCAAGCTGATCGAGCCGGGACGCGGCGACTTCCTGCTCGAATCGGTGGAGGGCGGCGCGGTGCGCGGCCGCCACAGCCTGATCGGCCTCGCCCCCGATCTGGTGCTGCGCGCCGCCGGTGACGTGGCGGAGGTCAATCCGCGCTGGCTCGACGATCGCGACGCCTTCGTCCCCACCGGCAAGCCGACCCTCGACAGCCTGCGCGATCTGGTCGCCGCGTGCCGCATGGACGTGGCAGCCGAACTGCCGCGCGCGCTCGCCTGCCTGGTCGGCTATTTCGGATACGAGACGATCGGGCTGGTCGAAAAGCTGCCAGCGCCGAAGGCGGACGCACTGGGCCTGCCCGACATGATGTTCGTGCGCCCCACCGTCATCCTGGTGTTCGACAGGCTGGCCGACGCGCTGTTCCTCGTCGCGCCGGTGTGGCCCGATGCCGGCGGCGATCCCGCCGCGATCGTCGCCGCCGCGCACGACCGGCTCGACGCGGTGGAGGCGCGGCTGGCGCACGCCACGCTCCCCGCGCCGATGCGCGCCGATGCGCTCGACATCGCGCTGACCCCGGTGCTGCCCGAGGGCCGCTATGGCGAGATGGTCGCCGCGGCGAAGGAATATATCGCCGCGGGCGACATCTTTCAGGTGGTGCTGGCGCAGCGGTTCACCGCGCCCTTCCCACTGCCCGCGTTCGAGCTGTACCGCGCGCTGCGCCGGATCAATCCGTCGCCGTTCCTCTATCACCTCGACCTGCCCGGCTTCGCGCTGACCGGCTCCAGCCCGGAAATCCTGGTGCGCGCGCGCGACGGCGAGGTGACGATCCGCCCGATCGCCGGCACCCGCCCGCGCGGGAAGACCGCGGCGGAGGATGCCGCCAACCGCGACAGCCTGCTCGCCGATCCCAAGGAGCGCGCCGAGCATCTGATGCTGCTCGACCTCGGCCGCAACGACGTCGGCCGCGTCGCCGCCGCGGGGACGGTGCAGGTCACCGACAGCTACACCGTCGAATTCTACAGCCACGTCATGCACATCGTCTCGAACGTGGTCGGGCGGCTGGACGATCGCCACGATGCGATCGACGCGCTGTTCGCCGGCTTCCCCGCGGGCACCGTCAGCGGCGCGCCCAAGGTGCGCGCATGCCAGATCATCGCCGAGCTGGAGAGCGAGAAGCGCGGCGCCTATGCCGGCGGCGTCGGCTATTTCTCCCCCGACGGGTCGATGGATTCGTGCATCGTGCTGCGCACCGCGGTGGTCAAGGACGGCACCATCCACGTCCAGGCGGGCGCCGGCATCGTCGCCGACAGCGATCCCGCCTACGAACAGCGCGAATGCGAGGCCAAGTCCGGCGCGCTCCTCGCCGCCGCCCGCGAAGCCATCGCCCGCGCAGCGGAGCCACGCTTCGGACAGTAGCGGTGCGGTAGAGCAACGCGCCCGTCGGATCGCGTCACAACATTCGCCGCAAACCTGTCGTCACCCCGGACGCGTTCCGGGGTCCACCGTCCCGCAAAATCAACGCCTTGTGCGTACGCGGCGCGGTGGATGCCGGAACAAGTCCGGCATGACGATGGAACGTCTACAGGGCCACCTGCGACGGAGCCGTCAGAAGAAAGTTCGTGCAAAGACGCCAAGACGTCCTGCCCTCACCCGCGCAGCGGCATCCTCATCTGCATTCGCACAAACAGGACAGCGACCGCGCCGCGCGAAACCTCTCTGCGCCTCCGCGTCTCTGCGCGAGAAAATCCCGCTCACGCCGCCCCGATCAGGGCTCCCGGCCGCCGGGGATCATCGAATCGTTCTTCTCCGCCGCGCGTTTTTCCGCCGCGAACGCCTGGTTCCACATCATCGAGCAGCCCGTCTGCCCGCCCGTTCCCACCGGTGAGCAGCTGTCCGGCAGGCCCGCCGCGGTGCGCCCGGTACGGTCCGCCACCGCGACGCGGTTGTTCCACGCCTGGTTCTTCGCGGCCGGCTCGGCGGTGTTCCGCAACTCCTTGGGAATGCGATATTGTTCCTGCGGATTGATGCGGCTGCACACGACGATCTCGTCGCCCTCCGCCTTCGGACAGGCTTCGTTCGCCTGCAGGGTGATGCTGCGGACGCGCTGCGGCGTTCGGCCGGTTTCCCCCGCGCTGGCGCTCTGCGCCGATGCCGCGGCGGGCAGGCCAAGAAGCAGGGCGACGACAAGGGCCGGACGCAGCATGATAATTCTCCTGTGGTCCGACAACGTACATCGGCGCGCTTTTCTCCGCCATGAACATGACCGGCCGACGGGTGTTGCGAAGGGGCGCGCATCCGCTATGGCAGGCGCCATGATCCTGGTGATCGACAATTACGACAGCTTCACCTGGAACCTGGTCCATTACGTCATGGAACTGGGCGCCGAGGTGCGCGTGGAGCGCAACGATGCGCTGACCGTCGCCCATGCGATGGCCAGCGGCGCGCGCGGCATCCTGCTGTCGCCCGGCCCGTGCACCCCCAATGAGGCGGGGATCACCCTCGATCTGGTCGGCGCCTGTGCGGCCGCGCGACTGCCGCTGTTCGGGGTGTGCCTGGGGCATCAGGCGATCGGCCAGCATTTCGGCGGCGCGGTGGTGCGCGGCGGGTTGATGCACGGGAAGACCAGCCCGATCGACCATGACGGCACCGGCGTGTTCGCCGGCCTGCCCTCGCCCTTCACCGCGACGCGCTATCATTCGCTGATCGTCGCCGACGTGCCCGACGTGCTGGCGGTCAACGCCACCGCGGGCGACGGATCGGTGATGGGGCTGCGCCACCGCGACCTCCCGATCCACGGGGTGCAGTTCCACCCCGAAAGCATCGCGACCGAACATGGCCATGACCTGATCGCCAATTTCCTGCGCGCGTGCGGGATGAACGTGGCGCCGCGCGGGGCGGACACGCGGGCCGCGGCGTGATCGCCACCGCCCTGCTGCCCGATCCGTCGTCGCCGCTATCGCGTGACAGCGCGGCGCAGGCGTTCGCCGACATCCTCGACGCGCGCACCAGCGAGGAAGCGGTCGCCGACTTCCTGCTGCGGCTCGCCGAACGCGGCGAAACCAGCATCGAGATCGCGGAGGCGGCGCGCGCGATGCGCGCACGGCTGATCCCGATCGCCGCGCCCGCCGGGGCGATCGACGTATGCGGAACGGGCGGCGACGGGCAGCATACCCTGAACGTATCCACCGCGGTCAGCCTGGTCGTCGCCGCGTGCGGCGTGCCGGTCGCCAAGCACGGCAACCGCGCCGCCTCGTCCAAGGCGGGGGCGGCGGATACGCTGGAGATGCTCGGCCTCGACATGGAACGCGCCGGCGCGCTGGCGCAGGCGACGCTGGCGGATATCGGCATCTGTTTCCTGTTCGCGGGCAACCATCATCCCGCGATGAAGCGGATCACCCCGATCCGCCGCCGCATCGGCCGCCGCACGATCTTCAACCTCATGGGGCCGCTCTCCAATCCGGCGCATGTGACGCGCCAGCTGATCGGCATCGCCCGCCCCGATTATGCGCCGGTCTATGCCGAGGCGCTGGAGCAATTGGGCAGCACCGCCGCGCTGGTGGTATCGGGAGAGGAAGGGCTGGACGAAATCTCCGGCGCCGGCCCGACCCGCGTCGTCGCGATCGGCGCGGTAGCGATGGCCGACCGGATCGTGCCCGAGGATGCCGGGGTCGCGCGCCACCCGACGCTGGCGATCCGCGGCGGCGACCCGGCCTATAACGCCGCCGCGCTGCGCCGCCTGCTGCTGGGCGAGCGCGGCGCCTATCGCGACGCGGTGCTGCTCAACGCCGCCGCCGCGCTGGTGCTGGCGGGGCGCGACGCCGCGCTGCCCGATGCCGCCGCCCGCGCGGGCGAGGCGCTCGACAGCGGCGCCGCCAACCGCCTTCTCGACCGCTGGATCGCTTATTCATGACCATCCTCGACACGATCTGCGCCACCAAGCGCGAGGAGGTGCGCACCCGCCGCGCCGCCACGTCGCGCGCTGCGCTGGAAGCGCTGGCCGCGGCGCAGACCCCGCCGCGCGGCTTTCGCGCCGCGCTGGACCGCACTGTCGCCGCGGGGCGCCACGCGCTGATCGCCGAGATCAAGAAGGCCAGCCCGTCCAAGGGGCTGATCCGCGCCGATTTCGATCCGCCTGCGCACGCCCGCGCCTATGCCGATGGCGGCGCGACCTGCCTGTCGGTGCTGACCGACGCGCCCTATTTTCAGGGGCATGAGGACTATCTGAAGGCCGCGCGTGCCGCCTGCGACCTGCCGGTGCTGCGCAAGGATTTCACCGTCGATCCGTGGCAGGCGCTGGAGGCGCGCAGCATCGGCGCCGATGCGATCCTGCTGATCGTCAGCGCGCTGGACGACGTGGCGCTGGCCGAATGCGAAGCCGCGGCGATCGAACAGGGGCTGGACGTGCTGGTCGAGGTGCATGACACGGCCGAGATGGAGCGCGCGGCGAAGCTGTCCTCGCGGCTGATCGGCGTCAACAACCGCGACCTGAAGACGTTCGAGGTCGATTTCCGCCGCACCTATGCGCTGATGACGCACGCGCCTGCCGGCTGCACCTTCGTCGCCGAAAGCGGGCTGTCGACCCGCACCGATCTGGACGAACTGGCCGCGCACGGCGTCCACTGCTTCCTGATCGGCGAGGCGCTGATGCGGCAGAACGACGTCGCCGCCGCTACCCGCGCGATGGTCGGCTGACATGGCCGGCACGCTCACCCATCTCGACGCCGACGGCGCGGCGCACATGGTCGATGTCGGCGACAAGGCGGTGACCCGGCGCGAGGGCGTCGCGACGGGGCGGATCGTGATGAGCGCGGCGGCGGTCGCCGCGATCCGCGACGGCGCGGTCAAGAAGGGTGACGTGATCGCGGTCGCGCGCGTCGCGGGGATCATGGCGGCCAAGCGCACCAGCGACCTGATCCCGCTATGCCACCCGCTGCCGCTGACCAAGGTGTCGCTCGACCTGGCGATCGACGACGACGGCGTCACCGCCACCGCGCTGGCCGCGACCGATGGCAAGACCGGGGTGGAGATGGAGGCGCTGACCGCGGTGTCGCTGGCGCTGCTGACCGTCTACGACATGGCCAAGGCGATCGACAAGGCGATGCGGATCGAGGGCATCCGCCTGCTCGAAAAGCGCGGCGGCCGCTCGGGTGACTGGCGCGCCTGACCGGCGCATCGGATCGCGTTCACGGCTGCGGCGCCCCACGGCTCGCCGCCCGGCCCCTTCCCCGACGAGGCGGATCAGGCGGCGCGCAACCGCCGTGGCGCCGCCCGCTCGGCGTGGTGCCCGTCGCTCAGCCGGAACTGCTGGATCGCCGCCGCGAGCCGCTCGGCTTCGTCCGCCAGGCTGCGCGCCGCGGCGGTGCTCTGCTCGACCATCGCGGCGTTCTGCTGGGTCATGCCGTCCATTTCGGACACGGCGGTGTTGATCTGCCCCAGGCCGCCGGCCTGCTGGCGCGCCGCGGTCGCGATGTCGCGGACGAGGCTGGAAATCTGCGCCATCTGCCCGGTGATCCGGCTCAGTGCGCCGCCCGCCTCGGTCACCAGCCCGACGCCATTGTCGACCTGCTCCACCGATGCGGTGATCCGCGCCTTCAC
The DNA here is from genome assembly GCF_002374855.1 of Sphingomonas adhaesiva. Taxonomy (GTDB): domain Bacteria; phylum Pseudomonadota; class Alphaproteobacteria; order Sphingomonadales; family Sphingomonadaceae; genus Sphingomonas; species Sphingomonas adhaesiva. Next base: position 830,911 of record NZ_NWVC01000001.1, read on the forward strand.
GTCGCGCGCGGCGTCCGCCGAACGCTGCGCCAGCGCACGGACCTCGCTGGCCACGACCGCAAAGCCCTTGCCCGCCTCGCCGGCGCGCGCGGCCTCCACCCCGGCGTTCAGCGCCAGCAGGTTGGTCTGGAACGCGATGCCGTCGATCACGCTGATGATCTCGCCGATCTCCGCCGACGACCGCTCGATCGCGGCCATCGCCTGGATTGCCCGGTCGACCACCTCGCTCGAGTCCTCCGCCTCGCGGTGCGCGTCGGTGACGATCTGCTCGGTACGGCCGGCGGTGTCGGCGGTAACCCGCACCGTCGACGTGATTTCGTCCATCGCCGCGGCGGTTTCCTCCAGGCTCGCGGCCTGGCGCTCGGTCCGCAGCGACAGGTCGTCCGACGCGGCGCGAATGTCGCCGCAACCGGCGTGAAGCCCCCTGGTGACCGCCACGATATCGGCCATCGACCGTTCCATGTTCTGCGCGGTCGCGTTGAAGCTGGCGCGCAGCACCTCAAGCTCGGGGGGGAATTGCGTGTCCAGCCGCACCGTCAGGTCGCCCGACGCCAGCTTCGCCAGCCCGTCGCCGATCGCCTCGACGGTCCGGGCGGTTTCGCCGATATCCTGGCACAGCACCAGCACCTCGGTGCCCTTCTCCACCACTACCGGGATCAGCGTCACCAGCATGCGGACGATCTCGCCGTTACGCATGTTCAGCCACTCGAACCGGGCATACCCGTCGTCGATGGACTGCTGGATACGCTCGCCGACATGGTCGATCGTCGGCCGCCCGTCGATCTGGTTCGGAGCGGAAAACACCACCGGGTTCTGCCCCATGATCTTCTCGCGCGGCACGCCATAGATCGCCTCGGCGGCCGGGTTGCACTCGACGAACGCGCCGTCGCGGAACAGCAGCATCGCATCGGGGGAGTGGCGGAACACGGCCAGAGCGGTCCGGGATTCCAGCGTGGCGGGCGAGGAGCGTCGGAACATCATGGGGCGCTTCCTAAACGCGGGATACTTAATCTAGGGTAAAGCATCCGCGTTCTTCCGCGGGGTTGATCGCCCGGCGCGCTCCCCGCATGAATGCCGCCCATTCCACCGGCCCATCACGGTACCCCTCCATGTCCCTTCTCCCCGTCGCACAGGCACAGGCCCGCGTGCTCGCCCTGGGCACCCCGACGCCGGTCGAGGCCGTGCCGCTCGCCGACGCGCTTGGCCGGTACGCCGCCGCACCCGTCGTCGCCGCGCGAACGCAACCGGCAAGCGACCTGTCGGCGATGGACGGCTATGCGCTGCGCTTCGCCGATCTGCCCGGCCCGTTCGCGGTCATCGGCGAAAGCGCGGCGGGCGCGTCCTTCGCCGCGCCGGTGGGCGCGGGACAGGCGGTACGGATCTTCACCGGCGCGGCCATGCCCCCCGGCACCGACACGGTGATGGTGCAGGAAGAGGCGCGGCGCGACGGCGCGGCGCTCTTCCTCGATGGCGAAGGACCCGGCCATCGCGGGCGCAACGTGCGCCGCCGCGGGCTGGATTTCGCCGAAGGCGACGTGCTGGTCGACGCCGGCGAGCGGCTGACCCCGGCGCGGCTGGCGGTGGCCGCCACCGGTGGCGTGGCACGCATCCCCGTCGCGCGCCGCGTGCGCGTCGCGCTGGCGGCGACCGGCGACGAACTGGTCGATCCCGGCACGGCCGCCAGCGACGGGGCGCTGCCCGAATCCAACCGCCTGCTGCTGCGCACGCTGCTGGCCGACATGGCGATCGAGATCGTCGACCTGGGCATACTGCCCGATCGGCTTGACGTGCTGACCGACGCCTTCACCCGGGTCGAGGCCGATGTGCTGGTCACCACCGGCGGCGCGTCGGTCGGTGATCACGACCTGGTGCGCCCGGCACTGGCCGCGGCGGGGGTGACGCTGGATTTCTGGCGGATCGCGCTGCGTCCCGGAAAGCCGATGCTGGCGGGCCGGCGCGGCGCGATGGCGGTGGTCGGGCTGCCGGGCAATCCGGTGTCGGCGTTCGTCACCGCCATCCTGTTCGTCCGCCCGCTCGTCGCGCATCTCGCCCATGCCGCCGATCCGCTGCCGCGCACCGATACCGCGATCCTGGGCGAACCGCTGCCCGCCAATGGGGAGCGCACCGACTATCTGCGCGCCGAAACCCGCGGCGGCCGCGTCTTCGCCTCGACGATCCAGGACAGTTCGATGCTGCGCACGCTCGCGCGGTCGACCTGCCTGATCGTCCGCCCGCCGCACGCCCCCGCGGCGTCGGCGGGCGACTCGGCGGAAATCCTGCGGATCGCTTGACGCAGGACCGCGCACGTTCCATAAAGGTTCCCAATACGTTCGCGAGACGAAGGGAAACCGGCCGATGCTGACGCGCAAACAGCACGAACTGATCTGCTTCATTCAGGATCGCCTGAGCGAAAGCGGCGTCTCGCCGTCGTTCGAGGAGATGAAGGAGGCGCTGGAGCTGAAGAGCAAGTCGGGCGTCCACCGGCTCATCAGCGCGCTGGAGGAACGCGGCTACCTGCGCCGCCTGCCCAATCGCGCCCGCGCGCTGGAGGTGCTCAAGGCGCCCGAGCGTCCCGATGCGAAGCGTACCCCCGCGCCCGCCCCGTCGCGCCGCGCCGCGCCCGAACCCGCCAACGACGTGATCGAGATCCCGCTCCACGGCCGCATCGCCGCCGGCGTCCCGATCGAGGCGTTCGAGGGTTCGACCAGCCTGCCGGTCCCCGCCGCGCTGCTGGGCGCGGGCGAACATTTCGCGCTGGAGGTGGCCGGCGACTCGATGGTGGAGGCCGGCATCCTCGACGGCGACTATGCGCTGATCCGCCGGCAGGAGGTCGCCCGCGACGGAGAAATCGTCGTTGCGCTGATCGAGGATAGCGAGGCGACGCTGAAGTATTTCCGCCGCGAAGGCGCGATGATCCGCCTCGATCCCGCCAACCGCTCCTACGACCCGCAACGCTACGCCCCCGCGCAGGTGCGGGTACAGGGCAAGCTCGCCGGCATCCTGCGCCGCTACGACTGATCGGCGCAGGGTGGGGGCGGCGCGCCGTCACCGCCCCTGTCACCCCGGACCTGATCCGGGGTCCATCGCGCCGCGCACACCACGCGGGTGATACCGACGCGCGGTCGCAACACCTTCATGCACCGTGCTCCGAAGAAACACGGCGAGAAGCGCCAACGCAGGCATAAACTTCAACGGCTTGCGCTTGACCGCCCGCCACACTCAATCCCGTCATCCCGGACCTGATCCGGGATCCACCGCGCCGCGCGCGCAAAATCCGGTGATCTCACCGCGCGGTCGCCCCGCAGGCCCGCCGATCAACCTCCCGGGTGCAGTCCCGGTCGTCAACAACCCCGCGCCGATCACCGTCGCACCGTTGCCCGCCGCCCCCGGTTCAGCTCGCCCAAACGCGCCCCCACCGGCCACATCCGTCGCGATGTCCCGCGCCCCACGCCCGTTTTCGCGCGTCCCAAACCCTCGCGAACCGTCACCGTCCACCACCCGCACCGCGCACGACTCGCATCCCGCCACCGCCGTCGCCCCGCCGCACCCAGGGATGCGCGTCACCCGGTCGGCGCACCGTCACCGCCTTGCGCCGCGCCAGCGTGACCGCGACTCCCCCCGTCCGCGCCAATGTCGCGCGATCCAGCGTCATCCACCGCCCCCGGCACCCCCGCGGCAGGCGCCGGTCGCTGACCACCACATCGGCCTGCCGGCACAGCGGCACCAGCGCCGCGACCGGCACGAAATAGGCGCTGCGCGTCGCCAGCACCCGCCACGGGCCGCGCTCCAGCCAGCACAGGTCGCGGTTGCACCGCGCCCCGCGCGCCTGCGACAACAGCGCCGGCTCCGCATCCAGTCCGGCCCCTTCGGCCAGCGTATCGCGCACATAGTCCCCGGCCCGGTCGCGCAGGATCGCGACCGTCCCGTCCTCGCCACGCCACGCCAGATGGCGCCCGTCGCCCGTGACGATCAGGTCCGGCGGCGGCGTGGCCAGCGCCCATGCGGCCCCCAGCGCGACCGGCGCCAGTCCCGCCAGCCGCCACCGCGTCCGCCACAACGCCACCCACAATCCGCCCGCCACCATCAAGCCGAACGCCCCCGCGGGCATCCCCGGTATCGCCGCCACCGCCCCCGGCGCCGCCGCCACGGTCCGCGCGATCCACAGCAGCAGCGCCAGACCCGCATGCGCCACCCACCATGCCGGCGCCCCCAGCCCCAGCGTGTCGAGCATTAGCGCGATCGCCTCGGCGGGCATGACGACGAACGTCGTCAACGGGATAGCGACGATATTCGCCGCGGCGCCGTAAGCCCCGGCCTTGTGGAAATGAAACGCCGCGATCGGCATCAGCGCCACTTCCACGACCAGCCCGGTCAGCAGCAGCGAGCCGAGCGCCCGCGCCCATTGCGCCAGCCGCGCCTCGTCCCTCGGCGCGAACCAGCCACGCACGCGCGGGATTTCGTGCAGCGCGACAATCGCGGTCACGGCCGCAAAGGACAGCTGGAAACTCGGGCTGACCACCGCCTCCGGCCACGCGAGCAACACCACCAGCGCCCCCACCGCCACCAGCCGCAACGTCAACGCCTCGCGCCCCAGCGCCAGCGCCGCCAGCACCATCAGCGCCGCGACGCAGCTGCGGATCGTCGGCACCTGTGCGCCCGTCAGCCAGGTATAGCCGATCGCCGCCACCGCCCCTGCCGCCCCCGCGAACAGCGGCACCCGCCCGGTCAGCGCCAGTCGCGGCGACAGCGCCAGCAGCCGCATCACCAGCGCCATCACGATCCCGACCGCGGCAGTGATGTGCAGCCCGCTGACCGACAGCAGGTGCGCCAGCCCCGCGCGCCGCATCGCCTCCGCATCGTCGTCGCTGATCGCCCCGGTATCGCCGGTCGCCAGCGCCGCCGCGATCCCGCCCTCGCTGCCCGGCAGGCGGCGCAGGATATGCGCGGTCAGCGTCGCGCGGATGCCGTCGCCCTCGCGTGCCGGCACCGTGACTGTCACGGGGGCGAAGCCGCGTCCGGTCGCGCCCAGCCGGTCGAACCATGCCACCCGCGCGAAGTCATAGGCGCCCGGCACCGCGGGCGGCGCGGGCGGCATCATCCGCGCGCGCACCGCGATCCGCGCGCCCACACCCAGCCCGCGCGGCACCGCCGCCTCGTCCAAATTGACGCGCACCCGCACCGGCGCGGGATCGGGCGCCGGGTCCCAGCGCACATCGTCCAGCGTCACGCGCACCAGCCCGCGCGCCGGCAGCGCCTCGACCCGCGCCACCGTGCCGCCAACCGTCGCGATCGTCGCCCGCGGCAGGACCGGCGCCGCGACCCGCTCGGCCCGCCACCACGTCAGCGCCAGCCCGGTCGCGACCAGCAGCCCCGCCGTCGCCAGCGCCACCCCGGCGCGTCCGCCCCGCCCCACCGCCAGCGCGACCGCCGCGATGCCCGTCGCCACCAGCAGCGCCGCCGTCCATCCGTGCGGGTCGGGCAGGACGAACCATGCCGCCGCCCCCGCGCCCAGCGCCACCGGAATCCACAAGGCCAGCTGGTCGCGCTCGCGCTCCAGCCATCGTTCGATCGCGGCCCGCCCGCGCGCCGCAATTTGTCGCGCGCCGAATGTCTTGCTAGGGGCGTGCGCGGCTGAACTGGCCATCTGAATTTCCAGCCTGGGAGCAAGCGCGCTTGAGCGCAACCGATAATCCTGACGCGACGCCCGCCACCCCGCCCGCCGGCCCGGTGGTCACGCGCTTCGCCCCTTCGCCCACCGGCTTCCTCCACATCGGGGGTGCGCGCACGGCCTTGTTCAACCTGCTGTTCGCGCGGCACCACGGCGGCACCTTCCGCCTCCGGATCGAGGATACCGACCGCGCGCGCTCGACGCAGCCGGCGATCGACGCGATCCTCGACGGGATGCGCTGGCTCGGCCTCGATTGGGATGGCGAGGAGGTATATCAGTTCGCCCGCGCCGATCGCCACGCCGCCGTCGCGCAGGAGATGGTCGCCGCGGGTCACGCCTATCGCTGCTACCTCACGCCCGAGGAACTGGACGCGATGCGTGCCGCGGCGCAGGCGGCGAAGAAGCCGCTGCGCATCCGCTCGCCCTGGCGGGATATGGGGCGCGAGCGGACCGACTGGCCCGCCGACAAGCCTTACGTCGTCCGCCTGCGCGCGCCGACGGAGGGAGCGACGACGATCCACGATCGCGTCCAGGGCGAGGTGACGGTGCAGAATGCCGAGCTGGACGATCTGGTCCTGCTGCGCTCCGACGGCACGCCCACCTATATGCTGGCGGTGGTGGTCGACGATCACGACATGGGCGTGACGCACGTCATCCGCGGCGACGATCACCTCAACAACGCCTTCCGCCAGCTGCCGATCTATCGCGCGATGGGCTGGGCCGAGCCGGTCTATGCGCACATCCCGCTGATCCACGGCGCGGACGGGGCGAAACTGTCGAAGCGCCACGGCGCGGTCGGGATCGAGGCGTATCGCGACGACATGGGCATCCTGCCCGAGGCGCTGGACAATTACCTGCTGCGGCTCGGCTGGGGGCATGGCGACGACGAGATCATCAGCCGCGCGGATGCGACCCGCTGGTTCGATCTGGCCGGCGTCGGCAAGTCGCCCAGCCGCTTCGACTTGAAGAAGCTGGAGAATCTGAACGGCCATTACATCCGCGCCGCGGACGATGCGCGGCTGGCCGATCTGGTCGCCGCGAAACTGTCGCTCGATCATGACGATACCCGGCGTTCGACGCTGCTGGCGGCGATGCCGGCGCTCAAGCCGCGCGCCGCGAACGTCAACGAACTGGCCGACGGCACCGCCTTTCTGTTCGCTACCCGCCCGCTGGGGATCGACGAGGCCGCCCGACCGTTGCTGGAGGGGGATGCGCCGGCACTGCTGGCACGCCTGCACAGCGCGCTTGACGCGGTGCACAACTGGGATACGGAGAGCACCGAAGCCGCGGTGCGGCAGGTGGCCGAAACGGCGGGCGTGAAGCTCGGTCAGGTCGCCCAGCCGCTTCGCGTCGCCCTCACCGGACGCAAGACGTCGCCGGGCATCTTCGACGTACTCGTCCTTCTAGGGCGGGAGGAAAGCCTGGCGCGGATCGCCGACCAAATGACCCCGCACGGGGCGTGACAGGAGAAGACCATGACCGAAGCCGCCAAGCTGACTCTGTCGGGCCAGGATCACGACTATCCGGTGCTGTCCGGCTCGGTCGGCCCCGACGTGGTCGACATCCGCAAGCTGTATGGCCAGACCGGCGCGTTCACCTATGACCCCGGCTTCACCTCGACCGCGTCGTGCCAGTCGAAGCTGACGTACATCGACGGTGACGAAGGCGTGCTGCTGCACCGCGGCTATCCGATCGGCGAGCTGGCTGAACAGTCCAGCTTCATGGAAGTGTGCTACCTGCTGCTGAACGGCGAGCTGCCGAATACGGACGAGCTGGAGAAGTTCAGCTGGACGATCAGCCGCCACACGATGGTGCACGAACAGCTGGCGCAGTTCTTCCGCGGTTTCCGCCGCGATGCGCACCCGATGGCGATCATGTGCGGCGTCGTCGGCGCGCTATCGGCCTTCTATCACGATTCCACCGACATCCACGATCCGCAGCAGCGCATGATCGCGTCGCACCGGCTGATCGCGAAGATGCCGACGATCGCGGCGATGGCGTACAAGTACAGCGTCGGCCAGCCGTTCCTGTATCCGGACAATTCGCTGTCCTACACCGGCAACTTCCTGCGCATGACCTTCGGCGTGCCGGCGGAGCCGTATGAGGTGAACCCGGCGGTCGAAAAGGCGATGGACCGCATCTTCATCCTCCACGCCGACCACGAACAGAATGCGTCGACCTCGACTGTGCGTCTGGCCGGTTCGTCGGGTGCCAATCCGTTCGCGTGCATCGCGGCGGGCATCGCCTGCCTGTGGGGTCCGGCGCATGGCGGCGCGAACGAGGCGGCGCTCAACATGCTGCACGAGATCGGCACGCCGGAGCGTATTCCCGAGTTCATCGCCCGGGCGAAGGACAAGAACGATCCATTCCGCCTGATGGGCTTCGGCCATCGCGTGTACAAGAACTACGATCCGCGCGCGACCGTCATGCAGAAGACGGTGCGTGAGGTGTTCGAGGCGTTGAACGTCCAGGATCCGCTGTTTGAAACCGCGCTGCGACTGGAGGAAATCGCGCTGAGCGACGATTATTTCGTCGAGAAGAAGCTGTTCCCGAACGTCGATTTCTACTCGGGCGTCATCCTGTCCGCGATAGGCTTCCCGACCAGCATGTTCACCGTGCTGTTCGCGCTCGCCCGCACCGTCGGCTGGGTCGCGCAGTGGAACGAGATGATCACCGATCCCGACCAGAAGATCGGCCGTCCGCGCCAGCTGTACACCGGCCCGACGCAGCGCGCCTACGTCCCCGTCGGCCAGCGTTGACCTGACATGCGCCGCCTCCGGCCGATCCTGCTTGCGGTGGGCGTCATGCTGACGCTCACCGGGCTGTTGTGGATCGGCCAGGGGCTGGGATACGTCCATTGGCCGGAATCGAGCTTCATGCTCGATCAGCGCCAATGGGCGAACTATGGCAGCATCGTCGCCGCGTTCGGCCTGCTGCTGATACTGGCGGGGCGCCGCCTGCGCTGATCGCCTACCGCGCCGGCAACGTCAGGATGAACCGCGCGCCCGTGCCCGGCGCGCTGTCGATGGTCAGGTCGCCGTCCATCGCCCGCGCCAGCCGCCGCGCGATATACAGGCCCAGCCCGCTGCCGCCCGGTTCGGACGTGTCGACCCGTTCGAACTTGGCGAAGATGCGTTCCTGATCCGCGGGCGCGATTCCCTTGCCCTGGTCCGCGACGATCACCACCGCGCGGTCGCCGTCGCGCTGCAACCGCAGCCACACGGTCGATCCGGGCGGCGAGTAACGCACCGCATTGCCGATCAGATTAACCATGATCTGCAACGCGCGGCGGAACTCCCCCAGCGCGGGCAGCGGCCGGTCGCAGTCGGACCGGTCGATCGTCACCTGCCCGTCGCTGGCGCGCACCGCCAGCAGTCCGGCGGCGCGGCGCGCGATATCGGCCAGGTCGACGATCTCGCGCTCCACCACGAAATTGTCGCGCTCGATCGCCTCCAGGTCGACCAGATCGTCGACCAGCCCCAGCAGGTGCCGCCCCGCGCTGGCGATATCGGCGGCGTAATCGGCGTAATGCGGGTCCAGCGCGCCGTCGGCGGCCAGATGGATGCTGTCGGCATTGGCGATGATCCGCCCCAGCGGGCCGCGCAATATCTGCTCCAGCCGCGCATTGAACGCGAGCGTCAGCCCGGCCGGTTCGCCAGCCGGCGCATCGGCGACGATCGGCGTGTCGGCGGCGAAGGTGCTCCCGACGAACCCCGCAAAGCCCCCCGCCGCATCCAGCCGCACACTACCCGCCAGCGTCACCGGGGCGCCCGTCGCGCGGATCGTCGCGGACTGATGATCGAAATCGGCGCGCGCGCTCATCGCCTCCAGCAACGGCATCGCGCCCTCGTCGTCGGCGTCCAGCGCGAACAGCCGGGTCAACGCGGCGCCCTGCATCGCCACCGCATCGAACCCGGCGCGCGCGCCCGCCTCGGGGGCCAGGCGGATCAGCCGCAGCTCGGCATCGACCTCCCATGTCCAGTCGGCACCCGGGGGCGGCGGCACCTCGGCCAGCGTCACCGCCGCGGCGGGCGCCTGCCACGCCGGGCGCTCGCGCACCAGCGAGATCGCCAGCGCCACGCCCTCCTCGCGCGGGGTCGCCTTCACCCAGCAGTCGATATCCGCCTCGGCATCCGCGATCGTCACCGCGCGCGCGACGATGATCCGCAGCCGCCGCGCCAGCCGCACGATCGTCGCGAACTGCGGCACCGCCAGCGGCGCGCCGATGCGCCCCCCGGCACGCGTGTTGATCGCGGCGAAGCCCGCATCGGCCTCGACCAGCCGATCGGTGCGATCGACGCTGGCGGTCAGGATAGACAACGCGCTCACGACGCGCGCGTCCGCGCCAGCGTGCGCAGCGCCGCGCGATAGTCACGCGGCATCGCCAACGGCGCGACCACCAGCGCGGCCGTGTCCGGCGACAGCGCGGCGACCGGATCGAGCGCATCGGCCAGCCGCTCGGCATCGCGCGCCGCATCCGCTTCGGAAAGCAGCCAGCCGATCCGTGCCATATCCTCGCGCGCGAACGCCAGCGCGCGCAGCGCCAGCCACAAACGGTCGCTGTCGCCGTCCAGCATCAGCGCGCGGGCATCCCCCGGCTCCACCGCCAGCGCGCGCGCCAGCAGTGCCGAAAACAGGATCGAGCGGCCCTCAACCAGCGCCTCCAGCAGCAGCCGCGGCATGTCCGCGGGCGTCGCGTCGATCGCGCCGGCCAGCTGCGCCGCCACCGCCTCAACCCGCTCGCCCTCGTCATAGGCGGCGATGCTGCGCTGCGTGGCCTCCACCAGCGCGCGGTCGATCGCGCCGTCGGCCTGCACCGCGCCCAGCCGCTCGCGCAGCGCCGCTGCGATCCACCAGGCCAGCCGGTAATATAGCTCGCCCGGCAGTTCGGCGCGCCGCTCCGCCGCGGGCAGCCGGCGACGCCCGTCCGCGACCAGATACGCGACCGCGCGCGTCCGCACGACGCCATCGCCGCTTTCCGCCAGCCGCCCCAGAAGCGCGGCGGTGGTGCCGGGCATCCGGTTGGCGATCAGCGCCGCGTCGATCAGGTCGATGCGCGCCTGCGCGATGATTTCCCCCATCACCTCCGAATCGCGCAGCACGCCTGCCTCGATCAGCCGGTCGAGCGTCATCGTGCGATTGGCGGTCAGGATGCCCGCCACGTCGTCCAGCCCGCGCGCCACCAGCAGGCGGGCGGCATGGCCGGCGATCTCGCGCTCCAGCGCGGTAACGGTCGCCTCGGTCATGCGCAGGATCGCGATGCGCGTGCGCTCGTCCAAACGGTGGCGTTCAGCAAGGAAGATGTCGGCCATCGCGGTCGCCAGCCGCTCGTCCGCGCGCCGATCCGCCGCCGCGACATAGGCCGCGACGGTATCGGGGTCGTCGTGACCGCCCGCGGAAAAAGGCTTTGCCGACATGCGCCCGCTGTAGCCGCGCTTCGTTAACTAGCCGCTAAGCCTGTCGCCGCAACGCCTCGACCGCCGCCACCAGCGTCGCCCCGCCGTACAGCGCCACCAGCGCCAGCCCCAGCGTCGGCCAGCCCGCCACCGCGAACAGCGCCAGGATCGCCAGATAGGCCGGCGCCGTGCCCCACCAGCCGCGCCGCTGCACCGCGCTCGCGGCGCGCTCCGCCACCCCGCCCGCGACCGTCGCGCCCAGCGCCAGCAGCCGCGCGGTGGTGGTCGCCGCCTGCGCATCGACGACGTGCCCCAGCAGCAGCACCGCCACGGCCGGCATCGCCAGGATCGCGATGCGCATCGCGCGCAGGTGATGCTCTTCGTCGCGGAACAGCGCGACGGCGCCGGCGATCTCCGCCACCAGCACCGCGACCAGCACCGCCGCCAGCCCGATCGCGGGCCAGCCGAGCGCCAGCGTCGCGATCCCCAGCGTCGCCGCGCCCGCCGCGGTGCCGACGATCGCGCCGGTACCGATCCCGCGCCGTGCAATCGGCGGGATCGCCACCCGCGCGAGCGGGCGCAGCACGATGCGGTCGAACCAGCCCGGCCGCACCGCCATTGACGCCGACAGCACCGCGCGCCCGCGCTCCTCCAGCGCGGCGGCGCGGCGTTCGATGCCGTGCCCCAGTTCCATGTCGTCCAGCCGCAGCGACACGTGCCGTGCGCCCGCCTGCTCGGCGGCGTGGAGCAGGGTGGATTGCAGGTCGTAATCCTCCGGCAACCGCGCGGCATCGGCCAGCCGGCGCGCGTCGATCCGCGCCACGCCGGCCCATGCCTCGCCCCCGCCGACCCGCTCGAACGCGGGCGAGGCCTGCGTCCCCGGCACGGTCAGCAGCGCATCGCCGCCCTCCCCGGCCAGCGCGTGGATCACGCCCTCGGTCGTCACCAGTCCGTCGGCGACCATCACGATCCGCGCCAGCGGGTGCAGCCGCGCCAGCGCCTCCGCGGCGGTGCGCACCGTGTCCACCGCCACCCCGCGCCGCCCGATCCGCGCCAGCGCGCCGACCAGTTCCGGGGTCAGCCGCTGCACCACCACCACGATCTGCGCCGCATCGGACGCGATCAGCAGCCGCGCCTGGTACTCGATCAGCGTCGCGGCCGCGAACGGCAGCGTCGCCGCGAGGATTCCGGGGCGATCCTCTGCCTCATGGGTCGCGAACAATAAGCCTGCCAGCATGGCCCGGCTGTTAGGGTCAGGACCGATTACTGGCAACGGTGATCGCCCGATGCGACCGACGGAGCCTGTCATGATGCCGAAACGGCTTCCCGGATCGGGTAAAACTGTTAAACCCGGAGCATGAACGGGGGGCCGTCGATCATCGAATTCCGCGCAACGGACAGCGACACGCCATCGCCGGGCCGCGACATGCAACCCTTTGACGAGGCGCCCTTGCCCGTGAGCGACCACGCCGATCCGCACGATGAGGTCGCACCGTCCCGCCGCGGGGCCATCTTGGGGTGGGCCGTGATCGTGGTGGCGCTGGCGTGGGTCGGGCTGGTCGTGTGGCTGGCACGCGATTCGCTGGCGGGGATGCCGCAGCTGGCGCTGGCGCAATTCGGCGCGACGCTCGCCACCGTGCCCGCGCTGGCAGGCATCGTCTGGCTCGCCGCGCTGCGCACCAGCCGCAGCGAGGCGCAGCGGTTCGGCGCGACCGCGCGGCAGATGCGCACCGAGGCCGCGGCGCTGGGCGACACCGTCGCCGCGCTGGGCCATGCGATCGAGGAACGGCGCGTGGCGCTGGCCGAGCAGGTGCGGCTGCTGACCGCGCTGGGCGATGCCGCGACTGCCCGCCTCGCCTCGATCGGGCGCGGCCTGTCGGAGGAGATCGACCAGGCCGACGTCCATGCCCGCGCGCTCGCCCATGCCGCCGACATGGCGCAGGCGCAGCTGACCACGTTGCTGTCCGCGCTGCCCCGCGCCGCGCAGGAAACCCGCACGCTGACCGAAAGCATCGACCAGGCCGGCGTCGTCGCCAGCGAGCACACCGCCGGGCTGGACGCGCAGGTCGCCGCGCTGATCGCGCGCAGCCGCGATGCCGAGACGATCGCGGGCGGCGCGGCGGAGAAGCTCGCCGCCTATATGCAGCGGATGGAGACGACCAGCGAGACGGCGGGCGCGCGGCTGGAGACAGTTACGTCTGATGCCGCCGCCGCGGTCGACGCCCTTCTTGATCGCACCGCCAGCGCGATCGACCAGTCGCGCAAGGGGCTGTCGGCGCAGGGCGACGCGCTGCTCGCGATGGTCGCCGCCAACCAGACCGCGCTCGACCAGTCGGCGCGCGAGAGCGCCGAGGCGCTGGCCGAGCGGATCGGCCTGATCGAGATCGTGATCGAGCGGATCGCCGGCCGGCTGGACGCGCAGCAGATCGCCGGTCGCCAGATCTTCGATTCGCTGGAAATGGGCGTCGCGCGCGCCGAAACGCGGTTCGAGGCGCTCCACGCCACCGGGACAGAGCGCAGCCAGCAACTCGCCGCGACGGTCAGCGCGCTGCAGGCGACCGCCGAGGCGCTGTCGGTGGCGATGGATGCGGGCAACCAGTCCGCCGAACGTACGATCGCGACCACCGAGCATCTGCTGGTCGCGCTCGACGCCGCCGCGCGCGAGATGGACGAGACGATGCCGGAGGCGATCGCCCGCCTGGAAGCGCGCGTCGCATCCACCAAGCAGGTGATCGTCGCCGCCAAGCCAGAGCTGCTCGCACTCGTTACCGCCGCCGAAAGCACCCACGACGCGATCGAGGCGGTGGCGCAGGTCGTCGCCGAGCAGCGCCAGACGGTCGAGACGCTGACCGTCAAGCTCAACGAGGTGCTCGACAAGGGCCGTGGTCAGGCCGGGTTGATCGCCGACGCGGTCGAACAGGCCGCCCGCCGCGCCGACGACCTGACCGAGGAGGCTGCGCCGCGGTTGCTGGAGGCGCTGCTGCGCGTCCGCGAAACCGCCGCGACCGCCGCCGATCACGCCCGCGACGCGCTCGCCCGCGTCATCCCGGAGGCCGCCGTGGCGCTGGAAAGCGCGGGCGTCGCGGCGCTCAGCCGCGCGGTCGACAGCGGCGTGGCGCAGCAGGTCGAACAGGTCGCGCAGGTCGCCGAGGCCGCCGTCGCCGCCACGGCGCGTGCCGGCGAGCGGCTGCAACAGCAGTTGACGGGGATCGAGGCGACGATCGCGCTGGTCGACCAGCGGCTGGAGGAAGCGCGCGCCGCCGGCGAAGAAGCCGACCGCGACAGCTTCGCACGGCGTGCCTCGCTGCTGATCGAATCGCTCAATTCTGCGTCGATCGACCTCACCCGCACCTTCGCGCCGGAAATTTCCGACAGTGCCTGGGCCGCCTATCTGAAGGGCGACCGCGGCGTCTTCACCCGCCGCGCGGTGCGGTTGCTGGACGGCAGCGAGCAGCGCGACGTCGCGCGGCTGTACGACGACGACCCGTCGTTCCGCGAACAGGTCAACCGCTACATCCACGATTTCGAGGCGATGCTGCGCACCATCCTGGCGCAACGCGACGGCTCGCCGCTGGGCGTGACGCTGCTGTCGTCGGACATGGGCAAGCTCTACGTCGCGCTGGCGCAGGCTATCGAACGCCTGCGCTGAGCGCGGTCACCGGGGCGCGGCCGCCCCCGAGCAGCGGGAGCGATCGAACCAGAACCGCCCGGCCTGGTGATCGTAGACCAGTCGCTGGCCGATCATCGCGTTGATGCCCAGGATCATCGCCGGCCCGTCGCCGATCCCGAAGCTTTTGAACACTGACAGATCGGCGACCCGCACCGTCACGTCGCGTACCGTGCGGCTGGCGAACGTCACCGCCCCCACCTTGCCCTCACGCGTGCCCGTCGCCTCCCCCGCCGCGCCGTACAGCGTCTCTCCCCGCCCGAAGCTGTCGCTGTCGATCCCAGCAGCGCGGGCAAACGCGGTATTGATCTGCGTTCCCCGCGATCCCGTATCCAGTACCGCGATACCGGCCGTGCCGTTGACCGTGACGGGCAGCGTCAACTGCGTACCTTCCGCCACCGTCCCCCCGCGGATCATCACGGCTCCGCGCGTCAGGATACGACGCATCGACACGGGCTTGGGCAGCAACGATACGGTACGGCACGGAAAGTCGAAGATCGAGACCGCGCCGTCCATCAGGTCGTTCCCCGTCACCCCCGCAGCGATCTCCGCATCCTTGCGATCCGGCAGGCCGGTGACGTCGACGTCGCGGATCGTGCGGCCGTCGACCGAGATACTATCCAGCCGATAGGTCGGCATCGTCGCCGCGCCGGTCATCCCCACCACGCGGATCGGCGTCCCGGCCTTCAGCGCCTGCTGGCGTGCGAACCATTCATAGACGTGCGTGCCGTCCGCCCCGGTGTCCAGGATGAACGGCACCGTCCCCTTGCCGTTGACGAACGCGGGCACGACCAGATGGCCGTTCCCCGCCGGGGTCAGCGGGACGGACGATCCCGCGGGAGCGGCGAACAACAGGCACGACGCGGCAATCGCCGAAAACGGACGCATGGTCTTCTCCATCCTTGTGTGAACAGGTCGTCGCCCGATCAGCTATCGGGCAGATATTCCAGAAGATCCCCGGGCTGGCAGTCGAGGTGGCGGCAGATCGCCTCCAGCGTCTCGAACCGCAGCCCCTTCACCTTGCCCGATTTGAAAAGCGACAGGTTCGCCTCGGTCGCGCCGATCGCCTGCGCCAGTTCCTTCGAACGCATCTTGCGCCTGGCCAGCATGACGTCGAGCCGGACGACGATCGCCATCAGAAGAACCCGGCGCGGTCGCGTTCGATCTCCGCGCCGAATGCGATGACGTTGACGAACGCGAACAACAACATGCCGAGGACCGCCGCGTCGAGCTGTCGCCACTCCAGCTTGACCGCCACCGGGCTCATGCCGGCGGCATACAGGACCGCGTGGGTGACGAGCGGGACGATCGCATAGGCGATCAGCGCCCATGCGATGCGACGCATCAGCATCCCGTTGACGGCGGTGAAGATCATCCGCCGCGCGTACAGGCGGAACAGCCCGACCAGGCTGGCCAGGATCACCAGGCCGGGGATCAGTCGAAGGATGAGGAGCGCCGCCGCCAGCGTCGATTGCCAGATCGCGTAACGCGAGATGGTCACGAAGCCCGCCGGCACGGCATCGCCGGCGTCACGCGTAACGATGAACGCGAAACCGCCGTCGAGCATTCCGGCATGGTCACCCACCCGGAACAGCAGCAGCATGACCTGCAGCGCCGCGGTCGCCGCCATCGCGGTCATCACCGCGCAGGCGACGGCGAAGTACACGCGCCCCCGCCGCTCAAGGGTATCGGCCGATCCCGCCTGCTCGGCCATCGTCGCTGGTTCGTAAGGTCGAATCATGCTGCCTCCGTCCGGCAGCATACCCACGAATTATCGAAATACGATAATTATTTTCAACCCGCCGAAACTGGCTCCATGGCATTCCGGGCATTTCACGTCCGGCGTCAGTCCACCGCATTCGCCGGATCGGCCAGGTCCAGCATCCCCGCCGTCACCCAGCCGAATTCGTAATTCGCGACGAACAGCGCGAACAGGATCGTCGCCACGATCGTCGTGCGCACCACCACCTTCTTCAGCGAGAATTCGTGCGGCGCACTTTCCGCGGTGCCGGGGACGTGCTCGCCCCCTGCCTCGGCGGTGGTGCGCACCCCGAACGGCAGCACCAGGAAGACCGAAAAGGCCCAGAACAGGATGTAGATCGCCAACAGCGACGTCCAGCGCATGATCGCCGCCCCGCCCGCGTCAGACCTGGACGATCACGACGTCGACCACCGGCTTCTTGCCGGTCCAGCGCGTCGCGACGCGGCGCACCGCCAGCCGCACGTCCTCGCGCAGGCGATCGCGGTCGCGCACGCGGCCCTCCATCGCCTCGGTCGCGGCCTCGACCGCCTCGGCCATGAACGGCTCGCGCTCCTCCTCGACCGGAATGCCCTGGAAGCGGACGTCCGGGATACCGCCGGCGCGGCCGTTGCGGTCCACCGCGATCCCGACAGAGATCGTGCCGTTCACCGCGATGCGGCGGCGGTCGTTGATCGTCCCGCCGTCGGCCGGCAGGATCACGTCACCGTCCAGCACGAGCCGCCCCACCGGCACGTCGCCGATCTTCTTCGGCCCTTCGGGCGCCAGCCGCACCATGTCGCCGTTGGTCTGGACATGCACCGCGCCGATCCCCTGCGACAGGCCGAAGCGCGCATGTTCCATCAGGTGCCGCATCTCGCCATGCACCGGCACCAGCGTCTTGGGGCGCAGCCATTCGTACATCTTGGCCAGTTCCGGGCGACCGGGGTGGCCGGAGACATGGACGTGCGCCTGCCGCTCGGTCACCATCTCCACGCCCTTGGCCGCCAGCTGGTTCTGGATGCGGCCGACCGCCACTTCGTTGCCGGGGATTTGCCGCGCGGAGAAGATCACCATGTCGCCCTGGTCGAGCGAGATCTGGTGCGATCCGTCCGCGATCCGCGCCAGCGCCGCGCGCGGCTCGCCCTGCCCCCCGGTCGCGACGATCAGCACGCGGTTGCGCGGCATTCGCATCGCGGCATCGACGTCGATCGTGTCCGGAAAGTCCTTGAGGTAGCCGGTCGCCTTGGCGACGCGGATGATCCGGTCCAGCGAGCGCCCGGTGACGCACAGCTTGCGCCCCGTCTCCTGCGCCACCTTGCCCAGCGTCGACAGCCGCGCGGCGTTGGAGGCGAAGGTGGTGACGACCACCCGCCCGCGCGCCCGCGCGACGCTTTCGGCCAGCCCCTTGCGCACGCTCGCCTCGCTGCCCGACGGTTCGGTGTTGAAGGCGTTGGTGGAATCGCACACCAGCACGTCGATGCCGCGCTTGCCGATCGCGGTCAGCTCCTCGGGGGTGGACGGCTTGCCGATCACCGGCGTGGCATCCAGCTTCCAGTCGCCGGTGTGGAACACGCGGCCCGCCTTGGTTTCGATCAGCAGCGCATTGGCTTCCGGGATCGAGTGCGACAGCGGCACCATCTCGACGCGGAACGGCCCGACGTTGAACGGCTCGCGCGCATGGACCATGCGGATCTTGACGCGATCCTCGATCCGTTCCTCCTCCAGCTTGCCGCGCACCAGCCCGGCGGTGAAGGGAGTGGCGTAGATCGGTACGCCCAGATCCTCGGCCAGATACGGCAGCGCGCCGATATGGTCCTCATGCCCGTGGGTGAGGACGATCCCGACCAGATCGGACAGGCGCTCCTCGATGAAGCGCAGGTCGGGCAGGATTACGTCGATCCCGGGATAATGCGCATCGGCGAAGGTCACGCCGCAATCGACCATCAGCCATTTGCCGGCATGGCCATAAAGGATGACGTTCATCCCGATCTCGCCCGATCCGCCGAGCGCGCAGAAAAGAAGTTCGTTGGTCTTGGGGGTGGTCATTCGAATCCTTCGGTCATCGTCCCGGCGAGGTGGCGGCGCGGAGCCGCGGCATGGCTATCGTCGCTTCGGGACGGGAAAAAATACAGTTCAGCGGGCAATATGGACCCGTTCCCACATGATCGCCAGACCCTGTATGGTCAGGTCCGGTTCGATCGCGTCGAAGACATTGGTGTGGCGCTCGAACAGCGTGGCCAGCCCGCCGGTGGCGACCACCTTCACCGGGCGCCCCACCTCGTGCTTCATCCGCGCGACCAGCCCCTCGATCATCGCGATATAGCCCCAGTAGATGCCGATGTTCATCTGGTCGACGGTGTTGCGGCCGATCACGCTCACCGGCCCTTCCGGCGCCTCGATCGCGATGCGCGGCAGCTTGGCGGCGGCATTGACCAGCGCGTCGAGCGACAGGTTGATGCCCGGCGCGATGATTCCGCCCTTGTACGCGCCGGTGTAGTCCGAATGGTCGACCGTCGTCGCGGTACCGAAATCGATGACGATCAGGTCGCCCGGGTGCAGCGCATGCGCCGCGATCGTGTTGACCGCGCGGTCCGCGCCCAGATTCTGCGGCTCGTCGACATCCAGCGCCAGCCCCCATTCCAGCGGCGCCCGCCCGGCGACCAACGCCTCGGTTCGGAAATATTTCGATGCCAGCACCTGCAGGTTGTGGAGCGCGCGCGGGACGACGGTGGAGATCACTACCGCCTCCACATCGTCGCGGCTGAATCCTTCCAGCGCCAGCAATTGGCTCAGCCACACCGCATATTCGTCGGCGGTGCGGCGCGGGTCGGTGGCGATGCGCCAGCGCGCCTTGATCTCGCGCCCGCCGGCGCCGGCGGCCACCAGCGCGAAGACGATATTGGTGTTGCCGGCATCGACCGCGAGCAGCATGGCCTCTCCCCTTCCGTCTTATACCAGGAACACGTCGCCGGCGTGAATGACACGCCGTTCGCCGTCCGCCAAGCGCAGCGTCAGCGCGCCCTGCGCGTCCAGCCCGTCGAATGCGCCCTCCACCGCCTCGCCATCGGGCAGGCGCGCAATCAGCGGCGTTCCCGGCGGGTGGGCGCGCTCGCCCCAGCGCGCCACCACCGGCGCCAGCCCATCGCGCCGCCACCATGCCAGCCACGCGGCGAACAGTTCCGCCAGCCGGTCGAGCAGCGCGGCGGCATCGGTCGCGGATCCCTGCGCCGCCAGACTGGTCGCCTCGCGGTCCGGCAGATCGGGATGATGCGCCACGTTGACGCCCACGCCGATCACCACCCAGTCACCGGCGCGCTCCAGCAGGATGCCCGACAGCTTGGCCGGCCCCAGCAGCAGGTCGTTGGGCCATTTGAGCGCCAGCCGCCCGGCGCGCTGCGCCGGCAAGGCGTCGCGGACCGTCTCCTCCACTGCCACCGCCGCGACCAGCGCCAGCGTGGGCGGCGCCGGATCGCCCGGCACGATGCGCACCAGCGTGCTGGCGTAAAGGTTGCCGACGGGCGACTGCCACGGCCGCCCTTGCCGCCCGCGCCCCTGCGTCTGGCGCTCCGCGCGCAGCCACAGCCCCTCCTCGCCACCGCCATCGCGCGCGATCGCCAGCAGGTCGGCGTTGGTCGACCCCGTCTGCGCGACGGTGACGATGCGCGGCACGAAGCGTGCTTAGAACAGGCTGTTCGCGGCGGCGAGCGTCCAGGCGGTCAGCGCCGGGATCAGCAGATAGCCGAGCGGCGAGATGATGACCGCCGCCACCGCGATCAACCCGCCCTCCACCGCATCACCACGGCCATAGGGCGCGGCCGGCTCGTCGAAGTACATCGTCTTGACGATCCGCAGATAGTAATAGGCGCCGATCACGCTCATCGCGATGCCGACCACCGCCAGCGGGAATAGCCCCGCCTCGACCGCGGCGTAGAAGACCGCGAACTTGGCGTAGAAGCCGAACAGCGGCGGGATGCCGGCCAGCGAGAACATGAACATCGCCAGCGCCGCCGCCAGCCCCGGGCGCGAGCGCGACAGGCCCGCCAGGCTCGCGATCGTCTCGACCGGCTGGCCGTCCTCATCGCGCATCTGCAGCACCACCAGGAAGCTGCCCAGCGTCATGACGATATAAATAGCCATGTACGTCATCACCGACGCCACGCCCTCCGGCGTGCCCGCGGCCAGGCCGATCAGCGCGAAGCCGACGTTGTTGATCGACGAATAGGCCAGCAGCCGCTTGATGTTCTGCTGCCCGATCGCCGCGACCGCGCCGAGCAGGATCGAGGCGAGCGCCGCGAAGATCACGATCTGCCGCCACTGGTCGTGCGCCGGGCCCATCGCCTCCACCGCAACGCGCACGCCCAGCGCCATCGCCGCGACCTTGGGCGCGGACGCGAAGAAGCCGGTCACCGGGGTCGGCGCACCTTCGTACACGTCGGGCGTCCACATGTGGAACGGCACCGCCGACATCTTGAACGCCAGCCCCGCGAACACGAACACCAGCCCGAACAGCAGGCCGATCGCCTTGCCGTTGCCGGTCAGCGGCGCGGCGGCATAGGCGCCCGCGACCTCGTCGAACAGCGTCGATCCAGTGAAGCCATAGACCAGGCTGATCCCGTACAGCAGGATGCCGGAGGCCAGCGCGCCGAGCACGAAATACTTCAGCCCCGCCTCCGCCGAGCGCGTGTCCTGCCGCATGAAGCTGGCCAGCACGTAGGCGGCAAGGCTCTGCAGTTCGAGGCCGACGTACAGCATCAGCAGGTCGGACGCCGACACCATGATCCCCATGCCGCACGCCGACAGCAGGATCAGCACCGGATATTCGGGGCGCAGGTTATCGCCCGCGGTCCGCTTGAAAAAATCGGGCGCCATGATGATCGACACCGCCGCCGCGGCGTAGATCAGCACCTTGGCGAACGCGGCAAAGGCATCGGCGCGATACATGCCGTAGAAGGCCGATCCGCCCGACGAGGCCGGGCCGGTCAGCGCGATGCACGCGCCCGCCAGCACCGCCACCGCCGTCCACGACACCGCGCGGGTCGCGGCCGGGCCGCCCCAGGCGGCGACCAGCATCAGCGCGATCGCGCCCAGCGCCAGCACCAGCTCCGGCAGGGTCATCGCAAGATTGGCGGCGTAATCCATCAGTGCGCACTCCCCGGCGCTTCATGGCCCGTGGCGGGCGTTTCGGCGTGGGCGGCGGGTACGATCCCGGTGCCCTTCGTCGGGCGCGAATCCCCGGCCGGCCTGGCGCGCTCGATCCGCGCCAGCAGAATCTGCGTGTCCTTGCGCATCGGCGCCAGGAAGCTTTCCGGATAGACGCCCATCCACAGGACCGCCGCGGCGATCGGTACCAGCAGCCACAGTTCGCGCGCCGACAGGTCGGGCATCGCGCGCACCTCTTCGGACGTGATCTCGCCCCACACGACGCGGCGGTACAGGTACAGCATGTACGCCGCGCCCAGGATGATGCCGGTCGTGCACAGCAGCGCGATCGTGGTCGACACCTTGTACGTGCCCATCAGGCTCAGCAGTTCGCCGACGAAGTTGCTGGTGCCCGGCAACCCGATCGACGCCATGGTGAACAGCAGGAACAGGATCGCATAGCGCGGCATGTTGATCGCCAGGCCGCCGTAGCGGCTGATCTCACGCGTGTGCAGCCGGTCGTAGATGACGCCGACGCACAGGAACAGCGCGCCCGATACCAGGCCGTGGCCCAGCATCACCATCATCGCGCCCTCGATCCCCTGCGCGTTGAACGCGAACAGGCCGATCGTCACGATCGCCATGTGCGCGACCGAGGAATAGGCGATCAGCTTCTTCATGTCCGACTGCACCAACGCGACGAGG
This sequence comes from Sphingomonas adhaesiva, assembly GCF_002374855.1. GTDB lineage: Bacteria > Pseudomonadota > Alphaproteobacteria > Sphingomonadales > Sphingomonadaceae > Sphingomonas > Sphingomonas adhaesiva. The sequence goes on from NZ_NWVC01000001.1 coordinate 853,227, forward strand.
CTGGTGTAGATCACGGCCACCGCGCTCAGCCCGAACACCAGCCAGACGAGGCTGGCCGACGCTTCCGGGAACATCGGCAGGCTGAAGCGCAGGAAGCCGTAGCCGCCCAGCTTCAGCAGCACGCCCGCCAGGATCACCGAGCCGGCGGTCGGCGCCTGCACGTGCGCGTCGGGCAGCCAGGTGTGGACCGGCCACATCGGCATCTTCACCGCGAACGACGCGAAGAACGCCAGCCACAGCCACGTCTGCACCTGCGGCGGGAAGTCGTAGTTGAGGAGCACCGGGATGCTGGTCGTTCCCGCGGTGATGCTCATGTACAGCATCGCGATGAACATCAGCAGCGAACCCAGCAGCGTGTACAGGAAGAACTTGTACGACGCGTAGATGCGGTTCACCCCGCCCCAGATGCCGATGATGAGGAACATCGGGATCAGGCCGGCTTCGAAGAAGATGTAGAACAGGAACAGGTCCTGCGCCGCGAAGGTGCCGATCATCAGCACCTCGGTCAGCAGGAACGCCGCCATATATTCGGGCACGCGCTTTTCGATCGCCTGCCAGCTGGCGCCGATGCAGATCGGCATCAGGAACACCGACAGCGCGATCAGCAACAGCGCATAGCCGTCGATGCCCAGCGCCCAGGCGAAGCGCCCGAACACCGGCGCATATTCGACGAACTGCCACTGCGCGCCGCCGACGTCGAACGACGTCCACAGCACCACGCCCAGCGCAAGGTCGATCAGCGTCGCCGCCAGCGCGGTCCAGCGCGCGGCGGAGGCGGAAAGGAAGAGGCAGGCGACCGCGGCGACGGCCGGGATCGCGAGCATCAGCGACAGGATCGGGAACGACACGTTACTGACCCCCTCAGCCCGCGATCGCCCAGGTGATCGCGGCGGTAAGCCCGATCAGCATGACGAAGGCATAGGTATAGACATATCCGGTTTGCAGGCGGCCGGCGACGCGGCTGCCCAGTTGCACCACCCAGGCCGATCCGTTCGGCCCGAAGCGGTCGATCGTCCCTTCGTCACCGCGATGCCACAGCACGCGGCCGATCGCGAAGGCGGGGCGGACGAACAGGAAGTTGTACAGCTCGTCGAAATACCATTTGCGCAGCAGGAACTGGTAGATCGGCTGGAACGTGTCCGCGAACTTCGCCGGGAACGACGGCGAGCGGATATACGCGGCCCATGCGATCAGCAGCCCGGTCAGCATCACCACCGTCGCCGACAGCTTCACGAACAGCGGCACCTCGTGCATTTCATGCATCAGATGTTCGTTGAAGAACAACGCGCCCTTCCAGAAGCCGCCCGCGCTCTCCGGGTCGATGAAAAAGCCGTGGAAGACGAACCCGGCCGCGACCGCGCCCACCGACAGCAGGATCAGCGGGATCAGCATCACCAGCGGGCTTTCGTGCGGATGGTAGCCGCCGGTGCCCTTCGGCATGTCGTTGAAGCCACGCGCGTCGACATGTGGCGCGTGGCCGGCGTCTTCCTGCGCCGCGACGCCGTGATGCGCCTCGTCGGCATGATCGTCATGGCCGTGCGCGTGCCCGTCATGAGCCTGGCCGTCATGCGCATGGGCATGATCGTCATGCGCATCATGGCCGTGCGCGTCGTGAAGCGCGTGCTGGATATGCTCCGACGCGGCCCAGCGCGGTTCGCCCCAGAAGGTCAGGAACATCAGCCGCCACGAATAGAAGCTGGTCAGCAGCGCCGCGAACACGCCGACCATCGACGCCACCGGCGCGCCGCCGGCCCAGGCCACTTCGATGATCGCGTCCTTGGAATGGTACCCCGCGAACCCGCCGATGCCGTAGATGCCCACGCCAGTGATCGCCAGCGTACCCAGCAGCATCGCCCAGAAGGTGACCGGGATCGCCTTCCGCAGGCCGCCGTAATAGCGCATGTCCTGTTCGTGGTGCATCGCATGGATGACCGATCCCGCACCCAGGAACAGCAGCGCCTTGAAGAAGGCGTGCGTGAACAGGTGGAACATCGCCGCGCCATAGGCGCCGACACCCGCGGCGAAGAACATGTAACCCAGCTGCGAACAGGTCGAATAGGCGATGACGCGCTTGATGTCGGTCTGCGTGGTGCCGACGGTCGCTGCGAACAGGCAGGTCGCGGCGCCGATGAAGGTGATGAAGCCCATCGCGGTCGGGGACATTTCGAACATCGGCGACAGGCGGCACACCATGAACACGCCCGCGGTCACCATCGTGGCGGCATGGATCAGCGCCGACACCGGGGTCGGCCCCTCCATCGCATCGGGCAGCCAGGTGTGCAGCCCCAGCTGCGCCGACTTGCCCATCGCGCCGACGAACAGCAACAGGCAGATGACGGTCATCGTGTCCGCGCGGAACCACAGGAAGCCGATCGTCGACCCGCCCATCGTCGGCGCCGCCGCCAGGATCGCGGGGATCGAAACGGTATCGAACACCAGATAGGTGCCGAAGATGCCGAGCATGAAGCCCAGGTCGCCGACGCGGTTGACGACGAACGCCTTGATCGCCGCGGCATTGGCGCTGGGCTTGCGGAACCAGAAGCCGATCAGCAGGTAGCTGGCCAGGCCCACGCCTTCCCAGCCGAAGAACATCTGGATCAGGTTGTCCGCGGTCACCAGCATCAGCATCGCGAAGGTGAACAGCGACAGATAGGCGAAGAAGCGCGGCTGGTCCGGCTCCTCGCTCATATAGCCCCAGCTATAGAGGTGGACGAGCGCGGAGACGCTGGTGATGACCACCAGCATGACCGCGGTCAGCGCATCGACGCGCAGCGCCCACGACACGTCGAACGTGCCGGAGGTCATGAAGTGCAGCACCGGCGTGACGGTCGCTTCGCTGCTGCCCGCCAGGAAGCCGATGAACACCGGCCACGACAGCGCGCACGACACGAACAGCGCGCCGGTGGTCACCACCTTGGGCAGCGTCGCGCCGAACGACTTGTTGGCGAAGCCGGCGACGATCGCCGCGACCAGCGGCAGGAAGACGATGAAGAGGATCGAGGTCACGGAAATCTTACCCCTTCATCCGGCTGGGATCGTCGACCGAGATCGAGCCGCGGCCGCGGAAGAAGATGACGATGATGGCCAGGCCGATCGCGGATTCACCCGCGGCCACCGTCAGCACGAACATCGCGAACACCTGCCCCACCAGATCCTGCAACGCGGCGGAAAAGGCGACCAGGTTGATGTTCACCGCCAGCAGGATCAGCTCGATCGCCATCAGGATGACGATGATGTTCTTGCGGTTGAGGAAGATGCCCAGCACGCCCATCGTGAACAGCAACGCTGCCACGACGAGGTAATGGATCAGGCCGACGCCACCCGTCACAGCTGTACCCCCTGGCCCACGTCGGGCTTCATGTTGCGTGTCGCATCCTGCGGACGCCGCGCGATCTGCCGCGCGATATTCTGATAGCGCGCGCCCGAGCGTTCGCGGTGCGTCAGCACGATCGCGCCGATCATCGCGACCAGCAGCACCAGCCCCGCGCCCTCGAACACGAACAGGTAGCGCGAATACAGCAGGTTGCCGATCTGGACGATGTTCGGGACGGTCGCCTCGCTGGGCGCGGCGCGGCGCGCCAGGTCGATCCCGCCCGCGCTCCATGCGAACACGCCGATCAGGATCTCGCATACCAGCGCCACCGCCAGCACCAGCCCGATCCCGAAGTAGCGGACGAACCCGGCGCGCAGCTCGGCGAAGTCGATGTCCAGCATCATGACCACGAACAGGAACAGCACCGCGACGGCGCCGACGTACACGATCACCAGCAGCATCGCGATGAACTCGGCACCCACCAGCACCATCAGCCCGGCGGCGTTGAAGAACGCCAGGATCAGCCACAGCACCGAATGCACCGGGTTGCGCGACGAAATCGTCATCGCACCGGAAATCAGCACCACGGCGGCGAACAGATAAAAGGCGATGGCCTGGATCACCGAACCAGCTCCGTCACCCCAGCGCAGGCTGGGGTCTCTAGCGAAAAGGATGCGCCCCTGCGGCACGAGGCCCCAGCTTTCGCTGCGGCGACAGTTGAGAGAATCATGTCGGCCCCCGAACCCACGCGAGCGCCTACCGGTACGGCGCGTCGGCGGCAAGGTTCGCCGCGATCGCGCTTTCCCAACGGTCGCCGTTGTCGAGCAACTTGGCCTTGTCGTAGATCAGCTCCTCGCGCGTCTCGGTCGCGAAATCCAGGTTCGGCCCCTCGACGATCGCGTCGACCGGGCACGCTTCCTGGCACAGCCCGCAATAGATGCACTTGGTCATGTCGATGTCGTAGCGGGTCGTGCGGCGGCTGCCGTCGTCGCGCGGCTCGGCCTCGATCGTGATCGCCTGCGCCGGGCACACCGCTTCGCACAGCTTGCACGCGATGCAGCGTTCCTCGCCGTTGGGATAACGGCGCAGCGCATGCTCGCCGCGGAAGCGCGGGCTCAGCGGGTTCTTCTCGTACGGATAGTTGATCGTCGCCTTTGGCTTGAAGAAATACTTCAGCGTCAGCGCATGTGCCTTCACGAACTCCCAGAGCGTGAACGCCTTGATCGTGGATGCGATACCCATCTTACACTCCCACGCGCATCAACATGAGGACGCCCGACACCAGGAAGACCCAGAACAGCGACAACGGCAGGAACACCTTCCACCCCAGCCGCATCAGCTGGTCGTAGCGGTAGCGCGGCACCGTCGCCTTGATCCACGAGAATACGAAGAAGAAGAACAGGATCTTGGCGAACAGCCAGATGATCCCCGGCACGACGTACAGCGGCGCCCAGTCGAACGGCGGCAGGTATCCGCCCCAGAACAATGTCGCGTTCAGCGCGCACATCAGCAGCACGTTGGCATATTCGCCCAGCCAGTAGAGCGCGAACGCCATCGACGAATATTCCGTCTGGTAGCCGGCGACCAGTTCGCTCTCCGCCTCGGTCAGGTCGAACGGCGCGCGCTGCGTCTCCGCCAGCGCGGAGATCAGGAACACCACCGCCATCGGGAACAGCAGCGGGTTGAAGCCGAAGCCGTTGACGAAGCCGTACAACCCCTTCTGCGCCTCGACGATCGCGGTCAGGTTGAACGATCCCGCCCACATCACCACCGAGATGATGACGAAGCCGATCGCGACCTCATAGCTGACCATCTGCGCCGCCGCGCGGATCGCGGAGAAGAAGGGATATTTCGAGTTCGACGCCCAACCCGCCAGGATGATGCCGTACACCCCCAGCGACGACGCCGCGAGGACGTAGAGCAGCCCGACGTTGATGTCGGCCAGCACCACCCCGACCTGGAACGGCACAACCGCCCAGACGATCAGCGCGACCGTGAAGGTGATGATCGGTGCCAGCAGGAACAGCGCCTTGTTCGACGCGGCCGGGACGATCGTTTCCTGAAGGAAGACCTTCAGCCCGTCCGCGAACGACTGCAGCAGCCCGAACGGGCCGACGACGTTCGGCCCGCGCCGCAGCGCCATCGCCGCCCAGATCTTGCGATCGGCATAGATGATCATCGCGACCGCCAGCATCAGCGGCAGCGCGATCAGCAGGATGCCGATGATCGTCGCCAGGAACCAGGCGAAGCCATAGGGCAACCCGACGGTGGTGTTGAAGAACGCGGTCACTCCGCTGCCTCCGCGAAGGTCTCACCGTGGAGCAATTCCGCCGAACACCGCTGCATCGTCGGCGATGCGCGGCAGATCGCGTTGGTGAGATAGAAGTCCTTGATCGGATAGCCCTGCATCACGCCCTCGGCCGTCGATGCCAGCGACGGCGCGCTCCACGGGAACGTCACCAGGCCCGGCTCGGCCAGATCGGCGCAGTCGAGCGCCATCGCGGCGCGCAATTCGCCCAGCGTGTCGAACGCCAGCGTCTTGCCCATCCGCTCGCTCAGCGCGCGGAAGATCGTCCAGTCCTCGCGCGCGTCACCCGGCGGGAACACCGCGCGCTCGCCGCGCTGGACCCGGCCTTCCAGATTGACCCAGGTACCCGACTTCTCGGCATAGCTGGCGCCCGGCAGGATCACGTCGGCATGGTGCGCGCCCTTGTCGCCATGGTGGCCGACATAGACCTTGAACCCGCCGAACGCCGCGAAATCGCATTCGTCCGCGCCCAGGAAGAACGTCAGCTTCGCGTCGTGCAGCGCGGAAATCCCGGCCTTCTGCGCATAGCCGAGCATCAGCCCGCCCATCCGGCTGGCGGCCATGTGGACGACGTTGAAGCCGTTCCAGCCCTGTCCCGAGCCTGTCGAGGCGGCGTCCTTCACCAGCCCCAGCGTGTCGACCAGCGCCAGCGCCGCGCCATGCGCGCCCTTCAGCGCGCCGCCGCCGACGATCACCATCGGCCGCTCGGCCTTGCCGAACGCCTCGGTCACCGCGTCGGGAAGCGCGTTGAGCACCGACAGGTCCGCGCCCAGCCACTCGACCTTGTAGGTCAGGTCCGTCTCCGGCCCGACCGCGAAGACCTTCGCGCCCTTCTTGATCGCCTTGCGGATGCGCGTGTTCACCAGCGGCGCTTCCCAGCGCAGGTTGGTGCCCACCAGCAGGATCGCGTCGGCATTCTCGGTGCCCGCGATCGTGGTGTTGAAATTGACCGCCGCCAGGCTGGACGTGTCGTAATCCATGCCCGTCTGCCGCCCTTCGAGCAGCGTCGAGCCGAATTCCTTCAGCAGCGCCTTGGCCGCGAACATCGTCTCGCAATCAACCAGGTCGCCCGCGACCGCCGCGATGCTGCCCCCGTGATCGACCGCCGCGATCGCCGCGAACGCCTCGTCCCAGGTCGTCGCCACCAGCTTGCCGTCGCGGCGCACATAAGGCCGGTCGAGCCGCCGGCGCACCAGCCCGTCGACCGCGTGGCGGGTCTTGTCGCTGGCCCATTCCTCGTTCACGTCGTCGTTGACGCGCGGCACGCAGCGCAGCACCTGCCGCCCGCGGCTGTCGAGGCGGATGTTGGTGCCCACCGCGTCCATGACGTCGATCGACAGCGTCTTCTTCAGCTCCCACGGCCGCGCCTCGAAGGCATAGGGCTTGCTGGTCAGCGCGCCGACCGGACACAGGTCCACAACATTGCCCGACAGCTCGGACGTGACCGCTTCCTCCAGATAGGAGGTGATCTGCATGTTCTCGCCGCGATAGATCGCGCCGATCTCCTCCACGCCGGCGACTTCCTCGGCGAAGCGGATGCAGCGCGTGCACTGGATGCAGCGGGTCATGACCGTCTTGACGATCGGGCCCATGTACTTCTCGGTCACCGCGCGCTTGTTCTCGGCGAAGCGCGAATGTCCGCGGCCATAGGCGACCGACTGGTCCTGCAGGTCGCACTCGCCGCCCTGATCGCAGATCGGGCAATCGAGCGGGTGATTGATGAGCAGGAATTCCATGATGCCCTCGCGGGCGTGCTTCACCATCGGCGTGTTGGTGAAGATTTCCTGATTCTCCGCCGCCGGCAGCGCGCAACTCGCCTGCGGCTTGGGCGGTCCGGGCTTCACCTCGACCAGGCACATGCGGCAATTCCCGGCGATCGACAGCCGCTCGTGATAGCAGAAGCGCGGGATTTCCTTCCCCGCGGCCTCGCACGCCTGAAGCACCGTGGCACCCGCGGGCACCTCGACCTCGATACCGTCGACTTTGACCTTGGGCATTATTCGGCAGCTTCCTGCATGGGGGAAAGGTCTCCCCCCCGTTCCGTGATGCGGCGTTCCAGCTCCGGGCGGAAATGGCGGATCAGTCCCTGGATCGGCCACGCCGCCGCGTCGCCCAGCGCGCAGATCGAATGGCCCTCGACCTGCTTGGTGACCTGCTGGAGCATGTCGATCTCGCTGATGTCGGCATCGCCGGTGCGCAGCCGCTCCATCACGCGCCACATCCAGCCGGTGCCTTCACGGCACGGGGTGCACTGGCCGCAGCTTTCGTGCTTGTAGAAGTACGACAGGCGCGCGATCGCGCGGACGACGTCGGTCGACTTGTCCATGACGATGATCGCCGCGGTGCCCAGGCCGGAACCGACCGCCTTCAGCCCGTCGAAATCCATCGGCGCGTCGATGATGTCCTTCGCCGGCACCAGCGGCACCGACGATCCGCCCGGTATCACCGCCAGCAGATTATCCCACCCGCCGCGGATGCCGCCGCAATGCTTCTCGATCAGCTCGCGGAACGGGATGCTCATCGCTTCCTCGACCACGCAGGGCGTGTTCACGTGCCCGCTGATCTGGAACAGCTTGGTGCCGCGGTTATTCTCCGCGCCGAAGCTGGAGAACCATTCCGCGCCGCGACGCAGGATCGTCGGCGCGACCGCGATCGATTCGACGTTGTTGACCGTCGTCGGGCAGCCGTACAGCCCCGCGCCCGCCGGGAACGGCGGCTTCAGCCGCGGCTGGCCCTTCTTGCCCTCCAGGCTTTCGAGCATCGCGGTCTCTTCACCGCAGATGTACGCGCCCGCGCCGCGGTGGACGAATACGTCGAAGTCATAGCCCGAACCGCAGGCGTTCTTGCCCACCAGCCCCTTGTCATACGCCTCAGCCACCGCCGCGAACAGCGTCTCGGCCTCGCGGATATATTCGCCGCGGATGTAGATATACGCCGCCCGCGCGCGCATCGCGAAGCCCGCGACCAGCGCACCCTCGATCAGCTTGTGCGGATCGTGGCGGATGATCTCGCGGTCCTTGCACGAACCCGGCTCGGATTCGTCGGCGTTGATGACCAGGAAGTTCGGCCGGTCCGGCTTCGGCTCCTTGGGCATGAACGACCATTTCGTGCCGGTCGGGAACCCCGCCCCGCCGCGCCCGCGCAGACCCGACGCCTTGATGACGTCGATGATCTTGTCCTGGCCCAGTTCCAGCAGCGCCTTGGTATTGTCCCAGTCGCCACGCGCCATCGCCGCGTCCAGCCGCCACGACTGATAGCCGTACAGGTTGGTGAAGATGCGATCCTTGTCGAGCAGGCTCATGCGTCCGCTCCCTGCGCGGTGTTGCCCCATTCGCCGCGATAATCGTGGTTTTCGGCCACCATCGCGGTCAGCGACGTGGCGCCGCCCTTCGGCTCGACGGTGTGGCGCCCCGGCTCCTGCGTGCCCGGCTTCGGCGTCTCGCCGCGCTCCAGCGCCTCCAGGATCGCGACCGTGCGGTCGTAGTCGAGATCCTCGTAATTGTCGTCGTTCACCTGCACCATCGGCGCGCTGGCGCAATTGCCCATGCACTCGACCTCGGTCAGCGTGAACAGGCCATCGGGGGTGGTCTTCCCCTTGATCAGCCCCTTGTTCTTGCACGCCGCGAACACGTCGTCGGATCCGCGCAGCATGCACGGCGTCGTCCCGCACACCTGCACGTGATAGCGGCCGACCGGCGCCAGGTTGAACATCGTGTAGAAGGTCGCGACCTCGTACACGCGCATGTACGGCACGCCGATGTAGCGGGCGACATATTCGATCACCGGCACGGGCAGCCACCCCTGCGTCTGCGTCTCCGCACCGACCTGCCGCTGGGCCAGGTCGAGCAGCGGGATCGAACCGGACTGCTCGCGGCCCTTGGGATAGCGGGCGAGGACTTCCTTCGCCTTGCGCTCGTTTTCCTCGGTCCAGGCGAACGCACCCCAGCGCGCGCGCACCTCGGCCTCGTCGGGGATGATGGCGGCATCGGCCATTATCGGATGAACTCCACGCGCGACACCTTGTCGCCCTCGAACGAATAAATGGACATGACCTCGAACGCCTCGCCGCCCGGCGCACGCTCGACCTTCTCGTGCAGCAGGACGGTATCGCCCAGCGCATAGTCCGCGACGATCTCGGCGCGGTTCTGCGGATATTGCGCGAACATAGCCGCCAGCCCCGACCGCACGCCCTCGCGCCCGTCGCGCAGCACCACGCCGCGATAGCCCGCCTCGCACGCATCCTCGGTCATCAGCGCGACATAAGCGTCGGCGTCCTGCGCGTTGTAATGCGCGATCATCTCGCGCGCGATCGCCACGCGATCGGCCTGCGTCGGCGCGCTCACCGGTCGCACTCCCCGAACACGATGTCCATCGCGCCCAGGATGGCGGTGGTATCGGCCAGCATGTGCCCGCGGCTCATGAAGTCCATCGCCTGCAGGTGGCTGAACGCGGTCGGGCGGATCTTGCAGCGATACGGCTTGTTGCTGCCGTCGCTGACCAGATACACGCCGAACTCGCCCTTGGGGCTTTCTGTCGCGACATACACTTCGCCGGCGGGGACGTGATAGCCCTCGGTATACAGCTTGAAGTGATGGATCAGCGCCTCCATCGAGCTCTTCATCTCGGCGCGCTTGGGCGGCACGACCTTGCGATCGAGCGAGGCGATCGGCCCTTCCGGCATCTCGTTCAGGCACTGTCGCATGATGCGTGCCGACTGGCGCACTTCCTCGACGCGCACCATGAACCGGTCGTAGCAGTCGCCGCGCGTCCCCACCGGCACGTCGAAGTCCATCTTCGCATAGACGTCGTACGGCTGCGACTTGCGCAGGTCCCACGGCACGCCCGCGGCGCGAATCATCGGGCCGGAGAAGCCCCAGGCGATCGCATCCTCGCGGCTGACGGTGGCGATGTCGACGTTGCGCTGCTTGAAGATGCGGTTGTCCGCGACCAGGCTGATCGCATCCTCGAACAGGCGCGGCAGGCGCGTGTCCAGCCAGTCGCCGATATCGGTCAGCAGCTTCAGCGGCACGTCCTGGTGGACGCCGCCCGGGCGCAGGTAATTGTGGTGCATCCGCGCGCCCGACGCGCGCTCCAGGAAGCCCATGCAATCCTCACGGATCTCGAACAGCCACAGGTTCGGCGTCATCGCGCCGACGTCCATGACATGCGACCCCAGGTTCAGCATGTGATTGCAGATGCGCGTCAGCTCGGCGAAGAACACGCGCAGGTACTGCGCGCGGACCGGCACCTCCAGGTCGAGCAGCTTCTCGATCGCCAGCACGAAGCTGTGCTCCATGCACAGCGGCGAGCAGTAATCGAGGCGGTCGAAATAGGGGATCGCCTGCGCATAGGTCTTGTATTCGATCAGCTTTTCGGTGCCGCGGTGCAGCAGTCCGACGTGCGGGTCGATCCGCTCGACGATCTCGCCGTCCAGCTCCATCACCAGCCGCAGCACGCCGTGCGCGGCCGGGTGCTGCGGCCCGAAGTTGATCGTGTAGTTCTGGATCGCGACGTCGCCCGCTTCCGGGTGGTCGGCGTCGGTCACGTGCGCGATCTTGTCGATCGCGGGATCGCGTGCAAGGTCGGTCACTTCTCGTTCCCCTCCCCGGCATGAGGGTGCGGCTTGCCCGCGCCGGTGTCGGCGGTGCCCTCCGCATCCTTCTTCGCATAGGGTTCGCTGGGCGCCGGCGGCGCGGCCTTGTCCGATGCCACGGCATCGGCCTTCTGCACCTGCGTCGCCGTCACCGGCGAGGGCGCACCCTTCGCCTCGGGCAGCTTCGCCTTTTCATCGCCCGGCAGCACGTATTCGGCGCCTTCCCACGGGCTCATGAAGTCGAAGGTGCGGAAATCCTGCGCCAGCTTCACCGGCTCGTACACGACGCGCTTCTGCTCTTCCGAATAACGCAGCTCGGTATAGCCGGTCAGCGGGAAGTCCTTGCGGAACGGATGCCCGCGGAAACCGTAGTCGGTCAGGATGCGGCGCAGGTCGCGGTTGCCCGCGAACAGCACCCCGAACATGTCGTACACCTCGCGCTCCAGCCAGCCGGCGACCGGCCACAGCCCGGTGACCGACGGTACCGGCGTGTCCTCGGTCGCGGGGACATGGACGTGCAGGCGGTGATTGCGCGTCAGCGACAGCAGGCAATAGACGACCTCGAACCGCTCCGCGCGATCGGGATAGTCGACGCCGGCGATCTCCATCAGCTGCTGATATTCCAGCCCCGGCGTATCGCGCAGCGCGGTCATCGCGGCGACCAGCCCGTCGCGGGTGACGTGCAGCTGCACCTCGCCCGCCACCTCGACCGCGTCGGTCAGCGCAGCGCCGATCGCGCGGCGCGCGGCCTCGATCGTCGCCTCGTTCAGGCTCGCGGCCCAGGCGGGTGCCGGCGCCCTCACCGTTCGATGCTCCCAGCGCGGCGGATCTTCCGCTGCAGCTGCATCACGCCGTACAGCAGCGCCTCGGCGGTCGGCGGACAGCCGGGGACGTAGATGTCGACCGGCACGATCCGGTCGCACCCGCGCACGACGCTGTAGCTATAGTGGTAATAGCCGCCGCCGTTGGCGCACGATCCCATCGAGATCACGTACTTCGGCTCGGACATCTGGTCGTACACGCGGCGCAGCGCGGGCGCCATCTTGTTGCACAGCGTACCCGCGACGATCATCACGTCCGACTGGCGCGGCGATGCGCGCGGCGCGGCGCCGAACCGCTCCATGTCGTAGCGCGGCATGTTGACGTGGATCATCTCCACGGCGCAGCACGCCAGCCCGAACGTCATCCACCACAGCGATCCGGTGCGCGCCCACTGGAACAGCTCCTCGGTCGACGTGACCAGGAACCCCTTGTCGGTCAGTTCGCCGTTCAGGCCGTCGAAGAACGCCTGGTCGGGGGCGATCACGCCTTGTCCCGACGGCTGGTGGGCCAGTTCTACTCCCATTCCAGCGCTCCCTTCTTCCACGCATACACCAGGCCGAGCGCCAGCTCGGCAATGAAGATCATCATGCTGATCCACGCGGTCCAGCCCAGCGAGAAGACGCTGACCGCCCACGGATACAGGAACGCCGCTTCCAGATCGAAGATGATGAACAGGATCGCGACGAGGTAGAAGCGCACGTCGAACTGCGAGCGGCTGTCCTCGAACGCGGGGAAGCCGCATTCGTACTCGGCCAGCTTCTCCGGCGTCGGCTTCGACGCGCCGGTCAGCTTCGCGACCGCCATCGGCAGGAACACGAACGCCGACGACAGCGCCAGCGCCACCCCCAGGAACAGGAGGATCGGAAGATATTGCGACAGATCGACCACTATAGGCTCTCTCGTGGCTTCTCTCGCAGATGCGAGAAAGGACGGGGACGCTTTAGGACGCCGCCCGTGGAGGGGCAAGGCCGCGAACCGTGAGAATGAATCGCAGGAAGAACGCTCCGGCGCCGCCCCGTCACCCGCCGGGGCCGCGCCGTCAACGCAGTGCCTGCGCCACCATCTTGTGCAGCTTCGAATGCATCGCGTCGTTCGCCGCCAGGAATTCATTGCGCTCGATCGCGCGGTCGCCGCCGCGGAAATCGGTGACGAACCCACCGGCTTCCTTCACCAGCAGCATCCCCGCCGCAACGTCCCAGATCTTCAGGTCGCTTTCCCAGTAACCGTCGAACCGGCCCGCCGCGACCCATGCCAGATCCAGCGCCGCCGCGCCCAGCCGGCGGATGCCCGCCACCTGCGGCGCCACCGCGCCGAAGATGCGCGTCCATTGCGCGAAGTCGCCATGCCCCATGAACGGGATGCCGGTGGCGATCAGCGCCTCCGACGGCTCGCGCCGCGACGATACGCGCAGCCGCTGGTCCTGCAACCACGCGCCGCGGCCCTTCTCGGCCCAGAAGCTTTCGTCGGTCAGCGGCTGATAGACCAGCGCGGTCGTGATCTCGCGCTTGCCGTTGGGCATCGGCTCCTCGACCGCGATCGAAATGCAGAAATGCGGGATGCCGTGGAGGAAGTTCGACGTGCCGTCGAGCGGGTCGATGATGAAGCGCGGCTTGTTGGGGTCGCCCTCCACATTGCCGCGCTCCTCCATCACGAAGCCCCAGTCGGGCCGTGCCTTGGACAGTTCCTCGTACAGCGTCTGCTCGGCGCGCTGGTCGGCCTGGCTGACGAAGTCCGCTGGCCCCTTGCGGCTGACCTGGAGGTGCTGAACCTCGTTGAAATCGCGGCGCAGCCGCGGCGCGGCCTTGCGCGCGGCGCGCTCGATGACGGTGAACAGGCCGGAATGGGATGGCATATCAATTCCTTCTCCCTCTCCCCAGCGGGGAGAGGGTCGGGGAGAGGGGCAGTCGTCGACGGCATACCCGCCCCGCAGACGACATCTACTTCATTCGCTCGTCCGTGGCGGAGCGAGCCTCTATCAACACCCGCCGCGGGCCAAGCCCGCGTCGTCAGTCGCGCTACGGGCGCTGGCCGGGCCGGCGGATCGGACACATAGCGTCGCTATGTGACTCGTCCGCCTCGTCTCAGTCCGCGCGCCGGACGTAGGTCTGTTCGTACACGTCGACGACGATCCGCGTCCCGCTGGCGATATGCGGCGGCACCATCACGCGCACGCCATTGTCGAGCACCGCGGGCTTGTAGCTGGACGAGGCGGTCTGCCCCTTCACCACCGCATCGGCCTCGACGATCGTCGCCTCGATCGTGTCGGGCAACTGCACGCTGATGGCTTCCTCGTCATAGAGTTCCATCACCACGTCCATGCCGTCCTGTAGGAAGGCGGCGGCATCGCCCAGCAGGTCGCGCGGCAACGTAACCTGGTCGTAGGTTTCCTTGTCCATGAACACCAGGCTGTCGCCCTCGGCGAACAGGAACTGGAAATCCTTGGTGTCCAGCCGGACGCGCTCGACCGTCTCGGCGGAACGGAAGCGGACGTTGTTCTTGCGGCCGTCGCGCAGGTTCTTCAGCTCGACCTGCATGTACGCGCCGCCCTTGCCGGGCTGCGTGTGCTGGATCTTGACCGCGCGCCAGATGCCGCCTTCGTATTCGATGATGTTGCCGGGACGGATGTCCACGCCGCTGATCTTCATGGGGCTTCGCCTATGGAAAAGAGCTGGACCGCACGGGGAATCCCCGGCGGCCGGGTGGCGGCGATCTAGCGAAGGCCGCGCGATCCGGCAAGCAGCGGATAGGGGTTCACCTCCTGCCCCTGCCACCAATGCTCGCCCGGCCGCATCCGCTTGACCGAGAAATGCAGGTGCGGCGCGCCGGGATCGGCATTGCCGGTCGCGCCGACCGCCGCGATCGGCTCGCCCGCGCGCACCACCTGCCCCTCCGCCAGATCGCGGCGATATCCCGCCAGGTGCGCATAATAATAGACGGTGCGGCCATCGGCGCTGCGCTGATAGATGGTCAGCCCGCCGTCGCGGCTGTCGAACAGTTTCTCGATCCGCCCCGCCGCCGCCGCGCGCACCGGGGTGCCGACCGGCGCCATGATGTCGATCGCATGATGCGCGCGCGTGCCGCCGCCGCGCTCCTGCCCCCAGCTGTCGGCCAGATGATCGCGCGCGATGCCGGCCACGGGGACGATGAGCCGCGCGTCACCGCTCACCGGCACCGGCGCCGCCGGCTCGCTCGCAACCCGCTCCGGCGCCGTCACCCGCGAACGTCCGAACGACAACAGGCTGGCGAACCCCGCCGCCGCCAGCAGGATCAGCGCCAGGATCGACCAGCCCAGCCGCGTCATGTCACGCCTGGAACAGCACCGGCGTTCCGCCCTTCACCATCAACGCCACCCGCGCGGCGTCCCAGTTGGTCAGCCGGACACAGCCGTTCGACTGCGCGCGGCCGATCTGCTGCGGCTCGCTGGTGCCGTGGATGCCGTAATGCTCCTTGCTGAGGTCGATCCACACCACGCCGACCGGGTTGTTCGGCCCCGGCGGAATGATCTGCGCCTGCTTGCTGTCGGGAACGCCCTTCAGGATCTTCGGATTCATCTTCCAGTCGGGGTTGGGCGAGACGTGCAGCACCTTCCAGTTGCCCAGCGGCAGCGGATCGCGCGACGATCCGATCGTCGCGGTATATTGCGCGACCAGCCGCCCCTCGCCATCCAGCACGCGCAGGATGCCGTCGGACTTGTCGACCACGATCTTCGCCGCCTGCGGCACCTTGGCCTCGACGTTGAGCGAGGCGAGCGTCGCGCGCCATGCCGGCGTCGCGTCCGCCGGATAGGCGCGCGAGGTCGGGAAGGTATTGGGCACCGTGATCTTGGTGCCCGGCGCGATCGTCGTCACCCCCGGGTTCAGCTGCGCCAGCACCTGCGGGGTGGTGTGGAACCGCTCCGCCAGCTTCTCCAGCGGGCGGCGATACGCCATCGACGGCAGCTTGGCCTGCTCCGCGTAATCCTTGGGAATAACCGAGACATAGGGGCCACGCATCGCGTCGCGGTCCAGCGTCACCTCGATCGTCGGGCGCACCCCGGCGTAGGGGCGCAGCGCCGCCAGCGTCGCGGCATCCGGCGTGCCGGTCACGCGCAGCCCGCGGCTTTCCTGAAACCCCTTGATCGCATTGGTGAGCGACTGGCCGCCGCGCCCGTCGATGATGCCGGGGCCGAACCCCAACTTGTCGAGCACGACCTGCATCCGCAGCACCGCCGGGTCGATCGCCGGGCTGGCTGCGGGGGCGGACGTCTGCGCCACCGCCGGTGCGGTGGCCAGGATCAGGGCGGCGGCGGCAATACGCTTCACGGGCACCTCTCGTATTTCGGTGCCGAAACAACGCGGCCGGGCGCGTCCGGGTCCGTGGCTATCCGCGTCGCCCGTCCAGCACCGCGGCGAAGGCCTTGATCGCGGCCGCTTCGTCCCCGCCCCAGATCGCATGGCTAGCGGCGATGAAATCCGCGCCCGCGGCGATCAGCGGCGCGGCATTGTCGGGGGTGATCCCGCCGATCGCGACGCTCGGCAGTTCGAACAGCGCGCTCCACCACGACAGGATCACCGGCTCCGGGCGATGCTGAACCGTCTTCGTGCCGGTGGGATAGAAGGCGCCGAACGCGACATAATCGGCGCCCGCCTCGCCCGCTTCCATCGCCAGGTGGCGGCTGTCGTGGCAGGTGACGCCGATCTGAACCTCCGGCCCCAGCACCACGCGCGCCTCGCGCGCGTCGCCGTCCTCCTGCCCCAGGTGCACCCCGTCCGCGCCCAGTCGCTTGGCCAGGCTGACGCTGTCGTTGACGATGAACGCCACCTCGCGGTCGGCGCAGATCCGCTGGAGCGGCTCGGCCAGCCGCGCGGCGCTATGCTGGTCCACGTCCTTGACGCGGAACTGGAACGCCGCGACCGGCCCGGCATCCAGCGCGCGGGCGAGCCGGTCGGGAAAGCCGCCGCCGACGTCCAGCGGCGAGATCACGTACAGCTGGCACGGCGGGCGCCGGTCGTCGCGCTGGAAGGAAGCCGCGAAATCGGGGTCGAGGGGGCCGAGGGGATCGTCGATCATCCGGCCCGGTTAGCGGGTTTGCCCGGCGGACGGAAGCGGGCGCCCCTCCCCGCTGACGGAGAGCGGGCGCCCGTCCCGCTTATTCCTCGCCCTTGTAGATGGACACCAGCTTGTCGAGCATCGCCAGCGCCTCGCCGCGCTCGCGCTGGAAGGTGTTGCGCCCGATGATCGAGCCGTTGCCGCCGCCGTCGCGGATGTCGCGCGCATCCTGGTATACCGCGTCGGCGCCCTTGGCCGCCCCGCCCGAGAAGACCACGATCCGCCGGCCGGCGAAGCTCGACTGGACGACGTGGCGGACGCGGTCCGACTGCTTCGACCAGTCGGTGCCCTCGTAGCTCTTCTTCGCGTCGCCCTGCTCGATATGCGCGCTCGGCAACTTCACCTTGATGATATGCGCTCCCAGCAGCGCGGCCATGTGCGCGGCATAGGCGCCGACGTCCAGCGCCAACTCACCGTCCTTGCTGAGCTTGCCGCCGCGCGGATAGCTCCAGATGACGGTGGCGAGGCCGGCGGCCGCCGCTTCCTCGCGCAGTTCGCGGATCTGCTCCATCGCCGCGAAGATATCGTCCGACCCCGGATAGATGGTGAAGCCGATCGCCGCACAGCCCAGCCGCAGCGCGTCCTCGACGCTGCCGGTCTGCGCCTGCGCGATCTGCGTCGCCCAGCTGTTCGAACTGTTGACCTTCAGGATCGTCGGGATCTGCCCCGCGAACGTGTCGGCGCCCGCCTCCAGCATCCCCAGCGGCGCGGCATAGGCGGACAGGCCCGCGTCGATCGCCAACTGGTAATGATAGTGCGGGTCATAGGCCGGCGGATTGATCGCGAAGCTGCGCGCCGGGCCGTGTTCGAACCCCTGGTCGACCGGCAGGATGATGAGCTTGCCGGTGCCGCCCAGCTTCCCCTGCATCAGGATCCGCGCCAGATTGGCCTTCACGGCCGGGCTGGTGGCTTCGTATTTGTCCAGAATCGACTTGACGATCGGCGTCATGTTCATTCCCTATCTGTTTGATTACAAAGCTAACCAGCGGCGCAATGCCTGATCCACCTGCTCCATGCGGGTGGCGGAGGCATGGCCGATGACCTTGACGATGCGATGACGGCGGATGCTGGTGATGCGATCGACCTGCACCTCGCACTCCACCGGCAGCCCGGTATGTTCCTGCGGAGAGATGGCGACGCGGAACAGCGCCTCGCCCCCCACCACCGTGGTCAGCGGGCAGACGGTGACGGTCGCATGGGTTTCGTTGAACAGATCGGCCTGCACCACCACGCAGGCGCGCGGCGTACCGTCGATCCCCTCCGGCGCATCGACCATCACGATCGCGCCGTGCTGAATCACCGGCTCGCTTCCGGTCGCCGCCGCGGCGGCGTCCGCCACCTGCGTCACCGCCATGCCGCATCCTCCGATTCGGCACGTTCCCAGAAGGCGTAGTCGACCGCGGTGTCGCGCCGCGATGCCCGCGTCGACTGGCGTCGCGCCTCGCGCCGGAACGCCTCGTCATGCAGTTCGACGTAGCGGCGCACCGCCTCGCGCGCGATATCGCTCTTGCTGCGCCCTTGCGTGCGGGCGACCGCCGCCAGCCGCTCCTCGAGTTCGGTATCGAGCCTGACGCCCAGCACATGCTTCTCCGTTTAACGCGTTTAACGTAGTGACTTGGCCGCAAGGACGCAACCGGCTTTTGACTCGCATCGTCCCATCGTCGCACGTTGCGCGGCGGGGGGACTTCATCGTGACGATTCGCACACGCCTGTTACCGGCCGCCGCGCTGCTCTCGGCGACCATCGCGCTCGGGCCGGCGACCGCACGCCCACCATCGGTCGGCCAGGTCGCGCCGGCCTTCACGCTCACCACGATCGACGGCGCGAAGATCACGTCCGATCAGCTGCGCGGGCAGGTGGTGATCTTGAACTATTGGGCGACCTGGTGCGGACCGTGCCGGCAGGAACTGCCGCTGCTCGATGCCTATTACGCGCTGCAACAGCGCCACGGCCTGCGCGTATTCGCCGCGATGACGGAGGATTCGCTTCCAATATCGAGGATGAAGCCGCTGTTCGCCGCGCTGCACATCACGCCCGTCCGCCGGATGACCGGTGCGTATCGCGATATCACCGCGCTGCCGACCAACTACGTCATCGATCGCGCCGGGCGCATCCGCTACGCCGCAGCCGGCGCGTTCACGCTCGACGATCTCAACCGCGTGATCGTCCCGCTGCTGAAGGAGCCGGCGCCCGCGCCCGCCGCGCCGGCGGCATAGCGCGGGCGGCCGGCGCCTCAGTCGCGCAGCAGCGCCGCCACGCCGGGCAGCTCGCGCCCTTCCATCCACTCCAGGAACGCGCCGCCCGCGGTCGAGACGAAGGTGAACGATTCGCCCGCGCCCGCGTGGTTCAGCGCCGCGACCGTGTCGCCGCCGCCCGCCACCGACACCAGGCTGCCTTCCTTGGTCAGCGCCGCCGCGGTCCGCGCCAGCGCCACCGTGGCGGCGTCGAACGGCGCGGTCTCGAACGCGCCCAGCGGGCCGTTCCACACCAGCGTCCGGCATGTCTTCAGCACGTCGCCCAGCGCCTCGACCGCGGCGGGGCCGACGTCCAGGATCATCTCGTCCGCCGCCACTTCATGCACGTTGACGGTGCGCGTCGGCGGGTTCGCCCTGAATTCCTTGGCGACCACCACGTCATACGGCAGGTGCACGGTGCACCCGGCCTTGTCGGCGGCGTCCAGGATCTCCTCGGCGGTGCCGGTCAGGTCATGCTCGCACAGGCTCTTGCCCACGTCGACGCCGCGCGCCGCCAGGAAGGTGTTGGCCATACCGCCGCCGATGATGAGGTGATCGACCTTCGCCACCAGGTGCTTGAGCACGTCCAGCTTGGTCGACACCTTCGCCCCGCCGACGACCGCCGCGACCGGATGCTCGGGCGTGCCCAGCGCCTTTTCCAGCGCATCCAGTTCCGCTTCCATCGCGCGCCCGGCGAACGCGGGCAGCGCATGCGCCAGCCCCTCGGTCGAGGCGTGCGCGCGGTGCGCCGCGGAAAACGCGTCGTTGACGTACAGCTCGCCCAGCGCGGCGAACCGCGCGACCACCGCCGGATCGTTCTTCTCCTCGCCGCCGAAGAAGCGCGTGTTCTCCAGGACGCCGATATCGCCCGGCTGCATCGTCGCCACCGCGTCGGCGGCGCCTTCCCAGTCGACGTAGCGGACCGGACGGCCCAGCACCGCCTCATACGGCGTGACGATCTGCGCCAGCGACGTCTCCGCGGACGGCACGCCCTTGGGGCGGCCAAAATGCGCCAGCACCAGCACGATCGCGCCCTTGTCGGCCAGTTCGGCGACCGTCGCGACGGTGGCGCGCAGCCGCGTGTCGTCGGTGACGCGGCCATCGGCCAGCGGCACGTTCAGATCCTCGCGCACCAGCACGCGGCGGCCGTGGACTTCACCGATATCATCCAGCGTTCGGAACGACTTGGTCATGATTCCTCGATCCTGATTGCATCGTCGAGCGCGATCCATCCGCCCTCGACCACCATCGCACAAGCGCCGCCGCGCCAGTCGGGCGTCAACGCCGCGCGCAGGCCATCGGCCAATGCCTCCATCCGCTCGCACGGATCGCATTCGCGCGTGATCTCCAGCACCACGTCGGCACCGATCCGCAGCCGCACGCCCGGCACCCTGGGCAGGTCGATCCCGTCGACCAGCAGGTTGGCGCGCCGTTCCTGCCAGCCGATGCGATGCCCCACCGCGGCCATCGCCCCGTCCCAGTCGCCGCGCTCGATCAGCGTGACCTGCCGCTTGTACGGCTTGCCGCGCATCGCGCCGCGGAAATCGCCGTGGATCCCGCCGTCGCGCGTCACCTCGACCCGCTCGACCAGCTCCATCGGCGCGCGCGACCGGGCATGGCGCGCGATGCCCAGCAAGCGGCCGGTCATCGCGCGCCCCGCCATGACGTCATGCCAGCGAAAGCTGGCATCTCCCGGTTACGGAAAGACCCCAGCTTCCACTGGGGTGACGTCTCCGGGGCGCTCATCACCCCAGCTTCGCCATCGCCGTCGCGGTGTCGACCATGCGGTTGGAGAAGCCCCATTCGTTGTCGTACCAGCTGACGACGCGCACCAGCTTGCCGTCCAGCACCGCGGTTTCCAGGCTGTCGACCGTCGAGGAGAACGGCGTGTGGACGATGTCGATCGACACCAGCGGCTCGTCCGAATATTCCAGCACGCCCTTCATCGGGCCTTCCGCCGCGGCCTTCAGCAGTGCGTTCACCTCGTCGCGGGTGGTGTCGCGCTTCGGAGTGAAGGTCAGGTCGACCAGGCTGCCGTCCGGGGTCGGCACGCGCACCGCCGAACCGTCCAGCTTGCCCTTCAGCTCGGGCAGCACCTCGCCCACCGCGCGCGCCGCGCCGGTGGTGGTGGGGATCATGCTCATCGCCGCGGCACGCGCGCGGCGCAGGTCGGGATGGATCTGGTCCAGGATCTTCTGGTCGTTGGTATAGGCGTGGATGGTGGTCATCAGCCCGCGTTCGATGCCGATCGCGTCGTTCAGCACCTTGGCCACCGGCGCCAGGCAGTTGGTGGTGCACGATGCGTTCGACACGATCGTGTGCCCGGCCTCCAGCTTGTCGTGGTTCACGCCGTAGACGATGGTCAGGTCGACGCCCTTGGCCGGGGCGGAGATCAGCACCTTCTTGGCACCCGCGTCGATGTGCTTCTGCGCGCTGGCGCGGTCGGTGAAGAAGCCGGTGCATTCCAGCACCAGGTCGACGCCCAGTTCCTTGTGCGGCAGGTTCGCGGGATCGCGCTCGGCGGTGACGCGGATGCGCTTGCCGTCGATCACCATGTCCTGCCCGTCGGCCTCGACGGTGCCGGCATACTTGCCGTGCACGCTGTCGCGGCTGAACAGCCAGGCGTTCGACTTGGTATCGGCCAGGTCGTTGATCGCCACCAGTTCCAGCTCGCTGCCGCGCTCCAGCAATGCGCGCGCCACCAGCCGGCCGATACGTCCGAAGCCGTTGATCGCTACCTTCGTCATGATGCCTCCCTCGCCCGATATTCGGTGAACGGCGGGTCTTTGCGCAGGCGCGGGCGCGTCCGTCAACCGCCGCGGCGCGTCGTCCCGTCCGGTAACGGGGCGCGATCGGGCTTGTCGGGGCTGGCACGCGATCCTATCGCAAGCGCCATGGACAATCCCGCGATCTCCCGGCTCGAAGCCGCCATCGACCGTATCGAACGGGTGGTGGACGAACGCCGCACCGCCGCCGCCGTGATGGAACGCCGCCACGCATTGCTGCGGCAACGGATGGGCGAGGCGGTGGCCGCGCTGGACGAGATCATCGCGGGCGAAGGGAACGACTGATGGCGATCGTCACCCTCAGGATCGGCGACACGACCCACGACGTCGGCTGCCGCGACGGCGGCGAGGACCGGCTGCGCCAGGCTGCCGCGATCATCGAGGAACATTGGGCCGACGCGCGCCGCGCATCGGGCGCGGGTGGCGCGAACCGCGCATTGCTGCTCGCCGCACTGATGGTCGCGGACCAGCTGATCGACGAACGGCAGAAGCCGCCGCCCGAAACGCCGGAGGCCGCCGCGCTCGACCGGCTGACCCGCCGGCTCGAATCGCTTGCCGACGCCCTTGAGAATAAGACGCCGAGCGCCTAGATCACCGCGTGGCGGGTTCTGCCCGGTACGAGCCTGAAATTATCCCTGAGGCTATTCATCATCCATGGGGGTTGTCCCTGCCCGGGTCCTGGCCCGACGCACATGATCCCCACCTGACGTACTGGGCGTCAGTGGATACTTTGGCCAACGGCCATGGCGGTCCCGCCACCCCGCCCCTTCCCGCTTGCGCACCCCCGTCCTTCGCACAGGAGCCGCGATGACCGACAAGCGCCCGTTGCGCACCGCGATCCGCGCCGCGCGCGACGCCTTCGCCGCCGCCCCGCACCTGCCGATCGGCGTCGATCCGGCGTTCGAGGCGCTGCTGGCCCCGGGCCTGGTCGTCGCCAGCTACATCCCGATCGGCAGCGAGGCGGATCCGGCCCCGCTGGAGCGCGCGGCGACCGCGCTGGGATGCCGGCTGGCCTTGCCGCATGTCGTCGACCGCGCGACTCCGCTGCGCTTCCTGCGCTGGGATCCTGAGGTGGTGCTGGGCAGCGGCCCGTTCGGGCTGAGCCAGCCCGCCGCCGATGCCGAGCCGCTCGCCCCCGATATCGTGCTGACCCCGCTGGTCGCGTTCGACCGCGCGCGCAACCGGCTGGGCCAGGGCGCGGGCCATTACGACCGCGCCTTCGCCGCCTGGCCCGATGCGCGCCGGATCGGCGTCGCGTGGAGCGTGCAGGAAGTCGCGGCCATCCCCGCCGATTCGTGGGATGTGCCGCTCCACGCCATCGCCACCGAACGCGAATGGATCGCCGCATGACGCCGTCCTGGCGCAAGCCGGCGGGGATGCTCGCGATCCTGGCGCTGATCGTCGTGTGGTGCGTCGCGATCGCGTCGCTGTCGGCGGTCGTCGGCGGCTGGCCGTGGCCGGTGCAGGCGGTCTTCTACCTCGTCACCGGGATCGTGTGGATCGCGCCGCTCAAACCGCTGCTACGCTGGATGGAAACCGGGCGCTGGCGGTAGCGCGCGTCAGCCCGCGGGGGTATCGTCGTCCTGCTGGCGCGCCTCCCCGCCGTCGCGGCGGATGAAGCTGATCTTCCCCTGCGGCTCCAGGATCGCCCAGTCGACATCGGTCATCCGCGCGATCCCCGCCAGCCGCATCTCCGATTCGACCTCCGCGCGCGTCATGCGGTCGCGGTGCAACTGGTGTTCCAGCAGCTCGCCGTGCCGCACGATGACGCGCGGCGCCCCCTCCAGCGCGGTCTTCAGCCGCGGAAAGCGATACGCCAGCCACCCCAGCACCAGCCCCCAGAAGGAAAAGGTGACGATCGCCAGCGTCGCGCCGGTCAGGCTGAAGTCGTTGTGCGTCACCCCCTGCTGGATCAAGTCGCCCATCACCACCAGCACGACGACCTCGAACGGCGTCATCTGCCCCAGCTCGCGCTTGCCCAGCAGCCGGACCAGCCCGAACAGGATGAAGAACATCGCGGTGGCGCGCAGCACGATATCCATCAGGGCAGCACCCGCATCGTCACCGGTACGCGCGCCAGCTCCCGCTCGCCGTCCAGCAGCGTCACGTCGCCGCGCGTGCCGATCGTCAGCGGCGGGTTGATCTGCCCGTCGATTTTCACCTCCAGCCGCTCACCGGCGGCCAGCGGCCCGTAATGAAGGTGCCAGCGCCCGTCGCGAAACGCCTCCGTCTCGGCGGCGGGCAGCTGGGTGTTGATCGTCATGTCGCGCCACAGCGCGGGCGGTACCGCCACCACCGCATCGGCGATCGGGCGCCGCGCCGCCACGGTGACGATCGTTTCGAAGAACAGCCCGCTGCGCAGCGTGCGCGGCGTCTTGACGGTCAGGACGGCGTCCGGGGCGTCCGCCCGCATCGCCGGCGACCGCGCGCCCCCCAGCATCCCCGTTAGCGCGAGCATCAGCACGCCCCCCAGCAGCAGCATCGCTACCGGCGTGGCATAGGCCGCGCGCCGGCGACGAACGGTGTGATCGGCCTGCAATCCATCGGGATACCCGCGCGCCATCCGGATCCAGCTCCTGCAGTGCAGGAAGCATAACGATCGGTAATGGCGGGGGTTTCCACGCAATACGCTGCGGACAACCGCAGGGGATGGCGCGAGTGACGGGGCTCGAACCCGCGACCTCCGGCGTGACAGGCCGGCGCTCTAACCAACTGAGCTACACCCGCTTGGAGAAGCGTGAGGCGCGCCAACTAGGCGGCGCGCCGGGGGCTGTCAACGCTTATTCGTCGTCTTTTTCACGAACACGCCATCCGCTGCGTCCCTCGCCCGATTTCTGGCGCGTCAGCGTGCCGTGTTCGAACAGGAACCCGGCGATGTCGGGGCGCCCCGCGGCGGACAGGATGGTCTGCACGATGATAAGGATCGGCACCGCCAGCAGCGCGCCCACCGTGCCCCACACCCATCCCCAGAAGCTGATCGAGATGAGGATCATCACCGGGTTGATGGTCAGCCTGTGCCCGACGATCAGCGGCGTCACCACGTTCGCCTCGATCAGGTGCGCGCCATACATGATCGCCGGCGCCGCCAGCGCGGTCCATACGTCGGAAAAGGTCATCAGCCCGCCCACCGCCAGCAACAGCGCCGCGACGACCGGCCCGAAATAGGGGATGTAGTTCAGCAGTGCGACGATCCCGCCCCACATCAGCGGGAACGGCATTCCCAGCAGGTGGAGCGCGCCCGCGACGATCGCGCCCAGGGCGACGTTGATCGCGGTGATCGTCCCCAGATAGCTCGACACGTCGTCGACCATTTCCTGCAGCACGCGCGCGGTCGCCATCGCGCCGCCGAAGCTGGCGCGCCCGGTGATCATCCGCTCGCGCAGGCGCGTCCAGCCCGACAGGAAGAAGAAGCTGACCAGGATCGCGTAGAACACCTGCACGATCACCGCCGGCGCCGATGTCGCCGCCAGCTCCACGATCGAACTGGGCGGCGCCACCGCGGCGGTCGGCGACGGGCGCACGGGCGTGCTGGCGATCTGCCGCAGCGTGCGGTTGGCGTAGCGTTCCAGGCTGGAATACAGGTCCAGCAGCGGCGCCAGATTGTTCTGGATGCGGTTGATCCGCGTCGGCAGCAATCGGAAGAATTCCGTCGCCGGCACGACGATTGCGGCCAGCGCGATATTGGCGATGATCAGGAACAGCACCACGCACAGCAGCGCCGCCACCGCCGACGGCAGCCGCCGCCGCTCCAGCCATTCCAGCAGCGGGATCAGCGCCAGCGACACGACCAGCGCCACCGCGGTCGGCATGAAGAATTCCGCACCCTCCTTCAACGCGAAGGGCAGCCCGACCATCAGGCCAAGCCCGGCGGTCAGCGTCAGCGCCGCGAGCAACCGGTCGCGGCGCAGCGCGATCACCGGATCGCTATCGGGCGACGCGGGATAGCCCAGCGTGTCGGTGGGCGGGACGGCGGCGGCGGCCGGGGCGGGAGGCGTGGGATCGGACATGATGCGACCTAACGACATTGGAGGAGGCGCAACAAGCGTCGCGAGGGGACAGGACGACCAGCCGGCGCGGCGTCACCCGCCCGGCGGTGCCGCACCCAGCCCCCCGCCGGCCTCATCCAGGTAGAGATAGTCCGACTCGAACTCGGCCACCCGCGCCATTCGCGGCAGGTCCAGGATGCGCACCTGTCCGCGCGCCATGTCCATCAACCCGTCCTCGCGCAGCCGCCGCAGCGTGCGGTTGACGTGCACGCCGGTCAGCCCGCACGCCTCGCCCAGATCCTGCTGGGTCAGCGGAAAGGCGAAGACGCCGTCGTTGGCGCGGCCGACCACCCGCAGCCGGTGATAGCTTTCCATGACGACATGCGCGACCCGCCCGACCGCGTCGAGCCGCCCCAGCCGGAAGATCCATTCGCGGTGCAGCGCCGCGTCCAGCAGCGTCGATCGCCACATCAGCCGCGTCAGATGCGGGTGCTCCGCCAGAATCGCGTCGATCCGCGCGTGCGGTACCAGCGCCACCCGCGCCTCGGTCAACGTGCCGACGTCATGGTCCAGCCGCTTCAGCGGATAGCCGTGCAGGTCGATGAAGTCGCCGGGCAGCTGCAACGCCACCAGCTGCCGGAACCCGTCGCGCGCATCCATGTACCGGCACATCACGCCGTCCAGCAACAATGTGCTGTACCGCACCGGCTCGCCACGGTGCGTCACGATCGTCCGCGCGGGCAGCGTCTCGACACGCTCCACCGCGGCTTCCAATATGTCCTTCTCCTGCGCCGACATGGCGTGGCGACCGCGCCCGCGCAGGAAATCCTTCGTCACCCGCATCCCGCTCTCCCCGGTAACGGCCAGATGCCGTAACCGCAGCGAAACGATTCAGGCGGCGATGCGATCCTCGAACAAGGTTTTCAGGTCGCGTTTCAGGATCTTGCCGTTGGCGTTGCGCGGCAGCATGTCGGCGGCGAAGCGGATCGCCACCGGCACCTTGAACGCCGCCAGCCGCGCACGCACCCAGTCCTGCAATTCCGCCTCGCTCGCCTCGGCGCCGGGCGCCAGATGCACCACCGCCGCCGGCTCCTCCCCCAGGATGCGGTGCGGCAGCCCGATCAGCGCGCAGTCGGTGACCGCCGGGTGATCGTACAGGACGTTCTCCACCTCGGTCGAATAGATGTTCTCGCCGCCGCGGATCACCATGTCCTTGGCGCGGTCCAGGATGAAGCAGAACCCTTCCTCGTCCAGCCGCGCCAGGTCCCCGGTACGCACCCATCCGTCGACGAACGTCGCCGCGCTCGCCTCCGGCTTGTTCCAGTACCCCTTCACGATCATCGGCCCGCGCGCCCACAACTCGCCGATCTGCCCGGTCGGCAGCACCGTGACGCCGTCCTCGGCGCGGATCTGCAGGTCGGCGACCGCGACGGGCGGGCCGCAGCTGTCGGGGCGGTTCAGGTAGTCCTCGCCGCTGTGCGTCGTGACGGTCGCGGTCGTCTCGGTCATGCCCCAGCCGTTGCCCGGCGCGGCCTTCAGCTCGGCGGCGATCTTGCGCACCAGTTCGGGCGCGGACGGCGCGCCGCCGTAACCGACGCTCTCCAGGCTCGACAGATCGTAGCGGTGGCGTTCGGGGTGTTCCAGGATCTGCCACGCGATCGTCGGCACCCCGCCCGTCACGTTCACCTTCTCGCGCTCGATGATCTCCATCGCGCGCAGCGCCTCGAACTTGCGCATGAAGATGTTGGTATGCCCCGCCGCCATCGCGCCCATCAGCCCCGCCGACAACGCCGTCGCGTGGAACAGCGGGATGACCGTCAGCGATACCTTGCGCACCGGATCGGGCAGCGGTTGCCCGCTGCGCAGGATGCTGCGCGCCGCGGCATAGCCGCTCGACAGGATGTTGGTCATGAAATTGCGATGCGTCGCCAGCGCGCCCTTGGGCTTGCCGGTGGTGCCGCTGGTGTACAGGATCGTCGCCTCGTCCTCCGGCGACAGGTCGGTGTCGGGCAGGTCGCGGTCGGGCAGCGACGCCCAGTCGTGCGGCGTGCCTATCACGTCCTCGATCCGCTCCGCGCCCTCCAGCGGCGTGGCGGCGCGCGCGACGATGACGTGGCGCAGGTCCGGCAAGTCGCCGCGATGCGGCGCCACGCGCTGCCACCGCTCGTCGTCGGCGACCAGCAGCACCGCCCCCGAATCGGCGAGGCCGTAGCAAAGCTCCTCTGCGGTCCACCACGCGTTCAGCGGCACCGCGATCGCGCCGATCGTCGTCGCGGCGAAGAAGGCGACGATCCATTCGGGCAGGTTGCGCGCCGCCACCGCGACACGGTCGCCCTTCTGGACGCCCAGCGCGCGATAATGCGCCGCCAGCGCGGCGATCGCGCGGAACTGTGCCTCGAACGTCACCCGCTCGTCGTCGTGGATCGTCGCCAGCGCCGCGCCGTGCGTGCGCGACAGGCGCACCAGCGCGGCCATGTGCGGCGGCGCGTTCTTCCAGATGCGCGTCGGAATGCCGCGGATATCCACCGTCGCCATCTCGAACCGCGCACCCGGCGCCGTCAGCGCGGCGCGGACCTCGTCCATGCCCATTGCGGGCCAGGCCTGGTTGCTCGTCACGCGTATCCCTCCGTTCGTCGCCCGATCCGACTTGAAGATCGGGTCCGTTTCCGGTCGAGACTAGAGTTGATTTCCCTCCCGCTCAAGCGGTAGGAGTCGATCAGCATTTCGAACCGCTGGTATGGAGAGGCCATGAAGATCGCGAACCCCGGCAAGCACGGCTTCGACCAGCGCCGGCTCGCCGCGATCGATGCCTTCGTGAAGGATCGCTATCTCGATCCCGGCCACCTGCCGCACGCCCAGCTGCTGATCGCGCGCGACGACCAGATTGTCCACTTCAGCGCGCAGGGCGCCGCCCGCGACGGCGCCGGCGCCGCGATCGACGAATCGTCGCTGTTCCGCATCGCCTCGATGACCAAGCCGATCACCTCGGTCGCGTTCATGATGCTGGTGGAGGAGGCGAAGGTCGCACTCGACACGCCGGTCCATCACGTCCTGCCCGAACTGAAGGGCGTCGGCGTCTATGACGGCGGCGGCGCGGGCGTGCCGTTCGTCACCAAACCGTGCGCGCAGCCGATGCGGATGGTCGACCTGCTGCGCCATACCGCGGGCTTCACCTACGGCTTCCAGAACCGCAGCAACATCGACGCCGCGCATCGCGAGCTGAAGCTGGAGAACTGGCACGGCAACTACGACCTCGACGGCTTCGTCGCCGCGCTGGGCAAGCTGCCGCTGGAATTCTCGCCCGGCACCGGCTGGAACTATTCGGTCGCCACCGATGTGCTCGGGCTGGTGGTGGAACGCGTGTCGGGCATGAAGCTGCCGCAGTTCTTCGCGGAGCGGATCTTCGCGCCGCTGAAGATGCACGACACCTTCTTCACCGTGCCCGCGGACAAGATCGACCGGCTGACCGACTGCTACACGGTCGTCCCCGGCAAGGGGCGCCAGATGTTCGATCGCGGCGCGGAGAGCATGTGGTCCACCCCGTTCCGCTTCATGTCCGGCGGCGGCGGGCTGGTGTCGACCGCGCTCGACTATCACCGCTTCTGCTGCATGTGCCGGAACGGCGGCGAGCTGGACGGCGCGCGCATCCTCGGTCGCAAGACGATCGAGCTGATGACGCAGAACCACCTGCCCGGCGGCGCGGACCTGTCCACGCTGTCGCGCTCGCTGTTCAGCGAGACGCAGAACGCCGGCACCGGTTTCGGCCTGGGCTTCGCGGTGACGATCGACACCGCGCGCTCGATGATGCCGGGGTCGGTCGGCGAATATTATTGGGGCGGGATGTTCTCGACCGCCTTCTTCATCGATCCGGTGGAGCGGCTGCACATGGTCTTCATGACGCAATTGTCGCCGTCCATGCTCTACCCGATCCGGCGCGAGCTGAAGACGATGATCTATGCCGCGCTGACCTGATCCCCCGGCGCCGTCACCCCGGCGAAAGCCGGGGTCTCTGGCGGCTCAAGACCCCGGCCTTCGCTGGGGTGACGTTTTAGGAGACCGAAAAGCAATGACTTCCCCCGTCCGCACCGAACGCCACGGCGATATCCTGGTCATCATCTCCGATTCGCCCCCGGTCAACGCGCTCGGCGCGGCGGTCCGCGACGGGCTGGAGGCCGGGGTGAAGGAAGGCGTCGCCGACGCCAGCATCGCCGCGATGGTGCTGCGCTGCGACGGCCGCACCTTCTTCGCCGGCGCGGACATCACCGAATTCGGCAAGCCGCCGAAGGGCGCCTCGCTCCATGAGGCGATCGACATGATGGACGCCAGCCCGAAACCGATCGTGGCGGCGATCCACGGCACCGCGCTGGGCGGCGGGTGCGAGGTCGCGCTGGCGTGCCATTATCGCGTCGCCGTCCCCTCGGCGAAGCTCGGCCTGCCGGAAGTGAAGCTGGGCCTGCTGCCCGGCGCGGGCGGGACGCAGCGGCTGCCGCGCGTCGTCGGCGTGAAGGCCGCGCTGGAGATGATCGCGATCGGCGATCCGATCCCCGCGCAGAAGGCCGCCGACGTCGGGCTGGTCGACAAGGTCGTCGGCGAAGGCTCGCTGGAGGCCGATGCGATCGCCTTCGCGCGTGAGATCGCCGCCGCCCGCCCGATCCCGCGCGTCCGCGACAAGGCCGCCGCCCCCGATCCCGACGCCGTCGAGGCGTTCCGCAAGGCCAACGGCCGCAAGATGCGCGGCTTCGACGCGCCCGAGGCGTGCATCGCCTGCGTCGTCGCGGCGAGCGAGAAGCCGTTCGAGGAGGGCATGACGTTCGAGCGCGAACAGTTCATGAAGCTGATGACCGGCACGCAATCCGCCGCGCAGCGCCACATCTTCTTCGCCGAGCGGCAGGCCGCCAAGATCGACGACGTCGATCCCAAGACCCCGCTGCGCCCGATCAACCGCGTCGGCGTGATCGGCGCGGGCACGATGGGCGGCGGGATCAGCATGAACTTCCTGTCGGCGGGCATCGCGGTGACGATCGTGGAGATGCAGCAGGAGGCGCTCGACCGCGGCACCGGCGTCATGCGCAAGAATTACGAGGCGTCCGCCGCCAAGGGCCGGATCAAGCCCGATGCCCCCGAAAAGGCGATGGGGCTGCTGAAGCCGACGCTCAACCTCGACGATCTCGCCGATTGCGATCTCATCATCGAGGCGGTGTACGAGAATATGGACGTGAAGAAGGACATCTTCACGAAGCTGGACGCGATCGCCAAGCCCGGCGCGATCCTGGCCAGCAACACCAGCTACCTCGACATCGACGCCATCGCCACGGTGACGAAGCGTCCCGAGGACGTCGTGGGGATGCACTTCTTCTCCCCCGCCAACGTCATGAAGCTGCTGGAGGTGGTCCGCGGGGAGAAAACCGCCAAGGACGTGCTCGCCACCGTGATGGATCTGGCCAAAAAGATCCGCAAGGTCGCGGTGGTCGCCGGCGTGTGCCACGGCTTCATCGGCAACCGCATGCTCGCCCCGCGCCAGCTGGAGGCGAACAAGCTGCTGATGGAGGGCGCCACCCCGCAGCAGATCGACAAGGTGCACACCGATTTCGGTATGCCGATGGGGCCGTTCCAGATGGCCGACCTGGCGGGCGTCGACATCGGCTGGCACCGCGACCCCTCGCGCATCGAAAGCATCCGCGACGCGCTCGCCGCCGAGGGGCGCTGGGGCCAGAAGAAGGGCGCCGGCTTCTACGATTACGACGAGAAGCGTAACCCCACCCCGTCCCCGCGCGTCGCCGAGATCATCGAGGATTTCCGCAGCCGGTCGAACATGCAGAAGCGCGAGATCACCGACCAGGAAATCGTCGAGCGCACCCTCTATCCGATGGTCAACGAAGGCGCGCTGATCCTGGAGGAAGGCAAGGCGCAGCGCGCGTCCGACATCGATGTGGTGTGGATCTACGGCTACGGCTGGCCGGTCTATCGCGGCGGCCCGATGTTCTGGGCCCAGACCGAAGGCCTGCCGAAGGTCGTCGCAGGGCTTGAAAAGCACGGCTTCAAGGTCGCGCAAAGCCTGAAGACCGCCGCCGACACCGGCGGGTCGTTCAAGTGACCGGCGCGTAACTCCGGCGAAAGCGAGACCGTTGCGAAACGTGCAGATCGGCGATCCCGGCCATCGTCACCCCGGACGTGTTCCGGGGTCCACCGGGCCGCGCAATCCATCGTTGCCGGGGATGCGGAACGGTGGATGCCGGAACAGGTCCGGCATGACGGAGATGACGTTCGCAACGGTCTCGCGAGAGCCGAGGGACGGTACGATGACCCAACCGCCAGCCTCCCTTCCGTCACCCCAGCGAAAGCTGGGGTCTTCCCCGGCGGGACGCACATCCCCGCCAGGGACCCCGACCTGCGCCGGGGTGACGGCCCTCATCAGGGTGAAGGCACCGCAATGACCGAACGCACCGCCCTCGCCACCGCCGCCGCGATCCGCGCAGGGGAAACCACCGCGCTGGCCGAGACCGAGGCCGCCCTTGCGCGGATCGCGGCGCGCGACGGCGCGCTCAACGCGGTGGTGGTGCACGACGGCGATCGCGCCCGCGCCGCCGCCGCGGACCTCGACCGGCGCATCGCCGCCGGCTTCGACGCGCCGCTGCTCGGCGTGCCGATGACGATCAAGGAAAGCTTCGACGTCGCCGGCCTGCCCACCACCTTCGGGTTCGCCGAACATCGCGACTTCATTGCGACGGAAGATGCCGTCGCGGTGAAGCGGCTGAAGGCCGCCGGCGCGATCCTGCTGGGCAAGACCAACGTGCCCCCCGCGCTGTCCGATCTGCAATCGAACAACCCGGTCTATGGCCGCACCAACAATGCGGTCGATCCCTCGCGCGTCGCCGGCGGGTCGTCGGGCGGATCGGCGGTGGCGGTCGCATCGGGGATGGTCCCGCTGGAATTCGGCTCGGACATCGGCGGGTTGATCCGCGTCCCCGCCGCCTTCAACGGCATCTGGGGGCACAAGCCGACGTGGGGCGTGCTGCCGGTCGACGGCCATTATTTCCCCGGCACCGACAGCGCGCGCACCGCCTTGTCGGTGATCGGCCCGCTCGCGCGCGATCCCGCCGATCTGGAGGTCGCGCTGGGCGTCGTCGCAGATCACCCGCTGGCCCCCGCGTATCAACATGTGCCCGGTACGTGGCGCGTGCTGCTACTGACCGGTCATCCGCTGGCGCGCGTGCAGGGCGCGATCGTCGCCGCGCTGGAGGAACTGGGCGATCGGCTCGCCGCCGCGGGTGCCGAGGTCCACCGGACCAGCCCGCTGCTCCCCGATCTGGCGCACCAGCATGCCGGTTACTGGCAGATGCTGAACATCGCCATGTCGCGCCGGATGCCGCTACCCGACGGGGCCGTACCGCCCGGGCTGGAGGACTGGCTCCACCTTCACGACGAACAGGCGCGCAACCAGCGCCAGTGGCGGCGCCTGTTCGAACATTATGACGTGGTGATCGCGCCGACCGTCGGCATGACCGCCTTCGCGCACGACGATACCCCGCTCGCCACCCGCCGGCTCGACGTGGATGGCGAGGATACGCAATTCTTCCACCAGTTCGCCTTCCCGGGCCTCGCGACCTTCCCGATGCTGCCCGCCACCAGCGTGCGGATCGGCACCGATCCCGACAGCCTGCCGATCGGCGTGCAGGTGATCGCGGACCTGTTCGCCGACCGCACCGCCATCGCCGCCGCCCGCGCGGCGCACGAGCTTTCATGGAGTGACCGATGACGACCGATCTCGACACCTTCCGCGCCGACACGCGCGCCTGGCTTGACGCCAATTGCCCGCCCGAAATGCGCGAGCCGGTGCGCAGCGAAAAGGACGCCGTATGGGGCGGCCGCGACCAGAGCGCGCTG
Source organism: Sphingomonas adhaesiva (assembly GCF_002374855.1). Lineage (GTDB taxonomy): Bacteria > Pseudomonadota > Alphaproteobacteria > Sphingomonadales > Sphingomonadaceae > Sphingomonas > Sphingomonas adhaesiva. The sequence continues at coordinate 887,241 of NZ_NWVC01000001.1, forward strand.
ACCCCGGCGCAGAAACAGTGGATGGACGCGATGGGCCAGCGCGGCTGGACCGTGCCGGACTGGCCGACGGAATATGGCGGCGGCGGCCTGTCGGCGGCCGAAACCAAGGTGCTGCGCGAGGAAATGGCCCGCATCCGCGCGCGCAACCCGCTCAACTCGTTCGGCATCTCGATGCTCGGGCCGGCGCTGCTGAAATACGGGACGGAAGAGCAGAAGAAGCGCTTCCTCCCCGAAATCGCGCGCGGCGAAATCCGCTGGTGCCAGGGCTATTCGGAACCGAACGCCGGGTCGGACCTCGCCAGCCTGGCCACCAGCGCGGAGGACAAGGGCGATCACTTCCTAGTCAACGGGCAGAAGGTGTGGACCAGCTACGCCGACAAGGCCGACTGGATTTTCTGTCTGGTGCGTACCGACCGGACCAACAAGCACAACGGCATCAGCTTCGTGCTGTTCGACATGGCCAGCGAGGGCGTGTCGACCAAGCCGATCCTGCTCATCAGCGGCTATTCGCCCTTCTGCGAAACCTTCTTCGACAATGTGAAGGTGCCCAAGGAAAATCTGGTCGGCGAACTGAACAAGGGCTGGGACGTCGCCAAATACCTGCTGGGGCATGAGCGCGAGATGATCTCGGGCATGGGCCTGGGCGGCACCGGTGCGAAGAACCCGCTGGTCGAGGTGGCGAAGCGCTCGGTCGGCACCGGCGACGATGGGCAGCTCGCCGATCCGCTGCTGCGCGCGCAACTGGCGCTGTTCGACGTGCGCGCCAAGGCGTTCGCGGCGCAGAGCGAGCGGTTCATCGACGAGCTGAAGGCCGGCCGCGCCCATCCCGCGCAGCCCAGCATGATGAAATATTACGGCACGGAGCTGAACAAGACGCGCTACGAACTGCTGATGTCGGCGGGCGGCTCCGACGAGCTGGAATGGGAAAGCGAGGCGTCGGACGGCGGGCGCGAGGCGCGTGCCTGGCTGCGCACCAAGGCGAATTCGATCGAGGGCGGCACCAGCGAGGTGCAGCTCAACATCATCGCCAAGCGCATCCTGGAATTGCCCTCGTAGACACCATCGTCGCCCCTGCGAAGGCAGGGGCCCATGGCTGCCGAGTTGATGAACACAGCTCGACACGCGGATCGACGATCGTGTGACTGCCCGCAGCGGCACACCCGACAGAAATAGGCCCCTGCCTTCGCAGGGGCGACGGAGTTTCAAATGCCCCTTTTCCTCAACGACGAACAGACGATGCTGCGCGACACCGCGAAGGATTTCGTCACCGAACACGCCCCCGTCAGCCACATGCGCGCGCTGCGCGATGCGAAGGACGCGACCGGCTTTTCCCGCGACCTGTGGAAACAGTTCGCCGACATGGGCTTCACCGGCATCCTGATCGGCGAGGACGCCGGCGGCCTGGGCCTCGGCCATGTCGAGGCGGGCGTGGTGCTGGAGGAGATCGGCCGCAACCTGTCGCCCTCCCCGTTCCTCACCACCGCCGTCGCCGCTGTGGAGGCACTGAAGGGCACCGCCCAGGCCGACCGCTGGTTCCCCGGCATCCTGGCGGGCGAAACCGTCGCCGCGCTGGCGATCGACGAGGGCGCGAAGCACCGTTCCAGCGTCGGCATGAAGGCCGAACGATCGGGCAACGGCTTCCGCCTGACGGGCGCCAAGCAGTTCGTCACCCATGGCCATGTCGCCGATCTGCTGATCGTCGCGGCGCGCACCGCCGGGTCGCCGGATGACGATGCGGGCGTGACGCTGTTCGCGGTGCCGCGCGATGCCGCTGGCCTCACCGCCACGCCGGAGCGGCTGGCCGACGCCAGCCTGGCAGCGCGCATCGCCTTCGACGGGGTGGAGGTGGATGCCGATGCGGTGATCGGGGAGGTCGACGCCGGCCGCGATCCGCTGTCGCGCCTGCTGCGCGCCGGCCGCACCGGCGCGGCGGCCGAAATGCTCGGCGTCGGCGGCGGCGCGATGGACATGACCGTCGGCTATCTCAAGGACCGCAAGCAGTTCGGCGTCGCGATCGGCAGCTTCCAGGCGCTCCAGCACCGCGCCGCGCACCTCTATTCGGAAATGGAGGTCGCTCGCGCCGCGGTGCTCAAGGCGCAGCAGCTGCTCGACGCCGGCGACGAAAAGGCGGATCAGGCGGTGTCGGTGGCCAAGGCGATGACCGGGCTGGCCACCACGCTGGCGGTGCAGGAAGGCGTGCAGATGCACGGCGGCATCGGCATGACCGACGAATATGACATCGGCTTCTACATGAAGAGCGGGCGCGTGCTGGCGGAAATGTTCGGCGACGCGAACTTCCACGCCGATCTGCTGGCGAAAACCGCCGGCTATTGACGGCCCACGTGCTCCTGCGCAGGCAGGAGCCCAGTATCACGAGCGCACCGCGTGTGGCCCTGGGCTCCCGCCTGCGCGGAGCATGTAGCATGACCGAAACGCCCCCCACCCCCGCCGACCTCGCCGCCGATCTGGTCGACCTGCTCGACGTCGAGGAGATTGACACCGATCTGTACCGCGGGCGCCGCTCGCGCGGCGGGGTCGGGCGCGTGTTCGGCGGGCAGGTGATCGCGCAGGCGTTGCAGGCGGCGCAGCGGTCGACCGATCCGTCGGGCAAGATCGCGCATTCGCTCCACGCCTATTTCATGCGCGCAGGTGCGGAGGATCATCCGATCATCTACCGCGTCGTGCGCGATTTCGAGGGCAAGAGCTTCGCCACCCGCCGGGTCATCGCGATGCAGCGCGGGCAACCGATCCTCAACATGGCCGCCTCGTTCCAGATGCCGGAGGAAGGCTATGCGCATCAGGATGCGATGCCGGAGGTGCCCGCCCCCGACGAACTGAAGTCGGAGGCCGAGCTGCGCGCCGCCGACAGCGCCGGGGTGGACGAGAAATTCCGCCGCGCGCTGCTGCGCCCGCGCCCGATCGAGTTGCGCCCGGTCTACCCGCGCCGCTGGGCCAGCCCCGTGCCCACCGATCCGGTCCAGCACAGCTGGTTCCGCATCGTCGCGCCGATCGGCGACGATCCGTCGGTGCACCGCGCGATCCTGGCCTATGCCAGCGACATGTCGCTGCTGGGGACGTGCATGTTGCCGCACGGCGTCAACTGGACCTCGCCGGGGTTCCAGAGCGCCAGCCTGGATCATGCGCTGTGGCTGCACGAACCGTTCCGCGCCGACGAATGGCTGCTCTACACCACCGACAGCCCCTGGGCGGGCCATGGTCGCGGCATGAACCGCGGCAAGATCTTCAGCGCGGACGGCCGGCTGATCGCCAGCGTCGCGCAGGAAGGGCTGATCCGGATGCGTCAGCCGCGCGGCTGACGCTGGCGGGCGTCAGCCGGCGATCATCGCCCGCGCCCGCGCCGTTGCCGCATGGGTGTCGTTGGCCAGCTTCTTGACCTCGCTGGCCACCACCGCGAAGCCGCGCCCCGCCGCACCCGCGCGCGCCGCCTCGATCGAGGCGTTGAGCGCCAGCATGTTGGTCTGTTCCGCGATCCCGGCGATCGAATCGACCACCCGGCCCAGCTTGGTCAGCATCGCATCGGTTTCGTCGCGCTGTTCGTCGGCGACCAGCCGATGGCGCGCGATCTCCGACAGTTGCGAGCGCAACTCGCCCTGCCGGCGGACCTCGTCGCTGATATCGGCCGCGAACTTGACGATCCGATCCACCGTCCCGTCAAGACCCAGCACCGGCGTATAGGTGGCCTGCAACCACAGATCGCCTCCGTCCGCCGCCAGGCGATGGAACCGCCCCGCCTCGAACTGCCCCGACGACAGCTTGTGCCAGAAGGCGCCATAGGCGGGCGATGCGGCATCGTCGCGCGTGCAGAAGATGCGGTGGTGCCGCCCGACGATCTCCTGCAGGCGATAGCCGGTGGCACCCAGGAACAGATCGTTCGCGGGGACGATCATCCCGTCGCGGGTAAATTCTATTACCATCTGCGACCGGTCGATCGCTTCCCACAACAGATCGCTTCGCATCGCCACCATCACCGTGCTTCGTCGCCGACTGCGTGCACCCGCAACGGTTAACGCGGCGCTAAGCCGTCATGCCGGCTCGGCCATTCGTGTCGGTTCGTGGATCGGGCATCCATTCACCCGCGCACGGACATCGGCCGAATGGCGATAGGTGTCCCGGCGCGCACGGTTGATGTTGCCCAGCGGCTGGTGCGCCGCCAGCCCGGTCCACACGCTGAACCGCATCCCTTCGTTCACCGCAGCGACGCGGTCGGCGTCCCAGCTGTCCTGCGCGCGCGCCCGCACCACACCGACGCGCGCGAACGGCGCCTCCGCCTCGTCCCATTCGACCGTCGCATCCTCGACCGGCTGGCGGTCCGGATCGCGCGCCAGCTGGACGCGGAATTCCCATTCCCCGTCCATGCGCTGCATCTCCTCGCGCACCGTCGCGCGGATCGCGTCGCGGTCGCCGCTCGTGTCGATGATCGCCCCCGTCCGCTCGCACAGCCCCGGCGCGACCGGCTTCAGGCTGAACTTCGCGATATGGTCGCCATATCGGAACGCCGTCGCGCTGAAATAGGTCTCGCCCAGCGGGTCGACGTTGGGCGCGCCGCCCAGCGTGCGGATCGTCGCGCTCTCGATCCCCACCGCGGTCAGCGCGCTGTTCACCCCGCGCAGCACCGCCGACAACGCCTTCTTGCCGCCTTCGGCCACGTCGGTCGTCTTCGCCAGCAGCTTGAGGTTGCCCAGGAACTTGTCCGCGCTCTTCGCCTGGAACGCGGTGGCGTTGACCATCACGAAATCCTGCGTGGTCCCCTCCGCATCCGGCAACCGCTCGCCCTCGACGTCCAGCACCTTCATCGCCAGCCCGCGCGGCAGCGAGATCGCATCGTCCAGGATATCACCCGGATTGGTCGACAGGCGCAGGAACACCTTGTGCTCGCCCGGTGTCGCGAACAGCCCCTGCGCCAATTCGGGCGGCAGGTCGGCGTCGATCGTCAGCGTGCCCTCGATGATCCCGTGCGACTTGGCATGGACCGCGCGCACGGCATGGCCGTAATCCTTCGCGGTCGTCTCCAGGATCGTGTCGAACGCCTCGTTCAGCTGGCGGACCACGTCGGCCTCGTCCGGCTTCACGTCCTCGACGGCGGGGGTGTAACGGACGGGCGCCTGCATGGTGGTTCTCCTGAGATCGCAGGAGAAACCCATGTTAGCCCCACACCGTTCCGCGCCCGTCGCGCCTACACGGCGGTGCGGCCATATTCCTGCTTGGTGACCGGGTGGCTCGACGACAGCCCGCCGTCGACCGCGATGGCCTGGCCGTTGACGTAGCTGGCATCGTCGCTCGCCAGGAAAAGCGCCACCTTCGCCAGCTCCTCCGGCTGCGCACCGCGGCGCAGCGGGTTCAGCCGGCCGACCCGGTCCATCTTGCCCGCGTCGCGCGCGTAATCGAACGTCGGCTTGGTCATGCCGGTCTCGGTCAGCCCCGGGCAGATCGCGTTGACGCGCACGTTCGATCCCGACAGTTGCTGCGCCGACACCATCGCCAGGTTGATGACCCCGGCCTTGGACGCCGAATAAGCCGGCGATCCCGCGCCCGACCGGATGCCCGCGACGCTCGCGGTCAGGATGATCGCCCCGCCGCCTCGCTCGGCGATCTGCGGCGCGGCATGCTTCACCGCCAGATACGGGCCGATCAGGTTGACGCGCAGCACCTCGGTGATGAGCGACACGTCGGTGTCGAAGATATTGGCCATGCCCCCCGAAATGCCGGCATTGGCGAACATCACGTCCAGCCCGCCGAACCGCTCGACCGCCAGCGCCACCGCCTTGGCGACGTCATCCTCGTTGCCCGCGTCGATGCGGATCGCCTCGGCGGTGCCGCCCGCGTCGCGGATCGCCTGCGCGGTCGCGTCGGCGGTCTCGTTGATGTCCGCCACCACCACGCGCCCGCCCTCGGCCGCGAACAGCGTTGCCGCCGCGCGCCCGATGCCCGAACCCGCACCCGTGACGATGATCGACTTGTCCTGGAACCGCATCTCACTCTCCGTCATGCCCGGCTGGTCCCGGCATCCGCCGGGCCGCGCGGGTTCAAATCGTCACGCCGCCGTCGATCACCATCGTCTGCCCGGTCATGAACGCGCTGGCGGGGCTGGCGAGATAGACGACCGCGCCCGCGATCTCCTCCGGCTCGCCGATCCGGCGCAGCGGGGTGGTGGCGTTGCGTTCGGCCACCGCCGCCTCGTCCTCCCACAGCGCCTTGGCGAAATCGGTCTTGATCAGGCCGGGCGCGATGCAGTTCACGCGGATGCCGTGACGGCCGTATTCGTGCGCCAGGTTGCGCGCCAGCTGCATGTCGGCGGCCTTGCTGATGCAATAGGCGCCGATCACCGTCGATCCGCGCAAACCGCCGATCGAGCTGACGATGACGATCGACCCTTCGCCGCGCTCCTTCATTTCCGGCGCGACCATCCCGATCAGCCAGTGGTTGGAGATGATGTTGTTGTCCAGGATCTTGCGGAACTGTTCGTCGGCGATCCCTTCCTGCGGCCCGTAATAGGGGTTGGACGCCGCGTTGCAGACCAGCACGTCGACGCGCCCGAACGCCGCGCGCGTCGCATCGACCAGCGCCTGCAACCCGGCCTTGTCGGAGATGTTGGCCGCCACCGCGATCGCGGTCCCCGCGCCGAAACGCGCGTTGATCTCCGCCGCCACCGCATCGCACGCATCCTGCTTGCGGCTGGAAATCACCACCTTCGCGCCCTGCTCGGCACAGGCGATCGCGCTCGCCTTGCCGATCCCGCGCGACGATCCGGTGATCAGCACGACCTTCCCGGTCAGATCGAACAGCGACATCATCCCTCCTGCAATTCACGGGCGTCACCCCAGCGAAAGCTGGGGTCTCTCCGTTATTCCGATGCGAGAGCTAGGCCCCCGCCTTCTGCGCGAAATGCCACGCGGCGTCGGCCAGCATCGGCACGCGCTTGGCGGTTTCCTCGGCACGCGCGTTGCTGGCGGTGCCGATCAGCACGCGCTTCTTGATCCCCTGGACGATGCTGGCCAGCCGGAACAGGTTGAACGCGAAATACCAGTCGAGCTGCGGCACGCCGTCGCGCCCGGTGCGCGCGCAATAGCGTTCCACCATCTCCTCGACATGCGGGATGCCGGTGTCCGGCCCGGTCAGCCCCATCACGCCCGATCGCCCTTCGGGTTCGGTCACCCAGCTCATCAGATAATAGGTCAGGTCCGCGATCGGATCGCCCAGCGTGCACAATTCCCAGTCCAGCACTGCCAGAACGCGCGCGTCGGTGCCGGGGGCGAAGATCATGTTATCGACACGGTAATCGCCATGGACGATCGACGTGCGCGTCTGTTCGGGCACCGTGCGCGGCAGCCATTCGATCAGGCTTTCCATCGCGGGCATGTGCTCGGTCTCGGCACCGCGATACTGCTTGATCCAGCGCGATACCTGCCGCTCGAAATAATTGCCCGGGCGCCCGAACGTCTCCAGCCCGATCGCGACGTGATCGACATTGTGCAGGTCGGCCAGCGTGTCGATCATCGCGTGATAATGGTCGCGGCGCTGCTCCGGGGTCAGGTCGGGCATCGCGCCGTCCCAGATCGTGCGCCCGACCACCATCTCCATGACGTAGAAGGCCGATCCGATCACCGCATCGTCCTCGCACAGGCCATACTGGCGCGGCACGGGGAAGCCGGTGGGGTGCAGCGCGGCCATCACGCGATGCTCGCGATCCACCTGGTGCGCCGACGGCAGCAATTCCCCCATCGGCTTGCGCCGCAGGACATAGTTGCGCGTCGGCGTCTGCAACTTGTACGTCGGGTTGGACTGCCCGCCCGCGAACTTTGCGTAGGTCAGCGGGCCGGCGAAGCCGTCGACATGCGCCTGCATCCATGCCGACAGGCGATCGGTGTCGAGCCGGTCGCGCTCGGCGATCTCGGCCTGGAGGTTGCTGTCGGTCATGCGTCGAAGGTGATCACGCTGCGCGTCGCATCGCCCTTGCGAAGCTCGTCGAACGCATGGTTGATCCGGTCGAGCGGCAGCCGCTCGGCGATGATCGTGTCGAGGTCGAGCAGCCCGCGCTGATAGAAATCGACCAGCCGCGGGATATCGACCGGAAAGCGGTTCGATCCCATCAACCCGCCCTGCAGCTTCTTGCCCGACAGCAGGTCCATCGCGGACAGCCCGACCTTCTCGGCCAGCGGCATCATCCCCAGGATCGTCGCGGTGCCGCCGCGGCGCAGCACCGACACGGTGGTCGCTGCCGATTGCGGGCGCCCGACCGCCTCGATCGCATGGTCGACGCCGCCCTTCGACAGTTCGACCACCTCGGCCACCACGCCCTCGGCCATCGCGTCGAACGTGTGGGTCGCGCCCAGCTTCTCCGCGATCGCGCGCTTTTCGGGGACGGGATCCAGCGCGATGATCTTGCCTGCGCCGGCGATCTTGGCGGCGTTGACCGCGGCCAGCCCGATGCCGCCGCATCCCACCACGCACACCGTCTCGCCCGGCGACACGTCGGTCGTGTTGAACACCGCGCCCGCGCCGGTCGTCACCGCGCAGCCGATCAGCGCGGCACGGTCCAGCGGCATGTCGCGGTCGATCGCGACGCACGCATGTTCGTGGACCAGCATCATCTCGGCATAGGCGGACAGGTTCAGCATCTGGTTGACGACGCCGCCGTCGGCCAGCGTCAGCCGCGGCGCCTCGCCCTTGCCGCGCCGCGTCTCGGCGCTGACGCACAGGAACATGCGGCCGGTAATGCAGAATTCGCAATGCCCGCAAAAAGCGGACAGGCACGTGACGACATGGTCGCCCGGCTTCACCGTGCGCACCTCGCTGCCTACCGCCTCCACCACGCCCGCCGCCTCATGACCGGGAATGGCGGGCAGTGCATGCGGATAGGTGCCGTCGACGAAATGCAGGTCGGACCGGCACACGCCGACCGCGCGCGTGCGGATCAGCACCTCGCGCGGGCCGGGATTGGCGACCACGACGTCCGCCACCTCCAGCGGCTGTCGCGTCTCGAACAGGACTGCGGCCTTCATATTGGGTCCTCTCCCCTATCGTCCTACCGGGCCGCCCCGCGCCGTTGCCCGGCGCGGGTACGGCGCGGACGCGTTACCGGCTCACCCCGATATCGCCGCTCGACACCTCCGGCCCGCGGTCGTTCGACGGGCGTTCCGCCTTCCATTCGCCGTGCTTGCCGAATTCGTTGCGCGCGATCGCACGGTTGTGGACCTCGTCCGGGCCGTCGGCGAAGCGCAGCGTGCGCATCGCGGCCCAGGCATGCGCCAGCCCGTAATCCTCCGCCACGCCGCCGCCGCCATGCGCCTGGATCGCATCGTCCAGGATCTGCAGCGCCATGTTCGGCGCCTGCACCTTGATCATCGCGATTTCCTGCTGCGCGGCCTTGTTGCCGGCGCGGTCCATCATGTCGGCGGCCTTCAGGCACAGAAGGCGCGTCATCTCGATGTCGATGCGCGCGCGCGAGATGCGCTGTTCCCAGATCGAATGGTCGGCGATGCGCTTGCCGAACACGATGCGGCTCAGCAGCCGCTTGGCCATCTTCTCGATGCCCACTTCAGCGACGCCGATCGTGCGCATACAATGGTGGATGCGCCCCGGCCCCAGCCGCCCCTGCGCGATCTCGAACCCGCGACCCTCGCCCAGCAGGATGTTCTCCACCGGCACGCGCACGTCGGTGAAGCTCACCTCGCCATGGCCGTGCGGCGCATGGTCATAGCCGTAGACCGACAGCATCCGCTCGATCTTCACGCCTGGCGTGTCCATCGGCACCAGGATCTGGCTCTGCTGCTGGTGGCGCGACCCCTCGAAGCTGGTCTTGCCCATCAGGATGCCGATCTTGCAGCGCGGATCGCCCACGCCCGACGACCACCATTTGCGGCCGTTGATGACATAATGGTCGCCGTCGCGCTCGATCCGCGTCTCGATATTGGTGGCGTCGGACGAAGCGACCGCCGGCTCGGTCATCAGGAAGACGGAGCGGATCTCGCCGTTCATCAGCGGGCGCAGCCACTGCTCCTTCTGCGACAGCGTGCCGTAGCGGTGCAGCACTTCCATGTTGCCGGTGTCGGGCGCCGAGCAGTTGAAGCATTCGCTCGCCCAGCCGATCCTGCCCATCTCCTCGGCGCACAGCGCATATTCGAGGTTGGTCAGCTGCGTCCCCTCGAACTGGAACGTGTCGTCGACATGCTGCTGCCCCGAATGCGGCGGCATGAAGAAATTCCACAGCCCCGCCTCGCGCGCCTTCGCCTTGACCTCCTCAATCACGGGGATCACCTTCCACGGATCGCCTTCGTGATGCTGCCGGTCGTGCTCGGCCTGGCGCGGCGCGATTTCCTTGGCGATGAACTCGCGGACCCGGTCGCGGAAATAGGTTTCCCGTTCGCTCAGCGTGAAATCCATCGCATCTCTCCATCTCGGTTTCGAAAGGCGGCTTAGGCCATACCGCATCTTCGGTAAAGCGCCTGTTTGATCGCGATACCCCCGCGTCACCGTGGGAATGCGGCGGACGTGAAAAGGGACTGTACCTTCGAAACGCGCATGCTAACGTGTGTCGGATGGGGGACGTCCACATCAGCGAGAACACCAGCACGCGCCGCTTCCGGGAAAAGCGCGAGGCGATTCTGGCCGCCGCGGCGGAGGCGATCAACGAACAGAGCGCGAAGGGCATGACCTTCGCCGATGTCGCGCGCCGCGTCGGGCTGAACACCACCAGCGTCACTTATTATTTCAAGCGCAAGGAGGATCTGGCCGCCGCCGCCTTCGAACATACGCTCGACTATCTGCTGGCGATGCTGGACGAAGCGGCGGAGGCGACCACCCCGCAGGAACGCGTCGAACGCTTCATCGCGATCAACATGGCGCGGCTGGCGCGGATCGAGCGGGGCGAAGAACGCCCCTTCGCCGTCCTGTCCGACCTGCGCGCCATGGACGAGCCGGCGCGTGGCCGGCTGATGACCACCTGGCGGGAGGTGTTCCGCCGCACCCGCGCGCTGTGGGGGGAGGATCTGGGCCGCGCGCGCACCGATCTGGCGGGGGCGCGCGCGCACGTCCTGCTCGAAAACATCTTCTGGCTGCCGGTCTGGCTGCCGCGCTACGATGCCGATCAATATGCGCGGATCGAAGGCTGGCTGATCGACTTCTTCCGCAACGGCGTCGCCGGGCCGGCCGCGCGCTGGGCACCGCGCCCGATGGAGGTGCCGGTCGATGACGTGGTGCCGGGACGCGAGGCGTTCCTGCTCGCCGCCACGCGTCTCATCAACGAACTGGGCTATCGCGGCGCGTCGGTGCAGCGGATCGCGTCGGAACTGAACGTCACCAAGGGCAGCTTCTACCACCATCTGGATGCCAAGGACGATCTGGTCGTCGCCTGCTACCGCCGCAGCTTCGACACGATCACCGCGACGCAGGCGCTGGCCGATCGCATGGGCGGCACCCATTGGCAGCGATTGTGCGATACCGTCGCCGCGCTGCTGGCGGTGCAATTCTCGGATCAGGCGTCGCTGCTGCGCACCACCGCGCTGAGCGGGCTGCCCGCGGGCGAGCGGCAGTCGATGGTCGACCGCTCCAACCGCATCGCGCGGCGCATCGCCGGCACGATGATGGACGGCATCGCCGAGGGGACGATCCGCCCGCTCGACTGCCTGGTCGCCAGCCAGGCGATGATGGCGCTGCTCAACGCCGCGTTCGACATGCGCAAATGGGCCTGGCCGATGCCCCGCGACCGCGCGATCGCACTCTACGCCTCCACGCTGATGTTCGGCATGTTCGACGACCGCGCACTGGAAAGCTGAGCGGCGGGGGCGAGTGATGGGCAGGGCCGCCCCCTCTCCTCCGTCATGCCGGACTTGATCCGGCATCCACCCTTCCGCACACGCTGAACCGGCTGATCGCGGGAAACAGCGGCCGAAAGACCGAGGAAGCGCGCCGCCCGCGCCCGCAGGCTCTGTCACCTCGGACCCGTTCCGGGGTCCACCGTTCCGCACACGCCGAGGTGTGCGGACTCGCGGCACGATGGATGCCGGATCAAGTCCGGCATGACGGACGGAATGTCACGACGGTGTCGAGGAGCTCGCCACGTCTTCCCCTCACACCGCCTCGCCCAGCGCGTCCACCCGCCGCTGGATCGCCAGCTGGTTCATCGGCCCGCGCTGCCGCACGAAATCGCGCACGGAGCAGCCCAGGAACAGGTGGCTGTCGCGCAGGAAGTGCGATCGGTCCCAGTAACCCGCCGCCTCCAGCGCCTCCGCACCGGATGCCGGGTCGATCAGGATCGCCGACAGCGCGCGCAGGAACCGGTTGCGGCGCAGCAGCACCTTGGGCGTGAAGCCGAACGTCGCGCGGGTCAGCGTCGTCAGCGCGCGCGGCGTCGTCTCCAGCGCCTCGGCCACCGCCTCGATCCGCGTCGTCGCGGGATCGTCCAGCAATCGCGTCAGCAGCGCGACGCGCGGGTCGGCGGGCGGGCGGCGCTGCAACCGCGTTTCCAGCCACGCCGCGAACGCCGCGACCGGGGTGTCGCCCGCCGCCTCCGCCGCCGCCAGCGCATCGCGCAGCGCCTCGCCCCCGCCGTCCAGCATCGCCAGCGGCACGACCCGGTTGGCATGGCGCGACAGGTCGCCGCCGAACAATTGCGCCCAGCCCGCGGGGCGCAGGCCGACGCCGATCAGCGTCCCGCTGCCCTCCACCGCCACCTGCCCCGCCTGGCTGGTCGGCCCCATGAACGCCAGGTCCGGGACATTGTCGAACACGCGATTGCCGATGCGCTTCGACCAGCGCGCCCCATCGTGCAGCGCGATGCGGATCGTCGCCGGGCTGGGCAGCAGGATGTCGCGATAGCCGCCCGGCACGTCGGGCACGCGAAACCGGTGGAAGGCGGTGATGTAACCCGTCAGGCCCGCCGGCGGCGCCCAATAGCCGACCGGCCCGTGTTGATCGTCCATCCCCTGCCCTTCCCCCCAGAAGGCGTTATCATGCCGCTCTCATACGTGGGACGGGCCGGGGGGCAAGCGATTGTTCCAAAACGGAACGATTTCCTCAGTCCGCCGCGCGCCGCATCAGCACGCCGGCGCGCCAGTACAGGAAGATCGGCACCGGGGTCATCATCGCCACCGCCAGCATCGCATAGCGCAGCGACTGGTCGCCCAGCGCCGGCTGCATCAGGTCGCTCAGCCGCCCGACCGCCAGCGGCCCCAGCCCCAGCCCGATCAGGTTGACCATCAGCAGCGTCAGCGCCGCCCACATCGCGCGCAGCCGCAGCGGCGCCAGATGCTGGATCAGCGCATAGGTCGGCCCCAGATAGACGCCCGCGAACAGCAGCGACACGAAATAGGCGCCCAGCGCGACCGGCACGGAATCGAAGAAGTAGAAGGATACGGCGAACGGGAACGCGATCGTCTTCATCGCCGCGATCACCCACGCCTGCGCATGCAGGCCGTAGCGTTTCGCCATCCGGTCGGCGATCGCCCCGCCCAGCAGCGCGCTCGCCCCGCCGACCAGCGCGGCGGGCAGTGCGATGTAATTGGCGACGGTCAGCATCGACATGCCCATTGACCGCTGCATGTAGCTCGGCCCCCAGCCGGTCAGCGCATAGCCGACCAGCGACGTCAGCGTCATGCCCGCCACCAGATGCACCGCCGCGGGATTGTGCAGCATCGCCAGAAAGCCGCGCCACATGCTCGGCAGCGGCTCGGTCTCCTCCTCCGCGACGCGCTGCACGTCGGACAGGCCGCGGCGCGGCTCGGCGACGAACAATCGCACGATCAGCGCCAGCACGATGCCCGGGATGCCGACCACCAGCATCGCCGCGCGCCAGCCATAGGCATGCGCGACATTCCCGCCGATCATGATCCCCAGCCCCCCGCCCAGCAGGACGCCCAGCGAATAGATCGCCATCGCGCTCGCGCGCTTTTCGGGGGGATACAGGTCCGCGATGATCGACTGGCTCGGCGGCCCCGCCCCCGCCTCGCCCACGCCCACGCCGACACGCGCCAGCAGCAGCTGGGTGAAATTCTGCGCGACGCCGCACAATGCGGTCATCACGCTCCACACCGCCAGACTGGCGGCGATGATGTTGCGCCGGCTGGTCCGGTCCGCCAGCCGCGCGATCGGAATGCCCAGCGTGGCGTAGAAGATCGCGAACACCAGCCCGGACAGCAGCCCCAGCTGCGTATCGCTCAGCGACAGGTCGCGCTTGATCGGCTCCAGCAGGATCGCCAGGATCTGCCGGTCCATGAAGCTGAAGAAATAGGTCAGCGTCAGCAGCGCCAGCGTGATCCAGCGGCGCTTGAGGACCAGGGTCTCGTCGATTTCCCGGCGCTGCGTGATCGGGGCCATCCGCCTCTCCTCGTTCGTGTCTTCTGTCGGACGAGGCTAGCCGTTGCGACCCGGCACGGCGACAGGATGCGACATCAAAAACATTTCGTTACAATGATATGCCGGCGGGACCGGCGACGGCATCGCAACGATGCCGCCGCCTGTCCGCCGGCCCGGTCAGAACCGCCCGCGCAGCGTCACGCCATAGGTTCGCGGCTCGGCCAGGAAGTTCGAGAAGATCTGCCGCCCGCCCGGATATTGCGGGTCCTGGAATGCGGCGGTGTTGGCGCCTTCCTGGAACGGCGAGTTGAACGCGACCTGCGCATAATCCTTGTTGAAGACGTTCTGCGCCCAGAATTCCACCGCCCATTTCTGGCTCGGCCCGCGCAGGCCGACACGCGCGTTGACCAGCGCGAAGCCGTCCTGAACCTTCTGCGGGAACAGGTCCGACCCGGTGTTATAATCGCCGGTCAGGCGGGTATCGACGTAGAACAGCGCCGACAGGCCGCTGCTGCCGATATCCGGGGTAAACGCGACCGACCCCGTCACCGTGATCGGCGCGGCCAGCGACAGTTGCTGCCCCGGCAGCTTGCGCAGCGCCTGGTTCAGCGGCGCGCCGCTGGCCCGGCCGACCAGCTGGTCGCGGAACTTGGTGTCGGCATAGGTCAGGCCGGCGGTGACGCGGAAATCGCGGATCGGGACCAGCGTCGCTTCCAGCTCGACGCCCTGCGACCGCACGCCATAGCCGACGTCGCCGCTCGGGCACGCGCCGGTGGTCGCCGCGGCGGCATTGTAGTTCGGCGCCGCGGTGAACTTGCTCTGGTCGCGATCGCCGCCGCCCAGGCTCGACGAACAGCCGTTGACGTTCTCGACGATGAAGACCGTGCCGTCGAAGGTGTTGAGCTGGAAATTGCTGAAATCCTGCCGGAACGCCGCCGCCGACAGGCTGAACGGGCCGGTCGCGTACTTGAAGCCGATTTCGAACGCGTTCACGGTCTCGGCATCGAACTGCAGATTGCGCGCCAGCGCCTGCGCGCCCGCCTGCGCGCTGCCCCCGCCGAAGCTGGCGAAGGGCAGCGTCGGCGCCTTCAGCGCCGAACGGTCGAAGTTGAAGCCGCCGGCCTTGTACCCGCGCGAATAGCTGCCGTAGACGAGCAGGTCGTCGATCGGCTTCCACGACGCCACCGCGGTGCCGGTGAATTCATCCTCGCTGCGTTCGTCGGCGATGCTGACGCCGTTCAGCTCCGCGGTCGAATTGCCCTGGCACGACAGGCCGATGATACCGCCGGCCACCGCCGCCAGCGCGGCGTTGCCCAGGAACGGCGTCAGCGCGGCCTGGTTCTGCGTGCAGGCGACGTTGTCGTTGCCGAACGTCGCGGAAAAGCGCTTCTTCTCCTTGGTGTAGCGCAGGCCCAGCGTCAGGTCGACAGTGTCGGTGATGTGGACGATGTTGTGCGTGAACGCCGCGAAGCTGGTGGTGTTCTGGTTATAGCGGTCGATGGTCGAGCCGCGATCGTTCAGCCCGTCGAGCCGCAGCAGCGAGGCGAGCAGCGGCGCGCCCGCCGCGCCGAACGCGCCGGAGAACGCCGCCTGGCTGGCGACGCAGCCCGCCGCCGCAGGGTTGTACAGCGCCGCAAGGCCACCGCCCGAGATCAGGCGGCAGGTCGCGAAGCGTCCGTACTGGCTGCCGAAGCGCAGGTTGCTGCGCCCGCGATACTTCTCGTCCATGTAGAAGCCGCCGACCAGCCAGTCGAGCTTGTCGCCGAACGCGCTGCCGTTCAGCCGCAGCTCCTGCGTGAAGGTGCGGAACTGGCGGCGGTTATTGCCGTCGTTGGCGTTGTAGAGGATGTCGACGGTGCCGTAGTCGACGTCACCGGCCTGGGTGTTGTAATAGTCGCGATAGGCGGTGATCGACGTCAGCTTGGCGCCGCCGAAATCCCAGTCGAGCTGCCCCGACACGCCCCAATCCTCCATCTTGCCGCCATAGCTGCGGCCCGGCGTGACGGAGACGTCGCGGCTGTAATTCTGGTTGAACGCGCCCAGATTCTGGCCCAGGTCGCGCAGCACGTTGATGATGTTGTTGCCGTTGCTTCCCGCCGCGACGCCGGCATTGACCGAGGCGACCGGCGTGGTCAGGTTGCCGATGAATTCGTTCATCGTCGGGCTGACATAGGTCGCCGCGCAGCAGCTTTCGTCGCGCTTCGTATAATCGCCGATCAGGCGGAAGCTGATCGCGTCGCTGGGTTCGAAGACCAGCTGCGCCCGGCCGAAGAAACGGTCGCGGTCGTTGATCGTCGTCTTGTTGGCCGGATCGTTGTAGAAGCCGTCGCGCTTCACATAGACGCCGTCGAGCCGGAAGGCGAGGTTCTCGCTGATCGGGCCGGTCACGCCGGCGGCCAGCCGCCAGAAATCGAAATTGCCGTAGGTCACCTCGGCATTGCCGCCGAAGGTGAAGCTCGGCCGCTTGCTGACGACGGAGATCAGGCCGGCGGACGAATTGCGGCCACCCAGCGTGCCCTGCGGACCGCGCAGCACCTCGACCCGGTCGATCTCGCCCAGTTCGTTGAGGCCGATGCCCGCGCGCGAGCGATAGACGCCGTCGATCAGCACCACGACCGAGCTTTCAAGCCCGGGATTGTCGCCGACCGTACCGATACCGCGGATGCGCGGCGAACCGTTCGCTTCGGACCCCGTGGAGGTCACCAGCAGCGACGGCGCCAGCTGGTTGAGCTGGCGGATGTCATTGGCGCCGGACAGCGCCAGGCTCTCGGCGTTCACCGCGGAAATCGCCACCGGCACGTCGGCCAGCGCCTGCGCGCGCCCCTGCGCGGTCACGACGATGTCGGCGGTGTTGAGGTCCTGCGCCCCGGTCGTCGTCTGGTCGGCGGGCGCGGCCTGTCCGGCGGTGGCATCGGTGGTCGCCTGGGCAGCCGCCATGGGCGCCACGAAACAGGCGGCCGCGCACGCGGCCAGCAGCGTGTACCTCGTCATCATCTCTCTCCCGTCGCGGTCGTCGCATCTGCCTGACGATCGTACCGCGTCTTCGATTGGAGCGATTCGGAGAGTGAATTACAAGTGAAAAATGGCGTTATATTACCGATGCGGACCAACCGATGCTTCTATGTCGCACTCCAAACGAAAACGGGCGCGCGGCCTGCCGATGGCCGCGCGCCCGATCGCACATCGTCCGCCGCGTCGACGTGACGCGGCGGCCCAGCGCGGCGCCCCGTCAATAGCCGTTCAGCCGCCCGAAGCGGTCGCGGTGGAACGCACTGTTTCCCCACAATACTTCCAGTACCGCCGCACGCTTCAGGTACAGGCCGGCGTCATATTCGTCGGTCATGCCCACGCCGCCGTGCAACTGCACCATCTCGCGGCTGACCAGCTTCAGCGTCTCGCCCGCGGTCGCCTTCGCCAGGCTGACCGCCTGGTCGACGTCGCTGCGCCCCGCGTCGATCGCCTCCAGCGCGCCCTCGACCGCCGACCGCATCAGCTGCAATTCGGTGAACTGCTTGGCCATGCGATGCTGGAGCGCCTGGAACGTCGACAGCACCTGCCCGAACTGCACGCGCTGCTTCAGGTAATCGTTGGTCTGCTGGAACGCGGCCTCCGCCATCCCCAGCATCTCGGCACAGGTCACCGCCGCCGCGCGGTCGACCACCGCCGCGGTCAGCTCCGGCCCGCCCAGCTTCTCCGCCGGGGCATTGTCGAACGCGACATGCGCATGGCTGCGCTCGTCGGCCATGTGGCGGTGGCTGACGGTCACGCCCTCGCCCTTCTCGACCAGGTACAGCCCGTCCTGCGCCGCCACCACGAACATGTCCGCGCCATCGCCCTCGGCGACGAACGGCTTGGCGCCGGTCAGCCGCCCGCCGACGACGGTCGTGCCCGATACCGCGCCGTCATGGACCGGCCCTTCGTCCACCGCCAGCGTCGCGATCTTCTCGCCCGATGCCAGCTGCGGCAGCCACGTCTGCCTGGCGGTGTCGGACGATCCCATCACGATCGCGCTTGCCGCCACCGCGGTCGATGCCAGCGGCGATGCGGTCAGGTTGCGGCCCAGCTGCTCCACCACCAGCCCCAGCGACAGGTAACCGAACGCCGACCCGCCGAATTCCTCCGGGATCACCACGCCCGCCCAGCCCATCTGGCCGATCGCGCCCCAGGCGTCGCGGTCGAACCGCTCGGCCGGCGCCGCGGCGCGCATCTTGCGGAACGCACCGACCGGGCCTTCATTGTCGGCCCATTCGCGCGCCATGTCGCGCAGCATCACCTGTTCGTCGTTGAGTACCGCCACTGCCGTCTCTCCCTGTCCGTCCGGGATAACCGGGGAGGGGGCGCCTCTTGGCGGGCGCCCCCCTCTACCCGGCCCTCTCCTGACGCGGCGATCGTCCGCCGCCGCGCCTAGCCGATATTACCGCCGCACCGCTTACTGGTGGTCGAGCATCCCCAGGATGCGCTTGGCGATGACGTTGTTCTGGATCTCGGTCGAACCGCCGTAGATCGACACCGCCTTGCCCCACAGCCAGCTGCGGGTCTGCGCCAGTTCGTCCTCGCTGAAGCCTTCGCCGTCCCAGCCCAGGCCCTGCATCCCCATGATCTCGATGTTCAGCTCGGCCCGGTCCTGGGTGATGCGCGCGCCGACGTTCTTCATGATGCTGGTCGCCGCCGACGGCCCGGCATTGCCCTTGGCCTCCAGCGCGGCACGCCGCAGCGTCAGCGCGAAGGCGCGCTGGTCCATCTCATGCTTGATGATGCGGGTGCGCAGGTCGGCATCGCCGATCCGCCCCTCGCCGTCCGCACCGCGATACTTCTTGGCGATCTCCGGCACGCTCTTGCCCGCGTTCATCCGGCTCGCCGAACCGCTGCCGCCCGACAGCGAGCTGCGCTCATGCTGCAACAGGCGGGTGCCGATTTCCCAGCCCTGCCCTTCACGCCCGACCAGATTGCCCTTGGGCACCTTCACGTTGGTGAAGAACGTCTCGCAGAACGGCGACTGCCCGCTGATGAGGCGGATCGGCCGCGTCTCGACGCCCTCGGCATCCATGTCGATCAGCAGGAAGCTGATGCCGGCATGTTTCTGCGACTTGTCGGTGCGCACCAGCGCGAAGCACTTGTCGGCCCATTGCCCGCCCGACGTCCACGTCTTCTGCCCGTTGACGACGTAATGGTCGCCCCGATCCTCAGCAAAGGTCTGGAGGCTGGCCAGGTCCGACCCCGCGCCCGGCTCCGAATAGCCCTGGCACCAGCGCACCTCGCCGCGCACGATGCCGGGGATGTGCGCCTGCTTCTGCTCCTCGGTGCCATATTCCAGCAGCGTCGGGCCGAACATCATCACACCCATGCCGCCGATCGGGTTCCACGCACCGGCGCGCGCCATCTCGTCCTGCAACACGCGCGCCTCGGCCCGCGACAGCCCGCCGCCGCCATATTCCTTCGGCCAGGTCGGCACGCCCCAGCCCTTGGCGCCCATCGCCTCGCGCCACGCCTTCTGCTCGGGCGTCTCCTCGGTCGGCCCCTCGACCGCCGACATGGAATTATCATGCCCTTTCAGCGACGGGGGGAAGTTCGCCTCCAGCCAGCTGCGCACTTCCTGACGGAAGCCGTCGAGCGCGTCGGCGGGGCGGTCCAGTTCGGGGGCGGTGGCCATGACATCATTCTCCGCGTGATCGCATTGGGTTCCCGATTCTGAAGATCGGGTATGCTCGCCACCCATGGCACGTTTGCCGCGCGATGCAAAGCGCGAAGCGAAGGCGGCGGCAAGAGGCGCGTCACGCACAGCGCTCGAAACGCCGCGGCAGGCGCGTTTCGGCGGCCAAGACCTCTTCCGGTCACGCGCATCACCCCCCGCCGACCGCTCCCCACCGCGCGCAAACGGTGTCGCGGGGGCCGTTTTGGGGCTACCGTCCGCGGCAAAACAGGGGAATCGGGGTGCGTTTCGATCATCGTGCGGTGCCGATCGTGCTGGCGGCGGTGGTCGTCGACGTCATCGGCTTCGGCATCGTCATGCCGGTGCTGCCCGGGCTGATCGTGGAGATCGGCCACGTCACCCTGCCCCAGGCGACTCGAATCGCCGGCTGGATGCTCGCCGCCTTCGCGCTGGCGCAATTCTTCGCCGGGCCGGTCCTCGGCAATCTCGGCGACCGCTTCGGCCGCCGCCCGGTGCTGATGCTGGCGATGCTCGCCTATGCGCTCGACTATGCGTTGATGGCCTGGGCGCCGACGCTGGCGTGGCTGTTCCTCGGCCGCCTCGTCGCGGGGGTGGCGGGCGCCAGCTTCGGTCCGGCCGGCGCGGTGATCGCGGACGTCACCCCGCCCGAACGCCGCGCCGCCGGCTTCGGCCTGCTCGGCGCGTGCTTCGGGATCGGCTTCATCATCGGCCCCGCGCTCGGCGGCCTGGTCGCGACCTTCGGCCACCGCGCCCCGTTCGTCGCCGCCGCCGCGCTGGCGGCACTCAATGCCGCAGCCATGTTCCTGTTTTTGCCCGAAACCCTGCGCCCGGAAAACCGCCGCCCCTTCGTGCTGCGCGACGCGCATGTGATCGGCGCGTTCCGCCCGCTGTTCGCCGCCGGACGCGCCGCGCCGCTGCTGGTGGCGTGGTTCGTGTGGCAGGTCGGCGGGGTCGTCTACCCGGCGGTGTGGAGCTTCTGGGCGACGATCCGCTTCGGCTGGAGCGCGACGCAGATCGGCTGGAGCCTCGCCTGGGTCGGACTGCTCCAGCTGATCGTGCAGGTGACGCTCACCGCCCGAACGGTGCGTCGGCTGGGGGAACGGACCACCGCCGTGCTCGGCCTGGCGTGCAGCGCCGCGACGCTGCTCGCCTATGCCTTCACGACGCAGGGGTGGCAGGTTTATGCCTTTTTCCTCGTGGGTTGCCTGGGGGCATTGGCATGGCCTGCGATGAACGGGCTGCTCAGCCGGCTGGTCGATGCGCAGCGGCAGGGCGCGTTGCAGGGCGGGCTGGGCAGCCTCAATTCGGTCGCCGCGATCATCGGCCCGCTGCTCGCCGCGCAAAGCCTGGCGTGGGGCGCGGCGCGCGGGTTCGACGGGCTGGCGTTCCTGATCGCCGGGGTGCTGATCGGCGTGGCGGCATTGATCGTCGCGCTGCTCGTCCCCACTCTCCGCGCTCCCGATGGAGACAGCGCATGATCGACCTGCACTACTGGCCCACCCCCAACGGCCACAAGATCACGATATTCCTCGAGGAAGCGGGCCTCGATTACACGATCCACCCCGTCAACATCGGCAAGGGCGAACAGTTCGCGCCCGATTTCCTCGCCATCGCGCCCAACAACCGGATGCCCGCGATCGTCGATCATGCCCCCACCGACGGCGGGGCGCCGATCAGCGTGTTCGAATCGGGCGCGATCCTGCTCTATCTCGCGCACAAGACCGGCAAGTTCGGCGGCGCCTCCCCGCGTGCGCATGTCGACGTGCTGCAATGGCTGATGTGGCAGATGGGCGGCCTGGGACCGATGGCCGGGCAGAACCACCATTTCGGCCGCTACGCGCCGGAGAAGATCCCCTATGCGATTGACCGGTACGTGAAGGAAACCAACCGTCTGTACGGCGTCCTTGACCGCCGGCTCGAAGGGCGGGAGTTCGTGATCGGCGACGAATATACCGTCGCGGACATGGCCGCCTTCCCATGGATCCTGCCCGAGGCGCAGGGACAGGACATGGCCGACTTTCCCAACCTGTCGCGCTGGCACGCGGCGATCAAGGCGCGCCCGGCGGTGGAGCGCGCCTATGCCAAGGGGCGCGAGATCCAGGCCCAGCCCGCCGAGATGACCGACGAACAGCGCGCATCCTGTTCGGCCAGTCCTCGACCCCGGCGCGCTAGACCTTGCGCTAGATTTCCCGACCCGGGCGGCGGCTCATCCCGATGTCGAGATGCCCGCCCCCGTCCAGCAGCAGGACCTCGCCGGTCATCACCCGGCTGGCGGGGTCCAGCAGCATCTCGATCGGCCCGGCGATATCGTCCGGCCCCGCCGCCATCGCCATCGGCAGCGCGCCGGCGACCTTGTCGTTCAGCCGGGCGAATCCTTCCTCGCCCAGCCGTTTCTCGAACCAGCCGGTCCCGACATAGCCGGGCGCCACCGCATTGACGCGGATCGCCGGCGCCAGCACCCGCGCCAGGCTCTTGGTCATCGTGATCAGCGCGCCCTTCGACGCGGCATAGGCGACCGACGATCCGATCCCGAACACCCCCGCCACGCTCGCTACGTTGACGACCGCGCCCATGTCACTGTGGCGCAGGTGCGGCGCGCAGGCGCGGATCATCTGGAACGGCGCGATCGTGTTGAGGCGGTAGATGTCGACGAAATCCTCGGCATCCAGCGCGTCCATGTCCTCATGCGCGGCGAATTTGGTGCGCCCGGCATTGTTGACCAGGAAGTCGATCCGCCCGAACGCATCCACCGCCGCCGCGGCCAGCGCGCGGCACTGATCGTCGGCGACGATGTCCGCCCGCACCGCGATCGCGCCATTGCCAACCTCCGCCACCAGCGCCTCGGCATCGTCGCGGCTCGACGCATAATTGACCACGCACCGCACCCCGCGCGCCGCCAGCCGCCGCACCACCGCCGCCCCGATCCCGGTTCCACCCCCGGTCACGATCGCCACTGCGTCCCGCATCATCCGCTCCCATCGTTTTCGAAGATCGCGTATGGCATTCGCGATCCGCTTCGCCTAGCCATGGCGATCATGACGACCACCGCTGCCGATCTGCTCGACCGTGATTTCGGGACCTTGCCCGATCTCATCCGCGCCCATGCGCTGCGCGTCCCGGACAAGCTGGCGATCGCCGACGACGATCGCGCGATCGGCTACGGCGATCTCGATCGGCTGATGGATCGCATCGCCGCCGCGCTGCAACGCGACGGCACGGCGCAGCGGCAGGCGGTCGCCTCCGTCTCCTATCCCTCGGTCGCGCAGGCGGCCGTGTTCCTGGGAACGCTGCGCGCCGGCTCGGTCGCCGCACCGATTCAGCCGTCGGCGACGCCGGAACAGATCGCGGGCATGATCGCCGATTCCGGCGCCGACCTCGTCTTCCTCGATGCCGCCAACGCCGCCGCGCTGGCAGGGCAGGCGATCGCCGCGCGGGTGGTGATGCTGGAGGAGCTGGACGCCTGGCTCGCCCCCGACGATGCCGCGCCCACGCCGGTCACGATCGCGCCCGAGGACGGGTTCAACATCATCTATTCGTCCGGCACCACCGGCATTCCCAAGGGGATCGTGCAGAGCCACGCGATGCGCTGGCAGCATCTGTCGCGCAACGCCGGCGCCGGGTTCGACCGCGCGGTAACGCTGCTGGCGACGCCGCTCTATTCGAACACCACGCTGGTCAGCTTCCTGCCGACGCTCGCCTGGGGCGGCAGCGTGGTGCTGATGAAGAAGTTCGACGCGCACCGCTATCTCGAACTGGCGCAGCACTATCGCGCGACGCACACGATGCTGGTGCCGGTGCAGTACCAGCGGATCATGGCGCTGCCGGATTTCGACACCTTCGACCTTGCGTCGTTCCGGTTCAAGACGTGCACCTCCGCGCCGTTCAAGCCGGAGCTGAAGCGCGACGTCCTGACGCGCTGGCCCGGCCTGCTGGTCGAATATTACGGCATGACCGAGGGCGGCGGCAGCTGCGGCCTCAACGCCACCGAACATCCCGACAAGCTGCACACCGTCGGCCGCCCGATGCCCGGTCACGACATCCGCCTGATCGATGACGACGGCAACGAAGTGCCCGCCGGCGCGACCGGAGAGATCGTCGGCCGATCGCCCGCAATGATGAACGGCTATCACGGCCGCGAACAGGCGACCGCCGACGCAACCTGGATCTCGCCGCAGGGCGAACGCTTCATCCGCCACGGCGACGTCGGCCGCTTCGATGAGGACGGCTTCCTGATCCTGATGGACCGGAAGAAGGACATGATCATCTCCGGCGGGTTCAACATCTACCCCTCGGATATCGAGGCGGTGCTGGCGCAGCATCCCGCGGTCGCCGACGGCACCGTGGTGGGCGTGCCGAGCGAGCAATGGGGCGAAACCCCGGTCGGCTTCTACGTTCCCCGCGCAGGCGCCACCGCCGATGCCGCGACGGTGCTGGCGGAAACGAACGCGAAACTGGGCAAGACGCAGCGGCTGTCGGCGCTCCACCCCACCGACGAACTGCCGCGCAGCGCGATCGGCAAGGTGCTGAAGCGCGAATTGCGCGACCGGCTGGCTGCCGGCGACTTCGCCTGACGAAAGGGCCACGACATGAATCTGAAGGACGTGCTGGCGGCGCTGGAGCCGCAGGACGATGGCGCCAGCTGGCGCGGCATCATCCCCGACAACTGGCTGCAGGGGCGCACCGCCTATGGCGGTCTGTCGAGCGCGATCGCACTTCATTGCGCGATGCGGTCGGACAGCGACCTGCCGCCGCTGCGGTCGGCACAGGTCAGCTTCATCGGCCCGCTCGCCGGCCCGGTGACCGTCACCACCCGCCGCCTGCGGCGCGGCAAGAACGCCGCCTTCATCGAGGCGAACGTGGAGAGCGAGGCCGGGCTGGGCCTGCGCTGCACCTTCGTGTTCATGCGCGCGGTCGACAGCGCGATCGACCATGAGGACACCCCCGCCCCCGATTTCCCGCGCCCCGGCCCGGCGGATACCACGTTCAAGGGCAATCCCCATGTCGCCTTCACGCAGCAGTTCGAGTTCCTGGACCGGCGCGACGGCCCCGCGCTGAAGCCCGCGGAATGGCTGCGCTGGACGCGTCTGAACGATCGCGACGGGATCGATCCGATGGTGGAACTGGTCGCGATCGCCGATTGCCTGCCGCCCGCGGCGCTGCGCATCCTGGGCAAGAACGTGCCGATGAGCTCGCTGACGTGGATGCTCAATATCCTCGGCCCGACGCCCGCCACCGACGACGGCTGGTGGCTGCTGCGTTCCGACGCCGATTATGCGCGCGCGGGCAGCTCGTCACAGGTGATGGGCGTGTGGAATGCGCGCGGGGAGAAGGTCGCGGAGCAGATGCAGTCGGTCGTCATCTTCGGCTGATACATTTCGCGACACTTTCGGGGCTGCGGCGACACAGGTGGACGACAGGCGGCGGGTACGAAGGATCATCGACGGCGGCATCCCCCTAATCGGCCGCCGTCGAACCCCTCTTCCAAAGGATCGCCCGTGAAGAAACCCCTCCTGATCGCTTTGTCGCTTGGCGGCGCGCTGCTGGGCGGCGCGCCCGCGCTGGCCGCGGCGCAGGCCGCGCCCGCTGCCGCCCCCGCCGCCCCTGCCCCGGACGCCGCCCGTTCGCAGACCCGCGCAGAGGCGATCGCCGCCGCCGATCGCCGCTTCGCCGCGATGGATGCCAATCACGACGGCACCGTCACCGCCGAGGAACGCCACGCCTGGCGCGACGCACGCCGTGCCGCGCGCGGCGGCGCCGACGCGGCCACCGCGGGTCGCGGCGACCCCGATCATGCCGGCAAGCGCCGCGGGATGAAGTCGCGCGACATCACCCAGGCCGACTTCCGCGAACGCGCGCTGCGCATGTTCGATCGGATGGACACCAACCACGACGGCGTCGTCGACGCGCGCGAGCGGCAGGCCGCGCGCCTGCTGATGCGCGCGCGGATGACCGGCGGCGACACGGCCCCCACCCCCAGCGGCACCGACAACGGCGCGAACTGATCGCACACCCCGCGCCCGTCCGCCGCGACGGGCGCGGGGGCTTCCCATCGGGGTATCCGCCATGCCAATCCCGGACGCCATGGGCGACACGCCGCACCTTCTGCTCGTCGACGACGAACGCTCGATCCGCGAACCGCTGGCGGTCTATCTGACCAAGCAGGGATTCCGCGTGACGCAGGCGGGCGACGCGGAAAGCGCGCGGACGCGCCTTGCCGCCTATGCGATCGACCTGATCGTCCTCGACATCATGATGCCGGGGGAGGACGGCCTGTCGCTCTGCCGGCACATCCGCGCCAACGGCGACACCCCCGTCATCCTGCTGACCGCGCGCAGCGAGGAAACCGACCGTATCGTCGGGCTGGAAATGGGCGCCGACGATTATGTCGTGAAGCCGTTTTCCCCGCGCGAACTGTCGGCGCGGATCAAGACCGTACTGCGCCGCGCCGCGGGTGGCGGCGGTCTGCGCCAGCATGCGCCGGAAAGCGGCTCCTACGCCTTCGCCGGCTGGGTGCTGAAGACCGGGGAGCGCGCGCTGGTCGATCGCGAAGGCGTGTCGGTGGCGCTGTCCACCGGCGAATACAATCTGCTGCTCGCACTGGTGCAGCGCCCGCGGCAGGTGCTGACCCGCGACCAGCTGCTGGACCTGACGCAGGGGCGCGAGGCCGCCGCCTTCGACCGTGCGATCGACAATCAGGTCAGCCGCCTGCGCCGCAAGATCGAGGCGGATCCCAAGTCGCCGGAGATCATCAAGACCGTCTGGGGCGGCGGCTACGCGCTGTCGACCGACGTCACGCGCCTGTGACCCGCTGGCCTGAGACGTCCCGCCCGTGACCCGGCGCCTCCCCTGGCCGCGCAGCCTGGCCGGGCAGATGGCCTTGCTGGTCGCGCTGGCGCTGTTCGTGGCGCAGGCGTTCAACCTGGCACTGATCCTGCGCGACCGCACCGCCTTCCGCGTGGCGCAGGCGACCCGCCCCGCCGCGGTGCAGATCGCCGACGCGCTCGATCGCGAGGCGCAGGGCCGTCCGCTGTCGCAGGATCGTGGGCGCGTGCGCATCGCCGTCGCCAGCCCGTTGACCCCCGCGATGCGCGACCAGCCCGATCTGGCGCACGAATTGGCGTCGCAGCTAGCCGAACTGGGCGTGCCGGTGCGCCACGTCGCCGTCGCGCTCGCGTCCCCGGATCAATATGCGCTGCGCCCGACCCGTATCGAGCGGCGGATGATGGCGCGCGACGGCGTGGCGCCGCAGCGTCGCGACGCGCTGGTGATGACGGTGCAGCAGCCGTCGGGGCGCTGGCTGGTCGTCGCCTCGCCATGGTCGCGCAACGATTCGCGGCTGTTCTGGCGGCTGCTGGCGCAGACGCTGATCCTGTACGGCGCGGTACTGCTGCCGGTGCTGTGGATCGCCCGGCGCATATCGCGGCCCTTGCGGGAGCTGGCGGCTGCGGCGCGCGGCTATTCGCCTTCGTCCGCGCCCGTACCGCTGGCGGAGAACGGCCCGCCCGATGTGAAGGCCGTGATCGCCGCGTTCAACGCGCTGCGGCTGCGCGTCACCGCGATGCTGGACGAAAAGGATCGGATGCTGGGCGCGATCGGGCACGACCTGCGCACCCCGCTGGCCGCGCTGCGCGTGCGGGTCGAATCGGTGGAGGACGACACCGACCGCGCGCGGATGGTCGAGACGATCGCGGAGATGAACCGGACGCTCGACGACATCCTGTCGCTGGCGCGGATGGGCCGCCCCAGCGAGCCGCCGACCGAGGTCGATCTGGCCGCGCTGGTCGATGCCGTGGTCGAGGACTTCCGCGATCTGGGCGCCGCCGTCACGTTCGAGGAAGCGGAGCGGCTGCGCATGCGGCTGCGCCCCTCGCTGATCCGCCGCGCGATCCGCAACCTGATCGAGAACGCCGTCAAATATGCCGGCGCGGCGGAGGTCACGCTGGAGGCGGGCGAACGCCACGCCGCGATCCACGTCGCCGATCGTGGCCCCGGCATCCCGCAGGAGCGGCTGGACGACGTGTTCGATCCGTTCATCCGCCTGGAAACTTCGCGCAATCGCGATACCGGCGGGATCGGGCTGGGGCTGGCGCTGGCCCGCTCGATCGTGCGCGAGGCGGGTGGCGAGATCGTGTTGAGCGCGCGCGACGGTGGCGGGCTGTGCGCGACGATCACGCTGCCGCGGTGAGCGCATAGTTTTTCTACCGCCCCGCGACGCAGGTTTTGCCCGCCGCGCTATCGACTTCGCGCGTGCAAGCCATATCCTATCGGACAACTGGAGTAAGGGCGTAGGAGCGCGTCGTCACATGACCATTCCCGATACCGTGTCGGGGCTGCGGGCCGCCCGCGCCGACTGGCGCCGCCGTCACGATCATCGCCGCGACATCGGCAGCTTCCCCTCGCGCGATGCGATCGCGGCGATCGTCGATACATTGTCCGCCGCGCTCTACCCGCGCCGGCTGGGCCATTACCGCGCGCCGACCGCGGCGAGCGAGGACGATTATGTCGCCGCCAAGCTGATCGCCGGGCTGCGCGACCTGGAACGCGAGGTCGCCGCCGAGATCGGCTATTGGCAGGAAGAGGCCAGCGCCGACTTCCCCGAACATCAGGCCGCCACGATCGTCCGGCTGTTCGCGACTACCCTGCCCGAGGTGCGCCGGCTGATCGACGGCGATGTCGAGGCCGCGTTCCTCGCCGATCCCGCCGCGCGCAGCGTCGACGAAATCCTGGTCTGCTATCCCGGCGCGATCGCCAGCCTGCACCACCGCATCGCGCACCAGCTGCACCAGCTGGGCGCGCCGATCGTCGCGCGGCTGATGTCCGAACTGGCGAACGAGCGCACCGGGATCGACATCCATCCCGGCGCGACGATCGGCCGGCATTTCTTCATCGATCACGGCACCGGGGTGGTCATCGGCGAAACCGCGATCATCGGCGACCGCGTGCGGCTGTATCAGCATGTGACGCTGGGCGCGCGCAGCGCGCTGGGGCTGGCGCCGCAATCGCCGCGCGCCCGGCTGGCTCGGCATCCGATCGTCGGCAACGACGTCATCGTCTATGCCGGGGCGACGATCCTGGGGCGCGTCACGATCGGCGACCGGTCGGTGATTGGCGGCAACGTGTGGCTGCTGTCCGACGTCGCGCCCGGCAGCGTGCTGGTCCAGCCCGAAGCGGTCCACCTCGACTCCGCCGGCGCCGCCGACCTGCGCGACACGCTGGAAGAGGCGGCATGACCGGCGGCGCCGCGCGGCGGCCGGTCGTGGGCATCATGTGCGGCAACGAACAGGCCGCGCGCCCGATCCAGGCGGTCGCGACCCGCTTCATCGCCCCCGTTACCCATTGGTGCGGCGCGACCGTCCTGCTCGTCCCCGCGGTGACCGATGCGATCGACGTCGCGGCGACCGCCGCCTGCCTCGACGGACTGCTGCTGACCGGCGCGCGCTCGCACGTCGCGCTGGCGTCGGACTGTACCGATCGAAGCGCGGGGGCGACCGATCCGGAACGCGACATCGTCGCGCTGTCGCTCGCCGGACGGATGATCGAGGCGGGCAAGCCGGTGTTCGGCATCTGCCGGGGATTGCAGGAAATCAACGTGCTGTTCGGCGGCTCGCTGCGCACGCTGGACCAGGGATCGCACCTGCGCGGCACGTGGGCGGACGATTACGCCGACCTGTTCGACCATGTGCACCCGGTCGATCTGACCCCCGGCGGCAAGCTGGCGCGGATCAGCGGCTGCGGCCGGCTGGACGTCAATTCGGTGCACCAGATGGCGATCGACCGGCTGGGCACCGGCCTGACGGTGGAGGCGGTGGCCGCCGACGATGCCGTGATCGAGGCGATCACCGCGCATGACGTCGCCGCCGACGTGCTGGCGGTGCAATGGCACCCCGAATGGCAGGGCGCGCCATGCCCGGCCAATCGCGGTTTCTTCACGCTGTTCGGCGCCGCGCTGGCGCGGGCGGCGGCGCGATGAGCACCGCGCGCGCAGGCCGCCTGCCCGGCTTCGGGGTACAGGTGGCGATCGGCATGGCCGCCGGTCTCGCGCTGGGCTTCGCCGCGCGTAGCCTGGGCGGGGCCGATGCGCCGCTGGGCACCACACTCCACACGCTGGGGCAGATCTTCGTCCAGCTGCTCAAGGCGCTGGTCCCCGCCCTGGTGTTCACCGCGATCGTCGGGTCGATCGCCGCGCTGCGCGATCTTAACAACGCCGCGCGGCTGGTCGCGCAGACGCTGCTGTGGTTCGCGCTCACCGCGCTGGCGGCGGTGTCGATCGGGATCGCGCTGGGGCTGCTGCTCCAGCCCGGTCTGCACGCCGGGGTCAGCCCCGCGACCGCCGCCGCGCCGTCCACGACCGGGTCATGGCTCGATTTCCTGAAGGGGCTGGTGCCCGCCAACATGCTGGGCCTGACCGCCAGTACGACGCTGACCGATGGCGCGGCGACGACAATCGTCGGGTTCAACGTCTTGCAGATCATCGTCGCGGCGATCGCGATCGGCGCGGCGGCGGTCAGCGTGGGGGATGCCGGCGCGGGATTCCTTGCGTTCAACGCCTCCGCGCTGGCGGTCTTCCGCCGGCTGCTGCGCTGGGTCATCGCGCTGACGCCGATCGGGTCGGCGGCGCTGATCGGGGACGCGGTGGTCCGCTACGGCTGGACGACGCTGACGTCGCTGGGCACCTATGCGCTCGCTGTCTATCTCGGCCTCGCGCTGGTGTTGTGCGTCGTCTACCCGACGGTGCTGGCGCTCCACGGCCTCAGCCCGTCATGGTTCTATCGCCGCGCCTGGCCTGCGATCCAGCTGGGGTTCGTCTCGCGATCCTCGGTCGGCACGCTGCCGGTGACGGAGGAACTGACCGAGCGCGCGCTGGGCGTGCCGCGCGCCTATGCCGCCTTCGCGGTGCCGCTGGGCGCGACAACCAAGATGGACGGCTGCGCTGCGGTCTATCCCGCGATCTCGGCGATCTTCGTCGCGCAATTCTTCGGGATCGCGCTGCACCTGTCCGACTATGCGGTGATCGCGGCGGTATCGGTGCTGGGGTCGGCGGCGACCGCCGGGCTGACGGGTGCGACGGTGATGCTGACGCTCACTCTGTCGACATTGGGGTTGCCGCTGGAGGGGGTCGGCCTGCTTCTGGCGATCGACCCGATCCTGGACATGGGGCGAACCGCCACCAACGTCGCCGGCCAGATGCTGGTCCCGGTAATCGTCGCGCGCCGCGAACGGCTGCTCGCCCCGGTCACTGCATGACGAAACGGGGTGCGACACCGCACCCCGTCCCATCGCTTATCCGCGCGCGCCGCGCAGCGTGTTGAGCACCGCCGCGGCGGCGACCCCGGCCAGCGCCAGGCTGGCCCACGGCCGCTCCTTCACGAAGCCGCTGGCCTTCTGCGTCAGCGGCGCATCGCCCGAGAAATGCTGGCGCAGCGAATCGGTCAGGCCGGTCTTGCTGTTCGAAACCTTGGCATCGGCGGTCGACATGATCGTATCTCCGGTGGTGGAAAGGACGCCGCGTCAACGCACCGGCACGCCGCCGGTGCCATCGCGTGCCACCGGAGCGCATCAGGTCAGCGCGATCCCCTCGCGCCCCGCCAGTTCGACGACATATTGCCACGCCACCCGGCCCGACCGGCTGCCGCGCCGCGTCGCCCACTGGATCGCATCGGCGGCATCGAACGGCAGGCCGTAGCGATCGGCATAGCCGCGCACGATCGCGCAATAGCCGTCCTGATCGACGACGTGGAAGCCAAGGCTCAACCCGAAACGGTCCGCCAGCGCCAACTGGTCGTCGACCGAATCGCGCGGATTGATCGCGCTGTCCTGTTCACGGATGTCGCGGGTCACCAGATGGCGGCGGTTCGACGTCACGATCAGCCGCGCATTTGCGGGCCGGGCCTCCGCCCCGCCTTCCAGCAGCGATCGCAGCCCGCGCGCGTCGCCGGCGGCGTCGAACCCCAGATCGTCGAGGAAGATCGCAAAGGCGCGCGGCACCGCGGCGATCGTGTCGAACAGCGCGGGCAGCGTCGCCAGCCGGTCACCCGGCACCTCGACCAGCGCCAGCGCGCCGCCCTCGCCCTGCACCGCGCCCGCCGCCGCCTTCACCAGCGCGGACTTGCCGGTGCCGCGCGCACCCCACAACAGCGTGTCCTGCGCGGCATGGCCCGCCGCCAGCCGCCGCAGGTTGTCGGTCAGCGCGGTCTTCTGCGCATCGACCCCGTGCAGCATCGCCAGCGGCAGCGGCGCGAAGGCGCGCGCGGCGACCAGCGCGCCGTCGCGCCAGACATAAGCGGGGTGCGCCAGCGGGTCGGCGTTGGCGGGCGATGGCGGGGCAAGCCGCTCCAGCGCGGCGGCGATCCGGTCGAGGGGGTCGGACATGCCGTCCGCGCTACCCGTCCTCGCCGCGCGGCTCAACCCGGCGGCAGGCTGGCGAGCAGGCGGCGCGCGCCGTCGCGGTCGGGCACGTCGGCACGGCGCAGCAGCGCGGCGAGGAGCGCGCGCGCCTCCGCCGGCCGGTTCGCGCCCGCCAGCGCCTGCGCGCGGTGCCAGGCGATCGTCGCGTCACCGGGCGCCGCCCGCGCCGCCTTGTCGAGCAATTGCAGCGCCGCCGCCACCTGCCCGCGGCCCAGCAACGCCCAGCCATAGGCGTTCGCCGCAGCGGCGCGCATCGGTTGCAGCCGATAGGCGGCGCACGCCAGCTCCAGCCCCGTCGCCGGATCGTCGGCATCGCTATAGGCACCCGACAGGCCGGCGAGCAGCAGGTCGTCGCGCATCCCCAGATCGGTGCGCAGCCGTTCCAGCGTGTCGATCGCCTCGTCATCGCCCGCCGCGCGCTGCACATTTGCCAGCGTGCGCCGCGCCGCGACATTCTGCGGATTCTGGTCCAGGAACAGCGCCAGCGCCTGTGCCGCGCCGGGCCGGTCGCCGGCCATCGCGCGCGCCTCCACCAGCCGCAGCATCACCGACTGGTCGAACCGCAGGTCGGCGGCGCGGGCATAGTCGCGCGCCGCCGCCGCCCAGCGCCCGGCGGCGGCATCCAGATCGCCCTCCAGCATCGCTGCCGCCGGCGCGCCGGGGGTCTGGCGCGCGATCCGCTGCGCCAGTGCGATCGCCTCCGCCGCGCGCCCGTTTTCCAGCAATCCGCGGACATAGGCGACCGCGGCGCGCGGATCGTCGGGCACCTTGCTCACCGCATCGGCAAGCACCGCCTGGCTGTCGTCCTGTCCGAACGGCGCGGCATAGGGGCTGGGCACCGCCGCCGCGCGGTCCAGGAACCGCGCCGCCCAGTCGCGCTTGCCCTGCGCCTCGAACGCACGCGCCACCAGCGTCAGCGTATAGCTGTCGGCATCGCCGCGCAGCGCGATCGGGCGCAGCACCGCCAGCGTCCCCGTCGCATCGCCTGACCGCAGCAGCGCCGCGCCCAGCAGCCGCCGCGCCACCAGGTTCATCGGCTGGCGATCCAGCAGCGCGCGCCATTTCAGCGCCGCCTGCTCCAGCCGCCCCGCGGCATAATCGGTCGCGCCCGACAGCAGCAGCCCGCCCGGCAACCCGTCCAGCGCGCCGCCGCTGCGATCCAGCAGGTCCGCCGCCAGCTGCCGCTTGCCCGCGCGCGCGGCGATCACCGCCAGCAGGTAATAGCCCTGCGGACTGTCGCGCCGCGTCATCAACGCCCGCCGCGCCGCCGCCACCGCCTCGCCATTGCGGCCCAGGTCGCCCAGCGTCGCGGCATATTCGACCAGCGCCGGATGGTAATAGGGGTCGCGCCGCAACGCCGCCGCGAACCACGGCAACGACGCGTTCAGGCCGTAGCGGCTGCGCACCACCTCTCCGGCCAGCACCAGCGCCGACAGGCTGGCACGATCGGCCGCCAGCGCGCGCTGCACCGCCTCGCTCGCCCCCGCCACATCGCCCAGGTTCCAGCGGACGCGCCCCAGATCGACCCACGCCGCCGCGTCGCGCGGGTTGCGTGCCAGCAATGCCTGGAGCAGCGCCACGCCGCCCGCGGTATCGCC
The DNA here is from genome assembly GCF_002374855.1 of Sphingomonas adhaesiva. Taxonomy (GTDB): domain Bacteria; phylum Pseudomonadota; class Alphaproteobacteria; order Sphingomonadales; family Sphingomonadaceae; genus Sphingomonas; species Sphingomonas adhaesiva. Next base: position 921,225 of record NZ_NWVC01000001.1, read on the forward strand.
CTTGTCGGCCAGCGCGCGGGCGCGGGCACGCTGCGCCAGCGGATCGCCGCCGGCCTGCGCCGCCTCCGCGATCGTGCCGTCGGCATCGTCCTGCAGCTGCCGCGCGGCGGCGCGCAGCGGATGCAGCGTCGCCGGGTCCACGCCCGCCGCGGCGGCACGGTCCACCGCCCCCTCCGCCGCCACGCCCTCGCCCAGCAGCAGGTTGGCACGCGCCAGCCCGAGCTGCGCTGCCGCATTGTCGGGCGCGGTGCCGGTCGCGGTCAGGAAATGATAGCGTGCCGCCGAATAATTGGCCTGCGCCAGCGCCGTCTCGCCCTGGCGGATCGCGACCAGCGGATCGGGTCGCTCCGCGCGCCGCGCCAGCGCGACGATCGCGAGCACCACCGCCCCGGCCAGCAGCAGCGCCAGCACCGCCCGCACCCGCGCGCGCGTCGCCACCCGCCGCACCCGCGTGCCCAGGCCGCGCCTTGGCCCGTGCCGCCGACGCCGCCGCCAGCCGCGCTGCGCCAGCGGATGATCCCCCGGCGCCTCACGCATTCAGGTCGTAGCTTTTCATCAGATCGTACAGCGTCGGCCGGCTGACCCCCAGCAACCGCGCGGTGCCGGAGATATTGCCGTCCGCCTGCGCCAGCGCGCGGCGGATCGCGATGCGATCGGCCGCCTCGCGCACCGCGCGCAGGTTGATCGCCAACGCCGCGTCATCGCGCGCGGCAAGGTCCAGGTCCGCCGCGGTCGCCAGCTTGCCATCGGCCATGATGACCGCGCGCTTCACGCGGTTTTCCAGTTCGCGCACGTTCCCCGGCCATCCCCAGGCGTCGATCGCGGCGGCGGCATCGGCCGAAAAGCCGGTGACCGCGCTGCCCATCGTCCGCGCGAACCGCGTCAGGAAATGCCGTGCCAGCAGCGCCGCGTCGCCCGATCGCTCGGCCAGCGACGGGATGCGCACGACGATCTCGGCCAGCCGGTAATACAGATCCTCGCGGAACCGGCCGTCCGCCACCATCGCGTCGATATCCTGATGCGTCGCGCACACGATCCGCGTGTCGACCGCGATCGGCTTGCGCCCGCCGACCCGCTCGACCACCCGCTCCTGCAGGAAACGCAGCAGCTTGACCTGCAACGCCAGCGGCACGTCGCCGATCTCGTCCAGGAACAGCGTGCCGCCGTCGGCCTGCTCGATCTTGCCCGGCGTCGTCTTCACCGCGCCGGTGAACGCGCCCTTCTCATGCCCGAACAATTCGCTTTCCAGCAGCGTATCGGGGATGGCGGCGCAGTTGATCGCGACGAACGGCGCATCGCGCCGGCGCGATGCCTCGTGCAGCCCGCGCGCCAGCACTTCCTTGCCGGTGCCGCTCGCGCCCAGCAGCATCACCGTGATGTCGGCGGGGGCGACGCGCTCGATCGTGCGCGTCACCTTCAGCATCTCGGGCGCGGCGGTGATGAGGCCGCCCAGCGGATGGTCCTGCACGCGCGCCGCCAGCCGGCGGTTCTCCGCCTCCAGCGCATGGACGTGGAACGCGCGCGACACGATCAGCCCCAGCTGGTCGATGTCGATCGGCTTCTGATAGAAATCCCACGCGCCGCCCGCGATCGCCGCCAGCGCGGATTCACGCGCGCCATGGCCGGACGCGACGATCACCTTCGCATCTGGCTTCAGCGCCAGTATCTCGGCCAGCGCGCGCAGCCCCTCGGTCGTGCCGTCGGGATCGGGCGGCAACCCCAGGTCGAGCGTCACGACCGCCGGCTCGTGCAGGCGCAGCGCCTCCAGCGCGGCGGCGCGGTCGCCCGCCACCACCACCTCATAACCGTCATAGGCCCAGCGCAGCTGGCGTTGCAGCCCGGCATCGTCCTCGACGATCAGCAACGTCGGGCGGGGTGCGTCGGTCATGCGGCGGCCTCCATTACGTGCGAGCGCGGCAGGATGACCCGGAACCGGCTCCCCTCGCCCTCGCGGCTCGTCACCACCAGCCGCCCGTGCATCGCCTCGACCAGCTGCCGCGCCTCGAACGCGCCCAGCCCGAAGCCGTACGGCTTGGACGACACGAACGGACGGAACAGCCCGTCGCGCACGAAATCGGCGGCCATCCCGCCGCCCTGGTCGATCACCTCGATGAACACCTCGTCGCCTTCGTCCCCCACGACCATCGTGACCGGCTGACCCGCCGCGCTTGCCTCTACCGCGTTCTGAATCAGGTGCCCCAGCACCGTCTCCAGCGCCGCGGGATCGGCCAGCGCCATCGCCTCCTGCCCGCCCGCACGCAGCGGGTGCTGCGCGCGGTGCGCATCGGCCAGCCGCTCCGCCAGCGCCAGCATCGCCACCGGCTGCCGCTCGCCCGCCGGCCCGGCCTGCCGCTGCGACAGGCGCGCGAGCAGCGCGGTCATCCGCTGCGACGAATCGCGCAGCGTCGCGATCATGTCGGCGCGGAATGCCGGATTGTCGGCGTGCCGCTCGGCGTTGCGCGCCACCAGCGCCATCTGGCTGACCAGGTTCTTCAGGTCGTGCAGGATGAACGCGAAGCGGCGGTTGAACTCGTCGAACCGCTGCGCCTCCGCCAGTGCGCCATGCGCCTCGTCCTCCGCCAGATAGCTGGCCACCTGTCGCCCCGCGACGCCCAGCAGGTCGAAATCCTCCCAGTCCAGCGCGCGTGCCACCGGCGGCGGCGCCAGCATGATCGCCCCGATCAACCGGCCGCCGTGGAGCAACGGCACCAGCGCCCAGCCATCGGCGCGGTCGGTCATCCACGCCGGCACCAGCGCGGCCTCCTCCGCCGGGGCGCGTCCCGCCTTCACCGCCGGCAGGTCGATCACCCGCCCGGTCCGTTCCAGATAGTGCGCCAGCGCGGCGCTGCCGCCCTCCTCCGGCGCCGCCTCGCACCGCCATGCCGCGCGGGCGCGCAGCCTGCCCGGCTCGCTGGTCAGCAGCAGGCCGGCGGGCGATTCGGTCAGTTCGGCCAGCGCGGTGACGACGCGCACGGTCAGGGTCGCGCCCTTCCCGCCATCACCGCCCAGCGTCTCCGTGAAGCGCAGCCAGGCGTTGCGATAGTCGTAGCGGTGCCGGAACAGGTGCTTGGTCACCACCACCTTGGCCCAGCCGCGCAGCCACGGAGTCGATGCCATCGTCAGCACGCTGGCGGCCGATCCGAACACGAACGCGGTCTGCACGATCCGCGCCTGGCTGCCCGCCAGCGATCCCAGATATCCGGTGACGATCCCGGTCGCCAGCACGTACAGCCCCGCCAGCACCGCCGCCGCCGCCTGCAACGCCACCGTGCGCGACGCGCGGATCGCGCGCGCCTCGCCCTGTTGCGCCGCGAACATCACCAGTGGCGCGACCACCACCATCACCGCGCCGCGCGCGACCGTCATCATCGGCGGCCAGCCGTCGATGATGAACGCCAGCACGTACACGACCAGATCGGTGGTCCACATCAACGCCAGCGCCGCCAGCATCACGTGGCGCGCGCCCCCGCCCTGTTCGCCCGCGCCCAGCAGCGCGCGCTGCATCAGCACCAGCGCACCGACGCTGCCCAGCATCCGCATCGACAGGCCGGTCGAATCGAGCGCGCGGATCGCCTCGGGCAGCGTCACCATCGCCGCCGCGATCGCGGTCCCCGCCGCCAGGACGAAGCACAGCGCGGTGGCCGCATAGGCGCCCAGCCGCGCCGGTGCCTCGGTCCCCCGGCCGGCGCGCGCGACGACCGCCAGCACCGCCAGCCACGCCAGGTCGCGGAGCGCCCCGGTCACCCGCGCCGCGACGTCGCCGCTGCCGATCCCGGCGATCGCCAGCGCCCACAGCGCCGTCGCCACCACCGCCACCGTCAGCAGCCAGCGCGCGACCGGCGCCGCCCCGCCCGACCGCGGCAACGTCACCGCGACGCCGCAGAACAGCAGCGCGACCAGCGAATGGATCCAGATGACCGACGTCGGCGTCATCGCGTCACCGCGCGCCTTCGGGCCACAACACCACGCGCAACGTCTGGAGCAGGATCAGCAGGTCGAGGAACGGGGAATAGTTCTTGGCGTAGTACAGGTCGTATTCCAGCTTGTTGCGCGCATCCTCGACCGACGCACCATAAGGATAGTTGATTTGCGCCCAGCCGGTGATCCCCGGCTTCACCATATGCCGCTCGGCGTAATAGGGCAGCTCGCGCTCCAGCTCGGCGACGAATTGCGGGCGTTCGGGGCGCGGGCCGACGAAGCTCATATCGCCCTTCAGAACGCTCCAGCATTGCGGCAGTTCGTCGATGCGCACGGTGCGGATGAAGCGGCCGACGCGGGTCACGCGCGGATCGCGCTTCTCCGCCCACACCGCCTTGCCGCCCACCTCGGCATCCTGCCGCATCGACCGCAGCTTCACGATATCGAACGGTTCGTTGTACAGCCCGACGCGGCGCTGGCGGTAGAAGGCCGGGCCGGACGATTCCAGCACGACCGCGATCGCCGCGATCGCGATCACCGGGAACGTCAGCGCCAGCACGATCAGGCTGGCGACGATGTCGAACGCCCGCTTGGCGATCGTCGACAGGAACCGCCCCGACGAAAAGCCGTCGGAGAAGATCAGCCACGACGGATTGACGCTCTGCAGGTCGATCCGCCCGGTTTCGCGCTCCAGGAAGCTGAAGATCTCCGACACGCTGACCCCGGTGGTCTTGACGCGCAGCAGGTCCTGCAACGGCAGCGCGTTGCGCCGTTCCTCGATCGCCAGCACCACCTCGGTCGCGCGCAGCGTGGTGACGTGATCGGCCAGATTGTCGATCGCACCGCGCGGTACCGCGCCGTCCACCGCCGGTGCATGGGTGTCGCCCATCGCCACGAAGCCGGCGACGACGAAGTTCGCGCCGTTGCGCGCCGCCAGCCGCTCGATCCGCGCCGCGCGCGGCCCCGCGCCCAGCACCACCACCCGGCGGCGCAGCGCCTCCCCGCCGATCGTCCCGCGCGCGGCGATGCGCAGCGCCACCAGCCCGCCCAGCGCCAGCAGCATCGCGTAGAACAGGTTCGATCGCCAGAAGGTGATCGCCGGCACCAGGAAGAAGATCACCGACAGGAACAGGATGCCCAGCGACACCGCCACCAGCAACCGCGACACCGCGAAGCGCACCGAATGGAGCGCGCCGGGGCCATAGGCGCCGACCGCGACCATCGCCAGTTGCAGCGGCACCGCGAACGACAGCAGCTGCGGGATACGCGTGGCGGGGTGGTCCGGCGCCATGCCGATCTGCCACGCGCGCACCTGCCATCCCGCCTCCGCCGCCAGCAGCAGCAGCACGAAGTCCAGCAGCCCGAGCAGCAGCACGGCGTTGGGCACGTAATGTTTGAACAGACGGACCATCGGCCGGTGTCGGTCCCCGGAAATGACGCGAGCGATACCGGGCGAGCTATCGCCGCAATTGGCAAAGAAAGGCTGAACGACGCGTCATCACACCCGCCGCGCACGGGCGACGGACCCTTTGGCAGGCCTGGCGGTTATCGCGGCGGCGGCGCGGTCCACGCGCCGTCACGGGGGAAAGGGTAGTTCATTGATCGACATCGTTCCGGTGATCCTGTCGGGCGGATCGGGGACGCGGCTGTGGCCGCTGTCGCGGGCGGAGAAGCCCAAGCAGTTCCTGTCGCTGACCGCGGCGGAAACGATGCTGCAGCTGACGGGGGCGCGCACGCAGGGTGACGGCTTCGCCGCGCCGGTGGTGGTCGCCAACGCGGCGCATGCGGACGAGGTGGAGGCGCAGCTGGCGGCGGCGGGCGCGACGCCGCAGGCGCTGGTGCTGGAGCCGGTCGGGCGCAACACCGCGCCGGCGATCGCGCTGGCGGCGCTGGCGACCGATCCGCACGCGG
>NZ_NWVC01000010.1 GCF_002374855.1 Sphingomonas adhaesiva
CTCAATGACGAGGCACCCGCCACCATCCAGACCATCACCGAACGCTTGCGAGACCGTGCTCAGGCGGTCAGCGAAGCGGCTGAGAATGGTGCCACGGCTGATTTCCCTTCGCCCGCTCCAGCGACTTTTCCGACATCGACGGGATTCTCGCCTTCGGGCCACGCGGGCTTCTCACCGCCGCGATCGCCCATTAGCATCCGCGCTCAGGTCCGATCCGGGGGAGGTGCGCGATGCCCTATTATGCCAGCTTGCGGCGGGAGGCGCCGGCCGTCCGCGCGCGGATCGCCGCCGGGCTGTTGCGGTTGCGGCAGGCGATCGTCGACCAGGGGGTGCCGCCGCGCACGCTGGCGGGCGACGTGCTGATCGCCAGCTGGAACATCCGCGAGTTCGACAGCCGCAAATATGGCGGCCGGCTGACCGACGCCTTCTATTACATCGCCGAAATCCTCAGCCATTTCGACCTGATCGCGATCCAGGAAGTGCGTGAGGACCTGTCGGCACTGGAAAGGGTGCAGGGGCTGCTGGGCAGCTGGTGGAAATATGTCGTCACCGACGTCACCGACCGCGCGCTGGGCGGCAATGGCGAGCGGATGGCGTTCCTCTACGACAGCCGCAAGGTCACGTTCGGCGGGCTGGCCGGCGAGATCGTGCTGCCGCCGTCGAAGGTCGATACCGAAGTGCTGCAATTCGCGCGCACGCCGTTCGTCTGCGGCTTCCGCGCGGGCTGGGCGAAGATCGACCTGTGCACCGTCCATATCTATTACGGCGAAAGCCAGCCGCTCGACGCCCGCCGCCTGGCGGAGATCCGCCACCTCGCCGGCTTCCTGTCGAAACGCGCGAAGAAGGCCGCGCAGCCGCCCGCGGGCAAGGGCGCCGCCGTCGTGGCACGCGCGCCCGAACCGGACACGATGATCCTGCTGGGCGACTTCAACATCTTCGACCCCAAGGACGCGACCTTGAAGGCGATCACCGATGCCGGCTTCGTCGTTCCCAAGGTGCTGACCGATCGCAAGGGCAGCAACATGGGCAAGGACAAATTCTACGACCAGATCGCGGTATGGCGCGGCAAGCGCTTCGACGAGACGCCGCGCGGCGGCGTGTTCGATTTCTACGAAGCGGTGTTCCGTGCCGAGGACGAGGCGCTCTACACGCCGGAGATGAGGCCGACCAAATCGGGCAAGCCGCCGAAGTACAAGGAATGGAAGACCTACCAGATGTCCGACCATCTGGTGCTGTGGTCGGCGTTCAAGGTCGATTTCGCGCAGGATTACCTGACCGATCTCAGCCGCGTCGGTCCGGAATAGCGCGCGCGGGCTTTGCGGCGGCACGCCGGCTGCCCTAGCGTCGCACGATGACCTCCCCCATCCGAATCGGCATCGGCGGCTGGACCTACGAGCCGTGGCGCGACAGTTTCTATCCGCCCAAATGGCCGCAGAAGCGCGAGCTGGAATATGCCAGCCGCCACGTCACCGCGATCGAGGTCAACGGCACCTTCTATTCCTCGTTCAAGCCAGCGACCTTCGCGGGGTGGCGCGATACCGCGCCCGACGGCTTCGTCTTCGCGCTGAAGGCGTCGCGCTATTGCGTGTCGCGCAAGCGGCTGGGCGAGGCGGGCGAATCGGTCGCGCGGTTCGTCGGACAGGGGATCGTCGAGCTGGGGGAGAAGCTGGGGCCGATCCTGTGGCAATTGCCCGCGACCAAGGCGTTCGACCCCGACGACATCGCCGCCTTCCTGGCGCTGCTGCCCGCCGCCGAGGGCGGGGTGACGCTGCGCCACGCGATCCAGGTGCGGCACGCCAGCTTCCTGGTGCCGGACTTCGTCGCGCTGTGCCGCGCCGCCGGGGTGGCGATCGTCTTCGCCGATTCGGCGGACCATCCCGCACTCGCCGACGTGTCGGGCGACTTCACCTATGCGCGGCTGGAGAATGCGCGCGAGGAGGAACCGGCCGGCTACGCCCCCGCCGCGCTCGATCGCTGGGCGCAGGTCGCGCGCGGCTGGGCGGCCGGGGAAAGCCCCGCGGACTTGCCCTATGTCGCCGAACCGCCGCCGGTGCGCCCGCGCGACGCCTTCGTCTTCTTCATCAACGGCGCGAAGGTCCGCGCGCCGCACGGTGCAATGGCGCTGATCGAACGGGTGGGGTGACCGCCGCTCAGCGCAGGATGCGGTCGTGGAGCCACAGGATCGACGGATACGCCGCGATCCAGATCCAGAAGAAGCGGTTCAGCCCGAACAGGCAGGCGTTGGCGAGGTGGAACAGCGCCGCCACCGCCAGCGCCGCGATCAGCGCCGGTCGCGACAGGAAGGCGAGCGGCAGCGCCAGTTCGAACAGGATCACCCCCCAGCCGGCGACCAGCAACAGCCGCGGGCGTCCCGCCAGCGCGCGCCAATTCTCGCCCGCCGGATAGGCGGACAGCGCAAAGACGTCGCGCAGCGCGCGGCCCCGCCGCCACGCCGGGTTCACCAGCTTCACCCAGCCGGCGATCGCGTAGCTGAGCAGCAATTGCATCGCCAGATAGCCGAACGCCGCCTCGCGCGCCGCGGGCAGCCACCATGCCAGCGTCAGGCACACCAGCAGCAACAGGCTCATCCGGTCCGCGCCGCCGTTATACGGCCCGTTGAAGAACGGCAGGATCGCGAGATGGAGGAGGACCAGCGCCGCCAGCAGCGCCAGCACCGCCGCGGGGGCCAGCGGCACCGCCGCCAGCAGCGCGGCGGACAGCATGATCCGCGCCGCGAACAGCCGCCGCTCCGCTGGCCGCGCGGCGGGGCGCAGATGCTCGGCGCTCTGCTGGACGAACGCCGCCGCCATCATGGCGGTGCTCGCCGCGATCGCGCCGTCCAGCGTCATGCGTGGTCCGGAATCGCGAACGGATCGGTGCAATGGACGACCTGCTCGCCCAGCCGCTCGCCATCCTCGCCGCGCGCGACCAGCCGGATGCGCACCTGCGCGAACGCCGCCCCTGCCCCGTGCCGCGACAGATGGCGCGAGACGCGCATCACCAGCTCCCGCTCGCTATGCGCGCGCGTCGCCGCGTCGGGATCGTGGATCAGGCGCTCGGCGAGGCTGACCAGGAACAGATTTTCGTTCCACTGCGCATTCCACACCAGCCGCCGCAGCATCGCGCCGACGGTCAGCACCGCCGGGCGCGGGCGGAATTCGTGCCAGTCCGCCGCCTCGTCATCGGGACCGGCGAGCAGCGCATGGTCGATCCGCGGGCTGGCGGCGACCGTGTCGAAGAATCGCCACGACGGCACCACCGCGGGCAGCAGCAGGCGCAATCCGGCGAACGGGTACATCAGCGCCGCCCCCCGGCCACCGCGCCGCGCGTCAGCCCAGCCGGTCCTTCAGGTCCAGCATCGCCAGCGCCGCCTTCGCCGCGCCGCCGCCCTTGTCCAGCTGCGCCGGATCGGCGCGCGCGATCGCCTGCGCTTCGTCCTCGGTCGTCAGGATGCCGTTGCCGATCGCGACGCCGTCCATGGTCAGCGCCATGATCCCGCGCGCGCTTTCGTTGGCGACGATCTCGAAATGATAGGTTTCGCCGCGGATCACCACGCCCAGCGCGACGAACGCGTCCCAGCGCCCGCTCTCGGACGCCAGCGCGATCGCGCCGGGCACTTCCAGCGCGCCGGGCACGGTCAGCACCTCGGCATGATGGCCAGCGCCCTCGATCGCGGCCTTCGCGCCCGCCACCAGCATGTCGTTCAGATGGTCGTAGAAGCGCGCTTCCACGATCAGCACATTGGCCATCAGTCGATTTCCCTTTCGCCGACGATCGACAGGCCATAGCCGTCGAGCCCGACCAGCGTGTGATGCGTATTGGTCAACAGCACCATGTCGTGCACGCCCAGTTCGGCCAGGATCATCGCGCCAACGCCATAATCGCGCAATTCCTCCATCGGCAGGTCGATCGGCTCGCCCGCCTTGCGCCGCACCGCGGTGGTGAAGGCATCCTCGCGCTGGCGGTTGACGACGACGATCACGCCCGCGCCCTCGCTCGCGATGATCTCCATCGACCGCGACAGGATCTGGCTGCGCTCGCTGTCCTCGCCGAACATGTCGGCGAACGGCGACAGCGCGTGCATCCGCACCAGCGTGGGGCGCGCGGGGTCGATGCGCCCCTTCACCAGCGCGATCTGTTCGGTGCCGGTCGCCTTGTTGCGATAGGCGCGCACGCTCCAGTCGCCGCCCCAGCGGCTCTTGAACGGCGCCTCGGACACCAGCTCGACCAGATGGTCGTGGCGCCGGCGATAGGCGATCAGGTCGCGGATCGTGCCGATCTTGAGCGAATGGAGCTGTGCGAACGACACCAGATCGTCCAGCCGGGCCATCGTCCCGTCCTCGTTCATGATCTCGCAGATCACGCCCGAGGGGTTGAGCCCGGCCAGCCGCGACACGTCGACCGCCGCCTCGGTATGGCCGGCGCGCACCAGCACGCCGCCGTCGCGCGCGACCAGCGGAAAGACGTGGCCCGGCGTCACGATGTCGGCCTTGTCCTTGGTCGAATCGATCGCCACCGCGACGGTGCGCGCGCGGTCGGCGGCGGAAATGCCGGTGGTGACGCCCTCGCGCGCCTCGATCGAGACGGTGAAGGCGGTTTCGTGCCGGGTGCCGTTGTTGCGGCTCATCAACGGCAGGCCGAGCACGTCGACGCGCGACTTGGTCATCGCCAGACAGATCAGCCCGCGGCCGTGGCGCGCCATGAAGTTGATCTTCTCCGGCGTCGCCATCTGCGCGGGGATGACCAGATCACCTTCGTTCTCCCGGTCCTCGTCATCGACCAGGATGAACATGCGCCCGTTGCGCGCCTCCTCGATGATCTCCTCGGGCGAGGAAAGGTATCCGTGGCGCAGGCGCGCCAACTCCGCGGGCTTAGCGACCACGATAATGCTCCATCCGTTGCAGGTAACGCGCCAGCACGTCGATCTCGATATTGACGGCGACGCCGGCGTCCAGCGCGCCCAGCGTCGTCACCGCCTGGGTATGCGGGATCAGGTTGATCGCGAAATGCGTCGATCCGCCGTCCCCGGCATCCTCGTCGCGCACCTCGTTGACGGTCAGAGACACGCCGTCGACCGTCACCGATCCCTTGGGCGCCAGGAACGGCGCCAGATCGGCGGTGACGCGAAAGCCGATGCGCTTCGAATCGCCGTCGGCGACGACGCCGGTCACCTCGGCCACGCCGTCGACATGGCCGGTGACGATGTGCCCGCCCAGTTCGTCGCCCAGCTTCATCGCGCGTTCCAGGTTCAGCCGCCGCCCCTGCGTCCACTGCCCCTGCGCGGTGCGTGCGATCGTTTCGCCCGACACGTCGACCGCGAACCAGCCCGGCCCCTTGTCCACCACGGTCAGGCACACACCTGAACAGGCGATCGACGCGCCCATGTCGACGGTGGCGGTGTCGTAAGCGGTGTCGATCACGACGCGCGTGTCGCCGCGCCGCTCCACGTCGCGGATGGTGCCGATATCGGTGACGATGCCCGTGAACATAAACCCTCTCAGCCCGCCTCGTAGACCTCGATCCGGTCGCTGCCAAGCTGGCGCGCGTCGTGCAACCGCCAGCGCCCGTGCGCCTGTCCCAGATCGGCCAGCCCGATGTCGGGCAGCGTCCGCCCGCCGCCGATCACGATCGGCGCGCGATACAGCAGCAGCCGATCGACCAGCCCGGCGCGCAGGAAGGCGGCGGCGGTCGCCATCCCGCCCTCGATCAGCACATGGTCGCCCGGCAGCGCCGCGATCCCGTGCGGCGAGGCGATCCGCACCACATTGTCGGGCAGCCCCTCATCCCGCGACGACAGCACGACGCGCACCGGGCCGCGATGCTCCAGCCCCGCCAGCCGCACGTCCAGCCGCGGGCGGTCCGCCTCCCACGTGCCGCGCCCGACCAGGATCGCTTCGTGCCGGCTGCGTTCCAGATGCGCGTGCGCACGCGCCCCCGCGCCGGTGATCCACTGGCTGCGCCCGTCCGCCATCGCCGCTGCGCCGTCCAGCGACACCGCCAGTTTCAGCGCCACCAGCGGGCGCGCCGCGCGCCGCCGCGTCAGGAAACCGGCCATGGTGCGCCGCGCGGCATCCTCGCCGACGCCGGTCGCCACCTCGATCCCGGCGGCGCGCAGCCGCGCGATCCCCTGTCCGTCGGTACGCGGATCGGGATCGCGCAGCGCCACGACGACGCGCGCCACCCCGGCGGCGATCAGCAGGTCGCTGCACGCCGGCCCGCGCGGGGAGACATGCGCGCATGGCTCCAGCGTGACGAATGCGGTCGCACCGCGCGCCCGCGCACCGGCCTGCGCCAGCGCCGCGGCCTCGGCATGGGGGCGCCCGCCCGCCTGGGTCCAGCCGCGGCCGGCGACGCGGCCGTGCGCGTCGACGATGACGCAGCCGACATTGGGGTTGGGCGCGGTCCGCCCGCGCGTCCGCTCCGCCAGCGCCACCGCCGCCGCCATCCAGCGAGTGTCGTCCATCAACGTATCAGATGCCCAGCGCGTCGAGCTTCTCGTCCAGCCGCTTGAACCCCTGGCGCAGCTTTTCCTCGCGCGCCTTCTGCTCGCGCTCGGCGATGACGCGCTTGGCCTGGTCGATCTTCTGCTGCGCGACGATCTGCTCGTCGGTGCGGTCCAGCGTCCATTGCTGGAAGTAGATGATGTTGGGCTTGTACGGCTTCTCGAAGTGCGAATCGACGAAGAACGCCCAGATGATCAGCGCGGTGATCGTGAGCGACAGCGCGAAGAAGCTCCATTCGTATCGCTCGCGCGTGCGCAGGAAGAAGCGCAGGTCGCGGTACGCATTGGTCGGCGACAGACGGGCGAGGAACGTGGGCATCGCGATAATATAGGCGTTTACGCGCCGCTGTTCGAGTCCAGCCGCGCGACCGCACGCTCGCGCCCGATCAGCGGCAGCAGCGCGGCCATGTCCGGACCATGATCGCGCCCGGTCAGCGCGCGGCGCAGCGGCAGGAACAGCGGCTTGCCCTTGCGCCCGGTCGCGTCCTTCAACGCGGCGGTCAGCGCGTGCCACGGGTCCGCGCCCCAGTCGATCGTCCGCGCGATCGCGGCGGCCTCGCGCAGATAGGCGGCATCGTCCGGATCGGGCGCGGGGGCATCCACCGGTCCCTCGACCACCGCCCACCAGTCCGCCGCCTCCGCGACGGTCGCCAGATTGGGGCGCACCGCTTCCCACGCCGCGGCGTCCATCCCCGGCGGCAGGCGATCGGCGACCGCGTCATACGCCAGCTGGTGGACGATGCGCGCATTGACCTGCGCCAGCTCGCGCTCGTCGAAGCGCGCCGGCGCGCGGCCGAAATGCGCGAAGTCGAATGCGGCGACCAGCGGCGCGGGATCGGCCAGCGGCTCGACCGGCTGGCTGGTGCCCAGCCGCGCCAGCAGCGACACGATCGCCGCCGGTTCGATCCCCTCGTCGCGCAGCGCCTCGACGCCCAGGCTGCCCAGCCGCTTCGACAATTTGCCCTCCGCCCCGGTCAGCAGCGCCTCGTGCGCGAAGGCGGGGGGCGCCACGCCCATTGCGGCGAACATCTGCAACTGCAGCGCGGTGTTCGTCACGTGATCCTCGCCGCGCACGACATGCGTCACACCCATGTCGCGGTCGTCGATCGCGCTGGGCAGCATGTACAGCCACGATCCGTCGGCGCGGCGGATGACGGGATCGCTCATCGTGCGCGGATCGAACGCCTGCGCCCCGCGGATCAGGTCGTCCCAGGCGATCGGCGCGTCGTGATCCAGCCGGAACCGCCAGTGCGGGCGCGTGCCGTCCGCCTCCAGCGCGGCGCGATCCGCATCGCTCAGCGCCAGCGCCGCGCGGTCGTACACCGGCGGCAGCCCGCGCCCGCGCGCGATCTTGCGCTTCAGGTCCAGTTCCTGCGCGGTTTCGTACGCGGGATAGATGTGGCCCGCGACGCGCAGTTCGTCGAACACCGCCTCATACCGCTCGAAGCGCGCCGACTGCCGCTCTTCCGCATCGGGCACCAGCCCCAGCCACGCCAGGTCGGCGCGGATCGCGTCGACGAACCGCTCCTCGCTGCGCTGCGCGTCGGTATCGTCGATGCGCAGCACGAACCGCCCGCCGTGGGCGCGCGCGAACATCCAGTTGTGCAGCGCGGTGCGGATGTTGCCGACGTGCAGGGTGCCGGTCGGCGACGGCGCGAAACGGGTGACGATCATCCCGGCCGTGTAGGTAGCCCCCGGCGGCGCGGCAACCGCGTCAGCGCCGCTCCACCCCCGCCGCCGCGATCAGCGCGATCGCCGCCTCCAGCTGATTGTCGGCAAAGGCACGTCGCGGGACGAAATAGGCGAGGTAATCGTTGCTGTAGAGCAGCATGACGTCGCGCCCCAGGTGCCAGTAGGGAAAGTCGCTCCACGGAATCCGCACATCCGCGCGCTCGCTGACCTGCCGCATCCCCTCCGCATCGAAGGTCGTGCGATGTTCGTGGTGCAGCGTGCGCTGCTGCGCGAACAGCCGGCGCGACCGACGCGGCAGCAACCACCACGTGATCGCCGCCAGCAGCGCTATCCCGATCAGCCCGCCGCCAAGGCCACCCGCCGCCGCGCCCAGCGCCGCGTCCATCCCCGCCGGCAGCACGACGATCACCACCACGACGATCGCGGCCACCACCAGCAACGCCATGCGGATCATCACCCGGCGCGACCGCATCTGCCGCGCGAACATCGTGCGCTGCACGGCGATATAATCCTCCGGTGTGGGCGTGAACGCGACCTCGACCATCATCGACCCTCCCGTGCGTCACATGGCTTTCACAAACGCCCGGCGCCCTCTATGGCGCGCGCATCTTCTTCCATCATGGACGGGCGACCCATGAAGCTTCTGGCGGGCAATTCCAACCTTCCCCTGTCTCGCGCGATCGCGAACTACCTCGAAATCCCGCTGACCGAGGCGCTGGTGCGCCGGTTCGCGGACGAGGAAATCTTCGTCGAGATCATGGAGAACGTCCGCGGCGAGGACGTGTTCGTCATCCAGTCGACCAGCTATCCCGCCAACGACAATCTGATGGAATTGCTGATCATCATCGACGCGCTGAAGCGCGCGTCGGCCAAGCGGATCACCGCGGTCCTCCCCTATTTCGGCTATGCCCGGCAGGACCGGAAGCCCGGCCCGCGCACGCCCATCTCGGCCAAGCTGGTCGCCAACCTCATCACCACCGCCGGCGCGGACCGCGTGCTGTCGGTCGATCTGCACGCCGGGCAGATCCAGGGCTTCTTCGACATTCCCACCGACAACCTGTTCGCCGCGCCGGTGATGAGCGCGGACATCCGCTCGCGCTTCGGCGAGAAGAACCTGATGGTCGTTTCCCCCGACGTCGGCGGCGTGGTGCGCGCGCGCGCCCTGTCGAAGCGGCTGGACAATGCCCCGCTCGCGATCGTCGACAAGCGCCGCGAGCGCGCGGGCGAATCGGAGGTGATGAATATCATCGGCGACGTCGAGGGGCGCTTCTGCATCCTGATCGACGATATCGTCGATTCGGCCGGAACGCTGTGCAACGCCGCCGCCGCGCTGA
Organism: Sphingomonas adhaesiva; assembly: GCF_002374855.1. GTDB lineage: Bacteria > Pseudomonadota > Alphaproteobacteria > Sphingomonadales > Sphingomonadaceae > Sphingomonas > Sphingomonas adhaesiva. The sequence goes on from NZ_NWVC01000010.1 coordinate 9,529, forward strand.
AGGAAGCCGGCGCCGAGGACGTCGTCGCCTATGTCACGCACGGCGTGCTGTCGGGCGGGGCGGTCGCGCGGGTCGAGGGGTCGGCGCTCCACGAACTGGTCATCACCGATTCGATCGGCAACCAGGAAGCGATCGCCGGCGCGCAGAAGATCCGCCACCTGACGATCGCCCCGCTGCTGGCCGAGGCGGTGCGCCGCATCGCCGACGAATCGAGCGTGAGCAGTTTGTTCGATTGACGGTCGCAGGCGCGGCGACGTCCGCGCCGCTGCGCCCGCGCGCAGCGACCGGCACGGCCGGCGGGTCGGCCCAAGGGCCGAACCCGTCCGACGACGCAGGCTTCGCCCGCGGCGCTGCCGGCGATTCCTGACCTGCTGATCTGACAAAAAACATTTCGCCGCGGGCAACAGCATGTCCTGAGCGCCTGCCTTGCAGGTAGCCGAAGGGCCCGCGTCGTCGGACGGGCCGGCTGTCGCTGCCCGCCGGCCGGGCAATCGTTTCGCTACGCCAACGGCGCGGCGTCGCCGCCCCTACCGATTGCCCAGTGCAACGATGTGGCCGAACACCGCGGGATGCAGCGGCTTGCTGAACGCGCAGCCGTAGCTGGTCTTGTCGCGCCACGCGACCACCGCCTCCAGCGCGGCGAGGCCGGGCAGCGTCAGCCACACCGTCGTTCCCGGCCACATCGTGAAGCTGGTCTGCGCGCGGAATCCGGTGACCGACAGGTCGACGACCTCGATCTCGAACCGGGTCGTCCCGCGATCGCGCAGGTGCGCGCGCATCTTCACCGCGCGGCGCAGTGCGTGGCGGTGATTGTCGTCTTCTGACGGGATGGGCAGCGGGACGGCCTGTTCCATGGCCCCGCACATTGGCAGGATCGGGTTAATCTTCCACAAACGCCGCCGGGGCCGCCGACCGATCCCCCACGGCGCGGCGCACGCCCGCGCGCCCGCGCCGCTTCAGCTCCGCCTTCAGCGCCTCCGGCCGCGGTGCCACCAGGAAGCCGAAGCTGACATTGCCCTCGCGCGTCTCCACCACGTGATGCAGCCGGTGCGCCTGGACGATCCGCTTCATATAGGCCGACTTCGGCAGGTAGCGCGTCGGGATACGCTGATGCACGATCACGTCGTGGAACCCGAAATAAATCGCGCCATAGGCCGCGATCCCCGCGCCAATCCACGTGAACCCGGGCCACCAGCCCAGCTGCACCCCGCCCAGCAGCAGCACGATCGACGGCACGGCGAAGATCACCGCGTACAGATCGTTCAGCTCCCAATTGCCATGGCGCGCGCGATGATGGCTTTCGTGCAGGAACCAGCCCCAGCCATGCATCACCCAGCGGTGCATGACGTAAGCGAAACCCTCCATCAGCGCGACGGTGAGGAGGAACAGGGAAAGCGCGGCCCAGAAGGACATGATCGCGCGCATATAGCCATCGCGGCGCGCGCCCGCTACGTCGCGGTGCATCATGACCGACGATCTCCGCTCCGCCGCCCTCGAATCCAAGGCCTGGCCCTATGAGGAGGCGCGCAAGCTCCTCAAGCGTTACCCGGACGGAAAGCCGGCCAGGGACGGAAAGCCCGAACCGATCCTGTTCGAAACCGGCTACGGTCCGTCGGGCCTGCCGCATATCGGCACGTTCAACGAAGTGCTGCGCACCACGATGGTGCGCAACGCCTTCCACACGCTCAGCGACCTGCCGACCCGGCTGATCGCGTTCAGCGACGATATGGACGGCCTGCGCAAGGTCCCGGACAACGTCCCCAACGGCGACATGCTGCGCGAACACCTGGGCAAGCCGCTGACGCGCATCCCCGATCCGTTCGGCAAGTTCGACAGTTTCGCTGCGCACAACAATGCGATGCTGCGCGACTTCCTCGACCGCTACGGCTTCGACTACGAATTCGCCTCTTCGACCGACTATTACACCTCCGGCCGCTTCGACGACGCGATCCGCGGCGTGCTGCGCCACTGGCAGGGCGTGATGGACGTGATGCTGCCGACGCTGCGCGCCGAACGCCGCGCCACCTACTCGCCGGTGCTGCCGGTCAGCCCGAAGAGCGGGATCGTCCTGCAGGTGCCGGTCGAGGTGGTCGACGCCGAGGCGGGCACGATCGCGTTCGAGGATGAGGGCGAGCGGATCGTCCAGTCCGCGCTCGGTGGCCTCTCGAAGCTGCAATGGAAGGTCGACTGGGCGATGCGCTGGGTCGCGCTGGGCGTCGATTACGAAATGGCGGGCAAGGACCTGATCGATTCGGTCACGCAATCGTCGAAGATCGCGCGCGTGCTCGGCGGCCGCCCGCCCGAAGGCTTCAACTACGAGATGTTCCTCGACGAAAAGGGCGAGAAGATCTCCAAGTCGAAGGGCAACGGCCTGTCGATCGAACAATGGCTGACCTACGGCCCGGAAGAGAGCCTAGCCTTCTACATCTATCGCGAGCCGAAGAAGGCCAAGCAGCTGCACATGGGCGTCATCCCGCGCGCGGTGGACGATTACTGGCAGTTCCGCGGCAATTACGCCGGACAGGCCGCCAAGGAGAAGCTCGGCAACCCGGTCCACCACGTCCATGACGGCCAGCTGCCCGACGGCACGCTGCCGGTGACGTTCGGGCTGCTGCTCAACCTCGTCGGGGTGATGGGCGAAGGCGCGACGCGCGAGCAGGTGTGGGCGTATCTGGCCAATTACGTCGCCGATGCGACCCCCGCCGCCTATCCGGAGCTGGACCGGCTGATCGGCCATGCGCTGGCCTATCACCGCGACCATATCGCCCCGACGCTGAAGCGCCGCGCGCCCGCGGGGGTGGAGGTGGCGGCGCTGGAACGGCTCGACGCCGAACTGGCCGCGCTGCCCGAGGATGCGAGCGCCGAGGACATCCAGAACATCGTCTACGAGATCGGCAAGACGGGTGGCTTCGCCGAACTGCGCGACTGGTTCAAGGCGCTGTACGAAACGCTGCTGGGGTCCAGCCAGGGGCCGCGCATGGGCAGCTTCATCCGCCTGTACGGCATCGCCAACACCCGCGCGCTGATCGGCGAGGCGCTGGCGGCGGCATAGCCTCGCCGCCTGCGCGGTGCGGGCGATCGCTATCCGGGCTGCGCCGCATCGGAAGAAGGTGGATTCGCGCAGAGACGCGGAGGCGCAGAGGGGCGGCGCGTGCCGCCGCGCAGCGGCTTTAGAGACGACGTTGCGGTCAGAGGGTGACGCTGCGCCTCGCGGTTACTCTCCGCGTCTCCGCGCCTCCGCGTGAACCCAGCCACTGCCTCACAAAGGCGGGCGTCCGGCGACCGCAGCACCGATCCCGATCGGACAACCACCCCGCCCGTCACACCGGACGTGTCTAAACGCCTTCCCGTCATGCCGGACGTGTTCCGGCATCCACTGCGCCGCATACCCCGCAGAGGGTTGATGGTGCGGCACGGTGGACCCCGGAACAGGTCCGGGGTGACGAGTGCCGGGGAATTGCACGCCGTAGGACGCCGCTACGATCGAACCCCGTGGCCGAAGGCGAGGGAAGCCCCGCCTAGAACAGCCCGCCGCTCTCCGCCGGTGCCGCCTCGCTCGGCGACGGCGTCGGCGTCGGTATCGCCCCCGGCATCGGCGTCGCCGCGACCGGGGACGCGCGTGGCGGGGCAATCGCGCCGGTGATCGCGGCGGCTTCCAGCGTGTCGAGCGCGCGGCGCGCGTCGATCCAGCGTTGTGCCGCGGCGGTCCAGCTGCCCGCGTCCGCGGCGCCGGGCAGCCGCTTCACCTCGGCCAGCGCGCCCTCGACATTGCCGGTCTCGATCATCCGCCGCGCGCGCGCCAGCCGGTCGGACGGCAGCGGCGATGGCGTGCCCGCCTTGTGGATCACCACCAGGTTGCGCAATTCGGCGCCCAGCCCGCTCCACCAGTCGCTGCGGGCGGCCAGCAGCGTCGGCGCCGCGGCGTTCAGGCTGGTGTGCAGGTCCTCCAGCGTCACCGGCGCGCGCGCCGACCGGATCACGGCGTTGACGTCATTGGGCAGGGTCGGGCCGAACCGCTCGCGCAACTCCCCCTCCAGATAGCCCAGCCCCACCCCGCGCTCGATCGCGCGGCGCGCGGCAAAGGCGGTCAGGATCGCCTCGGCGCGGCCCGCGCGCCCCGCGGCGGCGGCGCTGTCGCTGTCGATCCGCGCCGCGCGCGCCTCCAGATTGGCGAGTTGCGCCGCCAGCGCGCTTTCGCGCAGCGCCAGCGTCGCCGCCTCCGCCGACAGCGCGCTCGTGGCGGGCGCGGCGGCGGTGGGTGCGGGCGCCGGCGTGACGCCGGATGCCGCCGTCGCGGGCGTGCTCGCCGAGGTGCGGAAGAAGCCCGGGGTGTTGCGCACCGCATAGGCCATCAGCCCCAGCCCGATCAGCAGGCCGATGATCGCGATGGTCAGGACGGGGCCGAACCGGGGCCGCGGGGCACTGCGCTCGAAGCCGGAACGGTCGGTCATGCGCCGCTTATCCCCGGCTGCGCGCTACGGGTCAATCGCGAGCCGCACCGCGACCGCGACCAGCGCCGCGTCGCTCGGCTCCGGGGCGATCCCCACCGCCCCCCAGCCGTCGCCCGCCGCGGCCGCGACCGCCGCGCTCAGCGCCGCGATTCGCGTGCCCGATCGCGGCATGTGGCCGATTCCGGCGACGAAATGCGTCGCCGCCCGCACCGAATGGAGCAGCACGACCGCGCCCGACGATGCCGTTTCCAACGCATCTCCCGCGACCGGCCGCGCCTCGCTGGCGTAGACGGTGATCGCGGTGACGCCCGGCAGGTCGATCCGGTCGCGTCCCGCCAGGTGCAGCAGGCGCGCAAATTGCGGCGCCTCGGCGACGGCATCGCGCGCATTGCCCGTCCCGACATGCGCGATACGCAGCCCGGCCTTCGTTGCGGCCGCCGCGGTCGCCGCCCCCACCGCCACCACGGGCAGCGTCGACAGCGCCCGCAGCGCCGCGCCGGCGTGGCGCGGCGCATTCGCACTGGTCAGCAACAGTGCATCGAATCGCGCCGGATCGGGCGGAGTCCATGCCACCGCGCGCGTTTCGAACAGCGGCAGCGCGTGCGCCTCCACCCCTGCGGCGGCCAGCGCGGCACAGGTGCGCGCGGCCCCCGGCGCGGGCCGCAGCACCAGCGCACGGCGCGGCGGCATCAGCCGAACAGGTCGCGCACGACCGCCGGCGCCCCGGCCAGCAGTTCCCCCGCCAGCCGCGCGCCCAGCTCGACCGGATCGTCCCCGCGCGCGCTGCCCTCCACCGAACAGGCGCCATCGGGCGACAGCAGCTGCGCGCGCAGCAGCAACCCGCCGCCGTCCTCCCCCTGCGCCAGCGCCGCCACCGGCGAATGGCAATCCGCCCGCAACGCCGCCAGGAACGCCCGCTCCGTCGCGACCGCGCGATGCGTCGCGGCATCGTCGATCGCCGCGACCAGCGCGCGCGCCGGACCGTCCGCCAGCGTCTCGATCCCGACCGCGCCCTGTGCCGGGGCGGGCAGCATCACGTCCAGCGCGATGACCGCGCCGGTATCGTGCCGCCCCAGCCGCTCCAGCCCCGCCGCGGCGAGCAGCGTCGCGTCCACCTCGCCCGCCGCCAGCTTGCCCAGCCGCGTATCGACATTGCCGCGGAACAGCGTGGTGACAACGTCCGGGCGCAACCGCCGCACCTGCGCGGCGCGGCGCGGGCTGCTGGTGCCGACCGTCGCGCCCTCGGGCAGCGCCGCGATCGTCTCCGCCCCGATCAACCGGTCGCGCACGTCGGCACGCGGCAGCATCGCGGCGATCGCGATCGCATCCGGGCGCAGCGTCTCGACATCCTTCATCGAATGGACGCAGGCGTCGACCTCACCCGCCAGCAGCGCGCGGTCCAGTTCCTTGGTCCACAGAGCCTTGCCGCCGATCTCCGCCAGCGCGCGGTCCTGCACGCGGTCGCCGGTGGTGCGGATCACGACGATCTCGACGTCGTCCCAGCCATGCGCCGCCATCAACGCGTCTCGCACCATACCTGCCTGGGTGAGCGCAAGCGGTGAACCACGGGTGCCGAGCCGGAACATGCCCACCGCCTTGCCGCCTTCGACAACCGGCTGCAACCTCCCTAGATAGCGGCGATGCTGATCCTGGGCCTCGAATCCTCCTGCGACGAAACCGCCGCCGCGCTGGTGACCGGCGACCGCCGCGTGCTGGCGCACCGGCTGGCCGGGCAGGAGGCGGCGCACCGCCCGTACGGCGGCGTCGTACCCGAAATCGCCGCGCGCGCGCATGTCGAGGCACTGGAGCCGCTGATCCACGCCGCCTTCGCCGATGCCGGGGTGACGCTGGCGGATGTCGATGCGGTCGCCGCCACCGCCGGGCCGGGGCTGATCGGCGGGGTGATGGTGGGGCTGGTCACCGGCAAGGCACTGGCGCACGCCGCGGGCAAGCCGCTGGTCGCAGTCAACCATCTGGAGGGGCACGCGCTCAGCCCGCGGCTCGCCGACCCGGACCTCGACCTTCCCTATCTGCTGCTGCTGGTGTCGGGCGGGCATTGCCAGCTCCTGCTGGTGGAGGGGGTCGGCGCCTATCGCCGGCTGGGCACGACGATCGACGATGCCGCGGGCGAGGCGTTCGACAAGACCGCCAAGATCCTCGGCCTCGGCTTCCCCGGCGGCCCGGCGGTGGAGCGTGCCGCCGCCGATGGTGACGCCACGGCGGTCCCGCTACCGCGCCCGCTGAAAGGGTCGGCGGAGCCGCATTTCTCGTTCGCGGGGCTGAAGGCGGCGGTGGCGCGGGCCGCGCCCGATCATGCCGCGGCGGACGTTGCGGCGAGTTTCCAGCAGGCGGTGGTTGATTGCCTGATCGACCGGACGCGCCGCGCGCTGCGCATCGCCGCTGGCGCGACCGCATTGGTCGTCGCGGGCGGGGTCGCCGCCAATGGCGCGGTGCGCGGGGCGCTGAAGGGGCTGGCGGACGAGCACGGGCTGCGCTTCGTCGCGCCGCCGCTGTGGCTGTGTACCGACAATGCCGCGATGATCGCCTGGGCCGGCGCGGAGCGGTTCGCCGCCGGGCTGACCGATCCGCTCGACGTCGCGGCACGCCCGCGCTGGCCGCTCGATCCGCACGCGGAAAAGGTGCGCGGCGCGGGGGTCAAGGCGTGAGCGGCGGCGGCGTCATCGGCGTCATCGGCGCGGGCGCCTGGGGCACCGCGCTGGCTCAGGTCGCCGCTGCCAACGGGCATGAGGTGCGGCTGTGGGCGCGCGACGCCGGCCTGGTCGCGGCGATCAACGACCGCCACGAAAACGCCGCCTATCTGCCGGGCATCCCGATGTCGCCGCTGATTCGCGCCACCGGCGATCTGGCGCATGTGGCGGCGGCGGAGGCCAATCTGATCGTCACGCCCGCGCAGGCGATGCGCGCGGTGCTCGCCGACCTGCCGCAGCATGGCCACCCGCTGATCCTGTGCTGCAAGGGGATCGAGGCGGGCACCCACTTGTTGATGAGCGAGGTGGCGCAGGCGGTGCACCCCGCCTCCCCGGTGCTGGTGCTGTCCGGGCCGACCTTCGCCGCGGAGGTCGCGCGCGGGCTGCCCACCGCGGTGACGCTGGCGTCGGCGGACGCGGCGACCGGCCGCGCGCTGACCGCGCGGATCGCGGCGCCGCATTTCCGTCCCTATGCCAGCAACGACGTGATCGGCGCGGAGATCGGCGGGGCGGTGAAGAACGTGCTGGCGATCGCGTGCGGCGTCATCGCGGGCGCGGGACTGGGCGAGAATGCGCGCGCCGCGCTGATCGCGCGCGGCTTTGCGGAAATGACGCGCTTCGGCCTGGCGAAGGGCGCGCGTGCCGAAACGCTCGCCGGCCTGTCCGGCCTGGGCGACCTGGTGCTGACCTGTTCGTCGACCGCCTCGCGCAATTTCTCGCTCGGCATGGGGATCGGCGGCGGCGAACAGGCCGCGGCGCTGCTGGCGAACCGCCGCACCGTGGCGGAGGGCGCGCATACCGCGCCGGTGCTGCGCGATGCCGCCCGCGCGATCGGGGTGGAGATGCCGATTACCGAGGCGGTGTGCCGGCTGCTGGCGGGCGATGCGGTGCACGACGTGATCGGCGCGCTGCTCGCCCGGCCGCTGCGGGGGGAATAGGCCCGATCACCGTCGCCCCGCCGGAAGCTTGGGTCTCTCGCGAAAATGACGACACGGCCGACAAGCGAAAGATCGCAGCTTTGGCTTGGATGACGATGGGGGAGCGGTCAGAAATCGACCGCGATGCCCTTCAGCTCCCAGTCGCCGAATCGCACCGGGTCGCGGCCGAGCGGATCGTGCTCCGGCCGCTCGACCGGCTCCGGCTCGGGCACCGGGGTGTTCGGCGTCAGATAGGCGGGCGGGCGGACGTGATCGGGACGCTTGCCCATGGGATTCTCCGTTCAGCCGGGGTGGATGGCACATATGGCGGCGAAGGAGCGGCTTCAAGCCGACCATGTTGCCGCGCTGCCCGCAATGGCGCAGGAGGCGGGGATGATCGCTTCCCCTTCTGCGCACCGCGCCGCCCTTGCCCCCGTCACCGGTTGCCGCGCCGGCGCCCTCGCTCCGTCCGCCTGACATGGCGCGCGACATGACCCGCGCGGGCGAGCCGCTGGGCACGGCCGCGCGCCGCGCCGCGCTGCGCCTGCTCGATGCGGTGCTGCGGCGGGGCGAGCCGCTCGAATCGGCGCTGGGGCTGGCGACGCGCGCGCTGCACGGCGGCCCGGACCGCGGGCTGGCGCATGCCATCGCCGCCGAGACGCTGCGGCGGCTGCCCGATCTGGATGCGCTGATCGATTCGGCGACGCGCAACCGGCTGCCCGACGATGCCAAGGCGCGGTTCGTGCTGCGCATCGCGCTGGCGCAGGTGCTGGGGCTGGGCACGCCGCCGCACGCTGCGATCTCCACCGTCCTGCCGCTGGTCGACGGCGGCCCGCGCAAGCTGGTGCATGGCGTGTTCGGCACGCTGATGCGCGGCGGCGTGACGTTGCCGGAGGTGCCGACGCTGCCCTCCGCGGTCGCCGGACGCTGGCGCGCGGCCTGGGGCGAGGACGTCGCCGCCGCCGCCCGCGCGATCGCCGCGCCGCCGCCGATCGACCTGTCGCTCGCCGACCCTGCGTGGGACGGGATCGACGCGCCGTCACTCGCCCCCGCACATCGCCGCGTGCCGGCGGGCAGCGCGGTCGGCGAATTGCCCGGCTATGACGAGGGTGCGTGGTGGGTACAGGATATCGCCGCGTCGATCCCCGCACGGCTGATCGGGCGCGGCGACGGCGTCGCGCTGGACCTGTGCGCCGCGCCCGGCGGCAAGACGCTGCAGCTTGCCGCGGCGGGCTGGCGCGTGACCGCGGTCGACGCATCGGAAAGTCGCGCCGCGCGACTTGAGGAGAATCGCGCGCGGACCCGCCTGCCCTTCGACATCGCGATCGCCGACGTGCTCGGCTGGCAGCCCCCCGCCCCCGCCGCGGCGGTGCTGGTCGATGCGCCGTGCAGCGCGACCGGCATCTTCCGCCGGCACCCCGACGTCCTGTACCGCGCGCATGACGCGATGGTGGCGGAGATGGCCGACGTGCAGGCGCGTATCCTGGATCGCGCCGCCCAATGGGTCGCGCCGGGCGGCGTGCTGGTCTACGCCACCTGTTCGCTGGAACGCGCCGAGGGCGAGGATCAGGCGACGCGCTTCGCCGCCGCGCACCCCGGCTTCACCCCGCTGCCCGCCACGGCGGACGAACTGCCAGCCGGCATCCCTGCCACCCCCGAAGGCTGGGTCCGCACGCTGCCGGGGATGCTGGAGGACGCGGGCGGATGCGACGGCTTCTTCATCGCGCGATGGCGTCGCGCTTTGACGTGAGGCGCGGGCACGCTATCGGGGCGCCATGATCAAGCCCGTCCGCATCGCCCCGTCGATCCTGTCCGCCGATTTCGCCCGCCTGGGCGAGGAAGTCCGCGCGATCGACGCGGCGGGGGCGGACTGGATCCATATCGACGTGATGGACGGGCATTTCGTGCCCAATATCACGATCGGCCCGGCGGTGGTGAAGGCGCTGCGCCCGCACACCGCCAAGCCCTTCGACGTCCATCTGATGATCTCCCCGGTCGACGCCTATCTGGACGCCTTTGCCGAGGCCGGGGCGGATACGATCACCGTCCACCCGGAAGCGGGCCCGCACATCCACCGCTCGATCCAGCATATCAAGGGGCTAGGCAAGCGCGCCGGCGTGGTGCTGAACCCCGGCACCCCGGCCAAGATGCTCGATTACCTGATCGACATGGTCGACCTGGTGCTGGTGATGAGCGTCAATCCCGGGTTCGGCGGACAGCATTTCATCGACAGCCAGCTCAGGAAGATCGCCGCGATCCGCAAGATGATTGACCAGTCGGGCCGCGATATCGACCTGGAGGTGGACGGCGGGATCGACGCGGCGACCTGCCGCCGCGCGATCGAGGCGGGTGCCGACGCACTGGTCGCCGGCACCGCCACCTTCCGCGGCGGGCCGGAGCGCTACGCCGACAATATCCGGATGCTGCGCGGGGGATGACCGACGACGCGCCGGACGGGATCGAACAGGGAAAACGGCTCATCAAGGTGGAGCCGAATGCCGCGCTGTCGCTGTCGCACCGGCTGGCGCATTACCTCGAACGGCTGACGTGGCGCACCCCGCTCCACGACCGGCGGCTGGACGGGCGCCACCCGGTCAAGCTGGTGGCGGTGCCGGTCGATCCGCTGCCGGGGGATGAGGACGCGGGCAACGCTTTGCTCGACGGGTGGATGGTCGCGGGCGGGGAACGCCGTCCGCTCGCCGACCTGGATATCGCGCGGCTGACCGGCGGGGCGGCGTTCGTTTCGCATGTCCATGGCTTCGAATGGCTGCGCGACCTCGACGCGGTCGGCGACCGTGCGCGCACCGTCCCCGCGGCGGAGGCGCTGACGGCACGCTGGCTGGCGGCGCATGGCGATCACGTATCCGACGTGGCGTGGCGCCCCGACGTGGTCGCACGGCGGCTGATCCAATGGTCGTTCCACGCACCGTTGCTGCTGTCGTCGACCGACCTCGTCTTCCGCTCGCGCATCCTGAACGGCATCGCGCGCGCCGCCCGCCACCTCGATCGTACCGCGGACAAGGCACCGGCGGGCGCCGAGCGGATCATCGCCTGGGCCGGGGTGATCGTCGCCGGGCTGCTGATCCCCGGCGGGGAAACGCGGCTGGCGATCGGCGAGGTCGGGCTGGCGCGCGCGCTGGACGCCTCGATCACCGACGACGGCGGCATCGTCAGCCGATCGCCCACCGCATTGCTCGACGCGATGGCCACCATCGGGCTGCTGCGCGCGGCCTATGACGCACGGCGCCAGTCGCTGCCGCTGGTCGTGCAGCAGATCTTGGCGCGGATGACCCCCGCGCTGCTCGGCGTGGCGATGGGCGACGGCGGATTGTCGAGCTGGCAGGGCGGTCTGCCGGTCGATGCGCAGCGCCTGAACGACGTGCTGATGGCCAGCGGCGCGCACGGCCGCCCGCTGCGCCAGGCGCGCGACTGGGGCTATCAGCGGCTGGCGGCGGGCGGATGCGTGCTGGTGATGGACGCCGCGCCCCCGCCCGCCACGCCGGTCGCCGGCTGCGGATCGGCATCGACGCTGGCGTTCGAGCTGTCGGACGGGGCGGAGCGGCTGATCGTCGGCTGCGGCGGGGCGGCGCTGGCCGCCGCGCGCTATTCGCCCGAGGTCGCGCTGGGGCTGCGCTCCACCGCCGCGCATTCCACGCTGGTGCTGGCCGATTCGCATTCCACCGCGCTCCACCCCGACGGCACGCTGGGCCGCGGCGTGGCGGAGGTGGAGCTGGCGCGCCAGGAATCGGAAGCGGGCAGCCGGATCGAGGCGCGCCACGACGGCTATGTCCGCCGCCACGGCCTGTATCATCGCCGCCAGCTGCTGCTGACCGGCGACGGGCGCGAGCTGCGCGGCGAGGATTCGCTGCTGCCCGCGCCGCGCACCGGCCCCGCGTGGCCGCGCCGCGCGAACCGCGGGCCGACGCCGTTCTCGCTGCGCTTCCACCTCGGCCCCGGGGTCGAGGCGGTGGCGACCGCCGACGGGCAGGCGGCGATGCTGCGCACCCCGTCGGGCGCGTTCTGGCAATTGCGCGCCCGCGGCGAACGGCTGGTGGTGGACGACAGCATCTGGACCGATCCCGCCGGGCGCATGGTCCCCACGCGCCAGGTGGTGATCGAGGGGCTGGCACAGGCCGGCGGCGCGCATGTCGGCTGGGTGATGAAGCGCGCGCGATAGCGGATCGCGGTCCGCTAATGGGTTGAGCGATCCGGCCCCAGCGCCTATCCGCGCGCGGATGACGACCACCCTCCCCATCCGTCGCGCGCTCCTGTCGGTATCCGACAAGAGCGGCATCGTCGAACTCGCCACCGCGCTGGCGGCCAATGGCGTCGACCTGATCTCCACCGGCGGCACGGCGAAGACGCTGCGCGACGCGGGCCTGCCGGTGCGCGACATTTCCGACGTGACCGGCTTTCCGGAGATGATGGACGGGCGCGTCAAGACGCTGCACCCCAAGGTGCACGGCGGGCTGCTGGCGGTGCGCGACGATGCCGCCCATGCCGCGTCGATGGAGGAGCACGGGATCGGCGCGATCGATCTGGTCGTCGTCAACCTCTACCCCTTCCAGCAGACGGTGGCGAAGGGCGCCGGGCGCGACGAGGTGGTCGAAAATATCGACATCGGCGGCCCGTCGATGGTGCGTTCGGCGGCGAAGAACCACGCCTATGTCGCGATCGTCACCGATCCGGCCGACTATCCGCTGGTCATTTCGGGCGAGACGACGCTGGCCGATCGCAAGCGGCTGGCGGCCAAGGCGTTCGCGCTGACCGCCGAATATGACGCGGCGATCGCCAGCTGGTTCGCCTTCGCCGACCAGGGGCTGACCTTCCCCGATACGCTGCCGTTCGTGCTGAAGCGCGCCGGGCCGGAGCTGCGCTATGGCGAGAATCCGCACCAGCACGCCGCCTTCTACGCCGCCGCGGGGACGCAGGCGCGCGGGATCGGCCAGGCGCGGCAGGTGCAGGGCAAGGCGCTGAGCTACAACAATTACAACGACGCCGATGCGGCGCTGGAACTGGTCAGCGAATTTCGCGACGGCGATCCGGCCTGCGTCATCGTCAAGCACGCCAATCCGTGCGGCGTCGCGACCGGCGCGACGCTGACCGAGGCGTATCGGGCCGCGTTTGCCTGCGACACGGTCAGCGCGTTCGGCGGGATCATCGCGGTCAACCGCCCGCTCGACCGCGCCACCGCGGAGGCGATCACCGGCATCTTCACCGAGGTGGTGGTCGCGCCCGACGCCGATGAGGAAGCGATCGCATTGTTCGCGGCGAAGAAGAACCTGCGCCTGCTGCTGACCGGCGAACTACCCGATCCGGCGCGCGCCGGGCTGACCGCGAAGACGATCGCGGGCGGCTGGCTGGTGCAGTCGCGCGATGCCGGGCGGATCGGCCTGTCCGATCTGAAGGTGGTGACGCAGCGCCAGCCGACCGAGCAGGAACTGGCCGACTGCCTGTTCGCCTGGACGGTGGCCAAGCACGTCAAGTCGAACGCGATCGTCTATGCCAAGGACGGCGCGACCGCGGGCGTCGGCGCGGGGCAGATGAACCGCCTGGAATCGGCACGCATCGCCGCGTGGAAGGCGAAGGACGCCGCCGACAAGGCCGGGTGGGACGCGCCGCGCACGATCGGATCGGCGGTGGCCAGCGATGCCTTCTTCCCGTTCGCCGACGGGCTGCTGGCGGCGGTGGAGGCCGGGGCGACCGCGGTGATCCAGCCGGGCGGGTCGATCCGCGATGCCGATGTCATCGCCGCCGCCGACGAAGCCGGGCTCGCGATGATCTTCACCGGGATGCGCCATTTCCGGCACTGATCGCAAATCGGCGCCGTCGCCCCGGCCCAGGCAGGGGCGACGACCCCGTGCTGCGTTCAGCGGATGAACCCGCCCTCGTTAGGGATCGTGGCTTCCTCCGCGCTCGGCATCTTGCTGAACAATGCGCGGTCCTCCGGGCCGAAGGCGTAGCGCCAGATCACGAACAGATACGCGGCCAGCGTCGCGGCCACCCCGATCGACACCTGCGCCCAGCGCCAGCCCGGCGGCAGCAGCGCGAAAGCCCCGCCGACCAGCGCCCCCGCGCACGCCGCCCAGACCAGCGGCCAGCGCATCGGCGACACGCTGCTGCCCAGCAGCCGCCCCAGCATCCACGCCTTGATGAACGAGGTAAGCAGCAGCACCAGCATCAGCGCGACCGGCGCGCCCGCCGCCTGCACCGTCACACCATAGCCCGCCGCGCGCAGCACCAGGATCAGTGCGAACGACAGCGCGATCTGCAGCGCCAGCATCGTCATCGACACCAGCAGGTTGCGGTGCCGCGCCATATAGACCAGCGCCGATTCGGATACCGCGCCGGTCGAGGCGAAGACCTCCGCGAACAGCAGGAACACCATCGCCGCCGCGCCGCTGACGAACTGCGGCCCGATCGTCGCCATCACCCCTTCGCGCGGGATCGACGCGGTGATCGCCAGCGCCAGTTGCGCGGCGATGATCCAGAACGCCACCTGCCGCACCTGCCGCGCGATCGCCGCCAGGTCGCCGCGCGCTAGGCTCTGCGTCACGACCGGGCCCAGGATCGGGTCGAAGCTGGTCTTCAGCTTCTGCGGCAGGCTCGCGACCTGTTGCGCCATGTAATAGATGCCGACCACGCTGGGCGGGAACAGTGTGCCCAGGATCAGCCGGTCGACGTTACGGCTGCCCCATTCCAGCGCGTCCGCGCCCGCCAGCGGCGTGTTCGCACGCGTCATCTGCCACAATGGCCCGACATGCGGCGACCATCCGTGCGGCACGCCATAGCTGCGGATCAGCGGCACGATGCTGGCGGTCAGTGCGGCGACCATGCTGGCGACATAGGCCAGCACCAGCCCGTCCTTGTGCGTGAAGAACGAGAAGATGAACGCGAAGATCGACAGCGTCCACGGCTCGATCACCGCGCGCGCGGTGACGCTGGCCTTCACATTGTGGCGATAGGCGAGCGCGGCGAGGCTGACGTCGGACAGCGCGGGGGCCAGGATGATGAGCGGGAAGAACCGGTCCAGCCCACCGATCGCCGAATTGGGGTACATCGCCTGTGGAAAGGCGAACAGCACGGCACTGGCCAGCAGGCTGGCGATCGTGGCGAGCGCCAGCGCGTCGAAGACCACATGATTGTGCGGGCGCTGCGTCGAGGACAGCGCCTGCGCCAGCCCGCGCTTCAGCCCCAGCGTCGCGAGCAGCGCCGCAAACTCCACCACGACGACCGCGATCGCGAACCGCCCGACCAGTTCCGCGCCGTACATGTGGCCGGCGATGAACAGGAACGGGATGCGCGCGCCCAGCCGCAGCACGAAGCCCGCGACGTTGGTGCGGCCCCCCTTGGCGAGGGCGGCGATGTCCTCGCTCTGCCCGGTCATGCGCCGCCTGCCGGCCCGTGCGCCTGTGGACGAGGACGCGCGAGGGCAAATCGAGGCCGCGCCGCGGCAAAGCCGCGTCGTCGGACGGGCGTTGCCCGCCGGCCGCGCTTGCTCGAGTCAGCGGGCAGCAGCCCGCTGCCAAGCTGCGCGGTCAATGTGCCGCCCCCCAGCTGGCGCCGACCCCGATCTCCACGCCCAGCGGCACGTCCAGCGTCACCGCCGGTTCGGCGGCGGCCGCCATCACCCGCGCGATCACCGCGCGCGCCGCCTCCACATCGCCTTCGGGCAGTTCGAACACCAGTTCGTCGTGCACCTGCAACAGCATTCGCACGTCGTGCAGCCCCGCCTCGGCCAGCGCCGGTTCCATCCGCAGCATCGCCCGCTTAATGATATCGGCGCTGGTGCCCTGGATCGGCGCGTTGATCGCGGCGCGCTCGGCGCCCTGGCGTTCGTGCTGCACCTTGCTGCGGATGCGCGGGAAATGCGTCTTCCGGCCGAACAACGTGGTGGTGTAGCCGCGTTCACGCACCTGGGTCAGCGTTTCGGCGATGTAGCGGTTGATGCCCGGGAAGCGATCGAAATAGCGGTCGATCATCGACTGCGCCTCGTCCGCCGAAATATCCAGCCGCCCCGCCAGTCCCCAGCGACTGATGCCGTAGAGGATCGCGAAGTTGATCGTCTTGGCGCTGGCGCGGGTGTCGCGCGTCACCTCGCCGAACAGCTCCTGCGCGGTCAGGCTGTGGATGTCGTCGCCGCGCGCGAACGCTTCCTTCAGCTGCGGCACGTCGGCCATGTGCGCGGCCAGCCGCAGCTCGATCTGCGAATAGTCGGCGGCCAGGATGACGTTGCCCGGCTCCGCGACGAAGGCGTCGCGGATCTGCCGTCCCACCTCGGTACGGATCGGGATGTTCTGAAGATTGGGGTCGGTCGACGACAATCGCCCGGTCTGCGCGCCGGTCAGCGAATAGCTGGTGTGGACGCGCCCCGTGGCGGGGTTGATCTGTTCCTGCAGCGCGTCGGTATAGGTGTTCTTCAGCTTGGTCAGCTGGCGCCATTCCAGCACCTTGGTCGCGATCGCCGCACCGGGCGAATCCTTGTCGGCCGACAGCCGCTCCAGCTCGGTCACGTCGGTGGAATAGACGCCGCTCTTGCCCTTGCGTCCGCCCTTCAGGCCCATGCGCTCGAACAGGACGTCGCCCAGCTGCTTGGGGCTGCCGATCGTGAACGGCCCGCCGGCAAGATCGTGGACGACCGTCTCCAGCGTCGCGATCTGGCCGGAAAAGTCGCCCGACAGCTGCGCCAGCCGCTCGCGGTCGACCTTGACCCCGCGCTGCTCCATCCGCGCGACCACCGCGACCAACGGGCGGTCGACCATCTGGTAGACGCGCGTCGCGCTTTCCACCGGCAGGCGCGGGCCGAACCGCCGCCACAGCCGCAGCGTGACATCGGCATCCTCCGCCGCATAGCGGGTCGCCGCCTTCAGATCGACTTCGCGGAAGCCGAGCGCCTTCTTGCCCGTGCCCACCACGTCCTTGTACGCGATGCAGCTGTGCGACAGGTGCGTCGCGGCCAGTTCGTCCATGCCGTGGCCGTGCAGCCCGGCGTCGAGCGCGAAGCTCATCACGATCGTGTCGTCATAGGGGGCCAGCGTGACGCCCCCGGTCGCGGCATAGGCGCGCGCCAGCACGATCATGTCATATTTCAGGTTGTGCCCGATCTTGAGGACGCTGCCGTCCTCCAGCAGCGGCTTCAGCTTGGCCAGCGCGACCGCGGCGTCCAGCTGCGCCGGCTTTTCGGCGAACATGTCGGTGCCGCCATGCGCCAGCGGGATGTAGCAGGCCAGATTGGGATGGAGCGCGAGCGAGATGCCGACCAGATCGGCCGCCATCGGATCCTTGCCCGTCGTCTCGGTGTCGACCGCCACCCACCCCTGGTGCCGCGCGACCGCGATCCAGCGGTCCAGCGCGGCCTCGTCCACCACGGTTTCATAGCCGTCGTGGTTGCACGGCGGGTCTTCCTCCTGCGGCACGCCGGCCGGCTCGGCGACCGGCGCGTCGGCGACCTGGCCCAGCCGCGACAGCAAGGTGCGGAACCCGTGATGCTCCAGAAAGGCGCGCAGCGGCGCGTCGGGGATCCCCTGCAACGCCAGTTCGTCAAGCGGCTGCGGCAGCGGCGCGTCGCACTTCAGCGTCACCAGCACCTTCGACAGCCGCGCATTGTCGGCATGTTCGATCAGGTTGTCGCGCAGCTTGCCCTTCTTCATGTCGGGCGCGGCGGCGAGCACCGCTTCCAGATTGCCATGTTCGGTGATCAGCTTGGCCGCGGTCTTCGGCCCGACGCCGGGCACGCCGGGGACGTTGTCGACGCTGTCGCCCATCAGCGCCAGCACGTCGCCCAGCTTCTCGGGGCCGACGCCGAACTTCTCGACCACGTAATCGGGGCCGAGGGTGCGGTTGTTCATCGTGTCGAGCATGTCGACCGACGGATCGGTCATCAGCTGCATCAGATCCTTGTCGGAACTGACGATCGTCACCTGCCAGCCTTCCGCCAGCGCGGCGTTGGTGTAGCAGGCGATGATATCGTCCGCCTCCAGCCCCTCCGTCTCGATGCACGGCAGGCTGAACGCGCGGGTGGCGTCGCGGATCATCGGGAATTGCGGGACCAGATCCTCCGGCGGGGGCGGGCGATGCGCCTTGTACTGGTCGTACAGGTCGTTGCGGAACGTCTTGCTCGACTTGTCCAGCACCACCGCCATGTGCGTCGGCCCGTCCGCCTTGTGGACCTGGTCGGCCAGTTTCCACAGCATCGCGGTATAGCCATAGACCGCGCCGACCGGCTCGCCATGCTTGTTGGTGAGCGGGGGCAGACGGTGATAGGCACGGAAGATGTAGCCCGATCCGTCGACGAGGTAGAGGTGCGGCATGGCCCTGCCCTAAAGCGATTCGCGCGCGGGCGAAACCGCCAAGCTATTCGAGCCGCTCGTCCACCTCGGCCGCGCCGCCGCGCGGCTGCGCGCCGGTCAGCGCGGCGCAAACGTCCTGGATCAGTTTCTGGCGGTCGCGCATCGGCGCGGTGGTGTCGCCGATCATCACCGCGATGGCATAGCGCCGCCCGTCGGGAGCGGTCAGCAGCCCGACATCGTTGAAGCCGGCGTTGCGGCGGCCCAGTTCCTGCCCGGTGCCGGTCTTGTGCGCCAGCTGCCACCCCGTCGGCGTCGCCGCGCGCAGCCGGGCGTGGCCGGTGCGCGAGGCGGCCATCGTGTCGAGCAGGATGCGCGTCGACGTCTCGGTCAGCAATTCGCCGCGCGCCAGCCGCGCCAGCGCGGCGGTGATGCCGTTGGGCGACGCGCCGTCGGGCGGATTGTCGATATAGCGTTGCAGCGCTGCCTGCCGCACCGCCGGCGCCAGCCGGGCGCGCGCCGCCTCGAACCCGCGGCCCAGCGCCATCGACTGGTTCCACGTCAGCCCGGCGGTGCCGCTCTGCAACAGGCGCTCGCCCGGACCGAAGCGGATGCCGGTCAACTCCTTCGAGGCCAGGAAACGCCGCACCGCCGTGGGGCCGCCGACATAGGTCAGCAGCCGGTCGTTGGCGGTATTGTCGCTCTGCGTCAGCGCGCGCGTCAGCAACCCGGACAGCGTGGTGCGATATCCCTCGCCCTTCACCAGCGAGGCGATCGGCTGGTGGAACAGCGTCAGGTCGTCGCGGGACACCAGCACCGGATCGTCCAGCTTCAGCCGTCCGGCGTCGCGCTGCGCCAGCACGGTCATCGCGACCCACAATTTGCTGACGCTCTGCTGCGGCAGCGACAGGTCGCCACCCTGCCCCACCACCCAGCCGTCATCGACCGAGCGGATCGCCGCCCCCGCCTTTCCGGGGAAGGCGCGGACCAGTTCGGCGACGCGCGCCTGCAACGCGCGCGGCGGCAGCGACGGGCGGGTCTGCACCGGCGGCGGGGGCAGCGGGATCGACACCAGCGGCGCGGGCGGCGGCGCGGGGATCAGCGCGGAGCCGGCGCCCGCGCCGCATCCGGCGATCAGCAGCGACCAGCCGATCATGATCGCGCGGCGTCCGAAAGTCCTGCTGTTCATGTCGTGTACGCCTACCCCTGCCGAGCCGGAGCCTTCGGCGGGGGTGGCGGGCGTGGCAATCCCGGCGGGCGTGCCGGTGCGACGACCGCCCCCGGACGTGCGACGAGTCGCGACCGGTCGGTCGCCGGCGATCAAGCCGTTGATTCCGATACCGATCGCGGCGCGCGCGTCACGGCACCAGCACCGTATCGACCGGCGGATCGACCAGCTGCGGATAGTCGAGCGTATAGTGCAGCCCGCGGCTTTCCCTGCGGTGCAGCGCCGAGCGGACGATGAGGTCGGCGGTCTGGAGCAGGTTGCGCAGCTCGATCAGGTCCGGCGTGACGCGGAAATGGCCGTAATAATCCTCGATCTCCGAACGCAGCAGGTCGATGCGGTGCTTCGCGCGCTCCAGCCGCTTGGTGGTGCGCACGATGCCGACGTAATTCCACATGAAGCGGCGGATTTCGGTCCAGTTCTGCTTGATGACCACTTCCTCGTCGGAATCGGTCACGCGGCTTTCGTCCCACGGGCGGATCGAGGGGACGGCGGGCAGCGCATCCCAATGCGCGGCGATGTGGCGCGCCGCCGCCTCGCCGAACACGAAACATTCCAGCAGGGAGTTGCTGGCTAGGCGATTGGCGCCGTGCAGCCCGCTTTCGGTACATTCCCCGGCGGCATAGAGGCCGGGCAGGTCGGTACGCCCGTCCTGGTCCACCATGATCCCGCCGCAGGTATAATGCTGCGCCGGCACCACCGGGATCGGCGCCACCGTCATGTCGATGCCCAGCCCCAGCAGCTTGTCGTAGATGTTCGGGAAATGCCCGCGGACGAAGTCGGCCGGCTGGTGGCTGATGTCGAGATGGACGTAATCGAGGCCGTAGCGCTTGATCTCCGCGTCGATCGCGCGCGCCACCACGTCGCGCGGCGCCAGTTCCAGCCGTTCGTCGTAATAGGGCATGAACCGCTTGCCGGTGACAGGGTTGATCAGCCGCCCGCCCTCACCGCGCACCGCCTCGGTGATCAGGAAATTCTTGACCTCCAGATGATAGAGGCAGGTGGGGTGGAATTGCATGAATTCCATGTTCGCGACGCGCGCGCCCGCACGCCACGCCATCGCGATCCCGTCCCCCGTCGCGCCGCGCGGCGCGGTGGAAAACAGATAGGTGCGCCCCGCGCCCCCGGTGGCCAGCACCGTGGCGCGCGCGGTGTGCAGCGCGACGCGCCCGCTCTGCCGGTCGATCGCATAGACGCCCCACACGTTGCCCGCGCCGGAATAGCGTTGCTCGTGCCGGCTGGTCGCCAGGTCGATCGCGACCTGATCGGGCACCAGCGTGATGTTGGGATGCGCCTCCGCCGCGCGTTGCAGCGCCTCCTGCACCGCCCAGCCGGTGGCATCGGCGACATGGACGATGCGGCGGTGCGAATGCCCGCCCTCGCGCGTCAGGTGCAGCGCGCCGCCTTCCTCGGCGAAGGGGACGCCCAGTTCCTGCAACCGGCGGATCGCGGCGGGGGCGCGTTCCACCACCATCTCCACCACCGCGCGGTCGTTGAGGCCGGCGCCCGCGACCATCGTATCGTCGACATGGTTGTCGAACGTGTCGCCCGGTTCCAGCACCGCGGCGATTCCGCCCTGCGCCCAGGCGGTCGACCCTTCGTTGAGCGCGCCCTTGGCCAGCACGGTGACGCGGAAACGATCCGCCAGGTTGAGCGCGGCGGTGAGGCCCGCGGCGCCCGAACCGACGATCAGCACGTCGCTGTCGGTCATCGCGCGCCCCCGCGAATGTTGCGAATGTTGAGACGATCGCGGGGTATCGCGGCGGGGATCGGGCGGGGCATGACGATCATGTGGCACAGATCGGGGGGCGTGGGACAGGGGGTGCGGGCGCGTTGTGCGCCGGCGCAGGGAGAAGCGAAGGATTGCGGGTCGTGACGGGCGTCGGCGCGCCGCGCCCTGGATTCCGGCCCTCGCCGGGACATGGCCTGCGACGGGCCGGCGGGATCAGCCCGCGTTGGCGGCGCGGGTCAGGTTGAGGAACACGTCCTCCAGATCGGCTTCCTTGGTGGAGACGTCGACGATCCCGAACCCCTCGGCCTGCACCGCGCCCAGCACCTCGCCGGCGTTCACCCGGTCCTTGGAATAGGTGATCTCCAGCGTGCGCGCGCCCTTCAGCACGATCTTCTCGAAACAGGTCGAGCGCGGCAGCGCGGCGACGTCACGGTCGACAGTGACCGCGACGATCTTCTCCTGCGCCTTGCCGACCAGTTCGGCGGTCGGTTCGTTGGCGATGACGCGGCCGTGGTTGATGATCGCGATGCGATCGCACAGTTCCTCGGCCTCCTCCAGGTAATGCGTGGTCAGCACCACCGTGACGCCCGCGTCGTTGAGGCTGCGCACATAGCTCCACAATTGCTGGCGCAGTTCGATGTCGACGCCCGCGGTCGGTTCGTCCAGCACCAGCACGGGCGGGGAATGGACCATCGCCTTGGCCACCATCAGCCGCCGCTTCATGCCGCCCGACAGCGTGCGGGCATAGGCCTTCGCCTTGTCCTCCAGATGGACCGCGCGCAGCAGTTCCATCGAACGGCGCTCCTTCTTGGGCACGCCGTACAGGCCGGCCTGGATCTCCAGCGTCTCGACGGGGGTGAAGAACGGGTCGAACAGGATCTCCTGGTTGACGATGCCGATCGACGCCTTGGCGTTGCGCGGGTGTTCGTCGATGTCGAAGCCCCAGATCGTCGCGCTGCCGTTGGTCTTGTTGACCAGCCCGGCCAGGATGTTGATCAGCGTCGACTTGCCAGCGCCATTGGGGCCGAGCAGCCCGAAGATGCTGCCGCGCTGCACGTCGAACGAAACGCCGTCCAGCGCGCGTTTCGGTGCGCCGCCCTTCACCCCGGCGTAGGTCTTGCACAGGTCGCGGATCGAGATGGCGGCATCGGTCATGCGCGGGGATTACGCCCGCGGCGGCGCGAATCCAATCCTTGCGGCGAAAGGAATTGTCGCATCGCGCGCGGCTTGCTAACGCATCGCCCCATGTTGCCGCCGCCCGAAATCGTCCGCGTTTCCCAGACCCGCATCGCCTGCGACGGGGCGAGCGACATTCCCGGCGGCGCGGCGCTGGGCCATCCGCGCGTGTGGCTGCAGATTGACGAGCATGGCTATATCGACTGCGGCTATTGCGACCGGCGCTTCGTGCTGATCGGCGGCCCCGCCGACGGCGCCGACCACAGCCGCCTGCCCGACATTTCCGAAGGCGCCAGCCCGCAGTAGCAAGCCCGCAGTAGTATCGGGGGACGCGCGCGCCTATCTTGGCGCGATGACCGACCCCCGCTCCTTCCTGTACCGCGACACGCTCGATCCCGACAACGCGCTGCGCGTCACCGCCGACGTGCTGGCAAAGGCCGATGACGGCGAGCTGTTCCTGCAATATCGCCGCGCGGAGGCGTTCGGGTTCGACGACGGGCGGCTGAAGACCGCCAGCTACGACACCAACGCCGGGTTCGGGCTGCGCGCGGTATCGGGCGAGATGACCGCCTTCGCGCACGCCAACGAGCTGTCGGAGGCCGCGATCCGCCGCGCGGGCGAGACGATGGCGCTGATCGACCCGTCGGGCGCGACCCGGGCCGCGCCGCCCGCGCGCACCAACCATCGCCTGTATACCGATGCCGATCCGCTCGACCTGATCCCCTTCGCCGACAAGGTGAACCTGTGCCAGACGATCGACGCCGCCGCGCGCGCGCGCGATCCGCGCGTGGCGCAGGTGTCGGTATCGCTGTCGGGCACGTGGAGCGTGGTGGAGGTGGTGCGCCCCGACGGCTTCGTCGCCACCGACGTGCGTCCGCTGGTGCGGCTGAACGTGTCGATCGTGGCGGAGGCGAACGGGCGGCGCGAGACGGGGACGTTCGGGATCGGCGGGCGCTACCTCTACGACCGGTTGTTCGAGCCGGCGACCTGGAACCGCGCGATCGACGAGGCGCTGGCGCAGGCGCTGGTGAACCTGGAATCGGTCGCCGCGCCCGCGGGCGAGATGACCGTGCTGCTCGGCCCGGGCTGGCCCGGCGTGCTGCTGCACGAGGCGATCGGCCACGGGCTGGAGGGCGATTTCAACCGCAAGGGCACGTCGGCCTTCTCCGGCCGGATCGGCGAGCAGGTGGCGGCGCGCGGCCTGACCGTGGTGGACGACGGCGCGATCGCGGATCGCCGCGGCAGCCTGACCATCGACGACGAGGGCACGCCCACGCGCGAGACGATCCTGATCGAGGACGGCTTCCTGAAGGGCTATATGCAGGACCGGCTCAACGCCCGGCTGATGGGGGTGGAGCCGACCGGCAACGGCCGCCGCGAAAGCTATGCCCATGCGCCGATGCCGCGGATGACCAACACCTTCATGAAGGGCGGTCAGGACGATCCCGCCGAGCTGCTGTCGCGCGTGAAGAAGGGCATCTTCGCCAAATCGTTCGGCGGCGGGCAGGTGGATATCGTGTCGGGCAAGTTCGTCTTCTCCTGCACCGAGGCGTATCTGATCGAGGACGGCAGGCTGGGCGCGCCGATCAAGGGCGCGACGCTGATCGGCGACGGGCCGAGCGTGCTGACGCGCGTGCAGGGCATCGGCAACGACATGGCGCTGGACGAGGGGATCGGCGTGTGCGGCAAGGGCGGACAGAGCGTGCCCGCCGGCGTCGGGCAGCCGACGCTGCTGGTCGGCGGGCTGACGGTGGGCGGGACCGCGGCGGGCTAGGCGGTCAGAACCCGTTGACCAGGAAGTCGAGCGCGCCCTTGATGACCCATTCCTGATCGGCCACGGACCCAACGGGGTGTGTGAGAATGCGGTTGTCGACCGTGGTCGCGAAATGCGTGGCCAGAACCCATGGCTGCCCGTCCATGCTGACCTTCGGGTTGAGTCGCGGGATCGGCGGCGTGGCGTCGCCAAGGGGCAGCAGTGGAATGACGAAGCGCGTCGCATGAACCGAGGCGAGCGGCGACTGGACGTCTACCACCAGCGTTGCGTCGGGAAGCCGATAAACATCGAACGGCGCCCTCACCACGCCTTGTGCCGTTCCAGCGGGTGACCGTTCTGTTCGTACCATCGGCTCCAGGCGTCGACGGCCGGTCGGTTCTGTTCCCGCCAGCGTCGCTCCTGTTCGACCTTGGTGGCGCGACGGATCGCATCCTCGCTGATCTGCGACAGGTTCAGCCCGGCCTCGCGCGCGGCGGCCACGATGCCGGTGTCGAGCGACAGGTTGACCGATCGGCGTTTCGGCTTGCCCGCATCGAGAATTTCATGCTTCATGCGCCCCAAGCTATGCGCATGATCCATGCGCGTCAATGGAGCGCACGATGGCCGAGTTCTTCCCCGCCCTCACCGCCGATCACCGCGCGTTCGTCGCGAAGCAGCCGGTGTTCTTCGTCGCCACCGCCGCGGCGGATGCGCGGATCAACCTCAGCCCCAAGGGGATGGACAGTTTCCGCGTGCTGGACGATCGCACCGTCGCCTATCTGGACGTCGCGGGTTCGGGGAACGAGACCAATGCGCATCTGATCGCGGACGGGCGGATCACGATCATGTTCTGCGCCTTCGACAATCCGGCGCTGATCTTCCGCATCTATGGCCGCGGGCGCCCGGTGCTGCCGCAGGACGACGAATGGGCGGAACTGGCCGCGCATTTCACGCTGCTGCCGGGCACGCGGCAGATCTTCGTGATCGCGGTGGAGCAGGTGCAGACGTCGTGCGGCTGGGGCGTGCCGTACATGGCGTTCGAGCGCGAGCGCACGACGCTGAGCAAATATCACACCGCCAACGGCGATGCGACGCGCTTCGCCAAATATGCGGTGCGCACGACCAGCATCGACGGCCTGCCGGTGCGCAACCCGACGCGGGCGCCCGCATGACGGCCGCGGCCTGATGGCGCTGGTGGAACTGGGGCGGTACGACCGCAACCTGGCGAACATCCTGGTATCGCGGCTGGAGGCGGACGGGATCCCCGCGCTCGCCTTCGACGGCGGCGCGTCGATCGCCGACGGCAGCTGGCTGCTGATCCCGGTACGGGTGATGGTGGACGAGGATGACCTGGCCGCCGCGCAGGTGATAGCTGGCACTGCCTAAAAAACGGGCAGCTTCGCGGCGCTGCATAATTTTTACGTTCCGTTAACGCCCGCCGGCGCGTGAATGGCCCTGCCGCGCGCCGTGGCGGCGATTGGCACGCGGCTTGCGATGCCCTGTTCCGGGTTATTCGGAAGGGGGCGCGATGAAGCTGGTCATAGCCATCATCAAACCGTTCAAGCTGGACGAGGTGCGCGAAGCGCTCACCACGATCGGCGTGGCCGGGATGACGGTATCCGAGGTCAAGGGGTTCGGCCGGCAGAAGGGCCAGACCGAAATATACCGCGGTGCCGAATACAGCACGAACATGGTGCCCAAGATCAAGATCGAGGTCGTCTGCGCCTCCGACATCGCCGATCGCGTCGTGGAAGCGGTGCAGGCATCGGCCAACACCGGCGCCATCGGCGACGGCAAGATCTTCGTCCTGGACGTCGGACAGGCGGTGCGCATCCGCACCGGCGAAACCGACGACACCGCACTCTGAGGGGGGTGACAATGACGATATCGAAGAAGACGATCGGCGGGGGCGCGATGCTGGCGCTCGGCGCGCTGGCCGCCAGCCCGGCGCTCGCGCAGGCCGCCGCCGCCGCACCGACCGTCAACAAGGGCGACACCGCGTGGATGATGACGTCCACCGTGCTGGTGCTGATGATGATCGTGCCGGGGCTGGCGCTGTTCTACGGCGGGCTTACCCGCGCGAAGAACATGCTGTCGACGATGACGCAGATCGGTGCGGTCGCGTGCCTCGCGATGCTGATCTGGGTGATGTACGGCTATACCATGGCCTTCGGCGACGGCGGCAACGACTTCATCTCCGGCTTCGGCAAGGCGTTCCTGAAGGGGATCACCCCGGATTCGGTCGCCGCCACCTTCACCGCCGGGGTCGCGATCCCCGAATATGTCTTCGTCTGTTTCCAGATGACCTTCGCCGCGATCACCGTCGCGCTGGTGCTGGGATCGGTCGTGGAGCGGATGAAATTTTCCGCGGTGATGGTGTTCGGCGCCATCTGGCTCACGATCGTCTATTTCCCGATCGCGCACATGGTGTGGGCATCGGGCGGCCTGTTCTTCAAGATGGGTGCGCTGGACTTCGCGGGCGGCACCGTGGTGCACATCAACGCCGGCGTGTCGGCGCTGGTCGCCTCGCTGATCCTGGGCAAGCGCATCGGTTATCCGACCGAGCGGATCGTGCCGCACTCGCTGACGATGACCGGTGTGGGCACCGGCCTGCTGTGGGTCGGCTGGTTCGGGTTCAACGCCGGTTCGGCGCTGGAGGCCAACGGATCGGCGGCGCTGGCGATGATCAACACCTTCGTCGCGACCGCGGCGGGCGGGCTGTTCTGGATGCTGGCGGAACGGCTGAACGGCCACAAGGGATCGGCACTGGGCTTCTGCTCGGGCATCGTCGCCGGACTGGTCGCGGTCACCCCGGCGGCGGGCAATTCCGGCCCGTTCGGCGCGATCGTGCTGGGCGCGGTCGCCTCGGTGATCTGCTTCTACGCCGTGTCGGTGCTCAAGCCGAAGCTGGGCTATGACGATGCGCTCGACGCCTTCGGCGTCCACGGCATCGGCGGCATGATCGGCGCGGTCGGCACCGCGATCGTCTACGCCCCGTCGCTGGGCGGGCCGGGCAAGCCGGACTTCGCGATCGGATCGCAGCTGACCACGCAGGTCATCGCGGTGGTCACCACCATCGTATGGGCGACGATCGGCACCGTGATCGCCACCTATGCCGCCAAGGCGCTGACCGGGCTGCGCGTCAGTGCGGAGGTCGAGCGCGAAGGCCTCGACCTCGGCGAGCATGGCGAGCGCGCCTACAACAGTTGACGAGATTGCGGCGGCGGGACGGCCCGCCACCGCTCACCAGGTTCCTCCTGCGGACACACCTCGACCCGGTACGGCGACGTACCGGGTCTTTTTTGGTGGGCGCGGGGTGGCGCTCATTCCGTCATGCCGGACTTGTTCCGGCATCCAGGGTTCCGCACGATCAACGGCTGACAGTTGCGCGGGGCGGTGGATGCCGGAACGAGTCCGGCATGACGGAGAGTTAATGGCGGGACCGTCGGCGCACGGTTTGGATATGGTCACGGTTCGCCCGGGCCACATCAAGGCACCGGTGCCCCGATGGGCGCGGGCACGCCCGTTCCCGCGCTACCGCGGCAGGCGGATCTCGAAGACGGTGGGCCAGCGTTTGCCCGTGACGAACAGCCGGCGCTCGTCCGCGTCCCAGGCGATGCCGTTGGCGACCGCCTCCGGATCGGTCGCGCCGACCTCCGCGACGATCGCGCGCAGGTCGATGACGCCGGTGACGCGCCCCGATGCGGGGTCGATGCGGACGATGAACGGCTGGTGCCAGACATTGGCGAGGATCGCGCCGCCGACCACCTCCAGTTCGTTGAGCTGGGTCAGCGGGCGACCGGCAAGCGTCACCGACACCGTACGGCGTACCGCCAGCGTCGCGGGATCGTGGAAGGTCAGCGTCGCGCTGCCGTCCGACCGGACCAGGCCGGTGGCATCGCTCGCCAGCCCCCAGCCCTCGCCCGCATAGCGCAGCATGCCCAGCCGCTTCAGCGTGGGCGCGGCCCAGCGGTGAGCGATGCCGTCATGCCATGTCAGGCTGACCAATTGCCCCTTCCACGCCGCCAGCCCTTCGCCGAACTGCGCCGCGGGGATCGTCGCGCGCGCGGTGACCTTGCCGGTGGCCAGGTCGACGCGGCGCACGTCCGACTGCCCCTCCAGACCGACACTTTCGACCAGCTGCCCGCCGTTCCAGATCAGCCCTTCGGTGAAGGCCGCGGCATCGTGCGGGTAGCGCGCGACGACGGTGGGGACGATCAGCGGCGGGCGCTGCGCGGCCGCGGCGGCGGGCGCCGCGGGGGCAGCGGCCTGCGGTACGGCGGAGGCAGGCGCGACCAGCGCCACGAGCGGGAGGAGGAACCAGCGCGTCATCGCGACAGGCTTACCGCGGATGGCGGGGCGCGTCATCGACTTTGGGGCGGGGCGCCGGGAAGAAGGGTGTTCGCGCGGAGGCGTGGAGGCGCGGGGAGGTGGCGGCGGGCGGGGCGGTTGGACGTTCGGCGCCGGTCGCAATGTTTCGGTGGCGCAGTGACGCGACCTCGCTGACCTGTGCGCATGCGGCACGATGGATGCCGGAACACGTCCGGCATGACGGGGCGCATCACGCGGGCGGCGATACCGTTTCCAGACCGCCGCGTACCTGCGATCGTCACCGCACCAACGACAACGGCCCGCCCGGCGGGTGCCGGACGGGCCGTCGTTCGATCAACGTCGGTCAGGAAGCGATCAGCTGCCCGATTCGAGGTTCACCGCCGCATACTTGCCGCGACGATCGACTTCGATTTCGAAGCTGAGGCGGTCGCCTTCGTTCAGGGTCGGCATCCCCGCACGCTCGACGGCGGAGATGTGGACGAACGCGTCGGGCTGGCCGTCGTCGCGCTGAATGAAGCCGAAGCCCTTCATCGCGTTGAAGAACTTGACCGTGCCGGTCGCCTTCTCACCGGTCAGCTGGCGCTGCGGGGCACCGCCGGCGCGCGGGCCGCGATCGCCACCGCCGAAGCCGCCGTCACGCGGGGCGCGTTCCTGCACCGCCATCGGCTCGCCGTCGATCTTGAGATCGGTGGCCGAGATGCGGCCGCCGCGATCGACCAGGGTGAAGCCGAGCGGCTGGCCCTCGGCCAGGCCGGTCAGGCCGGCCTGCTCCACGGCGGAGATGTGGACGAACACGTCCTCACCGCCGTCGTCGCGGACGATGAAGCCGAAGCCCTTCTGGCCGTTGAAGAACTTGACCACGCCGGTGCCTTCGCCGACGACCTGCGGGGGCATCCCGCGGCCACCGCCGCCGAAACCGCCGCCGCCACCACCGCCGAAGCCGCGACCACCGCCGCCGCCACCGCCGAAGCCGCCGCCACCGAAACCACCGCCGCCGCCGCCGAAGCCGCGACCACCGCCGCCGCCGCCGAAGCCGCCGCGGTCCTCATAACCGAAGCCGCCGCCGCCGAAGCCGCCACCGCCGCCGAAATCGTCACTGCCGCCGCCGAAACCATCGCGCTTGTCGCGCCCACGCCCGCCGCGATTGCCGCGGCCGCCCTTGTCGTAACCCATAACCCTGTTCGTCTTCCCGGTCCGCCCGAACGATTGCATCGAGGCCACGCGCAGGACGGCGAACGCGGCTCCCCGGGCGCAGATGACAATCGCGCCTCATCCCATCCATAGCCGATCCGATCACGCGCGGCGAATCGTTTTGCGCATCTTTTCGTGTCCGCATGTCGATTTTGTCCGCAACGATCGCAACTTGGGCACAATTCATCGCACGTCGTGCCGGCCCCGCCCCGCTCATGCCGCAATCGCGCCGCCGGTGACGTGAAGCGTTGAGCCGCGCGCCCGGCCCCGCTAGAGCGCGATCATGGCCGTATTTTTTCACGAAGAAGACCTGCCGGGCGACGTGTTCGCCCCCGGCGCCGCGATCGCGGTGGATACCGAGACGATGGGGCTGATCACCGCGCGCGACCGGCTGTGCCTGGTCCAGCTGTCCGACGGGCTGGGCGACGAGCATCTGGTGCGGTTCGGCCCGGGCAGCGATTATGCCGCGCCGGTGCTGCGCGCGGTCCTGGCCGATCCGGGGCGCGTGAAGCTGTATCATTTTGGCCGATTCGATATCGCCGCGATCCGCCATTACCTGGGCGTCGTCGCCGCGCCGGTCTATTGCACCAAGATCGCCTCGCGGCTGGTGCGCACCTATACCGACCGCCACGGGTTGAAGGAACTGGTGCGCGAACTGCTGGGGCAGGACATTTCCAAGCAGCAGCAATCGTCCGACTGGGGCGGGCCGGACCTGTCGGAGGCGCAGCGCGACTATGCCGCGTCGGACGTGCGCTACCTCCACCGCCTGCGCGAGGAGCTGGACCGCCGGCTGGTGCGCGAGGGGCGCACCGCGCTGGCACAGGCATGTTTCGATTTCCTGCCGGCGCGCGCCGAGCTGGATCTGGCCGGCTGGCCGGAAACGGACATCTTCGCGCATGTCTGACGTCGCGGTGCGATCGCGGTCGGCGCGGCAACGCTGGGCGCTGCCCGGCGGGCGGCACGACCATGTGATCGCCACCGCCAACTGGCTGCTGCCGGTGTCGATCGGCGTGCTGGCCGCCTTCCTGGTGCTCGCCCCGCTGACGATGGGCGGCGAATCGTCGTTCGTGCTCGACAAGAACAAGGTCGAGGTGGCCAAGGAGCGGATGAAGATCGAGGCCGCGCGCTATCGCGGCACCGACGGCAAGGGGCAGCCGTTCGAGCTGGACGCCGGCTCCGCGGTGCAGAAGAGCTCCGCCGAACCGATCGTGCGCATCCAGGACCTGGCCGCCGCGATCCGCCTGTCGGACGGCCCCGCCACGGTGAAGGCGCCGTCGGGCCGCTACGACATGGACACCGAACAGGTGAAGGTGGACGGCCCGATCGCGGTGCGCGGACCGAACAATTACGCGCTCGACACGCAGGACGCGGTCGTCGACCTGAAGACGCGCCAGCTGCAATCGACCGGCGCGGTGACCGGCACGGTGCGGCAGGGGACGTTCAGCGCCAATTCGATGCGCGCCGACCTCGAATCGCGGACCGTGCGGCTGGACGGCAATGCCCGCTTGCGGATCGACCCGCGAGCGACGAAATAGCCCGCCATGTCGCGCCACGCCGCTTTCCCGATCCTCGCGCTCGCGCTTGCCATTGCGGCGCCGGCCACGGCGCAGACGCGCCACGATACCAACGCGCCGGTCAACGTCGCGGCGGACCATATCGAGTTGCAGGATCGCGCCAACCGCGCGGTCTTCGCCGGCAACGTTCAGGTCCAGCAGGCGGAAATGACGCTGCGCGCGCAGCGTATCGTGCTGACCTACACCGGGCAGATCGAGGGCGGGAACCCGCAGATCTCGCGCATGGACGCCAGCGGCGGGGTGACGGTGATCCGCCCGGACCAGACCGCGCGCAGCCAGTTCGCGGTCTATGACCTCAACCGCCGGATCATCACGATGCTGGGCGCGGTGCGGCTGACGCAGGGCGGCAGCACGGTGAACGGCGGGCGGCTGACCATCAACCTCGATTCGGGGCGCGCGGTGATCGACGGATCGTCGGTGGCGGGCGGCGGCAGCGGCGCGAACGGCGTCCAGCCGGCCCCCAACGGGCGCGTCACCGGCACGTTCGCGGTGCCCAAACGCAACAACTGACCGGCAAGTCGGCGCGCCGCGCCACGTCGGGGCTATGCCGCGCGCGCGCCATCATGCATGAATCCTGCCAAGGCGCCGTGCCAGCACGTCGCCGCCCGTTGTTTCGCGAGGCCGAACGCCGATGGATGTGATGACCACCCCGCTCGACCAGGTCGAGGCGATCCACGAGGCGCCCGTGACGGACGGGCTGCAGGTGGTGTCGATCGCCAAAAGCTATGACAAGCGCGTCGTGCTGACCGACGTGTCGGTATCGGTCGGGCGCGGCGAGGTGATCGGGCTGCTCGGCCCCAACGGCGCGGGCAAGACGACTTGTTTCTATTCGGTGATGGGGCTGGTGAAGCCCGATTCGGGCCGCATCATGCTGGACGGGCACGATATCACCGGCCTGCCGATGTATCGCCGCGCGATCCTGGGCCTGGGCTATCTGCCGCAGGAAACGTCGATCTTCCGCGGGCTGACGATCGAGAAGAACATCCTGACCGTGCTGGAACTGGCCGAACCGGATGCGGCGGCGCGCGCCGAGAAGCTGGAGAAGCTGCTGGGCGAATTCGGGCTGACGCGGCTGCGCGATGCGCCCGCGATGGCGCTGTCGGGCGGCGAGCGGCGGCGCGCGGAAATCGCGCGCGCGCTGGCCGCCGACCCGTCGATCATGCTGCTGGACGAACCCTTCGCGGGGATCGACCCGATCTCGATCGCGGATATCCGCGACCTGGTGTGCCAGTTGAAGGAACGCGGGATCGGCGTGCTGATCACCGACCACAATGTGCGCGAGACGCTGGACATCGTCGACCGCGGCTACATCATCTACGACGGCAAGGTGCTGTTCACCGGCAGCCCGGACGAACTGGTCCGCGACGAGAACGTGCGCCGCCTGTACCTGGGCGAAAGTTTCACGCTGTAGCTTCCATGGCCCGGCCCCTCGCCTCCGATCGCCGCCGCCCCGCATGACGCTCGCGCCGCGCCTCGACCTGCGCCAGTCGCAATCGCTGGTGATGACGCCGCAGCTGCAGCAGGCGATCAAGCTGCTGACGCTGTCCAACCTGGAAATCGAGGGGGTGATCGCCGAGGAGATCGAGAAGAACCCGCTGCTGGAAACCGCGCCCGCCGCGGGCGACGCCCCGGCCGCCGCCCCCGCCGACGCGCCTGCCCCGGCGCGCGAGGAACCGGCCGGCGCGGACGAACTGGTGATGGCCGGCGAGGGCGCGGGCGAATCGCTGGACGTCGATATCGCCGCCGAACGCTTCGACGACGGGCCGGGCGACCATGCCGGCCCGTCCGCCGGGGCGACCGCCAGCGGATCGGCATCGGGCGAGGCGATCGATTTCGACAGTTTCGCCGACACCAGCGAAAGCCTGGCCGACGTGTTGCTGGCGCAGGCGGGGGCGGCCTTCGCGGGGGCCGACCTGATGATCGCGCGCGCGCTGATCGACCAGATCGACGAGGCCGGCTATCTGCGCGCCGACCTGATCGACGTGGCGCGGCGGCTGGGCGTGCCGCTGTCGCGGATCGAGGCGGTGCTGGCGGGCATCCAGCGGTTCGAGCCGACCGGCGTGGGCGCGCGCGACCTGGCCGAATGCCTGGCGATCCAGGCGCGCGAGGCGGATCGCTACGATCCGTGCATGGCGCGGCTGATCGACAATCTCGACTGGCTGGCGCGCGGCGACCTTTCGCGGCTCAGGCGGCTGTGCGGGGTGGATGACGAGGATCTGGCCGACATGATCCGCGAATTGCGCGGCTATGATCCCAAGCCCGGCTGCCGGTTCGGCGGCGACACGCCGATGCCGGTCATCCCGGACCTGACGGTGGTGCGCACGCGCGACGGCTGGGCGATCGAGATGAACAGCGCGACGCTGCCGCGCGTGCTGGTCAACCGGCGCTATTACGGGGAATTGTCGGCCGGGCCGCAGGACAAGGGCAGCAAGGCGTGGCTGGCGGAAAAGCTGGCCAGCGCCAACTGGCTGGTCAAGGCGCTGGACCAGCGGCAGCGCACGATCATCCGCGTCGCGACCGAGATCGTGAAGCAGCAGGAGGCGTTCTTTCTGAAGGGGGTCGCGCACCTCAGGCCGCTGACGCTGCGGCAGGTGGCCGAGGCGATCGAGATGCACGAATCGACCGTCAGCCGCGTGACCAGCAACAAATATCTCAGCTGCGCGCGCGGATTGTTCGAGCTGAAATATTTCTTCACCTCCGCGATCCAGGCCGCGGACGGCGGCGATGCGGTGTCGGCGGAGGCGGTCAAGAGCGCGATCCGCGCGCTGATCGCGGGCGAGGGCGACACGATCCTGTCGGACGATACGCTGGTGGAGATGCTGAACGCCAAGGGCTTCGGCATCGCGCGGCGCACGGTGGCGAAATATCGCGAAGCGATGGGGATCGGCAGTTCGGTACAGCGCCGGCGCGCGAAGGCGTTGCAGGGGGCGTAGCGGTTCGCGTTGACGTCATCCCGGCGGAAGCCGGGATCTCCTGCGGCTAAGCGCACCGGTCATCACGGGGAGGCCCCAGCTTTCGCTGGGGCGACGCGGTGCGGGGCGACCGACTGGGGCCGCCGGCCGTCAGTTCGGCGTCGGTCCCGCCGCCGCGACCGTCGGCGTCACCGGCGGCGTGCCCGAGCGGGCGACCGCGACCGCGCGGTCGTACCAGTCGGACAGGTCGCGCTTCATCGCCACCAGCGCTTCCGGGTTGAGGTACGTCATGTGCCCGGCGGGGTAATAGACGAAGCGCAGGTTCGCGCGCTGCCCCGGTTCCAGCATCATGTGGCCCAGGTCGTTCTCCGTCCCGAAGAACGGCGTCGCCATGTCGTACCAGCCGTTCATCGACAGCACCTGCAGATAGGGGTTGGCGCGCATCGCCGCGGCCAGGTCGATCGCGGTATTGGGGTTGTTCTGCTGCCCCATGCGATTGGGGGCGTCATGCTTCCAGTTCCACGTCCACCCCGCCGCGTCGCGCGCCGACAGGCGATAGGGCATGTCGGTCTTATACCCCAGGGTGTGGGTCGTATAATCGTTGAACGTGGCGATGAACGCGCCCGAGATCGCATCCGACGACACGTCGGTTTCCGGCCGCTCGCCGGCGGCATCGCTGTCGGTGCCGGTGTAGCGCGAATCGAACCGGCCGACCGTCTGGCGCGTGCCGCGCAGCAATTCCTTCTGGAAGCGCGGCAGGTCGATGCGCAGGTTCGCGCGCTTGATGAAATCGGGCGACAGGCCGATCAGCCGGCTCATCCCCTCCGCCACCTGGTCGCGCTCCGCATCGGAGATGTTCTGCCCCTTGGCCAGCGCCGACATGTACGGCCCGGTCGCGAAATCGCGCGCCTGCTGCACCACCGTCGCGACGTCCGCCGGGCGGTTGGCGAGGCGGTTGTGGTACCAAGCGGTGGCGGCATAGCTGGGCAAATAGTTGAGATAGACCTGGTCCAGCCCCGGCTGGCGATAGCCGTAGTTCATGATCGAGCTGAGCAGCACCACGCCGTTCAGCGCCATGCCGCGATCCTGCAACTGGTACGCCAGTGCGCCCGACCGCAGCGTGCCATAGCTTTCGCCGAACAGGAATTTCGGGCTGTTCCACCGCCCGAACTTGGTGGCGTAGCGCAGGATCGCCCTGGCAAAGGCATCGGCATCCTCGTCCACGCCGTAGAAGGCCGCCGGCTTCATGTCGCCCAGCGGGCGCGAATAGCCCGCGCCGATCGCGTCCAGGAACACCATGTCGGTCTTGTCGAGCAGGGTGTACGGGTTCGGCCCGAAATCATACGGCGCGGGGCGGATGAATTCGGGGTTGCCGGTCTGAAGCCGCACCGGCGCGAACGACCCCATGTGCAGCCAGAAGGTCGGACTGCCCGGCCCGCCGTTATAGAAGAAGGTGATCGGGCGTTTCGTCCCCGGCTTCGTCCCGTCGAGCGTATAGGCGGTGTAGAACATCGACGCGGTCGGCTTTCCCTCCGTATCGCGCAGCGTCAGCGTGCCGGCGGTGGCGGTATAGGCCAGCCGCCGCCCCGCCACCGTCACCGCGCCCTTCGATCGTTCCTCGCGCTCCTCCACGGGCGCGACGGCGGTGCCCGCCTCGACCGCATCCTTCTGCGCGTCGGCCGCGGTCTTTTCCGCCGGCTTCTGGGGCCGGCCGGCGGGCGCGCCGCGGTCCTGCGCCGCCGCGATCGTGGAAGTGGCCAGCAACAACCCGGCGACAAGGCGCAAACGCATGAAAGACATCCTCCGATCGGTCAGGGTCGCTGGTCTAATCGGCGGCGTGCGCGGCGCGCAAGCCGTGCGTCGGCAACCATCCATTAACCACGATCAGGCACAGCGGGACGATGGACGCGACCTTCCACGTGGCGGTGGACGTCGACCGCGATCTGGTGCGGACGACGCTGACCGGATTCTTCGATGCGGCGGCGATGGGCCGGTACCTCGACGCGCGCGCCGCGGCGTTCCGACAGCTGCGGTGCGGCCCCAACGAGCATCTGTCGCTGACCGACCTGCGCGAGATGATGATCCAGTCGCAGGACATAGTCGGCGCCTTCACCACGACGCTCGCCGACCCGGCCTTTCGGTCGCGGCGGCTGGGATTCGTGATCGGATCGTCGCTGGCGCGGATGCAGCTGACCCGCGCGCTGGGCGGCCGGCTGGGCGCAAACGTTCGGATATTCGCCGACATGGACGCGGCCGAACATTGGGTGCTGACCGGGCAGGACGCGCCGGCCGCGCCGGCCGAATAGACGCTCAGTCGTCCTCGTCCTCGAACCCGGCCAGCGCCAGTGCGCGGGCGCGGATCTGGCGGGTCATGCACCAATGGACCAGCGCCTCCTCGCGCCCGTGGGTGACCCACACCTCCTTGGGCGCGATCTCCTCCAGCGTGGCGGTCAGCTCGTCCCAGTCGGCATGGTCGGACAGGATCAGCGGCAGCTCGACATTCTTCTGCCGTGCGCGCTGGCGCACCCGCATCCAGCCCGATGCCATCGCGGTGATCGGATCGGGCAGCCGCCGCGACCAGCGGTCGTTGAGCGCGGAAGGCGGGCACATCACCACATGCCCGGCCATCGCCGCCTTGGGCACGCCCGCCACCGGGATCAGCTCGCCCAGCGCGACGCCCAGGTCGGCATAGAGATCGCACAGGCGCTGGAGCGCGCCGTGAATATAGATCGGCGCGTCATGCCCGCGCGCGCGCAGTTCCGCGATCACGCGCTGCGCCTTGCCCAGCGCATAGGCGCCGACCAGCACGCAGCGCGTCGGATTGGCGTGGAGCCGCGCGACCAGCTTGTCGATCTCGTCCCCGGTGTCCGGGTGGCGGAACACCGGCAGGCCGAACGTCGCCTCGGTGATGAACACGTCGCACGCCACCGGCTGGAACGGCGCGCAGGTGGGATCGGCGCGGCGCTTGTAGTCGCCCGACACCACCACCCGCTCGCCGCGGTGGGTCAGCACGATCTGCGCCGATCCCAGCACATGGCCGGCGGGGACATAGCCCACCTCCACCTCGCCCAGCCGGATCGTCTCGCCATAGCCGACCGGCATGCCCGCCTGCGGGCCGTAGCGCGCCGCCATGATCGCCAGCGTCTCCGGCGTGGCCCACACCGCGCCATGCCCGCCGCGGGCGTGGTCGGCATGGTCGTGCGTGACCAGCGCGCGCGGCTGCGGCGTGGAGGGATCGACCCAGGCGTCGGCGGGGCGGACGTAGATCCCGGTCGGATGCGGTTCCAGCCAATCCCCCAGGGTCGCCATCATCTTTCAACTACCGAGCGGCAGGATCGTATCCGCTGCCGTGAACGGATTCACGCGAAGACGCGAGGACGCAAAGAGGTCAGGGTCGCGGCAGCGGCACCGGCGACACGCTGGCTTGTCGTCTGCCGATCGCACCGTTCCGGCCGGTCGCTCTTCGCGTCTTCGCGTCTTCGCGCGAACCATCTGCTCTGGCGGCACGCGCGCACGCTTCCTAGATCAGCGCCTTGTCCACGCTGCCCCCCATCCTCACCGACTGGTTCGCCGCGCGCGGGTGGGCGCCGCGCGGGCATCAGCTGGCGATGCTGGAGCAGGCGCGCGCGGGGCGGCATGCGCTGCTGATCGCCGC
The DNA here is from genome assembly GCF_002374855.1 of Sphingomonas adhaesiva. Lineage (GTDB taxonomy): Bacteria > Pseudomonadota > Alphaproteobacteria > Sphingomonadales > Sphingomonadaceae > Sphingomonas > Sphingomonas adhaesiva. The sequence goes on from NZ_NWVC01000010.1 coordinate 47,441, forward strand.
CACCGGCGCGGGCAAGACGCTGGCCGGGTTCCTGCCGACGCTGGCCGAACTGATCGAGCATCCGCACGACGGGCTGCACACGCTGTACGTGTCCCCGTTGAAGGCGCTGGCGGTCGATATCCAGCGCAACCTGGTCACCCCGATCGAGGAGATGGGCGTCGACATCCGTGTCGAGACGCGCACCGGCGACACCCCGTCCGACCGCAAGGCGCGCCAGCGCGCCCGGCCGCCGCAGATCCTGCTGACCACCCCCGAATCGCTGTCGCTGCTGCTGAGCTATCCCGATAGTTTCCTGATGTTCGCGGGGCTGAAGACGATCGTGGTGGACGAGGTGCACGCCTTCGCCACCACCAAGCGCGGCGACCTGCTGGCGCTGTGCATGGCGCGGTTGCAGGCGATCGCGCCGGGGTGCCGGCGCGTCGCGCTGTCGGCGACGGTGGCGGACCCGGACGGCTATCGCGCATGGCTGGCGCCGGATGGTGATATCGACACGGTCGCGCTGGTCGCGGGCGATACCGGGGTCGATCCGAACATCGCGATCCTGCTGCCCGAGGATCGCGTCCCCTGGGCGGGGCATTCGGGCCGCTATGCCGCGCAGCAGGTGATGGCGGAGATCGAGACGCACCGCACCACGATCGTGTTCTGCAACACCCGCAGCCTGGCCGAGCTGATCTTCCAGGACCTGTGGAAGGCCAATGCGATGCAGCTGCCGATCGGTATCCACCACGGCAGCCTGGAAAAGGAGGCGCGCCGCAAGGTGGAGGGCGCGATGGCCGCCGGGCGGCTGCGCGCGCTGGTCGCCACCGCCAGCCTGGACCTGGGCGTCGACTGGGGCGATGTGGATTGCGTGATCCAGATGGGCGCGCCCAAGGGATCGTCGCGGCTGCTGCAGCGCATCGGGCGGTCGAACCACCGGCTGGACGAACCGTCGGAGGCGATCCTGGTCCCCGGCAACCGCTTCGAATATCTGGAGGCGCGCGCCGCATTGGACGCGGTGGAGGCGGGCGAGCTGGACGCCGACGTGTTCCGCATGGGCGCGCTGGACGTGCTGGCGCAGCATGTCATGGCCTGTGCCTGCGCCGCGCCGTTCGATCAGGCCGCATTGCTGGCGGAGGTGCGCGGCGCCTTGCCCTATTCTGCGCTGGGCGACGAGCTGTTCGACCGCGTGCTGGGGTTCATCCGCGACGGCGGCTATTCGCTGCGCGCCTATGACCGGTTCCGCCGGCTGGTGCAGGATGCCGACGGGCGCTGGCGCGTCAGCCATCCGCAATTCGTGGCGCAGCATCGCCTGAACGCCGGGATCATCGTGGAGGCGACGATGCTGACCGTCCGTTTCCGCAACGGCCGCGCGCTGGGCAAGGTGGAGGAAGGCTTCGCCGCGACGCTGAGCCATGGCGACACCTTCTTCTTCGCCGGGCTAAGCCTGGAGGTGGAGAAGATCGACACCGAGGATCTGGTGGTGCGCGCCACCAGCCGGCCGGCGCGCATCCCCACTTATGGCGGGGCGCGGATGCCGCTGTCGACCAACCTGGCCGCGCGCGTGCGCCATTTCCTGGCCGAGCCGGCGGAATGGCACCGCTTTCCCGACGACGTGCGCGAATGGCTGGAGATCCAGCAGCGCCGCTCCACCCTGCCCCGCCCCGACCAGCTGCTGGTGGAGACCTTCCCGCGCGAGGGGCGGCATTACATGGTCGCCTACAGTTTCGAGGGGTGGAACGCGCACCAGTCGCTCGGCATGCTGGTGACGAAGCGGATGGAGACGCAGGGGCTGAAGCCGCTGGGCTTCGTGGCCAACGATTATGCGATCGCCACCTATTCGCTGGAGCCGGTGACCGATCCCGCCGCGCTGTTTTCCGCCGACATCCTGGAACATGAATTCGTCGACTGGGTGGAGCGATCGCACCTGCTGAAACGCGCGTTCCGCGAGGTGGCGGTGATCGGCGGGCTGGTCGAGCGCCAGCATCCCGGCAAGCGCAAGACCGGGCGGCAGGTGACGTTTTCCACCGACCTCATCTACGACGTGCTGCGCAAGTACGAGCCGGGGCACGTCCTGCTGGAGGCGGCCTGGGCCGATGCGCGCGCGCGGATGACCGACGTCGGGCGGCTGGCCGACCTGATGGACCGCGCCGCCGACACGATGGTGCATGTCGACCTGCCGCGCGTCACCCCGCTGGCGGTGCCGGTGCTGACGCTGATCGGGCGCGAGAAGGTGGCGACCGGCAGCGCCGACGACGCGCTGCTGATCGAGGCGGAGGCGCTGGCCGCCGAGGCGATGGCGGTCGACTGAATTTGCTAGGCCCATGGCCGGATCGGGCGTAATCTGCCCGCCATGGAGAGGTGGATCGCCCTGGCGTTGATCGCGGCGGGTGCGCCGGCGATGGCGCAGGTGCCGGCCGGCGCGCCCGCGACGGATATGTCCGCGACGCCGCCCGCGCCCGTCGACCCCGTCACCGGAGAAGACCTGTCGTTCCTGACCGCGGACACGCGCATGACCGTGCCGGTGCGCGTCGCGGGCGAAGGGCCGTTCCCGTTCGTGATCGACACGGGGGCGCAGCGCAGCGTCATCTCGCGCCAGCTGGCGCGGCGGCTGGGGCTGGCGGCGGGGCCGCGCGTGCGGTTGATCGCGATGTCGGGAACCGGCGAGGCGGATACCGTGATCGTCCCGCGGCTGAGCGTCGACACGGTCGCCGCCGGTACGCTGGGCGGCGAGCGGATCGAGGCGCCGGCGATCGACCATGCGCTGCTCGGCGCGCCCGGGATGCTGGGGATCGACACGCTGCAGGGCCGGCGGCTGGCGATCGATTTCGTCGCGGAGCGGATGACCGTCACCCCCTCCTCCGCCGAGGGGCGCACGCGTCGCGCCGCCGCGGACGAGATCGTGATCCAGGCGCGCAACCTGTACGGCCAGCTGGTGGTGACGCAGGCCAGCGTCGCGGGGCGCAAGGTGCGCGTGATCCTGGACACCGGCACTTCGATCAGCATCGGCAATGCCGCGCTGCGCCGGCTGCTGGGCAAGCGCGATCCGATCGCGTCGGAGACGTTCACCGGCGTGCTGGGGCAGCCGATGACCGGCGACTATGCGATCGTCCGCGCCATGACGCTGGGCAGCGCGACGATCCAGACCCTGCCGGTCGCCTTTGCCGAGGCGGCGCCGTTCCGTGCCTTCGGCCTGTCGGACAAGCCCGCGATCCTGCTGGGGATGGACGCGCTCAGGCTGTTCCGGCGGGTGGAGATCGACTTCGCGCGGCGCGAACTTCGGCTGTCGATGCCGCGACAGGCGACCGCCGCCGCCTTTTGATTTGCGCGCCGCCCGTTTCGCTGCAACCTTCGCACGACACGAAGGCAAGGACGGGGAACATGATGCGGGCAGGACGGATGATCGCGACGATGGCGGCCGCGATGCTGGCGATGCCGGCGGCGGCGCAGAACCGCCCCGACGAAAAGGCGTTCTTCGGCCTGTACAAGGAGATGGTGGAGACCAACACCGTCGCCAAGGTCGGCAGCTGCACCAAGGCGGCGGCGCAAGTGGCGGCGCGGCTGAAGGCGGCGGGCTATCGCGACGGCGACATCACGCTGTTTTCCACCCCCGAGCATCCCGACGACGGCGGGATCGTCGCGATCCTGCCCGGCAGCGACCGGGCGGCGAAACCGATCCTGCTGCTCGGCCATCTCGACGTCGTCGAGGCCAAGCGTGCCGACTGGACGCGCGACCCGTTCACGCTGGTGGAGGAGAACGGCTATTATTACGGCCGCGGCACCGTCGACGACAAGGCGATGTCGGCGATCTGGGCCGATGCCTTCGTCCGGTTCAAACAGACCGGGTGGACGCCCAAGCGCACGCTGAAACTGGCGCTGACCTGCGGCGAGGAGACGACCTGGGCGTTCAACGGCGCCGAATGGCTGGCGAAGAACAAGCGCGACCTGATCGACGCCGAATTCGCGCTGAACGAGGGCGGCGGCGGATTGCTCGACGCGGCCGGCAAGCGTCAACTGCTGAGCGTGCAGGTGGGCGAGAAGGCGGCGCAGAACTTCACGCTGGTCGCCACCAATCCCGGCGGGCACAGCTCCGCGCCGACACCCGAGAATGCGATCTACGAACTGGCCGACGCGATCAAGGCGGTGCAGGGCCACGAATTCCCGATCCGCTTCACCGACACGACGCGCGCCTTCTTCACGCAGACCGCGAAGGTGCGCGGCGGCGAGCTGGGCGCGGCGATCACGCGGCTGCTCGCCGATCCGGCCGACACGGCCGCCGACGCGATCGTCAGCCGCGACAAGGTGCTGCATTCCACGCTGCGCACCACCTGCGTCGCCACGCTGGTGAACGCCGGCCATGCCGAGAACGCGCTGCCGCAGCGCGCCACCGCCAACGTCAATTGCCGCATCTTCCCCGGCGAGACGGTCGACCAGACGCTGGCCGAGCTGAAGCGGCTGGCGGGGGACAAGGTGACGGTGACCGCCAACCAGCCGATCCGCCCCACCGCGGTGCCCCCGACGCTCGACCCGAAGGTGCTGGGCCCGATGCAGGCGGTCGCGAAGAGGCATTTCCCCGGCGTGCCGATGCTGCCCAGCATGTCGACCGGCGCGACCGACGGCGTGTTCCTGGAAGCGGTTGGGATCCCCGTCTATGGCGCGCCGGGCACGTTCCTGGACCCCGATTTCAACGGCATCCACGGCCTGAACGAGAGGATCCGCGTCTCCTCGCTCTACGCCGCGCGGGATTATCTGTTCGACCTGGTAAAGGCCTATGCGGGGTGAGGTGACGTTTCGGCGGGGCGTCCGAGGTCGCGTTCAAGCCTCACGCGAAGCGGGTTCCTGCCTCCATCCCTTCGTCACCCCGGCGCAGGCCGACCGCGGCAGATCGATCGCCACCACCAGCCCCGGCGCCGCATCGTCCAGCCGCACCGCGCCGCCATGGAGCCGTGCGACCGCGGCGACCAGCGACAGGCCCAGCCCCGCGCCGGTGCCGCCGCGCGCGGTGTCGAGCCGGCCGAAGCGGCGCAGCGCGGCGTCGCGGTCGGCGGGGGCGATCCCGGTGCCTTCGTCGGCGACCGATACGGTGGCCGTGTCCCCGCCGACATCCAGCGCCAGCGTGATCGTGCCGGCACCGTATTTCAGCGCGTTGTCGACCAGATTGCCCAGCGCCTGCCCCAGCAGCTCGCGGTGCAGCGGCAGCGTGGCGGGACCGGCGATGGCGACGCGGATCGCGCGGCCGGCGTCCTCCGCGACGGGGCCGTAGATTTCGGCGATCTCCTCCAGCTCCACCGCCAGGTCGACCGGGGTGAAGCTCTCCTTGCCGATCCCCGCCTCGGCGCGGGTGATGCGCAGCGCGGTTTCGACCATCGCCAGCAGCCGCTCGCCCTCCGCCAGCGCGCGGTCGACGGCATCCTGCGCGGCGGGTTCGGTGACCGCGGCGGCGGCGCGTTCCAGCGCCGAGCGCAACCGGGTGAGCGGCGATTTCAGGTCGTGCGCCAGCCCGTCGGTGGCGATCGTCAGCTCGGCGACCAGCCCGTCGACGCGCCCCAGCATCGCATTGACCGATTGCGCCAGCGCGGCAAAGGCATCGCCCGACCGGTCGGCGGGCACGCGCCGCGACAGGTCGCCATCGCGCACCGCGTCCAGGGTCGCGACCGTCGCCTCCAGCCGCACCACGATCATCCGCGCCGCCAGCCATGCCGCCAGCGCGGCGAACGCGATCGCCAGCGACAGCGCGAACAGCGTCGCCGCCTCCAGCAGCCGCACCGCGCGGCGCTCGCCCTCCACCACGCTGCCGGTCAGCAGGCGCCGCCCGCCGGGCAAGGCGGTGGCGCGCAGCAGCATCGCCTCCGGCGCGTCGTGCGAGATGCGATACAGCTCGACCTGCACCGGCCGGCGATCGACCGCGACATTGGGGGGAAAGGCGGCCAGATTGCCCGCGATCCGCCGCCCGCGCGCATCCGCCAGCAGCATCACGCTGCCCGGCGTCACCACGCGGGTGGTACGCAGCGCGATCGCGCGCGCCAGTTCGGCATCGCCGCCCGCCGCGCGCACCGCCAGCAGATCCTGGCGCAGCACCTCCCCCGCCTCCGCTGCGCCGGCGCTGACCTGGCGCAGCACGACGGTGCGGATCGCGGCGAGCAGCGTGGCCGCCGCCGCGATCTGCAGCAGGAACACCAGGGCGGCGAACCGGAAGGTGGTGGACCGCCACAGCATCGCGCGGATCAGGGCGTTGCGCCCAGGCGGTAGCCCGCGCCGCGCACGGTGTGCAGCAGCGGGCGCGCAAAGCCTTCGTCCACCTTCTTGCGCAGCCGGCTGAGGTGGACGTCGATCACGTTGGTGCCGGGATCGAAGTGATAGTCCCACACGCCCTCCAGCAACATCGTGCGGGTCACCACCTGGTCGACATGGCGCAGCAGGAATTCGAGCAGCCGGAATTCGCGCGGTTGCAGGTCGACGACGCGCCCGGCGCGCTTCACGCGGCGCGCCAGCAGGTCCATCTCCAGATCGTCGCACGCCAGCACCGTCTGCACCGCGGGCGCCGCTTTGCCGCGGCGGATCAGCAGGCGGATCCGCGCGAGCAGTTCGGCGAAGGCGAACGGCTTGACCAGATAATCGTCGCCCCCGCCGGTCAGCCCCTTCACGCGATCCTCGGGCGAGCCGAGCGCGGACAGGACGATCACCGGCGTGTCGATCCCCGCCCCGCGCAGCGCGGCGAGCACCGCCATGCCGTCGATCCCCGGCAGCATCCGGTCGAGGACGATGCAGTCGTAGCTGCCGTCGGTGGCGTGGAACAGGCCGTCGCGGCCGTTGTCGGCGCGATCGACGGTGAACCCCTCCTCGATCAGCCCCTTGGCGACATAGTCAGAGGTGGCGGTATCGTCCTCCACCAGCAATATCTTCGCTGACAAGCGGCCCGTCCTCCTTCGGCATCGTCATCCGCACCTCGGCCGCGTCGCGCAGCACCACCAGGTCGACATCGCCCCCTGATGCCACCGCGCGATCGACCTCCGCAAGCGAATCGGGCGGATGGCCGCCGACGCGCTCCACCACGTCGCCCACGCGCAGGCCCGCGGCCTCCGCCCGGCCGCCGGCGCGCAGGCTGGTGACGACCAGCCCCGCCGTCAGTCCCGCCGGCGCCGCGACGAAGGTGGCGCCGGTCGCATCCGGCCCCGCGGCGCGCGGCGCGCGCATCGCATGGATCGACATCAGCGCCCCCAGCGTCGCCAGCACCAGGAACGCCAGGACCGCGCGTCCCAGCAGCCGCAGCGTCGTCATCCCGCCCCCTCCGTCCGCGATCGGCCCCGCTCGCCGCCGTCCGCCTGCGCGCGCACCAGCGCGAGCAGTTCGTCGAGCCGCGCGGCGATCGACTGGTCGATCACCTCGTGCATCCGCAGCATCTCCAGCTCGGTGCGCAGGTTCACCTCGTAATCCAGGCTGGCGGCCAGCCGGTCCTTCGCCGCCTGGCGGTTCTGGCTCATCATGATGATCGGCGCCTGCACCGCGGCCAGCGTCGACAGCATCAGGTTGAGGAAGATGTAGGGATAGGGATCGAACGGCTGCCCCCAGCGCGTCAGCACGTCGCTGTTCAGCACCATCCAGCCGATCAGCACCAGCGTGAAGGCGATGATGAACCCCCACGACCCGCCGACCGCCGCCACCCGGTCGGCCAGCCGGTCGCCCAGCGTCGCGCGTTCGTCGGCGACGTCGGCGGCATCGCGCGCGATCGGGCGGCGTTCCTGCATCTTGACCAGCACGTGCCGCTCTTCGGCGTCGAGCGCGGCGGGCGTCTTGCCGATCAGCCGCGCGGCGAGGAGGTGGAGGGGGTTGCTGGCCATCGACGGTTCCTTTCGCCGCCGGGGGTAGCGCAGCCGCCCTGATCGGCACGTGGGCGCAACATGACCAATCGCTCATGTTCCCGACAGGCGCGCGCCAGCCGCGCTGCGCCATCAGCACCGCCATGCCAGCGCGCCGCCGCCCCGACACCCCCACCCCGAACAGCCCCGCCGGCCGTGTCCGCGCGCTGGACGAGCGGATCTGCCGGATGATCTGCCCGATCGCATCGGCGATGGTGGGCGTGTGCCTGACCGGGATCGGCCTGTTGCACCTGGCCACGGGGGTGGGCGCGCCGGCGGGGATCGCCGACGACCTGCTGGCGATCGATTCGCTGTTGTTCCTCGTCGCGACGCTGGCGTCGTACATGGCGCTGCGCACGCTGCCCAACCGCCGGCTGCACCGGCTGGAACGGACCGCCGACGCCGCCTTCATCGCCGCGATGCTGCTGCTGACCGCGGCGTGTTTCGTCATCACCTATGCGCTGAGTTCCTGACCATGGCCGATCCCACCCGTCGTTCGAACCCGCTGGCCGTCGCGATGGGCGTGCTGGCCGCTCTGGCGGTGATCGTCACCGGGTTCCTCGGCTATGTCGGCTGGTTCGGCGGGCCGCTGTACCGGCTGGCGCCCGCGACCGCCGCGCCGCCGCCCGCGCTGGCGGGAACGGTGGCGATCTACCTGTCGGGCGATGCCGGGTTCAACATGGGGATGACCGCCACCGTCGCGCCCGCGATCGCCGCGCGCGGCGTGCCGGTGGTGGAGGTCAACTCGCTGGTCTATTTCCGCCACCGCCGCACCCCGCAGGAGGCCGCCGCGCTGGTGGAGGCCGCGGCGCGCCGCGCGCTGGCGCTGCCGGGGGCGCGGCGGGTCGTGCTGATCGGCCAGTCGTTCGGCGCCGACATGCTGCAGGCGAGCGCGGCGCGGCTGCCCGCGTCGCTGCGCGCGCGCGTGCCGCTGATCGCGCTGGTGGTGCCGGGCGACACCTTGCTGTTCAAGGCATCGCCCGGCGGGCTGCTGGACGGTGCGCCCGACGGCCCCGCTTTGCCCAGCGCGCGCCGCATCGGCTGGGTGCCGGTGCTGTGCGTCCACGGCATGCGCGAGGACGTCAGCCTGTGCCCGTCGTGGCGGCAGCGCAACGTGCGCGCCGTCGCGCTGCCGGGCGATCATTACCTGAACCACGACACGGCGGCGCTGACGCAGGTGCTGTGGCGCGCGATCGCCGACACCGCCGGGCGCGCCAAATGAAAAACGCCAAATGAAAAAAATGTCAGCAAGCGATGAAGCGGGCGTCATGCGCGGGGGCGCAGGGTGGCGGCCGATCCAGGACCAACGGGGGAGGCGAGTGATGACGATGGGATGGCGCGGCGTGGCGCGGGGGATCGCACTGGCCGCCGCGCTGCTGCCGGTGGGGGCGGCGCAGGCCGGCTTCGTCACCGAGGGCACCGGGCCGGAGGGGTTCTGGATGAACCCGCGCGGCACCGTGGCGGTGCGCACCGGCGCGTGCGGCGCGCATCTGTGCGGTTGGATCGTCTGGGCGAGCGCGGAGGCGCGCGCCGATGCGCGCGACAGCGGGGTCGATCCGCTGGTCGGCGTGCAGTTGCTGGAGGATTACCGCCCGCTGGGATCGGGCGCCTGGGCGGGCACGGTGTTCGTCCCCGACATGGGGCGGCGGTTCGCGTCGCGGATCGAACAGTCCGAACCCGATCACATGGTGGTCAAGGGATGCGTGCTGGGCGGGTTGCTGTGCAAGTCGCAGACATGGCGCCGCATCGGGCAGCCGCCCCATGCCTGAACGCGTGATCCGGCTGGCGCGGCACCGCACGACCATCACGGTCGCGGCGGTGCTGGCGCTGGTCGCGCTGGGGTTCGCGGCGCTGGCGCGGCTGACGCGCGAGATCCATTTCGCGCAGGTGCGCGACGCGCTGCACGATCTGTCCGGCGCGCAGATCGCGCTGGCGCTGGGGTTCACCGCGCTCAGCTACCTGGCGCTGACGCTGTACGACGTCATGGCGCTGCGCATCATCGGGCGGCCGCTGCCGTGGCGCACCGCGGCGCTGGCGTCGTTCACCAGCTATACGCTGAGCCACAACCTGGGGCTGTCGCTGCTGACCGGCGGGTCGGCGCGCTACCGCATCTACAGCGCGGCGGGGCTGGACGGGCCGGACGTCGCGCGCGTCGTCGGCATCGCCAGCGCGACCTTCTGGGCCGGGATCGTCACCGTCGCGGGACTGGCGCTGGGCCTGCGCGACGGGCCGCTGACGGTCGCGGGCGTGACGATCGGGGCCGGCGCGGCGCATGGCGCGGGTGCGGGCGTGCTGGCGCTGGCGGCGGCGCTGGTCGCGGCCTGCGCGGTGCGGCGCGCGCCGCTGCGGCTGTGGCGGCTGTCGGTGCCGCTGCCCGGCGCGCGGCAGGCGCTGGCGCAGATCGCGATCGCCGCGCTGGACACCGCCGCCGCCGCCGCCGCGCTGTACGTGCTGATCCCCGGGGCGCAGCCCGCGCTGCTGCCCGCCTTCGTCCTGGCTTATGCGCTGGGCATCGTCGCGGCGGTGGTGACCCACGTCCCCGGCGGGATCGGCGTGTTCGAGGCGGTGGTGCTGGCGGTGATCCCGGGCGACCGCGCCGATCTGTTCGCGGCGCTGATCGCGTATCGCGTGATCTATTACCTCGTGCCGCTGGCGCTGGGGGTCGCGTTGCTGGCGTGGCACGAGGGGCGGCGCCACCGCGCGCTGCCCGCGCGGCTGCTGGCGGAGGGGCGCGCGGTCGCCAGCGGGATCGCGCCGCTGGTGATGGCGGCGGCGACGTTCCTGGGCGGCGGTATGCTGTTGCTGTCGGGGTCGCTGCCCTCGCTCCATGCGCGCATGGGGGTGCTGGGACACATCCTGCCGCTGCCGTTCATCGAGGCGAGCCATATCGCCGCCAGCCTGGCGGGCACCGGGCTGCTGCTGATGGCGCCCGCGCTGTACCGCCGGCTGGACGGCGCGTTCGTGGCGACGCGCGCGCTGTTGCTGGCGGCCGCCGCCTTTTCGCTGGCGAAGGGGATCGACGTCGAGGAAGCGATCGTCTGCCTGACGCTGGCGGGGCTGCTGCAATGGACGCGCCCGGCCTTCTACCGGCGCAGCGCACTGACGCAGACGCCGCTGACCGCCGGGTGGATCGCGTCAATCGCGACGATCGTCGCGCTGGCGACCTGGGCGGGGTTCTTCGCCTATCGCCGCGTCCCCTATGCCGACGATCTGTGGTGGCAGGTCGCGCTGAAGGGCGATGCGCCGCGCTTCCTGCGCGCGACGCTGGCGGTGGCGGTGATGCTGGCGGGCGCGACGATCTGGCGGCTGATGGGGCCGGCGCGGGTCGCCGCGCACCCGCCCGCCGACGCCGGGGCGATCGCGCGCATCCTGGCCGGCGCGACGCGCACCGACGCGATGCTGGCGCTGACCGGCGACAAGCGCTTCCTGCTGTCCGACGACGACAGCGCGCTGCTGATGTACCAGGTGCGCGGGTCGAGCTGGATCGTGATGGGCGACCCGGTCGGCGCGCCCGCCGCCTGGCCCGCGCTGCTGTGGCAGATGCGCGACATGGCCGACCGCGCGCAGGGGCGGCTGCTGCTGTACCAGGTCACCGCGCCGATGCTGGACCTGGCGATCGGCATGGGGCTGGAGATCATCAAATATGGTGAGGAGGCGGTGGTCGACCTGCCGGCCTTCACGCTCGACACGCCGCGGCTGCGATCGGTCCGCAAGGCGGAGCGCGCGGTCGCACGCAAGGGCGCGGAATTCCGCATCGTCCCCGCCGCGGTGCCGGTCGTCATGGACGAACTGGCGCGCGTGTCCGACGAATGGGTGCGCGCCAAGCGGCACGAGGAAAAGGGCTTCAGCCTGGGGCGGTTCGACCGCGACTACCTGAGCCATTTCGACATCGCGCTGGTGCTGATCGACGGGCGGATCGTCGCCTTCGCCAACCTGTGGCTGACCGCCGGCCGCAGTGAGGCGTCGGTGGACCTGATGCGGCAGGTGGACGATGCCCCGCCGGGCACGATGGACTTCCTGTTCGTCCACCTGCTGCAATGGGCGCAGGCGCGCGGCTATCGCCGCTTCACGCTGGGCATCGCGCCGCTGTCGGGGATCGAGGGGCGGCGGCTGGCGCCCGCCTGGGCCAAGGCGGCGGCGCTGGTGTTCCGCCATGGCGAACGCTTCTACGGCTTCCGCGGGCTGCGCGCCTACAAGGAGAAATACGCCCCCGAATGGGAGCCGCGCTATATCGCCGGGCCGCACGGGCTGGGGATGCTGAAGGCGCTGCGCGACCTGTCGCGGCTGGTCGGCCGCCCGATGGTGGAGGCATCGTCGCCGCATCTGGCGCTGCGCCCGGGCATGGCGCAGCCGGGTACCCTGCCCCCCGCGACGGCGGCGCTGCCCGCATGACCAGGCCGCGTTCCTCCCCCGGCCCGGCCGCCGATCGGGCCGCCGCGGTCCCGCCGGAATGCGCCGCCGGGCATCACCTGGCCGGTGCACGCGTCACCACCGACGCCAACGGCGTCCAGCACGCGCGCTGCCGCCGCTGCGGCTGCGACCTGACGCGGCTGCCGACGCTGCGGCGCTGGTACCGATCCGGCTGGCTGGGCGGATCATGACGAAGAATTAAGGCGCTGCCCAGCGGCGTTCCATCGCGCTAGGATTAGCCCGGCGATCGTCGGCACGTGGCCGGCAAGCAGACGAACCGGGGTATCATGAACCGCATCGCTTCCCGCCGCGCCGCCGGCACCGCCCGGCAGCAGGACTGACGCCATGGCCGCACCGATCTTCTTCGATCCGACCGGCCGGCGCAGCCGCCGGTCGAAGCGCGTCATGGCCGCGCTGCTGGCGATCGTCGTGCTGGCGGCGGTGCTGTTTGCCACCACGCTGCTGTCGATGTCGCCGCGCCGCGACATCGCGCTGCCGCTGCCGCAGCCGCGCGCCGCCGCCGCGCGCGGCGCGGTGAAGCCCACCGGGCTGGCGCGGTGGCTGCCGCTGCGCGCCGCGAAGGATCCGCACACCCCGCTCAGCATCGGTTTCTACGTCCCGGGCGACGACACCAGCATCGCCTCGCTGCGCCGCCACGTCGGCTCGCTCGACTGGGTCGTCCCCGCGCTGGTCAGCGTCAGCGGGCCGCAGCATCAGGTGACGGTCGAGCAGGACGCGCCGTTCGACCGCATGATCGCCGCGATGCCGCGCCCGCCCAAGGTGCTGCCGATGGTGCAGAATTTCGGCACGTCCGAATGGGACGGCGCGGGCGCCGCGGCGCTGCTGCGCGATCCGGCGCGCCGCGACGATTTCGCGCGCAAGCTGGCGTTGATGGTCAAGCAGCGCCGCCAGGGCGGCGTGGTGATGGATTTCGAGGCGCTGCCCGACGGCGCGATGCGCGACTATCTGGCATTCCTGCGCACGCTGAAGACCGCGCTGCCCGCCGGCACCGAACTGGCCGTCACCGTCCCCGCCGAGGACGAGGCATGGCCGCTGGCCGCGTTCGCGCGTGTCGCCGATCGCGTGATCTTCATGGCGTACGACCAGCATTGGGAGGGCGGCACCCCCGGCCCGATCGCGGCGCAGGGCTGGTTCGTGCAGCAGGTGGAGGCCGCGCTGCGCGTGATCCCGCGCGACAAGCTGGTCGTGGCGCTGGGCAGCTACGCCTATGACTGGCACGGCGACGACACCGACGCGCTGTCGATCGAGGAAGCGTGGCTGGCCGCGCACGACAGCCAGGCGCCGATCACCTTCGATCCGGGCAGCGGCAACCCCACCTTCGCCTATGAGGAGGATGGCCAGCATCACGCGATCTGGATGATGGACGCGGCGACCAGCTGGAACCAGCTGAAGGCGCTGAAGAAACTGGGCATCGACGATGTCGCGCTGTGGCGGCTGGGCAGCGAGGATCCGGGGTTCTGGGCCGATCTGACCGCGTTCCGCACCGGCGGCACGCCGGACCTGCGGCACATCGCCTCGCTGCTCAACACCGACGTGTCGGGCACGGGCGAGATCCTGCGCATCACCGCCACCCCCACCGACGGGCAGCGCGTGCTGACCGCCGATGCCGACGGGATCGTGCGCGACGAACGCTATGTCGCGCTGCCGACCCCCTATGTCGTCCAGCGCGCGGGCGGCGCCAACCCCAAGCTGCTGGCGCTGACGTTCGACGACGGTCCCGACGCCACCTGGACCCCGCGCATCCTGGACGAGCTGGAACGCGCACACGTGCCCGGCACCTTCTTCGTCATCGGCGCCAATGCGCTGCAACATCCCGCGCTGCTCAACCGCATCATCGCCGACGGCGGGGAGATCGGGAACCACAGCTACACCCATCCCAACATGGCGACGCTCGGCCCCAACGAGACGATGCTGGAGCTGAACGCGACGCAGCGGCTGGTGCAGGCCTATACCGGGCGCGAGATGCGGCTGTTCCGCGCGCCCTATTTCGGCGATGCGGAACCGACCACCGCCGACGAACTGGGGCCGGCGCTGGCCGCGCAGCGGGCGGGCTATACCGTCGTCGGGCTGCACGTCGATCCCAACGACTGGCAGCGCCCCGGCGCCGATTCGATCTACCGGCAGGTGATCGACCAGGTCCATGCCGGCACCCCGGAAAGCTCCGCCAACATCATCCTGCTCCACGACGGCGGCGGCGACCGGTCGGAAACCGTCGCGGCGCTGCCGCGGATCATCGCGACGCTGCGCGCGGAAGGCTATACGTTCGTCCCCGCCTCCGGGCTGGTCGGCGTCACCCCGGCGCAGGCGATGCCGCCGGTGCCCGACCACGATCTGTGGGCGGTGCGCACCGACGTGGCGGTGTTCGTCGCGCTGGCCGCGATCACCGCGACGGTATCGTGGCTGTTCTACCTGGCGATCTCGCTGGGGATCGCGCGCGCGGTGATGATGGCCGGGCTGGCGTGGATCCAGGCGCGGCGCAAGCGTGCCGAGCCGCCCGCCTATACGCCCAGCGTGTCGGTCATCATCCCCGCGTTCAACGAGGAGCGGGTGATCGTCGCCTCGGTCACGCGCGTCCTGGCCAGCGACTATCCGGAACTGCAGGTGATCGTCGCCGACGACGGATCGAGCGATGCGACCAGCGAACTGGTCGATGCCGCGTTCGACGGCGATCCGCGCGTCGAGCTGCTGACGCTGGTCAACGGCGGCAAGGCGGCGGCGCTCAATCGCGCCTTGCAGCGGGCGCGCGGCGACGTCGTCATCGCGCTGGACGCCGATACGCAGTTCGAACCCGCGACGATCCGCCGGCTGGCGCGCTGGTTCGCCGATCCGCGCATCGGCGCGGTGGCGGGCGATGCGCGCGTCGGCAACCGCATCAACCTGGTCACGCGCTGGCAGGCGATCGAATATATCACCGCGCAGAACCTGGAACGCCGCGCGCTCGCCGGGTTCGATGCGATGACGGTGGTGCCCGGCGCGGTCGGCGCATGGCGGCGCACCGCGCTGGACGAGGTCGGCGGCTATCCCGAGGATACGCTGGCCGAGGATCAGGACATGACGATCGCGATCCAGCGCGCCGGCTGGCGCGTCACCTACGATCCGGCGGCGGTCGCCTGGACCGAGGCGCCCGAAAGCTTCCGCGCGCTCGCCAAGCAGCGGTTCCGCTGGGCGTTCGGCACGCTGCAATGCCTGTGGAAGCATCGCGCGGTGCTGTGGCGGCGCAAGCCGTCCGGGCTGGCGCTGGTGGGCATGCCGCAGGCGTGGCTGTTCCAGATCGTCTTCGCCGCCATCTCCCCGCTAATCGACCTGGCGCTGATCCTGTCGATCGTCGGCACGTCGATGCGCATCGCGCAGCACGGCTGGGCGCAGACCGCCGGCGACGTCGGCACGATGGGGCTGTACTGGCTGGCGTTCACCGCGATCGACGTGCTGTGCGGCTGGCTGGCATACCGGCTGGACGGCAGGAAGCTGCCCTATCCCGCGCATCTGCTGGTCGCGCAGCGGCTGGTCTATCGCCAGATCATGTACGGCGTCGTCATCCGCGCGATTTCCGCGGCGGTGCGCGGGCGGATCGTCGGCTGGGGCAAGCTGGAACGATCGGGCCGGGTCGATGGCGGCCCCACCCCTGCCGGTCCTGCGCCAAGCCATTGATCGTCCCGCCGCGTTGCGGCATGGCGGACGCAATGGTTCCCGTTCCGTTCGCCGACCTCCGCTTCGCCGGGCATGACTGGCACGCGCTGCCCGACGGCGCGCTGTTCTGGCCGGCGCGGCGCGCGCTGCTGGTCGCCGACCTGCATCTGGAAAAGGCCAGCTGGTTCGGCGCGCGCGGGCAGATGCTGCCCCCCTATGATTCGATCGCGACGCTGACCGCGCTCGACGCGCTGGTCCGCGCCACCGATGCGGCGGAGGTATGGTGCCTGGGCGACAGTTTCCACGACAGCGCGGGGTGCGACCGGCTGCCCCCCGCCGCGCGCGCGCTGCTGGTCGCGATGACGGCGCGGACGCGCTGGACGTGGATCGCGGGCAACCACGACCGCGCGATCGCCGACCGCTGCGGCGGGGCGGTCACGGACGAGGCGTGGGTGGACGGCGTGATGCTGCGCCACGAAGCCGATCCGGCCGACGCCCGCCCCGAAATGTCGGGGCATTTCCACCCCAAGCTGCGCGTGCGCGTGCGCGGCAAGCTGGTGTCGCGGCGCTGCTTCGTGGCGACGCCCGCCAAGCTGATCTTCCCCGCGTTCGGCGCGCTGACCGGCGGGCTGGACGTCACCCACCCCGAAATCCTGCGCGCCACCGGCGGCATCGCGGAGGCGCTGATCCCGATCGACAACCGCCTGCTGCGCTTCCCGCTGGCGGCGTGACCGCGCGCTAGAACTGCGCCGACCGCGCGCAGGCGACCACGCCGGTATAGCCGTGGCGCGAATGGCGGCATCGCCAGCCGGGGGTGCGGGTCAGCGCGAAATCGTCCGCATCGCCGACCGACATGTGCGCGCGATCGTACAGCCACAGAATCGCCGGGCGCTGGCCGGTCGCGGCGGCCAGCAGCCGCGCGCTCGGCCGGTCGCCGGGGGCGAGCACGACCGGCGTCACCGCCACCGGCTCCCCGCCGCGGCGCAGGAAGAAGCCGCCGATCTGGTCGAGCGAATCGGTCGCCATGATCTTCGTCGCGGGATGGTCCCAGGCGAACACCAGCTGGTCGGTATGCGCGGCGGCGAGGAAGTCCGATCCGCGCTCATAGCCGTAATCGGCGCGCTCGCTCAGGCTCTGCATCAGCGCGGGTGGCGATGTCGCGCCCAGCCAGTAGACGGTCGCCAGCGCGGCATAGGCGGCATGCGTCCCGCGCACCTGCCGCACGCACAGGACGATGCCCAGCAGAACCGCGGGCGCGGCGGGGGTCAGGTAGCGATCGGCGAGCGTCGGCTTCACCACCGCCAGCGCGATCGCCAGCGCGACCCCGGCGACCCCGGCGATCGCGGTCCAGCGCAGCGCCGGGTCGAGCGCGGCGTCCTCGTCACGCGCCACATCGGGGCGATAGCGGATCGCCCACCACAGCAACGCCAGCCCCAGCGCCGCCGCCACCCCCATCTGGAACGGCTGCAACCCGGCGGGAAAGGCGATGAAATCGAGCAGGCGGAAGATGTTGACCGGCGGGTACCAGGCGACATCGGGGCGCGCATAATCCGCCAGCCGCGGCGCATGGACCGCCATTACCGCCGCGACCGGGACCAGCGGCGCCAGCGCCGGCCACGTACGCACCGCCCGCCCGCGCCACACCCACAGGTACAGCACGCCCTGCACCGCGCCGATCGTCGCGGCATAATAATGCGTCAGGATCGCCAGCGCGGCCAGCGCGGTCCAGCACAGCGCCGCCGCGATCGACGGCGCGCGCATCATCCGCGGATAGGCGATCGTCTGCGCCGTGCTGACCAGCAGCAGCAGGCCATAGGCGCGCGCGTCGGCGGTGACGAACAGCCCCGGCCACCAGAAGAACAGCAGCGCCGCCCAGGTCCAGCGCGCCTGCCGCGACAGCCCGCCGATCCGCCACGCCAGCGGCAACAGCGCCGCCGCGATCAGGAACGCGAAGCTGGGCGCGCGCAACGCGGCATTGGACGTACCCGCCAGCGGGATCCACAGCTTCATCACCGCATAGTAAAGCGGCGGATTGCAATCGAGCCACGCCTGCCGCCAGAACGCCGGCCATGTCGGCTGGCCGGCGATCACCGCCGTCCACGTCTCGTCCAGCCACAGCGGCAGACCGGTCTGGGTGTACAGCCGCTCGGCCAGCAGCACGATCACGCCCAGCACGATCGTCGCCGGCAGCAGCGCCGCGCGCACGTCGCGCGCGGGCGATGCGGCCGGCGCCGGGCGCGCGGTCAGCGTCGCGTCCATCCGCGTCATGCCTCGGCGAAGGCGAGCATCGACACGCCGACGCCGATCGACCGCCGCGCCACCCAGCCGCGCTCGCTGGCGAAGACCGCGCCCAGCACGCGGTTGGCCAGCGCACCGGGCATCGCATCGTCCCCGCCCCGCCGCCCGGTGATCCACCCGGCCAGCCGCGCGGCGCAGATCAGCGGGAACAGCAGCGTGTTGAAATGCGAATGATGCCGGATCGTATAGCGAGCGGCGGACAGCGCGCCCGTCAGCCGCCCGGCGGTGTAGCGGCGGAAATGGTGGTGCGCCTCATCATGGCTGCTCCACAGCCACGGCATCGCCGGCACGGTCAGCAACAGCCGCCCGCCCGGCTTCAGCTTGCGCTTCACCGCCGCCAGCGCGGCGGCATCGTCCTCGACATGCTCCAGCACGTCCAGCATCACGATCAGGTCATAGGTGCCGTCGGGCACGTCCAGCCCGTCGGGCAGCATCCCGTCGCGGACTGGCACGTCGAACCGGTCGCGCGCGATGCGCCGCGCGCCGCCGTCCGGCTCGATCGCCTCGACCGTGCCGAACGCCTGCAGCATCGGCAGGTTCGATCCGGTGCCGCACCCGATCTCCAGGATGCGCAGCGGCTCGCCCCCGCGCGGCAAATGCTCCTCCAGGAAGCGCGCGATGATGCGGCGGCGCGCCACGAACCACCAGTGGCGTAAATCGACATCCGCCATCCGGTCGAAGACCTCGCGTTCCACGATTATCCTTCCATGCCGATGCTGGTGCGCAGCACGTACAGCGGGCGCTGCTTGGTCTCGATCAGGATGCGCCCGACATATTCGCCCAGCACCCCCAGCGAGATCAGCTGGATGCCGCCGAAGAACATGATCGCGACGATGATCGACGGGTAACCGTTGACCGACGGGCCGAACAGCATCGTGTCGGCGACGATGAAGGCGGCGTACAGGAATGCCAGCAGCGCGATGGCTCCGCCGATATAGCTCCAGATCCGCAGCGGCACCGTGGACGATGCGGTGATGCCGTCGATGGCCAGGCGGACGAGCTTGAGATAGCTGAACTTCGTCTCGCCCACGGTGCGCGGGTCGCGCGCATATTCGACCGACGACTGGCGGAAGCCGGACCAGGCGAAGATGCCCTTCATGAAGCGGTTGCGCTCGGGCAACTGGCGGATCACCTCCACCACGCTGCGGTCGAGCAGGCGGAAATCGCCGGCATGTTCCGGGATCGGATCGTCCGAGATCATGTTGTGCAGCTTGTAGAACAGCGCCGAGGTCAGCCGCTTGGCGCGGCTGTCGGAACAGCGATCGTTGCGCACGCCGTAGACGACCTCGAACCCCTGTTGCCAGCGCGCGACCATGTCGGCGATCGCCTCGGGCGGATCCTGCATGTCGACGTCGATCGGGATCACCGCCTGCCCCGCGGCATGGTCCAGCCCCGCCGACAGCGCGGCTTCCTTCCCGAAATTGCGCGACAGCGACAGGATCTTGATCCGCGCATCGCCGCGGCTGGCGATGATCAGTTGCGGCAGCGTGGCATCGGTGCTGCCGTCGTCGATGAAGACGATTTCCCAGCTGGGCACGCCGGGCAGCGCGTCCAGGATCGGCACGGTGCGCGCCAGGAACGGGCGGATCGCCTGCTCCTCGTCCTTCACCGGCACGATCAGCGACAGGGTGACGGCGGGACGCACGCCGGCCGCAGAATCGCTGCCGAAGGCGCGACGTCGCTGTTCCCCCACCACCTGCAAACTCATCGTTCGCCTCCCGTACGGGGGCGGTAATACCGGCGAAACGTAAACCAGCCGCTAACCGCGTTTCGGGGCGTCACCCCGACAATGCCCAGGGATCGAACGGTGCGGCGCGGATCCAGCGGGTGGCGAGCCATTTGGCGCCGGCCAGCACCGGTTGCCCGGCGTGGCGGCTGAGCGGGTCGGGGCGGCCATCGGGCAGCGTGTTGCGGAACAGCAGCGCGTCGCCGGGCGCGGGCACCACGGTCAGTCCGGGGGCGGGAAAGTGCGTTTCCCCGCCGCGATACCCGGCGTTGAGATAGACCAGCATCGTCATCACGCGCTGGTTGGCGGCGCCCGCGATCGTATCGACATGCGCGCGATATTGCTGCCCGGGGCGATAGCGCAGCACGGTCAGCGGCTCGCCCGCGGCGATATCGGTGCCGCTGGCCGCCGCGATCCGCGCGTTGATCGCGCGGATCACCAGATCCTCGTTCGCGGGGCCGATCGCGGCATCGTCGGCGGTGCGCACCGGATGGGTGACCCAGCGCCCGCTTGCCGGGTCGATCACTCGCGCGGGCGCCAGCAGCGGCGCCGCCACGCCCGCGACATGCGCGCATTCGGCCGCCGACAGGAAGCCGCGGAAGCGCACCACCCGCGGCGCATCGCTCAGCAGCTCGCCGAACGGCGCACGCGCCGGCCGCCCGGCATCGTCCAGCGCCATCGCCTCGACCAGCGCCAGCTGCGCCGCCGCGACCGGATCGCCCGCCGCCGCGACGCGCAGCAATGCCAGCGCGGCGGGCCAGTCGGGCGCGGCCGCGCCGCTGCCGTTGGCGGTCAGCGCCACCTGCATCAGCGCCGCGTCGACATGCCCGATCGCCGCGGCCCGGGCGAGCAGCGCGCGCGCCGCGGGCAGATCCCGCGGCAGCGGCGCGCCGACCAGCCGCCACACCGCCAGCTGCATCAGCGCATCGACATCCCCCGCCGCCCCGGCACGTTCGAGAAGCGCGGCGGCGGCCGGCACGTAACCTGCCCCGGCAAGACCGCGGGCATGTTCGGCGGGGGATAAGGGCGGGGTCAACGGCAGTCTCCCGAAGAAGCGCGGCACGCGGCGGTGCCGCACGAAAAAACGGGCCGGAACGTTCCCGCTCCGGCCCCCCTCAAGTATCCGTATCCGGCCTGCGGATCAGAAGCGCGCGCGGAACCCGGCGTAGAAGAACCGGCCACGGTTGTCGTAGATGCCCGAGCCTTCGCCCACGCCCGTCAGCCCATAGGGCGGATCGACGTCGCCGATGTTGGTCACGCCGCCGTAGAAGTTGAACCGGTCGGTCATCTCCAGGTCGAAGCGCACGTCGTTGTACGTCACGGCCGGATATTTCGCGATTTCCGCATAATCGGGGTTCTGCGGCGGCTCGCCGTTGACGCTGTTATAATCCTCGAACGTGTTGAGGTACATGCCGCTGATCCAGCGCAGCGTATGGCCGATCGTGAAGCGCCCGAACTTCAGGTCGGTGTTGATGTTGAACTGATCCTTCGGATAGCTCAGCTCGCTCAGCAACACGTTGCGGTAATCGGGGCGCGCCGGATCGGTGAAGTCGTCACGCTGGAACACGTGGCTCCACACGCCCTTCAGGTTGGCACGCACCACGCCGAAGTCGTGGTTGTAGCCGATCTGCGTATCCAGCCCGCGCGCCTTCAGCCGCGCATAATTCTGCGGCAGGTCCTGGTACGTCCCCTCCAGGATCTGGAACGGGATCTCGCCGTTCGGCCCGCCGTCCGCGCCGGCGCGCTGGAACAGCGCGCAGAACTGGTTGTCGAGCGTGGGCGAATCGTAGCAGGCGTTGAGCGCCTGCTGCACCGCGGGCGAGGTGATGACGTTGTTGACGGTGATGTCGTAATAATCGACCGACACCGCCAGCCCGGGGACGAAGCTGGGCTGGAACACGCCGCCCAGCGTCAGCGCATTCGATTCCTCGGCACGCAGGTTGGCATTGCCGCCGCTCTGGATCTCCAGCGAGGCGGTGTAGACATAGTCATAGCCGTCCGGGCGGCCGGCCGCGGCGCAGTTGGCGGCGCGGGTCGCCGATCCGGTGTTGATGTTGCGCGTCGAGCACGGATCGTTGGGCGCCGGGGTGAAATTCTGCCCCAGCGGCGCGAACTGCTCACCCAGGTACGGCGCACGCACCGACCGCGAATAGCCGCCGCGCAGCATCAGGTCGCTGACCGGGCGCCAGGTGGCGTTGCCGTTCCACGCCCATACGGTGCCGGTCGACCCCTTGTAATCGGCGATCCGCGCAGCGCCGGTCAGCGTCAGCTCCTTGATGAGGAACACGTCCTTGATGAGCGGGACGGACACCTCGCCATAGGCTTCCTTCACCTCGAACGCCGGCGCGCGGAAGCTGGGGATGGCGTTGTAGAAGGCGTAGCCGGCCTGCGTCAGGGGATCGAGATCGTAGCTCAGCGTCTCGCGCCGGTATTCGGCGCCGACCGCGAAGCCCACCGGCCCGCCGGGCAGCGAGAACAGCTGGCTGAGATCGCCCGACACGAACGCGCTGCCGACGAACTGCGTCGCCTTGCCGTCGGCGGTGGTCGGCGTGACCAGATAGGCGCGCGCCGCATCGCTGGCGGAACCCTGGCCGAACGGATTGAGCGGCACGCATGCCGCGACGTCCGCGGCCAGCTGCGCCGGGTTGCCGCCGACGTCCTCACCCGCATAGGCCGGGTTCACCTGCGAGCGGCAGACGATCTGCCCGGCGGCGTTGCGCGTGGTGTCCAGCGCCAGCAGGTATCGCTGGGTGTTCACGTTGCCGGTGATGACGCTGTTTTCCTTGTGCTGGCCGTAGTTGGCCGACACTTCGTAATGCCAGTCGTCGTTGAAATCGCCGCGCACGCCCACGACCGCGCGATACGTCTCGCGGGTCAGCTGCTCGTCACGGGTGCCCAGGTCCAGCCAGTTGCGCCGCAGCGAGAAGCGGTACGTGCCTGCCGCGACCTGCGCCAGCGCGGCGGCCTGGTTGGCGGCGGCATTGGCGCCGGTGAACGCCGCGCCGGTGTTGGGGTTGACGCCCGAGTTGATCGACGCCGCCAGCTGCGCCGCGATCGTCGCGCGCGCCGCATCCCCCAGATAGGGATTGTCGAGGCGGATGCCCTCACGATTGACGAAGCCCAGCCCGCCGTTCGAATAGGACCGGTCGGTCAGCCCGTCGATCGCGGTGAAATCGCCCAGCGTCTGCCCCTGGGAGAAGAACGGCCCGCTCTGCGACCCGAACGCCTCGGTGCGCACGTACTTGGCCTCGAAGAACGGCACGAACCCGCGCGACACCTCGAAATGGCCCAGCGCGTTGACGACATAGCGCTTCACGTCCGGCGACAGGACCAAGAGGTTGCCGTCGCGCCCGGTCTGGCCGTTGCCGCCGATGAAGCTGCCGTTGGGGCCGATGCCGACGCGCTCGCCGGTCTGCGCCACCAGCGACCCGTCGGGCTGGAACAGATAAGCGCAGGTGAACGCCGAATTGGCCGATCCGACCGGGTCGCGCCCGCACGGCGCCGCTGCCGAGGAATAGCGGAAGCCCAGCTGCCCGCCCGGCGAGATGGTGGTCGAGCGGATGTCGCGGAAGAACCGCCGGTCGGGCGTGTCGTCGGACGAGCTGGTCGTGTCGGTATCGACGACGACGAAGCCGTTGTTCTGGCGCAGGTTCGGGCGGCCGGAGGCGTAATAATCCTCCTGGTGCGCGAATTCGGCGTTGATCGCGATATTGCCGCGTCCGTCGGCGAAATTCTTGCCCGCGACGATCGAGACATATTGGTTGCCGGCATCGCCATATTTGCTGACGCCGTTCTGGCCGTGCAGCTCCAGCCCCTCGTAGCTGTCCTTCAGCACGAAGTTGACGACGCCCGCGATCGCATCCGAGCCATAGACCGAGGATACGCCGCCGGTGACGACGTCGATCCGCTCGATCAGGTCGGTCGGCATGGTGTTGAGGTCGACGGCATTGCCGTTGTTGATGATGTCGGCGGTGACGTGGCGGCGGCCGTTGACCAGCGTCAGCGTGCGCGCCCGGCCAAGCCCGCGCAGGTCGGGCAGGTTCAGCCCGCGCACGCCCAGCCCCGAGGTCGAATTCTGCGAGCCGAGCGAGGCGCGGAACTGCGGCAGCTGGTTCAGCGTGTCGCCGACCGATATGCGCCCGGTCTCGAAGATTTCCTGCGACCCCAGCGAGGTGATCGGGATCGGCGAGGAATCGTTCGGGCGGCGGATGCGCGATCCGGTGACGACGATCTCGCCGCCCGGCGCCTCGTCCTGCACGTCCTGCTGCTGGCTGGCGGGGGCGGTGACGTCGCCCTGCGCGACCGGCGCGGTCGCCTGCGCCATCGCGATGCCCGGGCACGCCGCGACGATCGCCCCCGCCAGCGCGGTGGCGCCCAGATACTGGTGCAATTTCATGATGCTGACCCTCTTCTTCTTTATGGGTCGCATGAGAAACCGATGACGATGCCGTGACAAGTCCGTCAGTGGCACTGCCGCGCATTTTTACAGGATCGTGATAAACCGGTCACACGTGATACGTGTTGCTGTGCTGGATTAGGTGCGGTGCGGCAGTCCTTGCATTGCTGGGTTGGTTCGGAACGCGTCTGTTCGAGTGGTGTCCAAAGTGCGGGTTCCGATCATTTCTACGGACTCGTCGGAACCGACATTCGGCGTAATAAAAGCGATATCCGAACGGACGGAAGTCATGTGACACACTGGGCCGTGAATTTCGGATCGACGATCCCTACGGGCGAAGGAGTCAGGTAGGGATGAATCGAGCCTTAGCGCGTGATCTTCGGAGTCAGCGCGCGGAGCGCGATTCGGTGGCAACAGTTGGCGCTCCGGCTGACACGCCAGCCGACGATCCGACGCGCATAGGTGTCGATGACGAACGCCACGTAGACGAACCCCGCCCAGGTCGTCACGTAGGTAAAGTCCGACACCCACAGCATGTTCGGCGCC
>NZ_NWVC01000011.1 GCF_002374855.1 Sphingomonas adhaesiva
GACGTCGCGCCTGCCGCCAGCGGGACGCATAACGCCGCACCGCGTCGTACGAGCCGTCGAACCCCTCGCGTAGCAGCAGGTCGTGGATGCGCGTGAGGCGCAGCTTCTCGCGCCGCGGTCGTGCCTCGTCTTCCTCCAGCAACGCATCCAGTCGCGCCTGAAACGGCCCCAGCTTCGGCAGCGGCTGCACCTCCCGCCGGTAGCCCATGTCCGCCTCCGGCGCCCGGATCGCCTTGCGCACCACCTTGCGCGACAGGTGCAGGTCCCGCGCTATCGCCTTGATGGCCTTCCCCGACGCGTGCTCGCGCCGGATCCTCAACACCGTCTCCAATACCAGCATCCCGATCTCGCCGCCTGACACACCGCCAAGCGAACAGCCTAGACCACCGGGATGAGGGGTCCCTTTTCGACGCCGATCACCCCGCTACCGGGGTCCCTTTTCCACGCCGATCCACACTCCCGGGGCGCTGGATGCCTTTGCTGCCATTGTCGGACCATGGTTCGGGCAGAAAAGCCCGGGCGACGGCGAGAAGCAGGCCACCAGCGACAAATAGGATAGCCCCCGATCGCGGCGAGCCGCCCTAGCCGAGCAGGTGCTGACCGCCATCGACCGGAATGATCGTGCCGGTGATATGGCGGCCGGCATCGCTCACCAGGAAGGCGGCGAGCCCTCCGACATCCTCGATGGTCACGAGCTGGTGCTGCGGGACCGTCGCCGCGGCCCGTTCGAGCAGCTCGTCGAAGCGGTCGATGCCGCTGGCAGCGCGGGTCGCGATCGGGCCTGGCGAGATCGCATGGGCGCGAATGCCCTTGGGGCCAAGCTCAGCCGCGACATAGCGGGTCGCGCTTTCGAGGGCCGCTTTGACCGGCCCCATCAGGTTGTAGTGCTCGACCACCCGCTCCGACCCGTAGAAGGTGACGCACAGCAGGCAGCCGCCATCCGACATCAGCGGCTCGGCGAGACGCGCCATGCGCAGGAAGCTGTGGCACGAGACGTCCATCGCCAGCGCGAGGCCTTCGGCCGAGCTGTCGACGACGCGGCCGTGCAAATCCTCGTTCGGCGCGAAAGCGATCGAATGAAGCAGGAAATCGAGGCCGCCTTATTCGGACTTCACCCGCTCGAACAGGGCCTCCAGTTCGCCCGGCACCCGGACATCGCACGCGGCGAGCCATTCGACTCCCAGGGTCTCCGCGACGGGCGCCACGAGCGGCTCGGCCTTTCCGTTGAGATAGGTCGCCGCCAGTCTCGCGCCACAGTCGTGGAAGGCCTGGGCGCAGCCCGCCGCGATGCTCTGCGCGTTGGCGATGCCGATCACCAGGCCGCGCTTGCCAGTAAGATCGACGAGAGGTTTCATGGTTTCGGCTCCTCACGCAGAAGATCGGCGGTGTGGATGGCGATCATCCACTCCTCGTCGGTCGGGATGATGCGCACCGTGACACGGCTGAACGGCGCGCTGATGACCGACGCTCCGCGGAGATTCGCGTCCGTGTCGAGCGCCACGCCGAGCCAGCGGAGCCGATCGGCGACGCGGGCGCGGATTTCAGGCGCATTCTCGCCGATCCCGGCGGTAAACACGAAGCTATCGAGCCCCCCGAGCGAGGATGCGAGGGCGCCAGCCTGGCGCGCGATCTGCCAGACGAAGAGGTCGATCGCTTCCCCAGCGGCGGGCGTTTCGCTGCCGAGAAGCGCGCGCATGTCGCTCGATGTGCCGGACACGCCCAAAAGGCCGGACTCACTGTAGAGGAGATGCTCGACTTCGCGCGCCGTCATGCCCCTCTGCTGGAGAAGATAGAGCACCGCGCCCGGGTCGAGCGCTCCGCACCGCGTGCCCATCACCAATCCGTCGAGCGCGGTGAACCCCATCGTCGTGTCGATGCTGCGCCCCCCGTCCATCGCACAGAGGCTGGCCCCGTTGCCGAGATGCGCGGCGATCGTGCGGCCACCGCCTGTATCGGGATCGATCAAACGCAGCTGCCGCGCGATATATTCGTAGGAGATGCCGTGAAAGCCGTAGCGCCGCATGCCCTCTTCGCCAAGCGCGCGCGGCAGCGCGAGGCGCGTCGCAACCGGGGGCTGGCCATGATGGAAGCCGGTGTCGAAGCAGGCGACTTGCAGCAGAGCGGGGCGCAGCCTGGAGACGGCGCGGACCGCGGCGAGATTATGGGGCTGATGCAATGGCGCCAGTGGGCAAAGCGCCTCGAGTGCGGCGAGGAGTGGCGCGTCGACCCGCGCCGGCGCTGAATAGTCGGCGCCCCCATGAACGATCCGATGTCCTACCGCGATCAGATCCTCGCCGACCGAAGCTTCGATCTCCCGCAGCAAATCCTTGAGCAGCGTCTCATGCGTGATCGTGACGTCTTTCGTCCAGCGCCGGTCGGCAAGGACATCCCCCTTCGCATCGCGCGCGATCAGGTGCGGCTCAAGGCCGATATTCTCGATCTTGCCGCTCGCCAGCAAAGAGGGCTCATCAGTGCCCGGCTCGGCGTAGAGCGCGAACTTAAGGCTCGACGAACCGGCGTTGAGGCACAGGATTTCAGCCATCGCGGCGCTGTCCCGCAACGCCGGGAGACGCCTTGGTTGCAGCCCGCGCCAGCAGCACCGCGAGCGCGCAGGAGGCGAGGCGCGTGCGCACGCTGTCTGCCCGGCTGGTGAGGATGATCGGAACGCGCCCGCCGAGCACCACGCCTGCGGCATCGGCGCCGCCCAGGAAGGTCAGCTGCTTTGCGAGCATGTTGCCGGCCTCCAGATTGGGCACCAGCAGGATGTCCGCCCGGCCGGCGACCGGCGAGACGATACTTTTGTCGCGCACGGCCGCCTCGCTGATCGCATTATCGAGGGCGAGCGGTCCATCGAGCAGCGCGCCTTCGATCTGGCCCCGGTCCGCCATCTTGCAGAGCGCCGCGGCATCCAATGTGGTGCGCATCCTTGGATTGACCGTCTCGACGGCGGCGAGGATCGCGACCCTGGGTTGTTCGATCCCGATCACATGGGCAAGGTCGATCGCGTTGCGCGCGATGTCGGCCTTGTCCTCAAGCGTCGGCTCGATGTTAATCGCGGCGTCGGTGATGATGAGCGGGCGCGGATAGCCGGGCACATCCATCACATAGGCGTGGCTGATCCTGCGTTCGGTCCGAAGGCCCATGTCGGACGATACGACCGCGCCCATGAGCTCGTCGGTATGAAGCGAACCCTTCATCAGCAGCGCGGCTTCGCCGGCCCGTACGCGCGCGACGGCTTCGGCGGCGGCGGCGTGGCTGTGCGGGACCCCGATCACCCGGAAGGCGGCAATATCGACACCGGCGTCCTTCGCCGCATTCGTCATACGCGCCGCAGGTCCGATGAGAATTGGAACGACGATGCCGGCGTCGGCGGCCTCAGCCACCGCGCGCATGGCGTCGGCGCTGCACGGATGGACCACGGCCGTGACGCACGCGGATCCGTCCTTGGCGCGCTCCATCAACTGGCGGAAGCGGTCGTGGCTGGCGATCCGCACGTCGGGAAGCGGCATGCGGGGCCGGCTGACTTTCTCGGTGGGCGCCTTGACCTCGGCCTGGCCGCTGATGACGGTCTCGCCCTTTTGGTTCACGCAGGCGCAGTCGAGAACGATGACATGATGCTCGGCGCGCTTCTGCGCGACGGTGACGCAGGCCGTGATGGTGTCGCCGACGCCCACCGGGCGGGTGAAGCGAAGCGATTGGCCGAGATAGATCGCACCGGGCCCTGGCAGCTCGGTTCCCAGGATCGCCGAGATGAGCCCCGCGCCCCACATGCCATGAGCGATGACCCTGTGGAACATGTCCGTTTCGGCATAGACAGGGTCGAGATGCGCCGGATTCACGTCGCCTGACACCGCCGCGAAGAGCTGGATGTCGTCGGCGGTCAGCGTGCGGGTGAGGCTGGCCGTGTCGCCGACGGCGATCTCGTCGAACGTGCGGTTCTCGATGAGGTTGGCGGTGGCCATGGCTCAGCGCTCCAGCACGTAGCGCCCGGGGGCATCACCGAGCGGCGGATAGTTCCGTTCGGGCGCGCCCATCGACGGTGGGGCGGCCGCCTTGCCCGAGTGCGATCCAAGCCATGAACTCCATTCCGGCCACCACGACCCTTCGCGCAGCTCGGCCCGCTCCAGCCAGGTATCGGGACCTGGCGCCGGGCCATCCTGCATCCGTGTCGCGACGCGAAAGTGGCGATGAGGATGCCCGGGCTCGGAGACGATCCCGGCATTGTGGCCACCGCTCGTCAGCACGAAGCGGATCTCCGCGCCCGTCAGCATGTGGAGCTTGTGGGTCGAGCGCCACGGCGCGACGTGGTCGGTTTCCGTGCCCACCATGAAGATCGGCATGCGCAGCCCCGAGAGCGAGACCGGGTGGCCGCCGGCCTCGTAGCGCCCTTCGGCCAAGTCATTGTCGAGGAACAAGCGCCGCAGATATTGCGCGTGCATGGCATAGGGCATGCGGGTGCCGTCGGCATTCCATGCAATGAGGTCGGTCATCGGCTCGCGCTCGCCCATGAGATAAGTCGAGAGGATGCGCGACCAGACCAGATCGTTGGATCGCAGCATCTGGAAGGCGCCGCCCATCTGACTGCTGTCGAGAAAGCCGCGCGCCCACATCATCGCATCGATCAGGTTGATTTCCGCCTCGTCGATGAACAGGCCAAGTTCGCCCGGCTCGCTAAACTCGGTCTGGGCGGCGAACAGCGTGACGCTCGCCAGACGCTTATCTTCATCGCGCGCCATCGCGGCCGCGGTGATGGCGAGCAGCGTGCCGCCGATACAATAGCCGGCCGCGTGGATCTTCTCGGTGCCGGTAATCGCCTGGATGACATCCACGGCGGCCATCGGCCCAAGCAGGCGATAATCCTCCATGTCGAGATCGCGGTCGGCGCTGTCGGGATTGTGCCAGGAGATGCAGAACACGGTGTAGCCCTGCCCTACCAGCCAGCGGATGAGCGAATTTTCCGGGGAGAGGTCGAGGATGTAATATTTCATGATCCATGCCGGCACGATCAGTATCGGCTCCGGACGCACCGTCTCGGTTGCGGGCGCATATTGGATCAGTTCCATGACCCTGTTGCGAAACACGACCTTGCCAGCCGTGGCTGCGACCTTCTCGCCGACCCGATAGGCCTCCGTGCCCGCTGCGGGCTCCCCGCGTACCAGGCGTTCCAGGTCGTCGCAAAAAAATCGCGCACCCTCGACAAGGCATTGTCCTCCGGTTTCGAGGATGCGCTGCTGGAGCACGGGGTTGGTCGGGATGAAATTGGTCGGGGACACCATGTCGAGCATCTGGCGGGTCGCGAACTCGACGATCGCTTCGTGGTGCCCGGTGACGCCGCTCACGCCGGTCGTCGCGGCATGCCACCATTGCTGCTGGAGCAGGAAGGCCTGCTCGATCAGGTCGAACGGATGGCGCTTCCAGGCTGCGTCGGCGAAGCGCCGATCCTGGGGCAGCGGATCGATCGCCGGCTCGGGATCGCTGCCGGATGCGCTGCGCATGGCATAGTCGGCGAGCCGCATCAGCTTGCGCCCGCCCTTGGCGGCGAGCTGCAGCTGCCTGCCTGGCGAGCAGAGAATGTGCGTCCACCAGTCGGAAAAAGACTGCGCCAAAGTGGCGGGCGACTGGCCTGAAGTCAGCTGCGCGATGGCGGCGAAGCTCGACCGATCCAGCGTCGTGGCCAGACCGTCCAACGGGTCAGGGATATTGCTTCGACTCTGCACATTTTCGCTCCTGCTGCGGTGCAACAAGCCCTGAAGCGCAGGAAGCCTCTGCGCACTCCGTAGTCCTACGGAGGGATTGCCTCGCATATGCCAGCCCCAGAAGTCAGAGCTCAGCACGACATTGCTGTATGAAAAGCGGCCAAATACGATCAGGAGGCTCAGTGCGGTCGCACGGGCGAGCCAGCTATCCCGCCGAACCAGTCCCGCAATACCGGCGAAAGGGTCTGCGGGTTGCCGCCGATATGGCGAAGATCCTCCGCCAGCAGTGGCGGGCGGACTGCGAGGAAATATATCGCGAGGCCCGTCGTGAGAATGCCAAGTGCGATCAGCACCCCGGCCGCCAGAGCGGGTCTGGTCCGAGAGGCGGCCGGCGCTAACATTTTCTGTCGAGACTCAGTTCGGCGATGATGGGACAATCTGGCCGCTCGTCGCCATGACAGCGCTCGGCGAGATCGACGAGGGTCTCGCGCAGGGTCGTCAGCGCTTCGGCCTTGCGCTGCAATTCCTCCGCCCGCGCCAACGCGACCCGCTTTACATCGGCGCTGCTGCGGCCCGTGTCGGCCCACAGGCCGAGCAGGGTCCGGATCTCCTCGATCGGAAAACCGAGATCGCGGGCATTGGCGATGAACCGCAGGCGATGGAGGTCACTCTCGCCATAGTCGCGATAACCCGCTCCCCGGCGCGGCGGCGCCGGGATGAGGCCGATCTTCTCATAATGGCGGATCATCCGCTCCGAGACCCCGCTTTGCTTCGACGCCTCCCCGATGTTCACAGCGCTTTCCGGTTGAGGCGCAGCGCGTTGGTGACCACGCTGACCGAGGAGAGCGCCATGGCGGCGGCCGCGATGATCGGCGAGAGCAGGATGCCGAACAGCGGATAGAGCGCGCCCGCCGCCACCGGCACCCCGGCGACATTGTAGATGAAGGCGAAGACCAGGTTCTGGCGGATGTTGGACATGGTCGCCTGGCTCAGCCGCCGTGCCCGCACGATGCCCATGAGATCGCCCTTGAGCAGCGTCACGCCCGCGCTCTCGATCGCGACGTCGGTGCCCGAGCCCATGGCAATACCGACGTCGGCGGCAGCCAGTGCGGGGGCGTCGTTGACCCCGTCGCCGGCCATCGCCACCACGCGCCCCTCGCTTTTCAACCGCGCGACGACGGCACTCTTCTGGTCGGGCAGTACCTCGGCTTCGACATCGTCAATGCCGAGCCGCCTTGCCACCGCCTCTGCTGTGGTGCGGTTGTCGCCGGTCAACATCACCACGCGAATGCCTTCGGCCTTGAGTGCGGCCAGGGCCTCCGGCGTCGTCTGCTTCACGGGATCGGCGATTGCAAAGGCGCCGCCGACGGTGCCGTCGACGCCGATGAAGATCGCGGTGGCGCCATCCCGGCGCAGGGCGTCGGCCTGCTCCGCCAGCGCGTCGGTTGCTATGCCCTCTTCCGAGAGGAACCGCGCATTACCGAGCACGATCCGGCGGCCGTCGACGGTGCCGAGCGCGCCGCGTCCGGTGGGGGAATCGAAGTCGGTGACGTCGCTCGTGGGGATGCCGCGATCCTTGGCGGCCTCGACGATCGCCAGCGCGAGCGGATGCTCGGAGGCCCGCTCGACCGAGGCGGCAAGCCGCAGCAGTTCGGCTTCGTCGAAGCCGGGCGCCGGCACGATCTGGGTGACGGCAGGCCGGCCTTCGGTCAGCGTGCCGGTCTTGTCGACGACGAGCGTGTCGACTTTTTCCATATGCTCGAGCGCTTCGGCATTCTTGATGAGGACGCCGAGCCCGGCGCCGCGGCCAACCCCGACCATGATCGACATCGGCGTGGCGAGACCCAGTGCGCAGGGACAGGCGATGATCAGCACGGCGACCGCCGCAACCAGCCCGTAGGCGAAGCGCGGCTCGGGGCCCCAGATGCCCCAGGCGATGAACGCGACCACCGCGACCGCGATGACCACGGGCACGAACCAGCCCGACACCTGATCGGCCATGCGCTGGATCGGCGCGCGCGAGCGCTGCGCCTCGGCGACCATCTGGACGATGCGCGCCAGCATGGTGTCCCGGCCAACCTTGTCGGCGACGATAACGAGCGCGCCGGTCTGGTTGAGCGTGCCGCCGATCACCGTGTCGGCCTTGGCCTTGGTGACGGGCATGGACTCACCGGTGACCATCGACTCGTCGAGCGAGGAACGGCCGTCCTCGACCACGCCATCGACCGGCACCTTCTCGCCGGGACGCACACGCAGGCGGTCGCCGACCGCAACGAGATCGAGGCTGATTTCCTCTTCACTGCCATCGGAACCGATCCGGCGCGCGGTCTTTGGCGCAAGGTTAAGCAGCGCCTTGATCGCGCCCGAGGTCCGCTCGCGCGCGCGCAGTTCGAGCATCTGGCCGAGCAGCACGAGGACAGTGATCACCGCGGCCGCCTCGAAATAGACGGCAACCATGCCGTCCTCTCCGCGGAAGGCGGGCGGGAACAGCTGGGGCGCGAGCGTCGCGACGACGCTGTAGATCCAGGCGACCCCGGTCCCCATCGCGATCAGGGTGAACATGTTGAGGTTGCGGGTCTTGAGCGAGGCCCAGCCACGCTCGAAGAAGGGCCAGCCCGCCCAGAGCACGACGGGTGTCGCCAGCACGAACTGGATCCATACCGAGATCGACATCGGCACGAGGCGATGGATCGCGGGAAAGAGATGCGCGCCCATCTCGAGGATCAGCACCGGGAGGGCCAGCATCAGGCCGACCCGGAAGCGCCGTGTGAAATCGACCAGCTCATGGCTGGGGCCGCTGTCGGCAGTCACGGTCGCGGGCTCGAGCGCCATGCCGCAGATCGGACAGGATCCGGGATGGTCCTGCCGGATCTCTGGATGCATCGGGCAGGTCCAGATCGTGCCTTCGGGCGCCGCGACCGGCGGCGCTGGCGGGCCGAGATAGCGCTCGGGATCGGCGATGAATTTGGTCCGGCAGCCCGCGCTACAGAAATGATAGCGTTCACCGCCATGCTCGGCTTGATGCGCCGTGGTCGCCGGGTCGACGGTCATGCCGCAGACCGGGTCCTTGACGCCGGTCGCCGCTTTCGCGGCGCTGTGGCCGCCGCAGCAACCGCCGCCATGCGCCGCTCCATGTGTCTCGTTCATCGCCTTGCTCCTTTCGACGCCTGACGATCTAGGGTCTGACACCGTGTCAGGGTCAATACGTAATCGCCTAAGCGGACAAATCGGCGGGCCCGTTCGCCTGGCCGCCATCAGCCAAGGTCATTGGCAACCGTAAGGCCGTGGTCCTGCGCCGGTCGATGCGCCGTAAACAAGTCGATCGCGCCGGTGATGGTCAAAAGCCGAAACGTCTCGGCCACATGCCTGAAGCCGGCCGCCGCGATCAGGCCGGGGAGCACGCCGTCGGCATTGGGCCGGGTATCATCGATGCCATCGAGCCGCTGCACGGTCAGGCGGAAGGCAAGCCGCATGAAACCCTGCTGGCGGCCATAATCGGCGATCACCAGGCGCCCACCCGGGCGCAGCATGGCGAACATGGCGCGCAGGATGGCGCGCAGGGTTGCCGCCTTCTCCCTGACCGGCATCTGATGCAGCACGAGACTCGACACGACAGCGTCGGCGGTACCCGGGGCCACGTCCCTGGCAAATCCCTGACGCCAGTCGATATCGGCCCGCCGCACAGCGGCCTTGTGCCGCGCGATGTCGAGCGCCTCGGCATCGGGATCGAGACCGATCACCTGCGTCCTGGGCTCGGCTTGCTTGAGCATCAGCGCGAAGCTGCCGGTGCCACAGCCGACGTCGACGACCGTCTCACCGGCTTTGGGCGCCAGGGCGGCGAGCATGGCGGCACGCCACCGCTTCTCCCGCGTCCACAGGCGGATCGCGCGATCATAGTCTTTCGTCGATCCGGTCCCGAGCGGCGGGGTGTAGGATTGCATTGGCTTCTCCCAACGCGAGGCGTCCGAAACGATAAGCTACATCGACATGGGCGGCGATAGTGTCCCCAGCCAGGCGACGAGCCCGAGAATGACGATCGCAAGACCGCCTTCGACGACGAGGCTCGCGCGCAGCAGCGCCTGCGCCCGTGGCGCGTCCTCTTCCTCGATCGCCTGCGCAAGTGCCGGGGTCAGGCGATAACGGTTGAGCGCGGCCAGGCCCAGCATGCCGGCGAACAGCAGCAGCTTGGCGATGAGCAGCAGGCCGTAGGTCGACTGCCCGAGCGAGGCGATGTTGCCCGGACCGACGAGGAACCAGCCGTTCACCGTCCCGGTCAGGATCAGCAGGGCGACGATGATCGTGCCGACGAGGGAGAAGCCCCGCAACGCTTCCTCGGCGAGCGTGACCCGGTCCATGTCTTGAGCGGCGAGATCGTCGGTTGCGAGCCTGGGAAGTACCAGCGCGAGGAATGCGGCAAGCGCGCCGACCCAGGCGCCGGCGGCGAGCAGATGGATGAGATCGGCCCCCAGTTGCAGCCAGCCCGCCTCGCCTTCGCCAGCCGCGCCATGCCCACTCCAGGCGAGGGTCGCGAGTGCGACCGCGCCTGCCAGAGTGGAGGCGATGAAGGCAGGACGGGATTGCCGGCGATAGAAGGGGATGGAGAGCAGGAGAACGAGGAGCGCGACGAGGCGCGCCTTCAGCGCCGTTCCCATGGACGTGCCGTTGAACAGCTCTGCGACCATGGAAAGATCAGGCTGGGTGAGCGGCAGCCCGGTCATGGCCGCTGCCTGCAACGCGAACCCCAGCGCCGACAGCAGGAGGGCGAGACAGGCGAGACCGGCCACCATTGCTACCATCGGCAGATGCCGCTGTACCATCCGGCCGCCGCCGGGCGCATAGAGCGCGAACAGCGGCAGGCCGAACAACAGGCCGAGATCGACGTAGAGCGCCCAGCGGACGGCGACGAGTGCCACGTCGTTCATGGCGTCACTTGACGGTAAAGGCGAGATTGCCCTGGATGCGGTGCGTGTCGGTCGAGACGACGTGCCAGGCGACCTGATAGCTGCCCGCCATGAGCGGCTTGGCGAGCGTCAGCACGAGCGTCTTGTCGCCTTCGACGGACGTCTTGAAGCCGGTTACCGCCATGCGGTGGTTGGGCATGCCGGGCATGCCGGTCATCACGATCTCGGCGCCCGACAGCTTCGGCATCAGACCTTCACTGAAGGTGAGCGTTATACGCGACGGCGCCGGGACGCTGGCGTTGGCGGCGGGCGTCGAGGACACGAGCTTGGGATGGGCGTAGGCCGGAGCCGAAACACTCAGGCCGACGGCGGCGATGGCTGCGAGCGGCGAAAAGAAGCGCATTTGGACATTCTCCTGTCAGTGACATGAGAGAATACGCAGCCGCGACCTGCACCCCTCGCAATTTTCTTTTTGTTCCCGGACAAGGGTTGCCGGACCATCCTGCTTATTGAGAAGTGAAGACGGAGAAACATCATGGACCACCTCGACGACATGCTCAGCCGGTTGCGGGAAGCGCCGCTCGATCCCCGGCTTGCCGGGCTGGACAGCCGCGTCATGGCCGAGATCGCCCGGCTCCAGGCCATGCCCCGCCTGAGCGCCACGACATTCGGTATCGCCGCGGCAGCAGCCTTGTTCCTGGGAATTGCCGGCTCGGCCGTGCCTGTGCGGTCGACCGAAGCCGGGCCGATATCGCCCTTTGACGCGCGGCTCGCGCTCGCTCCTTCGACGCTGCTGAGTTCACAATGATGCGCGACCGCCGGCTCCTGCTCCTCGTCCTGCTGACCTTTGCCGCGGCGATCGCCGGTGTGGTCATCGGCCGCGTCTATGTGGTTCCGGTGCGCCCGGTCGAAAATGAGTTGCACGACCTGCTCCATCGCGATCTGAAGCTGGACACCGCGCAACATAGCCGTCTCGAGACGATCGAGAAGAACTATGCGATCCGGCGTCAGGCACTGGAGGCCGAACTGCGCGCCGATAACGCGCGGCTCGCCGAGGCGATCGAGGCGGAGCATGGCTATGGTCCTCGGGTTGCAGGGGCGGTGGATCGCTCGCACCAGGCGATGGGCGCGCTGCAGAAGGAAACACTCGAGCATATCTTCGCGATGCGGGCCGTGCTGCGCCCGGATCAGACGGACAAGTTCGACGACGCCGTGGTGAAAGCGCTGACGGCCAAGTCCAAATGACCGCGTGCCTCCCCGACTGCTCGGACGGGGAGCTCGCGGCTCTGGCGCTTGGAGGCCGGCAAGCGGCCTATGGCGAGCTGGTCCGCCGGCATCAGGGCTGGGTGCACCGCCTCGTGCGCAGCCATGTCGGGAACCGCGACGAAGCGCTCGACGTGACCCAGGCGAGCTTCGTCGCCGCCTTCGCCGCACTCAACCGCTATGACGCTGCGCGACCTTTTCCGGTCTGGATGTCGCGGATCGTCATCAATAAATGCCATGACTGGCGCCGCCGCCGCGCGGTCCGCAACTTCTTCTCCCACGCGCTGGCGCTGGGGGAAGCCGAACATGTCGTCGACGAGGCGCCACTACCCGACCAGGCGATCGGCGCCGAGCAGCAGCTGGCAGAGGCCATGAAAGCGATCGCCGCCCTGCCCGCATCGCTCAAGGACACGCTCGTCTTGCGGACGATCGATGAGAAATCGGAAGCCGAAACCGCCGAGATTCTCGGCATCTCCCAGAAGGCGGTCGAAACACGCCTCTACCGCGCCCGGGCGCGCCTCGCGGAAATTTTGAAGAAAGTTTGAGGGGCACGCGGGCGGGCTGCGTATTTCCAGTAGGCCCGCCCTCTTTCCGCAAGCTGAGACAAACCGAATGATTTCTGCTCTCGACCGCCGCCAGTTCCTTCGCGGCGCGGCCCTCGCCGGTGGCGGCGCCGCCTTGTCAGCCTGGCTGCCGGCCTGGGCGCAGACGATCTCGCCGGGGATGCGGCCGACGCTGCCGACCGTGTCGGGCGAAGACATCACGCTGACGATCGCCCGGCAGTCGATGAGCATCGATGGTCGCCAGTTCCGGGCAATCGGCGTCAACGGCACGGTCCCTGCGCCACTCATCCGGCTGCGCGAAGGCCAGCGCGTGCGGCTCAACGTCATCAATCAGCTGGAGGAGGACAGCTCGATCCACTGGCACGGGCTGATCCTGCCGGCCAATATGGACGGTGTGCCGGGCGTGTCTTTTCCGGGCATCAAGCCGGGCTCGAACTACCTCTACCAGTTCTCCGTCGTGCAAAGCGGCACCTAGACTGTCCTTGGCCGGTCTCCCTTGGTGATATGGAGCGGCACGCCGACAAGTGGATCGCTGTCGAGGGCGAGTGGCCAGCTATCCGGGATTTGGTCGACAGCGAGCGCGCAAAGCTCCTTGCGGCGCAGTCCCGCCCCGAGCGCCCATTGAGCGGCAAGTCGGGCGGTAGGCCTCAGATGCGCGAATAGCCGTGCCAGTTCGTCGGCGCGCAGCGGTCGCGGCAGTTTTTCCGGGCGTGAGACGATCAGTTCGTTGACCTGGCGCCGCTGCAAACCTG
Organism: Sphingomonas adhaesiva; assembly: GCF_002374855.1. GTDB lineage: Bacteria > Pseudomonadota > Alphaproteobacteria > Sphingomonadales > Sphingomonadaceae > Sphingomonas > Sphingomonas adhaesiva. The sequence goes on from NZ_NWVC01000011.1 coordinate 13,176, forward strand.
GGCGATAGGCGCCGTCGAGCATCAGCGTCATCTTCTCGGCCAACCGGAATGGGCAGTGGTCGATCAGCCCCTTATCGAGCGCCCAGTCATAGAAGCGACAGACTGTCGAGACGCGCGCGTTGATCGTGGTCCGGGCATAGGGCCGCCCGGTATGCGTGCTGGAATTCTCCAGCATCCGGTTGCGATAGGCGGCGATGACGCGTTCGTCGGCCTCGCGCCATTCGATCCCCGATTGTTCGAGCGAGTCGAACCAGTCGTGGAGATGCTCACCATAGGTTCGCACGGTTTCGGAAGCATGGGCGCGGCCACTGAGTTCGGCATGCTCCATGAGCCAAACGAAAGCTGGCTCGATAATCGCCATGTTGGCGTCGAACAGGATGGGAAAGCCTTCAGGGATGCTTGCTTCACCGGAAGCAGCCCGGATGATCGAAACCATGATTTAGGACTCCCCGTCTTGGGGCTCAGGCGGAATATACACCCGATGCCCCAAAACGCACATAGAGTCCGACGAGGTGACGCCTATCAGAAGGATATGATCCAGAGCAGCCTACCTATGTCTATTCGTCGCTTCTGCTCTGAGCATCTCGACCCGCCAATGCGGAAGAACATGCGGCCAACGCATCCTTACAAGCCTTATCGACAGCTTCTTTATTTAGAAGCACAAGCTGTTGCCGCTCGGGCGGTAGGTCCAGATCCAAATTCAGATGTTGTATGAGATAGAAGGCCAACGCGACCCGTGTAACGAGCCTCAGACGCCCTCTAGTCATGCCATATTCTTTGACAAGTGACCGACGTGCACCATCGCTAAGCGCCGGGTTGGGGGCAAGAAGAAGTTCTATCTCATCAAACCATTCCCGATCGAACAGAGGGTCCACTGTGCGAGGAGCGAATTCTCCTGTCCCGGTGATCCGCGACAGAACAAAATCGCGGAAGGCGTTGTTTTTCGGGCACCACGCCCTGATGTGCCATCTGATCCCGTTGTGCGCGAGAGCATGAGGCTCGACCATTCTGCGTATTGCATCGGGCCGCTTCAAAGACTGGTACTCGATCTCAACCGCCGCTCTATTCCGGATCGCCTCCAGAATCGATCGAACGACCTTCGTGGACACGCTGCGTTGGGGGACCGGTAGCACCCCTACCGGGGGAAGCTCACCGAACCATGTATCCTCTCGTTCGACCAACCCCGCGGCAATAGACGAAAGCTGAAGAAGCTGCCGATCCGACACCTCCCGGAGAAAATGCGGTACAAACGACCGCGCCGCTAAAAAGGTCTTGGCGTTTCGATCATATGCAATGTTTGTTGGGGCCGTGCTTTCGTAAAGAGCCAGGTCCGCAGACGCCTGCTGGAGTGTCACCCCGAACCGATCGGCGATATCTGAGCGATTGACCCGCCCCTCCCACACCAACCTGAACTCAATAAATTCAAGGCGTTGTGCTATATTCCATCGCAAGCCGCGACCCTGCGGGTTATTTTCTTCCATCGACTATCCTTGATCAGTCTGGTTTCCCGACCTATATATGTTTTCCGACGGGTAGAAAGGGCCTTTGGCATCGACTCATCCCTCGGGGGCCCCGGTTTGACCGGGAGAGATGTGGGATTCAACCCGCGCTCACGCATGTAACAGGGAAGCCAAGTCTAGATGTCGGAAGGCGAAAATCACAGTCAGAGACCTTATCGCGTATTGAGCTTGGATGGGGGAGGCATGCGTGGGATATACACCGCAGCCTTTCTCGATCGCCTGCTCGCCCAGCAGGCTGCGCGCAGCGGGAAAGCACCGCTGGATCTCGGCCTCGGATTCGACCTCATCGTGGGCACGAGCACAGGTGCAATCGTCGCGGCGGCGGCTGCAGTCGGTGTTCCGATGAAAGAGGTCGTCGCTCTTTACGAGGATTATGGCCCCAAGATCTTTCCGCATCGCATCAAAGGCAAGCTGAGCGCCATCTTCCGTGCGTTCACGGGAGGATATTTCGTTCGCCGCGGCGACCAGGCCTTGCGCAAGGCACTGGCGAATGTCCTTGAGGACGTCACGATGCTGGATGTTTTCGAGAAGCGCGGAATTTCCCTCGCAATCCCGGCCGTTAGAATGAGCACGCACAAGGCGTGGGTGTTCAAAAAGACGCCCAAAAGCGGTGTTCGGGATGACAATTACAAGCTCACCGACGTGTGCATGGCTTCAAGCGCGGCACCGATCTTCCGCTCCCTGGCCGCCATTGATGACCCTGGCGAGGGCGGCGGGGGCAAGCAGATATTCTGCGACGGCGGCCTTTGGGCCAATAACCCGATCATGGTCGGCTTCACCGACGCGCTGGCGAACGCTGCTCCCACGCAACCGATCGAAATATTCTCTCTCGGTACTTGCCCACGTCCTGAGGGGGAGCATATCCCCGCAGGCAAGGTTCACCGTTCAATGCTCAGCTGGGCACTTGGCGCGGATGTTGCGCCGTTGGGAATTTCCGCCCAGGAATTTGCCTACGATAATATGGCAAGACTGCTGGCAAACGCCATCAGCGATTGCGGCCGAACAATAAGGCGGGTGCGTTTTCCGAACAAGGACGTGCCCGCCAGCATGATGGCCTATCTGGCGCTCGATGACAGCCGAGAAGAAGCGATGCACCGGCTTGTTCAACAGGCCCACACCGACGCTGATATGACGCGGAGCGCCTGTGATGACCCTATGAACAGCGAGGGGCAATTGATCCGCGCGATGCTCGAAAGCCTCCCTCCCCTTGATCCGGCCAGGACGCTCCGGCGACCCGCCGAAGCTACTGCATAAAGGATCGATTTATGTACGACTGTGACAAAGACGTTTGCGCCTACCATAAGGATGAGGTCACGCTTCCCAAGACTGATCAGGATTCCATGCGCAGCCGCCGCGATGCAAATCGCAAGCGACTGCGCGACGGGTTGAGCAAGGCCAACGACCCGGCACCCAGCGAATTCGTCAAGCAGGGTTCCTATGCCATGAAGACGATGCTTCGAGACGCCGCGAATGACTATGACATCGACGATGGGGTCTACTTCTGGAAGGAAGACCTCGTCGGGGACCGGGGCGCGGAAAAGACGTCCATCCAGGCGCGGTGGATGGTACGAGATGCAATCGACGACGGAAGCTTCAAAACAGCGCCGGAAGTTCGGAGCAATTGCGTTCGAGTCTTCTACGAGAAGGGCTACCATGTCGACGTCCCGGTATACCGTAAGTCTGAAGACGACGATGGCAACATGGTCCATGAACTGGCATCGTCTAGCGGATGGAAGCGTTCGGATGCGCGTGACGTAACGCAGTGGTTCGAGGATGAGCGCAGCAACAGCACAAATGGCACCCAGTTGCGCCGGCTGGTTCGCCTGATCAAGAAATACGCCAAGAGTCGGTCGAGTTGGAAAGGCGGCATCTTGTCCGGCTTTGGTATCACTGTCATTGTTACCGAATGCCAGCGTATCGACAGCCGGGAGGATCAAGCTCTTTACGACACCATGAAAGCCATCCGGGATCGCCTGAATTGGAATCTGGTCGTGAAGCATCCGGTCACGCCGAATGACACGATCACCAGCGGCGACAACGATGCCAAGGCACGGATGCTGCGTGACAAGCTGACCCAAGCGTTAGACTGGCTGGCCCCATTGTTTGAATGGGATTGCACGCGGGAAAAGGCACTGGGATGCTGGGACAAAGTCTTCAACACGACTTATTTCAGCGAGCGTGGTGAGGAAGAAGCCCGCGCAGCAGCATCCTATGCCGCACCGATCGCAACGTCTGCCGCTCTTATCGGCCTTGAAAGCCGTACCAGCGCATCGGTGCTCACATCGGGAGGAGGCCGCCATGCCTAACCCGGCAGGCTTCGGCGAGCTTGGCTTCGAAAAGGCTGTCCTTCAGCTGGAAGCCCGGCTGCGCGAGGCCCTGCCCGCCCCCTTTCGGCGACTGTCTTCTCATGAAATAGGAGCAACATATCGTCAGCGCAGGTTCGAGCGTGGATGGCGCATCGATATGCTGTGTTCTGACGGAGAGACGCGGCAAATCGACCTGCTCGTCTCTCCCGCCTTTCCCCTTGGATATCCTCGAACGGCACTTGTTGATGGCCCAGGCCAGTTGGTCTGGCCTCATGTCGAGCACGACGGAATATTATGCCTTTTGCCCATCATGGCGGAAGTAGACGCAGAGGATCCCGGCTCAGTCGCCATCCATTTGATCGGACGATCGGCACGATTAATCGAGGACCTATTGAAGGGGGAAATTATCGAGCGGGATTTCCGGGAGGAGTTTCTCACCTACTGGTTTTACGCGCGCGACGCCAAGTTCAAAATCACAAGCCTCGTCGATCCGGGCGGCCCATCCCGCGAACTTCGCGCCTGGCGCGATAAGGATATGGTGATTGTTGGCGAAAGTCAGGAACAACTGGAATCCTGGCTTTCCAGGCGTTTCGGGAAACCTCGCGGCAATAAACGTTTCCATACCGAGCCCGCCGGTCTTCTCTGGCTTTCCAGCCCCCCGCTGCCGGCGGACTATCCCCATAACGGGGCCGATCTGCTGGCTTTAGCGAAGAAGGAAAGCGATGAGGCTTACTGCCTCCTCGTCGATCTCGCTTCGAAAGCCCAAAAGGACATCATCGTGTTGATGGGAGCCGAGGGCCGGGGCGGTTCCGGACTCCTCGCTACCATGACGACGTCTGGCCGGAAGGTCTCCTCTCGTGATGGCAAGATTCAGGAGCCGTTGAGCAAAGGGTTCGCGCCCAATCGGCTGCCGAAGGAGGTCGCCACGCTGAGGACCTATTCCGCGGCTCCGGTTGTCAAAGCCGAGGTTTCCCGCGCTGACCCGAGTTGGATCCATGGGCGAGGTAAGGATGCGCGCTCGATGCGCCTCCTTCAGAAGACGGTCACCTTTGTTGGATGCGGATCGGTTGGCTCATCGGTGGCCGCCAAGCTTGTTCGCGCTGGCGTCGGCAATTGCCACTTTGTCGATCCAGAGGATCTAGACTGGCCCAATCTTGGCCGTCACGAACTTGGTGCTGATTCTATCGGCAAGAACAAAGCATTGGAACTGGCAGCAAAATTTCAGCAGGCGTTCCCGCATCTTGCGATCGAAGGCCATGAGGTGAGCGCGCAGGCGCTTATCGACGGTTATAGGGATCTTCTGGAAAGCAGCGACTTGGTCATCTCGGCAACGGGGAGTTGGTCGGCAGAGGGTGCGCTGAACCGGTGGCATCTCGTCAACGGCCGTAAAATGCCATTCCTCTACGGCTGGACTGAAAGTTACGGCGCGGCAGGACATGCTGTGCTGATTGGAGCCTATGGTGGATGCCTTCGATGCGGTATTGGTGGTACAGGCGTTCCGCATTTCCAGGCCTGCCACTGGCCCGAAGGATCAGCGACAATTGAAGAGCCCGCATGTGGAAATCACTTCACCCCCTATGGTGCAGTTGAACTGGGATTCGTGAACGATCTGATTTCTGAGACCGCGCTGCGGGCGCTGCTTGAAGAGAGTACACTGTCTCATCACCGGATTTGGCTGGCCCCAATCCAGCGAATTAAAGACAGTGGCGGTGCGATCACCGAAGCCATGACTCAGTTAGCAGAGCGCGAGAATCTTGGCGGCCAAATCTGGGAGCGGGACTGGTGCCAAAGCGACTGCCCTTCATGTTCGTTTGCGCGCGAATATCGTTCAGTAGCATAATCTCGAGAAATTGATGTTTCAGGCCGACCACCGCCAGCTCTTTGGGTAAGCGCGGCGGGCGGCCTGAAACATCACAGCTCAGCGACTCGGTAACAAGACACTCTTTGTGGCTGGACCTAACGAGCAGCTATGTCGGCCCAGGCTGATGCTGGGAAGCGTTGCGTTGGTGAGCACATTGGCCAGGATCGAGTAGTAAGGCGGCCAGTGTTTGAAGCGTCGGGGAACGTACCCGCGCTCGGCTCGAGCACGATGTCGTCGGGCTGGACGTTGGCGAGAAGCGTCATAACCGCAGCGATGTCGACAGGTGTCGAGAATTGCTGCCATTCGATCTGATCCTCGCTGCGAACCGTCTGAGTGGGCAGGCGATCGGACAAATCGATCAGCGCGCGGACGTCGCCGAACGCCGCAATTTTTTGGGCGCTCGACTGAAGATGGATGGCAAGGGCATGCTCGAGGAGTTCAAAGCTGGCGCGTTGTGTCCAGCGACCGTCGGCATCAGAACCGCCGAAGGCCTTGGTCATCGCGTCGTTGAGGTGACGACGCTGAATGGCCTCGTCGGAGCGCAGACGGGGTAGAAGGAGGCGCACGGCCTCGCGCTCAGCCTGGGCGGCCGCTTCGAAGAGATCGGACATGGGTGTGGTCTCCGGAGTGGGCTGCACCCTCGGCAGCGACACCCTTTCGATCCCCCTCCCCTCTCCTCCGGCGCTTCGCGCCTAGACGCGGCTCTGCTGCGCTCGGGCATCGAGCGCCTTTGCCCAATCCTTGTAGATTGGCGGCGGGGGCGCGCGTTCGATGATGAGGCCCGACCGGGCGTAATGCGCTTGGGCACTTTCGGCTGCCCTGTGCCCTTCGGAATCGTTGTCCTCGGCGACCAGGAGCGTTGTGACCGTGGGCGGAATGACGAGCTGGTTGAGCCGACGTGCGCCGAGTGAAGCCCAGCACGGGAGGTTGCTCAGGCGCGCGAAAGCGTCGGCCGTCTCAAAGCCCTCGGCGATGGCAAGGGTGTTGCCCCCTGCCCCGCCCCGCCAAGCGCCGTGCCCCGGGGCGCCAAGCATGACCTTGCGCGTGTAATGGGCGGTGTCGGGGTTCAGGAATATGCGTTGAATTGCGACCAGACGGTTTCCCTCGCGCACCGCTACCAGGAGAGCGGGTTCGAAGATCGTCTTCGGCTTGGGCAGGTAAGGGCAACGCGGATGGAAGCGAAGATCGCGTGGTGGTGGGAGGAGGTTCCGGCACTGGAGGTAGCGCTCGGCAAGGGTGCCCGGAACGTCGACCGCCTCATTCCAGATTCTTTCGACGTTCATCGGCCGCGGCGAGTCCGCCAAGGCGGGTGGCGGATAATGGCGACCCGGGCGAACAAGGCGCAGTTCACGCAGGACGTCTTCGCGCGAGCATCCTGCGAAACAGGTGACGAGAATGCCGCGATCCCCTTGCCGAATCGACAAGCTTGGATCGCGATCGCTGTGTGCGGGACAGCGGCACATCGCGACATTGCCGCTCCACGTGCCGCCCAGGGCCCCGACAATGTCGACTATCTCCTGCGATGGCCGTCTGGCTGTAAGCGGCATAATTCTACCTCCTGCTTACACGCTCGGCCCCTCCTTTCCTCTTTTCGGTCGGTCTGAGACTTGGAGACAGATTCAGCCTGCGCTCGCCTCAACGCGAACGGCTCGGAGATCATCGGTTAGTCGTCGCTTCGATTCGCGCGGCGTTCAGCATAGGCGACGACGAACTTCTCCCAGATCCGCAGCCACTCTGAATCGGTGCGCGGCCGGCTAAAATCGGGGCATCCCTTGCGGAATGCAGCCGCCATGTCATCCACTGACCACGGATGGCCCTTGGTCAGCGCGATCTGGCGGAAGACGGCCTCACGCGTGCCGTATGAGAGAGACCCGGCGGGGAACGGAAGAGTCGGCGCATCGTCCTTCGCGGGCGCGGACTTCGCTGCATGGGCCGGTTTGACCGATGATCTCGGTGCCGTTTTCGGAGCCTCGCCCCCGACGAGTCGAAGGTGCGGCCCCACGAGCTTGCGCTCCAGCGGTGCCGGTGACGGATGAAGAATGACCTTCCGCCCGGAGAGATCGACATTTGCGTTGGGATAGACCGCCGACACGATCTGCATGGTTTCGCGGACGGTCTGTCGGAAGCGCTTGCTGTCGGCCTCGTTGCCAAGGTGCTTGGCGAGCTGGTCCCATGAGATAACCTGGCCCTTGTCGGATCCAATCCGCGGGAGCCGGTAGGCAAGGTAAGTGTAGAGATCGAGCGCCGTTGGCGTACCCTTGAGCTCGCGGATGGCGATCTCATTGAGTGGCACGGCATGGTCGATGAGGTGCGAGTAGAACGCCTCGGACATACGGATTTCGCGCGCGAATGAGCCGTTCTTGTCGAGCGAACCGGCATATTCGTTGGAAATCTTGACGTCCCGGACAGCGAAGGCGTTGTCTTCCGTGTCGGTGCCGTCCCAGCGGATCTGCCACTCGCACGCCAGCAGCCGATCCACCTGCTCTCGCATCAGGTTGGCCGTCCCGCGTGGTCCATAAGACACGGTCTGGTAGCCAAGGCGGCGCATCCACTCGGTGAAATTGCGGCCAAGATAAACGTCCCGCGATTGCTTCATGACCGCCTGAGAGAGGAGGTAGATCAGGGCAACGCGTGGATAGGCGCCATAAGGCACACCAAGGCTTCGCATGACGGACTTGCCGTCGACATTCTGAAGCACTGGCCTGGGATTGATGGCCAGCGCATATTTGCCGTCCTCACGGACGATGGGCTGAGTGTCGTCCTTGGGCCGCTTGGTTGGCAGCGACATCGCACAAAGCGCGGAGTGGAGGAAGGCAGGAACCGGTTCTTCGTCCTGGACGCGCAGGAATGCCTCCAAGGTGAGCTGGGTGCCGGCGGTGGTGGCGAGCTTGCGGACGCTCTCCTCGCCGCCGTTGAGCATGGCTAGTGCGTACTGATGCCCCAGCGGCCTATGCTGATCCCCATTCATGGTCTGCCCTTCCCCCCGAATCGACCGGGGGCTGTGATGGGCATGTCTCAACAGGTTTGAGGCGTGAAATCAACCCCGTTGGCAGTTTGGGAGGGGAAAAGGCCGCGAGAGTTGCAGAAACACCGATGATGTCGGTGCCGTTCTGCGCCCTCCCCCTGCCCTCCTTCACCCAAAATCGAAAAATCAAAACGATTCGCGAATCGGTTTTTTATAGGGTGATTCTAGTAATAGGTATGGGCTCTGAGATCATCGGTCGGCTCGCACCGAGATCATCGCTGATACGCACCGAGATCATCGCAAAGTACCGAGATCATCGGTGGTTATCCACAGGTAGCCGTTTGTCGCCACAATCCCAGCGCCAGGCTTTGCAGCAACACGCAAAGGCACGGAGATCATCGGTCGCAGCCGCCGCCGATTGGCCAGAAAGCGCGCACATGCGCAAGGGGCTCGGAGATCATCGGTCAACTTGTAAGTCTGGTGGCCATTTCCTTGCTCGAAACTGCCAACGTGGCTATCATGGCGCATCAAACCCACAGAAGCGGACTGAGATGGCTACCGACCCCTCCCTAGCACAGCCGGACGACCTCATCGAAGGTGGTCTGGACGTGCTCCACAGAAAGTCGTTGACGATCCTCAAGCGCATTCGTGACAGCGCGGTTGATCCCGAAACCGGTCAGAAGAAGGGTCCGACCTTCCCGATTTCGAAAGCTGCTGCACTGGTCGGGCGGACGGCATCTGCTGTCCGGGAAGCGGAGCGCGACGGCCGCCTCCCCGCTCGAGGGCGGACGGGCTCCGGGCATAGGCTGCAGTATACGCTCGAAGAGCTTGATCATATGCGCGAGGTGTTTGGAACGCGTCCCTGGCGCGAGCCAACCGATACCCCGGCGATCATCTCGGTCTGCAACTTCAAGGGGGGCGTCGGCAAGTCGACGATCGCGCTGCATCTCGCCCAGCATTTTGCCATCAAGGGCTACCGGGTCCTGTTCATCGACTGCGACAGCCAGGCGTCTTCAACCATGATGTTCGGCTATCGCCCCGACGTGGACCTCGACGAGGAAGACACGCTTTACGGGCATTTTCACAATCCGGAGCTGCTTGGCGTTCGCAAGATTATCCGCAAGACGCACTTTCACAATCTCCACCTGATCCCGTCGAACCTGCGACTTTATAATCTCGAGTATGAGATCGCCGGGCACATGGCGCGAAATCAGAACATGGAGATCATCGACCTGATCGCGCAGGCCATTGATGAGGTGGTCGATGACTATGACGTCGTGATCATGGACCCGCCGCCGGCATTGGGCATGGTGTCGATGGCTGTGCTCCAGGCCGCTAACTGCATGGTCATTCCGGTGCCGCCGAGCCTTGTCGACTTCGCCTCGACGGTATCTTTCATCGACATGACGCGAACGACGATGAAGCAGCTCGAGCAACTCGCGGGGCGGGGAAGGCCGGCCTACAACTTCATCCGGCTGGTCGGCAGCCGCGTGGACGAGAGCAAGTCGATGCACCGGGAGATACTGTCGATGATGCGGCAGGTCTTCGGTGGCTCAATGACGCAGTCGGTGATGGTCACCAGCGCCGAAATCGACAATGCCAGCTCCAGGATGAAAACCGTTTTCGAACTCGACAAGCCCGTCACGTCGCACGAGGTCTACAACCGCTGCATGAAGCATCTCAGCGACGTTTGCCAGGATATTGAGCAGGACGTTCTGCGCACCTGGGCGAGCAGGGCAGGGGGCCGAATTTAGGGAGAGTTGCCACGTGGCAACTCCGATATTTCTCACGTCGGCGAGCACGGGCAATCGGGGAGTGAGACGAAGCCGGATCACCGAGTTGCCACGTGACAACAAAGTGGAAGAACCCAATAGAAGCAATATGTTAGGTAGGAATACCATGTCAGATCGCACACGGCAGGAACGTCAGTGCAAGCGCCTGGGGGCGGCGCAGTTGCCACGTGGCAACTCTGGCCTGTTGGCACCCGTCGGCGAGGGCAAGAGAGAAGGAGAAACGGGCCGATGAGCAAGGGCAACAAGGGCTTCGGCTCGATGTTCACAGAGGGGCTCGACGACGAGGAGAACCTCGATAAGGCGACCCCTGCGGACGGCATCATGGCAAGTCGCAGCCAGACGCTCGCGCGCATCGCGACGGGGAAAACGGTCGCCGACCGGACGGAGTGGGTCGATCCGGAGCGGTGCCGCCCATGGCGGATGCACAATCGCGATCTGGATCATTTGAACGAAGATAGCTGCCGCGATCTCATCGACTCCTTCCTCTCCGCCAAGAAGCAACGGATCCCCGCTATCGTTCGGCGTCTGAAAGATGACCCGAACTTCGACTTCGAGATCATCGCCGGCGTCCGCCGTTGGTGGACGGTGAAATGGCTGCGAGCGCATCACCACCCGGAGTTCGAGTATCTGGTGACGATCCAGAGTGTCACGGACGAGGAGGCGTTCCGGGTTTCAGATGTCGAGAACCGCTCGCGTAAGGACATCTCGGATTGGGAGCGGGCCAAGGAATATACGGTGGCGCTCGCGGAGTTCTACGAGGGCTCGCAGTCGCAGATGGCCGAGCATTTAAACCTTTCCAAGTCGTGGCTGAGCCGGCTTCTCGACGTTGCGCGCTTGCCCGAACCAGTTGTCGCGGCGTTCTCCGATACGCACGACATCACGGTACGCGTCGCGCGTGACATCAAGCCGCTTACCGGAGATCCGAAGGCGCTGGCGAAGATGCGCGAAGAGGCTGAACGCATCGAGGAAGAGCGCAGCCAGAAAGGCTTGAAGCTGAGCGGGCCGGAAGTCGCGAAGCGGCTCGTGAAGGCGACTGTCGCGCCAGCCGTGAAGGCTGCCGCCGAGAAGGAGATCACCGGCAAGGGGGGCAAGGTCATCCTGCGCTATACGAAGGCGCGGGGAGGGGGGCTGACGATCAAGGTGCCGCCGAAGGCTGAGGCGTCGCCCGCCGAGCTTTTGAAGGCGATCGAGGGGCTGCTGTCGTAGGGTGATGGAGCGCGGCGTCTGGCGAGGTCGCCGCCTTATATGGCGTCCCGCTTATATTTGTCGGCGGTGCTCTGCGTCACGGAGTGGCGGCTTCGCAGGCCGAAGTTCGCGCGGATGAAGTCGCCGGCTTGACGCGTCCTCGCGCCTACGAACGCCTGGGCATGTCCCACGGTCGACCGGTTCTGCCGCGTGATCAGTTCTCGCTCGGGTAGGCTCACGATCCGATTTGCCAGCGTAGTGGACCCGGCAGCAACGAAGAGGGTCTCCGGTCCGATCGGAAGAGTGACATAGGACGAGGCACTACCAAGCCAGGCGAAGCTGACCGGCACGTCGAGCGGCCAATCGGAGACGAACAATTCCCGGCGATTGTTCGTCTTGATTATGCGCCAGTCCATGTTGATGAACGCTCGTCCGCGATCCGCGTCGTCGATGACCAAGCGCAGGACTTCCATCTGAAGCGCGCTCACGGCCTCGGGCGGCAGCGCCCCATCGTCGCCGCGCAGCACGGACTTCGCGGCCTCTGCGCTTGCGAGAGCGCCGACGGCGTCCTTCATGCCGCGCATATCCAGCGGTGTCCGGAACCACAGCGACATGACGAACCGGCCCCAATCCGAGCATTGCGCGTCGCTGAGCGAGTTGACCTTGCCGTCGAGGAGCAGCGCGTGAACCTTGGCCGCAGCGTCATCGATCACCTGCATGAACAGGGTTTCCATCTGCTGGGCATGCTCGGGCGGGAACCCGATCGTCTTGTACAGGTCCCGCTCGAAGCAGACGCTCTTGGGTGATGCAGGACTGCTCTCGATCTCCCCGATCCGATTGCGCCGATAGCGCAGCAGGGTGTCGCCATCCTTCCACTGGTCGAGGAGGAACTGCGGGATGAAGTGATGCCGGGACGGAGGGTTCTGTGGCTTGGATTGCACGGTGTCTGTGGTTCAAGAGGGATGAGCAAGTGAGGCGAGTAGCTTGCGCGCGCCTTGCGGGGTGACCTTCAACAGGCGCGCGACAGCGGCCGGCTGAAGGCCCGGATAGGCAAGCTGCAGGCGGGCAAGGAGAGGGGCCTTGCTCCGCTTCGTGACGGCCAGATCGGTCTGGATGCGCGACGCCGCACGCTCGATCGCGTCGAGGTCGCGCAAGCCAGCATGCGCCGTCCGACCGATCGCCTGGGCCAAGGTCTCTGCCAGATCGGCGGGGGAGGGGGGCAGAAACTTGGACATCAGGATGAACGAGGGGATCACGCGGGTCGTGAAGCCAGCGCGGCACAGCATCCGCGGTACGGCGGCGGCGATCAGCCAGTTTCGATCGCGTCCACGGGGAGGCAGCTCGAGAGCGCGACCATCGACGCTGACGACATCCCAGCTGCCTGGTGCCGCTGGTTCGGTCAGCGCGAACAGCTGGAAAATGCGGTTGGCGACAGAGAGGAGGTCACCGGAAGGGAAGGGGGCGTCCGCCACGGTTCGCAGCTGTCGCCACATCGGCCCGAAGTGCGCCAAGTCTTCGGCCGCATAAACCTTCGCCTCGGTGCGGTCATCGAGTACCGTACGGAGCACGTTGAGCGTGGCGCGGCCGAGCGAATCCTTGAGATCCTCGTCGCGGCTGAGCGCAAGGTGGAAGACGGCGGCAACCGAGATCGGATCGTTGAGGCCTTCGGAAGCGCGGGGAGGGGGTGTGCGGCCGGCGATCCAGTCCTGCAGGTCGCGCACCGCGATCGGCACGCCGGCGAGGCCGGCCAGGACGGTGGCGCCTTCCAGGCGCGAGAGCGCGAGAAAGATGTCGGCGCATGGACTACCGTGCAATCGGCCATCGAGGCGCCCGAGCAGGAGCAGGCTGTCGTCGGCGCGCAGGTTGTCTGTCCGCGTCATAGGATGGCGACAATGCCATGGCGGGAAACCAAAGTCAGCAGTTCGTTTCTACATCCGTGACCTCCCGAAAGTGGACATTCGATAATTGCAGTTATCACATAAGCGGATTTGACCGTTCTTTATAAGGTGGGCTACAAGCGCGGCTGAGGAGCGAGGCGCGTCGTGAGCACCGAAACCGCCCGGGAAGGGCCAGAAATCCCCGTAGCGCCGCCTGAGGCTGTCCTGCCGGCCGTCAGGGCGCCGGCCGACCTTGCGTGGACGATCGTGCAGATGCGCGCCGGCGAGCGCATCACCGTCAACGAGGGCCTGATCGCCGCCTATCAGGCCGCTTCATCGCCCCATAGCATCCGTGCGCTCAAGTCCGACGTCGAGGCGTTCGATGCGTGGTGTAGGCGCAACAACCGGATTGCACTGCCGGCGACGGCCGAGACGGTGGCCGACTATCTCGACTCGCGGGCAGGCAAGGGGAGCCGCCCAGCCTCGCTATCCCGCTACAAGGCGTCGATCGCCAAGATCCATCAGTTGCTCGAACTCAAGGACCCAACCCCCGCGCCGCTGGTGAAGCTGCGGCTGCAAGCGGTGCGCCGTGAGAAGGGCGCAGCGCAGAAGCAGGCAAGGCCGCTGCGGTTCAAGGGGCCGGTGCGCGACGTGGAACGCGACAAGGCGCGTGGTCTCAACGTCCGGGCGCTGCTCGAGAGCTGCGGAAACGATCTGCCGGGGCTGCGCGATCGCGCGCTGCTGTCTGCCGCCTATGACACCGGCCTGCGTGCGTCCGAGTTGGTAGCCGTGGCCATCGAGCATATCGAAGAGGCGATCGATCCCGAGGCGCGGCTGCTGCAGATCCTGCGCAGCAAGGGCGATCAAGACGGGGAGGGGGCAACCGCCTATCTCAGCCCGCGTACCGTGTCGGCGATCGCGGCCTGGACCGAAGCGGCCGGGATCACGGCGGGGCCGCTGTTCCGGCGGGTGCAGGTGCGGCGCTACAAGGCGCGCGCCGCCGTGCGCGGTCGGCCGATCGACAGCATCTCGGGGCGGGAGACCTGGGATCTGCGCAAGACGCTGCCCAGGCCTGCGGTGAAGGCGCGGGTCGAATATGACATCGGCACCGTCGCGCTGCACCCGGGTTCGATCGGGCCGATCTTCCGCTCGATCATCCAGCGCGCGTTCGATCGTGGCGCTCTGCCCGACCTCACAGCCGAGGATCTGGCGCGGCTGCTCAAGGGCATCAGCGCGCACTCGACGCGGATCGGGCTGAACCAGGATCTGTTTGCGAGCGGAGAGGATCTGGCTGGGATCATGGATGCATTGCGGTGGAAGTCACCGCGAATGCCACTCGCCTATAATCGCAACCTTGCTGCAGAGCAGGGCGCAGCGGGCAGGCTGATGGCGAAGATCGGCTGATGGGGTCGCTGGTCGACTCGATTGCAGGAGGGCGTCGCTCCCCAAGCAACCTCATCGGACCGGCATGAGCTTATGGAGCTGGCCGGTGGCCCTTGCCAGCAGCGGCACAATGGTCCGTGTTTCAGGGAAGGGGGCTTGAGATCGCCTTGATGGCCTTCAATCCCGTTCCAAAACGAGCGATCGCGTCCCTGTTTCTCTCCAGCTCGCCATAGGGCAGATAGGCGAAGTCGAGATCGGCAATACGGCTGAAAGCCGGGCGACGGAGTTGCGCGCGAACGTCCTGCTCGCGCGCATTCGGTGCGACCAGGAATAGCCCGGCGGCAGCGTGCAGATCGCTCCCCGACAGCGCCAGATCGAGCATGCGCACGATCCCCGAGTAGATCGAGGTCGAATGTTCAACCTCGAACGCGGCGGCGACGCCGTCGCCACCCTTCGCCAGCCACAACACGTCGATGAGGCGGATCGAGTCCGCTCCGGGAGAGGTCGCAATGGCGTCTGGAAGGCGCTCGAGGCATCCCTGTCCAAGCGGGCAGCCAGCGTGAAGTCGACCGCGGTCATTGGCGGCGATCCACACATCGTAACCGAGGGCATGGCCGAGGTCGCGCAGCCAGGCCTGGATTTCGGCGTGCGTGCGATCGGTTTCGCCCTGCGCGGCGGCTGTCTTGTCGAGCCGGCTTGCCTCCGCTCTGGCATGTTCCAATCTGCCGAGCCAGTCGTCGGCCGCCGTTGCGTCATCCTCCAGCGGTGGCGCGGGATAGCGGCCCGAGCCAATGTCGAACAACAGTCCGCCGATCGCGCCGAGATCGTTGGAGAGCAACTCGCGGTAACGGTCGTTGAGGTCGAGGATGCCGGCGCGCATGGCGAGAAAATGATCCCATGACCCGAGCTTCACCTTGGCGCCGGTGACGGCATTGTAGCCCTTGACGATCGCGGTATTGAAGGGCGGCACCAGCGTCGGGTGAAGGAAATAGAGCAGGTTGGCCGCCGCCGGCCCCAGCCCCTTGATCTTGAGCGCGTCTATGCTGCGGATGTGGCTGATGATCTCCTCGGCGGTATCGCAGCACGAGCAATTGTCGAGCAGGCGACCGAACGCCCGCTGGTTGTCCGGGCTTTCGTAGATGTCTGGAATGCGCAGCTTGGGCTTCCACAGCCAGGCATGGTCGGCGCCCTTGAAGATCTGCCGCTGTTCGGCGATCGAGTGGACAACCGTTTCCAGTGACGAGCCGCGATAGGCGACGCCGAACCGCCCACTTTCGATTTCTGCGACCACCTGCTGCAGCCCGCGACGGATGGAGCGGAAGTTTTTCAGCCGTTCGTCCCACAGAAACCAGGAGCGATAGGTGGCGCCGGGATCGTCTCGCCAACGACGGACAAGCTCGCTCACGAGATCATGATGTGTCGCGGGTAACAAGGTCATACTGGCTGGGTCATCTAAACTGGGCTCCTTGCCGTTCAGGCTATCGCGAGCAAGGGCGGCTTGCACGTTCAATGTGCGATCCGCGAAGCGTGCTCAAATTGTCGGTGATCGCGCAGGGAAACGCCGCTGGCATTGGGCGTTGCCGGTCGCAACCGTCGACCGGGCGCACAGCCAGGCAGACGGCCGGCACGGGCGTCGCCGCCCGGGAGCGGCGACGCAACCAGCTTTTTCCGGTCGAACTTAGCGGATCACTGCTTTGCGATCGCGGTGACCTCGCCATCGCTGCCCTTGAGCGAGAGGTCGAAATCGACCTTGTCGCCGACCTTGACCGCATCGGTGATCGACGGCGCGGCCTTGAACGCCATCGTCATCGCGGGCCACTTGGCCTCCGGGATCGGACCATGATCGAGCGTGATCGTGCCTGCCGCCTTGTCGATCGCGGTGACGGTGCCATGCGATCCGCGCGTCCTGCGCGCGCACGGCGGGAAGCGCATCGATCCCGGCCCGCAGCCGGATCGGATCGACATCGAGTATCGGCGGGTCGCCCGTCGCCTGCGGGTCGGGGTCGCCGGTATAGCGCGCGAGCCGGGCCCGCGCCTGCGCCACCACCGCAGCCATCTCGGCGCGGCGATCGGCGATGGCGGCGCGGAGCTGGTCGGGCTCGAGCGCCTGGCTCGGGCGCGCGCTGCCCGACGCCAGGCGTGCGGTCACGGTCTTCTGCAGGTCGTCGAGACTGGCATCGAGCAGGTCGAGCTGCCGGAGCCGGCGTTCGCCATAATAGAGATCGATCCATGCGAGCGCGGTCTCGAGCCGCACGTTGCGGCCTTCGACCAGCTCGCCCGCCTCGGCGACACCGATATCGGCCGCGGCGCGCGCGGCGCGTGCATGGCGCTTGGCGAGATTGGGGAAGGCCTGGCTGAACCCGATCGTCGCCATGGTGAAATCGTCGCGCGTGAAGCTGCCGGCATTGGGGCCGCTCACCGGGAAGTTCTGCAGGCCCAGGTCGAGCGTCGGATCGGGCAGGCGATCGGCCGCGACCGCCGAGGAGCGGGCGCCAGCTGTCGCCGCCGCGCGCGCCTTGAGGCTTGGCGCATTGGCGGCAGCGAGCCTCAGTGCCTGCTCGTAGGTGAGCGGGCCGGCCGACACCGGCACGGCCCAGGCGCTCGCAAGCGTCGCACCGAGAGAGAGCAACAGGCGTCGCATAGCGCGCCTCGGCATCATGATCATGGATATCATCCCCTCATGACAGAGGCGGCGCGCCAACATGTGACGCGCCGCTCCGGAGTGGGTTTAGCCCTTGTCCGACCTGACTGCGCCGCGCATGCAGTCGGCGGCGCTTGCCTGCATCATCGCGCAATCGCAGCTGGCGATGTCCCGGCTCTCGGGCACCCATATGCGGACACGCGCAGGGCCGGTCGCCCGCGGACCATATTGCGGCGCCGCCCGCCATTCCCAATGGCCCTGCGGCGTGCGGCTCGCGTCGGCTGCAAGCGCAGGCGCGGCGAGACCGAGGGCCGCCACAAGGGCGGCCGGAAGTATTTTGGTCATCACGAAAACCTTTGACTGAAAAGAAGGAAACCGGGCTGCGCGCATCGATCGATGCGCGCAGCCCGTGCTCGTTCAATCAGGCAAGGCTGGTGGGAGGATCCGGCTCGGGCACAACCGCCTTGCCGGTCAATATCGTATCGGTCGTCCAGAAGCTGGGCGCGTCGTAGAGACGCGCAGGCGCAATGCCGCCTGTCAGGTCAGCTGCGACCAGCGGGATCACGCACCCCATCGCGGCGATGCAATCGAGCGTCAGGCCCTTGCAAGGCTTTTCGCTGGGCGCAGGATGCTGCTTGGCCATCATCGCCATGCAGTCCGCATCCATGCCCTTGGCCAGCGGCGCGCCTGCCGCCTCAGGCACGCTGTGCGCGGCCGCCATCTGGGCTCCGAAGAGACCGGACAGCGCTCCGATGACGAGCAGAAGCGCGAGCAGGCGTTTCACGAACGACTATTCTAGCGCGCTGGCACCGAAGTTACAAATGGAGCTTTCCCCTCAGTGCCTTGCGAACACGCGCTGGCCAGACGGGCCGAATGCTACCACCTGATAGGACTGTGCCGGCTGACTGGGGATCTCCATGCCCGGTGATCCCAAAGGCATTCCCGCAACGGCAAGGCCAGCCACCCCGCGCGGGCGCACTGCCAGAACCCGCTTGATGTCATTGATGGGCACATGCCCCTCGAACACCATGCCGTCGATCACGGCGGTGTGGCAGGAGGCGAGACGCAGCGGCACACCATGCGAGCGCTGGAAGGAAGATCGCGAGCGGTCGTCGACGATCGTGACGGAACGCTTGAACTGTGCGCGGATCTGCGCGGCCCACTTTTCGCAGCAGCCACAGCCGGGATCGCGATGCACGAGGATCGGCGTCGCAGAGCTGGCCGCTGTCGCCATGAAGATGGCGGCCAGCGCCGCGATCGCCTGCTTCTTCATCTTTCGAATCTCAAGTTCCTGCTTCGGTCACTGTGTCCGCTTGCCATGCTCACGCAGCCAGGCTTGCAGTTCGTCGATTTCGCGTCGCTGTTCGGCAGAGCTCTTGGTGGCCATGTCGCGAACCTTGGCGTCGCGCGTTTCGCGGAGCACGATCTGTGACATGGCGATCGCGCCGCGGTGATGCTCGATCATCTTGCGGGCCCAGGTCTCGGTCGCATCGGTGCCAACGGCCGACATCATCTTACGATGCATCTCTATTTCGGCACGCGGGTATGGATTGGCGGGTGTCGGTTTCATCATGCCCGTGTCGGAGTGGCCCATCTTGCCATGATCCATGCCGTGCATGGCCTCCTGGGCGAGGACCGGGCCGGCGGCCAGCAGTAAGAGGGGAGCGAACGCCATTCCTGATCTTTTCAACATCGTCTCCTTTGTTGCCACTAGGTAATACGCACCGTGAAGGCGGAGCCCTCACGCTTGGGGGGAAACGGCGTAACCCACCACATCTGTCAAAGGTGCCCGGAACCAAGTGGGCGCACCCGGACAGATCAGTTGCAACCAATGCTGGACGACGCCCACCGAGGAGTCGGCAGGTGCCATCCGTTTGGCGAGGTACGGACAAATCAACGACGGTCCCAGGCGGCTCTACTCAAACCGACAGTCGCTGCGAACAATACGTATACCGAGCTTGGACCCGGGACCATACTCCTGACGGCGAAGAAACAAAGTCTCCCCCTCGAGAGATCGAGCGGCAGTGTTCAACACTTCTCAGAGGAGTCCAAGATGATCAAGAAATCCATCATGGTTGCGCTCGCCGGCATCTCGATGCTCGCAGCGGTCCCTTCATTCGCTCAGGGTATCGGACATACCTTCTTCATGCGCGGCTCGATCGTCGACACGGGCAGCAACGGCACGGTCGTCTGCATCGGAAAGGCCGATGGCGCCGAGGTCGGCCAAAAGCTCGAGGTCTATCGCGTCGTGACCCATCCGGGTCCGTCCAAAGGCGTGGCGCCGACTTATCACCGCCAGCTCATCGGCCATGTGACGATCGATCATATCTTCGATGATCACTTCGCGCACGTGTCCGTCGCCGACGGTACGCCTGCCAAGCACGACATCGTCGAGCTTCGCAAGAACTGACGAGCCGGTGGCCCGGCGGCACAAGCTGCCCGGATGCGAGACGTCGGGGCAGCGGGCTGCCGGCGGCAACGGACCGTTCGGGGTCAAAGCGAACCGCTTGACCCTGGACCATGGTCCAACCGGCATGATGATCGAGCGGATGACATGGGCAATTTCAAGATCGGCGAACTGGCCGCCGCTGCGGGCGTGGGCCGCGACACGATCCGCTATTATGAGCGGATGGGTTTGCTGCGCGAACCCGCGCGCACGGCAGCGGGCTACAGGCTCTACGACGCGACCGACCTCGAGCGCGTCAATTTCATCCGCTCGGCGCAGGAGCTTGGTTTCACACTCGAACAGGCCCGGCAGCTGCTGGCGCTCAGGGCGTCGGACACCGCGCATGCCCAGGCCGTGCTCGATATCACGCTTGCCAAGATCGCGGACGCCGAAGCCCGGCTCGAGCGCCTGTCGGATATCCGCGACATGCTGCGGATGCTCGCCGACGAATGCCCGGGCGAAGTGCCCGTCTCCGATTGCCCGATCCTCGCCTTCCTGACGGCGCGGCGGAAAGACCAACAGCATAACAAGAAACATCAGGCAGCGCAGGACGAACGATCATCACTAGCGAAAGGGCTTTGTCATGAAGAAAATGCGTTTGATCGCCGTCCTCACGCCGGCGCTGCTTCTAGGCGCCTGTGTAACCACGCGGCCGACCTCGGCGCAGGTCGAGAGTTGCCGGGCGATGGAGGGCAATATGGGTCTCCAGACGCCGCATGATCATGGCGAGATGAAGGGGCAGGGGCGCAACCCGATGAACCTCTCGCACGACCGGTGCCTTCAGATCCTGCGCAGCGCGCAATGAGCCGGTCCGGGCGCCATCCCCGGCGCCCGGGACCACAGTTTTCAAGCCAAGGAGCAAGCTATGATCGACCATGCGAAAAAAGCCCTTCCGCTTGTCGGCGGAAGCCTGTTGCTGGCGCTCGCGCTTTCGGGCTGCGACCGCCAGGCCGACCAGACGGTGCCGCCCGCGGCGAACAGCGTCGCCGCCACCCCGGTCCTGACCGACAGCGGCAACGCTGCAGACGCGGCGTCGATGGACGCGATGAGCAACCAGGCCGAGATGGAGCGGCATCACCGTCAGGCGATGGACCATGACGCGATGCGCGCCGGGGCCGGCAACCAGACCGCGCCGGCACCCGATCCCGCGCCGGGCAATTCGGCGATGCCGATGAAGGATATGTAAGCGCGCTGAAAAAGGGGATGAGGATGTCCAGGCGGATCAGCCTTCGACGCTTGAGCCTCGGCTGCGCAATCGCTCTCAGCCTGTCCGCGGGCGCGGGCGCGCAGGAGGGCGAGGATCATGCCGCGCATCATGGCGCAGGCATGCCGGCCGGCGGGGGCATGTCCGCACCGGCATCGTCGGGGTCGTCGGACATGGCGAAGATGATGAAACCCATGATGGATCGCATGATCAATGGGGAAGGGGAGAATGAGCACGGCCACGAATCGCGCCGGACCGGCTTCATCTCGCAACTGCTCGCCTTTCCCGCGCTCGACGAAGCGGCAAGGCAGCGGGTCGCTGCGCAGGCTGGCGAACGGGTAAGCACGGGCCTAGCGATGATCAACGCCGCCTCGGCCGACGGCGCGCGTGCAACCACGGTCTCGGCCCGGCTCGATGCGGCGCGCCGCCTGCGCGAGGGAACCGACCTGTTCCGGTCCGGCACCGCCGCGCAGGGCGCGATCGGCGGCTTGCAGCCGCCCCGGGAGGTCGGGCTTGCCTGGCTGCGCGATCAGCTCGACATCGACCAGGCCGCGCCCGGCCATGCCGATCACTGGTTCGGCATCTCGCCCTCGCACCTGCTTCTCATGCTCTTCCTGGGGCTGGTGAGCGCCACGCTGATCGCGCTGCAGATCTTCCGCCTCCGGCGGATCGGGGCGATCGCCGGTGGTGTCCCCACCGGCAAGACATTGACAAAGCCGGAGCCGAAGGCTGCCCAGCCCGCTACCAGGGTTGCGCCCGCGCCTGCCCCCGTTGACGACAGCGCCGGGCTCGCGCCGAGCAATGCGGCCGCGCCCGCTGGGGCTTCGCTGCGCAAGCCCAAAAGCTGGGCGGGGCAGCTGCGCGTGGTCCAGATCGTGCGAGAGACGCCGAGCGTGCTGACCTTCCGGCTCGCGGACCCGGCCGCCGACCGGCTGCCGTTCGACTTCCTGCCGGGCCAGTTCCTGCAGGTCGAGGTAGAGCCCGAAGCGGGCAAGACCGCGCGCCGTTCCTACACGATCGCCTCTTCGCCGACCCAGCGGGCCTATGTCGAACTGACGGTCAAGCGCGAGGAGCAGGGCGTGGTCTCGCGATACCTGCACGACAAGGTCGTCGCCGACGATCTGCTGAAGGTCAGCGGACCGTTCGGCGCCTTCACCTTCACGGGAACGGATGCCCAGAGCATCGTGCTGATCGCGGGCGGGGTCGGCATCACCCCGATGATGTCGGTGCTGCGCTATCTCACCGACACCGCGTGGAAGGGTGATATCTTCTTCTTCTACGGCGCACGGTCGACCGAGGAATTCGTGTTCCGCGACGAGCTCGAGCGGCTCGAACGCCGTTTTCCCAACCTCCATGTCGTCGCCGCGATGCAGCGCGCGCCCGGCACCGTCTGGATGGGCCCCGAAGGGCCGATCACCCGCGAGATGATCCTGGCCGCGGTGCCGGAGATCGCGAGCCGGCGGATCCATATGTGCGGCCCGCCGGCGATGATGGGCGCGATGCGCGGCGTGCTGGCGGAACTTGGCGTCCCCGAAGCGCAGCTGCACACCGAGGCGTTCGGTCCGGCCTCGCTGCCGGCCGACCACGAGGATCTCGAGGTCAAACCCGCGCCCGCGCCAGCGGATAAGCCGGCCCCGAGCGCCGAGGTGGCGCCGAGCACGGTGACCTTCTCCGTGTCGGGGGTGTCGGCGGCCTTGCCCGCGGACGAGACCGTGCTCGAGGCGGCCGAGGGCGCGGGCGTCGAGATCTCCTATGCCTGCCGTGCGGGCACATGCGGCGCCTGCGTGGTCAAGCTGCTGCAGGGCGAGGTAACGATGGAGGTCGAGTCCGGCCTCGCGCCCGCCGACAAGGCGCAGGGCTATGTGCTCGCGTGCCAGGCGAAGGGCACGGGCACGCCGCTCGTGGTCGAAGCCTGATGCGCGAACGCAGCGACATCGCCGTCGGCCTGCTGGTCGCATTCCTGCTGCTGTTCCCGTTCGGCTACCTCGTGCATGTGTCACCGCGCTTTCCGGGCAGCCTCGCTGGCGGGATCATCGGGATCGCAGCGCTCGTGCTGATGCTGCTGACGCTTCCCTATGTCGCGGCCAAGCACATCGCCTGGGTCGACAAAGTGCTCTCCCGGCTCGTCAGCAAGCCTACCCTGCTCGCCATCCACATCTATGCCGGCGTGCTGGCGCCGATCCTGGGTCTGGTCCACGCCGCGCACAAGCTCGAAAGCCCGGTCGGACTGCTTCTGACCGTCCTCCTGCTGATGACGGTCATCACCGGCTTCATCGGCCGCTACCTGCTTGCCCAGCTTGGTCGGGCGCTGCGCGGACGCAGGTCGGAACTGGCCTCGCTTCGCGCCGCCTTCCTTGAGGAGCCGGCGGCGCCGGCGCAGGCCGATACCGCAGCCGCGCCGCTGTCGGGCTGGAGGCGCTATCTGTTCGTCGCCGGGGATGCGCCCGCGGGCCAGCACCCCCAGAACAGGGCGGGGATCGCCGCGGCGCTGGCCGATACCGAATTCGCGATCCGCGCCGAAGAGGCGACCAACACCCTGTTCGCGCGATGGCGGTTCCTGCACATCCTGCTGGGCTGTCTCATCTTCGCGCTGCTCGCGCTCCACGTCGGCGCGGCGATCTATTACGGGCTGCGCTGGCTATGAGCTGGCAGCGTCTTTCCTATGCCGTCTTCATCGCAGCCCTGCTGGTGATGGTCGCCGCGGTCGCGATCCGGATGCGATCGGACGCGCCGAGGGATGCCGGCTTGGTGGCGCAGCTCGTCTCGCCCGGCCCGCTCTCGAGCGCGCACCAGTCCTTCGCCGGCCAATGCACGGCTTGCCACACGCCGGGCAAGGGAGTCGAAACCCGAACCTGTCTCACCTGCCATGCAGGCACGGATTTCGGGACGAAGCAGTCGACGCAGTTCCACGCGAAAGCGACGCAGTGCACCTCCTGCCACGTCGAACATGAGGGAGAGCGCGGCATCATCCGCATGGATCACGCCGCGTTGCTCGACATGGCAAAGTGGCGGCAGCCTTTGGCGGGCATGTCGACAAACACTCGAAGCCTGACCCCCGAGACCGCGCTCAATTGCGCGAGCTGCCATGCGTTCCGCGATCCGCACCAGGGCCTGTTCGGCACCGACTGCGCGAGTTGTCACAAGACCGACAGCTGGAAGATCGCCAATTATCGCCATCCATCGGTCAATTCGACGCAGTGCGCCGAGTGCCACAAGGCGCCGCCGAGTCACTTCATGGAGCATTTCAGCATGGTCTCGCAGCGCGCAGCCGGATCGAAGGCGCGCGTCGATCAATGCTATGCCTGTCATGCCACCGACAGCTTCAACAATATCCGCAAGCGAGGCTGGTATGATCACCATTGAGGCCGACTGGCTGAGCGCCTTCTTCCGGCTCGCGGTGATCGGCCTGGAACTGGCGGGCACGCTGACCATCCTGGTCGGCGCGGGGCTCGCAACCTTTCTGTTTGCGCGGCGGGCGAGGGCGGGCGACCGAACCGAGGCCTATAGCGCGTTCCGCTCGGCGCTCGGCCGCAGCATCCTGCTCGGCCTGGAATTTCTGGTCGCCGGCGACATCGTCAAGTCGCTGGTGATCAACCCAACGCTCGACGATCTCATCGTTCTGGCCGGGCTGGTGCTGGTGCGGACCTTCCTGAGCATCTCGCTCGGGGTCGAGATCAACGGCCACTGGCCCTGGGAGGAAACCCGGATGGCGCGGGAGAAGGCGCGTGCGGCGTCGGATGGGTCGCCTGCGACGGCTGAGGCCGCCGGATGCGGCACAGCGCTCAAGGGATAGCAGATGGGAGGTGCATGATGATCGAGAGACGCGAATTGCTGATGGCCGGCGCCGGCCTTGCCGCCGCCGGAACGCTGGCTGTGCCGGCGGCGGCGCAGCAGCATCGAATGGAAGGGATGGCGATGTCGATGACGGACTGCATCGACGATTGCGTGGCTTCGCACCGCATGTGCCTGGAAACCGCCGCTTGGCTGACGAAGCAAGGCGGCGCGTCAGCTACGGCGTCGCTGATCGCCATGCTGAACGACTGTGCGGAACTGTGCCAGGCGACCGCCAACTCGATGCTGCGGGAATCTGCCCTGCACCGCATCGTCTGCCGCGCCTGCGCCGACGCTTGCGAGCGCTGCGCCGAGGAATGCGGACGCCATAGCGCGGACCAGCGGATCGCGCGTTGCTCGGCCACCTGCAAGAAATGCGCGGCGAGCTGCCGAACGATGGCGGACATGTCGAGCTGAGCGGCGCGCTTCGCACGTGCCCCACATAGTCACGTTCAGGCCAGAGCCCCCGTCACAGCTTGTGTGTCCGACAACTACGCCAGGACAGCGATCATGGCACGTGGCACAAAGTCCGAGTATCCGGCAACGGCGGAAATCATCGCACCCGCCATCGCCGGAGCCTTCCGTGCCGCCACCCGATAGTCGGGTAATGCCGAGCACCATCTTTACGATTGCGTGAACGCTCCACGGTCGATCTGTATTGGAGAAGTCAGTGTCAACCGCCGAATTTGTCAACCGGCTACCCGAATTGCTCCGCCCCAATCCAGCAAGGGTAGTGATCAGACCCTATATGCCGTCGACGGAAACCTATAAATATGCGGTACCGGATCAGCCACGTGCGCAGCGCATCGCCGACCGCGTCCTGGCGCTCGACCCAGCATCGCTCCACGATGAGTTGCAACGCATTCTTGATGATTTCTCGGGAAGGCATCGTGAGGTTCCGTCCCTGTTTTTGCGGCGGTTCCACGAGGTTGATGGCATCATCGTCTGTGATTGCGAGGTCACCCATGAACAGGCGCTCTTGATCGGTGCCCATTTTTGCAACGAATATTCCTATGAGGCAGCAGCGCTTTTCAATCCGAGCATCGTCCTGCATCCTGACCAGTCTGCTGTACCTGAAAACTCTCTCCGATTCATTCTTTCCCTGCGAGGCGTGGGCGAGGGGCATATCTCCTCCGTCACCTTTCGCACCGGGTTTTGCGCCGCGGACGGAACCATAGCAATCAATCCTCCGAGCCCCATGCCGCTCGTGCTGGAGACTGAAAACATCTCCGGCGAGGACGGGCCGGACGCGGGCATTCGGATCAAGTGCGATGGCAGCCACGATCTCTCGGAGATCGTGATCTTTCCGACAACCCCCAGCCAGCGTGGTGGCATCGAAGACCTTCGCTTGGTCCGCTTCCTGGACGACGATGGCCGAGCCACCTATTTCGGTACATATACGGCATTTAGCGGCCAGTCCGTCCGGCAGGAGTTGTTGTCCACGCCGGACTTCCGGACATTTGAACTCAGACCGCTGCGTGGGGATGCCACCGGTAGCAAGGGCATGGCGCTTTTCCCCCGACGCATTGCCGGGCACTTTGCCATGCTTGGGCGCGAGGATAACGAAAATATCTGGTTCCTGACGTCCGCGGACATTCACGACTGGAGTGGCGGAGCGAAAGCCATCGAACCTCGCTGGCCTTGGGAGTTTGTCCAGATCGGTAATTGCGGATCGCCGATCGAGATCGACGAAGGCTGGCTGGTCGTAACTCATGGAGTCGGCGCCGTTCGGAACTATTGCATCGGGGCGTGCCTGCTGGACCGTGACGATCCCTCGAAGCTGCTGGCGCGGACGAAGCTACCGCTTTTGCGGTCGGACATGGATGAGCGCGAAGGTTATGTGCCAAACGTAGCCTACAGCTGCGGCGCGATGGTACATAATCGGGTGCTGGTACTGCCTTATGCCATTGCTGACAGCTTCACCACTTTTGCCACTATTCCTCTCGAGCGTCTGCTGGCCGCCATGGATTAGTCACTGTTGCCGACCTGTCCTGCTCTCGAGTCCGAACCATAGTTACACATCGGCACAACAACGATGCCAGTGCGATAATTTATGGCCATCTCAGAGACGGACTTCGCACATTACGTATACAGCAAGGCGGAAGGTGACACCATTTCACGGGCAAGCTCCGGAAGGGGCGACAATCGACCGGGCATATGCTCGATCGAACGGGAAACCCAGACTTGAAGGAATGGATACTTGCGCAAGAAGACGGCAATGATCGCTTCGCTCGCAGCTCTCGGCTTCCTCGCCGTCAGTGCCGGACCGGTGCTGGCGGACGGGATGCCGCCGGGCATGCCCGATCTTGAGGAGACCCTCAAGGCCAGGCCGGCGCCTGCCCAGCCCGATCCTGCCCACATGCAGGGCATGGCTCACGGTAAGGAGCAGATGCACGGCCAGATGATGCAGGGCCATCGAATGGCGATGCGGGATTCGCAGGACCAGGACGGCGCCTCCGGCATGTCACACAGGTCGGACGGTGGTTGCTGACCCTGCCATCATTCCATCAGACGACAAGGTTGACGGACAAGATCATGGCCGCTTTCAACCGAAGCCTTGGTCCGCCGTTCCCACGGCGGGCCAATCGCTTTTCTGGCCGGTCTCAGGACGAGAAAACCAGGCCGGGTCACATTTTTGATCGATCCCGGATCATCATTTTACGCGCCTGCTCCAGCAGGCACACGGCCGATCGAATTTCGATTCGTAACTTACGTATACAGACAGCGTCTCGCTAGCAGCATTGAAGCTTCGGAATTGCCGGGATCGGAACGTCGATCGGGCAACAGGAAGAACACTCGGAGACCCTCAATGCGACAGACGACATTTCTCGCGGCGCCCGTCAGCCTCTTCGCGACGCTAACCTTCGCCGCCGGCACCGCTCTCGCCCAGTCGACGCCCGCGCCCGCGCAGGCTGCGCCGGCCCATGCCCACCAGCAGGGCATGGATCATGGCGGGCAGCAGATGCACGATCAGATGATGAAGGATCATCAGGCCGGCGCGCAGAAGCAGCAGGGGCAACCGGCCCAGCAGGATCAACAGGGCATGTCGGGGATGGCCGGCATGTCCGGCGGCTCGCCTGCATCGAACGGCTCGGGCATGGCCGGTAAGGCGAAGAGTGGCTGCTGCAAGATGCCGATGAAGAAGGCCAAGCCGGCGGCGAAGAAGAAGACCGCCAAGCCCATGGCCGACAAGCCGATGAGCGACATGTGAGGTTTCCAGCCCCGAGAACAGACCCCAGGGGCTGAGGGCCCGCCGTTCCCCCGCGGCGGGCCAGTTCTTTGACGATGCCCAGCGTCGCCCCGTGCTCCCAGCTTTCAAAACCGGGTCCGAGCGTCTGACTTGACAGAGGAAACAGCGATGCGAAAACATCTTGGCGTCGGTGCTGCTGTTGGCTTTCTGCTCTTTGGCAGCACGCCGCTCCTCGCACAGGGTATCGGCCATAGCTTGTTCATGCGCGGCAAGATCGTCCGTATGGATGCGGGCGGCACAGTGGCCTGCCTGGGTAAGGCCGATGGCGCGCACATCGGGCAGATACTCGAAGTCTATCACGCAACGCCGCGCCACCGCCGTCTTGTCGGTCATGTCGAAGTCGACCAGATTTTCGACGACCATTATGCTCATTTCCGCGTGAGGGACGGGACGCTTCAGAAAGGCGATTGGGTGAGCCTAAAGCGCGTCCGGGCGTAACGCCAGAATTGGAATGCCAAGCGCCGCCCTCGCCAAAAGAAGACTCGGCCGAGTAACGCCTGTCTCGGCATAATTCCGATCAGGCGTGCGCGAATACGTTCAGGAGTCGATGAATAGTCATCGGCTCTGTTGGCGTGTCTGACCCTCAAGCCCGCGACCCCGATACCAGACTACCTTCTGCGGAACTTACTTATAGGCCACCCGGGCAAAGAGATTACTCCGTCAGGCCATCGATAGAGATGGAGTCAGGTTATTTTCGAGAAGGCGATCGGGACCATTAACGCGGCGGCCTCCTTCCGACACCGCTATGATAATTTCATCGGAGGCCGCTGGAGCGCTCCTGCGGGCGGCGAGTATTTCGCCGACACGAGCCCGATCAATGGCGCCCAGATCGCAGAGTTCGCGCTGTCGACGCCGGAAGATGTCGAGCGCGCGCTCGATGCGGCGCACGCCGCCAAGGATCAATGGGCAAGGATCGCGCCCGCCGAACGCGCCAGGATTCTCAATCGCGTCGCCGACCGGCTCGAAGACAATCTGGAGTTGCTGGCACTTGCCGAGACGATCGACAATGGCAAGCCGATCCGCGAGACGCGCGCTGCCGACGTGCCGCTCGCGATCGACCATTTCCGCTACTTCGCCGGCTGCATCCGGGCGGAGGAAGGCGGCATCTCGACGATCGATGCGGACACCATCGCCTATCATTTCCGCGAGCCGCTCGGCGTCGTCGGCCAGATCATCCCGTGGAACTTCCCGCTGCTGATGGCGGCGTGGAAGATCGCCCCGGCGCTGGCGGCGGGCAACTGCACCGTCATCAAACCCGCATCCCAGACGCCGCTCACCTTGCTGATGTTCGCCGAGCTCACCGCCGACATCCTGCCGCCCGGCGTGCTCAATGTCGTTACCGGCCCGGGACGGACCGTTGGCCAGGCGATCGCCGCCAATCCGCGCATCGCCAAGGTCTCGTTCACCGGCGAGACCGTCACCGGCAAGCAGATCATGCACGCCGCGGCGGACCATCTGATCCCCCAGACGATGGAGCTTGGCGGCAAGTCGCCCAACATCTTCATGGCGGACGTGCTCGACGAGGACGATGCCTTCTTCGACAAGGCGCTCGAAGGCTTTACTTTGTTCGCCTTCAACAAGGGCGAGGTCTGTACCTGCCCGTCGCGCGCCCTGATCCATGAGTCGATCTTCGACCGCTTCATCGAGCGCGCCGTGGCGCGCGTCGCCGCGATCCGCCAGGGCGATCCGCTCGACCCGTCGGTCCAGGTCGGCGCGCAGGCGTCGGAGGACCAGCTCCACAAGATCCTGGGCTATATCGATATCGGCAAGGCCGAGGGCGCGCAGTGTCTGGTCGGTGGCGCCAGGGCGCTGCCGGGCGGTGCGCTCGACCAGGGCTATTTCGTGCAGCCGACCGTGTTCGTGGGTCAGAACCACATGCGCATCTTCCAGGAGGAGATCTTCGGTCCCGTCCTGTCGGTCACCACGTTCAAGACGGTCGAGGAGGCGATCGTACTTGCCAATGACACCGCCTACGGTCTTGGCGCGGGCGTCTGGACCCGGAGCGGCAACACCGCCTACCGGCTCGGCCGCGCGATCCAGGCCGGGCGGGTCTGGACCAACTGCTATCATCAGTACCCCGCCCATGCCGCCTTCGGCGGATACAAGGCATCGGGCTTCGGGCGTGAAAACCACCGGATGATGCTCGATCATTATCAGCAGACCAAGAATCTGCTCGTCTCCTATGACGAGCACGCGCTCGGCCTATTCTGACCCCCCGCTTAAAAGGAGAAACGGACATGGCGAAAACCATGAAGGCGGCGGTCGTCCGCGAATTTGGCAAGCCCCTGGTCATCGAGGACGCGCCGATCCCGACGGTCGGCCCCGGGCAGGTCCTGGTCAAGATTGCGGCAACCGGCGTGTGCCATACCGACCTGCACGCGGCAGAAGGGGACTGGCCGGTCAAGCCCAACCCGCCCTTCATTCCTGGCCATGAGGGCGTCGGGCATGTCGCCGCCGTTGGTGCCGGCGTCACCCATGTGAAGGAAGGCGACCGGGTCGGTGTGCCCTGGCTCTACACCGCCTGCGGGCACTGCGTGCATTGCCTGGGTGGCTGGGAGACGCTTTGCCACGAACAGCAGAACACCGGCTATTCGGTCAATGGCAGCTTTGCCGAATATGTCCTCGCCGATCCCAACTATGTTGGTCACCTTCCCGACAATGTCGACTTCCTCGACATTGCGCCGATCCTCTGCGCGGGCGTCACCGTCTACAAGGGATTGAAGGCCACCGAGGCCCGACCCGGCGAGTGGGTGGTCGTCTCCGGCATTGGCGGGCTCGGCCACATGGCGGTGCAATATGCCCGAGCCATGGGTCTCAATGTGGCCGCGGTCGACATCGACGATAGCAAGCTCGACCTCGCTACACGCCTTGGCGCCACACTGACGGTCAACGCGCGCAACGAGGACCCTTCGGCAGCGCTCAAGAAAGCCATTGGCGGCGCGCACGGGGCGCTGGTGACCGCCGTTTCGCCCAAGGCGTTCCAGCAGGCGCTCGGCATGGTCCGGCGCGGCGGCACGGTCGCGCTCAACGGCCTGCCGCCGGGCGACTTCCCGTTGTCGATCTTCGACACCGTGCTGAACGGCATTACCGTGCGCGGCTCGATCGTCGGCACGCGGCTCGATCTGCTCGAGGCACTGGCGTTCGCCGGCGAGGGCAAGGTCAAGGCCACGGTCCATGCAGACAAGCTGGAGAACATCAACGACGTCTTCTCCCGCATGCATCATGGCGACATCGAGGGCCGGATCATCCTCGACCTCGCCTGAAGCCGACTTCGCGAAAGTACAGTTCATGTCTCCCTTACATATCCGGCCGATCGCGCGGCGCCGTTTCGTCCAGGGGCTGGCGATCGGCGGCGCGGTCGCCGGTTTCGCCCCGGCGCTTCTCGCGCGATCCGCCCCAGTCTCGCCCGCTGAGCTGAGCGGGACCGAGTTCGACCTCGAGATCGCCGAGCTGCCGGTCAACTTCACCGGCAAGCGCCGTATCGCGACCGCCGTGAACGGCAGCGTGCCCGCGCCGGTCCTGCGCCTGCGCGAAGGCGACACGGTCACGCTGCGCGTGCGCAACGGCCTCAAGGAGATGTCGAGCATCCATTGGCACGGCATCATCGTGCCGGCGGAGATGGACGGCGTGCCCGGCATCAGCTTTGCCGGCATCGCGCCGGGCGAGACCTTCACCTATCGCTTCGAGGTCCGCCAGAGCGGAACCTACTGGTATCACGCTCACACGCTCGCCGAGCAGACGGGACTCTATGGAGCGATCATCGTGGAGCCGAAACAGGCGCCGGCGGCGCGGGCGCCCGATCGCGATTATTGCATCGTGCTCAGCGACTGGTCGGACGAGCCGCCGCTGCAGATCTTCCTCAATCTCAAGAAGCAGAGCAACTACTATAATTTTGCGCAGCCGACCGCCGGCGACTTCCTCAAGGATGTCGGCGCCATGGGCCTTGGCAAGGCGCTCGAGCGGCGGCGGATGTGGAACAGCTCGCGGATGAACCCGACCGACTACAGCGATGTCTCTGCCGCGACCTATACCTATCTGATGAACGGCGCGCCGCCCGCCGGCAACTGGACCGGTATCGCCGCGCCCGGCGAGCGCGTGCGCCTGCGCTTCGTCGGCGCGGGGACGGCGACGTTCTTCGACGTGCGGATCCCCGGGGTCGAGCTGACGGTCGTATCGACCGACGGGCAGCCGGTCGAACCGGTCACGGTCGAGGAGTTCCGGATCGGCCCGGGCGAGACCTATGACGTCGAGTTCACCATGCCCGAGGGCGGCGCCCGCACCATCTTCGCGCAGGCGATCGATCGGAGCGGCTATGCCCGCGGCACGATCGCACCGGCTCCGGGCATGGCGGCAGCCGTGCCGCCGCTCGATGCCCGGACCTGGCTCGAGCCGGTCGACATGATGGGCGCGATGGCGACGATGGGCGCAATGGGAGGCGACGCGCATGCCGGGCACGGCATGACCGAGATGCCGGCCAGGGCACAGCACGCCCGCACCGAATATGGCGCCAATACCGACATGCGCGTCGACTATCCCCGCACCAATCTCGACGATCCGGGCGCCGGGCTGCGCGGGCGCGACTGGCGCGTGCTGACGCTGGTCGACCTGCGCACGCCGGGCGGCGATCCCGACCCGCGCGAGCCCGAGCGCGATATCGAGCTGCATCTGACGGGCAATATGGAACGGTTCATCTGGTCGCTCGACGGCATCAAGCTCAACGATTCCAGGCCGCTCCATTTTAGGCCGAACGAGCGGCTGCGCGTCACCTTCGTCAACGACACGATGATGGCGCATCCGATGCATCTGCACGGCATGTGGAGCGATGTCGAAGGCCCGGACGGCGCCTTCCAGGTCCGCAAGCATACGGTCGTGGTCCAGCCCGCCCAGCGGGTGAGCTTCCGCGTCACCGCCGATGCCTTGGGTCGATGGGCCTTTCACTGCCATCTGCTCTATCACATGGCGGCCGGCATGTTCCGGGAGGTGGTGGTCGCATGATCCGGATTTTCCCCTCGCGCGGCATTGCTCTTGGCGCTGCCCTCTTCCTGGCGCCGGCGATCACGGCTCCCGCTCTCGCGCAGGATGCCTCGCCCCCGTCGCTCGCCACCACCCCTGCCCAAACGGCCACTCCCGCTCCGCACACCCCTTCCGCGCAAGGCTCTCAGGACCATGCGGGCATGGACATGCCGGGCATGGATATGACCGACACGAAGGCGTCCGGTAACGGCGCCACGATGGAGATGGGCTCGATGCAGGGTGGCAAGGCCCCGCCCGACGCGCGCAACTCGGACGATTATGCCGACGGCTACCGCAACTCGACGCTGCCGGGCTATGAGATGGCCGACAAGCTCTCGATCCCCAGGATACTTCTGGATGAGCTCGAGTTCACCAGCGGCAACGAGGGTCAGGGCGTGGGCTGGACCGTGCTCGGGACCAAGGGTCAGGACAATGACAAGCTCTGGCTGCGCAGCCAGGGGCTCAAGAACTCCCGCGACCAACGTCTCGATCCGGAGAGCAGCGTCGAGGCGCTGTGGTGGCACAGCAAGAACCCGTTCTGGGGCACGCTGCTCGGGGTCAGGCAGGATCTCGGCAAGGGCGCGACGACGTGGCTGGCCGCCGGCGTCGAGGGACTGGCGCCTTATTGGCTCGACGTCCAGCTCACCGGCTATGTAGGAACCGATGGGCGTCTCGCGGCGCGCGCCAAGGCCTCCTATGAGGTCCTGTTCACCAATCGGTTGATCCTCACGCCGCAGGTAGAGACCAATATCTATTCGAAGCGGTCGAGAGATCGGCAGCTCGGCAGCGGTTTCAGCAATGTCGAGCTGAGCGGGCGGTTGCGCTACGAGGTGTCGCGCAAGTTCGCGCCCTATATCGGCTTTGTCTGGGAGCGCGCATTTGACGGCACGGCCGATTTCCGTCGCCTGCGCGGGGAAGGGCCTTCGGAACACAGGCTGGTGATCGGCTTGCGCGCCTGGTGGTGATCCGCGGATGGCGACTTGAGGGATCGACCGCGAACGCGCCGCGTGACAAGGCTGGATCGCAAGCCAACGGTCGCTGGCCGGCCTCCTTTTTCGTCTTGCTGCTCGCGGCGGCTGCGGCGTCGGCGGGACAGACGGCCATTCTCGCCTTCCTTCCGACACTGGTCGACCCGGCTCGTGGCGCGCTATCGTCAAGCGCTCATGATTTTCATGTCGCGAGCCTGACCGCGGTCCACCCCCTGGCTGCCTTGCTGGCGGCGCCGCTCTGGGGCTGGATCGCGGACCGGGTCGACTATCGGGCGATGTTGCGCGCAGCGCTGGTCATCCTCGCGCTGGTGACCGCGCCGATCGGTCTCGTCGGGCTGCCTGAGCTTTATGCATTGCGCCTGGTGGCGGGGACGGCGGCGGCCGCCATCATACCGCTGGGATTGCTCTGCGCGAGCTTTGCCGCAAGCGGGCGCGCGGACCAGGCGCGGCGCTTCACCTGGCTGACCGCCTTCGTGTTTCTGGGCGATCTCACCGGTCCGCTGGTGGCGGAGGTCTCGGCCGCGATCCTGCCCCGCGCTCCCCTCATGATCCTCGCTCTCGGCATCGGTGCCGTCGGGGCGGCGCTTTGCGCCGTGCGTCTGCCGCGCTGGTGTGCACCTTGCATCGATGGCGGAGACCTGCCCGCGCCGACGCTTGGTGCGACGTTGATCCTGCTTTTCGTCACGATCGTCGCGGGCGGCGGGCTGGCGGCGATGCATGTCAATCTCCTTTTGACGCGGAGCGCCATTTCGCTGAGCCGCGAGGAGATCGCCTGGATGCTCAGTCTTTGCGGATTGGGTATGCTGGCGGCACAGATCTTCCATGGGAGGCTCGATTGGCTGGTGACCATGCCGAGGCGGCTTGCGGGGCTGACGCTCGGCCTGCTGGCTGCGGCGCTCTTCCTGTTCCCTGTCGCCGCGAGCATGGCCGAGCTCAGTGGGATCATCGTTGCTGCCGGCTGGAGCTCGGCAACCCTTCGATTGGTCACCAGCTTCTGGATCAGCGGTGCGGCAGCCCCTTCGGGTCTGAAGCTCGGTTTCCAGCATTCCGCCGCCAGCACCGGGCAGGCGCTCGCGCCGCTGGCGATCGCCATCGTCGCTCCCGGGGCGCAGCCGCTCGTCCTGTGGGGGATTGGTGGTCTGTCGCTGGCACTTATTGTGTCCCTGCCGCTAGCCTGGAGGCCGCCCGCCATCGTAAAATCATCTGCGTGATGAGGGGAGGGGCGCATTGATGCGTATAGAAAAGGAGGGGCCACTGCCCCATGCTTATCGTTCTTCCGGGAGTCATTTTATGAAGACCCGCCTATCCGCCGCCTTGCTGTTCCTCGCCATGCCTGGCGTGGCGCTTGCGGCCAGTGATGTCGTTGTCCACCGGGATCCGGGATGTGGATGTTGCGAGAAGTGGGCGCAGGCCGTGCGCGCGAAGCTGGGACGCAAGGTCGTCATGCGTGACGATGCGTCGCGCAGCGAGCTTCAGCGCAGGGCCGGCATGCCCCGGAGGCTGGCATCCTGCCACAGCGCGATCGTCGATGGCTATATGATCGAGGGCCATGTCCCGATATCCGACGTCAAGCGCTTGCTGGCGACCCGTCCTGCGGGCGTCAAAGGCATTGCGGTTGCGGGGATGCCGATCGGTTCGGAGGGCATGGAAGTGGCAGGCGCTGCCCGCCAACCCTATACGGTGGTGGTCTTCGGCAGCGCCGGTCAGCGAATTTTCGCCCGCCATTGATATCGCGCGGTTTGCAGCATCCTGCAGAATTGCCCGGTGGTAGAGGACCCCGCTGTCGAGTGTAGAACCTTGTGTCAAGCGAGCTGAAGGCGTCCCTGCCTACACTGGAAAAGCAACGATTTGTCTTGTAAGTCGTGGTCGTCTCCCTGATTTGCCTGAATTTGGCGCAAAATGTGGGAACGATTGTGGGACCGTTTGCCCACCGAAAGTGTGGGAACGGCCCCAACATTCCCGATCAGGGCCCCGAACCGATGGCACTCACAGCATTGAAGGGGAAAAACGCGAAGCCCGGTCGCCATGTCGATAGCCGGGGGCTTTGCCTGATTGCACTTTGCGTTCGCTTGCATTACATCGTCATGCAGAAAGGAAATCGACATGGCCGCAAACGCTCTTGTGCAGACCCGGATCGACGGAGCGGTGAAGGAGGAAGCCGCGACCGTGCTGGCGGCTATGGGACTGACCGTCTCCGATGCCGTGCGCCTGATGCTGACCCGCGTTGCGCGCGACAAGGCCTTGCCGTTTGAACCGCTGGTCCCCAATGCCGAGACGATCGAGGCCATGAAGGAAGCGCGCGAGGGAAAGGGCAAGCGGTTCGCCACGGTGGCCGACCTGATGGCCGACCTCAATGCGGACGATTGAACGCTTCGGGCGGTTCAAGCGCGACTACAAGCGGGAAAAGAAGGGGCAGCACGCCAAGACGCTGGACGCTGACCTGATCCCGATCATCGAGGCGCTGGCATCCGACGAGCCGCTTGAACCGCGCCACCGCGACCATGCGCTGACCGGCGACTGGCGCGACCATCGCGATTGCCACATAAAGCCCGACCTCGTGCTGATCTACCGCAAGCCCGATGACGACACCTTGCAGCTTGTGCGCTTGGGATCGCACGCGGAATTGGGTTGGTGACGCCCGCGCATGGCGAGCTTATACGTTTGTCGGGTATGTCAGCCAGAGGCACGATTACGGGTTAAGTGTGATCAACGAGCATCCGATGCCAACAAGCTTTTGCAGAAGACATCAATCGCAGAGATGCATTCGGCAGGCGCTGCTTGAAACAAAAATGAGGGCCATAAATCACTTTCACCCTCAAATTCTGACAGATTTGCCGTTAGTTCACGACTGGTGAGCGAGAAATGAGCCGATCGCGTTGGGCTTGAAGAGCCGACCGCTCGCTCCACCGTCGTGACCCCTACGTTGATGACCGGCGGATGCTGGCCCGGTAGACGATGCTGCCGAGAGCGACGACGACGCCCATGATGGCAAAAGATTCCATGCTCGAATGGCTCAAAAGCCAGATCGTGAGAAGGAAGCCACATGCAGGAATGACAAGCCCCCCGGGCAGCGCGAATTGCCCTGGTTCTTTCGGCAAGCTCGTCTCGATCTTCGGCAAGGCTGCAATGCACAAGGCGTAGGTCATCAAGCGGACCGAGGTGCTCAAGAGCACGAGCCACACGAACTGCTGCCCGACGGCAAGCGCCAGACTGAGCGCTCCGCAGAACAGGATCGAGTTCGCCGGCGTGCGGGTTCTCTCGTTCACAATACCGAACCACGCGGGGAGCGTTCCATCTCGGGCCAGTGCGAAGGTGAGGCGTGGCGCGGTGAGCAAAGACGTCAGACTGCCTCCGCCAATCGAGAATATAGCGCCCAGCGAAAGGGCTATCGCCCCGGTCGCTCCTGTCAATCGCCTCGCCAGCTCGACAAGTGGTGAGGCGCTGTTCCCGAGGTCCGGGCCTACCGAGACGGCTACGAGCTGGATCAGAGCATAGCAAAGGGCGATGGCGATCACCGTACCGATCAACGCCCGGGGAACGGTTGCCTTTGCATTCCGTGTTTCGCCCGCAGCGATCAGGCTGAACTCAAAGCCGATAAAGGCGTACATCAGGACGAGCATCGATTGGCCAAGCTGCGTGGGCGCGATCAGACCGCTGTCGACGACACGTGCCCACTCGATGGCGGGGAAGCCGATGACGATCAGTAGCAGCAATGGGGCGAGTTTCAGGATGCTGATCAGGTACAGGACCGTCATACCGGCGCGCACGCCCATGGCATTCAGAAGAGTAGCGGCCGTGATATAGGCGGCTATGGCGATCGCCCGCGGAAATCCGGACTCAAGCGCGCTTGAGAGGGGCACGGCGTAGCTGACAATAAGATTGGCGCTCGCTGCGATCGCTGCAACCCGGCTGACATAGATCAGCAGCCCCGTGTGAAACCCGACGAAGCGTCCGAATGCATGGGTAGTGTATACGATCGGGCCGCCCGTGACGTCGAAGAAGCTTGCCGCGCGCGCCAGGCTCAGCGCGACCGACAGGATCAGAACGCCGCAAAGCAGGAAGAGCCAAGGGCTGAAATACCCCGCCTGGGCGATGGCGACCGCCGGTAGCGCGAAGATGCCGGAGCCGACGACGCCGTTCATCGCAATCGCGGCGACGCCGACCCGGCCAATTTCTCGGCGCAGCAACGCGTCGGACGCGGACTTGGCCGTCACCGTGCGGCTCCGTCGACGATCTGGTCCTTGTAGCCATGCGATGTGGCGATGAGGACGGCGCAGCTTTCGCGCGCAATCGCGCCGTGCTCGATCAGCGTACGCAGTCCGGTCAAGGTCGCGGCAGAAGAGAGCTCGAGGTAGAAGCCATACTGCGCGAGCAGCTCGAAGTCGCGATGAACGTCGGCATCGACGACGGTGACGGCGTCGCCATGCGATCGCCGGATCGCCTCGACTGCCTGGTAGGTGACGGTGGAACCGGCGATCGAATACAGCGAAGTCGATCCCGGATAGCTGCCGTCCAGGCTCTCCCCTGCGAGAATCCTGCTAATTCGTGGAAAAGGTTCGATTGCGAACAGGCGCGGCAGCGTGGCGATGAAACCGGCCTCGCGCAGTTGGTGGAAGCCTTGAAACAGGCCCCATAGCAGATCGCCCCGTGAGGTCGGCACGAATATGGCATCCAGCCGCTCAGCCCCAAGATCCTCGAACAATTCGAAGGCGAGCGTCTTCAGACCTTCCACGCCGAAGGCGTTGCTGCCGACTGGCGGAGCGAGATAATTGGTCGCCGGGAACCAGCCTTCCCTTGCCATACGCTCGACTGTTTTCCATCGCTCAAGGCTGTCGCCGGCTGTGATCAGCCGAGCGCCGGTCGCAGTGATCGCGCGGCGATGGAGCGGCTGTAGCGCCGGGGTCGCGACAATGCTGCATCGGAGGCCCGCTGCCGCCGCGTAGAGGGCGAGCGACGCGCCCGCGTTGCCGCTCGATGCCGCGACGATCCCCCGCGCACCGACATCGCATGCCCGAGTCACCGTCAGGCCGCTTACCCGGTCCTTGTGGGAACCGCTTGGATTCTGCCCTTCGTTTTTGATGAAAATCCCCGCCATGCCCATGTGATCTGCAAGGGGCTGGGCGGAAATGCAGGAGGTGGAACCCTCGCCGAGGGAAGTCCATTGCCGATAGGGGAGCCAGTCGGCGTAGCGGGCCATTCCGCGCTTTTGCGGATTTCCGACGACATCGGGCAAGCGGCCGTAAACGGGACGGACCGATGCCGGCGTGCCGCGGGACAGACATATCGGGCAGCCTTCCGGATAGTCGCCGACAGGTAGTTCCATCTGGCAGCGGATGCAGGAAAAGCCCGTGAGCCAAGGGTTGATGACATCGGGATCGCGCCGTTCGGACGTCCTCACTGGCGCACCCATCATGCTCTCACCATTTGTTTCGACCGTTCGTTCGCCATCACGTCATGCATCCTTTTGGTGGGAGATCGCGCGAAGGCGGCGAAAAGCATCGTCGAGATCGCCGATCAGATCGGGGCTTGCTTCCAGGCCCGCGTGGACACGGATCAGGGTGCCATCATCGACCGGCAGGCAGCTGCGTGCCGGCGGCGGCCAGGCCGGCACAAGCAGGCTCTCGAAGCCACCCCAGCTCGACCCCAGCCGAAACAGGCGCAGTCCGTTGAAGAACGCCGCGCTCTGAGATGGGGATAGCGGCTCGAGAAGGACACCAAAGAGACCGGACGCCCCCGTGAAATCCCGTAGCCAGATTCGGTGTGCCGGGTCGGACGGTAATGCGGGATAGAGAACTCGCCGGACCTCAGGCTGCTGGTCAAACCATTGGGCCAGCTCGAGAGCGTTGCGCTGGTGCCGCTCCAGCCGAACGTCAAGTGTACGCAGCCCTCGATGTACGAGATAGCAATCATCGGGGCTGGCGATATTACCCCAGCGCGCTGCCATATCCTTGATGCGGGTATAAACATCGGCGTTCGCGGCCGTCATCGCTCCCAGCATGACATCCGAGTGACCTGACAGATATTTGGTGGCGGCGGCGATCGAAATGTCGACGCCATGCTCGATCGGGCGGAAGAAAAGGGGAGTTGCCCAGGTATTGTCGAGCGCCGTGATGACGCCGTGCCGCCGCGTGACCTGCGTGATCGCCCGGACGTCTGGTATCTCGAACGTCATCGAGCCTGGCGCTTCGAGGAACACCATCCTTGTGTTGGGTCTGAGCAGCGCCTCGACGCCGGCGCCGATGCCCGGGTCGAAGTAAGAGATTTCGACGCCATAGCCGGTCAGGACCTCGTCGCAAAAACGGCGCGTCGAGCGATAGGCGGTGTCGATGACGAGCGCGTGATCGCCCTCTTTGAGGAAGGCGGCGAGGCTCAAGGCAATCGCCGCGGTCCCCGATGAGGTTATCACGGTCTGATGGCCGTGCTCGAGTTTGGCAATCGCTGCGGCGAGGGCGAAGGTCGTCTCCGTGCCGTAAAGACCGTAAACGACGCCATCGTAAAGGCGGTCGTGTCGTGACAAATAGGCTTCTAGCACTACTTTGGCACTTTAGGATCGACCGCGTCTGCTAGGAGCTTCTCACAGTGAGGGCATCGCAGTGGCGGCGGCTGAGCGAAGAGGTTGAGGATCGCCTGTCTGATGGCTGGCAGGCTCGGCT
>NZ_NWVC01000012.1 GCF_002374855.1 Sphingomonas adhaesiva
GAAAGTCGTCATCGGCAGGTCTATGTTGCCCTAGTTTTCTTTACCGGGTAGATTTACGTCGAACAGGCCGGTTTGGCAACGCGAGCGGACTCGCATGGCGATGGGCAGGCAAATCTCCGTTTTCCTTACCTGCGACACGGACCGTCGGCGGTGACGCCTGGCGCCGCCGCCTTTCCCGAAAAGGATCCCATGCGAGACGGGATCGCTACGCGTTGGGGTGTCATTCCGCCCCCAACCGGACCCAGCCACCAGCGGCGCATTTTTCAACAGCCCCGGCCGTTTGTTGAACAACCGTCCTTAACAATCCGAGTGTCCGGGCAAAAAAGGCTTGCAATGTAGGATTCTAAATCGTTCACCCTTTGTTCCGTACTCATGGTGAGTCGGGCTTCGCAGGGGAACGGGTCGCTCCAGCTCCAGCGGGGATGATGAATGTAACGAACCAGGAGGATGTATGCGTAATCGCTTAATCCCGTCGGGCGCTCTCGCCTGCGGCGTGGCGGCTCTGTCGCTGCTCACGTCCGGCGTGGCCGCCCAAGAAACGAGCACACCGCCCGCCACACAGGACGAGGCCGTTCCTCAGGCTGACCCGGCTGTGGTCAACGCCCGCCAGAACCGAACCGATGATCAAGCCGTTGCCGGTTTTCTCGATCGCAAGCGTGAGCGGCAAGCCCGCCGTGAAACCGCTCTCGGTCGCCGTGGTGCCGGTGGGGACCAGCAGGAGCTGCGTCGTCTCTACCGTGCGCTCAACATCCCTCGTCCTAACCCGCGTGCACAAATCTCGGCCGCGAACCAGTCGGCGCTGGCGGAGAGCTTCGAGACTGACTCGATCCAGCTTCTCCAGTCGCTCGACTTCAAGCCGGCACGGGTGCGTCGCCTCGCGGATGCCGGGCTCAACCCGCTTCAGGCGGCCGCAGCCTATACGCGTGGGACAGCGAGTGTGACGGACTACGCGTTGCTGTCCGACGTTGTCGCGGTCGCCCGGGTTGTCGAAGTACGGAACGAGCGGCTGGGCGACGGTTTCCGTTCGACGGTGCTCCTTGAGATCACCGACTCGATCCTCGGCCGTGCTCCCAA
Source organism: Sphingomonas adhaesiva (assembly GCF_002374855.1). Taxonomy (GTDB): domain Bacteria; phylum Pseudomonadota; class Alphaproteobacteria; order Sphingomonadales; family Sphingomonadaceae; genus Sphingomonas; species Sphingomonas adhaesiva. The sequence goes on from NZ_NWVC01000012.1 coordinate 1,075, forward strand.
TCGGCCGATCGCACTTCGTCAGCGCTCGGGCGAGGATGAGAATGGTCAGACGCTGCGGGTAACGAGCGAGCTTCAGGCCGTCGATGGTCAGAGCTACCTCGTGATGCTGTCCGCGGGGCTTTATGGCCAGCTTGCCACCGAGGGAGCTGGAAATCCTGCTGCTTCCGCACGGGGTGCGGCCAGGAACTATGTCCAGCTCGGGCCAACGTACCTCGTCCAGGGCGACACGCTGACGCCGGTCGACACGGGCGAGGTGTCCCCCACGACGCTCTCGCAACTCAAGGCAACGCTCGCGCCGGTCGCGCGGGCTCGGAACACCGCGGATGACGCCGCGCCGGCGCAGGAGACGGTACAGTGAAGAAGATCACGCTCATCGCGGCCTTGGCCGCCATCATCAGCTCGGGCTCCGCATCGGCGCAGACGATCGGCCCGCGCTGGCCGACCACTACCAAGTCGGTGTACCTGCACATCGCCATGCCGGCGGGCTGCGACCCTGCCCTCGGGCGAGCGGTCAGCAACTGGAACGCTCAAGGGTCGCGCTTCTACTATCAGTGGGACGCGGCGAATAACCTGACCACCACGCGAGGGACCGAGACCACGGCTCAGATCGTGACCGTGGAGGACGGCTATCCCACCAACTCGACCGCCCTCGCGTCGACCAACCTGTGGACCAGCGGATCGACCATCACCCAGGCAGACGTGATCGTGAAGGCCGATTACCTCTGGTATTATGGCGATGAGTCGGGTGGGCGGTTCCATTGCCCGTCTACTCGGTCGAGCCCTCCTTCCGGCTCGTTTGATTATGAGTCGACCATGACGCATGAGCTCGGCCATGCTTTGGGCTTCGGTGAAGCCAACAACACGGCGTGCGTCATGCACTATAGTCAGCCGGCGGGCGTGGTGCGTCGCACCCCGTGCTCGACGGAGACGACAGCGCTTCGCAACGCCTACGGAGTGCGGTGATATGAGGGTCGCGGTGTGGTCGGTAGCGGGATTGCTGCTAGTGTCCTGCTCGCCGAACGCACCGCAACCCGAGGTCCCGGCCGGCTGGAAGTCGGTCGGGATCCCTTCGTGCTGCACGGTCGCCATTCCATCAGATGCGACTCTGAAGGCGGGAAAGGACCCGGTAGACGATCCGGTGTTCCTGCTGCGCGGGCCGGGCTACGAAGGCATGTTCACAGTGACAGGCCGAGGATCGGCGCTGCCGATCGCGAGCTCCGGGACCAACTACAAAGCGGATCAGCTCACGCTCGACGGCCGCCCCGCAGGCGTAGCTTCCTACCGTGTCGCCGACCCGAACTATCCCGAGCGCCGCAGCCTTCTGTGGACGTTTGCTGGGCGGAACGACGGATCGGGGAAGAACCTGGTGCTTGATCTTTCCTGCAAGGAAACGGGTTGTGCCGTATTCCTGCCTATGATCGGCTCCCTCGACGCAAAACCATGAATACTCGCTGCCTTATGGGTCAATGCCGACCGGGAAGCCGATCCGGCTTGTCGGCCGGCTGGAGCGTTCGTTATGGGGCGACGACGACTTTGGCCGGTTCCAGCTAGACGACGCCGCGGTCATCGCAGTCGACGGGCCACGTTGAGGCGGGCCCGGCTGGGCCGAAGGTCGAGCCCACGGGTTGGGTAGGCGGGATAACGACGCAGCCGCTACGATCGGGGCGGTTCCTTTATACCGGCTGGGGCATGAAGAGAATCCTATCCCGACCATTGATCCCATTCGGGACGGTCGCGGCCAGCGCGCTTCGACTGGTTCAGTCGTAAACGTATATCTGTGCCCGCTCTATGCGCCACCCGCTGTTCGCAAAAGCCTTCCTTTCTGACGACCTTGCCGGCGGGCCATGGTAAGCGTCCGGTCGAAACCGTTGTCGGCAATGGCCAGTTTCGGGATGCGGGTGGCGGCACCGGAATGACCGATTGGAGGGTGGGTGTGCGCCGGTCGGCTTTTAGGCCGCGCATTCAATATAGAGGACATTGAACCGGCGACGAAGTTGGACCGTATGCGATCTGTCCGGCTTGCGCATTAGAAACTAAAATGCTGCCGTACGGCTTCCGACACCATTCGCGATATTTAAGAAAGGGTTGAGAATCGATCTCAGACGAAAGCGAAAGCTGGTGCCAATCCAAAGGTCGACGGATCAACATCTGGGCTTTTCAGTTGGTGACCTAAACAGATACGATGGATTAAGTTCACCTACCCCCTAAAACGGCGACCATCGTCTTGCTGCGTTGCTCTGGAACTGCGCGCTTGCCGCTCATTCGACCAAAGTCTATGAGACGAGCGTCGGCAGAATCAAATGTCGATAAAGCGTGCCGGTAACGGGAACGCAGTGAGGTCTCGATAGGCCAATTCTGCGGCTGTCCCTGCAACTGTAAGCGGCGAGCGCGTAACATGGGTGGGGTTGGCTCCACAACCACTGGGCGGCAATTGTCGTCTGGGAAGGTATGTTTCGTGCGACAACCCGTGAGCCAGGAGACCGACCGGCGCGTGTCGCTCTTGCCGGGCTCATGGGATTGGCCAGGCGCGAAACGAATTTCGTCCGGGCGACGAGTAGCGGTTGGAGCCGCATCGGCAGGACTGCCGGGGGATGCACGCGTCCGTCCCTAGCAGTCTCGTCGACCGCACTCGTGCGGACGCTCCGGCCAAGTCGCCCGGCGCCCCGGAAATTCGTTCTCATGAAATACATTCACCTGTCGCTTCTGTCTTCCGTGCTTCTGCCGGCTCCATCGCTCGCTCAGACCATCGATCCCGCTGCCGATCCAGAGACATCCAACACCTCGATCGTCGTCACCGGGAACCGCGCCACCGATCCCATGCCGCTCGACCGGATCGGCGGATCGGTCACCGTCCTCGACGAGCAAATCCTCGACCGGAGGCAAGTCCGCGAGGTGTCCGACGTGCTCCGCGACGTCCCAGGGGTCGCGGTCGGACGGGTTCCCGGTCAGACACAGCTTCGGTTGCGCGGTGCTGAAGCCAACCATACGCTCGTCCTCGTTGACGGGATCGAGGTGTCGGATCCCTATGCCGGCGAGTTCGATTTCGGAACGCTTATCGCCGACGAGGCTTCGCGGATCGAGGTGCTGCGCGGACAGCAGAGCGCGATCTACGGGTCGGACGCGATCGGCGGCGTCATCCAGTACATCACTCTCGACGGCCGCGATGCGCCCGGGGCGGTCGCGCGGATCGAAGCCGGTTCGTTCGGCATGGTGAACGGTGCTGCCCGGATCGCTGGATATAGTGGCGATCTCGACTACGCGCTGTCCGCCACACTCAATACCACCGATGGCACGCCAGGCGCCCGGAACGGCACGCGCGATCTTGCGAACGACAGTGGTGCGGTCTCGCTGAAGACGACGTTCGCGCCATCAACCAATGCACGCCTCACTGGTGTATTACGCTACGCGCGCACCAATGCCGAATTCAACGACAGCGATTCCGATCCGGGAAGTCCGACCTTCGGATTCCAGGTCGATAGCCCCGGCAACCGCTTCGAGAACGAGGCTATCTATGTGCTCATCAGGGGCGAGCTAGACTTGCTCGACGATCGCTGGACCCAAGCGTTTTCGGCCCAGATCGCGGATACCCGGCGCGACGGTTTCGCTTCGACTGGACGCAGCTATGGCAGCGAGGGCCAGAGGTTGAAAGGGTCCTACGATACGACGTTGCGTATCGAGGCTGGCGGTCTGACCCACCGGGTCACGGCGGCTCTCGATGTCGAACGCGAACGCTTCCGTAACACCGATCCGACCGGCTTCGCATTCACCGGTCGCCGACAGATCGACAATGTCGGTCTCGTCGGCCAGTATGCGATCGATCTCGGAGACCGAGCGAGCGCGTCCGCATCCATCCGCAGGGACTGGAACGACCAGTTCGCCGATACAACCACGTACAGGCTTCAGGCGAGCTATCGGATCGCTGCGGCTACGCGAGTGCGCGGGGCCGTCGGATCGGGGGTGAAGAACCCCTCGTTCTACGAACTATATGGGTTCGTGGACGGCCGTTTCATCGGCAATCCCGACCTCAGGCCCGAGAAGTCGAGCGGATGGGAGATCGGGATCGACCAGTCGCTGTTCGGTGAGCGCGCTTCAATCGGGGTCACCTATTTCGAGAGCGAACTGGACGAAGAGATCTTCACTTCTTTTCCGCCCCCGAACTTCGTCGCCAGCCCTGGCAATCGCGATACCGTATCCAAGAGAAACGGCGTCGAAGTGTTCGGCGAGGCGCGCTTCGCGGAAGCTTGGCGCGTCAATGGAGCCTACACCTATCTGCGTTCCCACGAGGATGGCGCGCGCGAAGTGCGGCGGCCCTCCCATACCGCCAGCCTGGCTGTCGACTGGCGCGCTCCCAAGGATGCCGGAGGGGTCACGCTCGTTGCGCGCTACAATGGAGAGACGATCGACAGCGCTTTCATCGATCCCTCGTTCGTGCCGGTTCGCGTGCAACTGGACGACTACTTTCTGCTGAACGTCAACGCCGACGTGAGGGTGATGGATAATGTCGAGCTGTTCGGCCGAGTCGAGAATTTGACGGCCGCCGATTACGAGGATGTCTTCAGTTTCGCGACGCCCGGACGCTCGTTCGCCATTGGCGCGCGCGCGCGTTTCTAAGGAGAATTTCGATGACGGATGAAATGATAGCAAAGTCCGACATTGCGAGGTTCGCATGGCCTGTCACACTTGCCTTGGCGACGGTGGGCGGATCGCTGGTTGCCGCCTGCATGATGCCGTTCGTGGCTGTTACGATCGTGACCGCCGCGACCATGCGCCGCTCGCTCGCGTTAACGACGATCCTCGCGATCTGGGCGACCAACCAGTTGCTGGGGTTCACCGTCCTCGGCTACCCGCACACGGGATATGCGTTCGCCTGGGGCGGTGCGCTGGGCATCGCATCTATTCTCGCCATGCTCGCCGGTGCCATCATCATGGGAGAACAAAACGAGCTGAGCACCCTCCGGACATTTGGCGCCTTTCTGATCGGCTTCGCTGTTTACGAGGCTGCGCTATTCGGGTTTGCTTTGGTGGTAGGCGGGACAGAGACTTTCACGATGGCGATCGTGGGACAGATCTTCGCGAACGATGCATTATGGTTCGCAGGACTGTTGTTGGCGTCCTGGCTCCTCGCCAGAGCCGCTCCCACGCTATTCGGACCTTCTCCGCGAATACGGTTCGCCTGACATGGCGCAGCCGCGCATCGTGTCCCTCCTGCCGAGCGCGACCGAAATCGCCGTCGCACTCGGATTGGGAGAGAGCCTCGTCGGTCGCTCGCACGAATGCGATTATCCGCTTTTCGTAAAGGCATTGCCGGTCGTCACGTCGACCAGACTCGAGAAAGGACTGACGTCGCGGCAGATCGACGACCGGATCCAGGAAATCGTGAGGCAAGGACTGTCGGTATACGAAGTCGATACCGCGCTTCTGCGGGACTTGCGGCCCGACCTCATCTTGACCCAATCGCAATGCGCGGTCTGCGCGGTCACCCCTGCCGATCTGGAAGAAGCACTCGGCGACTGGATCGGAACCGCCCCGACGCTGCTGTCGCTGGCACCCGATACATTGGAAGATGTATGGAGCGATTTCGCTAAGGTCGCCGAAGCGGCGGGAATTCCCGAGCGTGCATCATCGGTCGTCGGTGACTTGAAGGAGCGGATGTCAGGGCTATCCCGAAGTAGCGCGGAGAGGATGGATCGCCCGCGTGTCGCCGCGATCGAATGGATCGATCCGCTGATGGCTGCAGGAAACTGGGTACCCGAACTAATCGAGGCGGCCGGCGGTCACCCATTGTTCGCGCGAGCCGGAGAACATTCCTCGTGGCTGAATTGGGACGACTTGATTGCCGCCGATCCCGATCTGATCGTTGCGATGCCCTGCGGATATCTGTTGCCACAAACGCTCGCCGATCTGGGGTCGCTCGTCGACCACTTCGGTTGGAAAGACCTTACCGCGGTTCGCAAAGGGAAGGTCTTTGCCGTTGATGGCCACCATCTTTTCAATCGTCCTGGCCCACGACTCGTCGAATCGGCTGAACTGATCGCGCAGTTGGTTGGGGCGACGCCAACACAGGCATTGGAGATGGGACGGGATTGGATCTCCATCGATGGGGTTTGACGATGTTTTTCGCGCTATTCGACGCGAAACGAGCGCATCAGCCCTTGTTTTCAAAGCTGCGTACCGATACTCAAAATCAGCTGCATGCAAAGTTGCGCGCATTCAGCTTCAAGTTCGCACCGGTAACGGGAACACAGTGAGGCCCTCCAAGGTCAAATCTGCGGCTGTCCCTGCAACTGTAAGCGGCGAGCGAGAAATACTGGCGGGTCACTCCGCAACCACTGGACTGATTGTTTGGTTCGGGAAGGTGTATTTCAAGTGATGACCCGCGAGCCAGGAGACCGACCGGAGCGAGTCGCTCTTGCCTGATTCATGGGATTGGTCGGGCGCGGAATCATTTTCGTCGGAGCGACGATAAGCGGCTTGGATTGCTCCGAGCACGCCCGGTCGGCGTATCGCGTCCGTTGACCAGGCTGCTCGGCCGAGGTCCGGAGATCCAAGCCACTATATCGGCGTGAAGGGCTCAGAGCCCACGGAGAAAATACCATGTTCAAAACTAAAACGAAGGTTCTGGCACTCTCGGCTGCAATCGCATTTGGCTCTTCTGCCGCGGTTGCTCAGCAAACGGATATCGGGCCATTTCTACCCGAAGTGGGACAGGCCATAGCTGCGGCCGAGCAAGGTGCGCAAAACATCTGTGCTTCGAATGGCGGTCTGGCATCTTTCAACGTCATTCGCATAATCCAGAACGCCGGTTATTTCGCGGCGCAATTTGAGTATTCATGCAACGGTTGATTCTCAGGCCACTTCGCATTGAATGAGAACGATGAACGGCGCTGGCTTAAACCCGGCGCCGTTTTCGACTGCGGTTCGCGACCGCCCTTTTGTCGACCGCTGACATTCTGAATTTTTCGCGACGATTTGTTGTGTCTCGGAGAGTGTAGCGCGTAGCTGCCGCTAATACGATCAACTGTTTTTGGGCGTTCAGATCTCGTACCAGAATGGCTGGGATTGAGGCGCGTTACCAACGACAACCGGTTCTTCATGAACGACCGCTTTTGGCGATAGGTCGAATGCGCTGCTACCACCGAAATGGGGTCGCTTGCTGAATGTCGGCTTCTGGCGGAAAATCGCAGATAGCTGCCATCGGCGCAATGGGTCCTCACGCAGCGTCGGGGTCACTGGAACGAGCCGCCTTCCACGCCCATGGCAGGAGCTCGTCGAGGCGGTTGATGGGATGGCCTTTGCCGATGCGGTCGAGGACGTCGGTCAGCCAGACCTGCGGGTTCACGCCGTTGAGCTTGGCGGTCTCGAGCAGCGAATACGTCGCGGCTGCCCGCTCGCCGCCGCAATCCGCGCCGGCGAACAGCCAGTTCTTGCGCCCGACCGCGATGCCGCGCAGCGCGTTCTCGGCAAGGTTGTTGTCGATCTCGAGCCTTCCGTCCTGGGTGTAGGCGAGCAGCGCTGGCTTCAGCTTGAGGGCATAGCGCAGCGCCTCGGCAAGCGGTGAGCGCGCCGATGCCTGGTCGAGAGCGCTGTCCGCCCACGCAAAGAAGTCGAGGGCAATGAGCTTTGATGCTGAGCGCTGGCGCAGACGCTCCTGGGGAGGTTCACCCTCGATCAACCGTTCGACCTCGTAGAGCTGCGCGATCAGGCCGAGTCCCTTGCGCGCAGCGGATCGATGATCGGCAACAAGCACATCGTGCAGCTTGCGCCTCGCATGCGCCCAGCAAGCGACGGGGGTGATGGGACCCGGCTCCCGGCCTGGGTCGTAGAGCGCGTTGAACCCGGCATAGGTGTAGGTGCTTGCAATCGTAGCGGCGTTTGCTTGCAAACAGAGCCTTTTTTTGCTCGGATTATCTGACAACCGGCTCGGCGATCTGCTCGCGCTATCTGCCAGTGTGCTCGCCATCATCCTGCGCTGCTCGCAATCATAAAGGTCTGCTCACATCCCCTGCCAGCGAAACAGGGCGTCAGCGCGGCACCCGGATGGAACCTTCCGCGATCCCCTCGGCGACATTGGAGAGCATGACGGCGTAGCGATGCAAACCGGGGAAGCGACCAGCGTTCTTGTCGATTTCACCGCCGTATCCGGCGTCGAGCAACGCCTTGAAGTCGGGCATCACGTCGAACATGCCGCCGAGCAGATCGATATCGGAGGCCCCGGTAAGCAACAGGGCGTTCGCATGGGCGTCGAGACGCTTCATCGTTTCCAGCATTTCGGTCCTGGTCATCGCATCCTGTCCGCTTGCGGGGTTCCATCGCCTAGCACGACGCGCCGGCCCTGTTCGCGAAAACCTTCCTTTCTGACGACCTCGCGGGCGGGCCATGACGACAACGCATTTCTGCGGCCCGCCGCTTGTCAGAACTGTTCTGGAAACCTGCTTCGCAAAAGCGCTTGCCGGCTACGGGTTTGGAGAGCCCATTGGCACGGAGCGTGAGCACAACGCCCCGTTTGCAAGCAGCGCCGGATGATGGCGAGCACACTGGCAGATAATTCGAGCAGGACGCTCCCCGCCAGTGGCAGAAAGCGTGAGCAGGAAATCAGGCTGTTTGCGAGCACACGCCGCTATGATTGCAAGCGCCTACACCTATGATGGCGCCACCACCAGCGTACGCACCAATGTGGGCAAGGCGCGCAGCTATGGCGGCGAGGCCAGCTTCACGATCCGCCCGGTGCGCCCGATGACCATCAATTTCGGCGTCGCGCTGCTCGACACGAAGGTCACCGCGATCGAGGCGATCACCGCTGCCGAAAAGGCGCGCCTGGGCAACGACTTGCCGTTCGCGCCGAACATGACGCTGAACGGCTCGATCCGCTACGAGTTCGCGCTGAACGATCGCATGACGCTGACGCCTCAGGTCGATGCCCGCTACGTCGATGCCTATTATGGCGATCTCGACAATACGGCGCCGGTCGGGGACTTCGCGCTCGTCAATGCGCGCATCGATCTCAAGATCGACCAGCGCTGGACCGTGGCCGGCTTCGTGCGCAACATCGCCGATGTCGATTACACGACCGGCGGATCGGCGACGCAGGCATTCAGCGGCACGCCGCGCACCTGGGGCGTTTCGCTCGGGGCGCGTTTCTGATGGCGCTGACGCGGCGCGGCGTTCTTGCGGGATCGGCGGCGGGCGGGCTTTTGCTCGCCGCCGGTCCCGCCGGGGCAAAAACGAACATGGTCTTCGCGCATGGCGTGGCGAGCGGCGATCCGCATGCCGACAGCGTCCTGCTGTGGACCCGCGTGACCGATCCTGCCCATGGGCCGGTCAGCGGCACATGGGAAATGGCCGAGGATGAACTGTTCACGCGCATCGCTGCGCGCGGATCGTTCAGCACATCGGCGGCGCGGGACCATACGGTCAAGGTGATCGCCTCCGGCCTGAAGGCGGGCCGCGAATATTTCTACCGCTTCCGTGCCATGGATGTCAATCGGCGTCCAAAAAGGACCCCCTATCGGCGTGCAAAAGGGACCCCCTTCGTCGAGCAGCGTGACGGGTATGACGGGCGCTTTGTTCGCGCTGGTTGCGGCGTAGGGCGGGCGTAGCCCGACCGGAGGCGCAACCAGCGCGAAGCGTTCTCTGCCGGTGGTCCTGGGCGTCAACTGCGGTGCTTGAAGCGCCAGCTGTCATTGCCCGTTTCGACGATGTCGCAATGGTGGGTAATGCGGTCGAGCAGCGCGGTGGTCATCTTGGGGTCGCCAAAGACGGTCGGCCACTCGCCAAAGGCGAGGTTCGTGGTCACGATGACCGAGGTCTGCTCGTAGAGCTTGCTGACGAGGTGGAAGAGCAGTTGGCCGCCCGAGCGGGCGAACGGCAGGTAGCCAAGCTCGTCGAGCACCACCAGATCGAGCCGGGAGAGCTGGGCTGCCAGCGTGCCGGCCTTGCCAAGACGCGTTTCCTCCTCAAGCCGGTTCACCAGGTCCACCGTGTTGAAGTAGCGTCCCCGGGCGCCGGCCCGTACCACATTGGTGGTGATGGCGGTGGCGAGGTGCGTCTTGCCTGTGCCCGTCCCACCGACAAGCACGACGTTGCGCCGGCCCGGAAGAAACGAGCCGCTGTATAGCGAGCGCACCAGTCCCTCGTTGATGGGGGTGTCATCGAAGACGAAGGCGTCGAGGTCCTTCACCGCGGGCAACCTGGCGGCCGACATCCGGTAACGGACCGACGCTGCATGGCGGTGCGTCGCCTCGGCACGCAGCAGGTCGGTCAGGACCTCCATGGTCGTGCGCTTGCGCTGGAGACCGGTGGTGACCGCCTCGTCGAAGGCGCCAGCCATGCCCTTCAGCCCCAACTCGGTCATGGCCGTCATCATCTCATGCCGCTGCATGGAGGCCTCGCAGGCTGTCGTAGCGGGTGCAGTCGGCGCGGGGCGGGTGGCGCAGCGCCAGGTCCTCGGGCGTGACGATGGTCAGCGGCCGGGGCGGCTCGCGTCGGCGGGCCAGGATGTTGACGATGACGTCGTCGCTGGCGGTGCCCGCCAGCAATGCTTCGCGCACGGCCGCTTCCACCGCCTCCAGCCCGTCGTCGAGCACGGCTGCCAGCACGCGCACGAACCGCCGGTCGGCATCGTCACCGGCGCCGAGCTTGCGGCGCAGTCGTGACAGCGCAGGCGGCAGCTCCCAGCCCTGGAACGGCGCGCCATTGCGCAGGGCGCCCGGCTTGGTCACCAGCACCGGCAGGTAATGCCAGGGGTCGTAGATGGTCCGGTCACGCCCGAAGAACCGGGGATGGTCGGCGACGACCTGGCCGTCGCAGCGCACGACGATGCGGTCGGCATAGGCGCGGACCTGGACAGCCCGCCGAACCGCCCGGGCGGAGACGGAGTAGCGGTTGCGGTCGAAGCTGATGAGGCATGTGCCGCTCACCGCGTGCTCGCTCTCATGGAAGCCGTCGAAGGGCGCGACGACCGGCTGGAGCACGCCACGCTCGGCAGCCCATGCCTGCGCGACGGTCAGCTCCTTCTGCTCCGGATGCCGGTGCATGTCGGCCCAGCGACGACACTCCGCCTCCAGCCAGCCGTTCAGCTCCTCGATGCTGGCAAAGCGCAAGCGCGGCTGGAAAAGCCTGCCACGCGCGGTCTGCACCTGGTTTTCGACCTGGCCCTTCTCCCAGCCTGACGCCGGCGAGCAGGCCGTCGGCTCGACCATGTAGTGGTTGGCCATGACCAGGAAACGCCGGTTGAAGACCCGCTCCTTGCCGGTGAACACGCTCGTCACCGCCGTCTTCATGTTGTCGTAGATGCCGCGCGTCGGCACGCCTCCGAAGAAGGCGAACGCCCGCGCATGGGCGTCGAACACCATCTCCTGTGTCTCGCGCGGATAGGCTCGCACATACATGGCCCGCGAAGCGCACAGCCGCACATGGGCGACCTTCACGCGCATCGGCTTGCCCGCGATCTCGACGTCCTCGTGGCTCCAGTCGAACTGATACGCCTCGCCCGGCCGGAACAGCAGCGGGATGAACGCCGGCGCATCCATCACATCGCGACGTCGCGCCTGCCGCCAGCGGGACGCATAACGCCGCACCGCGTCGTACGAGCCGTCGAACCCCTCGCGTAGCAGCAGGTCGTGGATGCGCGTGAGGCGCAGCTTCTCGCGCCGCGGCCGTGCCTCGTCTTCCTCCAGCAACGCATCCAGTCGCGTCTGAAACGGCCCCAGCTTCGGCAGCGGCTGCACCTCCCGCCGGTAGCCCATGTCCGCCTCCGGCGCCCGGATCGCCTTGCGCACCACCTTGCGCGACAGGTGCAGGTCCCGCGCTATCGCCTTGATGGCCTTCCCCGACGCGTGCTCGCGCCGGATCCTCAACACCGTCTCCAATACCAGCATCCCGATCTCGCCGCCTGACACACCGCCAAGCGAGCACCCTAGACCACCGGGATGAGGGGTCCTTTTTCGACGCCGATCACCCCGCTACCGGGGTCCCTTTTCCACGCCGATCCACAAGCGTGAGCAGGAAATAGCGCTGTTGGCGAGCAGACACCGCTACGATTGCAAGCCCCTACACCTACCCGGGCGAGCCCATGCTAAGGAGCCGTTGAGAGCATCTATCGGGCAAGCCGATCGAGGCGGCCGCCTCGCCGGCTTCGGCGCCGACCTCCGAAGCAAAGGACAGGCTGTACTCCCGCCCGATCGGAAACCGCCTACCTCCCACGACGATCGCGTCGCCGCGAGCGTCGAGGGTCGATCCTAGCGGCAGGACCGGCGTCAGGACGGTGGAGCCGACGCGGACCTGAAGGCAGCCATCCTTCACGAAGAAGGTGCCATAATCCCGTGTGGCGTTCCGCAACCGGTTCGCGGCCTCCGGCAGCTCGGTCACGACCGTCACGCCCGAGCTTTGGCCAACCGCGAACGGCCATACCTTCTTCTCCCGGTCAGCGTTACAGGCGGCGAGCGCCCCTAACGCCAACATCATCGGGACCGCTCGGGCGCTCAAGGCACCAATAGCCCTTGGGTGGTGTGGATCAGGAAGGGAACCCTGTCGTTCACCCGATCGATCGGCATATATGAGAACGAACAAGCGCTCCCGGTGCAGGGACGCCCATAAGCGTCGGTGCTGCCTCCCTTGAGAATGCCATAGGCGACGATCTCGTACGAGCCGTTCGGGTATGAGAATACAGGCGCCCCGCTGTCGCCGCCGAAGGCGATCACCTGCTGGCTCGATCCGCTGACCTTCACGAAGCTCGAATAACTCACGCCTCGATCATCGGTGCCCGACACCGAGCTTGACTGGACGGTGCCGCAGGTGAAGCCGGTCGTCATGCCGCTCTTGCACACGGGCATTCCGATATAGTGGTTCGAGTTGTAGGACGACTGCTTGAGCGTACCCCGGGTGGTGAAATAGCCATCTCCATAGAAGCCCGGAACCGTGTTCACGTAGGACGGGTAATCGGTCACCGCCTTGGAGTTCTGGAAATAGACCCAGTACCCGGTGCTAAGGCCGACCACCGGATGATAACGGAAATCATAGAGGTCGCCATAACGCGTCTCCGTTGCGGCCGGCAGTTGCACCAGGTGGCTACCATCGGACCCGACCACGTAGGGCGGGTTCGTCCGGCAGTGGGCGGCGGTCAGGATCGAGTCCCGGCCGTTGCTGTCCCTTCCGGCGAAACCGTAACTACAGGTCGCGCGCCCGGTCGAGTCGACCAGCTCCCATCCGCCATAGACCGCATCGCCTGGCCGCACGTTGGTCTGGAAGGTTTGTAGAATCGGCCCCACCTCGACCTTCACGGCCGAGCGCAACGTCGGGGGGATCAAGCCCCGGGCCGTCTGAGCAGCCGCTTGGTCTTTCACCGTGACGACATAATTCTGGCTTCTCGGCTCGAAATACGTCTCGAAGGGAAGCTTGGCGGCGGTGATGGCCTTCAAGATCGCATCCAGGTCCTGCTGCGCCGCCGCGAGCGATTTGGTCGCGTTGCGCAGCTGCACATAGCGCCGCAGCTTCGCCGGAATCTGATCCAGGAACGCCTTGCGCTCGTCCTGGCCGGTGAATGCGACGATGATCTTGAACGTCGGCGTGTGCTCCACCCACAGGCCCGCGAAGCCGTCCGGATCGCTGGCGACCGCGACGTCCACGATTTGCTGGACATCGCGGAGGACGTCGACACGCTCTGCCGCCTCCGCGGCCGAGATACCGTATTGCTGGGCTAGGTACTCGACCTGGAGGTCCTTGCCCGACCCCTTGGAGTTTTGCGGTGTCGGGAGTGGGGGAGCCTTCATCTCCTGCGCCGCGAGCGGCGTGGTGCAGAGAAGGGCCGAAATGACGGTAAGCAACGTACGCATGCATTCTCCTGATGACGATCATCTACAGCATGGACGGCCCGACCGTTGCGGCGGACCACCCAAGCCCGACTCACCATGAGTGCGGAACAAAGGGTGAACGATTTAGAATCCTACATTGCAAGCCCTTTTTGCAGGTCCGACCTGCGCTTCTCTGAAACGAGGGCGTATGAGAAAGCCCGCCTCGCTGTCGGCGTAAAGCGGGCGGCGAGGCGGGCTTTTCCCAGAATTTGTTCCCAATTCACTTTTCCCGAAATGGCTCGACCTCGACGGGAAATCGAGAAAGGATCAGGCGGCTTCCAAGGTCGGGATACGCGCGATGATATCGGCATCCTTCACGGCCTGCACGCGCAGGTCGTAATTGCGCTGCATGTTCACCCACATTTCGGGCGTGGTGCCGGTGAGCTTGCCGATCCGAAGCGCCATAGTCGGGGTGACATCCTGCTTTTCAGCGAGGATATCGTAGAGGGTCTGCCGCGACACCTCGATCAGCCTGGCGATCTCCGCCTTGGGCTTGTTGAGCGCGGGCAGAATGTCCTCCCGCAGCAGCTCACCGGGGTGCATCGGGGCAAGGCCGGATACGAGCTGGTTCATCATCTGTCTCCTGTCCGGGCCGATCCCGGATCATCATGCGTCTCTGTGTAAGTCCTATGTGTAAACTAAAGCCTTACATGTCAAGCAATGACTGACAGATTTTTAGGAGGGGGGACACCCTCCTAGTGATAGTCCTCGATGTTCACGTCGATCGCATCGCCGTCATCCCAAGCCCATGTGACCCGGTAATTGCCGCTGGCATCGACCGCATATCGTTTGGGCTTGGTGCTCAACCCATGAAAGCGAAAGCCCGGAACATTCATGTCCTCGGGCTTCGTGGCAGCATCCAGCGTGAGCAGGATGCGGCGAACGCGGTTGTGGTTCTGGACGGGAAGTTTTGAGCCATCTCCCTTGGTGGCGAAGGCTTCGAGCGCCTTGCTGGTGTATGTTTTAATCATAGACACATTGTAAGGCATTTCCTGACATTTGTCAAGCATTACCTTACACTCTGCCGAAAACGATTCTTCGACAGCGACCCTACCGCCCGAACCCGACATCCGGCCCGTCACGTCCACGCTGACGGTCTAGCTCCTGCTCTCGCTGCCGATCGCGCCCACGCTGCCCCGATTGGTCCAGCTCAATCGCCGGCACCTGGTCGCGCTGGGGTGACTGGTCGAGCGCCGGCACCGCCCCGAACCCGCCCTCGCTGCTGGTCTGTAGCCCCGATCGCATCGCCCGCGCTGCGCCCTGGACCAAGCTGGACATGCCCTGCATCGCTAGATCGGCACGCTCGCGGAGTTGGTGGGACCACTCCCGTATCCGCTCCTGACCACGCTCGATGTAGAAGCCCAGCCCCCGCTTCTCCATGATCGCCTCGTTCATCTGCCCGCGCGGGGTAACGGCGTGCGGCTCCTTGCCGGCCGCGATCTGCTCGGCCGACGCGCGCCGCTCGATCGCGGCCGACGCATGGCCCATCTTCACGGTCGGTTCGATATCCAGCCCCTGACGCTCGTAACTGCGGTGATCGACCCGCTCGGCTACCTGGGCGTGTTCCAGCGCGCTGTTGACCATCCCGGCCCACCGCTCGCGGATCGCCTCCACCTCCACCGAGGCCGTCGAGCGCTCGTACGACCAGTCTCAGAACCGAAAACTTCCCGCACCGCCCGCGCCCTCGTCAAAGACGATAAGCATCCCGGCTACGGCCAAACGGGCAAGGCGGCCCTCAGGCCACGCTTACAGCTTGTCTTGCTCGCAATCAGCGTAGATTCCTGCTCACGCTTGGTGAGAACGGGCGACCGCGCGTGCTCGCGCTCAACGACGCTGTGCTCGCATTCAGCGTAGCTTGCTCGATATCGGTGCCCTCATGCTCACATTGGGGTCACGACACGAAAGTGAGTTTTGCGTACGCTAGGAGCGAACAGAACGTGTCCGTAAACCCGTTGCGCGCCGATCTTGTCCGGCAAGCCGTCAAAACCGTGCGCTGCCGGACACTCTGACGCTGACCGGCATACCAGCGTTTGACGGCGACGGCAGGAACCGCCCAAATCCTGCCGTTCAGTAAATCGTCTCGGCGTTTCGAAACCGGCCATTTGCCGTGCAGAAATATTCCCGCTTTCCCATGTACGACGGGCTGTTTTGAGAAAACTCAATCGGGAACAGATTTCGAGAAAGTAGCTCCCCTAGGCGCATCAAGAGAACGATCCTGCCCAGCTTTCTCGCTGCGCCTTCCCAATCGGGAATAGGCGGCGAGCAGACAGCATTATTGCGGAGCCGATCATACGTGTTAGGCGTGTACGCATGACCAATACATACATGGCACTGGCGCTATCGTTAGCAGGACAGTCTCTTGGCTATCCCGTTTATGTTCATGTCGAAGAGGGGGTATGCCATTTTCAAATCCAAGATATGGTCATGTCGAAAGAGCGAGAAGTTCGCGATTGGTTAAGAGAATTGCCAGATAAGCAACGGAAAATCGATTTGGTTTCAGACGACAAGCGGGCAGCTAGTTGCGTTCGTAAGGCTGAAGCGATCGTGCGGCGATCTGGGTTCTTCCATATCGCTGTGCGCCGAGGTACAATGAACGACTACCCAGATGGCTTGCGGCCGGGAAAGTAAAAGCGACATATCGAAGGCTGCCGCCGCAACGGGAGGGATAGTCACTTTCCCATTTCTCGATCCCATGCGAGACGGGATCGCTATGCTTTGGGGTGTCATTCCGCCCCCAACCGGACCCGGCTACCAGCGGCACGTTTTTCAACAGCCCCTAGGGTTTCCAAGAGATAGCACATTCATTTGTAAACAGCGGAAGAGCCGTGCCGACCGGTGTCGCCCGGCTCCTCTATTTCTAACGCCGCGGCGTCCGCTCAGTGGCGCGCTCGGCCTGCAAACAGAGTTGCCAAGGAATTTGAACAGCGGGACGCGTGGATTGTCGGCTGCGTAGCCAGCTGCGAGCGATTGGACGCAATGGAAGAGTGCGCAGTCGCGCCGAGGGGCGTGTGGCATTCGTTCACTTCAGATTGGAGGGGTGTTCGCCGGCCGTGCGTAATGGATGTGAGGACGGCGGAGGAATGACCATGGACATGGATTTAGACAGCGCGTTGCGCCGCCTTGGCGAGCAACCGCTTGATCCCCGGCTCGCTGAACTGGAAGGCGAAGTCATGCGACTGATCGCGGCGGAGCGCCGCGCGGGTGGCGTAGTGGCGCTGCGATCCGGCATGCTGGCAGCGCTAGGCGCAGTCGCCTTGGGAGTGGTGGGCGGCGGATTGTCGTCCACAGCGGCGACTGCGCAGGTGCCGACGCTAACACCCTTCGGGCCTGCCATGCCGCTAGCGCCTTCGACCTTGCTCGCGTTCCAGTGACGAGCGGCGCCCGGAGGGCGATGCTGATCGCCATCATCGCGTTCGTGGCGGCGGTCGCAGGCGTTTGGGCTGGACGTGAGTTGTTCCCGTCCCCGCCAAGCCCGGGCGTTGAGCTTCACAGCTTGCTCCACGACGGGCTCGAGCTAGACGAAGCTCAACGGACTAAGCTCCAGGCGCTGGAGTCTCACTTCGCCGTTCGAAGGCGTGCCTTGGAGCTGGAGCTCAGAGCCGACAACGCCCGGCTCGCCGCCGCCATCGAGGCCGAACATGGTAACGGGCCGCAGGTCGCGGCGGCCGTCGATCGTTCGCACGGCGCGATGGGTGAGCTCCAAAAGGAGACGTTGAACCATATGTTCGCGATGCGGCAGATCCTGCGGCCGGATCAGACGACGGCGTTCGACCGCGCGGTGGTGAAGGCGCTGACCGCAGACGCGCGGTGAGCCTCGATCTCGCGGCCTGCACGGACGGCGAACTCGCCGCCTTGACGCTCGGCGGACGTCAGGCTGCGTTCGCTGAGATCATGCGGCGGCACCAAAAACCGGTCTACCGCCTGATCCGCTCGCATATCGGCGACGCCGAAGAGGCGCTTGACCTCACTCAGGAATGCTTCGTGGCCGCCTTTCAGAACTTGCGAAAGTATGACGGAGAGCGACCGCTCGCTGCGTGGCTGACCCGCGTGGCGATCAACAAGAGCCGCGACTGGCACAGGCGGCGGCGCATACGCCAGATACTATCGTTCGCCTCTTCGCTGCCGCCCGAGACCATGGAGAGTGGGCGGGACGAGGCGCCAGGTGCCGACGCGGTAACCTTCGATCGCGCAGAGCTTGCGCGGCTTTCGCGCGCGGTGTCCGAGCTGCCGGCCACGCTCAAGGAGACGCTTTTGCTGCGGACCGTGGAGGGCTTGTCCCAGGCGGAAACCGCCGCCGCGCTGGGGATCAGCGGAAAGGCCGTGGAGACGCGGCTCCGGCGTGCGCGTGAAAGATTATCGAAAATTCTCGACTTCGCGTGAGGGGATGAGCCTATTTGCGCGTAATGAAAGATAAGGTCGGCGGCCCCCCCCCCCCCGCCGCCGGCCGCAAGCATTGAACTGGAGCGAAGGAAAGGCATGAGCCGCAATCTAAACCGGCGCGACGTAATGCGCGGAACCGCCATGCTTGGCGGCACGCTGGCCATGTCGGCCTACCTGCCGGCTTGGGCGCAACCTGTGTCGCGCGGCATCGCCAGGCCCCTGCCGACCGTGTCGGGCACAAACATCGCGCTGACGATCGACAGGATGAAGCTCGTCATGGACGGGATCACGACGCCCGCGATCGGGGTAAACGGCACGGTCCCGGCACCACTCGTCCGCCTCAAAGAGGGCCAGAAGGTCCGCCTTGCGGTGACCAACAACCTCGACGAAGATAGCTCGATCCACTGGCACGGGCTCATTCTGCCGTTCCAAATGGACGGCGTACCCGGGATCAGCTTCCCCGGCATCAAGGCGCGTTCGACCTTTGTGTACGAGTTCCCGATCTTGCAGTCCGGCACCTACTGGTATCACAGCCACTCGGGCGAGCAGGAGCAGGCAGGACTCTACGGACCCATCGTGATTGATCCGGCGGGTGCCGACCCAGTCGCGTTCGACCGCGAGCATGTGATCGTCCTCTCCGACCATAGCGAAATGACGGGCGAGGAAATCTTTCGCAAGCTCAAGCAGATGGGCGGCGCCTATTTCAACTATCAACGCCCGACGCTGAGTGGGCTGCTGGCCGGCCGCGAAATGCGCCTTAAGGATCGCCTCGATTGGGGGCAGATGCGGATGGACCCGGCGGACATCGCGGACGTCACTGGTTCGACCTACACCTTCCTGGTCAATGGCTTTGGACCTTACGACAACTGGACGGGTCTCTTCCGACCGGGCGAGCGGGTTCGGCTGCGCATCGTCAATGCCGCGGCGCAGACGAACTTCAACGTGCGCATCCCTGACCTGCCGATGACGGTGGTGCAGGCCGACGGCCAGAACGTCCGGCCGGTAACCGTGGACGAATTCCAGATCGGCGTCGCGGAAACCTTCGACGTGATCGTGACGCCCGAGGACCGCGCCTACAGCTTCGTTTCCGAGGCGATCGACCGATCCGGCATGGGGCGCGCGACACTGGCCCCGCGCGAGGGCATGATCGCCCCGGTCCCGCCGCTCCGCCCACGCACGTTGCTGACCATGACCGACATGGGCATGGACATGAGCGGGATGGAGGGGATGTCCGGTATGGCGGACGAGAACCCGGTCGCAAAGCGCGGGCCGGATCCCACGTTGATGCAGAATGCCTCGCGCAACCTGTGGAAGCTCACCGGGTGGAAAGAGCCCACCGATCACGGAACGAAGGCGATAGGCGCTGCGATGGCCAGCATGGCTGGGATGGGGGGCGACCAGATGAGCGGCGCTATGCCTGGGATGGACCATAGCCAAATGGCGGCGGGCGCTGCCGGGATGGCGGGCATGGACCATGGTCAGATGAGCAGCGGCGGCATGGACGGGATGGATCATGGGTCAGGCGGCAGCATGGACATGAACATGCGCAACCCCAAGAACGCGCCCGGCGTCAAGATGGGGCCGGGAGTGCAGACCATCTCGCCGATGCCGAAGGACCGCACGGGCGAGCCGCCGCAGGGGCTGGAGGATGCGGATCATCGCGTGCTCACCTATCGCGACCTTGTCGCGCTGGACCGCAACCCGGACGTTCGCGCCCCGTCGCGTCAGTTGGAGATCCACCTCACGGGCAATATGGAGCGCTACATGTGGGGCTTTGACGGCCAGAAGATGAGCGACCCTGCCGACCCCATCCCGTTCCGCAAGGACGAGCGCGCGCGCGTTACCCTGGTCAATGACACGATGATGCCGCACCCCATCCATTTGCACGGCCACTTCTTCGAGTTGGTGACCGGACATGGCGACTTTGGGCCTCGCAAGCACACTGTGAATGTGGCGCCAGGCGGTAAGATGACATTCGACGTAACGGCCGATGCGCCCGGCGACTGGGCGTTCCACTGCCACAATCTCTATCACATGACCGCGGGGATGATGCGTGTCGTGACGGTTCGCCCGATGGGCGAGGAGAATCGCGATGCAGCCTAAGTTCCTCCTGATCGCCGGCGGCGCGGCGCTTGGCCTCGCAACGCCGGCGGCCGCGCAGATGGACCATTCCAACATGCCCGGCATGAAGATGCCGCCGCCAAAGGCGCCAGCGGTAAAAAAGCCTGCCGCCAAGAAGCCCTCAGCGACCAAGCCCGCCGTGCACAAGGAGTCCGCGAAGCCTGCCGCCAGGTCGACACCGCGCGCGAAGGCGGGATTGGGGGCCAAGCCTGCCGCAAGTCGGTCCGCCAAGCCTCCGGTCGGTGGACCGGCTGTTGCTGATCCTCACGCCGGTCATGACATGTCCGCCATGCCCGGTATGAATATGCCTGAAGCCAAACCTGATGCCAGTTCGGGGCACGACATGTCCGCGATGCCAGGTGCGTCCGGCGGCGCCAACCCCGCTGAGCCAGGTGCTATGCAAGGCATGGACCATGGATCGATGCCGGGAATGGGCCAAAGTTCGGGCGCGATGCAAGGCATGCCGGGACACGGCATGGGAAGCATGCCCTCAGCCACGGGCGCGGCGATGATCGGCACCAACCTTCAGGCCGGCACCGCTCCGCCGCCGCCCATCCCGACCGATCGGGCCGCGGACCAGGTCTACTCTGCCGCTGCTATGGCGCATTCGCAGCAGCATCTGCGGTCGATGCACGGCGGGCAGAATTTCTCCCAGGTCATATTCAATCTGGCTGAAGTCCAGATCCGGGACGGTCGCGATGGTTACCGGTGGGACGGCAGTGCCTGGTATGGGGGTGATATCAACCGGCTGGTGCTCAAGACCGAGGGCGAAGGGAATATCGGGGGAAGTCTGGAAGCGGCGGAGGTACAGGCGCTTTATTCGCGCGCCATTGGCCCATACACCGATATACAGCTTGGCGTCCGCTACGATTTCAAGCCCAACCCCTCGCGCGTCTATGCGTCGGTCGGCTTCGAAACGCTGGCACCCGGCTTCTTCGATGTCGAGGGCGCACTGTTCCTGTCCAACAAGGGCGACCTGCTGGGGCGCCTGGAAGGTTATTACGATCAGCGGATCACGCAGCGGCTGGTTCTTCAGCCACGCGCCGAACTCAACTTCGCCGCGCAGGACGTGCCGGAAATCGGCATCGGCTCAGGCCTTTCCACGGCCGAACTCGGTCTGCGTCTCCGCTACGAGATCAGGCGCGAGTTCGCGCCCTATGTGGGCATATCGTACGACCGCAGCTTCGGGGACACAGCCCGCTTCGCGCGCGCCGAAGGCCAGGGCGCGGCGTCGACCAGCCTCGTTCTGGGCATTCGCACATGGTTCTAAGGCCAACTAGTCTTGTTGCGTTGGCCAAGGCCAAGAAGGAGAAATCGATGTTCAAGGCAGTAACGCTTCTGGCTCTGGCCGCGATGTCGGCGAGCCCCGCTTTGGCTCAGCAGGGCATGGACCACTCGAAAATGCAAGGCATGAACCACGACAACATGCCTGGCATGAACACGCCCTTCATGCCCGCCGAAATGGCGATGCATGAAAAGATGATGAAGGCCAAGGGCGCTAATGCGAGCGAGACGTGGGTCCGCAAGATGATCGAGCATCACCGCGGTGCGATCGCCATGTCGCAGATCGTTCTCCGGGAGTCGCCCGATGCGAAGACCCGGCAAATGGCTCAGAAATCGATTGCCGAGCAGAACAAGAGCATCGGTGAACTCCAGGCGATGCTCCGGTCGATGGGCAAGCGTCCTCAGTAATAAGCCTCATTCCTCCCGCCCCCAGCGAGCAACGGGAGGAATGACCAAGGAGATTTTTCCATGAAGTCAGCGTTGCGATTTGCGCTTACTGCCGCAGCCTTGTTGGTTCCGGTTGCCGCCAGCGCGGCTACCCCGATCGTTATGCACCGCGACCCCGGCTGCGGCTGTTGCGCCAAGTGGGCGGCGCAGGTGCAGCAGCAGCTCGGCCGGCAGGTGCGCGTCGTCGATGATTCTAACCGCCCGGCGCTGCAGAAGCGCGCGGGCGTTCCCGCGGACCTCTCGTCCTGCCACACCGCGATCGCCGATGGCATGGCTTTCGAGGGCCACGTGCCGATCGCCGACATGAAGCGGGCTCTTGCGACCCGGCCCAAGGGCGTGCGGGGCCTGGCGGTCGGCGGTATGCCGCTCGGCTCGCCGGGAATGGAAGTGCCGGGCGTCAAGGCGCAGGCCTATGACGTGGTCGCCTTCGGCACCGGCGGACGCCGCTTGTTCGCCCGCCACGGCAGCTGATCGGCGATTTTTCTGGTTAGGGCCGGCAGGACGCGCCTGCCGCTGCCAGCGTGACTCCTCCATCCAGTTCGCGTCGAAGCAGACGAAAAGTCTCACGGAAAGAGCTAGTGGGCGGGTGAGGGGAGAAGGCCGGGCGTGCGTAAACGGGAATGGATGAACACGGATCAAGGGGTCAGGTGATGGGCGGCAAACGAGGCGGGACCTTCGCTATACTTCTTGCGGTTGCAATATCAGTCAGCACGTCGGCATCGGCGCACGAAGATCACAATGCGCTCGGGGCGGGTCCCGGGCCGGTCGCTAACAGCGCAGCCGAGACGCAGAAAGCAGATGGGGCGGACGCTGGCGACGGCCACATGGGCATGGGCTCTATGTCGACTGTGGACATGAACATGGGTGGCCGCGACATCGCCGGCGACGACATGGACATGGGCGGCATGCACGAGGAGACCGCCAACAAGAACAAGAGTTTCGGCGAACGGCTTGTGAGCTGGCTGGGCCGGCTGCACACCATGGTCATTCATTTTCCCATCGCCATGTTCATCGGCGCGTTCGGGTTAGAGCTGTTCGGGTTATGGCGCCGCAACCGGGACTATCAGCATGTCGCACACATAATGCTGGTGGTCGGCGCGCTGGGAGCGATCGCAGCGGCGTTCCTGGGCTGGTTCGCAGGCGGGTTCTACCTGACCGACCGCAACCCTATCCTGATGACGCATCGCTGGCTCGGAACATCGATCGCGGTCTTCGGCGTCGTGCTGGCTTGGATGGCAGCCCGCCACCGCAAGGGTCCCGAGCGGTCGCGGTCGTTGTATTGGGTGGTGCTTGGCCTGATGACGCTCGCGATCTCAATTCAGGGGTTCCTCGGCGGAACCTTCATGCATGGCGGAATAAACCACTTGGCGTTCTGAGGGGCCCGACGCTTAGTAGCCGCTCGCGTGTTGGCGCGGTTCGAAGGAGAATGCGGCAGCGCCGACCTTCGTGCCGTAGGATGCCGCCAGCGATCCCGGCTCCGCTCGGGCGTGTCGAGGAACCCCGACCCTGATAATAGCACACTGTCTCGATGCACTCGCGCGCGAGCCACGGGATCGTGGTACGGGATCATCGAACGGAGAAAGGCCGTGTCGCCGATCGTCGTGTGGATACGAATAAGCGCGAAGCAGCCGAAGAAGATGACAAGCGAGCCGGCGATCAGCGCTTTGTTGGCGGTGTTCGCTCGTCGCACCGCCAGTGGCTCCCGCTACGTCGGCGGTACGCTCCGAGCGGAATACAGCCCGGCGAGGGCGGATGACAATCCACTGTCGCGGTCGCGCAACAGGTTATGAATTGCGGTCGCAGCGATCGCCGCTTGTCCGGCTGCGACGCTGATCTGATCGAGCCCTTCCACGACGTCGCCGACTGCGTAGAGACCCTTAACCGAGGTTTGTTGGTGGGCATTGGTTAGCACGCACCCGGATTCGCTGAGCTGTGCTCCGAGCAAAGAGGCAAGCCGCGTCCGAGGTGATGAGCCGAGTGCGGGGTAAAGCGTGTCGAATTGTAGCTCCAGGCCATTGGCCAGCCTCACCTCGACACACTCGCCAAGACGCAACTGCCCGACAGGCGAGGGGGCGACATCAATGCCCTGCTGGTCCAGCTTGGCAAGTTCGGTCGGCCCAAGATCGAGCGAGCGTTCGGCCAGAAGCGTGACCTTGGCCCCATAAGCCCTCAGGAATTCGGCTTCTTCAGCACCATGACCATCGCCGCCGAGCACCGCCACGTTCATGCGCCGGGCCTCATAACCATCGCAGATCGGGCAATAGCGGAGAAGCCCACGCGCCACGCCGATGTCATGCATCGCATCAGGCATCTCGGGACGCCGGTTGACGACGCCCGTCGCAAGGACAACGGTCCGCGCATACAGGACGTTCAGTTCGCAGCTTGCCGAGAAGTGGTCGCCTGACGCGACGATTGCGTCAATCTCACCTCTCTGGACCGTACCGCCATATTCGCGCAGCTGAGCCTGCAAACGGGCAAGAAACGTGACGCCGGAAATGCCGCCGGGAAATCCTGGCAGGTTGTGCGAGCGCGGGATGGACGCGGCGCGTCCTGCCGCCGCATCGTAGACGACGCAGCTCCTGAGAAACCGCGACAGATAGATCGCGGTCATGAGGCCCGCTGGACCACCGCCCACTATCAGACAGTCGATGACCTCCTCAGGATCTCCAGTCCAGCCCTGATCGGTCAACCGCAACCTCATCATTACCCCGCGCATGCGCCTATCAGGCCCTCGGCACAGTTGGTTTAAGGGGAGACGCAGTGAAAAAGCGCTCCATGCTCCCTTCTGAATACGCGCTGCCACCGCCGACCCCTCATCGAGAGCGGTGCGTCGGCACGAAAAAAGATCGTGAGGGGTGACCCGTCCAGCTGCGTAATACAGGTGAGCCCAATTGAAATGGAGATTACCTAAATGCGCCGCTTGTTCATCACGACTGCCGCCGCCGCCCTGTTCTTCGTAGGCGGCGTGGCGAACGCGCATCCGAAGCTGGTGTCCGCCAGTCCCGCTGCCAACGCGGCGGTCGCGACCCCCGAGAAGATCAGCCTCCAGTTCAGCGAGAAGCTCGTGCCGGCTTTCTCCAAGGCCGACCTTACCATGGCCGCGATGCCTGGCATGGCGGCCATGAAAATGCCCAGCAGCGCCGCAGTCGGCGCCGATGGCCGGACGCTCACCATCACCCCGAAGCAGCGTCTCCCGCGTGGACGCTACAGCGTCGACTGGCAGGTCGTCTCTGGCGACACACATAAAATCACCGGCAGCTACAATTTCACGGTGAAGTGAGCGAATGCTCGACTGGCCGACCGTCGCCATCCGCTTGGCGTTGTACCTGGTCCTGGCGGCGCTGTTCGGCCTGTCGGCCTTCAGCCTCTACGGCCTTCGCCTTGGCGAGCGCGATGATGCAATCGCGCTGCGGCCTTGGCTCACGGCAAGCGCGGCGCTCGGGTTGCTTCTCTCGGCCGCTGGCCTGATCCTCATGGCCTCGGCGATGGCCGGATCTCCGTTCTGGCCGATCGATCAGGCTGCTGCGGCCGCGCTGCTCGGAGGGTCGGCGGTTGGCACCGCCTGGAAGGTGCGTATGGTGGCGCTCGTCATCGCCGGCGGTGCAGCCCTGCTGGCGCGAGGCAGAGCATCATGGCTGGCTATGGCCATGATTGCGGCAGCCGCGGCATTGGCGACACTCGCGTGGAACGGGCATGGTGCCGCGAGCGAGGGAAGCACGGGATGGCTTCACCTCACTGCGGACATCCTCCATCTCCTTGCTGCCGGTCTGTGGGTCGGGGCGCTGTTCGGATTGCTTCTCCTGATGGCGCGGCGCGCCGAGGAGATCGATGCTGCGCACCTTCGGCTGACCCATCGCGCCCTGCACGGGTTTGGCTCCGTTGGTACGCTCGTTGTTGTTACCCTGGTGGTAACTGGTTTGATCAATAGTTGGCTGCTCGTCGGGCCGACCAATTTTATGGCTCTGGGAACGACACTTTACGGCCTGTTGCTGCTCGCCAAGCTAGCCCTGTTCGCCGGGATGCTGGGGCTCGCTTCGCTCAATCGGTTTCGCCTCACGCCGGCCTTTGAGCGCTCGATTGCCATGAACGACCATGGCGGGGCGCTTACGGCGCTGCGGGTCAGCCTTGCGGTCGAGACAGCCTGCGTGATCGGCATCCTGGCGCTCGTGGCATGGCTAGGCACCCTCGCGCCACCCGCGTCGGGCATGTAAGCGCTATGGACCAACCGTCCACGCAAGCGCCGCTCAGGCCTTCCACCTTCTTTTACCCACTTACGCGGCTTAACCCTCGCCTCCCAAGACACCCCCCGCTTGGACTGAGCTTACGTGTCCGACGCCCTAAGTCGCCCACAGGCGCTTGCGGGAAGGCCGCGTCGCGCTGCAAAGCTGGGCGTGCGAGAGGGTTGGTCCGGGTGGGCCTGTCAGTGTTTTCAGAGATGAATGAACAAGGGTGGCAAAGTCATGACCGATGGCAAACGCAGTGAAGCCGGCAGCGGCCAGGGTGGCGAAGTCGTCCTCATCACGGGCGCGAGCGGCTTCATCGCGGCCGCGTTGATCGCCAAGCTTAGCGAGCGCTATAGGGTCGTCGGCCTCGATCGCGCTGGTCCTCCCGATCCGCCGCCGCCCGCCGCAGCAGTCGACTTCGATCTCGGCTCTGACGAGGCAGTGCGCGCTGCACTTGATGAGGTTCGTGCCCGCTATGGCAACCGCATCGCCTCGGTGATCCATCTCGCCGCCTATTACGATATTACGGGCGATGCCAATCCGCTTTATGACAAGGTCACCGTGCAGGGCACCCGCCGGCTGATTGACGGGCTGCAATCGTTCGAAGTCGGACAATTCGTCTTCGCCAGCACGATGCTCGTTCATAAGCCGACCCCCACACCCTACGAGCGCATCAACGAGGACTCGCCGATCGGCGCGTCCTGGGCCTATCCGCAGTCCAAGGTCGACGCCGAGACATTGCTGCATGAGCGCCACGGAAACATCCCCGTCGTTTATATGCGCGCCGCCGGAGTTTACGACGACGACGGACGCTCGGCTTTTCTCGCGCAGCAGATATCGCAGATTTACGAGCACCGCCTGATCTCGCACTTTTATCCCGGCATGCTGTGTGCGGCGCAGTCATCGGTGCACCGCGACGACTTGGCTGACGCCGTGCTGCGTCTGGTCGATCGGCGGCACGAACTGCCGTCAGAACTGCCGCTGCTCATCGGCGAGCCCGACGCACCCGGCTATGCCGAGATCCAGGACATCGTCGGCGAGGCGCTCCACGGCGAGGGCTGGAAGACGATCCGGATTCCGCAGCCGCTCGCGAAAGCCGGGATCATCCTGCAGAACGAAGCGCTCGGCAGCGACGACTTCATCCAGCCCTGGATGATCGACAGCAGCAACGACCACTATATCCTCGATATTTCACGCGCCCGCTTGCTGCTCGGTTGGGAACCGAAGCATCGCCTCCGGGACACGCTGCCGACGATCGTCGCCGCGCTGAAGCGCCACCCGCGGGCCTGGTATCGGAACAACAAGCTTAACGAGAATCTGGTTGCCTGGCACGATAAGCTAAAGGCCGAACCTGTAGCGCCGGGCCAACAACCCGCAGCGGCAGGCGGTGGAATGGCCGGTATGGATCACGGGGCTGCGGACCATAGCAGCATGGACCATGCTGCCATGGGGCACCGACCTGGCGCGGCGGACATGGCGATGACCGGTCACGGTGCACACGGCGATCACATGGCCATAATGGACCGCGACGAGCGCCGTGCGCGCTGGGCTCTTTACGCAAACATCGGTCTTGGGCTGTGGCTCGCCTCCAGCCCGCTTATCTACGACTCCGTGACCACTCACAGTGTCGGCGAGGCGGCGCGCTTCGTAACTATTGATCGCGGGCTGCCGTCGATCGAGTGGCGGGCGAACGCGCTGGCCATCAGCGATGTCGTCAGCGGCCTCGCCATCGTGCTGTTCGGCGCGCTGTCGCTCGTTCCGCGCACCAAGACATGGGCGCAGTGGGCGGTCGCGTTCGTCGGCATCTGGCTGTTCTTCGCCCCGCTGATCTTCTGGAGCCCGAGCGCCGCTCAGTACAACAACAACCTGCTCATCGGCTCGGCCGTGATCGCCCTGTCGGTGCTCGTGCCGATGATGCCGGGCATGAGCATGGCGGGCATGATGGACCCCAAGAACATCCCGCCCGGCTGGACTTATTCGCCATCCACCGACGCACAGCGGCTGCCGATCGTCGCCATGGGTCTGATCGGCCTTCTCACCTCGCGCATCCTCACCGCCTACCAACTGGGGCATATTGACGGCGTTTGGGAGCCGTTTTTCGCCGGCTCCCTGAGCGATCCACGCAACGGCACCGAGGAGATCATCACCTCGGACATGTCCAAGGCCTGGCCGATTCCCGATGGTGGGCTCGGCACGGTCAGCTATGTCCTCGAGATCCTGATGGCGGTAATGGGCACCCGCGACCGCTGGCGGACCATGCCGTGGATGGTGACCTTCTTCGGCATCCTTGTCATCCCGCTCGGCGTCATCAGCATCTATTTCATCATCAGTCAGCCCATCGTCATCGGCACGTGGAGCACGCTGGCGCTGATCGCCGCGCTCGCCATGCTGATCATGATCCCGTTCGCGCTCGACGAGGTGATTGCGATGGGTCAGTTCCTTCTCTGGGCGCGCCGGCAAGGCAAACCGCTGATCCGCACCTTCTTCCAGGGTGACGCGATAGAGGCGGGAGCGGTGGACGCGTCGGACGCGATGGCCTCGCCAAGCACCTTCTGGGCGGACGCAAAGAAGGGTCTGACCCTGCCATGGACGCTGACTGCGAGCATCGTCATCGGCGTCCTGCTGATGCTCACCCGGGTATTGTTCGGCACGGAAGGCGGGATGGCGAACAGCGATCACGTTGTGGGTGCGCTGGTCATCACGGTCGCGATCATCGCCACAGCGGAGGTTGCCCGCGTGCTGCGGCTGATCAATGTCGCGTTCGGAGCCTGGCTCGTGGCCGCGCCTTTCCTCCTGGACGGCGTTGGTCACCTTGGTGCCGTGGCCTCGGTCGTAGCGGGCATTGCGCTCGTCGGCCTCAGCTTTCCAAGGGGGAAGCGCAGCGCCGAGCATTATGCAGGCTGGGACAAGTACGTGATCTGAAAGTATCCTCGATCACTGCTGGCTCCATTGCGGACCTTGATCGCGCATCGCCCCGTCTCGCGTGCCTTCGTCGCCGCTTTCTTGCGTCGTTCAATCGGGACCGGTTCACGGTCACGATCTGTCGCCGGCGACGATCGCCCGTTGACGCGGCGATGTTCATCATCGGCTGCCTTGGTGATCGCGCCCTCCGCCCAATACTGCTAATGAGAGCTGTTCGCATAGTGCGCGACGAGTAAAGCTTGGAGACGATCACCCATATGCTGTCACTTCGGGTCGCGCTGATTAAGCCTGCACTCGCGCTGGTCGCGTCGCTTATGCTGCTGTTGATTCCCGCTGCGGCGACGGCCGATCCCGGCGACGTGCAAACCGCTTGGCGTCTGCTCGATTATATGGCGGTCGATTATGGCGGTGCGGTCGCCAACGGCGCGGTCACAAGTGCGTCCGAATACGCGGAGATGACGGAGTTCGCCGCAGGCGTGTCCACCCGCCTGCGCGCGCTCCCTGCGACACCTGAGCGGCAATCCCTGATCCAACGGGCTTCGCAGCTCCAAGGCGTGATTGCCCGCAAGGGCTCGGCCCAACAGGTCGCGGCGCTCGCCTACGGGCTCGCCGCCGATCTGCTCAAGGCCTATCCGGTTCCGCTCGCCCCGGACAAGACACCGGACATCTCCACAGCAGGAGCGGTTTTTCGACAATCCTGCGCGTCCTGCCACGGCATGACAGGCAACGGGCACGGTCCCGACGCCGCCAAGCTCGACCCGCCACCGATCGCCTTTACTGATGCCGAGCGAGCGCGCCAGCGCAGCGTGTTCGCGCTCTATCAGGTGATAAGCCAAGGCATCGACGGAACCGCGATGCAGAGCTTCGTCGATCTGTCTAGCGATCAGCGCTGGGCGCTCGCGTTCCGCTCCGGCAGCTTCGCCTCCACCGACGCACAAGCGGTCGAGGGTGAGCGGCTGTGGAAGTCGGACGCGAGCTTGCGGGCACGAATTCCCGACCTGAAAACCCTGGTCGCGCTCACCCCCGCCGCGCTTGCGGGCAGCATCGGGCAGGTGAAAGCCGACGCGGTGCTCGCCTATCTGCGTCGCCACCCCGATCAGGTGATGCAACAAGCCCCAAGCCCGCTCGCCGTGGCGCGCGCCAAGCTTGCGCAAAGCCTCGCCGCGTTCCAGCGCGGCGACCGGCGCGCTGCAAAGGAACTGGCGCTGTCCGCCTACCTCGACGGGTTCGAGCCGATCGAACCGACGCTCTCGGCGCGCGACCCGAACCTCATGTCCCGGATCGAAGGCGCGATGGGAGAATCGCGCCGCTGTGGAGAGCAGCACGTCAGCCGATGACGTGACCGAACGAGTGGCAGTGCTGGGCGGCCTGTTCGATGATGCCGAGGCCGCGCTCGCGCCCGACGCCGCGACGCAGGCGTCCACCTTCTTGGGAGCCTTCACGATCCTGCTGCGCGAAGGGCTGGAAGCTCTCTTGATCGTGGTGGCCATGATTGCGTTCCTCCGCAAAGCGGAGCGGCCGGAAGCCATGCGCTATGTGCATGGTGGCTGGGTCGGCGCGCTCGTCGCCGGCGGGATTACCTGGGCGGTTGCCACCTATGCGATCGGTATAAGCGGCGCGAGCCGGGAACTGACGGAAGGGTTCGGCTCGCTGTTCGCGGCCGTGGTCCTGCTCTCGGTCGGAATCTGGATGCACGGCAAGGCACAAGCTGATCAATGGCAACGCTATATCCGCGAGAAAATGTCACGGGCGCTATCGG
The DNA here is from genome assembly GCF_002374855.1 of Sphingomonas adhaesiva. Lineage (GTDB taxonomy): Bacteria > Pseudomonadota > Alphaproteobacteria > Sphingomonadales > Sphingomonadaceae > Sphingomonas > Sphingomonas adhaesiva. The sequence goes on from NZ_NWVC01000012.1 coordinate 32,058, forward strand.
GCGGGTCGGGATGGTTCCTGTTCGGGCTCGCATTCCTGGTTGTCTATCGGGAGGTATTCGAGACGATCCTTTTCTACGCCGCGCTCTCGACACAGGGGAACACCGCGATGCTGCTGGCCGGGGCCGGCGCAGCGATCAGCCTTCTCGCCGTCATCGCCTGGGCAATGCTCCGCTACAGCCGGACGCTGCCGATTACGCAGTTCTTCCGCTACAGCTCATGGCTGATGGCCGCTCTGACGGTCGTGCTGGCCGGTAAGGGAGTCGCTGCTCTCCAAGAGGCGGGGATCATCGACATAGCGCCGCTCGCCAGCGTGCCACGTATCTCGATGTTGGGCCTGTTCCCGACATTTCAGTCGGTGCTGGCACAACTCCTGATGCTTGCCGCGATCATGATCGGGTTCGCCTGGAACCGCCGCGCCAAGCCGCGGACGGGCGGGCCGCTAGCCTAGCGGCAGGGCAGGTGACGCCCCTCTCTAAAGCGTTGCTGCCAACCCTGACCGTGCATCGCACCGTCTCACGCGCCTTGGCTCGCAATGTAACGGGAGGGCGGCGGGGAAAGCGCCGCCCTCGGGCCATTTACGCGGCCATCTTGTCGCAAGCGTCGGCGCACTTGCGACACGCGGCGACGCAATCCTCCATGCCGTCCAGCCCTTCGCAGCTCGACGCGCACGCCCGGCAAATCTCGGCGCACTCGCGGCAGATATGCCGGTGGTGCTCGGACTTGCGCGCCATGAAGTCGATCGCGACACTGCAAATCTGAGCACAGTCCAGCATCAGCTTCATGTGCTGAGGCTCGGCGTGTCGCCCGCCCGCCTCCAGGCAGTGATTCATCGCCATGTGAAGGCAGGTGATGTGGCATTCATGGCAGGCGTCCATGCACGCCTTCATCTCGGGATCGATCTGATGCATTGTCTTTCCTTCCATATGCGCCCCCCTCCCCTTGTATATACGCGCTTCTTGGCGCTTTCCCTCGCCGGGGTCGGGACTTCACCGTCCTTGCGGCTCGGACCATGGTCCAAGGTCAACCCTTTTCTTTAGCGCAACGCAGACTCACATGTTCCACTCCGATCGCAAGATCGTCCAGGATCGGGCAATCCGGTCGATCTCCGCCCGCGCAGCGACGCGCCAGATCTTCGAGCGACTTGCGCATCGCTCGGAGCTCGTGCTCCTTGCGCTCCATCTCCGCGGCTCGTGCAAGCGCGAGGGCCTTGACCTCACCACTCGCCCGATCGCCGTCCTGCCACAGCGCGACGAGCTGGCCGATCTCCGAAATTGGAAAGCCCAGATCGCGTGCGCGGCCGATGAAGCGCAACATGTGGACTTCGCGTTCGTCATAGTCGCGGTAGCCGGAATCACGCCGCGTGGCCTTCGGAATGAGGCCGATCGCCTCATAATGGCGGATCATCCGCTGGCTGACGCCCGAAGCTTTGGCCGCCTGTCCTATATTCACGTATCGCCTCCTCAAGCCGCTGTCGGACGCCAACGGCGAAGCGTCAGAGCATTGGCGACGACGCTGACACTCGACAGCGCCATCGCCGCGCCGGCGATCACCGGGCTTAGATACCCGAACGCTGCCAGCGGGATGCCGACCAGGTTGTAGATGAACGCCCAGAACAGCCCCTGGCGGATCTTGGAATATGTCCGTTTGGAGATGTCGATCGCGTCCGCGACCAGGCGCGGATCGCCCCGCATCAGCGTGATGCCCGCTGCGTGCATCGCAACGTCTGTTCCGGTTGACATGGCGATGCCGACATCTGCTGCAGCGAGGGCAGGGGCGTCGTTGACGCCGTCCCCGACCATCGCGACCGTGCGGTCCCCGCCCCGCAATGCTGCTACCGCATCCGACTTTCCTTCCGGCAGGACATTGGCAACGAAATCGTCGATGCCGAGCTTGGCCGCCGCTGCGCGGGCGCTTCCCGCATTGTCTCCGGTCAGCATCACGCTGCGTATGCCACGGCCATGCAGCGCCGCCACGGCAGCAGCGGCGGAAGCCTTGACCTCGTCGCCGAACGCCAGAAGGCCGAGAAGGCGGCGTTCGGGCGCGCGTTCCGCGACCCAGGAGACCGTCCGTCCCTCGGCTTCCAGCCTGGCCGCCTCACTCGCCAGCGGTGTCATCACGATAGCTTCGTCGTCCATCAAGCGCGTGCTGCCGAGGATCAGGTTGCGGCCGTTGACGTCTGCAGCAACCCCGCGGCCGGGCAGGCCGCGCATCCCGTTGGCGCGGGCGGGTTCGACGCCTTCCGAGCTGGCCCACGCCAAGACGGCCCGGGCGAGCGGATGCTCGCTTCCAGCCTGAAGCGCCGCGGCGAGCGCGATCAGCTCGGCGCGTTCGGCCCCCTCGGCCGGCAGTGCGGCCAGCAGCGAGGGCTTGCCCTCGGTCAGCGTGCCGGTCTTGTCGAACGCGACGATGTTGATGCGGTGCGCGGTCTCCAGCGCCTCCGCGTCCTTGATGAGGACACCGGCCCGCGCGGCAACGCCCGTGCCGGCCATGATCGCGGTCGGCGTGGCCAGGCCGAGCGCGCACGGACAGGCGATGACGAGCACCGCGACCGCGTTCAGGATCGCGACTTCCACTCCGGCGCCGGCGATCAGCCAGCCGGCGAGGGTCAGCGCGGCTATGACGAGGACGATTGGCACGAACACGGCGCTGACCTTGTCGACGAGCCGCTGGATCGGAGCCTTGGCGCCCTGCGCGCTTTCGACAAGGCGCACGATGCGAGCGAGGGTGGTCTCAGCCCCCACCGCCGTCGTCTCGACCAGGATGAGGCCGTCCGCGTTGATCGATCCGCCGGTCACTGGGTCTCCAGCGGCCTTGGCGACCGGAAGGCTCTCTCCGGTGAGCATGGATTCATCGACATGGGTTGCTCCCTCGATCAGTCGTCCATCGACGGGGATGCGCTCGCCGGGCCGGACGCGGACGCGGTCACCCGAGCGCACCTCCGCCAGGGCAATCTCTCGTTCGCTGCCGTCGGTGCCGACAACGCGAGCCTGGTCGGGCCGCAGCGCCATCAGCGCGCGGATCGCCTCTCCGGTCTGACGCTTGGCGCGGCCTTCGAGCCATTTGCCGAGCAGGATAAGGGTGATGACGACGGCCGAAGCCTCGAAGTAATAATGCGCATCCATGCCGTGCATCGGCGCGAACAGCAGCTGGTAGAGGCTGAGCCCGTAGGCGGCCGATGTGCCGATCGCGACCAACAGGTCCATGTTGCCGGTTCGGGCGCGCGCGGCCTTCCAACCCGCGCGATAGAAGCGCGCGCCCAGCCAGAACTGCACGGGCGTCGCGAGCAGCAGCTGGATCCAGCCCGGCACCGCCACCTCGATACCGAACGGGGCCAGCAGCATCGGAACGACCAGCGGCAGCGACAGCGCCGCGGCGATCAGCACGTGGCGGAGCTCTCTTGTTGCGGCTGCGTCGCGGCGGGCGTCCTCGGCGCTTCGTTCCGCCTCCGCCGATCCGGTGCGCGCGAATGCGGTGTAACCAGCGCTTTCGACGGCCTCGACCAAGACATAAGTGGGGACGCCACCCACCGTTTCGATCCGCGCCGTCTCGGCTGCCAGGTTGACACTCGCGGAGCGGACGCCGGGCACTTTCAGCAGCGCCTTCTCGACCCGGCCGACACATGAGGCGCAGGTCATGCCCGTGATCGTCAACTCGGTCGTTTGCGTCAACGGGGTGTAGCCCGCCGCAAGAACCGCATCGGCTACGGCAGCGACATCGGATCGTCCATCGACGAACTCGACGTTCGCGCGCTCCGTCGCGAGATTGACCGAGACGCCGGCGACGCCCGGCACCCCGGCGATGGCGCGCTCCACCCGCCCGACACACGTCGCGCAGGTCATGCCATCGATGGCCAGCGACAGCCTGTCTTCGCTTCTCGCCTGTGTCTGCATTGGCAGCTGCGCCGGGGCGCTCATGGTCGTCTCCACTACTGAGTCGATGGCCTTATCGTCCCTCACATCGTGTCAAGGTCAACAGCTAAATACACCCCTTGACCCTGACACAGTGTCAAACCCCACATCTGCTTCATCCACCTCATGGAAGAACGAAGATGATCGATTTCAAAGTTCAGGGAATGACCTGCGGAGGCTGTGCGCGCGGTGTGACCAGCGCGCTTCAGCGCGTCGATGCCAAGGCCGTCGTCAACGTCGACTTGGCGAGCAAGACCGTTTCGGTAAGCTCGACGGCCGATGTACAGCAACTCAAGCGGGCCATAGAGAAGGCCGGCTTCGCGGTGACGCAATAGAGAGCCCTATTTTGCCTGAGGGCTTTCGGGGCGGGCGCGTAAAAGGATTGTGCGTTGATCCGCACGCGCCCGCCTCGCGATCATAAGTGCACCGGCCTGAAACGGTCATGACACCGGCTGAAGCCTCAAAAGTCCGCGTTGTTACTTTATGGGGCGGGCGCGACCTTGACGGTGCATCGCACCGTCTCACGGGCTTTCGCAGCAGCTTCTACGCACCTTTCAATCGCTTCGCGATTAACCGTCACGATTCTGTCGGCCGCGACGATCCCACGGAACGCGGTCGGGCTGGCGCTCTGCATTAGGCGCTGCCCTGCTTCCCAACGTGGTAGGCCGAGCGTTCACGCCGCGATGCGCTGCGCCATCTGCTTGGGCGTCATCGCCATGACCGGGGCTTTGGAAAGAATATGGACAACATGGTCGATGCGGCCGGTCGCCGTGTCCACGCCCTGCTGAAGCACGCCAAGCGCCTTGCTGTAGTCGGGCACGTTGATCGCGCGGCGCGCTCGGCCGCCAAGCCCTCCACGGCACGGCGTAGCAATGCCAGCTCACGGTCCTGACCTTCTATCGCGGCACGCAACCGGTCGAACGCGCGGGCCTGGTCCTGCTCGGGCCGGGCATGGTCGCCCGCCATGTCCCTTGCCCCGGTCGCGCGACAGGGCGCGGACGAGCTGGCGCTGGTCGGCGAAGTCGCGCGGCCGTAATGGAGATGCACGTCGTCGCGATGCCGCGACATGCCGACATAGGCGCTGTGCCGGTCCATGCCGGGGGTGGCGAGGACAGGGGCGCGATCGACCGTCACCCCCTGCGATTTATGGATGGTGGCGGCATAGCCATGATCGACATGGGCATAATCCTTGGTGTCGAACGCGACACCGCGCCCGTCATCGAGGCGCACCGCCATGCCCTCGGGCGATACCCGCTCGATCGGGCGAGCGTGCCGTTCTTGACCCCCATGCCCCGTTCGTTGCGAAGGAACATGATGCGGTCGCCGGTCGCGAACTGGCGTGTCCCCCGCTCGGCCTTCACCGTCACGTCGCCGCCAAGGTCGTCCGACGAACGCCCAGCGCCAGCGCGGCGATCAGGTAGCGCATACAGATCTTGGTCGAAGCATCGTTGGCGGTCCCGTCCGATTGGAGCGGGACCATGCGGTTATTGAGCAGGCTTGCCCATTTTGCGGAGCATCGCATTCAGGGTCGCGATTTCGCGGTTCTGGCTTGTGATGGCTTTCTGCGCCTCGCCCCGGACCTCTGCATTCTGGGAACTGCGAAGCGCGATCTGCGACATCGCGACCGCACCGCGGTGATGCTCGATCATCTTGCGAATCCACGTCTCGCCGGCATCGGCTCCCTTCGCCGCCATCATCTTCTGGTGCATGTCCATCTCGGCCGGGCCGTAGGGGTTGGCCGCGGTTGGCTGCATCATCTTGGAATGATCCATGCCTTGATGGTTCATGCCCTGATGCCCCGCCTGCTGGGCTAGGGCCGGGGTAGCGAGCAAGGCAAGGGTCGCCAGCACGGGTACAATACGCAGCTCGATCTCCTCGGGTCGTGTCAATTTTCTACGCGCCGGAAGCGCGCCCCCCTCATCCGCCGAAGCGATAATCGTTGGGTGGCTTGTCCTATCAGTCGCGCTTCGGTTCAAAGCCGGGGAAGAATGGCCTTCATCTGATCGATCTCGCGGCGCTGCCCCTTGATGATTTCGCCGCATAGCGCTTTCAACTCGGGATCACGGAGCGACGCCTCTTGGCACATCAGGATCGCGCCCGAGTGATGCGGAATCATCGACCGCGTGAACGCCCGGTCTCCGATCGTCGTCTGCGTCCGGATCAGCGCGTAGCTGCCGAGGAAGACCGCGATCGAGCCGATAATTAGTGCGCTGTTCGCCGCCCTGGAAGGAAACATATGGCGCATGGCGAGGATCATCGCGACTACCATCGGCGCGACCATCATCAGCGTCATATAGAACATATTCAGGTTGTTGTAGAAGCTGCCTAAACTGTCGATCATCACGAACATAACGAAATACATGATGATGCCGCTGACGACGGTCTGCACCGCCAAGCTCACATATGCGTTCTTCATCATCGCTACTCTCCCGTGTTGATGCCGCCCGCCCGCATAAGTGCGCCGCGCCGTGTCGCGCGTCGCCGGACAGTAAGCGTGGGCAGCAGACCGCCTTGCTATTGAGTGCGGCTCTTTTGGTAGGCGAGTTTGCCGGCGTGGCGGCGGATGGCGATGGCGGCGACGGCGCGGCGGGTGAAGCGTTCGTCGATGTCGTCGGCGTTGTAGGGGCCGCCATACCATTCACGTAAGCGGTCGTGTTCTTCGTGGCCGGGGTCGGCCATGGCATCGAGGAACATCTCGAACCCGGGCAAGCCGCCGACATCTTCGGGCGGGCAGCGCCGTTCCCCGTCGACGAAGCACGGATATTTGACGTCGGGTTCGCCGGGGCCGACCGTCTCGACGGTGATGGTGTGCCGCCAGTCGTCGCCCATGTCGTAGGTATAGACGAACTCCCGCACGCCCCGGTTGATGAGCGTCGCGAGCTTCACGTTCTTTGCAGCGGTCATGCCGCTCTCCGGCCACATTGGGTCGGGGATGCCGTAGCGCCGATCGGCGGCCTCGAAATGCCACAGATGATAGTCCTCCCAACCCATCGCAGCCTGGACGATGTCGTGGAGCATCTTGAGGCTGGCGGTGGCCGGCACGTCGACCCGGCGCCAGATGGCGGGTTCGATGTCGTTGAGGATGATATGCAGGCGGGCGATGGTCTCGACGCTCATGCCGCCAGTCTGGCAGGTTCGGGGGACCAGTTCCACGGCATGAGTTCGTCCCAGCGGCTGGCTGGCCAGTCACCGGCCACCTTGGCGATGACATCGGCGATATACGCCGGTGGGTCGACGCCGTTCGCCTTGCACGTCTGGATGATGGTGTAGATGGCCGCGGCCCGCTCGCCGCCTGCGCGCGAACCGGCGAACAGCCAGTTGCGGCGTCCGACCGCGACACCGCGCAGCGCACGCTCCGCGATATTGTTGTCGATCTCCAGGCGACCATCACCCAGGAAGCGCGACAGCGCTAGCCAGCGTTTCGTGCCATAGGCGATGGCCCTTGCCATGTCGGACCTCGACGACAGGCGGCGCAAGCTGGCGTCGAGCACCTCGCGCAAGGCGTCGACCAGCGGTCGACTTTTCTCCTGTCGGGCTCGCCATCGCACGTCGGGTGGTTGGCCACGGACCTCGGCCTCGACAGCGTAAAGCGTGCCGATCCGCTCGAGGATATCGGTGGTCAGCGGTGTAGGCGACCGTTCGTGCAGGTCGAAGACCTTGCGCCGGAAATGTGCCCAGCATGCCACCTCGGTGACGCCACCCCGATACAGTCCGTCATAACCGGCATAGGCATCCGCCTGCAGGAAGTTGCGGAAGCCGGCGAGATGAGACAGCGGGTGCGCGGCGGTGCGGTCTGGCGTGAAGCGATACCAGGTCGCGCGCGGCGCCGTGCTGCCGGATGCCTGGTCGTCGGCCGCGTACACCCATAACCGGCCAGTCGCGGTCTTGCCCCGGCCGGGGTCGAGCACCGGCACCGGCGTGTCGTCGGCATGGATCTTGTCGGCCTTGAGCACCTCGTCGCGGATGCGGCTGACGATGGGGTCGAGAAGTGCTGCGGCCTGTCCGGTCCAGCTCGCCAATGTCGAGCGGTCGATGTCGATACCTTGCGCTGCCATCATTTCGGCCTGGCGGTAGAGCGGCAGATGGTGGTCGAACTTGGAGACGACGACGTGCGCCAGCGTCGCGAAGGTCGCCTTGCCTCTGGCCACAGCGCTCACCGGTGCGGGTGCCTGGACAATCTTCTCGCATACCCGGCAACTGTATTTGGGGCGGACGTTGCGCACGACGCGCCAGCGCACCGGCACAATGTCGAGCATCTCGTGTGTGTCCAAGCCGAGCGCGCGCAACGCACCGCCACAGTCCGGGCAGGTGCAGGCACCCGACGCCGGCTCGTGGACGACCTCCTCGCGCGGCAGATGTCCGGGCAGACTGCGGACGGGCACCGGCCGAACCGCCACGCCAGGGTCAACCATCTCAGGCCCAGGCGCATCGCGCTCGGTCTCGAGTTCCTCCAGCGCCAGTTCGAGTTGCTCAATCTCGCGCCCCAGCTTTTCGGACGACGCGCCGAACTGCATTCGCCGCAGCCGCGCGATCTGTCCGCGCAGCGTATCGATGAGCAGGTCGCGGGCGGCAAGCGCGGCATTGGCCCGGGCGAGCGAAGCCTCCAGCGCGGCGATCCGCGCGGTCGCATCAGCAGGGGAAACAGGCGCTTCCGACACTCCGTTTCCATAGCAGATTGCAGGTCGGCGAGCGAGAGAAAGTGGCGCAAAACCGCCGTTCCTACCCTGCCAGCGTCGGCGTGAACGTCCGCTCGGGGCGCCGCCAGTCGATGCCTTCCAGCAGCATCGACAATTGCGCTGGCGTCAGCGTCACCGTGCCGGTCGCTGTCACTGGCCAGACGAAACGGCCACGGTCGAGCCTCTTGGAAAACAGGCAAAGCCCCTGGCCGTCGAACCACAGCAGCTTGACCAGATGCCCCCGCTTGCCACGGAACGCGAACAAGCCACCCGAATGCGGGTTCTGCGCCAGCACCTGCTGCACCAGCACCGCCAAGCCATCGAACCCCTTGCGCATGTCGGTCACGCCGCACGCCAGGAACACCCGCGTCGGCAACGGCACTGGCACCGGGCTCATCGCAGCACCGACAAAACCCGTGCAAGCACATCTGCATCCACGCCTGCGTCGACACTCACCCGCACGCCGCCCGGCAACTCGATCTGGATGAGCCCCGATGGATATGGCGCCGGCTGTGGCGCTGGCGGCGTCAGTTCCGCCACCTGTACCTCGGCAAATACCGGCAGCGACGGCATCGCCCCGGCCAACTTGCCTTCGCGCAGCTGCTTGCGCCACGTGTAGATCAGGCTGCTCGATACCTCGCGATGCGCGATGACATCGCAGACCCGACCCCCCGGTCGGAACGCCTCCGCCAGGATCTCCAGCTTCTCCGTGTCCGACCATCGGCGCCGGCCTGACACCCGGCCAACCACCTCCATCCGACCAGTCATACGAGTGCTCGTATGACTGGTCGTAGAATCCAAAACTTCCCGCACCGCCGCGCCCTCGTCAAAGGCGACAAGCATCCCTGCTACCGGCGCTACCGCAAGACGGCCTGCTGACCACGCTTACAGAGATCGACGATCTCTCCCGGTGCAGCATGGTGTAGGGCCATCGAGTTCTCCTGACGCAGTCGTTAGAGGCAACCACCTCGTTCAGTGTGAGGGCCTCTCCCAGATCCAACCAGGAGGATCGCTCGCCGGAAAGGATTCCTCGGAGGCCTCGTCCACCTCCTGGTTCCGCTCATTTGCTTCAGCTCGCGCGAGTTGTCGCTCGACCTGGCCGCTCACCTCGCGGACAAGCGTCTCATGAATGCCAGACCGGCGGTGTTCGATGCTGTCTTCAATATCGATTGCGCACGAGCAGATGCATTCATGGACGGCCTGCTCCACGTGCACCTCGAGCGACTGGCCAGGGGCTTCATTTCTGAGTGCGAGCGTTCTCGCAACCGCCGCTGCGATCGCCTGTTCATTGAACGGATCGCCATACTCATGGGTCATGCTGAAGCTCTCAAATGCGCTAAAATGCTCAACGAAACTCACCGTCCTTAAGAACAGTTGCGAGCGAGCTGTTCGGACAGCACGCTTCAACAACCCAACATCCCGCTAGAACCGCGGCGTTCCCCCAAAGGGGCTTCAGGCAGCCAGCAGCTCGTCGGCGGGACCGAAGAACTCATAATGGATGCGATCGGAAGGTACGCCGACGAGCGACAGCGTGGAGACGAACGTGCGCAGGAACGGACGTGGCCCACAGAGATAATAATCGGCTTCGGTGCCCATCGTCTCCTGGCGCAGCCACTCCTCGTCGATCACGCCTGTCTCGTCGAAGTCACGCTCGGCTACGTCCTCGGCTCGCGGCTGCTGATAGAAGGTCGTTATCCGGATGTTGGGGTGATCAGCCGCGAGCGAGCGCACATGATCGCCCATCGCGTGCGTCGAACCATTTAGTGTCCCGTGGGCGAAATGGACGGGCAAATCCGGATGGCGCTCAGCGATCGTCTCCAACATCGCGACCATCGGCGTGAGACCGACGCCGCCCGAGAGCAGCACGACGGGACGTTCCGGGTGATCGGCTAGGAAGAACTCGCCTGCGGGAGGAGAAACCTTCAACACCGTTCCCGGCGCGACATGATCGTGGAGCCAGTTGGAGGCGAGGCCTTGCGGTTCGCGTTTGACCGAGATGCGATAGGTCGTGCCGTTCGGAGCAGCAGAGATGCTGTAATTGCGCTTGAGCGGCGGACGACCGGGGATTTCGAGCCAGAAGGTGAGATACTGGCCCGGCTTGTGCGCGACGACGGGTCGTCCATCCGTCGGTCGGAGCACAAACGAGGTGATGATCGCGCTTTCGGGCTGCACCTCGTCAACGGCGAATGTGCGCCACCCGGACCACCCGCCCTCAGCGGACGCCAGGTCGCGGTAGAGGTGGTCCTCACGCGCGATCAGGATGTTGGCGAGGAACCAATAGGCTTCGCCCCAGGCCGCGAGGATTTCGTCGGTTGCGGCATCGCCCAGCACCTCCTTGATCGCGCCCAGCAGCGCGTCGGCCACATAAGGGTAATGCTCGGGGAGGATCTGCAGGCCGACATGCTTCTGCGCGATCCGCTCCACCGCTGGCGCGAGCGCGCCGAGATTCTCGATGTTCCGTCCATAGGCGAGGATGGCCGTCGCGAGAGCCTTGGGCTGCGACCCCGTCTCACCATGATGCGACTGATTGAACAGATCACGGATCATGGGGTTCTCGAACATCCGCGCGTACATGGTGCGGACAATCTCCAGACCATGCTCTTCGAGAGCGGGAACGGTGGCTTTGACGAGCGCGATCGTCTGATCGCTCAAGGGCTGCGACATGGAGGTTTCCTCGGTGGAGAATGCGAAGGTTAGACGACCGGTAGTTCGTTGTAGAAATCGACCTGCATACGCATCCGGCCGATCGGTTCGACGAAATGGGGCTGTTCCGGGAGGATGAGGCCCGGGTTATCGGGCGTCAGTGTCTTGTCGAGGCGCGGATCAGGGAAGCGCAGCTTGAGGCTGCCTTCGATCACCCGGAGTACGCCCCATACGCCCGCCTTGGTGCGGTGCTCGCCGCGCAAGGCAGCGGGAAGCGTCACCTCGTCGAACACAGGTGTCGAGCGGTAGGGAGCGGGTTGCGGCATCACGCAGCGACCCGGCTAGGGCTGCGAACGGGATCAAGCTTGAAGAACAGCGCGAGCTGGAGACTCTCAGCGATGCGCGCTGCCTTAGCCTGGAGCGCGGCAGCAGCGGGCGATGGCATCGCCTCCGCGGTAGCTTGCTGCCAAAGCGCGAGCCAACGCTGGAAGAGCGCCGGCGTGATCCGCTCCCGATGGAGGAAGTGCGCTGCTACCGGATTTCCCTTGTAGCGTCCGCTGGTCAGCATCACCGATGACCAGAAGGCGGTGAGCTTTTCCAGATGCTCCGGCCAATCGGAGACCGCATCGTTGAAGATCGGTCCCAGCTCGGCATCGTCGCGGACCCGTGCATAGAACAGCGCCAGCAGCTGGCTCAGCCCTTCCTCGTCAATCTGTCTGTCACGGTCCATCCGACGACTCCGTAATCATGTACTCCCGCTGCATGTATCATCTACTTGGAAACATGCATCGGAAATGCATATATTGAGTCTGCGCCTGTGAGGCGCTGTGACCGGAAAACCTCATGAAGCTGACGCGCTATACCGACTATGCCTTGCGTGTGCTGCTCTACCTCAGCGCTCGGCCCGAGCGGCTATGCTCGATCTCTGAGATGTCTCGATCCTACGGCATTTCGCAGAACCATCTGATGAAGGTGGTGCACGATCTCGGGAAGGCAGGCTTTGTGGCCAGCGCCCGTGGGCGGCTTGGCGGTATCCGTCTGGCGCGCCCGCCTGAGGAGATCATCATCGGATCGGTTGTCCGGCACACAGAGGACGGGTTCGACCTGGTCGATTGCGGCAGTTGCATCATCGCGCCCGCTTGCGGATTAACCGGCGTGCTACGCGAAGCGCTCGGTGCCTTCATGACCGTGCTGGACAGTCACACGCTGGCAGACCTCTTGAACAATCAGGTCGATTTTCTCAGCCTGTTCGCCCCCAAGGCGGCGTGAGCATCGCGACGGGTGAGGAGGAGACTGCTCGATACCCTTGCATCGGGGACGACGGCTCGCCGCTGATGGGGTCGGTTCCGGCTGAGGGCGGAATGACACCCTAAGCGCCGGCGTCCTTGGGCCAAAGGTACTCGCCAGTGAGGAGGATGTGTGCCCATCCGAGCGGCGAAATATGGGCGAGAAGATGGTCGGGGGTATCGAGCCCTTCGCGGCGCCGGGCCTCAACGGCATGGCCAAGGTGCAGGGTGTTCCAGTAGACGATGATGGCGGTGAGCAGGTTGAGGCCGGCGATCCGGTAATGCTGACCCTCCGTCGTGCGGTCGCGGATTTCGCCCTGACGGCCGATGCGCAGGGCATTTTTCAGCGCATGATGTGCCTCGCCTTTGTTGAGGCCGACCTGTGCACGGCGCTGCATGCCGACGTCGAGTATCCATTCGATGATGAACAGCGTCCGCTCGATCCGGCCCACCTCGCGCAGCGCGGAGGCAAGATCGTTCTGGCGCGGATAGGAGGCGAGCTTGCGCAAGATGCTGCTCGGCGCGACCTGTCCAGCGCTCATGGTGGCGGCGCAGCGGAACAGATCGGGCCAGTTGGAAACGATCAGCGCCTCACGCGCCTTGCCGCCCACCAGCGGGCGCAATTCGCTCGGCGTCGCGGCAGGGTCGAACACGTACAGTCGTTTGGATGGGAGGTCGCGGATGCGCAGTACAAGGCGGCAGCCGAGCATCGCGCTGATCCCGAACAGATGATCGGTGAACCCGCCAGTGTCGGCGTACTGCTCTTCGATCCGTCGCCCTGCCTCATTCATCGTCAGCCCGTCGAGTAGATAAGGTGCTTCGCTGACCGTGGCTGGAATGGTCCGCGATGCAAACGGCGCGAAGCGGTCGTTGACGTGGGTATAGGCCTTGATGCCGGGATCGTTGCCGTAGCGGGCGTTGATCGTATTCATCGCTTCGCCCTGCCGTGCGGCGGGGAAGAACTGGCCATCGGCCGATGCGGATCTGCCCATACCCCAGACCTGGGCCATCGGCAGCGCCCCTTGCGCCGCGACCACGTTGGCCAGCGCCTGGTCGATCGCCTCGCTTTCGACGTGCCAGCGAGCGAGACGGGAGAGTTGCCAATAGTCGTGAGTGTTGGAAGCCTCTGCCATCTTACGCAGACCCAAATTCAGGCCCTCGGCAAGCAGGACGTTGAGCAGGCCGATTCGGTCGCCGCATGGCACGCCGGTGCGCAGATGCGTGAAGGCATCAGTGAAACCCAGCGCGGTATCGACTTCGAGCAGCAGATCGGTGATGCGGACGGGCGGCAGCCGGCGATACAGATCAAGCACCAGATCCTCGATCCCATCCGGCGCGTCAGCGGTGAGCCGATCAATGCGCAGCGTGCCGTCCTCGATGCTGCCTTTCGGAATTGTACCGCTGCGCGCGGCGCGACCGAGCCGGGCAAGGCCATCAGCGAGACGCACTTTGCGGTCAGCCAGCCAGACATGCGGGTCGGACGGGACCGCCAGCTTCGCGGCATGCGCGACCGCCATCGGCACGAGGACGTGGCGCAGGTCACCATATCGATGCGAGCGGTCGAGCCATATGTCGCCCGAGCGCAGCGCGTCGCGCAGGTGAAACATGACCGCGACTTCCCGGAGGCGGGCATCATCATCGCCCTTCGCCCGCAACTGTCGCCGCCATTTGGAATGCGGGCGCAAGAAATCGTCGGCCGCCGGAACTGCGCCCTTGGTAGCGATGACGGTAGCCGCGTCCAGCAAAGGCCGTGCAACCGCCGCAGCTTTGAGGTCGAGGCATCGCAGCATGCGCGGGGCATACCGACGGAAGCGGTGATACCCCTGATCAACATAGGCCAGCGGATCATCGCCCAAGGTGTCCGTCAACGTCTTGGCCGTAGCGACGAGGCTGGTGAGCCGTTCCCATCCCGCCCCGCCCGCGACCGCATCTTCCAGCGACGCGCCGTCGCCATGCGCTTCGAGCAATGATTAACCGAGTGCAGTGAAGCCGTTCAAAGTCGCAGTGGTAGCGCCTCTGGTTTCTACGACCCGCGCGTCATGCAGTTGCTTCGCGTCGCGCCAGGTGCGGCCAACGATCCGGTCATGTGTTTCGATCACCGCATCCGCAGTCGCCGTGGCCCATTCAATGACGCAGACCGCCATGATAGCGCGGCGCCGATCGGCGCCGAGGTCGCGCAGGCCATCGGCGAAGTAGCGCTCGCCCTGCCGGCGTAGCCGGGCGACGCGATGCGGTGGAACACCGGCAAGTATACCATCATTGAGGTTCATCGCGCGCAGGAACTCGAGCCGGTCGAGCAGCCGGTTCGCCGCGGCGGAGTTGTTGCCCGGCTCAATCCGGCGCAGCCAGATGAAGCGGCTGATCGCCCCCGGCAGCATCTCGGTAGTCAGTCGGTCGAGCCCATCACAGGCGACGGGATCGAGACGGGCCGCGATCCGCTTCTCGATCCGACGTTCGGCGGCGACGAGCGCGTCCGCGCACAAACGCTCGATTGTCGTGATCGCCGGCAGGATGGTCATGGTTTCACGGCAGCGGGCAATGAAGCGCCGGGCAAGGTCGTCGTTTGAGCGTGCCTGCTCGGCTTCGGCGAGAAGCCAATCGCGGAAAGCCCTGGCATACGGTCCCCGTCCGGGGAACATTCTGTATCCGTAGATACGGCGCAGCGCCTCCATGTGCTGGTGGCGGGTTTGGCGTCGAACGGCATAGGCCGCGAGCGTCTCGCCAGCGATGCCAAGCTGGGCGCCTAGAAAGGCAGATACAGTGTGGGGGATCAGTTCGCCGGGAGCAAGGGTCCGGCCTGGATATCGCAGCGCGCACAACTGCAGGGCGAACCCGATGCGGTTCTCCGGTCGGCGACGCCGGTCGATATGAATCAGGTCATCGTCTGCCAGAAGATAATGGCGCAGCAGCGCCGCTTCGTCAGTCGGTAGGTCGAGTAGGGCCGAACGCTGTCGGGCGCTGAGGATATGGCGTCTCGGCATGCACGGCTTGTCCCCATTGAACAGAAGTCTGTTTTGGACAACACTGACCCCACGCAAATCAAGGCTTTTCGAGGCCTAATTCCAGAAGGGTTCAATTGGGACAGCGCGCCGCCATCTACGCCAGGGTTTCGACAGCCGACCAGTCGTGCGAACGGCAGCTCCGCGACCTGGCCGGCTTTGCCGAGCGTGGCGGCTATGAAGTGGTCGAGGTCTTCCGCGAAACCGCGTCGGGCATGAAGGCAAACCGTTCGGCGCGGGCTGAGGTGATGAAGCTGGCGCAGGCACGCCATATCGATGCGATCCTCGTTACCGAACTCAGTCGCTGGGGGCGTTCGACCCAGGACCTGCTCGATACACTCAACCGGCTGTCGGGCTGGCGCGTGTCGGTGGTCGCGATGAGCGGCATGACGTTCGAGGTCGATACGCCGCATGGGCGGATGATGGCGACGATGCTCGCAGGTATAGCCCAGTTTGAGCGCGACATGCTGAGCGAGCGGGTCCGCTCTGGCCTTGCTGCAGCGCGGGCACGTGGCCGCAAACTCGGTCGGCAACTGGGGGAGCGACCCAAGTCGGACCGCCTCGCGCCCAAAGTGTTGGCGCATATCGCCGAGGGGCGGAGCTATCGCTGGATCGCTCGCGACCTGGGACTCAGCAAGAACACGGTCGCCGGGATCGTGGCTCGCGCACGGGGTAACGTGAGCCCTGATGTCACGGTGACGACATGACCGGGGCGTCTGGACGGCTGCGTCCCGATCCCCGGCGCAAGGCGCGGTTTCGCGAAATCGCCCGAGGCATTGTCGCCAAGGATCGCTACAATCGGAAGTACGGGATCGCCGTCGACACTGCTGGCGCCATCGCGCAGGCGCTAGAGCGCGCGTACCGCGATGGAGTCCGGGACGACCCGGCCGCAGCCGTTCAAGCGCCCGAACAGGATGATGCCGGCCCGCTGGAATGGGCGTTGATCCCACCACGACCGCGAGATGCCTTCTGGAGTATCTGCCTATACACCCTGGGCCGCGATACCGATCTCCCACGTGACGGCCATCTCGCTCCGGCTATTACCGAACGCGGAACGCCCGGATGGACACTCGTGGCAGGAGGGTACACCCCTGACAGGGTGATCAGCGATAGGAGCATTGGCCCGCTTGTCCGCCTCGGCCTTATCGCGCTCGCAGTCGATTTACCGGTTCGCATGATCGTAACCGCACAGGGGAAGGAAACATGGGCTCTCTTCTGCCAGCGCGGTGGGATGTACCCTGAGGATCTCACTGACATTTGATCCATTTGATCGACATCCATCCGGCGGAATGGTGAAGGGCAGCATCCGCCCCGTTGCAGACGTTCCCAATGGTCGTCATCCCGGCGCATGCCGGGACCGTGGGCTGTCTTTAGAAGCAGCCTCACGTCCGGGCGCCCTGGCGATAGCTATCGCCTCAAGACTTGCCCACGGTCCCGGCATGCGCCGGGATGACGGATGACCGCGCCCCACCCCAAATCAGCCGTCACCCTGAACTTGTTTCAGGGTCCATCAATCCGAAAGCCCAGTTTATGATCGGCCAACCGAGATGGCGGCACGAGCCACCACGCTCCGGCACCAATCGCCCGATGGATCCTGAAACAAGTTCAGGATGACGCAAGGCGGGGGCGCGATGTCCGCTCCCCACCCCTTCTTGCCGTTTCGCTTAGGGTGTCATTTCGCCCTCAGCCGGAACCGACCCCGGGAATGCGGCACCGGCGCGGGGGCGGCAGATAAGCCAAGGGCCGCCCTTTTGAGGCGGCCCCGACCGTTTAGTTCCCTCGCGGGAAACGGACACTCCCCGAGGGGGAGGCCGCAGATGCCTCCCGATATAGAACCCGCTACTGAAGATTCAACTAATATCTAATCGCTCCAGGGCGGCCCTCAGGCCTCCGGCGCCGGTGTCGAGGGCACGGGCAGCCAGGCGAGTGCTACCCGAAGGATGCCGTCAAACTCGGCTTCCGTCATCCGCGCTATGCCGCCCTTGTCCGGCACGAGCCGGCTGACCGCTACCGTGGTCATCTTGTCGCAGATCGCGAACGCCGCGCGTCCGTCAATGGTGGTTTGGAGCGGGACTGCCCATTGATTACCTGGCTGCGCCTGCGTCGAACACGGGATCACCGTCACCGCTCCATGCAGCGTGTTCCGATACGAAATCACGATTACCGGCCGCCGCTTCCAAAACTCCGGTAGCTGCGCGTCCTGAGGGAAATCGCACCAGAAGAGCTGACGGATCTTCGGCGCACCTTTCAGGCGCGGCGCTACCCGAGGCGGCGCTTCCTGAATGTGTGCATTCACGCGTCATCATCCTTGACCAGGCGCAGCTTGGGAGCCCCTTTACGGTTCTGGCGGATCTTCTTGATCTCGGACTTCTCCTTGATCTCCGCGAGCTTCTCATCCGCAAAGGGTTTGGCCGCCTCGATCAGTCCGTCGAGATGGTAGATGTTCGTCCGGCTTCCCTGGTCGGTTCGACGCTCTTCGCGCCGGATGTATCCGGCAGCCTCCAGACTGGCGATGTGCTTCTGGATCGTGCGCGGGTGGACGTTCATGGCTTGCGCCATGGTGCTTTTGGACGGGTAAGGTTTCCCTTCCGCCGTCCACCATTTGCTCGCCAGATACAGCACGATGTTGAGATCGAGCGGTTCGAGGCCAAGCTGACGCTGGTTCTCGATGATGACGCTCGGCAGCGCCGTCCAACCCGCATCCATCAGCGGCTTGGTCCACTTCTTCTCGTTCGTTCGCAGATCGGAGCTGCTGTCAGTTTGCTTCTTGGCCGCCATGGGGCTATTCCTTTCTCCCGGCGGATATGCCCCTCGCGCGTAGGCGGTTCAAGTTTGAGGGGTAGCCTCTAGCGCCGCCCCCGTGAGGCGCCAAGGGCGCCCGGGGGAGCGCCTCTCAGGGCTCCGGCCGGGAGCCGCAGCGGCCCTGCAAAGTATAGAAAGTATAGAAAGTATAGAAAGTATAGTCAGTGCCCATGTAGACGTCACTCAGGGCATACCCATGGCGTATCAACCGAGTAACCGCAGGGGGGAGCCGCAAAGACCTCCCTCTCGGCCGTGAATTTCACGCGAAGGCTTCGTCGGTGAGGTTGCCGTCCCGACTCTCCACGATCAGTGCCACCGTGTCTTCCCGGTCCCTCGGGTTGAACACACGGCCGACCACCGTCCAGATCGACCGATGTTGCGGATCGTTCCGATCCTGACCCACGATCACGCCGGGATCGAGGATCGTGTCGCCGATCGCGGGCACCTGGCCGGCAAACTGCTCCACCCCATACTCGACGCCCCCGTCAAAGACCTTGCCGGTTGGGTCGCGGTGCAGGATCCGAATGCTGGTCACGCGCTGTCGCTCCGCCACGGCGTTGTGCCGATCATCCATCAACAGATCGCGCAAAGCACGCCCGCTGCCAAGACTATGCCATGCGGCAAAGGACGGGCCGTTGGCCCGGCACAGGCTCGCCGGCGCCGCAGCCCTCCCCCGGAGGCCCGCCGGCGCGGGGAACACCAAGGGCGGCTGCCCTTTCGTTCCCGAACGACAATCAGGCCCCCCGTGTAATCCGCCAAGCGCGGCACCCGACGCCCTCTGGGCGTCGGCCACGCTAGGGCGGCCCGCCCGCGCCAGGGACCATATTCTCGCCCTCCCTCCCCATCCCGTTCCTCGCCGGAAAGGCAGAGCCGGTTGCTGTTGCGACCGGCTTTCAGCCTCGAAGGAAAGGAAGAGACCATGGCACGGATCACCGACAACCGGGCTGACATCTACCAAGAGATCACCGACCAGATGATCGCCATGATCGAGGCGGGCACCCGGCCTTGGTCGAAATCGTGGAACGGCAGCACCGCTCCCAACATCCCGCTGCGCTCGACTGGTGTTCCTTATCGCGGCATCAACGTCCTGACCCTTTGGGTAGCGGCCATGACGAAGGGCTATGCCTCGCCGCATTGGCTGACCTTCAAGCAGGCGCTCGCGCTCGGCGGGTGCGTCCGCAAGGGCGAGAAGGGCTCAACCGTCGTTTATGCCAACACGATCGAGGTGGACGCCGACAGGAGCGGAGAAGCCAGCGACGATGGCAAGCGCCAGGTAGCATTCCTTAAGCGCTACACCGTCTTCAATGGTGCGCCGTAACGGCGGAAGTATAAAGGAGCTCTACCATGAGTAGATGATCTTGCTGGCTATAGATCATGCCCACTGGACTAACCTCGGCTAGCAATAGCTGTAATCCCGAAAGGGACGGGGAAAA
>NZ_NWVC01000013.1 GCF_002374855.1 Sphingomonas adhaesiva
AATACCAGCATCCCGATCTCGCCGCCTGACACACCGCCAAGCGAGCAGCCTAGACCACCGGGATGAGGGGTCCTTTTTCGACGCCGATCACCCCGCTACCGGGGTCCCTTTTCCACGCCGATCCACAGTCCTCCATCGCACATTGCAGTTCTGCGGCCTTCTCGAGCCGCTTCAGGCGCGCCTGTTTGCGCGTCTCGCTACGCGCCTGCTTCATGACGATCCGGCAGGCATCCGGCGTTGATGGGATGCAACTGCCGTCGGGCAGGACGACAAAGAACTCGACAGGGGGTGGGGGTGGGGTCCGGTCGGCCGAGCCGCCCGAAATCGCGACAGGCGATTTCATTTAATGCGCCCCCCCACCCACAAATGAAAACTGACCCCTCTTTCTACCTTCGCTGCTGACGACCCGTCCCTGAGCACTGTATTGCTCGAACAGGACACCGAGACGCTCATCGCGGCCTTCTACGATCGATCGGATTGGGCGAAAGCTGGTCATGATCGGCATCATCGACCGACCGGCTGTCCGGCAGCCATGGAAGTGCCGCTCGCGCTATCGATGCCGTGCCAGGCCTGAGTGCCCGAAAAAACAGCTTTGCAGCAGGAGGCCTCGAAACCATAAGCTCGGGGCTGGCCTGGTTCAGCGCAGACTGGATCACGCCCCATGACGAAACCCGTTCCACCGTATCGATCTCAGCCGCGGGTGTGGCTGCGCGCGCCGCGACTTCCGTCGCTGTCCTACAATCTTTCGTGGTCGACATGTCTCGAAGGAGACAGACAGATGACGAACGACCTCAACGACCCCAGCGATGAAGCGCTTAGTGCACCGCTCAAAGCTGCCCTTGCTGACGCGCGATCGATACGACGAGATGCGGAAACCGGGATGGCTGACTTTGACGCCCAACAGTCGGCGCTCGAGCATCATCCCAATCGCGCCGCTTATATGCACGGCGGGATGCTGGCCGAGCGGGGTTTCGGCACAGAACAGATCTTGCCGGTACTGGGCTTCCATAGCCTCGACTGGAGCGACGCATTGACCCGCCTCGAGGCGTCGACGCCGGTTGATGGCGCCGATCTCCTCGATCGGCTGCTGATCGTCTGTACGTCGGACCCCATGCTCGAGGTCTCAGGTGAGCGCGTTCTCCACGATCTCGGTCTGTTAAAGCGCGGCCGCGTTGATCCGTTCTGGTTGAAGCGGCCGAAGCTGGGCTTGGGTCAGGCGGCCAAGGCGTTCGGGCTGACCGCGGCGCACATCGATGGCCATCGCGGCCTCTATGTCTTGGCACAACCTACGCTTCGTCGATTGCTCGAACGGGCAGCCGTCGGTCAGGCCGACCAACGGTTCGGCGCCGTGCTGCTGACGGCAATCGGATCGGGTGGCGAGCCGCTCGCCGCGATCGGGGCGGCCGCGTACTATCGCGATGCCGAAGCTCGCTATCGGGCCGATTGCGACCGCTTCGCCGACCATCAGCGGCGCCACCCCGGACGCCGTTGGCGTCTGAAGCCCGCGCTGTCACGTCAGGGCCATCTCGCGATCACGACTGCCCGGCAGAAGGACATTGCTGTCCCGGCCGAGCGGATGCGGGGACATGCCGCCGACTGGCTGGCCAATCAGAATGCCAATCTGCGCTTCAACGGGGGAGATGAGGCATGATCCCCGATCCTCTGCTCGACGGCGACACGCGGGCGCAGATCCTGTGCCTCCTTCACCGCGCGCACATCATCCTCCCCGACGTCATTCTCGCCGACGGAACGGCCTCGCCCGATCAGGTGGCGCGCATTCCGCGTGGCGTGTCGGTCGCCCTGGCGGCCCTGCCGCATCGCGAGCTCGGGGTGGCATCCTGGCGATGGTCCTGTGCTGCGCTGGTCGGAACGCGCCTGCCTGCGCTCATCCCCTACATGTCCGACCGTGCCGCCAAAGCGATCGGGAGCGGCGCGTCGATGCGGCACATCATGCAGCCGCGATCCGCAGACGACATCCGGCGCTGGCTCTTTGACATCAGCGGGGTGCGCTACGCGCCCGCCGCGTTCTGGAAGGTCGCCGGTTGGGAAATCGGCTGGCTGGCCGAATGGCTAGAACGGATGCGGGCGGGCGGCCCGATGGCGCATCTCAGCATCGCCGAGCGCCAGGCGGCGGCAGCCGTGCGCGCCGCCTGGTGCGTGCATCGGCATGATCGGAACGCCAGCGCGTCGCTGATCCAGACCGGCGCGCTCATTGCGGTCCGCGCGACGCTCGACATGGTTCAAATCTTCGAGCGGCTGGTCGCGACCGCGAAGCAAACGCCGACCCCGACAGACTATCGCAGGAATGCGCGCGACGCTTACGCGGCGATCCGCCAGCGACTGCGATCCTGTCTGGGCGCGCTTGAAGATGCCGCACGGCCGACGACGCGTGACGACGCTCGGCGAAAGAAGATCGCATCGGTCCTGGGTCATGCCCGCGACATCGTCGAGACGATCGCCCTGTTCACCGTCGTCGACGAAGAAATCGGCCCGCGATTGATCCGGATCGCCGAGACGCTTCCGATCCGGGGCCGACCCGAGGCACCAACGCTGTCTGGCTTTGCCGCCGAGCTCGAGGCGATCGCGATGCGCGTCGAGCGGATCGCAACCGATCCTGGTTTCGCCGTCCTCCCATCGCAATGGGCCGGCCTGCTGACAGGGGACCTGAGCCGTCTGCTCATACCGTACCCCCAGGCCCGGCGGGACCGGCTGGCCGAGGTGCGGACCGACCTCATCGTAAAGCTCATCGTGACCCGCCGGCTCGACCGGCTGTTCGAGGCACTGCCGTGGATGGCAGCCCCGAGCGGCGCCTTTCCGCTGACGTTCGGCGGGCCTCTCGGGGCGGTTGCCGCCGTGTTCGAGGTGGCGCGCGCCCACGAGATAGCGCTCGAGCTGAAGCGCCGGACATTCGACAGCATCGGTGGACCGCGGCTGGATGCGCGCCGTGGCCAGCGGGAGATTTCGGATCCAACGGCCTTACGCCACGCCTTGCGAAACCGGACCCGGGTCGGCCTGATGCTCGCATCGAGCGCTCTTTCGCATCATATGGTGCAGGCATGGCTGACCGGCAGCCGGTTCGACCCGGCCCATCCGCTCCCGACGCTCGCCCGCGGCCATCTCGACCATGATTTCGTCAGGGCAATGGACGATCCGGCGATAATAGCCAGCGTTGCCACGATCGAGCTGGCAAAGCCCATCTACACGCAGACAGGCTATCATCGGGATCTGGCCGTTTACATGGGGTTGACCCAATCGGACATCCTGAGTGCAGTTCTGATCGAGGCGTTTCCTGGCGAAGCCCGCGATCCCGGCGTCGGCCTGTTCATCAGGCTTGCCGACGCCCGCCGCAGCAACCTGAAGATCGACAGCACGCCGGCCTCGGTCCCCCCAGCCGGCATCGCCAACCGGGAAATGCTTCGGTCGATGCTGAAGTCGCTCGACACGCCGACCGATGGCAGGGACGACGCCTGGCGCATTTTTATGTCGGTGCGCCCAGCCCCACGCGATCACGAGCTTGCCTACTTTGACGATCGCCACGGAGGTCACGTCGGCTGCCGGAGCAAGGACGGCGGCGCCGTCCGCAAGCGCGCGGCCCGCCTGCTGAAGGACCGTGCGCGCGCCATCCAACCGCTTAAACGCCGGATCGACCAGGCGCGCATCTGGCCGCGTGAAAAAGGCAAAGCCGTATCTGATGACCGCCCGCTAGTTTCTGTGCTGCGCGGCCTCGGTCCCCTCCCCGGCCTGACACCCGTGGCGCAAACCTTCGCGCCTTGTCTCTGGTTTCGGCCTGCCATCGATGCTGAGCGCCACGCGTGGATCGCCAATGGCGCGCAGATGTCGGCGCCGCTTGCGCAGACGGACGCCGAACACGCCGGAGCGATCGCACTGCAGGTACAGGCCGTCGTCGCTGCCATGCCTCGGCTGTTCGGCATGCCCGTGGCGCCTGCCGTTCGTCAGCAGATCCTCGTCCCCCTCTGGACGGGGCTTGCCGGCATCACCGGCGATCAGGCGCATGTCAGGCAAAACGGTAAGAAGCGCTGGACTTCCGTCGCTGGCGAAAAACGAACGGCTGCAAAGGGTGGCAATCGACAACACCCGAGGACATCATGACCGAACAGCTCCCGCTTGCCGCCGCAACCCCGAAGACCACGCGTGTCGTGATGGTCGATCCCGCGACCGTGCGGATTTCGCCTCTCAACCCGCGCGTCGATACACCGCATGCGCCGGCAGCGATCGCGCGCCTTGCCGATGAGATAAGGGCGGTCGGCCAGATCAACGACGCGCACGGCGAATATGCAGAGGACGGCGCGATCGAGATCCTCGCGGGATCGCGCCGGACCGCTGCCTGCCTTCTGGCCGGCCTCCAGGTGCGAGTCCGCATCCATCCCGACCTGCCGCGCGACGAGGCGATCAAGATCGCCTACCGGGATGACCGCGAAGCTCAGACGCCAAGCCTCTGGGACCTGGCCGACGGCTGGTCGAGGCTGCTCGACCAGAACATCGTCCCCTCCGATGCGGCGCTTGCGCGGCTGGTCGGCGTAGACAAATCGACGATGAGCCGGGGTCTCGCCTTCCGCAACGCGCCCGAGGCGATCCTGGCGGCCTTCACCGACCGGCGCGAGATCAGCCTCTCGCAATGGGTCGATCTCGCGCCGCTCATCGAGAATGAGGACACGCGCTCGGCTCTGCTTGCCCGGGCATCCCTGATCACCGGCATGGGCTATGCCGCACCGCGCGTCGCCAGCGAACTGAAAGCTGCCGCCGCGGGCAAGGTACGGATCGAGACGGTCGAGGTCCGCAACCGCCATGATCGCATCATCGCGACCATCCAGCCAGGGCATCGCGGCGACTTCACGGTCAAGCTGAAGCCGATGGCCGAAGCGCATCCGAGCTACCGGCTCGAATATGCGCGGCTCGTCCACGAAAAGCTGGTCGAGACGATCAAGACCTTCTTCGAGAAGGATGGCTGACGATGGATCGCACTCTGGACAACCGCCCCGTCCTCCCCATTGAGGATGTCGAGCTCTGGTTCGGGCCGGCAAACCGGCTTGTCGGGCGCAAGGACAGCGCAGCGCTGGCCCAGGTTCCGCATGATGTCTATCCTAATCCCGTGCCGGCCTGCGCGGCCTGCCCTGCCATGGACTGGTATCTGACGCGCAAATCCTTGCGCTGTTTCTGTACGGCGAAGAACGTGATCGCATGGGTGTCCGACGAGGATCCGGTGCTCGTCTGCGATACACGCGAACGGCTGATCGAGGAGGAGACCGAGGACGGCGCTGGCGTCCGGTCGCGCAAAGTCGGGGACGAGGCATGAACCGGGCGGCCGCCCGCATGATGGCGCGGGCGCCGCTCCTCTCGGCAACGAGCCTGCGTTTCCTGCAGATGGCCGACATCAGCGTTCGCGAATTCCTTGCGGGCTTCCGCATGCGCAGCGGAGGTGAATGTCTCTACCTCTTCGTGCCCTCGTACCAGAGCCCCCCGGTCGTCCGCAAATCCAGAAGCCATGGCGGTCGGGGTGACTTCATGAGCACAGGCTCTGGCCGGATCATGCTGACGTATCACACTGACCGGTTCAGCTACGTCGAGGAGCCGATCCATGCTGGCCCGGATCTGGACAAGCCCGACGTGCGGCTGACGCTATGGGATCGCACGGTGCCCGACACGATCCTCACCGTCCTGCCTGGTCGCAGGTTGATCGATCTGATCGGCACCGATCATTTTCTGGGTACGAAATCGACGAGGATCGTGGACGCGACGATCCTGACCTATCCTGGTAGCACCGCGCTGAGGCTCCATCTCGTCCCGCTCTGGCATGCGGCGGCTCGCGCGTTGCCGATGATGGAGTTGCAGGCTCGCCGCGGGCGGATGAGCCTTAAGGGCATGATGGAAAGGGATGCGGCATGCCGATAACATCTTTGGTCACCGCGCAGGCGCAGAACCGAGCGCGCCCGCGAGTGGGCCCGGACGCGATTGTTGCGGCGGCGCTCCTGGCAGCACAGCTCCGCCCCGCGAGAGATCGCGCCGCGCCGGCGGGATCCGCGTCGACCGTGATCGTGCGACGAACGCCGGCAAGACCGGCGTCCAGTTGGGCCCGTCTGTCGGCGGGACTGCAGAGCGCAGTCCCGGACAAACGTCCTCGCGATCTGCGACTTTCGCAATTCTATACCCGGCCCACGATCGCGGGCCTGATGGCGCAAATCTTCCGCGAACATTTCAACCTGGACCACTTTCAGACGGTCGAACCGAGCGCCGGCGATGGCGCCTTCCTGCCGTTTCTGCCCTTGGACAGGCTCGCGTTCGATATAGAGCCGAAGCATCCCGGTATCGAGGCAGCGGATTTCCTCGAGATCACGGTTCAAAGCGACCTGCCGATCATGATGATCGGCAATCCGCCGTTCGGCCAGAACAGCAATCTCGCCAAGGCGTTCTTCAATCATGCCGCCAGCCAGTCGCTCGTGATCGCGATGATCCTGCCGCGGACGTTCAGGAAGGCCTCGATCCAGAACGTCCTCGATCGCAATTTCCATCTGTTCCGGGAGGTGGACGTCCCCGGCGATGCCTTCCTGTTCAGATCGGAGAAGCGCACCGTCCCGGCCGTTTTCCAGATCTGGATCCGGTCAGATCGACTGCGCGCTCTGCGGTGGACCGAACGGACACACCGGGACTTCACATTCGTAGACCGGGCCGACGCAAATTTCGCGATCCGGCGCATCGGCGTGAATGCGGGGCGCCTCTACAAAAACCCGAGGGGAGAAGACGACTCGTTTTATTTCATCAAGGGCGACGTATGGGACGTGATGTCGATGCTCGATTTCCAGGCCGTCGCCCGAGACACCGCTGGCATCCCAAGCCTCTCGAAAGCCGAAATCGTTGGTCTTTACGACGAGCGCATCCGCCTCAACCGATCAGCGTGTAAAGCGTAACCGGTCGAGCTCGTGCGCGAGTTCAGGACCGGTCGCCGAAACAGCCTTGGCAAATCCCTGGACGATTCCCGGCATGTAGGCCGTGGCGTCCAGGATGAGGCAGGTACCGCCGAGTATCTTGCTGACGCCCGGTAATTCAGCGGGAGCGACGACCTCCACATCGCCGAGCGCGCCTGCGTAGCGTTCGTCGTGTCGACCCTGCTGTCCCAAATCGGCGAGAGCGTTGCCTGCGATCACGAGAATCGTCGCGTCCCCGATCGTGCGGCGCGCGGTGTAATCGACAGGGAGTGCGGGCCCGGCCCCGGCGAGAAGCGCCGGACCCAGTATCTCCCACCGCTCGATCACATAGCGGGCGGCCAGCGTCGGGACCATGAAGGCCGCCATCAACCGGATGGCCGTCGCAAGCTGCGCCAGTTCGACGAGGCCGTAGGCGAGCGGGCCCGACGGGCGGTCATCGTCGACGTGCGATGCGATAAGGCGCTGTAGCTGGCGGATCCGCGCGTTGAAAGCCGTTCGCGCCGACGGCTCGATCTGACAGGCGGCCATGATGACGGGGATGGCCTGGGAAAAGCGCAGCGCGAGGAGCGGGGCGGCAGGACGAGCTATGGTCATTCAGGCTCCATCCCCCGCGCTCGGCCAAACGGCAAGAACTGGGATTGCCATTTGAGTACACGATTGTGTATAGAGTTAGCCATGAGATTGGTTGTTGCAGACAGCGAGGCGCACGCCGCCTTTCAATTCCGCTCCGCTCGGGGAGGGAAGACGCTTGAACTGGCCGTCCAGCCGCTTGGCAGCCGGGCCGCACCTGCCGTGATCTGGACACGGCGGTTCGAGAGCCGGGCGGATCGTGACGTCATGTTGGCCGGCATCGCCGAAGAGGAGGCTGATCCGGTCTTTCTCGGTCGCCTGACGATGGCGTTCGGTGCCGGCGTCATGGACGAGTTGGCCGAGACGTTCATCGCAGCGGCGGTTGCCGAACAGCTTCGGTCTGCTGAAAGGGCACGCGAGACGGCTCGGAAGCGACTGATCGTTCACCTCCAACGCTACCCGGGCAAGCACGGCCGCCATGTGCTCGCACTCGAGCGCTTGAGCAGTGAGGAAGCTGACTGGTCGATCACCTACGACCGGTCCATCGAACGCGACCGGCTCTGCGACTGGATGCGGTGGCAGAAGGACCGCTTCCTGGAGTTTCTCGATCACGCAGCGGAGCATGGCAGCGAGGCGCTGACGCGGCTGCTGCTCGACGAGATGTTCGCAACCGAACGCCGCGTGAAGAAGGAAGGCCGGGGCGCGGGCGGCGTGCGGCCCCTGCGGATGTGGCGAGGCGACTGATGACGATGCTCCCATCTTTCCAGACGGCAACGCCGGCGATGATCGTCGGGCATGGCGTGGGTGACGATCCGCTGCCGATGGAGTTGGGCGAACCGTTCGCATTGCTCGGCGGCGACCGGCTGGGGGCGGACGGCATTCCCTTCCTCGTGATGCACGAGCATCAGCCCGATTTCCTCGCGTGGGTCCGCACCCGTTGTGCCATGATGCTTGCCGCCGAGCGCCCCTGGTTCTGCGGCGGAACGCTCATCCTGGGCGGATCGAACGGCGCCGGTCGCACGCATGCGGCACGCTGGCTGGCGCGCATCGGCGGTATGTCCCATGCGGTAGTCAATCTCACCGATCCCGTCATCGCGGCCAGTATCGCGGCGTCGGGTGAGATCAGCGAGGCGCTTGGGGCGTCCCCGGTCACGATCGCGATGGCGGCGGCACGCTGCGCCAATCCGATCGTGACGGTCGTCGGGGCAGACCGGGTTGGCGACGACGTGCTTCAGGGCCTCGCTGTCATGATCGATCCCGAACGCTGCCGCCGCTGGCGCGAGGACCGGTTGGGCATCGATATCGATCTCGGCGAGGTCACGTGGATCCTGCAACAGGACGAGTATCGGACGGTACCCGATTGGATCGCGCCCGATGCGATCAGGATCGCCCTCGGCCACCCGCCTGCCGGCATCGATCATGTCCTGGCACTGTCGATTTGCCTCGAGGCGATGGGCGACCTCGGCATCGATCCGGCCGGCGGGATCTGTTCGTGGCAGCAGATCCGCGATGCGTTTCCGCGGAAGCACTTCAGATCGGCCCGCGAGCTGTACGTCGACATGGTCCAGGCCTTGCGCGGCCGACAGCGGGCGGTCCCGCGACCTTTCGACGCCCTCCCTTTCTAACTGGAGAACCCGAATGGTACCGACCATTACCGATCAGCCCAGCGTACCGGCTACAACTGCTCCGCCGCCGCGTCGCCGTGCGCTCTACCTCGTGGGAGAAGCGGAGCGCTCGACGCCGCGCCCTGCCGCCATCGTGGGTCGGACGACGATTTCGGTCAACGGCCGCTGGACGTCGCTCCGCGGGCGGACCGTCACCTATCGGCAGTTGCTCCGCATCGTCTTCCCCGACCGCGAGGGCCAGACGCCGCTCGCGGGCGCTACCATCTCTTACCGCCACCCCGTCGACCAGAGCCTCTCGGGCCTGCTGGCGCCTGGCGATGCCATCCCGCTGGCCGATGGTCTTCTTGTCAACGTGAACGCCACCTATGCCAGCTGAGCGCGTCACCGCCGCGATAAAGGACGCTGCCAGTCCGTTCGTCTATCCCGACACGGCTTCGTCTCGAGCGGGGATCGAGGCGGTTTCGCGAAGGCTTGCCGGTGGTACCATCGCGATCATCGGGCTGGGGGGCACGGGGTCAGTCGTCCTTGATCTCATCAGCAAGACCCCGGCCGACCGGATCCTGCTGATCGACGGCGACACGGCCGAGCAGCACAATGCGTTTCGCTGGCCCGGCGCGATGTCGATGGAGGACATTGCCGCCGGCCACACCAAGGTGGCCTATTTTGCCAAGATTTATGGACGGATGCATCGCGGGATCGAGGCCTATCCGGTGCACCTGACGCCCGAGACGATGTCCCTGCTCGACGACACCGACTTCGTGTTCGTATGCGTCGACAATGTCGCAGCACGCGCGTTCATCGTGCCCACGCTCGAGGCGCTGGGTCTGCCCTATATCGATTGCGGCCTCGGGCTCAGTCTGGTCGACGACCGGCTGATGGGCCTGATCCGCGTCACCACCAGCACGCCTGCGATGCGCGACCACGTCCACGCAGGCGATCGCATTCCGCTGCGCGGCGATGTCGATGATGCACTCTACCGCAGCAACATCCAGGTTGCCGACCTCAACATGCTCGCGGCGACGCTGGCGGTCATTCAGTACAAGCAGCTGCGCGGGTTCTATAGCGATACGGAGGCCGAATATCACGCCGTGTATTCGACCGACGGCAACATCATCCTCAACGCTGACCGCGCCTAGGCGCTGCGCTCCGCTGTGCCGAAGCCCAGGCGTTCTGTCGACCGGCGCCCGGCCCGCACCAAACGATCATGCGCACGGATCTCACGCGCCGTTGGCCGCCACGGAAAGACCGGATCGGCGTCAAAGGGCAGGACGGACCAGGCCTCCCTCGGTACAGGCGCGAGGGGCGTTTGATGACTGGCGACGTCGAAGACGATAGCCCCGCCCTCATTCCGGACCGCGCTATATCGAAGGTCGGCTGCCCGGACGAACGGATGGTCGATGACCTCGCCGAGAGGCCGGTGAGCGTTGGCCAGAGGCTTCGGCTCGAGAGCGGCGAGCAATGTCTCCGGCAAGGTGGCGGCATCGATCCGAATGAGCGCCGTCTCGCCGAGAAACGCCGTGGTGTGCGGCTGTTCGGCCAGCTCGATCTCTTGGGCGACGGCTATTCCCTGACGGACCCGGATCCTCGCCCCACCCTGCTTCAGTTCGCGGCGTGCACGCCGAGTGAGATCAGCGGAAAACGGCGCGTGACCGAGAGCATCGTCGAGGGTCAGCACCCTGGCCAAAGCCCGGCTCGAGCCCGACCAGGCGAGCCAGTGCGCAAGGACATCCGAGCCGCTGACCAGCCAGAGCGGCAGCGGCCCCTTCGACGGGACCGCTGCCAGCATCGCAGACGCCCGCTCGAACGCGATCCGTGCCTCCACGGCGAAAGCGAGCCGTTCGAAGGCCCGACCGGGTTCGACGGATTTGGCGTCGAAGGCGATGTTCGTGGCAGCCAGCGTAATTGCGAAGGCTGTCTCGGTCCCCGTCATTTGCCACGAAGTGCGATCGATCGACGCCAGAAGCTGTTCGGCGATGGCGCGCGGCGAGCCTTCTGCGGTCATCGATGCCCCTTCCCGAACCTTGCCAACGATGCCGCGGGCCGCGCGGATCGTAACAGCCTATGCAAGCGGCCACACGCCGGTTGCAATTGGGGCATCAATCGCACGGCACTTCTATCGCTGGCGCACGTGAGACCACGCCATCAGCATCGGCGTGGACGACACGCCCCGCCTTTCCGCCGACGATGCGCCCTGTGACGAACGCTTCGTCCGAGCGCTTGCGGAGCTCGTCCGGTTGCTCGCCCGCCAGGCGGCCAGGGAGCATTGCCGAGCCGAGGCCAAGGCGGAACTTCCTTCTATCGACGCCCAGGACCCTGATCCATGCTCATGAAGACCACCCCTCGCATCGCCATCTATGGTCGACATTCGACGTCGATGCAGACCGCGACCTCCAGCGCGGATCAGGCAGCGTCGTGCATGAGACTGGTCGACTATCTCGATGGCAAGGTCATCGCGACCTATCTCGATCCGGAGCAGTCGGGCTATCGCCGCGACCGTGCGGGGCTGAAGAACCTCCTGCGCGATGTCGAGGATGGCCGGGTCGACATCGTCGTGTGCGAGGCGCTCGACCGTCTTGCCCGCGATGCCGAGGACGTCGCGTGGCTGGGCAAGAAGCTGGCCTACCACCGCATTGCGTTGCACACGGTCAGCGAAGGCCATGTCGACGAGATCAAGTTTGCGGTCGCAGGCCTGCTCGGCGCAATCTTCCTCAAGCACCTCATCGACAAGACCGTACGGGGCATGGAAGCGGCGGTCCTCGCTGGCCGCTTCGCCGGCGGTCGCGCCTATGGGTTCAAGCGCGTCATCAGGCTCGACGCACGCGGCGAACCCATTCGCGGGCTGCTGGAGATCGACGCGCCACAAGCCGACATCGTCCGCCGGATCTACACCGAGTTCGCGGCCGGACAGTCGTCCATCCAGATCGCCAAGGGCCTCAACGAGGACGGTATTCCCGGCCCGCGGGGCGGACAGTGGAACGCCTCGACGATCCGCGGTGACCCGAAGAAGGCGGTCGGCATCCTCAACAACCCGCTCTATGTCGGTCGCCTTGTCTGGGGGGGCGTCGCCAGTGGCGGCGTAATCCGGACAGCGAGGCCCGCGAACGCCGCTATCGCCTCCGCGATCAATCCGAATGGATCGAGGTGGCCGTTCCGGACCTGCGCATTGTGAGTGACGGCGTTTGGGACGTCGTCCATGCACAAATCGAACAACGCAAGAATCCCAATCTCGGCGGGTCGCCCGTGGGACAGAAGCGCAAGAAGCACCTTCTATCCGGTCTCATCCGCTGCAGCGTGTGCGGGTCGAACTTCACGATCAGCGGGAAGGACTATTATCGCTGCGCCGGCCAGAAGGAGCGCGGTACCTGCAGCAACACCGTATCCGTGCGCAAGGCGCCGGTCGAGCATGGGACGCTGGCGGTGTTTCAGCATCACCTTTTCACGCCCGACCATGCTCGCATCTTCGCCGAGGAGTTCGCGCAGGAGATCGACCGCCTCACCCGTCAAGCCGAGCGCCGTGACGAGACGCTGAGCGATCGATTGGCCGTTGTGAAGGCCGAGATCGCCAACCTCGGCGCGAACATGCTCGCCGGCGTGATCAGCGAGACGCTGACCAAGCTGCTGGTCGAGCGCGAGGCCGAGAAACAGCGGCTCGAAGCGCAGGTCCAGCTGGAGCCGAAGATCGAGACCATCACCCTGCCCATGCCCGCCGAGTTGACCCATCTGTTCGAGCGGAAGGCGCGGAATCTGACGGAGACGCTGAACGAGGAGAAGGTTCGCGGCGAAGCCGCCGACATTCTGTCGCGACTTATCGAGAGTGTGACGATCTATCCCGCCGGTAACGGCTCGGCCGAGGCGGAAGTGGTTGCGAAGATTGCGGACCTTGTCGCCTTCGCCACAAACGACGACGCCGCCCGTGAGGGCGGCGTATCGAGTTCTACAAAGGTGGTTGCGGGGACCTTATTCGACCGCCGCAGAACCCCGAGTTCTGCGGCAGTGGTTGCGGGAGTGGTGTTCGACCGCGACAGAACTCCTGGTTCTGCGGCGGTGGTCGCGGGGGCTGGATTTGGCCGGTGCAAAACGCGCATGCCGCTCCCCGTCAACTGGCGCGTGGCGCGCCGGTGACGACGAAGACCCTCACCCTCCCTCTGCCGTTCGCCGCCCGTCGAAGATCACGGCCGAGGGCTCGAACGGTGGCCTTGTCGGTCAAGGCGGCGCCGTCCTGCTAGGCTCGCAGGCATGGCCCCCCAGCAGCGCACGATCGATCATATGACCGAACAGGCTGCCGACGCGGGCACTGTGTCGACGAAGCCGATGTTCGGCGAGTACAGCGTCTATGTCGACGGCAAGATGGTCGGGTCGGTCTGCGACGATCAGCTCTACCTGAAGCCGACGGCGTCGGGTCGCGCCCATTCCGAGCCGGTGTCGGAGGCGCCCCCCCTATTCCGGCGCCAGACCACACCTGCTGATCGAGGCCGACCAGTGGGACGACGCGGACTGGCTGAGCGACCTGCTGCGCGTCACGGCGGCCGAACTGCCGACGCCCAAACCCCGCCCGAAGAAGCGGGGCAACTAGCCCCCGCGGCGAACCGACCTGGAAAGCCTCACCCAGGACGCACCAGGCAATGCGTAGCCGACCTATGCTGGGAACATCGCTCACGGTCGCAGGCCCCGCACCGGACTCGACCGCCCTGCGCCCCTGACCTGACAGGACATGAACGTCTACGGCGCGGTGCTCAGCGGCGCGGTAGTGTCGTTCGGGGAACACGGCATCCTGTCGTCGTTCTTCAAGATGGCCCGTGGGGACCAGTTCAAGAAGCACAAACACCGCGAATGGGTGCAGGTGATAGTCGTGAGCGGCGCGGTGGAGGTCGTGCAGGACGGCGCCGATCCGTTCACGTGCCACGCCGGGGAGGTCTACTTCCTCGAGCCGGGGCACCCGCACGTCGAGACCGCGGTCGAAGATTCACTGCTCCTCGTCACCACGGCCGAGGACGCTCCACCCCCGGCGAAGCGGAAGGCCGGCGCGGCAGCCGCGCCGGCGCCTGCTCTGGAAGCGAGCCGCCCCGGCGGCTGATCGCCATCCCGCCGGGATCGGACGTGCGGCGGGCCTCGGACGGATCGCCGCTTGAGACTTCCGGCAGGCACCCAACTGTCGCCTGCCGCCGCCGTGGGACCGGTCCCGGCCTGGAGTTCCACCCTCCAGCAGTACCCGCGATAGCCCGGGTCGAATATTGCTAGCATTATTGTAAACGATCTATTAGGGATGGTATATGGCCTGGCTCACCGCCCGCTGGCGGCCGCAAGGTCGGAGAGGCGTTCTATGCGATGTGGACATGACAAGCTGGCGGCGCGACTCCGGGAGGCCTACGCGAACGGCCCCGTCCCACCCCTGCGCGACGCGCTGGATCCGCAGGACGTCGACGCCGCCTACGCGGTCCAGGCCATCAACACGCGCTTCTGGACCGCCGAGGGCCGCCGCGTGGTCGGCCGGAAGATCGGCCTGACGTCCGAAGCCGTCCAGCGGCAGCTCGGCGTCGACCGCCCCGACTTCGGCGTGCTCTTCGACGACATGCAGTTGACCGACGGGTCGACCCTGCCGGCGGCCCGCACGATCCAGCCCAAGGTCGAGGCGGAAGTGGCCCTCTTGCTCTCGCGCGGCATCGATAAGCCCGACGCTTCGCCGGACGACGTCGCCGCGGCCGTCGGTCACGTGGTCGCGGCGCTGGAGATCGTCGACAGCCGGATCGCCGAGTGGCGGATCACCTTCGCCGACACGGTCGCCGACAACGGTTCCTCGGCCTTCTTCGTGCTCGGGCGCGAGCGCCACCGCCTCGGGGACCTGGACCTCGCAAGGTGCCGCATGGACATGCGCGTCGATGGCGAGGTCGCCTCCTCCGGCACCGGCGCCGCCTGCCTCGGCCATCCCCTCAACGCTGCGGCCTGGCTCGCCCGGACGCTGGCCACCCGGGGCGAGCCGCTCCGCGCGGGCGACGTGGTCCTGACCGGGGCACTAGGTCCCATGGTCGCGCTCAGGCCCGGCATGGCCGTTTCCGCCGCCATCGAGGGCCTCGGCACCGTCCGATTCGACTACGGGAAGGAACAGTGATGCAGCGGACGAAGGTCGCGATCATCGGATCGGGCAACATCGGCACCGACCTCATGATCAAGATCATGCGACTCTCCGAGTCGCTCGAGATGGGCGCCCTCGTCGGCATCGATCCCGCCTCCGACGGTCTCAGGCGGGCGGAGAGCCTGGGCGTGCCCACCACGGCCGAGGGCATCGACGGGCTGGTGGCGATGCCAGAGTTCGCCGGGATCGACATCGTCTTCGACGCCACGTCCGCCTCGGCGCACGCGACCCACGCCGCCGCGCTCGCAGCGCACGGGAAGGTCGCCGTCGACCTCACCCCCGCCGCGCTCGGCCCGTACACGGTCCCGCCGGTCAACGGCGACGCGAACCTCGACAGGCCGAACGTCAACATGGTCACGTGCGGCGGTCAGGCGACGATCCCGATCGTCGCGGCGGTGAGCCGGGTCACGCCGGTGCTGTACGGCGAGATCGTCGCCTCGATCGCGTCGAGGTCCGCTGGGCCGGGCACGCGGGCCAACATCGACGAGTTCACCGAGACCACCAGCCGTGCGATCGAGGAAGTCGGCGGCGCGGCCCGCGGCAAGGCGATCATCGTCCTCAACCCCGCCGAGCCGCCGCTCATCATGCGCGACACCGTCTACTGCCTCACCGGCGACGCCGACCAGGAGGCGATCGCGGCCTCGATCGACGCCATGGTCGCCGAGGTGCAGACCTACGTGCCGGGCTACCGGCTCAAGCAACCCGTCCAATTCGAGCGGATCGGCGCCAACCGCCCGCTTCGGATCCCGGAGCTCGGTTCCGAGTTCACCGGGCTCAGGACGAGCGTGTTCCTCGAGGTCGAGGGCGCGGCGCACTACCTTCCCGCCTACGCAGGCAACCTCGACATCATGACGTCGGCGGCACTCAGGACGGCCGAGAGGATCGCGGCGCGCCGCGCCGTCGCCGCGGGCGCGGCCCCCGACGCGGAGACCGCCCGATGAGCCTCGACCCGACGTCCGCCGTCCTCTACGTCCAGGACGTGACCCTGCGTGACGGGATGCACGCCGTGCGCCACCAGTACGGGCTCGACCATGTGCGCACGATAGCCCGCGCGCTCGACGCCGCCGGCGTCGACGCCATCGAGATCGCGCACGGCGACGGCCTGTCCGGCTCGTCCTTCAACTACGGCTTCGGCGCACACACCGACTGGGACTGGATCGCCGCCGTGGCCGAGGTGCTGACGCGCGCGCGCCTAACCACGCTGCTGATCCCCGGCATCGGGACCGTCCACGACCTTCGCCGCGCCTACGAGCTCGGCGTCAGGTCCGTGCGGGTCGCCACCCACTGCACCGAGGCCGACGTCGCCCGGCAGCACATCGAGTACGCCCGCGGCCTCGGCATGGACGTGTCCGGGTTCCTCATGATGAGTCACATGAGCGCTCCCGAGTCCCTCGCGGAGCAGGCGCTGCTGATGGAGAGCTACGGCGCTCACTGCGTGTACGTCACCGATTCGGGCGGGGCAATGACGATGGACGACGTCGCGGCGCGGCTGCAGGCGTACGACCGCGTGCTCCAGCCGCACACCCAGCGCGGCATCCACGCCCACCACAACCTCAGCCTCGGCGTGGCCAACTCGATCGTCGCGGTCCAGAACGGGGCGGTCCGCGTGGACGCCAGCCTCGCGGGCATGGGCGCAGGGGCGGGCAACGCGCCGCTCGAGGTCTTCATCGCCGCCGCGGACCGCCTCGGCTGGCGGCACGGCTGCGACCTCTTCGCGCTGATGGACGCCGCCGAGGACCTCGTGCGCCCGCTCCAGGACCGCGCGGTGCGCGTGGACCGCGAGACGCTGACGCTCGGCTACGCGGGGGTCTACTCGTCCTTCCTCCGCCACGCCGAGAAGGCGGCGCAGGAGCACGGCCTGGACACGCGGGCCATCCTCGTCGAGCTCGGACGCCGGCGGATGGTCGGCGGCCAGGAGGACATGATCGTGGACGTCGCGCTCGACCTGAGCACCCCGAGCCGCGCGCCGTGATCGCCACGAGCGAAGACGAGGCCGATGTGGCCGTCGCGGGCGGCGCCGGGACGCTGTCGCTGGTGCCGATGCTCGTGATTGGCCGCTCGGGCGACGGTCGCGTCGTCGAGGCCGGCGTCGGCACATCCCTGATGGAGGAGATCCGCGCCGCGGGGTTCCTCGAGCTGAGGGCCATCTGCAACGGCTGCTGCTCGTGCGCGACCTGCCACGTCCAAGTGGGCGGAGAGGCCGCCGGGCGGCTCCCGCCGATGGGCGAGGAGGAGCGCGAGCTGCTGGCGGAATCGGAGAACCGCACGGCCCGCTCGCGCCTGTCCTGCCAGATCACGGTCACGCAGGAGATGGCGGGCCTGACCGTCACGGTAGCGCCGGAGGACTGAGCTCCGCGACCCACGGGGCGCGGAGCGTGGCCGGTCCGGCTAAAGGAAGAGGACCAGAGTCATGCAGGACTACGACGTGCTGATCGTCGGTGGCGGCCACGCCGGCGCGCAGACCGCGGTGGCGCTCCGACAGCGCGGATACGAGGGCTCGGTCGCGATCGTGTGCGAGGAGGCGGCCCCGCCGTACGAGCGCCCTCCGCTCTCGAAGGAATACCTCTCCGGCGACAGGAGCGCCGACGACATCCTCATCCGCCCGCCTGCCTTCTGGGCCCAGGCGGGGATCGACCTCCATACCGGACGGCGCGCCGTCGCGGTGGAGGCTGACGCGCGGCGCGTGACGCTGGGCGACGGCGCGACGGTCGGCTACCGGCACCTCGTCTGGGCCGCCGGCGGGGCGCCGCGTCGCCTGACCTGCGCGGGGCACGCGCTCGCCGGCGTCCACTCGGTCCGCACCCGCGAGGACGTGGACCGCATGCGCGCGGAGCTCGCCTCCGTCGACCGCGTCGTGGTCATCGGCGGAGGCTACATCGGCCTCGAGGCGGCCGCCGCGCTCGCGAAGGCGGGCAAGCGCGTCACGGTGGTCGAGGCGCTGCCGAGGGTGCTGGCGCGCGTCGCCGGCGAGATCCTGTCCCGCTTCTACGAGGCGGAGCACCGGGCGCACGGGGTGGAGGTGCGGCTCGACACCGCCGTGGAGTGCATCGAGGGGTCGGGCGGCCGGGCCGCGGGCGTTCGGCTCCACGGCGGCGAGTTGCTGCCCTGCGAGATGGTGATCGTCGGCATCGGCATCGTCCCAGCGGTCCGGCCCCTGAGGGACGCGGGCGCGGGCGGCGACAACGGGGTAGACGTGGACGAACACTGCCGTACCGACCTTCCGGGCGTCTTCGCGATCGGTGACTGCGCCGCGCACGTAAACCGCTACGCCGGCGGCGCGCGCGTCCGGCTCGAGTCTGTGCAGAACGCCAACGACCAGGCCGCAGTGGTCGCCCACGCCCTCACCGGCTCGCCGAAACCCTATGACGCCGTCCCCTGGTTCTGGTCGTTCCAGTACGACCTGCGCCTCCAGACAGTGGGGCTCTCCACCGGCCACGACGAGGTGGTGGTGCGGGGCGAAGTCGCATCGCGCCGCTTCTCCCTCGTCTACCTGAAGGAGGGTCGCATCGTCGCCCTGGACTGCGTCAACACGGTCAAGGACTTCGCTCAGGGCAAGGCGCTGATCCTGCGCGACGACATTCCCCGCGAGGTCCTCGCCGACTCCTCGCGGCCGCTGAAGCAGGCGGTGCCCGCGGCCGTCTGATCCGATCCCCGGCCCGATGGGGCCGGCACAAGCGTTGTGCGCTCAGCGCGCGGGCACCGCCTCCGACAGCACGGAGGGCGAACGCGCGGCCGTCCGAACGACGCGGCATGTGGTCGGCGCGACGCGCGGCGCCTCCGCACCGCCCCGACGCGCTCCAGCGAGGGCAGCCCACCGATGCCGGCTCGAAGCCGCGCCGGCCCCGGCGCCGAGCCGTTGCCGCGAGACCCGGAAGGTCGAACAATCTTGTTAACAACCGCCCAAACCCCTGATAACCCGAGATCGAGCCGGCCGGAACCCGGCGGGATAGTTGGGAAGGAGAAGACTTGGGGGCCCGATCGGATCAATCTCTCGCGCAGCGCGCCGCCGACCTCATCAGGGAGGGGGTGCGGAACGGCGAGTTCGCCCCGGGCCACCGCCTCGTGGAGGGCGATCTTGCGCGGCTGCTCCAGCTGGGCCGCGGCCCGGTCCGCGAGGCGCTGCGTCTCCTCTCCGTCGATGGCCTCGTCACCCTCGAGCGCAACAAGGGCGCCGTGGTCTCGCGCGCCTCGAGAGCGATGCTGCTCGAGATCTTCGAGGTGCGCGAGCTCCTGGAGGGACTCGCGGCGAGGCGGGCGGCCGCCAACGTGGCGACGCGTGGCCCGTCCGACGTGATGCACGAACTCCTCCGCGAGGAGCGCGAACGCGACACGGACCAGAACCCGCAGGTCCTGATACAGGCGAACGAGAGGCTGCACCGGTCCATCGTCGAGGCCGCCGACGCGGTCACGCTCGGCCGGGTGCTCGGACTGCTGGACCTGCCCGACATGCGCTTGGTGTTCTTCCGGATCGTCTCCCCGGCGGTGTGGCGCTCCTCGCGCGACGAGCACATCGCCATCCTCGAGGCGATCGTCGCGGGCGAGCCCGAACGCGCGGAGGAGGCGATGCGCGCCCACGTGCGCCACACGGCCGCGCTGTCGGACCAGCTGCCGTCCTCGTCCATCGCCTGACGGCGCGTCGGCGGGGACGCGCCGCGGCCGGCGGGGAACCCGCCCTCGCCCACTCCACCCGCCCGATCGGACGACGGGAGCATCCCGACCAGGGATCCCGACGGCGCGGCGGGCGGCTCGGGGTCCTCCGAGCCCGGCCTCAGAGCTGACTGGCGGGCAGGTTCACGGCGAGTCCGTCGAGCGCAGCGGAGAGGCGGATCTGGCACGACAGGCGCGAAGTCGGCCGCGGCTCCTCCACGCACTCGAGCATGTCGGTCTCGGCCTCGTCGGGCGGGGGCAGCCTGGAGAACCAGTCCACCGGGACAATGACGTGGCATGTCGCGCAGGCGCAGGCGCCCCCGCACTGCGCAACGATGCCGTCGACGCCGTTGCGGACCGCCGCCTCCATCAGCGAACCCGTCGGCGGCACGTCGACCTCCCTCGCCGCGCCGTCTGCAGCCACGAAGCGGAGCCGGATGGTCTCCGACACGATCAGCCTCGCGGGGCGTGCCGGCCGGCCGCACGGCGGCACGGGGGCGGACCATCACGCATCGGCGAAGCTCCTCGTGATGCGCGCGAAGTCGTCGGGGTGCTCGATCATCGCCCAGTGCCCGCAGTCCGGGATCAGGTAGCCCCAGCTGTTGTCGATGAGCTCCAGGAAGCGATACGCCTGGCCGACCGGCACGACCTTGTCGCACTTGCCGTTCACGACCAGCGTGGGCACGCTGATCCGGCGGATGTAGTCCTCCTCCCAGAAGAGGCCGCCCTGCTCGGCGATCCACGCCATCGTGGCGGAGTATGCGCGCCGCGTGTCGTCCTGGACGGAGAGTTCGTATCGGTAGTCGATCATCTCGTCGTCGATTCGGAAGCTGTCGGTCGTCAGCGCCCGCACGAGCCGCACCATGCCTTCGCGCGTGAAGTCGTACTTCAGGATCGGTGCCAGCGCGGGATCGATGCGCGTGACCAGGCCGGCGCTCCCCATGAGGATGAGCTTGGAGACGAGATCGGGACGCTCGACCGCGACGCCGATCGCCGTCGCGCCGCCCATGGAGTTGCCCACCAGCGTCGCCGGACCGACGTCGAGCGCGTCCAGGAACGCGATCATGTGCCGCACGCGCGCCGGCTGCGAGTAGACGAAGTCGCCGTTCGGCTTGGCGGTGTGGCCGAAGCCGACCATGTCGACCGCGATCACCCGGCGATCACTCGAGAGGCGGGGGATGACGTTGCGCCAGTTGCCCCAGCTGTCCGCGCCGGCACCGCCGCCGTGGATGAGCACGATCGGGGGTCCGGCCCCCTCCTCGAGGTAGAACGTGTCTATCCCGCCGGCGTCGGCCCGCCGGCCGGCCTCCTGAACCGTCTGCATCAGAACCTCCAATCCTCGTTGGCCTCGCGCCCGAGCCGGACGCCGCGCGGCTAGCGGAACGCCATGCCGCCCATCCCCGTCATCCACTGCGGCATCGGCTCGTAGTAGATCCGCTCGCCGCGCCAGCCGCGGCCGGCCGCCATCGCCGCCACCATGATCCAGTTCACGATCTCGAGGCCGCCGTTGCCCGCCTGGTCGAGCAGCTCGGGCACGCCCATGCCGGACAGGTCGCCGAGGTCACCAGAGGCGAGGGCCTCGATGACGCGCTCGTCGAACGCCGCGTTGACCTCGCCGTGGCGGGGTAGGTTGATCCAGTGGCTGAGGCCACCGGTCGCCAGCGCCACTACGCGGACTTCGGCCGGCAGGTCCTCGGCCACGGTCCGCGCCACGACCTCGCCGAGCGCCGCGCAGCGCGCGGGCGACGGCGCCGGATCCATGTTCGTGTTGACCAGCAGCGGCACCACGGGCGTCGTGCCTTCGGGGTTGACAAACATCAGGGGCACCATGACGCCGTGGTCCGGGCGAAGCTCTTCCGCCTGTGCCAGGTCGAAGCTGTCGGCCGCGCGGCGGCAGAGGGCCTGGGCGAACGCGCGGTGCCCGGGGAACGGCCGGCGTTCGATGTCCATGTCCCCGAAGGGTGTGAAGGTATCCGAGACGCCGACGGTGAACGGCGGCTGCAGCTTGGTCGTGATGTTGAAGAGGTGGTCGGATCCGACCACGACGAGGAGGTCGGGATCAAGCGCGCGCACGCGCCGTCCGATCTCGTTCATCCCGTCCACGACGCGCAGCGCCTGGTCGTCGCCCACGGGCGAGCCGAAAAGGACGTGGGATGTCGCGAAGGCGCCGACGAGCTCAGCCATGACCCTTCACCAGTCCGCGGTAGGCCTTGATCGACACGAAGTCGGGCGCGGCCGGGTTCGTCGCCATGAAGTGGTGCATCTGGAGCACCGGGTGGAGACCCGCCCCGGTCAGGGCCTCCTGCCCGCCGGCGTCGATCGCCGCCCGCTGTTCGCGCGACAGGCCGTAGCGGTCGTAGAGCGCTTCGCGGTCGTTCGCGAACGCCTCCAGGTTGGCCGGGTCCGCGAACAGCTCCTGGACGAGCTGGTTCACCCGGTAGCTGTCGACGCCGGTCATCGGACGTCCCTCGTCTGGATGCCGCGGTTGTACTGGCTGGCGAGCCGCCGCCACTCGATGATCGCGCGGTCCGACTCGAACAGCACCTCCTCGCGCCAGCCGCGGTCGTCGGCGTAGAACGGCTCCATCGACCGGCGCGCGAGGATGTCGTCGTCGTTGAACCCGTTCAGCGCAAGCTCGACCCACTTCTCGCGGAACTCGGCCTCGAACGACCGCGCCTCCTCCTCCGAGCCGACTCGGCGGCCGAGCATCTGGAGGTAGAGGTGGCGCCCCTCGTCGATCGGCACGTACCACTCGAACTGGGTGAGCGTGGGGTCGGGGAACGGGTCGACCTTCAGCACGCCGGGCAGCCAGACCGAGATGCTGATCGCGACCATCTTGCTGCCCATGTGACCTTGGATCGCCGGCTGGCCCTCGATCGTCGCCTCGAAGATCGGCACGCTGTGCTCGCCGAGGAGGTCGAACACGCCCTTGGGCGCCCCCTCGCCGGTGACCGACCGCGTCAGCTGTTCGGGATCGCCGGGCGCGAAGCCCAGCGGGAGCGCGATATCGTTCCCGTCGAGCAGGATGGACGACTTGTGGATGAAGACGTGGCCCGCGTCGAAGCCATTCTCGACACCCATGCGCCAGTTGGCGTCGACCACCCGGTGCTGCCCGTGGACGGCCAGGTCGGCATCGAGGAAGCCCGGGGGCACGTCCTCCGCCAGGTCGTGCGGTTCCTGATCGCCGACGAACAGGAAGACCAGCCCCTTCTCCTCGCGCACCGGGTAGGTCTTGAGCGCGTGCCGACCGATCTGGACGCTCGTCGGGTTGGTGAGGATGTCGACGAGCTTCCCGTTGTCCCAGCGGTAGGTCCAGCCGTGATACCAGCAGGAGATCGTGGCCTTGGAGTAGCACTCGACCTTGTCCGACAGGGTCACGCCTCGGTGCAGGCAGCGGTCGGCGATGGCGTGGACGACGCCGTCGACCCGGTTGAGCAGCACCTTCTCGCCCAGCAGCTGGACCGGCACCGGGCTCGCCTCGGCGACCTCAGCGGACAGGCGGACGGGATACCAGTGGTTACGGAAGCCGAGCTTGGCGTCGATGTACGGTGCCCAGGC
This sequence comes from Sphingomonas adhaesiva, assembly GCF_002374855.1. Classification (GTDB taxonomy): domain Bacteria; phylum Pseudomonadota; class Alphaproteobacteria; order Sphingomonadales; family Sphingomonadaceae; genus Sphingomonas; species Sphingomonas adhaesiva. The sequence continues at coordinate 23,472 of NZ_NWVC01000013.1, forward strand.
GCGTGTCCGCCGTTCGGCGATTCCCGCCGGGACGCTTGCCGTCTGCATGGTCGCTCTCCTGTGTTGTTGACGGAAATGTTAGCAATCATGTAAGCAATGTCAACCGGATCATTTCGGCCCGGAGCGAGAACATACCCGATATGGAGAGCAAGGAGCAGCCGCCCGAGGGGCGCGCGGCCGCCGAGAGGGCAGCCAGCGCGATCAGCGCGGCGATCCGCGACTCGCGGTTCGGGCCTGGCCAGAGGCTCGTCGAGCCGGAGCTGGCGCGGCTGCTGGGGCTCGGGCGCGGACCGGTCCGCGAGGCGCTGCGCCTGCTCTCCGCCCAGGGCCTCGTGACCATCGAGCGGAACAAGGGCGCCGTCGTCTCGAGGGCGTCCAGGGCGATGGTCGCCGAGGTCTTCGAGATGCGGGAGCTGGTCGAAGGGCTGGCCGCCCGGCGCGCCGCCCGCAGGGTGGCGGAGCGGGGCTGCCCGGCTGCGCTGCTCGCTGCCCTCCGGGACGAGGAGGCGCGTTGTGCCGAGTCCGACCCGCTCACGCTCATCGACGCCAACGAGCGTCTGCACCAGCTGATCGCCTCGGCCGGCGGCGGCGACGTCGCACGCCGCACCCTGACACACCTGCAGCTGCCCGAACTCCGCACGCGGTTCTTCCAGATCATGTCGCCCAGGAACTGGCGCCTGTCGCGGGAGGACCACGTCGCCGTGCTCCGGGCCGTTATCGCCGGAGACCACGACCGCGCCGAGCAGGCGATGCGGACGCACGTGCGCCGCACGGCATCCCTCCTCGCCGAGCTTCCCGAGGGGACGTTCCCGTGACCGGCGCGTCGACCGCGGCACCTCAACCGAGAGGAGGCGCGCCGTGAGCACCGCCTGAGCGAGTGTCCGAGTCGGCAGACCTCCCGCCAGCGGAGGCGAGCATCATCCATGGGGAGGTTATCATGAGGAAGAGCAAATTGGTGCGCCTGTGCACCGTCGTGTGCGCCGTATCGGCGCCCTGCTGCGTGCACGCCCAGCAGACCGAGTCGCCGCCCGCGTCGGCCGAGGCGAACGCGCAGGGCATAGGCGACATCGTCGTCACCGCGCAGCGTCGCACCGAGGACGCCCAGCGGACGGCCCTGTCGATCGAGGTGCTGGGCGGCGAGCAGCTCCGCAACGTCGGCGTCTCGAACCCGGACGACATCACGAAGGTCGTGCCGGGCGTCCAGGTCAGCGGCGGCGCCACCACGCAGATCTACGTCCGCGGCGTCGGCGACTTCGGCGTCACCGCCGTCGCGAACCCGGCCGTGGTCACCAGCCTCGACGGTGTCGCGATCTCGCGCCCGCAGGCGATCTCGGGCAACCTCTTCGACCTCGAGCGGGTCGAGGTGCTCCGGGGGCCCCAGGGCACGCTCTATGGCCGCAATGCGAGCGGAGGGGCGCTGAACCTCCTCACCGCCCAGCCGCGACTCGGCGAACTCTCAGGCTACGCCGAGGGAACGGTCGGCAACTACGACCTCCTCGGCATTGAGGGCGCAGTGAACGCGCCGCTCGGCGGCAGGGGGGCGCTGCGCCTGTCCTACCAGTTGACCTCGCGCGATGGCTACCTGAGCGACGGGAGCGACGACGACAAGCACCAGTCGGTCCGCCTACAGACCAGGTTCGAGCTGGGGGACCGGCTGACCGTACGGGCGCTCGCGAGCTACACGCACCTAGGCGGGCGGGGACCGGGCCTGACGATCATCCCAGCTCCCCCAGCGCTGTCCCCGTGGACCGGGAACACGTCCGACGTGGCCGGCGACCTCTTCATCAAGGCGGCGGCCGACGCCTTCGCCGCCTCAGGCGGGCAGTCCCCGCCCCCGTTCCTGCTGGCCAACCCCAAGGACTACGAGCTCTTCCAGGACGTCGACTCATACGCCGGACAGGCCCAGCTCGACTACGACCTGGGAGGCGTCACGCTGACGGCGATCCCCGGCTACCGACGCACGGAGACGCGCATCACGGTGCCGACGAATTTCCTCTACAGCCTCGGCGGACGCTATGGTCCCGCCGGCGAGCGGGCCGATGGCGAGACCTCGGACCAGTACTCGCTCGAAATCCGGCTGTCGGGCGACACTGAGCGCCTTGACTGGGTCGTGGGCGCCTACGGGTTCAAGGAGGACCAGTCGACCGACTTCGTGCTACGCGGGGGCCCGATCCTCAGCACGCGGAACAGCCTCGACCTTAGCACGGAGGCGCTCGCGGCCTTCGGGCAGGCCACCTGGGGAGTCCTTGACGGCGTCCGGCTCACAGGCGGCGTGCGCTACACGCGCGACAAGCGAGGCGCCTCGAACTTCCAGGTGCAGGCGATCTCGCCCTCCATCACCGTCCCCGCCGCCGTGACCGGGCTCCCGCCCGCCCCGTGCCTCCCCGAGACGGGCGCCGCGCCGGGCTCGCTCTGCCCGCTCGTGAACCAAGCCCCCGGCTTCTACGACAGCGCGGTCACGTTCGAGCGCGTGACGTGGAAGGCGGGCTTCGAGGCCGACCTCGCGGAGCGCAGCCTCCTGTTCGGCGACGTCAGCACCGGCTTCAAGGCCGGCGGCTTCAACCAGGCGGTGAGCCTCACCACCCCGACGGAGCTCAACCCGTTCCGGCCGGAGACGGTCACGGCCTACACGCTGGGCATCAAGAACCGGTTCCTCGACAACCGCCTGCAGGTGAACGCGGAGGCCTTCTATCTCGACTACAACAACCTCCAGCTCTCGGGGAATGCCTTCGACGGCGCGGGCCTGGTCTCGATCGCCACCCAGAACGCCGGTAAGGCCAGGGTGCTCGGCGGCAACTTGAACGTGATCGCCAAGCCCTGGCGGGGCGGCACGCTCAGGGGGTCCGTCGAGTACCTCGACGCCGAGTACCGCGAGTATCTGGTCCAGCAGCCCGCGGCCTTCGTCAGCCCGCAGCGCACCACCTGCGCGATCTCGGCACCGAACGCGGGCGGCATCGTCACGGTCGACTGCTCGGGCAAGACCCTGATCCGATCGCCGAGGTGGTCCGGGGCGGTGGGCTTCGGGCAGGAAGTCGATCTCGCCGGAGGGACGCTCGCCTTCGACGCGGACGCGGCGTTCGCGACGAGCCGCTACCTCACGACCGACTTCCTGCCCTCGCAGCGCGCCGACGGCTACGTGAACGTCTCCCTCTCGCTCAGCTACCGCCCGGCCGGGGACCGGTGGCTGATCGGGGCGTTCGTCAGGAACCTGACCAACGAGGTGATCTACACCGGCGGCGGCGGCACGCAGTCGCCCTTCGTCGACGGCTGGACCACCAGCGCCATCGCGCCGCCGCGCACCTACGGCGCGCGGTTCCGGGTGAGCTTCTGAGGCAACGCCGCCGGGGCGGGCTGGCCCCGCCCGGCGGCGATCCTCCGGCGCCTCGCATCGATGAAGACCGCGGCGCCGGAAGCCTTCGGTGACCCGCCTTGATCGACGGCGCTCACGGGCACGGCGGGCCCATCGACCCGGAATCCCGACGGACACCGGAAGACGAGACCGCGGCGGGCGGATGATGGGTGCAGCCGCGGCGAGGACCCGACCGGATGGCGCAACGGGCGACGTGAACCCTCACGCACTGCCCGGGGGCGGCTGGCGGCGCAACGCGGCGCCCCCCGTCAGCCCCGCTGGCGCAGCACCGCGCGCTGGACCTTGCCCGACGCGGTCTTCGGGAGCGCGTCGACGAACTCGATCTCGCGCGGGTACTTGTAGGGTGCGATCGTCGCCTTGACGTGGTCCTTCAGGATGCCGGCGAGCTCGGCATCCGGCCGCCGATCCTCCCGCGGCACCACGAAGGCCTTCACCTTCTGGCCGCGCTCCTCGCACGGTACGCCGACCACCGCGCATTCCTGCACCGCCGGATGGGCGTGGAGGGCGTTCTCGACCTCGGGCGCGGCGATGTTGTATCCCGAGGAGACGATCATGTCGTCCGAGCGCGCCAGATACCAGAAGTAGCCGTCCCCATCGAGGCGGCAGGTGTCGCCGGTGACGTTCCAACCGCCGACCACGTACTTGCCCTGACGCGGGTCGTCGAAGTAGCGGCAGCCCGTCGGCCCGCGGACAGCCAGGCGGCCGGTCCCGGCCGCCATCGGCTGATCCCGCCCGTCCAGCACTACCGCCTCGTAGCCGGGCACCGCCCGGCCGGTCGAACCGGGGCGGATGTCGTCGCCGGCGGCCGACACGAAGACGTGCATCATCTCGGTCGCGCCGATCCCGTTCACGATCCGGAGCCCGGTCGCGTCCCGCCAGGCCTGCCACGTCGCGGCCGGGAGGTGCTCCCCCGCCGAGACGCAGGTTCGCAGCGCCGAGAGGTCCTGACCCGGCAACAGCGCCAGCATGGCCTTGTATGCGGTTGGGGCGGTGGCCAGCACCGTCGCACGGTGCCGCACGGCGCTTTCGAGCAGCGCCCTGGGCGTCGCCTGCTCGACCGTGACCGCGGTGCCGCCGAAGCGCCAAGGGAAGATGAGGAGCATGCCCAGCCCGAAGGTGAAGGCGATCGGGGCGGAGCACGTCCAGCGGTCGCCCACCGCCGGCGCGAGGAGGTGCCGCGCGAATGTGTCCGCCACCGCCAGGATGTCCCGGTGGTAGTGCACGCAGCCCTTCGGCTGACCCGTCGTACCGGACGTGAAGGCGATCAGGGCAGGATCGTCGCTCGCCGTCGCGACGGGCGCGAAGCCGCCCCGCACGGCCCGCAACCTGCTCTCCAGCGCACCGACACCCGCATCGCCGTCGTAGACCAGTGGCTGGCGGGCGAGGCCGGTCAGCCGCGCCGCTCCCTCGAAGTCCTCCAGGCAGCGGAGGTCGACCACCGCATGGTCGATCCGCGCCCGCTCCATGATCGTGGCGATCTCGCCCGACCGCAGGATCGGCATCGTGGCGACCACCACGCCGCCGGCCTTCAGCACGCCAGCCCAGGCGGCGAAGAGCATGGCGGTGTTCGGACCGCGCAGGAGGACGCGGTTGCCCGGCACGAGCCCCTCCTCCTCGACGAGGAGGCGGGCGATGCGGTCGGACAGGTCGCCGATCTGGCCATAGGTCCAGCGCCCCGCGTCGTTGACCACGGCGAGCGCGTCCGGATCCTTCCCGGCAAGCAGCTCGACCGCCGCATTCAGCTCGCCGGGGTAGTCGAGCTCCGGCAGGTCGAAGAGGAACCGCGGTTGCAGCCCAGGCGCCGGCAGCCGGTCGAGCACGAAGGTGTCGAGGTGCGAGGTCATGACGGATCCGGCACGACGGCCGTCGTCTCGATCTCGATGCGCGCGCGCGGGTCGACCAGGGCGATCACCTGGACCACCGCCATCGCCGGAAAGTTGCGGCCGAACAGTTCGCGGTAGGCCGAGCCGATCGCGGGAAGCTCGCGAGCGTACTCGTCGCGGTCGAGGACGTACCAGGTCATGCGCGTCACGTGCTCGGGGCCCGCCCCGCCCTCCGAGAGGATCGCAAGCGTGTTAACCAGCACCTGGCGGAACTGGCCCGCCAGGTCCGCGGACACGAAGCGCTCGTCGGCGTCCCAGCCCACGACCCCGCCGGTGAAGACGAGCGTGCCGCGCGCCACGACGCCGTTGGCGTAGCCCCGGGGACGAGACCACCCGGGCGGCAGCAGTGTACGGTGAACGGTCACGAAGCCATCTCCCTCTCCAATCGGACCCGCCACTCCTCCGGCCAGGGCCGCGAGGTGCCCTCGGGCATCTCGACCAGAACCTGCCTGTAGCCGACGGCGAAGCGCTCCCTTCCGCGGCTCGTGACCGCGGCATGCAGGTCGACGGAGGTGCGGCCCACCGCCACTACGTCGAGCGCGATGTCGAGCAGGTCGCCGAGCCTGCTGACCGCGGTGAACTCTGCCTCCAGCTTCACCGTCGGCAACGCCAGCGCCATGTCGAGGTGCAGGACGCGCCGCGGCACCCCCAGGACCTCGGCGGTCCAGTCCTCGACCGCTGCGTCGCAGATCTCCAGGTAGCGCGGATAGTAGGCTATCCCGGCCGGGTCGCAGTGCGCGAAGCGCAGCGGATGGCTCGCGCGGAACGTCACGCGCCGTCACCCGCAAGGTGCGCCCGCGCGATCACGACCCTCTGCACCTCCGACGCGCCCTCGTAGATGCGCAGCGCCCGGACGTCGCGATACAGGCTCTCCACCACCTCGCCGCGCCGCACGCCGTCGCCCCCGAACATCTGCACCGCCGCGTCGACCACGCGCTGCGCGCCGTCGGTGGCGTGGAGCTTGGCGAGCGCCGCCTCACGCGTGTTGCGCCGGCCGGGCACGTCGCGCAGCCAGCCGGCGCGATAGACGAGCAGGGCCGCGGTCTCGACGTCGAGCACCATGTCGGCGAGCCTGGCCTGCGTCACCGCGTTCTCGGCGAGCGTCCCCGCGCCGAGCCGCCGCGCGCGCGCCCGCGCCGTCGCCTCGTCGAGCGCGCGCCGCGCGAAGCCGAGCGACGCCGCGCCGACCGTGGTGCGGAACACGTCCAGCGTCGCCATCGCCTCCGCGAAGCCGCGCCCCCGCTCGCCCAGCAACGCGTCGCCGGGCAGGACCATGTCGCGGAAGTGCAAGGTCGCCAGCGGGTGCGGCGCCAGCACGTCGATCCGCTCGGCCACCTCCAGCCCCCGCGCGTCGGCGTCGACGATGAAGGCCGACACACCCTTGGCGCCTGGCGCGTAGCCCGTCCGCGCGAATAGGACGTAATGGTTGGCGATGCCACCGTTGGAGATGTAGGTCTTGGCGCCATTCACCCGCCAGCCGTCGCCGTGCGGCTCGGCGGTGGTCGTCATGGCGGCGGCGTCCGACCCGGACCCCGGCTCGGTCAGTGCGAAGGCGGCGATGCGCTCGCCGCGCGCCACCGGCGGCAGGTAGCGGGCCTTCTGCTCCTCGGTGCCGAACAGGCTGATCGTGCCGGTGCCCAGCCCCTGCATCGCGAAGGCGAAGTCGGCGAGCCCCGAGTGCCGCGCCAGCGTCTCGCGGATCAGCGACAGCGAGCGCACGTCGAGTTGCTCGTGGACGCCCCCATAGGCCGCCGGCACGCAGTAGCGCAGCCACCCCGCCCGCCCGAGCTTCGCGACGAGCGCGCGGCACTCGGCGTCCACGTCGTCGCCATGGTGGTGCGACAGCTCGGCCGCGCACCAGGCGTCGAGGTCGTCGGCGAGGCGGCGGTGGCCGTCATCGAAGAAGGGCCAGTCGAGGAAGGTCCGGTCAGCCACGCGTCAGTTCCCTTCGAACACCGGCGCACGCTTCGCCGCGAACGCCTCGAACGCGCGACGGAAGTCCTGCGTCCGCATGCAGATCGCCTGCGCCTGCGCCTCCATCTCGATCGCGGTGTCGAGGCTCACGTTCCACTCGTGGTTGAGCTGCGTCTTGGTGATCCCGTGCGCGAAGGTCGGCCCGGCGACCAACTCGCGCGCGAGCGTGTCCGCAGCCTGCTCCAGCGCGTCCGGCTCGACCAGCCGGTTGTGGAAGCCCCACCGCTCGCCCTCCTCCGCGGTCATCACTCGGCCGGTGAAGAGCAGCTCGCTCGCCCGACCCTGGCCGATGATCCGCGGCAGGATCGCGCAAGCGCCCATGTCGCAGCCCGCGAGGCCCACGCGCGTGAACAGGAACGCGGTCTTGGTGCGCGGCGTCGCGAGCCGGAGGTCGGACGCCATCGCCATGATCGCGCCCGCGCCCACGCACACGCCGTCCAGCGCCGCGATGACGGGCTGCGGACAAACTCGCATCGCCTTCACCAGATCGCCCGTCATGCGCGTGAAGGCGAGCAAGCCGGGCATGTCCATCTCCGTCAGCGGCCCGATGATCTCGTGGACGTCGCCGCCCGAGCTGAAGTTGCCGCCCGCGCCGGTGACGACCACCGCCTTGACGGCCTCCGCGTATACGAGTCCGCGAAACACGCCGCGCAGCTCGGCATAGCTCTCGAAGGTGAGCGGGTTCTTGCGCTCGGGCCGGTTCAGAGTGACGGTCGCGACTCCGTCCTCGAAGCGCCACAGGAAGTGCTCGGGCGCATAGGCCCGGGGATCGAAGCTGCTCATATCCGGTTCCGTTCGATGGAGGCGCGCACGCTGTCGAGCGACGCCAGGAGGGACTCGATCTCGTCGTCGACCAGATCGCGCATCATGTGGTCGATCCATCCCTCGTGCCGCTCCGCCGCGGCCGCGAAGGTCGCCCGGCCTCGGTCGGTCAGGCGCACGCGGATGACGCGACGGTCGGGCCCGTCCGCCAACCGCAACACGAGCCCGTCGTCGATCAGGCGCGCGACGATCTGCGTGATGTTGCCGTTGGACACGAGAAGGAGTTCCGACAGCTCGCCCATGGTCAGCCCCTCGGGACTGCGGTCGAGGGCGGAGAGGACGTCGAAGCGCGGCAGGGTCATGTCGAAGTCGTCGACCAGGCGCTGCCGGACGCGCTTCTCGACGACCATCGCGCAGGAGAGGAGCCGCAGCCACAGCCTCAGCGATTGCTTGCTGTGCGGGGCGCCGCCGAGCTTCTCTGGGCTCCGGAGCGCGGTCACGCGACCTCCCCTCCCGCGATGGAGATGGTCTGCCCGGTGACCGACCGCGCGAGGTCACCGACCAGCCAGGCGACCGCGTCGGCGACCTCCAGGGGATCCACGAGGCGACCCTGCGGATTGGCGCCGGTCAACCCGGTCAGCGCCTCGTCCGCGGTGCGCCCCGTCCTGGCGACGATGTTGGCGACCGCGTCGTCGACGATGCCGGTGGCGGTGTAGCCCGGGCAAACCGCGTTTACGGTCACGCCCGTCCGCGCCAGCTCGGTCGCCAGGACCCGCGTCAGGCCCAGCAGGGCGTGCTTGGACGCGGAGTAGGCCGCCGTGTAGGCGTAGCCCTTCTGTCCCGCGGTGCTCGCAACGTTGACGATGCGCGCCTCCGGCATCGCGCGCATGGGGGCGATGACGGCGCGGATCGCGTGGACCGCGCCCAGTACGTTCGTTTTCCACGCCTCGTTCCAGTCGGTGTCCGTCTGGCGCGCGAAGGGCGCCGTGCGGACGATGCCGGCGTTGTTCACCAGGATCGCCACCGGGCCCCTCGCCTCCGCCGCGGCGCCGAACGCCGCGTCGACGCTCGCCTGATCGCACACGTCGCACACGACCGCGTTCAGCCGGGAATCTAGGCGCGCCGCCTCGGCGAGGCGCGCCAGGGTCCGGCCGGCGATGGTGACGGCGCACCCCTCGTCGGCGAGCCGCCGCGCGATCGCCAGGCCGATCCCGCTGCCGCCGCCCGTGACGAGAGCGTGCCGCATGGCGGTCCCCGCCACCGGTCAGGCCTGGAGCGCCGCCTGGGCGGCGCGGCCGAGGTTGACGGAGAGCTGACGATAGCCGCTCTGGTATTGGGGCGGCAGCGGCGGATCGGCGTACCCCTGCTGCGCGGCGGCGCGAAGCGTCCAGTTCGGGTCCATCTGATGTGGACGGGCGAGGGCGCACAGGTCAGCGCGCCCCGCCGCGAGGATCGAGTTGACGTGGTCGACCTCGAAGATGTTGCCGACCGCGATCGTCGCCACGCCGAGCTCGTTCCTGATCCGGTCGGAGAACGGCGTCTGGAACATCCGCCCATAGACCGGCTTCTCGGCCTTGGTGACCTGGCCGGAGGAGACGTCGACCACGTCCACGCCCGCTTCGACGAAGGCGCGGCTGATCTCCACCGCCTCGACGGGCGTCACACCGGCGTCGCCGACCCAGTCGTGCGCGGAGATGCGCACCGACATCGGCTTCTCGTCGGGCCAGACCGCGCGCATCGCACGGAACACCTCGAGCGGGTAGCGCAGGCGGTTATCGAGGCTTCCGCCATATTCGTCGTCGCGCCTGTTCTGCGTGGGGCTGATGAACGCCGACAGCAGGTAGCCGTGCGCGCAGTGGAGCTCGATCATGTCGAACCCGGCCCGATGCGCCAGCTGGGCGGCGGTCACGAACTGGTCGCGCACCAGGTCCATGGCCGCGCGCGTCATCGGGGCAGGCTTGGCGTTACCGGGCGCATACTCGAGGTCGGACGGCGCGAGCAGGTCCCAGGCGCCTTCCTCCAGTGGGCGGTCGATCCCCTCCCACGCCACACGGGTCGACCCCTTGGCGCCACTGTGCCCGATCTGCAGGCACATCTTCGCACCCGAGCGCTCGTGCGCGAAGTCGACGACTCGCCTCCACGCGAGCATCTGCTCCTCGTTCCACATGCCCGGACAGCCCGGGCTGATGCGGCCCTCGGGCGACACGCAGGTCATCTCGGTGTAGACGAGCGCGGCGCCGCCGAGCGCCCGCGCGCCGTAGTGCACGAGGTGGAAGTCGTTGGGCACGCCGTCAGCGGCCGAGTACATCGCCATGGGCGAGACGACGATGCGGTTGGCGAGCTCCATGCCGCGCAGCCGGAGCGGGGTGAACATCGGCGGCACCGCCTGATCCGCCGGGCGGCCCGTCGCACGCCCGGCGAACCAGCGCTCGACGCCCTCGAGCCAGGCGGGATCGCGCTCGCGCAGGTTCTCGTGGCTGATCCGCTGGCTGCGGGTGAGAAGCGAGTAGGTGAACTGGACCGGCTCGAAGCCGAGGTAGCGGTCGAGCGTCTCGAACCACTCGGTGGAGTTGCGCGCCGAGTTCTGGAGCTTGAGCACCTCGACTGTGCGCTCGGCCTGATACTCCTCCAGCGCCGCCTCGCGAGACAGGCCCGGCCGGTTCAGCACCTCGGCGAGCTTGATCGCGTCCTCGAGCGCGAGCTTCGTGCCCGAGCCGATCGAGAAGTGCGCGGTGTGCGCCGCGTCGCCCAGGAGGATGACCTTGTCGTAGGCCCAGCGCTCGCAGAGCACACGCCGGAAGTTGAGCCACATGGCGGGCCCGTCGAGGTGCGCGGCGTTCGACATGAGCCGGTGTCCTTCCAGATGGCGGAGGAAGATGCGCTCGCAGAGCGCGATCGCGTCCACCTGCCCCATCCGGTCGAAGCCCAGCCCGCGCCACGTCTCCTCCGAGCACTCGACGATGAAGGTCGAGAGCCCGTCGTCGAAGCGGTAGGCGTGCGCCCAGATCCAGCCGGCCTCCGTCTCCTCGAAGGCGAAGGTGAAGGCGTCGAAGGTCTTGGTCGTGCCTAGCCAGACGAACTTGTTCGCGCGCACCTGCACGTCGACGCCGAAGTGATCCGCGTAGCGCTCGCGGACGCGGCTGTTGACGCCATCGGCGGCGATGACGAGGTCGTAGTCCCGCCAGTCCGCGAGGCCCGCCCCGAACTCGACCCCGTGGTGGAGCGCAACGCCCAGCGCGACGGCCCGGTCCTCCAGGATCTGGAGCAGCCGCTTCCGGCCGATGCCGATGAAGCCGTGGCCCGACGAGCGCTGCGACTCGCCACGGATGTGCACCTCGATGTCGTCCCAGTGCGCGAACTCGCCGGCGATCGTCGCCGCGCTTTCTGGATCGTTCGCGGTAAGGTTGGCGACCGTCTGGTCCGAGAACACGACCCCCCAGCCGAACGTCACCCCGCGAGGATTGCGCTCGAGCACGTGAACCTCGTGCGCGGGATCGCGCAGCTTCATCGAGATGGCGAAGTAGAGGCCGGCGGGCCCGCCGCCCAGGCACGCAATCTTCATGGCCAACTCCTCTCAAGGTCTAAACTGTTTACAACATTGCTTGCATTATGTTCAAGCCTAAAATATATGGATCTGGAGCATGGAGGTGGCGATGGTGCCGGCACACGAAATCCGCGGTTCCCGACCGGCAGCCTGGCCACGGCTGGTCTGGGAGGACCCCCTCCTGCTGGAGGAGGCGCTCACCGACGAGGAGCGCATGGTCCGCGACTCGGCGCGCGCCTTCGCCGCGGAGCACCTCGCGCCGATCGTCCGGGAGGCGAACCGCCGCGAGATGTATGACCGCGACCTGATGCGCCGCTTCGGCGAGGCGGGGCTGCTCGGCCCGACGATCGAGGGCTATGGATGCGCCGGCGTGTCATACGTCGCCTACGGGCTGATTGCGCGGGAGGTGGAGCGCGTCGATTCGGCCTACCGCTCGGCGATGAGCGTGCAGTCGAGCCTCGTCATGCACCCGATCCACGCCTTCGGCACAGAGGCGCAGCGCGAGCGTTACCTGCCGAAGCTGGCCGCGGGCGAGTGGATCGGCGCCTTCGGACTGACCGAGCCCGATGCGGGATCCGACCCGGGCGGGATGAAGACGCGCGCGCGGTCCGCGGGCGGCGACTACGTGCTGACCGGCGCCAAGACGTGGATCACCAACTCGCCGATCGCCGACGTGTTCGTGGTCTGGGCGAAGTGTGACGACGGCGCGATCCGCGGCTTCCTGCTCGAGCGCGGCGACGTCGGGCTCACCACCCCCAAGATCGACGGCAAGTTCTCACTGCGCGCCTGGGTGACGGGCGAGATCGTGATGGACGAGGTGCGCGTGCCCAGCGACCGCCTCCTCCCCGGCGTCGAGGGCCTGAGGGGGCCGTTCGGCTGCCTCAACAACGCGCGCTACGGCATCGCCTGGGGAGCCATGGGCGCGGCCGAGGCCTGCTGGCACGCCGCGCGCGCCTACGGCCTCGACCGTCGCCAGTTCGACCGCCCTCTCGCCGCGACGCAGCTGTTCCAGAAGAAGCTCGCCGACATGCAGACCGAGATCACCCTCGGGCTGAACGCCTGCCTCACCGCAGGGCGGCTGCTCGACGCTCACAGGCTCGCACCCGAGGCGATCAGCCTCATCAAGCGCAACAATTGCGGGAAGGCGCTCGAGATCGCGCGCGCGGCGCGCGACATGCACGGCGGCAACGGCGTGTCGGACGAGTACAACGTCATCCGCCACGTCATGAACCTCGAGGCGGTCAACACCTACGAGGGCACGCACGACATCCACGCGCTGATCCTCGGACGCGCGCAGACGGGACTGCAGGCGTTCTCGTGAGCGCGGGCCACCCGTCACCATCGCGAGCGCGTGGCGCCACGCGTCGAGCTCGCGCGCGGACCGCCGACTAGGGTCCAAACCCAATCAGAAGCTTGATTCTGCAACGGTGTGCTGATGCAGGGAGTCTCCAGTTGAGGAGGCTCTGGGCATGGCGGGATCGTTGTTCTGGTTGTCGGATGCGGCGTGGGCAGCGATCGAGCCGCACTTGCCGAAGAACCAGCCGGGAGCCCGGCGGGTCGATGATCGGCGGGTGATATCGGGTATCGTGCACATGCTGAAGTGCGGCGGTCGCTGGGCCGATTGCCCGAGCGAGTATGGTCCCTCGACGACCATCTACAATCGCTGGAACCGCTGGAGCCGACGCGGCGTGTGGAACTGTATCCTGGCGGCGCTGACCGAGGAAGGGTGGATCGCCGAGACCGGCCAGATCGACAGCAGCTATGTGAAAGCGCACCGGTGCTCCGGCGGCGCAAAGGGGGGGCTCGAGCCCAGGCCATTGGCATTTCGCGCGGCGGTCGGACGACGAAGATCCACGCCCTCGTCGACCTCCTCGGGCGGCCTCTCCGCCTCGCGCTGACGCCGGGCAACACTTCCGACATCAAGGGCGTCGAGCTGCTGGTCGACGCCACCGCCCGCATGAAGCGCGTTATCGCCGACCGGGGCTACGACGCCAACAGGCTCCGCGCGGCGTTGCGGGAACAGGGCACGATCCCTGTCCGTCGTCAGAACATTCGGCACAACTCGCGGCGTAGATTAGCGGAGTGCGGACCTCGTCAGGGGGTTGATGTTAGGCGGCGAACTTGCGGTGCTGGCAAGCGCCGATGTTCGATGGTCTGTCGCTTGATCCTTTCGCGCAGTTTGATGATTGCCGGAGCCCTGCCGAAGTAGGCGTCGGCAGGCGTCACGTTGGCCAGGCTCTCGTGGTATCGCTGGTGATTGTAGTGCTCGACGAAGGCCTCGATGTGGGCTTCGAGGTCGCCGGGCAGGAAGTAGTTTTCCAGCAAGATGCGGTTTTTCAGGGTCTGGTGCCAGCGCTCGATCTTGCCCTGGGTTTGGGGATGACACGGGGCGCCGCGGACATGGCTCATCTTCCGGGCCTCGATGTATTCCGCCAGCTCACCCGCGATGTAGCTGGGGCCATTATCGCTGAGTAGCCGGGGTTTGTGCAGCACCGTGGCGCTGTCGCAAC
>NZ_NWVC01000014.1 GCF_002374855.1 Sphingomonas adhaesiva
TCAACCAACCGACCGCCAACGGCGGATAGCACGCAGTCGTGGAGAGCCGGATGCGCTGAAAGGTGCACGTCCGGTTCGGAGGGGGGCCGAGCAATGTTCTCTCTGAGACCTTGCCGGCCTACCCTACTCGACCAGATCGACGGCCTCCCGGCGTATTATTATCCGGTGCCCGCACCGCCCGAGCCCCGCATCGAGAGCCGGCACCGCGCCGCGATCGATGCCTTCTTCGGAGGCCTGCCGGCGACCGTGCGGCATGGCGGCGATCAGGCATTCTACTCGCCGATCGGCGACTATATCCAGTTGCCGCAGCGCGGCGCGTTCCGCTCGGACGATCATTACGCCAGCACGCTCGCGCACGAATATGTTCATTATTCGGGCGCGCCGCAGCGCCTCAACCGCGAGTTCGGCAAGAAGTTCGGCGACAACGCCTATGCGTTCGAGGAGCTGGTCGCCTGCATCGGCCAGTGTCTGGTGTGCGCCGACCTCAACCTGCCCGGCGAGCTGCACGACAATCACGCCAGCTACGTCGACCATTGGCTCAAAATCCTGAAGGGCGATTCGAGCGCGATCATCAAGGCCGCGGCGAAAGCCGAGCAGGCGGTGACCTGGCTCCATAACGCCGCCGCGGGTGGCGCGCCCGAGATCGACCAACCCGAAGCCCTCGCGGCATGACCCGGAGATCCCACCATGCACATCGAGTTGCGCAAGCTGAAGGTGGTCGACGCTTTGTCCGAGGAAACGACCTGCTACTCGGCCGAGATCTGGATCGATGGGCAGCGCGCCTTCCTCGCCTCGAACCGCGGTCATGGCGCCGCGGACGATTACCATGCCGTCGGCAGCGTCACCGAACAGGCGGTCGATGCCTGGCTCGCCGCCAACCGGCCCGTCTCGCGGCTCGGCGACAGCGTCATGCCGCACTGCCTCGAATTCGAGGTGGCGGCGCTCATCACCCGGATCGAGGAGGCGAAGCGGCTGCGCCGGCAATGCCGGACGAAGCTGGTGACGATCGAGGGCGACCAGGTGTTCTGCTATCGGCTCAAGGGCAGGACACCCGCCATCGTGTTCGCCGGCGTGCAACGCCTCACCCCGTCGGCGCGCATGGTCAACGGCGATGACGCCGCGCTCGACGAGGCGGTCGCCGTGATGATCGCCCAGGCCGGGAAGCACGCCCCATCCTGATCGCATGACAGCTTCCACCCGATAGGACAGGATACGCACCATGCAACCGCAACGCCGCCCCCTCATCCGCGCACTCGCCTTCGACGAGGTCGGCGCCGCGATCGGCCGCCTCGTGGATGTCGCCTCGTCCGATACCGGGCAGGCCGCGCGCGTCGCGGACTTCCTGCTGGCGTGGTGGAATGGTGACGACAACGGCCACTTCCCCATCCTCCACCTCAGCAACTGCGACGCGATCATTTCCGAGGACATGCTAATTGTCATGGCCTGGCTCGCGCAGGAGCCTGCGATCTATCCCGATGCGTGGGGCTATCGTGACGCAATGGTCGACCTTGTCGGCCGATGGAGGCTGCGATGAGCGCACGGCCGTTACAACCATTATGGGCCTGCTTTCGTTTGCCCCGAACGCAATCATGGCGGCAGACCGTAGTGGGAGACTGGCATGAGCGATAATATACGGCTCGCGCTAATGCGGCAGGCGCTCGCGCTTTATGACGCGACCGACGACGGAGCGACCGTTGCCGCCTGTCATCTGCAGGCCGCGGTCGATGCGGAGCAGGGTCTGCGGCCTATGCAACCGGGCGAGGACATCGATCCTGAAATACCGGAGCAATTACGTAACTGGTTATCGTGAAGGGGAGGGGGAGCGAATTTCTGAGCGCGTGAGGCGCTCGGGAGATCGCTCATGCCCTACGATGTCGCCTTCCGCCACCAGCAGGCGCTCGACCCGAGCGCGCTGGTCACGATTGGAGCAAGCCTTCACGCCATCACCCGCGCGATCGACGACTGCCGCAACGCCGGCATCGCCTTCGAGACCGATCCCGCGGTCATCCTGCTCGCCCGCCATCTCGCAAGCGTCACCGCGCGGCAGTCCGAAGACGCGCTCCTCAAGCGGCGCTGCATGGACCGTATCGCCGAGCTGCGACAGCACCCGGCGCTGCTGACGCTCGCGGTGCGCGGCGTCGCGCACGATGCGGCCGCCAAGGATCGCTTCCACAGCGACGGACGCAAGGCGCTGCGCCGGCTCGCCGAAACGCTGGGGCTCGACCCCGCGCACTACGACCTTCGCTCGAACCGCAGCCACGCCTCCCGGTCCGGCGAGATCACCCTCCACGGCGAGGAGCTGTGGATGCAGCTATCGCTCCACGGCACCATGGCCGACCGCGAGGTCATCTACCGCCGCGTCAGCGGTCGTCACGATCACCTCGGGGAGCGCGACTGCTACGCCTCGATCCGCGACCTGCTCGCGCCCGAGCGGTTCGCCGTGCGGCTGCGCAAGGAATTGCGGCTCACACCGCCGGTCGCCGAGCCGGTCAGCCTGTTCGGCTGATCGATCACCCGTCCACACACGCGAAAGGACCGCCATCATGGGCTGGCTAAGCATGCCGCTGTCGTCGATGTTCCCGCACACAGGCCCCAAAGCCTATCTCGACGCGCAATTCACCTACGACAACCGCGATGCCGACGGGAAGGGCAAGGCGCTGCGCGTCATCGCCTCTTCCTGCCTGCGCAACAAGGTCTGGTACGCGGCCGTGGTGCCGTCGACCGACGGCACCGACGAACCCGCCTTCGCGGCCGTCTGCCTGGTCAGCTGGAATCCGCGTGCCAAGGACGGATTCGTGTTCGCCTACAAGGATATGACCGAACACGCCGGGCCATGCGAGGCCGAATGCCCCGAGCGCATCCTCTCGCTGCTCGGCGATACCGACGATCCCGGTGCGCTCGACTGGCGCCGACGCTGCCTCGAGCGGCTCGCGACCCCGGTACGCCCGCTCGAACACGGCATGCACATCCGCTTGCCGAGCAAGGTCACCTTCGTTGACGGCTATGAGGGAGACGAGTTCATCGTCCACAAGCGCGGCCGCAAGATCTCGCTCGCGATCCCCGGCAACAGCTACCCGAAATATCGGATCGGTAACCTTCGCAAATGGGCGTGGACACTCGTGCCGCCCAAGCCCGAAACTCGCGTCCACAAGACGGTGTTCGGTTGATCGCCGACATCCCCCACGTCAGGATCATCGCCATGTCCGCCCCGTATCCGCCCGTCACACCCAGCCCGAAGCGGTCGCAGCTCTGCAGCCGCGCCCATGCCCAGCGCGTCGCCATGCGGATGTTCGATGCCGGCGCACGCCAGGTCTCGATCGTGCGCACCGGCGATCCGCTGCAACCCTTCCGCGTCCTCCCGGTCATCGTCGACGGGCCGAACGTCGAAGTCGAATTGCGCTACGCATGAGGGGCGCGCTGCTCCTCGGCATCGCCGCGCTCGCCGCCTGCGGGGCAGGGGCACCCCAGGGCCACGACGGTGCGACGATCACCGGCGAGGGGCGGGCGATCGACGGCGACACGGTTTCGGTCGATTTCCGCCTGTCGGGGGCCGACGCCTTCGAGCGCAAGCAGATGTGCTCGAAGGACGGTGCCTGCTATCCATGCGGCAAGTTTGCTCAGGATTCCGCCTCGCGTATCCTCAAGAGCGGTGTCGCCACGATCCGCATGACCGGCGCGAGCAGCTATGGCCGCCCGATCGCCATCGTGACGGTCGACGGCTACGACCTGGGCGAGCAACTCATTTTGCAGGGTCTGGCGGTGCCGGCGACGCAATATCTGCGCGGCGATCCGCAACGCGCCGCGCGCTATGTCGCCGCGGCAGAACAGGCCCGGTCAGCGGGTCGCGGTGCCTATGCGGGGGAATTCATCGATCCGGCGCGCTGGCGGCGCGGGGAACGCCTCGCGTGCGAGGCGCGTTATTGATATCCCCCCCTTGGAAGAGGCGGTCCGGCATGCTCCCTTGCCGAACCGCCTTTTCTTTTGTCGTCAGCCCTTGAGCTTCGGACCGGGGCCACGATCGTCGGAATCGTAATCGGGTCCCGGGTCATGCGACCAGGACGCGCCGATCGCGAACGCCGGGTCGAACCGGCCCAGCGGACCGTCCGGCTCGGCCGCGACATACGGGTTGACCAGCGGCTTCACCGGCAGCTTGTTGCGGTAGATGTGCCCGGCGATGCGACCGCGCGCCTCCAGCAGCTTCTCCAGCCAGACGAGATCGTCGAGCATGGTCACGACGCCCTTGCCGGCGACGCAATAATAGAGGCACCGCTGGAAATCGTCGCACGCGGTGCTGAGGATCGTGGTCAGCTTGACCTTGCCCTCGTTCTCGCCCTCATGAATCCATTCGAGCGATTCCCGCAACTCGCGCGCCGAGAGATACGCATCCTCCGGATTGCTGCCGATGCACGCTCCGGCGAGCATGCGCCGGGTGACGCGAATATCCAGATCGACCGACAATTCGGTGAGCACCGCGTCGAGGTCGAACTCTCCGATAAATTCCGAACGCTTCATGGCCAGCTCCTTTGTTCATTGAACGTAACGTGAACAAAGGCGACAAGGCAAGCATTATGGAGTAGCATCACCACCATGTGGCTCGTCCCGCGCGATACCCGGGGTCTAACCTCCCGCTCGCCCGTCCCCGACGTGGTGCGCGAGGCGCTGGTGCGCTGGTATACCGGCGAAGGCGAGGACAGCGATCACCGCGCGTCGGTCATCATGGTGGTCAAGGCACGCGACCATCACCAGTGGATCGCCTGCGACTGCCTGGGGGAGGGGACGGACCCGCCGCTACTCTCGCCGGCCTATCTCTCCGAAGCCGAAACCTATTACCTGCGACGCCTTACCAGTATCCGCCAGCGTCGCCCCGAGCATGACGTCGACTGCCCCTTCTTCCGCGAGCAGGCACCGCCCCGCATCCGCGAGAAAGCGACCGCCACCCCGCGCACGATCAACGAGCCGGACGGGCTGTTCTCGGCGCACCGGCTCGCCCCCGAGAAACTGGCGCAACTGCCCGACGACAGCGAACCCGACGATCGCACCCGCGGCGTCGCGATCCCGCGCCTCGCGCGGCTGCTGTGGCAGCTGATGGAAATGGCGCAGGTCAACGTCGTCGAGCCGCTTGAGGTCGGCGAGCCGCGCACCACGTCGATGGCGAGCGAATTCGCGGCGATGCGCGCCGCGGCCGAACGGGTCCAGATCGCACCGGGTATCCCGCTCGCGCGCCATCTCTACACCCACATCGACCCCTACGAACGCGGCATCGTATTCGCGAAACTGCGCGAAGCGGCGAAGAAATGGCCGACCGAGCACGCCCCGCAGGCCTTCCTCCTGCTCTATGCGATCGACGTCTCCGGCTCGACCATCACGCTTGCCGAAGGGCGCGAGTTGATCGTCAAGAACCGCATCCGCCACATCGGCGTCCACCAGCGCCACATCGGGCCACCCTATCTGGTCCTGGCCGTCGTCGGCGAGCACAACCCGCGTGAGGGCTATGCCTGCCTGCGCGCCTATGCGCAGCCGATCGCGCGCCCCGCCAACTTTGTCGCGATCCACAATCTCGCCGAGCGCAAGACGATCGTCGGCCTGCTCGATCTCCAGTACCGGCTTCGCCGGCGCGGCATCGGCGTCGGCTTCAAACGGCTCCTGTTCGATATCGCGACGTTGATCGGGGAGATGCGTCCAGACCTTCTTCTCGACCTGCGCGACTTCACCACCGGCGAGGTGATCGAGGCGGCACTCGAAGTCGTCACCGGCGATGACGCCGACACGCTCGGGTTGAAACTGCGTCAGGTCGAAAAGCTGCGCGAGATCGCCCCCGTCGTGACGATCCATGCCGAGGATCTCGAAGGTGACAGGCTCGAGGCCGCCGTGCTCGACCAGCTGCACATCGGATGACGTCGTTCACAGGAATTTAATCGAGGGCCATCATCCTCGCGTCATGGCATCGACCACCCAGGCCAGAAACCAGCGGCGGATCCTGCGCTGGGCGCAGTCGTCGCTATGCGCCGGATGCGGAATGCCCCTGCCGAGTCCCCGGCACCTCGTCCGCTATCATCCCGATTACCCGACATTCGACCATGTCACGCTGCGCAGCGCGGGTGGACGACGATTACTGTCGAACGGCCTGCTGAAGCATCTGCGCTGCAATCAGGCACGGGGCGCGAGGCCGTCGACGGGGTGCGATGCGATCTGGATGACCGTGGTCGCGGCGCGGCTCGCCGATCGCCCGCGCAGTCTCAAGCCGATCTTCAAAGGTGGCGCTCGAAATCCCGCATTCCCGCCGCGCAAGGAAAAGGCCGCCCCGGTTTCCCGAAGCGGCCCGATCGTGTCATCGAAGGTCGAGCGTCAGATGTCGTCGCCGAGCGTGCCCTTGACCGAACCCTTCACGTCCTGAGCGGACCCCTTCAGCTTCTGGGCCTTGCCCTCGGCTTCGAGGCTCGCATTGTCGGCCGCCTTGCCGATGCCTTCCTTGACGTTGCCGGCCAGCTTGTTACCCGCCGCCTTCAGCTTGTCAGTCGCTTCGCCCATGATTGATCTCCTGTCGTGAATTGTCGGGATAGATAACAATTTGCGCGCGGCCGCGTTCCGCGCTGCCCCCCACGGCTGCACCATGATCGGTCCTGCCCGCCGCCGGCAATCCGGGCGACCGGATGAAGGAGAGAGGGAGGGGATCTGTCGATTCCATTGAGGGAGACGACAGATGACCCCGTTCCAGCCCAGCCCCCAGCCCGACACGACCCCCTGGGACGCGCCCGATCGCGCCGACCAGGTGCTCCCCGGTATCTGGCGCGTGTGGACGCCCAGTCATGGCGGCTATGTCCTGTCGGACGAACGCCAGGCCGCGATGCCCGACGCGCTGCGCCGCGACGATCCCTTCTATGAGGAAGACGTCGATTATGCGCTGGTGCTGTACGGCTTTGGCAGCGAGTTTCGCCGCCTGCCCATTCCCGGCATCGCCCTGCAGGTCGAGAATGCGCGCCGCTCGGTCCGCTGCTGGCATCCCGATCGCTGGACCGCGCTGACCGGCGAGGAGGTGTCGATCCACGACAGCCATGTCGTTCGCCGCCGCGCCGCCTATCAGGCGGTCATCGGCCAGTATGAAAGCGTCTCGGCCTCAGGTTCCTGGGCGGACTGGGTGCCCGAGGGCAAGGTCGGCTGCGTCTTCCGCCGTGTCGTCAGCGTCGATGCGCTCGGCTTCGCGCGCCACGAAGGCGAGCCGATCCACGGTCTCGTCGACAAGGATCGCTACGAACGCCGCCAGATGCCGGAGACGTTCCAGAGTCTCGGCGCGGTCCGCGTCGAGAGCACCGCTCCGATCTCCAAGCAGGTCGACGCGAGCGCGCTCGCGCATCTCCTCCCAACCAGCTGAAAGGACACGCCATGAGTGTCTATCTCTATCTGTTCCACGGCCGCGCCACGCCCGACGAGGACGTCGAAAGCTGGGGCTGCGAAGGCCCCGCGATCGGCCCGCTCGACTATGTCCATACCACCTACGGCAGCGAGGTGAAGATCCGCGGCGCGGAGGCGATCCTGGAAAAGTTCTTCCCGGATACGGAAATTCATTTCCACGACGGCTACGGCGAACACGCCATTCAGCTCGCCGGCGACTGCTTGCCCTACGACGGCAAATTCTACGGTGACTGGTCGATCTGCACCGGGGATCGCTTGTGCTCGCCTGCCGCCTCCCGGGTCAAGCCGGTGTGCGACGACTGCGGCAGCGACAACGTCACCAAGGACGCCGTCGCGGCCTGGGATGAGCCCGAACAGGCCTGGGTGCTGCTCAGCACCTACGATTCCACCACCTGCCAGGACTGCGAGCGCGAAAGCGACGACATGCTCGAATGGCGGACGCTCGATGGTGCGCCCGCTCCCGATCCCGACGCTCCCGCCATCCCAGCCAACGATCCGGCGCCCCCTGATGCCGACGCCGCCTGACCCGGAGGACCACGCCATGACTTGTGTCACCCCGATTCGCGCGCCCGAGGCCGCGGACAATCGCGTACCGCTCGGCCATCATTCGACCGGCACGCTCAGCCTCGACCTCGATCGCCTGCTTGCCGGACGCCTGCTCATCCAGGGCAGCTCCGGGGCGGGCAAGAGCAGGACCTTGCGCCGGATCATCGAGGAGGCGTTCGACTATACGACGCTTGCGATCGTCGACCCCGAGGGGGAATTCGAGAACCTCGCCCGCCATATCGGCGCGACCACGATCCGCGCGGTCGAACTCACCGCCGACGGGCTGACGGCCGCGGCGACGCGCAGCCGGCGACATCGGCTGTCGATGCACATCGACCTCACCGACCTCGATCCCGACCAGCGGATCATCAAGGCAGCCGCGTTCTTTGCCGGCCTGGTCGGCGCACCGCGCGAGGACTGGGCGCATACCATGCTGGTGTGCATCGACGAGGGCCATCTGCTCGCACCGCATGTCGCCGGTTCCGCGCTCGATGCCGATGCCCGCCGGCTCGGCGTCGCCACCCTGACCGACCTGTGCGCGCGCGGCCGCAAGCGCGGTCTCGCCCCCGTCATCGCCACCCAGCGCCTCGCGAAGCTCTCCACCTCGGTCGTGTCCGAGCTGCAGAACGTGCTGGTCGGGCTCAACGTCTTCGACCGCGACATCGCGCGCGCGGCCGACCTGCTCGGCTTTCCCGCGCGTGACGCCGACCTGCTGCGCAACCTCGCCCCCGGCGATTTCTTCGCGATGGGTCCGGCGCTGTCGGCAACCCCGGTGCTGGCGCATATCGATCCCACCATCACCGAACATCTCGGCAAGACCCCGGAACTGCGTGCCGCCGCGTCCGTCGATGCCGACGAGGCGGCGAAGCTGCTCGATCTCGCGGGCCTGGCCGAGGTCGCGGACCACGGCCCCGCCATCGCCCTCAAGGGCACGCGCGCGCTCGACGCGTTCCTGCTCGATCCCGCTGCGACCGACGCGGCCGCGATCATGGACGCGCTGAAGCGCATCTCCCCCAACGCCAGCACCGCGCGCGACCTCGCACGGCACCTGTCGCTCGACGCCGAGCGCACCGACCGCGCGCTCAACCTCCTGTCGGCGATCGCCGCGGTCGACACCATGCCCAAGGGCGACGACCGCATCGCCCGCCTGCATGCACGGCTGCGCGCGCGGCTGAGCGACGTCGCCGTGGTGTCGCTGTGACCGACCTCGCGCCCGATATCGTCGAGCTGGTCGCGTGTCCGAAGCTGCCCGAGCCGTGCGGGCGCCTGCGCGAGATGCCGTTCCGGCACGATGCCTGGACCCCCGACGAGATCGCCACGGTCGAACGCATGTTCTGCGACGACGCCGCGATCGACGACATCGTCGCCGCGCTCGGTCGCGGCCGCGCCGGCGTGCGCGACAAGATCGCCAAACTGGGCCTGCGCCGCAATTCGTCGCGTCCGTGGTCGACCGACGAAGACGCATGGCTCACCCGCGAATATGGCCTTCGCCCCACGGCCGATCTCGCTGGAGATCTCGGCCGCGCCTGCACCAGCGTCTATGCCCGCGCGGGCGTGCTCGGGCTGACCGAAGGAAATCCTCCAAAATGGAGCGACTGGGAGGATGCCCAGCTGCGCGCCGGCTACGCGCAGGCGATCCCGATCGCACAGATCGCCACGCTGATCGGACGCCCGCTGTCCGGCACCGCGACCCGTGCCAACGCGATCGGTTTGCGCCATCCCAACAAGCCCGCTGACTGGACCGAGGCCGAGGCGACGCGGGCGCTGACGCTGGCCGGGGAGGGGCTTCGTTATATCGCGATCATCGACATTCTCGCCACAGAGGGCTTTCCGCGCAGGACCAAGGCTGGCTTCGGGCCGCACCTGCGCAAGCTCGGCTATGGCCGGGGATGGGGCCGCAACTGGACCCCTGACGAAGACACACTGCTCATCCGCGCCTATGCCGACGGGGCAAGCCTGACCCCGCTCACGACCAGGCTCGGCCGCACGAAATGCTCTATCCGCTGGCGCGCCGACTATCTCGGGTTGCGCGGCACACATGCCAACCGCGACGGGTTCCGGGGCGGGCCGGTGTGGAGCGACAATGATCTGGAAAGGCTGCGCGACCTTTACGGCACGATGCCGATGGACGCCCTGGCGACGAAGATGGGTCGCACCAAGGCTTCGCTGTTCACGCGCGCGAACATCCTCGGCCTTGTCCACGGCTATCACCGGAAATGGACCGAAGAGGAGATCCGGGCGCTGCGCATCGCGCACGACTTCGGCGTCGCGCTGCCTGATGTTGCGGCAGCGATCGGCCGCAAATATCCAGCGGTCCACAAATATGCCGAAAAGCACGAGCTTCGCTTCTCGCGTCGCCCGCGCCGCGCAGCCCCCTGGACGCTCGCCGAAATTATCGCGCTCGATCCTTCGGGAACGGGCGTCACCGACCATGTTGCCATCCCCGGCACAATCGATGAGGAAAAGCCATGACGCCGCTTCGCCTCGCCCGCGATATCGCAACCGGCGCGCCGATCGACCGCGACACCCGGCGTGCCCGCCTCCTCGCGGCGCGGCGCTATGCGATCAACTCGGTCCCGCGTCGCGGTATCCTCAGCGGTCACTGGGACGCGGGCACCGTGGTCGGCGCGTTCCGCGACGGCAAGGCAGGCTGACCAGGGCTCGGCCCGATGCGCCGATGAAGGAGAGAGGGAGCGGGGAGGGAAGGCGTGACGGACGCCTGAGCCCTTTTCCAGGAGCGCACTCCCATGATTCCCGCCACCATCGCGACCGCGGTCGCCCCCGAGACGATCGCCAAGGTCACGCGCCTGTTCAACAATACCGCGTTCGACGTCATCTGCGAACTCCTCCAGAACGCGCGCCGCGCCGGTGCGACCGGCGTCGCGCTCGCGCTGAACGGCGCCGGCGCCGAGCACTTCCTGCACATCACCGATGACGGCCACGGCATCGCCGATCCGGTGAGCATCGTCACGCTCGGCCGCTCGGGCTGGTCCGACGAGACGCGCCGCGCCGAAGATCCCGCCGGCATGGGCGTGTTCAGCCTCGCAGGCCGCGACGTCATCATCCGCTCCTTCTCGAAACCCGACCGCCAGGGCTGGATGGCGCATATCCCGGCCTCGGCGTGGGAGACGAGCCGCCCGATCGCGATCGAACCCGATCCGATCATGCGCGGCACCGCGATCACCGTGCGCGTGCCCGACGAGTGGCTGAAGACGCTCGAGCGCGACGTGGCCCGCGCCGCCAAACATTATCCGGTTCCCGTGACCTGGAACGGCGCGGTCCTTCCGCAGGAGGACTGGCTGAAGGACGCGGTCCATGTCGAGGAATGGTACGGCGTGCGCATCGGCGTGTTCCAGAAACACCCCTCGCATTATTCCTCGCGCGACGGACGCCTCAACTTCCACGGGCTGACCATCCCGTGCGACCTGCCGTATGTTCAGGAAGTCGACCGGGGCGGCCACTGGATCGCGCGGGTCGACATCTTCGACGCGCCGCAAATCCAGCTCGTCCTCCCGGCGCGCAAGGAAGTGGTCGAGAACACCGGCATCGCCGCCCTGCGCGATGCGGTCCGGCTCGCGATCTACCGCGCGATCGAGGCCGCGGGGACGCACCGGCTGTCGGCGCATGACTGGCGCGAGGCGCGCTCGCTCGGTATCGCACTACCCGAAGCCGAGCCCTATCTGTTCGCATGGACCGCCTATGCGGCCGACAGCTCGCGCAACTACGAGAGCGGCGCACGCGTGACCGACACCGGCATGGTGCTGATGCCCGACTTCGATGCGCTGATCGGCCAACCCGCGCAGGCGGCGATCGCGAAGCATAATCCGTTCGGTGGTCCGCTGGTCGAGGCCCAGGACGCGTTCAAGGGCTATGGCTGGTACGATATCCTCGCCCGTGTCGAGGATATGCGGTTCCGCGTCACCCAGGGCGACCGCACCTTCATCGTCTCCGACAGCCGCGAAGCGCCCGCCGAGGCGGAAAACGGTTGGGTCGAGGCTATCACGCTCGAGGCGACGATGAGCCACGCCGGCGCATTCATCGAGGTATCGACCGACGCGGATGTCGCCTTCGCACCCGACCAATGGTCGTGCAACTCGGTCGACGAGACGTCCGTCTTCGTCCGCCGGGGCAGCGAAATCACCGCGCTCGGCGTCGCCGACATCCTCGAAAGCGCGATCTTCTATGCCAGCGACGACAGCGATGCCGACAGCTACGATACGCAGCTCGAGCGCTTCCAGGCCGATGCCGCCGAACGAATCATCGGCCTGCTCGAAGGCGACGATGCCGCGCTTGAGAACCGCATTCGCGACAAGCTGGCGGGGCATTATTTCCTCGTCCCCGAGGACCGGACGGTCACCGTCGTCATCGATCGCGACAGGCTCGACGTGACGATAACGGCCCGCGCGGTGCCTGCCGCGCCCGAGGCCGCAGCGGAGGGCGCGTGACATGGCACGCTACAACCACGCCTATACGATCGCCTTCAGCCTCGTCTCGAACGACGACAAGGGCCACGACGTCGACGCGCGCCAGCTGAAGGAGGCGCTGCTCGCACGGATCGAGAACCTCGACGAGGAAGGTAGCTGGGTCGAGTCTGCCGGTGCGCCCTACGACACCTATCTCGAACCGGAGGATGCACCATGACCGGCGCGGCAGTTCCGGTCGCGCCCCTGCCGCCGCCACCACCAGTGGTGCTGGCCTACGGCATCGGCGTCGACAGCACCGCGCTGCTGATCGAAAAGCACGCGCGCGGCGAAGCGCCCGACCTGGTGCTCACCGCCGATACCTCGGTCGAGAAACCGGCCACTTACGAATATCTCGACGTGATCCGGCCCTGGATGCGCGATCGCGGCATCCGGTTCGAGCTGGTCAGCTATGTCCCGAGGCGATTCAAGCACTGGCCGCCCTATTACGGCATCCTCGAGATGTGCCTGACCAACGCCACGCTGCCGAGCAAGTCGCTCGGCGGGTCGAGTTGCAGCCTCAAATACAAGAAGGCGCCGCAGGACAAATTCCTGTCGACCTGGCAACCAGCGGTCGACGCATGGGCGCGCGGGCAGCGCGTCGTCCGCCTGATCGGCTATGACGCCGGTCCGCGCGACACCGCGCGCGCCAACCATGCGCTGTCGATCGACGATCCGCTGTACGACTGCCAACATCCCTTGCGCGAATGGCGATGGGACCGGCCCGACTGCGTCGCCCGCATCCAGGCCGAGGGTCTGCCGGTGCCCCCCAAATCGGCGTGCTGGCTGTGCATCGCCAATCATCCGGACGAAATCCGCGGCCTCCCGCAATGGTGCCTGCGGCTCATCGTGCTGGTCGAGGCACGCGCAGCCCCGCGGCTGCACACGGTCGAGGGCCTGTGGCGCAGATCGACCCGCGCGCGCCCCGGATCGATGACCGCCTTCATCCGCGACGAACACCTCCTGCCGGCCGACGAGATCGACCGCATCATCCGCGATGCGCCACTCGACCTCATACGGTTCCAGGACGTCGCGGCGGTCATCCCGCTCGGCGAGCGCCCGACGATGGGCGACTGGCTCGACCGCTTCCATGCGGCCTTTCCCGAACGAGGCCGGGGACAAAGCGACGCGCTCGCCGCCTGAAGTCCCCGCCACCATCGCTATCGACCCAACGGAGGATCGTCACATGATTTTGACCGCCACCGAAACGCGCCTCGAAGCCGTGGCCAGGCTCAACGACCGTTGCCGCCAGGGGTTCGACCGCACCGCGAAGATCGTCATGACCCGCGCGTGCCTCGGCGCGCTGTCGAACGGCTCGCTCGCCTCGGAAGCCGTCGCCCAGGCGCATGTCCTGCAGGCGCTGCGCCGCTACACTTTCCCCGCCGACTGTCCCGAACGCGATCGCGGCCAGTTCGAGCTGTCAGGCGAGACGATACACTTCCGTATCGATTATTATGACGTGGCGCTGGAATGGGGATCGGAAGACCCCGCCGACGCCAGCATCACGCGCCGTGTTCTCACGCTCATGCTGCGCGAGGATCTGTGATGCGTATTGTCGGAATGGCCGACAGCTATCAGCTAGCTGGCCGCTAGACGATGACGATCGAGATCATCCTCGGCCTGCCGCATCTCGCAAACGGGCCTATCCTTCAGCGCGCGGTCGCGCTGCAAGCACCGGTGCTGATCTCGGCCAATTGTCTGTCGCGCTGGCGCAAGGCCGATGGCTGGCGCGAGTGGTCGGGATGGCGCACCGGAACGCTCGCCAACGCGCGACCGCTCGCCAGCGTCGACCTCGATTCCGCCGGTTACACCATGATGGTCCGCTATGGCGGGCTTCCCTGGAGCATCGCCGATTACATGGCGCTCGCCGCGTCATGGCCGTTCCGACGCATCTCGTCGGTCGATTACTGCTGCGAAGAGGGCGTTGCCCACGACCGCGAGGAAGTGCTCGACCGCATCGCGCGCACCACCGCCACCAACCGAGAATGCTTTGCCCGCGCCGACGACTTGGCCATCCGCGACCGGCTGATGCCCGTGCTGCAGGGCCGCGTGCCCGACGACTACGTCCGTTCACTCGACGCGATCGGCGGTCTGATCCTGCCCGGCACCGTCGTCGGCATCGGCAGCATGTGCCGGCGACCGATCCACGGTCCCGAAGGGCTGATCGCCGTCGTCGAGCGGCTGACCCGCATCCTGCCGATCGGCGTCAAGGCGCACCTCTTCGGGGTGAAAGGCGATGCCCTGCCGTACCTCACGCCGTTCGCACGCTGGATCGCCTCGATAGACAGCCAGGGATGGGGCGTAGGCGTGCGACAGCACGCGCTCAGGCATCGCATCGCCAAGACCGACGCGCTCGGCGCCGACTTCATGGAACGCTGGTATCGCACGCAATGCGCGCGAACGCTCGAAACACCGCGACACCTGCCCGAGGCCGCGGCGTCTACTCCACCGCCACCAACCGCCGACCCCTGGGAACGCGCGATCGCGCAGGCTCGCGCCGAGATCCGCGCCCTGATCGAGAGCGGCGACCTCGATCACGATGAGATCACCACCGGATGGATCGAGACCTGGGCGGCCGAGATCTACGCCGACGCGGCCTGACGGAGGTAACCATGCTCACCGACCGCTCCCAGCGCTGGCGCGACCGGCGCAGCTTGTTCGTTGCCGGCGACAGCGTGATCGACCCGCGCCGCTACGCCGTCGATGTCGTCGCCCATGATACTGCCCGCGCATTCCTCGCCGACCATCATTACCTCCCGCGCTATCCCGCCGCCCAGCTCGCCTGCGGGCTGTTCGGTCCGGGCGACCCGGGCAGATCCGCGTTGGTCGGTCTCATCGTGTTCGGCGTGCCGGCGACCGGCGCGGTCATCACCCGGCACACCGGCTATGCCGATCCCGCTCGGGGCTGCGTACTGCAACGGCTCATCTGCCTGCCCTCGGTCGCCGCGAACGGCGAAAGCTTCTTCACGTCGCGCGCCTTCCGCCTCCTGCGCCTCGCCAAGCCCCGGATCGACGCTGTCGTCAGCTTCTCCGATCCCGCCTTCGGCCATTGCGGCGTCGTCTATGCCGCGCTGTCGGGCGCCTATCGCGGCCGCACGAGGCCGCGGACGGTGCTGCGCATCGCCGGCGAGATGATCTCGGAGAGAACGCTGTCGAAGATCCGCAACCTCGAATCCGGCCATGCCGGGGCGATCGACCAGCTGGTGCGGCTCGGTGCGCCGAGGCCGGAGGCGCACGAACACCCCGCCGACTGGCTCGCGCGGCTCCGTGCCGACAATCTGCTCCGCCCGCACCGGCAAAGCCCGCTGTTCACCTATTGCTTCGAGCTGACGCGCGACGCCCGGCGCACCGCGCGCGATCTGCCCCGGCTTGCCTATCCGCGCCGGAGCGACGCGATCCGCGAAATCCTCGCGGCATGATCCCCGCGCCAGCGGCGCGAGGGAAGGGGAGCGGGAGCGGGCGGCATGTCACCGACATGCCGGAAGGAGCACCGCCCGTGGATATCCATCTCGCCATCGCCAGCGTCCAGGCCGACGCTGCCCGCATCGCGCGCTACACCGATCGACGCGACCGTTTCCTCGATGCGCTGGACTGGTCCGCGCTCGACGAACAGACCGCGCGCGAGGCCGCGATGCTCGACGATCTGCTCGCCGGCGATCTCGCCGACGCCGCGCTCTACATCCTCTGGCTGGAAGAACGCCTCGCCAGCGGCGAAACCGATGTTCCAGGCGTTCTTCGCTTCTACCCGCACCCGCGCCCCTGGCACGCCGAGTGGATCTCGCTGCACTGACCCTGAAAGGATCGCCATGAGCCGCCACCAGTTTCCCGGTATCGAACCCGGCACCAGCGTCAGCATCGGGTGGGACCGCCCGCTTGGCACCTTCTTCGTCCAGGTGCTGCGCCCGCACCCGCATCTCACGGGTGAGGACGAAACCGTCGCATGGCATGGCGCGCACCCCGGCGAGCTGACCACAGCGGCCGCCGCGGTCACCATCGCCTCACGCTGGGCCGATCTTCCCGCCGATCTCGCGATCACGCTCGAGACCGACCGGCTGATGACCCTCGGCCAGTCCGATGGCGAGGCGCAGATCGCCATCAAGCGCCGCTTCTTCGGCGACTGAGTACCCGACAAGAAAGGGGAGGGGGATGGGGCGCGTCGATCAATGACGATCGACGGAGAGCCCCATGCCATATTTTATCGATCTCGGTGCCGGTCCCGCCGAGGAGGATTGCGCGCAACTCGGCCAGTCGCCCAACTTCGACAGCCTCAACCGCCTCGAAATCGCGGTCTACAAGTCCGCGCTGATCGCACGCTACGGCCCGCCGCCCCCGGGATGCCGCCTCGCCGGCCTGTCCAACCGACACGATTTCGGTCGCTATGTCGAACTCGTCCTCCATATCGAGAACGAGCTCGACGAGGCCGTCGCCGACTATGCGACACGCGTCGAGGAGGGACTCGCCACCTGGCGCGAGGCGGGCTTCACCGCGCCGGTCGAGTATAACGGCGAGACGCCCACCATCGTCCATGCCGATCCGGCCGATGCCGTCATCAGCGCGCTGCTGATTACCCGGCCCGGGCCGAACGGTCTTTTCCCGATCCCGGATTTCGCGGTCCTGCACGGCAATCTCACGCAGGCTTACCCCGCCGAGGCCGCGGCCGCCAACGCGCGTCTCGCCGAGGCCGCGGACGCCTGAGCGCGACCGCACAGAGCGATTTCCCATCATTTCGGAGCATTCCCATGGCGAACACCTACACCAAGGCCGCGTTCACGCTGACCATGAGCCACGCCGACGCGGCGTTGCTGACCATTGCCGAACAGGCAGTCGATATCCTCGACACCAACGGCGACGATGCCGACCTCGCCCACGAATATGACGCGCTCGATCCCGCGTTCCACGCCGTGTTCCCGGCGAAGGGGCCGATGAAGTTCGAAAGCTTCCTCGAGATATTCGACGATTGGCATTTCCCTTATCTCGACTGCGCGATCGACATCGACTGGAAAGGCGAAGACGGGAACGCGCGCGTATTCTTCAGCGGCGATCAATTCGGCGTCGAACAGGTCGCCCAGCTCATCTTCCGCGCTTGCAAGTCCGCGCTCCCCTGCGGGTTCGCATGGATCTCCGACTGCGACCGGCTGCGCCCCGGCGAGTTCGGAGGCGGCTGCGTCATCATTACCGACGCGGGGCTGACGTTCCACAGCACCCAGGACATCCTCGATCGCGCCGCGCGCAGCGCCGCAGCCGATCCCGACACCCATGGTCACGAGGGTCGCTTCGGTTTCGTGCTCGCCTCGCGCGACCAGAACGGCCACGCCGTCTTCTGGAACAACGACGACGGCTTCGGGGCACTCGCCAGCGCGACCGTGTTCTCGAAAGCCGAGGCCCGCGCACACGATCCGGTCATCGCCAACGACGAACCCGAGTGGCTGGCGCTGCCAGCGCCGCTCGCGGCCTGAACGGCCATGTTCATCGACATCGGACGCGGCCTGGTCGCCGGCCTTCCGGCCCTCGCCCTGCCGCCCGCCATCCTCGACGCGGTCGAACGCGGCGCATGGATCGTCTTCAACCTCTCGGGCGGCAAGGACAGCTCGGCCGCGATGTTCGCGGTCAACCTGATCCTCGATGCGCTCGGCCATCCGCGCGAGCGGCGTATCGCCATTCACGCCGACCTCGGCCGTGCCGAATGGGACGAAACGCCCGCGACGGTCGAGGATCTCGCGGCCCACGCCGGCGTCCCGCTGACGATCGTCCGGCGCAACGCCGGCGACCTGTTCGACCGCTGGGCCACGCGCTTTGCCAACGGCAAGGCGCGCTACGAGGCACTCGAAACCTATAATCTGATCGGTCCCTGGTCATCCTCGGCGCTGCGCTTCTGCACCTCAGAGATGAAGGCCCATGTCATCGGGCCGCACCTCGCCAGACTGCTGCGCGGCCAGACTATCATCAACGTGCTGGGACTGCGCCGCGACGAGAGCATCGCTCGGTCACGCACACCCGAATGGAAAGCAGACGCGCGCTACGCCGCTGCCGGCAATCCCCACGGCACCGCGATGATGCTGTGGAACCCGATCGCGCACTGGACGACACCACAGGTCTTCGCCGCGCACGATACGCTCGGCATCCCGCTGCACGTCGCCTACACCTGTTACCAGTCGTCGCGACTGTCGTGCCGCTTCTGCGTCCTCCAGTCGCTCGGCGACGCCCAGGCATCGGCTTCGGCACCGGCAAATCGTCCCGCGCTGCTTCACCTGGTCGACCTCGAGGCGACCTCGACCTTCTCGTTCCAGCCCGCGCGCTGGCTCGCCGACGTCGCACCGCGCCACATACCAGGTAATTTGAGGAACCGGATTACCGTTGCCAAGGCCGATGCGGCCGAACGGCGACGGCTCGAAAGCGCGATGCCGCCCGACCTTCGCTACGTCAGAGGCTGGCCACCGCGCGTCCCCACCATCGAGGAGGCCGGTGTCGTCGCCGCTTCGCGCGCGCCGATCCTCGCTCGGCACGGTCTCGCCAACCTCTATCCCGATGCCTGCGCGGTCCGTGACCGCTTCGCCGACCTCATCACGGTCAAACGCGCCGCCTGATCCCCATCATCAAGGAGTCCCGACATGGCCGATATCACCGATCTCCCCGTCATGACGCGCGACGACGCGATCGCCGCGGGCTTCGCCGGTTACAACGACGTGCCGCACAAGCCCATCGACGTGCCTGACGGCGCGTTCACGATCACGGCGAAGACCAGCGAGGGTCGCCGCGTGACCTTCTGCTTTCTCGAAAAGACTTATGGTGGCCCGCCGCGTTTCATCGACATCCAGTTCCACGATCGCGGCACCACGATCCCCAACGCCGATAACGGGGTATCACCCACCTTCAACGCGTTCGCGATCACGCGTGGCGGCAGGTTCGTCGCCGACAGTCGCCCGCTCGACGAGGACATCAAGCCCTCGATCCTCGTGCTCATGCTCGACAAGGCTGGGGAAGAACCCGCGCGATCCGCGACCAAACCGGCGCCGATGTCGGACACCGACCTCGCGGCTCTGCTGACCCGCGCGGCCGAAGTCGTGGCTGCGCCCGACAGCCGGATCGCCTCGGATCGCAACGCCCTTGCCGGCCAACTCACGGCCGAGGCCGCGGTCAGGCGGGCGCGGCCGTCATGACCGCGCCCTCGCGCAGCGACGGCATGCACGTCGCCCATACCGCAACGGGGTGGGTCGTGTTCGACAACAGCCTTTCGCACCCCTCGCGCCTCTCGGGCGCCTATCCGTCGCGCGCCGCGGCGACCGCCCGCAAGCGGGCGCTCGCGCGTGCGCTGCGCCACCAGCGTCCCGACGACGCACCGGACGTCTGAGGAAGGGGAAGGCGGACCGGCTGTTGTGAACCGGGAGGATCATCCGACCCGGTGACAACCGGAGTTAACCCAATGCGCAGCATCCTCGCCTTCTACGAAATCGACCGTGAGTGGGGTGGCCCCGAGGAGGGGGGCTGGTGGTACGATACCGGCACCTTCGTCCGCGTGATCGCCCTCCATTACCATGACAAGGCCGCGGTCGCGGCGATGCGCCGCGCCAATCGCCTGCTCGACCGCCTGCAGCGGCATCGCCCGCCGGTGGATTCGGCCGCCTACACCGGCGGACGCTTCCGCGCCTTCAGCTTCTCCGGCCTCCCGCCCGCGCGGTTTCCCGCGCGTCGCCCGCAATATTCCTGATCCCAGCGAGAAAGGACCAGCGCATGTACCGCGTCCATTATTTCGACACCAGCGAAGCCGCGCATGACGCCTGTCTCGATGACGGTCCCTGCATCGAGGAAGGCGACGTTCTCGCCATCCTGTCGGAGGGCGTCATCGGTCTCGCCTCGACCGATCCGATCGCCGTCACCCTAGACCCCGGCGCACTGCGCATCGTCCGCCCGATGGCGATGGACGTGCTGCTAGCAGAACTCGTCCACGGCGCCTCCCAGATCCGCCGCGCGGTCGCGACCGCCCTCCTGCACCATTTGCCCGTGCAGCCCCAT
This sequence comes from Sphingomonas adhaesiva, assembly GCF_002374855.1. Taxonomy (GTDB): domain Bacteria; phylum Pseudomonadota; class Alphaproteobacteria; order Sphingomonadales; family Sphingomonadaceae; genus Sphingomonas; species Sphingomonas adhaesiva. Next base: position 20,427 of record NZ_NWVC01000014.1, read on the forward strand.
TTCCTCGCCTTCGTCGCGCCGGCGCTGCCCTATCCCTATCCGCAGACCGTCGTCGCGCTCTCGTTCGACGACATCATGCTGACGATCGACGCGATCGACCACCGCATCAAGACGCTCGAAAACCGGTTGGGCTCACTCGAATCCGACAGCGCGCACGCCTTCTTCCTGCAACGCTCGATCGATCACCTGTCGAGCGCCAGGAAGCGCCTCATGCGACATCCGCGACCGCCTCGCTGAACGACACGGCATCGCCCCGCGACGATGCCGGCACCGGCTGCGCCGGAAGGAGAGAGGGACCGGATCGGCATCCTGGACATGGGGTCCGGGCATTTTGCCGAAAGGTCACGATCATGTGCATCGATCCCAACGCCGAGCCCGTCGCCTTCGCGCTCGACACCAAACTCTGCCACCTCCTGCCGACGCTGACCGAGCCGCACCGCGAAGCCATCGCCCAGGATCTCGCGCGCACCGCCATCTTCATGGCGACCGCAATGGCGGCCGACATGGCGCAGGACGCGGTGAACGGCCTCGTGCCGATCCCGAAGATGCCGTCGCTCGGCAAGCCGCCCGCACCCGCGCTGGTCCCACAGGCGCAAACGCCGCGCGATACCGTGCTGCTGACCCCCGCGGTCGCGCCCGTCGTCACGATCAAGGCCAAAACGACCGACGTCACCGTCGCCGGCTTAGACCAGCGTCACGGCTACACCTTCGGGATCGACAACAAATCCGACCGGCTGATCGACATCCGCCACGCCGGCAAATGCTGGTGCATCGATCCGAGCGACGAGGCGACCGACGTCGTCAGCCGCGCGATCGGCGCGCTCGCCGCGGCACACGCCGATATCGGCACCGCCCTGACCGACAAGATCGGCCGATGATCGGCAGGCCCGGTCCGCGTCCCGCACGATCCACCGTCCGCGTGAAGACGCGGTCGGTGAGGGGCGCTCATCGCGCCCTGCCCGGCCGAAGGGCCGGGGAGGGGAGGAGGATTGAAGATCGGTGTCGAGGACATCGGGTCCAGCACGACATCAGGAGACGTTACGATGAACATCGGTCAGATCAAGCAGAACGACGCGGGCATTTTCATGGGCCGCATTTCCACACTCGCCGTCGCGATGACGATCGCACTGAAGCCCGTCCAGTCGTCCAACCCGCGCGCGCCGCGCTACGAGATCCACGCGCTCACCCCGGGCCGGACGTGGGTGCAGGTCGGGGCGTTCTTCGAACTCACCTCGAACAACACCGGCGAGGCGTTCCTCAACGGTCGCATCGACGATCCGTCGCTCGCCGCGCCGCTGCAGGTCTCGGCCTTCCGCCAGGACGACGGCTCGTACAACGTCGTCTGGCAGCGCGCCCAGAAGCGCCGCGACGTCGGTGCCGCGCTCGGCGTCAAGGCGGATGACGATCTGTCGCCGCCGTTCGGCGCCGATGGCGGCCCGGTCGACAACGGTCCCGGCCCCGATGCGGCCGCCACCGACACCGGACTGGGCGAAACCACCGCCCCGGTCGAGGAGCCGGTCGGCAAGGGCCGCGGTCGCCGCCAGCGCGTCGCCGAGGACGCCTGATCCACCCCCGGTGCCGTGCACTCCCTCACGGCACCGCATGGCGCACGGGCGCGCCCCCTTTCGCTCCCGCACGCCGAAACTCGGGGCGACGCCGGCACACGGCGTCGCCCTTTTTTTGCTTCATGGGCTCCAGTCCCGATTCAACACCGTATCGGATCGATAATTTAGCTATTCCTTCGCTTTATCGCCGTATAAGCACAGGATATCGCAGTTCTAACCTGGGCCACGCTCAAGGGAAGGGGGTGATGAATGGATAGCCGGGCGAATGGTGATGACACCGCTCGCGGGACCGGCACGTCCACTTCATCACGAGGTCCCGACATGGCCGACCGCGTCTCCGTCTCAATTACGATCGGGGGAAATCTGCCCGCCGACCAAGTTCCCAAACTCATCGAACTGGCGAATGCCTCGGGCCTCACTCTTGAGTGGGAGGGCGAAGCACTCTCCGACGACGACATCAAATCCGGCGAGCATCTCCGAATGCGAGCGCACGATGTGACAATCGGAGATGTCGACGAGATCGAGGAATTCTGCTGCACCAACGATCTCCCTTTCGTGTGCTGGACCGACGGATCAGCCGGGTCATTCAACCCTGAAACCATTATCTGGGTCGGCGAAGGGCCACGACACTCCTTCAACGCGACCGATGACGGCAAAACGCTCATCAGCGAGGAAGAAGCCCGCGAACTCGGCTCCTATGAGGCGATCTTGAAGCATTTCGCCCTCGGATCGTTCGAACCGCCCGTACTGACGATCGTCCCAACCAACTCCTGAAGTTGACAACCTCCCAATCAGGCCCGGTCCGCGTCCCGCACGATCCACCGTCCGCGTGAAGACGCGGTCGGTGAGGGGCGCTCATCGCGCCCTGCCCGGCCGAAGGGCCGGGGAGGGGAGGAGGATTGAAGATCGGTGTCGAGGACATGGGGTCCAGCACGACATCACAGGAGACACGTCATGAACATCGGTCAGATCAAGCAGAACGACGCGGGCATTTTCATGGGCCGCATTTCCACCCTCGCGGTCGCGATGACGATTGCGCTCAAGCCGGTCCAGTCGTCCAACCCGCGCGCCCCGCGCTACGAGATCCACGCGCTTACCCCGGGCCGGACGTGGGTGCAGGTCGGGGCGTTCTTCGAACTCACCTCGAACAACACCGGCGAGGCGTTCCTCAACGGCCGCATCGACGATCCGTCGCTCGCCGCGCCGCTGCAGGTCTCGGCCTTCCGCCAAGACGACGGCTCGTACAACGTCGTGTGGCAGCGCGCCCAGAAGCGCCGCGACGTCGGTGCCGCGCTGGGCGTCAAGGCGGATGACGGCGAACCCGCGCTGCCCTTCACCGCCGATGGCCGTGACGTGGCGACCTCGGGCGCCGGCGATGACACCGGCGACGGTCTGGGCGCCAGCACCGCGCCGGTCGACGAAACGGTCTGACCGGCATCGGGCGGCGCTGATGCGTCGCCCGTGTCGCCACCCCGACGGGGATCGCTTCATCACCGAAGCGGTCCCTGTTGTCGTTTCTGGCTATTCCGCGCATACTGCGTATAATGCGCGTGATCCACAGGAGGCACTGATGGCTGCTACCGCCAGTGACGAGACCGTCAATCTCACCGATTTCCACAAGACCCCGGGCGTCTACGTCGACAAGAGCCAGCTCGCGCCGGTCATCCTGACCAAGCGCAACCGGCGCTTCGCCGCCGTCGTCAGCGCCGATTACCTCGACCGCGCCGAAGCTGCGCTCCGCGCGATCCACGGCAATCGCCGGGTCTATACCGAAGGGACATTCCCGGATGACTTCGCGGCCCGTCTTGAAGCCTCGCTCCCGACAGAAGCCGAACTCGCCGACGATCGGTGGGAGCGTGAGCGCGTCGACACCGCCGCCTGAACCCGGCGATGTCATCAACTACATCTATCTGTTTGCCCATGAAGCGGCTGCCGGTCGTGACGAGGGCGTCAAGGAACGCCCGGTTCTGGTAATCGCGTCAGATGCCAGAGGCGTCGCGGTCGTACCCATCACGACGAAGGGGGAGGCGCGATCCTCTCGCAGCGACCGGATACCCGATCCGGTCGCCAAGGCTATGGGCCTGCCGCGCGCCGGCGAAAGCCACGTCGTCGTCAACGACGTCAACGATTTCGACTGGCGCGGCCATGATGTCATCGACCTGAGGACCGGCAGCTTCATTTATGGGCGGTGCCCCCCGACGTATTTTCAGAAGATCGTTCGTGCCGTCCAGGCAAGCGCCGTCCGGGTAACCGATCGACGCTGACCGTTGGTTACGCCAACCCGAAGGACGACGCCCGCAGACGCCGCCCGATTCGCTGACCGGACGGATAGATCATCACAATCGGCGATGATCTCGCAGCCGGGCGGCGCGTAAAGCCGTCGCTGTCCTGCCAGCGGGTATCGGCAGGCGTTTAACCCCGATGGCGATGAGGACGCCCAGGTCCGATGCGGTTGCCGGCGATCGCCCTGGCGAGGGTCGGCCGTCGGGCGACCTTGCGGCATCCGGTCTCCTTGCCGGTGCGTCGTCGCCCGGGCGCGGCCGTCCTTGTCGAGCTTCGGAGCGGCACCACGTCGGTCAGCGAGCGACGCTGGCGGCACGCCTGCCTTCGCGCCGGGTCGTTCGGGGGTACGGGTCAGGCGACCGACATGAGCGGTTCACGAGGTTTGTCCATGGCAATGCCTGCGGGAACCTTGGGCTGATCGACGGCCCATCCGCCGTTTCGTGTCACCTGCGCCGCGCCCCGGGGCCTCGCAACCCCTTTGGCAGGGCCGTGTTGCCGCGCTTCGCGCGGCTGCCCGCACCACCCCTGCAAAAGGGGTTCCCCTCCGGTCGACCAGGCCCGCCGCCTGCGCGCCGGCCCAGCTCGCCCTCCGGTGCGACGCCCCGAACCGCGACGCCCTTCAGGTGACACCGGCGGACGGACCGCCGACCAACCCAAGGAGGCAATGCCATGAACAACGTGAACCTCGTCGGCCGCCTGACCCGCACCCCCGAACTGCGCGAAGTCAATCGCGCCACCAGCGTCGCGACCATCTTCGTGGCGACCGATCGCCCGAAGCTCAACAAGGACGGCCACACCTACAAAGGCGACGACGGCTTCACCGTCAAGGAGACCGAATACCACAAGGTCACCTGCTTCAACGGCCTCGCCAAGGCGATCGCCGGCAACCGCAAGAAGGGCGACCTCATCGCCATCGAGGGACGCCTGCACTACACCCGCTGGCAGGACAGCGACGGCAACGACCGCTACGGCTGCGAGATCATCGCCGATCGCGCCGAGTTCTACTGACCGGCCAGCGAACCGGGCGGCGTCTGCGGGCGTCGCCCTTCGCGCATGCTTCATCATCGCCCGCGCAGGACGCCTCGCCCACGGTGCTTCGCACCGCGGCCTTGCGCCAGCGCGCGCTCACCTGAAAGGTCCGGCACCATGACCGTCCAGCGCGACATGTTCGACGGCGACCCGTTCGCGCCCGAGCCGATACCTGCGGCACCGGACCCGGTCGCTCGGGTCGACGAGCCGGCACCCGCCGGCGGCGACCACGACGGCAATGCCGTCGCGCTCGCCCCGCTGGCGGTGCCGTACGGCTTCCGCAACCGTCGCAATGAACCCTGCCGGCGTCTCGCCGAGCGACCCATCCTGATGAACGGCCAGCCCTTCGTCCATCGTGGTCACCAGCTGCTCCAGTGTCCGCGTTCCTGCTGGCTAGACGATGACAGCGCGGTCGAGCCGGACATTGCTGACCGGATCGGTGAAGATATCCGGTTCGCAACCGAACCGGATATCCAGACCGACCCGCACGGCGAGGACCCCGATGCCAACCGCGATCCAGACGACCCGGGAATCCAGGAGATGCCGGATTACGATGCCGGGGATGACGGTGGCGAGTATGAATGGGACTGATCCTGCTGATCCTGCTGTGCTGGCTGTGGGACGGCCGTAGAGGGGCAGGGCGGGGCGTCCCGCCTTGTGGGCGGGACCGGGCTCTATTCGGCCCTGGCGGGCCTCACGGAGCCCCCTGGCGGGGTCTCCGTAGGGTAGACGCGAGACGCCTCTTTCGAGGACGCCCCAGCGCCTCCCCCCGAACCGTGCTTGCACCTTTCAATGCACACGGCTCTCCATTCTGACAGGCATCCGGCCACCGTGATGCGCAACATGACACTTGTGGCACAGGACGACTGTCCTGCGCCGTCGTGCCGATTGTACCCAAGGCGTCAGTTGGTCGCGTCGCTTATCTTTCAGGCGATTGGGATGATGCATCTCGAACGGACCATCGGTGTCGCCGCATGCCTCGCATTGCTCGGCACTCAGGCGCGTGACCAGATCGTTCGGGCTCTGCGCAAGGCGAGAGCCTACCGTGATGGAGTCGACGAGGGGGTTATCCCACGTCTTCACGATCAGATGCTTCAGTTTCCACACCTTATGGACGCGCGGCTCGCCCCGAACCACGGTGATAACACCGTGATCCGACCCCATCTTCAGATATTCCTCGGCCTGCCGCCTCGTCGAGCGTCGCCGGCATGCTACAGTCGCAAAGAGGCTCCTGAGCATGACCAGCTCCAACTTGTCGAGTGACGCTTTCACGCCATCGGCGATCGCATAATAGTTCGCGAAGCCCCGGAACTCTGAGTTATAGGCAACGATAATCTCCGCCAAACTGGATTCCATGAGTTGCGGACGCACCCGGCCATTCCTCATGTCGAGGTTGCCGAGCTTTTTGCGCCTGCAGAACGCATAGACCCGATCCCTCGGCACCCACAGCTTGATATTCCCCCGCGTTGGCCGACGAAGGATGCGTCGCATCCCGCCGCCGACCGCCTGTCGCCCCGCCATTGTTCCGGGAGAGCGCAGCGTGAAGGCGCATACGTGGAAGCCAAGGAACGGCGATCCCCTCGATGCATCGCGAACCCCGGTTTTCTCCGGTGATACCGTCAGATTGAGCCGATCAGCGAGGAAGTGCTGTATGTCGGCCATGATCCGAACGGCATCCGCCTTGCTGCCGATCACGCCGACGAGGAAGTCATCGGCATAACGGCAATAGCGCAGGCGGCGGAAGTTGGGGTCCATTTGATCAACGGATGATATCTTCCGTCGATCCCGATTGATGGCTTCGATCCGAGCAAGACGGGTTCGGACCTCTGCCTCATCCGCGCCAACGGCACGGATTGCATCGATCTCCTTGCGAAGTGCGGCGATTTTCTGGCTTTGGACAACATATGCGGGATTGGCCCGCCGTTTGACGCCCTTGTCGAAGCGAGCCCGCATTTCCTCCATGAACAAGTCAAGCTCATGAAGATAGATGTTGGCAAGCAAGGGCGAGATGACCCCGCCCTGTGGAGTGCCGCTATAGGTCCGCTCGAACTTCCATTCGTCCATGCACCCGGCCTTGAGCATCGTCCCGATCAGATCAATGAACACAGGATCATCGATCCGGCGGGCCAATAGGCTGAGCAGGATATCATGGTCGATGTTGTCGAAGAACCCGCGAACATCCACTTCGATCAGCCATTTCGCGCCCGTCCAGGTTCTGCGGATCTCTTCGAGAGCCGTGTGGCAGGAGCGACCCGCGCGAAACCCATGACTGTGTTTCGAGAACACAGGCTCATAGATCGCCGCGAGGATCATTCTCGCCGCCTCCTGAACGATGCGATCATCCGCCGTAGGAATGCCCAATGGGCGCATTTTACCATTACCCTTGGGGATATAGACCCGCCGCACTGGACGAGGGCGGTAACGGCCTTCCGCCACGCCTTGGGTCAGACGATCCAGCCTCGCCAGCGTCATGCCGTCGAAGGTCTGGCCGTCTACTCCCGGCGTCATGGCACCCCGGTTTCGGGATACCCTGTCATAAGCCCGCTCATATAAGCAGCGGGACCGCATGAGGCGGTGGAGACCATTGATCCGCTTGCCCGCCCGCGACAGGGCCGGAAGCTTCTCGATCCGTCTCAGGATAGTAGCGGTCTGCATCAGCAGTTCCTTTCCGTTGATCCATCGAGTTTACAGAACTGCCGTCCTTCGCCCGGGCGCGCGGATTTCGACAAGGATCGCTCCCGCTTATACCGCTGTCCCGTCCGCCTCTCGGCGGTTGTCCCGGCCATTACACCGGGCATTTGACTACTATGACGGCTCCGTCGCCATGCAGGTCCGGCAAGCCGTCCTGTTTAGGCGATCCCGCAGTTGCGCGAGTGAGGAGTCGCGGCGCGTTTAGGTGCCCCGTTCGTTTCCTTAATCCCCTTACCGGGGCCACGCCGGGCGGACTGGCAGCGATTTGCAGGGCCGTGCTCCTCGCTCCGCTCGAGACGGTGTGTCAGCCGCGTTCACCGTCACCTACCTAGTGGTCGTTGGAAACTGGGATTCAAACAATCAAGTCTTCACCATGCGCGCCTTGCCTGCTGGTCAACCGTCAGGCTGCGGCGCCCAACTTCGATCCGTACCCCGACATGCTATGGTCCCGTTTTCCTTTCGGAATCTCAGCCGGTTCATCACCAGCACCGGTAAGTCGGTCAGGCATGAGCTATGCCAATAAGCTCAGTTCATTCGAACTCTCCTTTCTTCTTCGCGCCACAACGGCGCACGCCCTGCGGGTGACGATCCCTATGCCGGCGCCGGGCGTCCTGCGCGCGGGCGGCGGCAGCTGGCTCGCCCTCCCGGGCTCACTGGCGCTGCCTTTGCGGCGCTGCGCCTGGCGGCGCATCACCGCCGCCCGTGCTCGGTCCGACCCGGCGTGCCCACCACAACATAATATTTTCTCTCTCTGTGATGAGGAAGTCTGGCATGCGGGGTTGGCGGGCCGTCAAGGACGCGCGGTCCCCCCAATTTTCACGCACCCTTCCGCCTCCGCTTCGCTCCGCCTCCAGGGCACGAGAAAATCGGCTCCCCCGCGCGCGAGCGTTAACCGGGGTCCGCGACCCTGCGGGCCGCGGCTTCCCGGTTAACGTCCCTGACCGCCCTGACCGCCGCATGCCGGATGAGATTCCTCACCGAGAGAAGGTGAGATTTTCAACTCATGGAGGCTATCATGACCAAGTACAGCAACTTCAACGACATGGGCCGCGCGATCAACGAGCGCCGCGCCGACGAGGACACCACCGAGACCTATCAGGGGGCGTTCATCGAGGCGAGCGAGATGGCCAAGCTTTCCATCGTCAGCGAAGCCGAGAAGCTGGACATGCCCGACCCGGAGCAGGCCGCGCACGCCGTCGAGCAGATGCTGGCGACGATGTTCGACGTGTTCCGCGACACCCGCATGGAAGAATTCGCCGCCGATCTCGCATGGGGTTTCGTCAACAGCTTCCACATGGTGGCCAAGCGCATCGAGGGGCGGGAGGATGACGCCGCCAAGAAGCTGGGCGACCTGGTGCGCAGCTACGACCCCTCGGAGATCTACGCGGTGGAACTCGAAGAAACCCAGCTGCTCTGCCAGACCCTCGAGAATTGCGCCGAGGCGATGCGCTGCATGCGGGACCACGCCGGGAACGTGTATCGCGTCGAGACCGGACGGCCCTTCTCGACCGTCCGCGGCAGCAGGGTGTCGTCCAAGCTGACCGCCTCGATGATCGACGGTGCCGACTATCTGGCGGCACGCGCGGCAAAGCGTCGGGACGAGCACAACCCGAGCGGCCCGATTGTCGCCTTCTCGGGCGGCATGGAATGGCACGACCACGAGCAGCTCTTCGAACGCCTCGACCAGATCAAGCGTCGCATCCCGTCGATGGTCCTGATGACCACCGCCATGAACAAGGGTGCCGACGCCATCGCAGCGTCGTGGGCGGCCTCGCGCGAGGTCAAGCTGGTGCGCATGTTCCTCGACAAGCGCCACGGCAACCGGGGCGGGTTCCTGCGCAACGACCGCATCGCCTCGCTGCGTCCCGTCGAAGCGATCGTCTGCGAAGGATCGGGCGTCCAGATCGACTTCGCGCGCAAGCTGCGAACCGCCGGCGTACCGCTCCACGTCTTCCGCAAGGACGGACAGGCGCCGGTGCAGCCCAGCCAGCGCGGCCGTCGCGCCTGACGCACTCACGGAAGGGCTCCGGGAAACCGGAGTCCTTCCCCTTTTTTACGTCGCCCTGGGCGGCGCTCCGGGGCATCGAGCCCCATCGCGCCGCGTGGGACTGACCTTGCGGTCGATCGCACCGCGTTGCCGGATCGACACGGCTCGCTCGCGGCAGGGCAATGCCGTCGCATTGCCGCTGCCTGCCACGCCTCGCCGGTGCCGGGATCGATCTGTCGCTCCGTCGCATCGCCTCGCTCGCTTAGCGGTCATCGCTGAGTGCGATGACCAGCGCGCTACGCCTCGGCCGATGCGACCCTTGGAAAACCCCGGTGCGACCCCGAAAGGGCTATCCTTTGCTCGCCTCACTACAGAATGGCATGCGGGTATCACGGGCCGTCGAGACTTCGCGATCCCCCAAATTTTGCGCTGCCCGTCCGCAATCGCTCCGCTCAGCGGACCGCCAGCACAAAATCGGTTCCCCCGCTCTCGAGCGTTGACCGGGATCCCTGCCTTCGCTGCGCTCGCCACGGCTTCCCGGTCAACGGCATCAACCGCCCTGAACACCGCATGCCGGACGGTTCGCGTCAGCAAAAGGAGAATGACATGACCGACCCCATCTCGAACGACGACTACGCTCTCTGGGCGGACGGAACATGCGCGACGATCGGCGAGGTTCGCAGTGGCCACTACACCCACATGTCGGACGACTATGAGATCATCTCGTGGACCGACACCGCACGCCTGATCGAAATTGACGCGGTCGATCCCTGACGGAGGATCGGTACGGCTCGCTCGCGGCAGGGCAATGCCGTCGCATTGCCACTGCCTGCTACGCCTCGCCGGTGCCGGGATCGATCTGTCACTCCGTCGCATCGCCTCGCTCGCATCGCGGCCACGCCTGCGCGTGTCACGCTCGCTACGCATCGACCGTCGCGGCTCAGCCGGCGTCTCGACTGCGGCATCGGCACGGCTCGCTGGCGGGCGCGGCGATGCCGTCGCATCGCCTGCGCTGCCGCTGCGCATCGCGCCGTGCCGATGCGATCGAGTATGGGCTGACCGGCACGGCTCGCTCGCTTCACGACGATCCCTTCGGATCGCCGGTTCGCTACGCCTCGCTCGTGCCGATCGCACCCGCTTATCGACCGCGCCCGTCTCGCTCGCATCGCGGCCACGCCTGCGCGTGTCGCGCTCGCTACGCATCGACCGGCGCAGTCCGACCAATGCCCGGCTCGCTCGCGGTGCCGCAATGCCTGCGCATTGCGAGCACCAGCTACGCATCGCTCGGGCAACCGGTCCTGCGGACCGACCCATGACCCCGTGATCGGCCATGCCGATCCTGACGGATCGGAAGGGGAGGGAAACCGGGGATGATGGTTCCAATGGGAGACAGACCATGTCGATCACCTTCTTCCTCAGCGTCGATCGGAAAGCCGATGCCGCGCCCGCCGTCATCACCGCCCGCCAGCTCGCCGCGTTCCGCGCCTTCGCCCGGGAGCGTGGCCAGCTTCTCGAAGACGAGGACGATGACCCCCTGGTGTCGTGCTCGTTCGAAGCCCGCGTGTGCCCCTGGTCGCTCGCATCAATCTGCGCGATCTTCGATCACGACGTTGGTGTCATCTCCGTTGTCGAGGAAGCCCAGTTTCGTGGACTCAACGTCCGCTTCTGGCGCGACGATGCAACCCGCACGATCACCATGCACGTCGCCACCACGCCCGACGGCGCATCGGAGATCAACCTCGCCAACGGCAACGCCTATCGCGTCCTCGACGCGCTCCGGCTTGCCGACGACAATCGCGGCAGCATACCCATTACCGAATTGCGCGATACTCTGGGTCAGCCTTACGTCCGCCGCGATCTAGGCCACCTCAATGATGGCCGTTACCTCGAGCGGTTCGACTCGCTCGCGGCTCAGGCCGCTACCAGTGACGAGATACGCATGGTCTGGGGATAGCCTCCCTCCAGTCACCATCGCGTCGGGGGGCATCGGGCTTCGCCTCGATGCTCCCCATTCTTTTGCCTCAATGGACCGAAGCATCGCCAGCTTCGGCCAGGCATTGAAAAGGGGAGCGCCTTACGGCTGCTCCCCTTTTTTGCTTGATGGGCTTGAGCCCGCTCCTGCGCTGACCCGCTACGCGGTCAGGCGCTTCACGGTCTCGTCGATCCCGAGCTTCTTGATCGCCCCGATGATGGCGCTGAACTGGGCTGGATCGGCCTTCATCAGCCCCGACTTCTCAACCTCCTTCAACAACCCCGATCGCTCGCGATCGGCGAGTTGCTTGCGACGCTCGTTGAGCCGCTGTTCATCGGCCTCAAGCTGCGCCCGTTCCTGCTCGATACTCCGTGCCATTCGACATGCCTTTTCTGATCGTGAACCAGCCTCCATGTTGTACGATGCCAGCACCTACCCAGCTGCACAATAGCGACAACCATACTCGCTCGCTGGTCCGGTTTTACCGGACCAGCATGGGGCGACGGACACTGACCTGCGGCCAGGTCCGTCGTGGGGCGGGATTGCTCCGCCCAACCCCCTTCGGTCCTGCCCGATGATCGCCTGCCTGCGGCGCTTTCCCTCCCGGAGTCCGGTCCAATGATCGGACATCCAGCCATGATGCCACCACCACCGCGACAGTCCCTAAGGATTTGCACACCGTACGCGGCACGCCGCAGGTTAAGTGCCTGAAATACGGTCTGTTCACAGGGTGTGTCGTGTTCTCATGGTGGAAAAGCCTAGCCGGAGTTCGCTAACCCGTTGAAATAGCGTCTAGTTCGACGTTCTCGGCATGTAATACGTTTTCTATGGCGATGTCTGAAATCGCGTGTTAAACCTCCGGCTCCGAAATCCCCACCATCCACCAGTTGAGTGGATGGATCATGACTACACACCACGTCGGCTTCAGGCTTTCGAGTCAGGCTGTTGCGACCCTGGACAGCTTCGCGAAAGAGCGTGGATGCTCTCGCTCGGAGGCGTCCCGTTTAGTCTTTCATTTCGGACTTCCACTGGCGGTCGCGAGCCATTCCTTCAACGTCAGTCGCGTCCTGCTCATCCTAGAGCAACTGTCGGCTTCGATGGACCTCATCGTTACCCGCGAGCATCCCGACTACGCGGAGAAGATCATCGACATCGCCCAGGAGCGCGTGGAGGTTCACCATGCGCAGCGATGATATCCGGTTCAACGGTCAGGCGGCGACGGTAAAGCACCATTCAGCGCGGGGGCGGATCACCCGCAACTCCGGCAATTTCACCCGCGGTTCGCAGCTGCTTGCCAGCCAGTACAAGATGACCTGGGCGGGCCTCCAGGTGCCGATCTGGATCTGGCTCGGGACGTTCATCGTCCTGTTCAATATCTTCGTCTGGCTGGGCCTCGCCGAGCATGAGTTCCAGCTCGACCTGATGAAACTCTACTCGGCGATCTGGACATGGGTCGGCGCGGACAGATTCCACCTTATCAACCTGACCCTGCCCAACGGCGTCGTGACGAAAGTTCCGATCGGTTACGTTCCCTACGAGCCCCATGTCGTTCACGCCTGGGCTAAAACCATCAAAATCTTCCTGACGACGCTCGTCATGTCGGCTTTCATCGCCGCTCCGCTCATCATGTGGTTCATCATGTGGGCCAACAAGCGCGGCAGCGACATGCTCCAGGAACGCCATAACCGCGGCGCCCTGCTGGTCGAGCGAGATGTCCTCGTCAAAACCGTCAGCGGCCACAACCGGCGCAGGTTCCGAACCGAGTGCGCCGAGCACGAGCCCCCATACGTCCCGGAGCTGGTCGCCAAGGCTCCAATCCTCGATCGCATCGACCGGGGCATCCACGTTCCCTATACGATCGCCGGCATCCCCTATCCGTGGCGGCTCGAACAGAGCCATACCATGCTCATCGGCACCACCGGCACCGGCAAGACGACGCAGCTGCGCAGCCACGTCTCGCAGCTTCGTGCGCGCGGGCTGTCCGTCGTCAGAACATTCGGCACAACTCGCGGCGTAAATTAGCGGAGTGCGGGCCTCGTCTCGGGGTTGATGTTATGCGGCGAGCTTGCGGTGTTGCAAGCGTCGATATTCGATGGTCTGTCGTT
>NZ_NWVC01000015.1 GCF_002374855.1 Sphingomonas adhaesiva
CTCGCGCTCGAACTCGGCGAAGGCGGCAAAGATGCCGAAAGCCAGGCGGCCGTTGGCGGTGGTGGTGTCAATCTGCGCGCCGGCGCCAGTCAGTACCTTCAACCCGATGCCGCGCTCACGCAGCGCCTCGGCGGTGATGACCAAATGCCTCAGGTCACGTCCGAGGCGATCCAGTTTCCAGAGCACCAGTGTATTGCCGGGCTGCAACGCCTTGAGACAGGCAGTCAGGCCAGGACGCGCATCATGACGACCCGACGCGAGATCCTCATAAATGCGTGAGGCATCGACGCCGGCGGATAGCAGCGCGTCGCGCTGCGGTGACAGCGTCTGCGATCCGTCAGCCTTGGATACCCTCACATATCCGATGAGCATCATCACCCCGCCAGAAAAGATATCTAACACCCTGCAATGTGCCGGTGGTTTCCGCAACGGGTATTCCGACCGCTAGGAAGCTTCGATGAGGCAAAAACCGCTACCGCCAGAAAACCGGTCGTTTTTCTGGCGGTTGGTGTGCGCTGTGAGTGCCCCGTCGCTTCACGGCCAAAGACAGTTACGGTGGAGGCTTCGGGAAACTTCGGCAACAAATTAGCGTGGTGCCGGATACGATCAGCTTTGCGAAAGGGGGGGCTGACCATAGGCGTGGGTGGCGATGCGTTTGCTTACTCGTTTTCGGGACGTAGCGGTGCGGACTAGTGTCGCATCGCCGCGGGCAACGAAAAGCTTTTAAACCACCGTCCCGGTGAAAGCCCCAATAAGGGCCGTCATCCCCATCGCAAGGACACCCAGTAAAACCACCCGGATCATGGCGCGCCCGATCGGGGCGCCGCCCGCCTTCGCTCCAAGCGCACCCAGCACGCCAAGCAGCACCAATGCCGTTGCTGGTACCGCATAAAGCACAGCGCTATGCGGTGCTAATGCAGCGATCACGGGTAGGATCGCGCCGGCGGCAAATGCCAAGGCCGAGGATACCGCGGCCTGCATCGGCTGCGATGCGCCGTCGTCAGCAAGGCCAAGCTCATCACGGCGATGCGCTCCCAGAGCGTCATGTGCCATCATCTGTTCGGCCACCTGAATCGCTAGCGACGGCTCGACGCCACGCCCTTCATAGATTGCGGCCAGTTCCCGCGTTTCGGTCACGGGCGAACGTTCCAACTCGGCCGATTCCCGCGCAAGGTCAGCGTTCTCGGTATCCGCCTGCGAACTGACCGAAACATATTCGCCCGCCGCCATCGCCAGTGCACCCCCGACCAATGCTGCTACCCCCGCAACAAGGACTGTGCTCGCAGTCGAGCCTGGCGCGGCTGCGACACCGACGATCAGGCTTGAAACAGAAATGATTCCGTCGTTGGCACCGAGCACCGCTGCGCGAAGCCAGCCTGTACGGTGGACGAGATGATGTTCTCCTGGCGCGTGATCGATGGCGTCGGTCGTCATTGGCTATCCTAAAGTATGTCGAACTCGGTGAGCCGCCGAGTGGGCGGGAATTGGATTGTATTTGGCTCCGGACAGCAGTGCAGGGATGATGGAGCGATGTAGCTACGCCAGGTGCGTTGCGGCACGGGCCTGACGAACAGCTGACGAAAGCGATGGCTCCCGTAATTTCAAGGCTAGACCTCGAGTCGGACGCGAAACGAAGCACCCCCGCCTGTCGCGTTTTCGACGCTGACCGTTCCACCATGCGCTTCGGTCAACCGTTGCACGATGCCAAGGCCTAGGCCCGCTCCGGTAGAGCTGCGGCGATCCTTGCGCCAGAAGCGGTCAAACACGTGCGGAAGATCGACCTCTGCAATCCCCGGCCCGTAGTCACGGACCGTCAGCTGTGGACCGGGTCCCGCGCTTACGTCGATGGGCGTGACGCCGGGCGCGTGTGACAGCGCATTGTCGATCAGGTTGCGATAGATGCGGAAGATCGCTTCCGGGTGCCCGATCGCCGCGGTGTCGCCGAAGCTCTCGAAACGTAGATCACGCTGCGCCGCGAACACCTTTGGCGCCATCGCGGCCACGACGTCCCGGCCGATGTCGGCGATATCGATGGCAACGTGGCCATCGAGGGCCAGCGCGTCGGCTTGGGCGAGATCGAGCATCTGTTCGACGAGACGGGTCAGGTGCCGCGCATCGGCCTGCAGTTCGTCCCGTTGCTTGCCTGCGGGGAGCCGATCGAGCGATAGCTGCATGATCGACAACGGTGTGCGCAGCTCATGTGCGGCGTTGGCAGTGAACTCCCGCAGAGTCGCCATCGCTGCATCGAGCCGACCGAGCGCCCGATTGACGGCACTGACGAGCGTGTTGACCTCTCGCGGCTCACTCGGCTCCGAAAGGCGAAGCAGGGTGTTGTCGGGTTCCAGCGCGTCCACTTCGCGCTCGGCATGGCGGAGCGGTTGGAGCACCCGGCGGACGGCGAAGACGTTGAACAGCAACAGCAACAGCGACAACGGGATCAGCGGCAGCATCACGTGCTGAATGATCTCGTTCACGATCACCGGCACATAGGGGCGGATGCCGTCGCCCTCGAACTGCATCGCCAGCCATCGCCGCTCCTCGCCGCGATCGATCGCGCGAACGCCCGATATCCGATAGCCGCGAGGAGTCTGTTCGCGCCGCGTCCAGTCGACCAGGGTTGACGCGCCGTCGATCCCGGTTTCCCCTACCCGCCGGAGTTCGGGTGATCCCGGTTCGACATAGCGCGCGGACCAGGATTCGGCCCCCGGCGGTCCGGTTAGCAGGTCGGGCGACAGCACGCCGCCTGCCTGAGCCTTCGTCGCTTCAAGCGTCAGCAATTCCTGCGCGAGCGATTCGGGCTGGCGACTGTAGGTGAACACGACGATCCCGACATCGAGTGCTGCGAACAGCAGCGTGAACGCCGCCAGACGCGCCGCAATCTGTCGGAACAGCGTAGGGGGCCGTCGCCTTGGCCGAACCGCGTCCATCCTATTCACCAGATACGCTTGGCGCGAACAGCGCATAGCCGACGCCGTGCACGGTGCGGACCTGCACGTCCGCCCCGGCGGCGGTCAGGCGCTTGCGCAGCCGCGATACTGCCGCTTCCAACGCATTGGGCGTTACCTCGGCGTCCATCGCATATAGCGTATTCTCAAGCGCCGGCTTGGCGACGACGTGTCCGGCGCGGCGGAGCAGAACTTCGAGCAGGTTGATTTCACGCGGCGTCGCGTCGATCGCGACGCCGCCCACGTCGGCCGACCGTGAGGCACAATCGAGCACGACGTTGCCCGCGGCGAGCTGGGTGCCGAGCGACGCCCCGGGTCGTCGCAGCAGGGCACGACACCGCGCCGCGAGCTCGGGAATCTGGAACGGCTTCACCAGATAGTCGTCAGCGCCCGCGTCGAGTCCGGTGACGCGATCGTCGAGGCCACCTCGCGCGGTCAGGACAAGGATCGGCGTCGCATTCTTGTCCCGGCGGGAACGGCGGACGATGTCCAAGCCGTCTCCATCGGGTAAGCCAAGGTCGACCAGTAGCAGGTCATATGTCGCCACCTTCATCGCCAGCTCGGCGTCCTCGACGGTCTCGACCCAATCGACCGCGAAACCCTGCGGGATCAGGCCGTCCCGAACCAGGCTGCCGAGCCGGGCGTTGTCTTCAATCAGCAGCAGGCGCATGGTCGATGTCGGTCCCCGTTGGTGCACGTTTGTAGCCAGTGACCATCGCCAGCGGCAGGTTTTCCCGGTGCCGCACGCTCTCGACGATCGCACCGATGACATGCAGGGCTACCGCGCCGATCAGAACATTGGCGGCGGTTTCGTGCAACGTCTCGACCCAGCCCACACCCCAGAATTGGTCGAGCCCCATCATCCATCCGCTGGTCCCCACCGTCGCCAGCAGGACAAGGAGGACGACGATCATTGCGCCTCCGGCCGGGTTGTGCCCGATGTAGCGCGGCTCGCGCCGGGCAGCCATCGCGCGAAAATAGCGCAGCAACACGAACGGGCCTGGCACGAAGCTGGCGAATTGCGCGTAACGCCGGCCGATAACACCCCAGATCAGCCGGATCGCCAGCGCCGTGACGACAACGTAGCCGACATAGATATGCGGCGGCTCCTCATGCCGAAGGAACGTCAGGTTGGCGATCACACCTCCTACCACGGTCCAGTGAAAGATGCGGACGATCGGGTCCCAGACCTTGACCCTGCCGCGGTTGCGAGCAGGGTCTCGGGAAGGAGCCGCTGGAGCGACGTGGCTCATCGTCAGTCGACGTTGTTCTGAACGACCGCGCCGTTCACCGGGTTGAAATAGACCTCGGCGCGCTTGCCGTCCTTGGTGTGGGCGTAGATTTCGTAGCAGCTGCCGGACACCTGAAAGACCTTGACGTCGCGATAGCCCATCTTGGCGACGCGGCCTTTCATTTGTGCCGGCGTCATCCATTTGGCCTGAGGCGCCTTGGTGCAGACGGGCGACGCCATCGCCATCGGCGCAGCTGCGACGGCGGCGAGAAAGGCTGCGACCTTCAAGGGGGCAAATCGGATCATCGAACGAGCTCCTGTCAGAGGCGGGATAGCCTCGATGACCGGGAGATCGCAGCACCGCCTGACCGAAACCTGACGGCACAGCGAGTTTTTCCGACGGCTCGAGAATGCGGTTGCCGCGGACCTGTCAGGTCGTCGTCAGGACCGGGGTCGATAGCGGGGCAGCCGCACTTCCGGCGGCAATGGAGTATCGACCATGATGAAGTCCCTGATCGTCGCTGCCGCCGGTGCCGCGACCATTTTCGCCGTCAGCGTGACCGCCGCGCCGTCGGCGCCGACCCGCCCGCTAGCCGCCAGCACGCGGGCGAACCTCGAAGCCGC
Organism: Sphingomonas adhaesiva; assembly: GCF_002374855.1. Classification (GTDB taxonomy): domain Bacteria; phylum Pseudomonadota; class Alphaproteobacteria; order Sphingomonadales; family Sphingomonadaceae; genus Sphingomonas; species Sphingomonas adhaesiva. Next base: position 4,801 of record NZ_NWVC01000015.1, read on the forward strand.
GATGCACGGGGAGGCTTATGCCAACCTGAAGTATCTGCGGTACGCCGACCAGGCGCAGGCGGCGGGAAAGCCCGAACTCGCCAAGCTCTTCCGCGCATCGGCCAACGTCGAGGCCAACGAGCACTTCGATCGCGAAGCGCAGGCGCTGCGGCTCGGCAGCAGCAACAATGTGAACCTCGAAGATGCCATGAAGGGCGAGCACTACGAGAATGTCACGATGTACGTGAATTTCGCCAAGGAGGCGGAAGCGGCCGGCGACAAGAAGGTGGCGCAGATGTTCCGCCAGATCGCGGTCGACGAAGGCACGCATTACGCGGCTTACAAGGCTGCCCTGGCAAAGCTCCCCCGTCGCTAAGCCAGCTGCAGGCGCCGGCCCGGCCATCCCCCCGGCGGGCCGGCGCATCAAATCGGGATCGTTCGATAGGTTTTTAACACACGCCCGCCGAATGGGGCCTGAAAGAGCGCTCAGTGCCCTAATCGCGCAACATCAATTCGAACGCGAGATTTTCAACAGCCACGACCGGTTGCGACACCAAATATCGTTATTGTGGTGAGTTCGACCGACAGGGCCAAGTCTCGCTCATTGCGCGCTCTGCGCCCGCCATCATGTGCTTGTCGTGGAAGTAGGTGTTGACATCCGCCCAGCGCACATAGGCGGTCCGTAACCGATGACGATTGTAACGAGGTGGATCACAGACCCTCTGCTGGGCGATCATCATGTCAACTATGCCCTGGAGGTAAGCTCCGCAGCCCGGCTCGCCTGCCCGGCAGCTCGTGAGCAGCGCCAGACCCTGCATATCGCTTGGTGTTTCGTCTTGAGCGAGCGCGCCTGTAGGCGCCAGCGCGGCTGCGGCGAACAGCGCCGTCCACCAGTTCCGTGTCATAGGTCAGCTCCGTTGCACATTCGTTTTGTCCAATGCTGCACGGAGCCCGCGTGCGAGCTTCTGAGCATCGTCGTTCGCCCAGAAGTGCATGAAGAAGAGCCGGGGCTGGTCATCCAGCATGTGATTATGGAGCGCGGTCACCTCGATGCCGCCAGCGCGTAGCGCGCGGAGCACGGGATCGACCTCGGCCGCGGTGAGCACAAAGTCGCCGGTGATCGCCGCCCGGCCGGAGCCAGTCGGCTGAAAGTTGATCGCGGTCGCGGTGCCCATGGACGCTGGCGCGGGCATGCCGCCATCGCTCAGTTTCTCCGCGCGCGGAAAGCTGAACTGATACACGCCGCCGTTGGGCTTGCCCTTGCCATCCATCAGCCGGTCGAGCGCGGCGGTGTCGAGGGCGATTGGCGGCGACGAGCCCGCGCCAGCGGACGGCGGCTGCGAGTCCCTTGATGGTGCCGTCATCGGTGTACGGCTGGCGGCGAGCGCTTCGCGGAGGGCGGTCGCGAGCTTCACGGGGTCACCATGGCCGCCGATGTGCATGTACATGGTCGCGGGCGCGGAACGGAGCAGATGGTTGTGGAGCGCGGTGATCGTGAAGCCGGATGCCAGCAAACGGCTCATGACCGGATTTACCTCCTCATGCGTCAGCACGAGGTCGCCCATGATCATTACTTGGTCGCCCATGGGGTGGAACGCCGCCCAGGAGCCGAGGGCGAGCGCCGGCTTGATTGTCACACCGTCGAGCTGAACGTTCAGATCACTGCGGGGGAAGCCATAACGGCGAACACCATCGGGCTGCGTCGTTCCGGCTCGGCCAAGGCTCTTGTCCACGAGCGCCCACCTGTCGCGGTTCGCCTCGGGCGGTGCCGCTTGCGGGTTTGTCTGGGCGGCGGCTGGCGCAGCGAGCGCGATCGCCAGCGGGAGCAACAAGTGACGCAATGCTTCTCTCCTCGATCTCAATTGGTTTGTCGGCATGGGAAGCGTTGGCGTAGCGTCATCGTCACACCCGCCAACCGGGGCAGGTTGGCTGCATGACGGTTCTCTGCCGCCCACGCCAGGAAGATACGGCTCAGCTCGTCCGCTTGAACGCCTCGCCCGCAGATTCCGGCTTCGCTGCCGCCGTTGCCGAAAGCGGAAAGCGTCTCAGCGGCACCAGCGAGATACGCCTCGCAGCGGCCGTTCGCCTTCCTGTTCGTCTCGTCGGCACACGTCCGGTAGAACTGCGCTACCGTCTCATAGCGTGGTTGGGCCGGGGCAGACGAGGCCGCTGAGCACGGCAGCATGGCGGCAGTACCTGATCCAACGGCACGCATCGCGGTCTCCTCCTCCAAGTTTTAGCTCATCCAAGTAAACGATACAAGTGTACGTTCGTTGCGTCACTATGTTACAGGTGCTTCATGCCTGATGTTTCCTCGCCTGAGCCGCGCGACTGGCTGCTGCTGATCCCACAGCTTCCGTCCAAGCCCGCCTATCTGCGCGTGCGGGTATGGCGGCGCTTGCAGGCGATGGGAGCCGCCCCGCTCAAGAATGCCGTCCACGCGCTCCCTGCTCGCGACGACACCCGCGCGCTCTTCGAGGAACTCAGAGCGGAGATCACCGCCGGGGGCGGCGAGGCGCTGATCCTGGAGGCCCGGCTGGTCGAGGGGATGGTTGACGCGGAGCTTCGCGCCTTGTTCGACGCAGCCCGCGACGCGGATTACGAGGAGTTGGCGCGCGAAGCGCGGACGATCGCCGAGGCGGAATACGTGTCGTCAGCCGACGTTCGGCGCCTGCGTAAGCGCCTGGACGAGATCGCAGGGGTCGACTTCTTCGGGGCGCACGGACGGCAGGCGGCGGACGCCGCGATGACCCAAGCGGAGGGTCGCGCCGGCCGCCACCCCGACGTGAGCGGACCGGGAGCGCCGGAGCTGACGCCCGTGGAGCTGAAAGGCCGCACTTGGGTCACACGCCGTCACGTGCATGTCGATCGCATCGCGTCGGCCTGGCTCATACGTCGGTTCATCGACCCGAGCCCCAGCTTCAAGTTCGTGGATGGCAAGGACTACCAGCCCGAGCCCGGCGAGCTTCGCTTCGACATGGCGGACGCGGAGTTCACACACGAAGGCAACCGCTGCACCTTCGAAACGCTGACATATCGGACGGGGCTCGATGGCGATCAGGCGCTCGTTGCGCTTGCCGAGATCATCCACGACCTCGACATCGCCGACGACAAGTTCGGTAGGCCGGAAACCGCCGGCATCGCTGCGCTCATCAACGGCATCTGCGCGGGCACCGACGTTGACGTTGAGCGCATCGCCCAAGGGTCAGGCGCGCTCGACGGCTTCTACGCACATTTCACCAAGCGACGCGGCGCATAAGGGGAGCAGGACATGTCAAGCATCGAACATCCTGTCCCGGCGGGCGCGGCCCTGGATGAAGCCCGGCCGCCAGAGCTAAGTTATCCCGCGCTATTCCTGCGCTTCTTGCGCTTCGGCATGATGGCGTTCGGCGGACCCGTGGCACAGATTGCAATGATCCGGCGCGAACTGGTGGACGAGGAGCGCTGGATACCCAGCGACCGGTTCAACAAGCTCCTCGCGGTCATGCAGGTGCTCCCCGGGCCCGAAGCGCATGAACTCTGCGTTCATCTCGGCATCCGCGCCAAAGGACGGCTGGGGGGCCTTCTCGCAGGACTCGGCTTTATGTTGCCGGGCCTCGTGCTCATGCTCGCGCTCGCCTGGGCGTACACGCGGCTCCCGATCCAAGGAACGCTCCTCGGAGCCGCATTCCTAGGCGTCCAAGCAGCGGTGATCGCCGTCATTGTCCGCGCGGTCCATCGCATCGGTGAGCACATCTTGCTCGACCCGTGGCTGTGGGCCGCAGCAATTGCGGCGGCGGCTACATCGCTCGCTGGCGTCAGCTTCTGGATCGTGCTTCCGGCGGCCGGCGCGGCCTACGCGCTCGGCTCCACCGGGCGCTACGCCTTGGCTACGGTCGTGGTGTCTCTCGCAGTCGGCATGGCGGCCCTCACCTGGGGGGGAGGCCCGGAAGCCACGGGAGCCGCTGCCGGCGCTCTGGGACCCGCTCCCACCACCGCCGCCCTGTTCTGGGCCGGGTTGAAGGGCGGGCTCCTCACCTTCGGCGGAGCCTACACCGCGATCCCGTTCATCCGGAACGACACGGTGGGACGGGGCTGGATGACCGACGCGCAGTTCCTCGACGGACTTGGCCTTTCGGGCATCCTGCCGGCTCCGCTCGTCATCTTCGCCACTTTCGTCGGTTGGATCAGCGGCGGGCTCGCGGGCGCGCTAGCGATGACGGCTGGCATGTTCCTTCCCGCCTTCGCCTTCTCGCTCCTGTTATACGATCGGCTGGAAGCCGTGGTCGAGCACAAGCGGTTGCAGCTCTTCCTTGCTGGGGTGGCGGCCGGCGTTGTCGGCCTGATCGTGGTGACGGTCCTCGACCTCGCCCGGACTACGGCCGCGCGCACCCCGAGCCTAGTCACCAGCGCGCTCATCTTCGCTGTCGCGCTCGGGGTCATGTACCGCTGGAAGAACAAGCTCGCCACGCCCGTCGTGCTGGCGATCGGGGCTGCGATCGGCGTGGTTGGCCTGAGCTAGTCGACAAGCCACCGCAGCCCAGAGCCTCACCATCTCTAGTCCAATCCATCAAGGGGAGCAGAGCCGATGAAGATGCCGGTCCTTCGACAAATGTCCTTTATGCTCGCTTGTGTCGGGAGCGCTTCCCTCTGTACTCCCGCTCATGCGCAGGACGACACGCAAGCATGGGGCGCAGTAATCGCTACGGGTCCAGTACGCGGTGACCTATTCCTGTGGCTTGAAACGCAGGCCCGTGCGACCGATGATGTCGGGGGAGGCAGCCAATTTATAGCAAGGCCGGCGATCGGCGCGCGGATCGCACGCGACGCTCACGCAATCGCCGGTTACGCCTACATTCGCACCGATCCTGCTAATGGCCAGACAGTCAATGAACACAGGCTCTGGCAGCAGGTCCAGTTCGCCGCTGTTCGGGGACGGGGCGGAGCTCCGCTGGTTATCAGCCGCACGCGGCTCGAACAGCGTATGATCGAGGGCCGAGAGGACACCGGATGGCGACTGCGCCAGTTCGTTCGGTTGCAGGTGCCGATTGCGCGCGAAGGGGCGGTGCAGGCGGTCGCCTTCACCGAGGGGTTCTTGAATCTGAACTCGACGATCTGGGGCGCTCGTGACGGGGTGGACCAGTGGCGCACTTTCGTCGGCATTGGTGTACCGGTCGCGCACCGGGTGCGGATAGAGCCAGGCTATCTGAACCAACGCGTGTTTCGACGGGGAGAGGATCGTACCAATCACGTGTTGAGTGCAACTCTGTTCGTCGGGCTTTAACAAAAGCACACAGGCACGGTGGTGAAGTCGGCAAGTTCGGTTCGCCGTCACAATCCAGCTGATTCCGGGTACTCTCCACGCCTATCGCTGCTCTTCCGGCTTTATCCTGATTGTACAACTCACTGCCTTGCCCGTCTTGATCGCGGCCTTCTCGCACCTTTCGATCATTTCGCGATTCGCCGTCACAATTTTATCGCCCGCGACGATCGCGCTAAACGCGGTCGAGCTGGCGCTCTGCATCATCCGCTGCCCTGCTTCCCAACGGGGAAGGTCGAGCGTCCGTGCCGCCATTCGCTCGGGCCATTGCCAGCTCGCCGGCGCGACCTCGCGCGCGACGAGGCCGGGCAGGATCGCCCATGCAAGGATGCCCGCCGCCGCGCCGCCCAGCCCGAACCATAGCTGCCGGTTCTTCTGGTCCGCCCGTGTCCATGCGGACCCGGCGACGGCGCGAAGCTCGGCCATGATGCGGGCCTTGTCCTCGCCCGCTTTGGCGAGCGCCGCCTGGTCCTCACGCCGTGCGGCGTTGCCCGCTGCGGCGATCCGCTGCGCCATCTGCTCGGGCGTCATCGCCAGCGCCGGACTCCGCGCGATCACGTCATTGATGACCGCGATCCGGTCGGCCGTGGCGTCCACGCCTTGCTGCATCCGCCCCAGCGTCTCGGTATAGTCCGGCACGTCGATATGCGCCCGCTCGGCCGCCAATCCCTCCACGGCACGGCGTAGCAACGCCAGCTCGCGGTCCTGGCCTTCTATGACGGCGCGCAACCGGTCGAACGCCTCCGCCGGATCGCCGCCTTCCTGAATATCGTCGTCCATCGTCACCTACCGGCTCATGCCACGGTCGCGGTCGCGGCCAATCGTGACCGACTGCGCCAGCTCGTTTGCGATCGACCGGCCGCGCTCCATTTTCAATTCCAGCTCGGGCGCGCGACGGTGCAAAGCAGATTCGAGCTGCGGGTCGCGTTGCAGCCCGCCCGCGATGCTCTCCATGCGCTTGCCGAGCCGCTCCGCACCCGCACGGTCGCCAGCACGCTCCATGCTGGCCCGCGCCTCCTTCAAGCCCTGCCACTGCTCCACGAACCGGCCCGCGCGTTTCTCCGGGTCGATGCGGACCTGGCGCTCCGCCTCCATCGCCTTGGCCGCGCCGCCCGTGTTCCCCTCGGCCGCGTCACGCGCGAGCCGGGGGTCGCGCTCGATCGCGCTGGCAAGGTCACGCGCGCCATGCGGCCGCACCTGGTCGAGCGCGTCGCCGGCCTTCGCCAGCGCCTGTTCCTGGTGCGCCAGCACCGGCAACCCCTTGTCCCGCATCCGGCCTATATCGGCTGCGGCGCGCCCATAGCGTTCGATCGCGCGGGCCTGCGAGGATGCCAGCGGCCGATCGGCCGCGACACGATCCGGCGACGTCGCCTTCTCGGTCGCCGGCTTCGGCCGGAATCCGTCGAACATGCCCCTGGCCTTGTTGCGGACCTTCTCCACCACCTGGCGCGCGAGTTCCGGGAACCGGATCTCGCGCCGATCGGCGAACGCGCGCGCCTGGTCCTGCTCGGGCCGGGCATAGTCACCCGCCATGTCCTTGCCCCGGTCGCGCGACAGGGCGCGGACGAGCTGGCGCTGATCGGCGAAGTCATCGCGGCCATAGTGGAGCTGCACGTCGTCGCGGTGTCGCGACATGCCGACATAGGCGCTGTGCCGGTCCATGCCGGGGGTGGCGAGGACATGAGCACGATCGACTGTTACGCCCTGCGATTTGTGGAACGTCGCCGCATAGCCATGATCGACATGGGCATAATCCTTGGTGTCGAAGGCAACGCCGCGCCCGTCATCGAGGCGCACCGCCATGCCCTCGGGCGATACCCGCTCGATCGTCGCAAGCGTGCCGTTCTTGACCCCCATGCCGCGCTCGTTGCGCAGGAACATGATGCGGTCGCCGGTCGCGAACTGCCGCTCGCCGCGCTCGGCCTTCACTGTCACGTCGTCGCCAAGGTCGCCGGATGCGCGCAACCGGTCGCGCGCCTCGCCATTGAGGCTCTGCACCTCGGCATTGGTGTGGGTGAGGATGATCCGGCTTTTGCCCGGCTCGGCCTGACGCGCCCGATCCCAGCCGTCGACCAACTCGCCCCGCGCCGCCTCGCGCGTGTCGGCCGCGTGGACCATGCCGTTGCCGCCATAGGCATGGATCGCCTCGCCGGTGCGCCCGGTCGCCAACGCGCGGGTCGCATCACGCTGCCAGTCCTCGCGCTGCCGGCGTATCTCGGTGATCTCGGCCGCGCCGTGGCGCTCGGTGACGCTGCGGAACGCCGCGCCCGCCTCGATCGCCTGCAACTGCTCGGGGTCGCCGACCATTACGACCTTGGCCCCGGCATCGCGTGCCTGGGACAGCACCCGCTCCATCTGACGCGAGCCGATCATACCGGCCTCGTCCACCACCAGCACGTCCTTGGGACCTAGCTGCTCACGCCCCCGCCCCCATGCGTGTTCAAGGCTGGCGATGGTGCGGGACTGGATGCCGGACCCACCCTCAAGATTCTCGGCCGCGATGCCCGACAAGGCCGCGCCGCGCACCGTGTAGCCCTGCCCCTCCCAAGCCTCGCGCGCGACGCCAAGCATCGCAGATTTACCGCTGCCGGCATAGCCGACGACGGACGCCAGCCCCACGTCGCCGGTAACATGATCGAAGGCGTCACGCTGCTCGGCCGACAGGACAAGACCACGCCCCTCGGCCGCGCTGATCGCGGCGTCACGCTGCCGGTCGCCGACGCCATGCCCGATACGGCCTGCCAGCTCGTCGCCGGCACGCTCAAGCCGATTCTCCACCGCGATCATATCGCGGGAAGTAAACCGCTCCTGGTCGCGACCGTCCTTCCCCAACGCGACCAGCTCGGGGCTGGCGCGCACCGCCCCCATCACCTGGTCGAACTGCTCCTTGCCGTCGCTGTGTCGGAACGCGAACGTCGCAAGGTCGCGGGTGGTGAACGTGGCCTGCTGCCGCATGATCGCGTCCAGCGCGACATTGGGGTTGGCGATGATCTTCTCGCCGTTCTCGCGGGCGATGCGCGTGTGATCCTCGATCCGCTCCGCCTCAAGTCCCTGCTCCGGCCGGCGCGATGCTGCGGGTCCGATCTTGTGTTGCGGCTCCAGCCCGATCCCCTGCGCCTCATAGGAGCGATGATCGATCCGGCCCTCAAGCCCCAGCTCGGCCATGCGCTCGTTGACATGCGCGCTCCACGCCTCGCGCCAGTCCTTCAGCAGCTCGGTGCTGTTCCAATCCCGGTTCTTCTTCCCGAACCCCTCCGGACCGACTTCGCGCATCGTCATCATTACATGCGCGTGCGGCTTGGGCGTGTCGTCCTTCGCCTTGTCCCAATGCACGTTCAGGTCCGCGACCATCCCGCGATCGACAAACTGCTTCTTCACGAAATCGCGGGCGAGCTGGACGCCCTGCTTCTCGTTCATCTCGCGCGGAATCGAGAACTCCACCTCGCGGGCAAGCTGCGCGTCCTTGCGCTTCTCGCCTGCCTCCACCTCGTTCCACAAGGTTGTGCGGTCGTTTAAACGCTCCGGTGCGCCCTCTGGCAACATCACCTCGGAGTGGATCACGCCCGCCTTGTTGCTGAAATCGTGATCGCGGTTCAGCCGATCATCGTGCAGCTCGGACGCGGAACGATAGGCGGCGCTCGCAACCGCACTCGATCCGTTCGCGCGGCTCACAACCTTGGCGGAGAAGTGGTAGATCGCCATGACGCTCCGCACACTGCCCTACTTAGCGCACGTCGGCAACGACGTATAAGCGCGCACTCATCCTCCGCTTCGCTCCTCCTGACTGACTTGGTGCTGCTTCCTGATCGTTCCGGCTTTACCCTCAAGCTGGGTGCGCTAGAATGCTGGTTATCAATGCACGGAAGGGGGAAGGCGATGCGGAAGGTTCGCGATTACGATGCCGAGCTGAAGGCGCTGGACGACAAGGCACGATCCCTCAAGGCGAAGCGGGTCGAACAGTTGGGCCAGCTTGTCGCCGCAACCGGGGCCGATGCGCTCGATGCGGAAACCCTCGCCGGCGTGCTGCTCGATGCGATCGGATCGAAGGATGCGGACGCGAAGGAGGCATGGCGCGCGAAGGGCGCGGCCTTCTTTCAACGGCGCGGGCGCAAAGGTGCTGGCGCTGCTGCAATCGACGGATCGAGGACTGCGGCTGAACCGGGCAGCGACGCTGCGGGCGGAAGCGGCGGAACGACGAACGGATAGTAGGGGCTGGGTCGTGCAACGTCGCGAACGGACACGCCACCTGATTGAGCTGGGCGGGCTGGTCCAGAAAGCCGGCCTGGTCGATCTGACCGACGACGATCGCGCCACCCTTTACGGCGCGCTGCTCGATCTCGCCGGGCGTGGTCGCGGCGACGATTCCAGCGACGTGCTGGCGCTGTGGAAGCGGCGCGGCAAGCGGGCGTTCGACGCGGAAGCGGAAGGGAGCGAAGCGCCATGAGCGATTTTGATATCGAGGCGATCCGCCGCCAGGTCCGCGCGATGGATTTCGTGCGCGGCACACCGGCGGAAGTCGCCATGTGGCACGAGGACATGGCGGACTCGCGCGCCAACCTGGTCATCGAGAATATGGTCCCGACGCCTAACGACGATGCGTTTTTCGCGATGATGCTGGATGAGGGCGTGCCCCCTCCCCTCGTCTCACAAATCCTGCTCCGGCTGCTCGATCATCCCGACGCCGATCGGTCCCTGCCGGTCACGCCGATGGAAGCGCACTGATGCCCAGGCGACGGATCAGCCCGCTGTTCGCGGTCTTCGTCGCCTTCGTGGTGCTGATGGCGAGCAACGCCTGGCTCAAGAGCATTTTCGGTTATGGCGAGATCGCGACCGACATTCCGTTTCTGCTGGCCGGCGCGATCCTGTTCCTGGCCTGGCGCTTCAACCGACGTGCCGCCAACCAGCGCAACGATCTGCTCGGCTCCGCTCGTTTCGGCGACCGTACCGACGTGCGGAAGCTGGAGGCGAACGGGGATCTCCTGATCGGCCGCTCGGCGAAGTCGGGCAAGCTGCTCCACTACGACGGCGCTGCGCATCTGCTGACGATGGCACCCACCCGCTCGGGCAAGGGCGTCGGCACGATCATCCCCAACCTGTTGCTGCTCGATCGCTCAGTGATCTGCATCGACCCCAAGGGTGAGAATGCTCGCGTCACCGCCCGGGCGCGTGCCGCCAAGGGAAAGGTCTGGTGCCTCGATCCGTTCGGCGTGTCGGGTCAGCCCCCTGCCCGCTATAATCCGCTCGACCGGCTCGATCCCGCCAGCCTCGATCTTGCGGAAGATGCCAACACCCTCGCCGACGCGCTGGTCCACGACGCGCCGGGACAATCGGGCGAAGCCCACTGGAACGAGGAAGCCAAGGCGCTGATCGCCGGGCTGATCCTGCACACCGTCGTCCACGAACCCGCCGATCGCCGCGTGCTTGCCGTCGTGCGCGACAAGCTGACGCTCGCCCCTGCCGGCTTCGCCGCGCTGCTCGCCGATATGCAGGACAGTGCCGGCGCCGGTGGCCTGATCGCCCGCGCCGCCAACCGCCAGCTCGGCAAGTCTGATCGCGAAGCGGCCGGCGTGCTGTCCTCGGCGCAGCGCCACACCCACTTTCTCGACAGCCCGCGCATCGTCGCCAGCACGGCCGCGTCGGATTTCACCTTCGCCGGGTTGAAGGACACGACCGCCACCGTGTTCCTGTGCCTGCCGCCCGATCGGCTCGATACCTATGCCCGCTGGTTGCGGCTGCTGGTGAGCCAGGCCGTCAGCGACATGGCGCGGTCCACCGCCCGCCCTGCCCGGCCCGTGCTGTTCCTGCTCGATGAGTTCGCTGCGCTCGGCCGGCTGGAGCCGGTCGAGCGGGCGATGGGGCTGATGGCGGGCTATGGCCTCCAGCTCTGGCCGATCCTTCAGGACATGCACCAGCTCAAGGCCACCTATGGCGAGCGCGCCGGCACGTTCATGTCCAACGCGGGCGTGATCCAGACGTTCGGGGTCAACGATCATGCGACCGCCGACATGCTCTCGCGCACGATCGGCGACACCACGATCGAATATGATACTGTCAGCACGTCACGCGGCACGGGCTGGGGCGAGAACCGGGCCGGTCCCTCGGAAAGTGTCAGTGGTCATGTTTCAACGCGCCGGCTCGCCACGCCCGACGAAATCATGCGGATGCGGCCCGACCAGCTCCTGCTGCTCCGCCAGGGCGAACACCCGCTCGCGGTCGAGAAAATCCGTTACTACGACCAGCGCGAGTTCGCCGGGCTGTTCGATCCGGTGTAGCAATATCGAGCATTCGCCGAGTCATTGTATAGGCGTATACACCGTTGCACTTTCTTCCAGATCGCGGCGAAAAGTGAGCTTTGGGGTATCTCCTCACTTTTGGTCGATGGGCTGGTAACGGCCATCCTCTCCAGCGCCCCGCTGGACCGATCGGCGGAACAAGGCGCACCATCTCTCCCAGCGGGTCGTTTTGAGGCTCCACGGGCCGGAAATGGCCCTCCTGCGGCCGATTTGCCAAGCACCGTCCTTCGTAATGCTGCGCTGTCGGTCGTGCGTGGCTTACTCGAAAAGCCATTTGGACAGTTCGGCTTGGTGCTAACGTTGGTGATGTTGGAAGTGCTTGCCCGGTTCCTCGCCGGCGTAGCCGGCGATCAACAAAGGCGTATCGGCCGTTAGGCCGATTCAGTTTGTCCTTTCTTGCCCGTGCGTTGTGTGATGTCGCTGGTGGGTGAAACCTCGACAGGAGCCCAAGTTATCCACAGGCGGGGCTGCCCCAAAGCTCACCGTTGGCCTTCAGATTCAATAATTCTTCTTAGATTCAAGATTCAGGGCTCCGAAACCCTTGGTTTTCTGCGGGAAATGGCCCCGAAAAGTGAGCGTTAGGGTCGAGTCGCGTGAGTTTTGGGGTAGCCTTCGGTGAGTGTTGGGGTCGGTAAAAGTGAGCGTTGGGGTCGAGTCCAGTGAGCTTTCGGGTAACCGTCCGATCCACGGTGAGTTTTGGGGTATCCCTCACCATCCAGCGAACGGCGAGCTTTCGGAATTGCCTAGCTCACCGTTGGTGGTAAGGTGAGCGAATGTCTCACTCTAACTCACCTTTGGATGGCGCAAAAGCCGAGCTTGCCTTGGTTGATAATCCTGCCCGCACCCTTGCGCAGAAAGGGCGTGGAAACCCTTTCGATCCGGCCAATTACGGGGAAATCGTCAAGCCTGGCGAGCTGGTCGATATTGTCGAACTGACTCCCCTCACCCTCGCCGATCGCCGCATCTACAATCTCCTGATCGCCAACGCCTGGGAGCGTATCGGCGAGCCGATCATCCATCGCATCGCCAAGACCGCGCTCAAAGGCACGCACCAGGGCAACGAGCGCATCGAAAGCTCGCTGCTGCGTCTGATGGGCACCATTGCCATCGTCACCATCCGAAAGGCCGGTAAGAGCTACAAGCGGCGCGTCCAGCTTCTTGGCCCCAGCGACGAAAGCCTCGAGAAGGACGGCTTCCTCCATTACCGCATTCCCGAGGAGCTGATCGAGATACTGCGCAACAGCGAGGTCTATGCCCGCCTCAAGACGCAGGTGATGTATTGCTTCGAGTCCAAATACGCGCTGTGCCTCTATGAGATGATCGAGCGCCGTATTGGGCTCGAATACAAACAGAGCGAAGAGTTCACGATTGCGGAGCTGCGCGGTCTGCTCAACGTGCCCGAAGGCAAGCTCGAGCGCTTTGCCGATCTCAACAAATATTGCCTCAAGGTCGCCCAAGAGGAAATCAATAAGCTCTGCCCTTTCTATGTCGATTTCACGCCGATAAAAAAGGGCCGCAAGGTTGAGCGGGTTGCCCTGATGTGGCTTCCGAAAACATCAAGCGGCCGGCGCGACGCGCAAAACCTGATCGACCAGCACAGCATCGTCCGCCGTGCCAAGCTGCGCGGCGGTATCCCCGAAATGCCGGTGTTGGTGGATTTTAGCCTGCCCGCCACCCAACGGTGAGCCCCTACCCCAAAGCTCACTTTTGAAGTTAGGCGTATACGCCTATACGCCTATACGTTACGCGCGACACGCCCCCTGCCCTTCTTGACGAACAGGTCGTCCAGCGCCTCGGCCAACAGATTCTGCACCGTCGTCCCCTCCTCGGCCGCAAGGATGCGAAGTTGGGTGCTGACCTCGGGCGCGAAATGGCCGCCAATCAGCTTGGTCCCCTGCCGGCCGCTCGGCGCTGCCTTAGCGGGTGTCGATGCGGGCGGCGCGATCGGTGTGGTGGTTGCCGGCGTCTCGCCGCCAGCCTTGGCGCGATCCAGCATGGCCTGGAGCGTGTTGCCCTTCGCCATCACACCGCCTCCTTATCGTATAGGCGTATAGCCGTATACTCGTATAATCGCTTGATTTCGGCTGCGGCCGGCCCGTTCGGCTCATACTCCTGCACCGCCTGACCTTCGGCCTGCGCGCGGAAGAAGGCTTTGCGGTTGCCGATCGTCACGGGACAGACAGCCGCGCCCAACTCCTCAACCGCCTTCATCGCGTCGCCGGTCTCCTGACCCTGTGGCGGAACGAAGGTAAGCACGACAGCGAAGCTGCGATCGAGCTGTCGCACCACGTCGAGCGTGTGCGTCATGCTCATCGTGTCGAACACCGCCGTCTTGGTCGGGATCAGGATGAAGTCGGCATGACGCGCCGCTTCATAGGCAACGTCGCGGGCAACGGCCGCGCCGTCGATAACAGCAAGGTCCGTGCCGGCGTCGGCGCACGCTTTGAGCATCGCCGCCAGCCGCACCGGCTGAATCGAGGCGACGGCGGGCGTGTCGAGCTGGCGCACGTCCTTCCAGAACGAGGCTGTCGCCTGCGGATCAAGATCGATGATCGCTGCTGCCTTGCCGGCCTGCTCGGCCGCGACTGCAAGGCATGTCGCGAGCGTCGTCTTTCCGACGCCGCCTTTTTGCGACAGGATAGCCAGAACCTTCATGCTACACTCCTACGGGTATAGACTTATACTTGTATACAAATACTGCCGAGTGGGAAAGGGGCTGTGTCACTCATCCGGCGCGTCCTCTTCGTCGTCGAGCGGATCATGCTGCATCGGCCCGTGGCCCGCGATCGGACACAGCGGTGCGCCGGCGGTCTCCAGCCATTTGCGCGCGGTCCTGACCGTATAGCCGCAGGCCTGGCACTCGCATTTGAGCATCCGCGCCGTCTGCTTCTTGGGTGCGGTGGTTTCGCCGGCGGTGTCGAGGCGGGCATGGGGGAGTGGACCGGCAGCGGCGAGGATTGGCGCGACGGCGGCATGGAACACCTCGCCGGGCGTGGTCGCACGCATCGGCCCGACCAGCCCCAGCCCGACAGCGAGCCGTTTAAACGGCTTCCCATGTCCGGCCGGGATGCCGACTGCCGCGTGGACCAGTTCGTGCGCGAGGATTGCGGCGATCTGCGCGGCCATCGCATCGGGCGCGTGCGCGAGGTCCGGGCGGATGAAGATTTCAAAATGGCCGTCCGCACTGCGGCGGTTGTCCCAACACTCGCCGATTGCCTTGCCTTTTCGGCCGGCACTGGTGAAGCCGATCGCGACGCGCACGCGGTCGGGCAGGGGGGTGCCCAGCGCGTCGAATAGCGGAGCCATGCCTACCGCCACCCGATTGAGCCAGCTTTCTCGATTGTCCTGCTCCATTGTCTTGTCTCCTTCAAATCGCCCTGGGGGCGATGGCCTTCCGCCATCGGCCCTGCCTCGTGGCGAACAGCGGGGGAGAGGGGGGCAGCGAGAATCTGCCGGGGTGGTGCGGGCGCAGGCGATAGCCGAGCCACGGCCGGCTGATTGTCGTTGCTGGGGAGAGGGGGCGGCGCTCCCTTTCCCCTCCTGACGGGGATCTTCGCCGGCGACGCCGGCGGCCTCATGCGGGCCTTGGCCCGCCGCGCGAGCGATCGTAGCCCGTCAGGGACGAGACACCAGCACGGCGGCTCGGTCGGAGCGCAGCGGAGATAGAGCGCGGCCCGGCACGGGCGCGCCTGCCAACTCAAGGCGATTGAAAATAACCGGACTAGGTGCTACACAATGATGATGACGGACGGAGGACCAGCGCGAACATTCAAGACGGCCTGGTTCTCGAAGGCAGCACGCAAGGCACTGATCGCCGATAAGGAGCTATGTGCCGCCATTGCACAGGTGCGGAAAGGACAATGCGACGATCTCGGCGGGGGCGTGTTCAAGAAGCGGCTCGACAAGAACCGGCACCGCAGCATCATTCTCGCCAAAGGTAAACGCTATTGGGTCTATACCTACCTGTTCGCCAAAAACGACCGCGACAATATTACCGACGCCGAACTGACCGGCTTTCGTGATCTGGCCGATCTTTATGACGGCAAGACCGACGCCGAAATCGAGCTGGAGCTGAAAGCCAAGGAACTGACGGAGATTTGCCATGCCCGCGAAGCCCAAGTTTAAAAGCGACGCCTTCGAGGCGATCCATAGCAGCGCGTCCGGTATGTTCCGGGCGGGGACGATCACCAAGGCGACGATGCGCCATTTCGATGAGACGTGCCTGACCGTGCCGACCGCGTTCGCGCCGGCCGACATCAAGCATCTGCGCGAAAAGCACCACGTCAGTCAGCCCGTCTTCGCGCGCTACCTCAACACCAGCGAAAGCACGGTCGAGAAGTGGGAAGCGGGCACCAAAAAGCCGAGCGGCCTAGCCTTGAAGCTGCTCACGGTCGTCCAGAAGCATGGTCTGGAAGTGCTCGCCTGACTGTTGTTCGCACCGAGCAGCCAACGCCACCTGATCTGCGTTGCTGACGCTAGACAACGGAACAGATGGGGAACATACACGGAGTTAGCAGCCTCGCTCGAAGGGCCAACCCTCGCGGGGAGAGACATGTAGATTAAGGGATCGGACGACGTGGACACACCAGCATTGCGCAAGGCACGGGGAGCCTTCTTTACCCCGCCAGCGCTTGCCCACTTCCTGTCAGAATGGGCGATCCGGTCGAGTGCTGACACCGTGCTCGAGCCATCATGCGGTGATGCAGCTTTTCTGCTTCCGGCCGTTGACCGCCTGCGTGCGCTCGGAGCAAAGGCTGACATGCCGGGCCAGCTCCATGGCGTCGAAATCCACGACGCATCGGCGACTGCCGCAAACACCCGGTTGGCCGCACACGGCGCGTCGGCGCGGATCGCTATCGGCGACTTTTTCGACGAGGGTCCGCCACCGTCCAAATATGACGCGGTAATCGGTAATCCGCCCTATGTTCGCTATCAACAATTCAGTGGCGATGCTCGAGCTAAAAGCCTTCAGGCCGCGTTAGCGCAGGGTGTCCGATTAACTGGCCTTGCCAGTTCTTGGGCCGCATTCACAATCCATGCCTCCCATTTCTTGAAGGAAGACGGCCGTCTTGGCTTGGTATTGCCTGCCGAACTGCTGACGGTGAACTATGCATCGCAGGTGCGTCGTTTCCTGCTCGATCGGTTCGCCAAGGTTCGTTTGGTGTTATTCGAAGAATTGGTTTTCCCAGACGTGCTCGAAGAGGTCGTGCTGCTTCTTGCCGAGGGTAGCGGGGGCGCGCCGAGCTTTGAAGTTTATCAGGCGCGCAACCTCAACGACCTCGAGCGGATGTGCTCGGATTCGTGGGTTGGATATGCCCCGGCCGGTGATCAGAAGTGGACGCCGGCGCTGCTGCCGGCTGCGGCGCTCGATGTGTATGCGCGCCTGACCGATGATGCCGGATTCTCGACATTGCTGGGGGGATGGGGCGAAACCTATCTCGGTGCCGTTACCGGCAACAACGACTATTTCTCACTCACTCGAGCCGAGGTGGCCAAGCTCAAGCTCGATCAAAGCGAACTGCTGCCGATCTCGCCGCCAGGCTCCAAGCATCTGCGCGGGCTCACATTCGGTTCGGCCGCTTGGGAAAGCCTCGCCAAAGAGGGCAAGCGCTGCTTCCTGTTCGCACCCGGTCCAAAACCCTCGGCTGCTGCGCGCGCATACATCGCGAAGGGAGAAAAGGAAGGCGTCCACCTTACCTACAAGTGCCGCAATCGCACGCCCTGGTGGCGCGTGCCACTAGTCGAGCGGCCCGACCTGCTGTTCACTTATATGAACCATGATCGGCCTCGGCTCATCACCAACGACGCCGAAACACAATTCCTGAACTCGCTCTATGGTGTGAAACTCAATGACGCGGTGCGCGCGATCGGCCGTGAGCTGCTGCCTTTGGTGTGCCTCAATTCTGCAACGCTGCTGGGCGCAGAGGTTGTCGGCCGCGCCTACGGTGGTGGCATGTTGAAGCACGAACCTAGAGAAGCCGATCTGCTGCCAGTACCATCCGCCGCTACACTCGAGGCGGTAGCTGATGAACTGCGTGCAATCCGCCCCCAGATCGGCCGCGCCTTGCGTGGTGCCAAACCTCAGCGAGCAATCGACCTTGTCGATACCATCCTCCTCGAGCGACACCTCGGTTTGAGCCCACTGGAAGTGGGGGGCTTACGCGGGGCACGGGATCTTCTGTTTCAGCGCCGGGTGACTCGAAGCAGGAGCGAGCGTGCCACCAATTGAGAAGGCTATTGATGCTGCGCTACGTAGCCTGCCCCCAAAGCCGGCGGACGATGCCGCCTCGTCCGCAAAGAAAGCCTATAGCGAGCTGATGTCGGCGGCCGTGGCCGTCGCAATCGGCGCTGAACTCAGGCGACGCGGCTGCAAGGAAGCGCGACCCGCCGAACCAGGCGAGGTGGGAGGCTCGGGCGCGGAACGTCGCATGGCCGGCGGAATCGGCGCGAAGAAGGTTGATGTGACCTGGGCAACCGAAGCATCCGGGCTGCTGCTCGGTATCTCGATCAAGACCATCAACTTTCGTGACACCAAAACAAAGAACTTTCAGAAAAATCTCACCAATCGCCGTGGTGACATGCTGATCGAAGCGGTGACGCTACACCGCCGTTTTCCATATGCCGTACTGGCCGGCTTGTTCTTCCTGGATGCAGGCGCCGGGACCGATCACGTCCGTGCGGACGACGGCGCGCCCCGGCGGCGATCGACATTCGTCAATGCTCACCAGCGGCTCAAGCTATTTACCGGCAGGGCCGATCCCCACGACAGGGACGAACAGTTTGAGCGTTTCTACCTCATTCTGGTCGAAGCCTCTCCTACGGCATCGAGCGTCCGGGCTTTTCGTGTCGGTGACCCAGAGACGGAAGTTCCTATGCATGATCTCTTGAACGAGCTGATGACATTGGTTGCGGAACGGAACCCGGATTTCTACGAGTTCGACGATGTGACAGGTCAGCTAGGTCGAGCGAGCTGACGGTATCACTCCACAATGCGTGTCGATCGCCTGCTGGAACGGAGCGCCAGTCGAATGGCGCAGCATCATGTCTCAACGTCCAAAGATGCGGGCTAACAGCCCTGGCCTCCTCGGCTCCGGAGCTGGCACTTTTCGCACCATTGGCTCCGGACGCGCCAAGGCGACGATTTCATCCATCAGGTCGGCACGTCGCTTACCCCGCACTGCGGCCAGCTTGCTTTCCTGCTCGCGCCATAGCTCGGCGTAAAGTGCATGGGCGGTCGTGTGCGACTTTGGCTCGCCCCATGCTTCGCGCATCATCTTCCGATCGGTCTTGTTGAGGCCGAGAAGCTCATCGCATCCGATCACGTCATACGTGAGGTTGAGTTTGGCGAGCTTGGCATATGGCGTGCTCTCCAGGACGTTGAAGCCGGGCTCGCGCAACACCTCGCTATAGGGCACGCTCCAACTGCTCAGCGCCGCCCAATAGTGAAGCTGGCGCAGCTCGGCGTCGAACGGCTTCCCCTCCTTCTTGAGCTGACGGATGATCGCGCGCCGCGCGACCGCCATCTGGCTGAACGCTCCGGGCAAGGGCAACTGGCGTTCCGCCATCGCTAGACGTGCGGCCGGGTCGTCCTGCACGTCCTTGATCGCGTCGCCCCAGAATTGCCCGTCCACCTTTTCCGGTCCCGGCACGGCGGCCGTGGCGGTGCCGTTCTGGTTCTCCGTCCAAACCGGCGTCCACTGCGCCTCGCCTCGCCGGCGCGCGTCGTCGTCCGTTTTCGTGTCGATCCAAAGCATGGGCGTTCCTTTCACGCTCTCTTAGCGGGGAGCGGCGTCGCGCCCGATGCTCGCTCGCGATGCGCGCGCAACACGCGCTGCACGGTCGATCGCGACACGCGAAAAAGGCTGGCGAGTTGGGCAGGGGAACCTTGGCCGGATTCTGCCTTGGCGATGATCTCGGCGCGCTGCTGGCCGGTGAGGCTCGGCCGGCGTCCAAGGTGCCGGCCGGCTTTGCGAGCGTGCGCCAGCCCGTTCATGGTCCGCTCGCGGATCATGGCACGCTCGAACTCGGCGAAGGCTCCAAGCATCTGTGTCATCAACCGGCCCGGCGCGGTGGTGGTGTCGATCGCCTCCGTCACTGATCGGAACCCCGCGCCTGCGGCGGTGATCGCCTCAAGGGTGAACAGTAGATCGCGGAGCGAGCGCGATAGCCGGTCGAGTTTCCACACCACGAACACGTCGCCGGGCCTCAACGCGCCGATCGCGCGCGCCAGCTCGGGACGGTCAGCTCGGCCACCCGATGCCTCCTCCTGGTAGATGGGATCGCACCCCGCATCGCGGAGCGCGCGAAGCTGCGGGTCTATGTCCTGGGAGTCGCCTCGCGACACGCGGGCATAGCCAATTTCCATGCCTTCATTCTGGCACGGGGTTGTGACACCTGCAAACCCTTGGAAAAGCTGGGGCAGGGTGGCGGTGTCACAACCGACCGGGCCTGTTGAAAAATGCCGGACATGCCGGGTTGCTCCTTCGTTTCACCCCTATCGAAAGGAGCGTCGCTATGATGGGACCAGCCTGTCGCAGTAAGCGGGAAGGGGCGTCCTTCCGCACCGTAGAAGCCATGTTGCCCACAGACCACCTGCTGCGTCGCGTCGATCGATGGCTCGACATCGGCGAGTTGAGACAGGCACTGGCCGGTCATTACAGCGCACGGGGAAGACCATCGATCGATCCCGAACTCCTCATCCGCATGACGCTGATCGGCCGCATCTTCGCGATCGCGTCCGAACGGCGGCTGTGTGAGGAGCTGCGCTACAATCTGGCCTATCGCTGGTTCTGCCGTCTCGCGCCGGGAGACAAGGTTCCGCACCACTCCACGTTCAGCAAGAACCGCCATGGTCGCTTCCGCGATGCCAACGTGTTCCGGATCCTGTTCGAGAGCACGGTGAGACGCTGCATCAGAGAAGGACTGATTGGCGGAAAAGACGCCGCGATCGATGCGTCGTTCATAGCGGCTGATGCGAGCTGGCAGCGCAAGACCGTTCCCGGCTACCTGCCGTATGTCGCCAACGCGTCGCGCGCGGTTAGGGAGTGGGTGCACGACACAGGAGATGCCGTCTTTGAAATGGCGCGGTCGAAAAGCTGCCAAGGCATCTCTCGAACGGACCCTGCCGCGGCCTGGTCGGCGCGAACGGTGCGTGGCCGGTTCGGCTACGCCTTGAATGCGCTGGTCGACACCCCGAGTGGCGTCGCGCTCGATGTCGAGGCGACACCAGCTCGCTTCGCGGAGGAAGTTGATGCGGGGCGCGTCATGCTCGAGCGGTCGGCCGATCGGTTTGATTATCGCCCCAAGCGGGTCGCGGCCGATAAAGCCTATGGCAGCGCGAACTTCCTCGGCTTCGTGCGGGATCACGGCGCAACCCCACACATCCCCGTGATCGACCGGACGCAGCAGACCAAGGGCAAGCTGCCGCGAACGGCCTTCAGCTATGATCGTGGCACCGACAGCTTTACCTGCCCGACCGGCAAGACGCTCCGGCACCATGCCTTCCATCCTCCCACCGGCGTACACCGTTACGCGGCGGATGTTCGGGATTGCGAGGCGTGCGTGCTTCGGAAGAAATGCACGACGTCGCGGCGTCGTACCCTGGTTCGACTGGACGATGAAGACGTTCGCGATCTTGCCAGAGCCGAAGTGGAAACCGGGCTCTACAAGCGGTCTATGCGGTTGCGGCGCGGGGTCGAACGGTTCTTCGCCGACGCCAAGGGCAAGCATGGCATGAGGCGGCTTCACCTGCGCGGCATCCGCGGAGCGGAAGAAGAGTTCCTGATCGGCGCGGCGGTAATGAACCTGATGATACTGGCGCGACCACGTCGGCTGATCGGCAAGCCGCGCAGAGGTGTCTGCGTTCCCGCAGCCCTCACCCCGGCCGCCATCTCGGCCCGGTCGATCGAACATGACGTGATCGTCTCGCCCGCTCGGCAATATGCCTGATCGCTGAAGCGCGGCGTGCTTCATCACGCGGCGCGCAGTCGTTCTTTGCGGTACGGCACACCGTCAAGCAGTGCCTGGCCCGGCGCCTTGGGCGTGCCGTCACCGTTCACGTACATATAGAGTGTCGTCGTCGTCATCCCGAGACGGCGCGCGACATCAGCTGCGATCGCGTTACGATCGGACATGGCGGCCATCGCCATCGCCAGCGTTGCCTTGTCCATCTTGCGGGGCCGCCCTCCCATGCGCCCCCGCGCGCGTGCCGCAGCAAGGCCGGCCTGTGTGCGCTCGGCGATAAGCTCGCGCTCGAACTCGGCGAAGGCGGCAAAGATGCCGAAAGCCAGGCGGCCGTTGGCGGTGGTGGTGTCAATCTGCGCGCCGGCGCCAGTCAGTACCTTCAACCCGATGCCGCGCTCACGCAGCGCC
>NZ_NWVC01000016.1 GCF_002374855.1 Sphingomonas adhaesiva
GTCGACCCCGAGGCCTGGCTGGCCGACACCATCAGCCGTATCGCCGACCATCCGGCCCGACGGGTCGCTGAACTGCTGCCGTGGAACTACCGGCCCGTTTGAGGTGACGCCGTCACCGGACGCTTACGATTGGATTGCGGTCGCGACGGAGCTCGCCTTCATGCTTCCCACCTCATGGATCTATTGCGGCTGGCTGATCGAACGTTTCGAAGTGCCGGCCACCATGCACGACCGTCTGCTGATGTCTTCCGCCGCCCTGTGCCTTCTTTTGACGGCAGAGGTGGTGCTGGGCGTGACTGTGTTCGATCGGACCGTGCTCCAGCAGCTGCGGAGCATGGTCATCGGTCCGGGTCTCGTGGGCCTTCTCGGCCAGCTTGGTTTTGCAGCGATCCCCTTGGGCCGGCGCATGTAATCACCGAATTGCCGCTTGTGTGCGTCGATCGCCCACCTCGTCTCCGAGGCGGGCGAGCAGGAAGCCGACAGGCCGAAGAGATCAGAAGCGCATCCCGATCCCTGCGCCGATCACCACCGGGTCGATGCTAATGCGAACGCGACTGGTCCCGACACCTGTGACGAGGCGAGCCGTGGTGTCGATGTCGAGATACTTGACGTCGAGGTTCAGGAAGGTGCGCGGCCCGATATCGAGGTCGATGCCGGCCTGAAGTGCGTAACCGACGCTGTCGCTCATCCGGACCTTGGTGGAGCCTAGCGCAGCCTCAAGCCCGTCGCTGGCGTCCTCGGCATAGAACAAGGTGTAGTTGACGCCGGCACCGACATAGGGCCGGATCTTGCTCTTGGGGCTAAGGTGATATTGCAGCGTGAGCGTGGGCGGCAGCACCCACGTGCTCGCGACCGTGTCGATCGCCGACAGCGAGCCGCGGCCGGTCGCCTCGTGCCGGGTGGTCGCCACGATCAGTTCCGCCCCGATATGGTCGGTCGCCATGTAGGTGAAGTCCACCTCGGGCATGACGCTGGCCGTCACGCCGACCCTGCTGCCCGGGATGCCCGACACCTCTCCGGACGTCTCCGTGGGCGACACGACGATGCCGCGTACGCGGATCAGCCAGTCGCCGGCGCTGGTCTGGGCAGCCGCGACACCGGGCGTCAGTGAAAGCGCGATCAGTGCAGTGGTGAGGCAAGCACGCATGGAGGTCTCCTTTTGTCCCTCGGCGGCTAGCTCGCGGCAGAACGAAGGCGATTTGATCGAGCGCAAACGGTTCCTTCCGTACAAACCCGTATGCCGACGCTCGCTGAGCCAACCTATCCAGACCTGGAAAGGGGATTTCTGATGCACCTGGCGCCAGTCGAACAATCAACTCCATCACGCTGCGTCGGCTGCACGGCGCGCGGTCGCGCAGTCTGCAGCGTCTTCTCGCCCGCGGCCGCGCGAGCGTTCGACCGGTTGGCCCGTCCGATCACGTTGGCACGCGGGGAGACGCTGGTCTGGGAAGATGACGACACGCTCCTCGTCGGCTTCATCGTGTCCGGTGTCGTCAAGCTCACGGCATCGTTGGCGGATGGGCGCGAGCAGATCCTGGGGCTTGCGGGCGCGGGAGACATGGTCGGTCGCCCTTTCGGGACCCGGAGCAGCTACTCGGTCACGGCCGTTGGGCCTGTGCGGCTCTGCGCGCTCGGCCGCCCTGCGTTTGAGCAGTTCGCGGCCGCGCATCCCGAAGTCGAACATGCGCTTCTGCTACGAGCGCTGGACGAACTCGATCGGGCGCGCCGCTGGATGCTTCTTCTCGGCCGCAAGTCGGCAGGCGAGCGCGTCGCCAGCCTTCTCGTCGAGTTCGCCGAGCGCTCGCCGGGCAACGATGTAGCATTTCCGCTGACGCGGCAGCAGATGGGCGATCTTCTCGGCCTGTCGATTGAGACGGTCAGCCGCGAACTGACGAAACTCCGGGGTGCCGGTCTGATCACGCTGACGGACCTGAAGCACTTTCGCGTCGAGGACGAGCGCTGCCTGCGTCAGCGTGCTGCCTGAGCATCCGGGATAATGCGCATATCGACGGTTGTTCCGCCTCCTTAGCCTTCGAAAGGTACACCGAGGAGGCGATCATGAAGAACATCCTGCTGCTGATCCACGACGACAAGGGCCAGGAGGCTCGTTACCAGGCGGCGCTGGACGTCGCTCGAGCCGTCGGCGGCCATCTCACCTGCCTCGATCTCACCATCATTCCCGAGGTCATGGGCGATTACGTCGCGATGGGTGCCGGCGGGCTGCTGCTGGCCGAGGACCAGGAGAGCGAGAGCGTCCATGCGACCAGGATGCGCGCGCGTCTGGAGCACGAGGATGTTCCGTTCGACTGGACGGAGACGACCGGGTTCCTGTCGCAGACGCTGGAGGGCCGGACGCGGCTCATGGACCTGGTCGTGCTCAGCACGGACGAGGACGGCGAGCTCTTTCCGCGCATGCGGGACGTGATCGGCGATCTTCTCGTGCAGACCGGTAAGCCCGTGCTGGTTGTCCCGCCGGCGTCGCAGCACCTCGACCTGACCGGCCGCGCGATGATCGCCTGGGACGGATCGGCCGATGCGGAGGCGGCACTGACCGCCGCCGTGCCGCTGCTCTCCTTGGCCCGCAGCGTCACTCTCTACTATGTCGATGACAAGTCCATGGATGCGCCGATCGAGGATGCGGCCCGCTACCTCTCGCGTCACGGCATCGAGCCAGTGGTGAAGAAGGAGCCGGCAGGCATCGATCGCGTCAGCGTCTCGCTCCGTTGCGAGGCCGAGATGGGCCACTATGACTATGTCGTGATGGGAAGCTACGGTCACTCGCGCACCGTGGAGACCATCTTCGGCGGTGCGACCCAGATGATGCTGAAGAAGTGCCGAGTGCCGATGCTGCTCGTGCATCGTCGCTGATCATCTGCGGTCTAAGGGGTTTCACGGATGGTGGCGCGGCCGCCGTTCGTGAACCTCGCTTGCCATGCACCTCCCCGTCGAACTCGCTGCTGCTAGCATGCTCGTCGGGGTGACATGCGCCATCCACCTTTTCGGCATCGCAGCCTTAATGCTGCTGCTTCGCCGACATCGCCGACGCCAGCAGGCGAGCGCGATGCTGCTGCGCGAGGGATTGGCGATCGCCGGCGCCGCGGCCGGCCTCTTCGTCCTGCATGGGGCCGAGATCTGGCTATATGCCGGCTTCTATCTCGCGGTCGGAGCGTTGCCGTCGCTCGAAGCCGCGCTCTACTTCTCCACGGCCTCCTACACGACGGTGGGCTATGGGGACGTAGTCCTTGAACCCGGATGGCGCGTGCTCGGTGCCATCGAAAGCGCCAACGGCATCATCCTGCTCGGCTGGTCAACCGCGTTCTTCGTTGCCATCGTAAGCCGCATCCGCTGGCTGGAATCCGAGATCGAGAGCGCGCAGGAATGAATGCCGTGACCACACCCGCCGCGAACTCGGACGACGTGGCGCTGTTCGTCGCCAGCGTCACCGACCGTGCGGTGATCCTGACCACGCCCGATGGCACGATCACCTATTGGAATATCGGAGCCGAACGCCTCTTCGGCGCTTCGGCTGCGGCGAGCACGGGGGGCAGCATCGACGCCTTCTGGCCAGCCGCATCGGGCAGGTGGCCATCTGCCGGCACGCGTGCGACGGTGCGCCTGGACGACTGGTGCAAGCGCGCGGACGAGTCGGAGTTCATGGCCGACATCACGGTCGCGCCCCTGTTCGACGACACCGACGAACTGCGCGGATACGGCCTCTCGATCGCTGACGTCACTGGACCCCGGGCGGCGGAGCAGATGCTGGCCGAGAGCGAAGCGCACATGCGCTCGGTTCTCGCGACCGTACCCGATGCCATGATCGTGATCGACGAGCGCGGCCTCATTCAGTCCTTCAGCGCCGCGGCCGAGCGCTTGTTCGGCTACACCGAGGCGGAGGTCCTGGGCCGCAACGTCAGCCTGCTGATGCCGGGCGATCACCGCGCCCGGCATGATCGGTACCTCGAGCACTACCTGGAGACCGGCGAACGGCGCATCATCGGCATCGGGCGCATCGTGGTCGGTGAACGCAAGGACGGAACCGAGTTCCCGATGGAGTTGTCTGTGGGCGAGGCCCGCAGCGCCGACGGCAGGATCTTTACCGGCTTCATTCGAGATCTTTCCGAACAGCAGCGGGCGGAGCTTCGGTTGAAGGAGCTGCAGGGTGAGCTGATCCACGTGTCGCGGCTAAGCGCGATGGGGACGATGGCATCGACGCTCGCTCATGAGCTGAACCAGCCGCTGACCGCAATCGCCAATTATTTGGAGGCCGCGCGCGATCTGATCGACGCGGATGATGCGCCGCGCGAATTGCTGATCGAAGCCGTCAGCGAGTCCGCGAGCGAAGCCCTCCGTGCCGGCCGGATCGTGCGGCGGCTGCGCGACTTCGTGGCACGGGGAGAAACGGAGCGCCGCATCGAGCCTCTCCCGACCCTCATCGAGGACGCACTTCGTCTCGGATTGACGGGCGCTCGCGAACTCGGCGTACGCAGCTTCGTCTCGCTCGACCCCGCCGCCACCCACGTCCTGGCTGACCGAGTCCAGGTGCAGCAGGTGCTCGTCAATCTGCTCCGCAATGCCGTCGAGGCACTCCGGAATGGCGAGGTCAGCGACATCACGACCTCGACACTGCGCGATGGAACCATGGTGCGGATCTCGGTCGCGGACACAGGGCCCGGACTCGATCCCACGATTGCGCCCCGGCTCTTCCAGGCCTTCGCGTCCAACAAGCAGGACGGGATGGGGCTTGGCCTGTCCATCTGCCGGACCATCGTCGAGGCGCATGGTGGACGGATCTGGGCGGAACCGGGTACCGATCGAGGCACGGTCTTCCACTTCACCTTACCGGCCGCACAGGCAGGAGACGCAGAATGACGGAACGCAGGCTCGTTCACCTGGTCGATGACGAGGACGCCATCCGGCGGTCGGCGGGTTTCCTGCTCCGCACATCCGGGTTCGACGTGCGCACCCATGTGTCCGGCGTCGCTTTCCTGAAAGAGGTCAAGGCCGCTGAGCCCGGATGCGTCCTCCTCGACGTCCGCATGCCGGAGATGGACGGGCTCGAGGTCCAGAAGCAGCTGGCGGAACGCGGCGTCGGGTGGCCCGTCATCATCCTGACCGGGCACGGTGACGTGCCCATCGCGGTTCAGGCGATGAAGGCAGGCGCGATCGACTTTCTGGAGAAGCCGTTCGACAAGGCGACGTTGCTCCGCGCCCTTGATACCGGCTTTGCCATCTTCGATCAGCACGACGCCGCTGCCGCCTCGGCAGAGGAGGCGAAGGTCAGGATCGCGGCGCTGACCCCGCGCGAGCAGGATGTGCTGCGCGGGCTCGCGGACGGCCTTCCCAACAAGACGATCGCCTACGACCTCGGCATCTCGCCGCGCACGGTCGAGGTGCATCGCGCCAACCTGATGACCAAGCTGGAGGTACACAGCCTCTCCGAGGCGCTGCGGCTTGCCTTTGCGGCAGGCTACGGTGCCCAAGAGCGGACATCTACGTAGAGCCATGCTCCGGCCCTTCGGGGCATTCCTGCGGCATGAAAAAGCAATACACTCCGCCCGTCGCCGTGATCGTGGAGGACGATGAGGCAGTTCGCCGCTCACTTCAGCTGCTGTTGCACTGGCGAGGGTATGAGGTGCGTGCCTTCGGCACCGCGCAAGCGAAGATAGACGACGCCGACCTCTCGTCCGTTGGTCTGCTGGTTGCGGACTACCGGCTGCCCGACGGGGACGGCATCGGCGTACTTCGCGCCTTTCAGCGCCGTGGTTGGCACGGCCGTGCCGTCCTGGTCACCGGTCACCCCAGCGCGGGCTTGAAGGATGCGGCCCTGGCCAGCGGCTTCGATGCCGTCCTGGAGAAGCCCTTACGCCAGCACGAACTTATCGGCGCTCTGTCACGATAAACAATTGCCCGCCTCCTGGTGGAGGCGGGCATGGTGGATCAATCCTTCTTCACCTCGATGCGCCGGACGCGCCCGGCTGCGTTCTCGTCCTTTCGGACCTGGACGATCAGCACTCCCTTCTTGAAATGTGCGTCGATCTGTGCCGGATCGGCGTCCTCCGGCAGCCGTAGGCTTCGCGTGAAGGCACCGTAGCGGCGCTCGCTAAGGAGGGTACCGCCTTCGTGCCGTTCCTCGTCGTGGCGCTTCTCGCCCGAGACGGTCAGCACGCGATCCGCCACGCTGACATCAACGTCGTCGTCCTTCATGCCCGGCAGCTCCACGGTGATGCGGTAGCTCTCGTCGTTTTCGGTCATGTCGAGCGCGGGCGCCGGCGCGAACTCACCGAAGCGGAAGGCTGCGCCGGGCCGGCCGAAGGTTTCGAAAAGACGGTCGATCTCCGACCGGAGCCAGCGGAACGGGGTATCCGTGGCTGCGGATGAGAGCGGCAGCGCCGCGGCCGAGCCAGTCTGTGCAGGGGTCATGTCGTTCATGAGAATCTCCTCCGATGTCGGCGTCGCCGATCGGCGACGGCAACAGGTTAGGAAACGTCCGCGCCGCCCGGCATCGGGGAACATACGGATGGGCACAAGTTCCTCGGTTAGCGAGGAAGACGTCATGCTATCCCTCGCTCTTCTCCTCATGCTCGCACCGGTGCAGGAAGCTCCGGTGCTGACCAGCGGCACTGTCGTCGAGGCCGCCGCACGCCTGCGACCCGGTCAGTATCTGTGGGCGCCGCAAGTCGCTCCGAGCGGCCCGATGGTCATGATCGTGAACCTAGAGACGCAGCGGGCGACGGTATACCGGAACGGCTTGCCAATCGGCATCACGACCGTGTCAACCGGGCGGCGCGGGCACGAGACGCCACCCGGCGTATACACGATTCTTCAGAAGGACGCCGACCACCGCTCCTCGCTGTACGACGACGCGCCCATGCCCTTCATGCAGCGGCTGACCTGGGATGGTATCGCGCTGCACGGCGGGCTTCTCCCGGGTTACCCTGCTTCGCACGGATGCATCCGTCTGCCGGAGGCGTTCGCACGCCTGCTGTTCCGCGAGACCAGGATCGGCATGCTGGTGATCGTCACGCGGCTGAGCATCATGCCTACCATGGCGATCACCGAAGCCGCTCCGCTGCTTCCCGACCGGGCCGAACCCACGGTCTGGCGTGGAGACGAGCAGCGCGCCGCACCGCTCTCCATCGTGGTGAGCACTGCCGATCGCGAGGTGCGGGTGATCCGCGCTGGTAAGGAGATCGGCGCGGCGCCGGTCACCTTCACGTCGGACGTGCCTGGACCAGTCGCGTTCCAGCGTCAGGCGGACGGCCGTTGGTTGCGGCTTCTCCTGCCCGGACAGCAGCATGTCGAAGGACCGGAGCTGGGCCAGGACGCGATCCAAGTCGACCCCGTCTTCCGAGCGCGCGTGCTGGCAGCAGCAGGACCTGGTTCGACGGTCGTGGTGACACCCGATCGGCTTCGTCCCGAGCTTTCGATCGCCACCGCGCTCGTGCGCGCGGATCGGTGAACCGGCCACCCTCCGTACATCTACGCATGGGCGCGATCGGAGCGATGCCTAGGGTCGCAGGATATTCACGGGTGGACCAGCCATGCACGCGACCATCGAAGCATTCAGCGCGGAAACGACCGACAAGTCCGTCCTCACCGACGAGGCTGTAGATTTCATTGACCGATACTGGCGCGCGGCGAACTATCTTTCCGTCGGGCAGATCTACCTTCTCGATAATCCGCTCCTGCGCGAACCGCTGGAGCGTGAGCACATCAAGCCGCGTCTACTCGGCCATTGGGGTACGACGCCCGGGCTGAACTTCATCTACACGCACCTGAACCGCATCATCCGGGAGCGGAACCAGGACGTGCTGTTCGTCTGCGGCCCTGGACACGGAGGCCCGGCACTACTCGCCCAGACGTGGCTGGAAGGCAGCTACAGCGAACTGTACCCCGAAATTTCACCGGACCTGACCGGCATGCGCCGGCTATTTCGCCAATTCTCCTTTCCTGGCGGTGTGCCCAGTCACGCTTCGCCGGAGACGCCCGGGTCGATCCACGAGGGTGGAGAGCTCGGCTACTCGCTCGTCCACGCCTTCGGTGCCGCGTTCGACAACCCGGATCTGGTCGTGGCCTGCGTCATCGGGGACGGGGAGGCGGAGACCGGCCCGCTCGCCGCATCCTGGCACGGCAACAAATTTCTGGACCCGGTCAGGGACGGCGCGGTGCTGCCGATCCTTCATCTCAACGGGTATAAGATCGCGAACCCGACGGTCCTTGGTCGAATGAACGATGGGACTCTGCATCACCTTTTCGAAGGCCTCGGCTACGAGCCGATCTTCGTTGAAGGGAGCGATCCGGCGCGGATGCACCGCCGAATGGCGGCCGCGATGGATCAAGCGTTCGATCTGATCCGCCATATCCAGACCGCATCTCGCGAGAACGCGATGTTCGGGATGCCCCGCTGGCCAGTCATCGTCCTTCGCAGCCCCAAGGGCTGGACCGGGCCGAAAGAGGTGGATGGCAAGAAGGTCGAGGGATCGTGGCGAGCGCACCAGGTTCCCGTTGCGCAAGTGCGCGAGGACCAGGGGCACCGACGCATTCTCGAGCAATGGATGCAGAGCTACCGGCCAGAGGAGCTGTTCGACCGCGAGGGGCGACTGATCCCCGAACTCCGGGCGCTCGCTCCCGAAGGTGACAAGCGCATGGGTGCAAACCCGCAAGCGAACGGAGGGAGCGGTCGCCAGACGCTGTGCCGGCCGGATTGGCGGGAGTTTGCGGTGTCGGTACCGCGCCCGGGCGGCGTCTTGAGCGAGGCGACCAGGTTCGCGGGCGCGTACCTTGCAGAGGTGATGCGCCAGAATGCCGACCGCCGGAACTTCCGCATCATGGGCCCGGACGAGACCTGCTCGAACCGGCTCGACGCGGTTCTCGGCGTTACGGACCGCGCGTGGATGGCACCGATCGAACCCGGAGACGAGCATCTGGCGCAGGGCGGGCGGGTGATGGAGGTACTATCCGAGCACCTCTGTCAGGGCTGGCTCGAAGGCTACACGCTCACCGGACGCCACGGCGTGTTCAACTGCTATGAAGCCTTCATCCACATTGTCGGTTCGATGTTCAACCAGCACGCCAAGTGGCTGAAGGTCGCTCGTGAAATCGACTGGCGCCGGCCGGTCCCGTCCTTCAACTATCTACTCAGCTCGCACGTCTGGCGGCAGGACCATAACGGCTTCAGCCATCAGGACCCCGGGTTCCTCGACCTGGTGGTCAACAAGAAGGCCGACATCGTCCGGATCTACCTTCCCCCGGACGCGAACTGCCTTCTGCGCACGACGGATCACTGCCTCGGCACCCACGACCGGATCAACGTGATCGTGGCCGGCAAACAGCCGGCGCTGCAGTGGCTGTCCGCGGAACAGGCCGAGATCCACTGCGCGGCGGGTGCCGGCATCTGGGAATGGGCCGGCACCGAGAAGGCGGGTGAGGTGCCCGATGTGGTTCTGGCCTGTGCCGGCGACGTGCCCACGACGGAAACCCTGGCTGCCGTCGACCTGTTGCGGCGCTACGTTCCGCACCTGAAGACCCGAGTGGTCAACGTCGTCGACCTCCTCACGCTTCAGCACCCGAGCGAGCATCCGCACGGGCTGGCGGACGCCGAATTCAATGCATTGTTCACGGCGGATCGTCCGGTGATCTTCGCCTTTCACGGCTACCCGTGGCTCGTCCACCGGCTCGCCTACCGGCGGACCAACCATGTCAACCTCCACGTTCATGGCTTCCGCGAGGAAGGTACGACGACCACGCCGTTCGACATGCTGGTCCGCAACGAGCTCGATCGCTTCCATCTCGCACTCGCCGCGATCGAACGCGTGCCTGGGGCACTGCAGACCGGCGCGCACGCGGTTCAGCTGTTCCGGGATACGCTCATCAAGCACGAGATTTACGTGTGCGAGCACGGCGAGGACATGCCCGTGATCACGGATTGGTGCTGGCCGGCAAACAGCGGGAACGCCGAGCAGGCCGATCACGAACCGGGAATGTGATCGCGCTCCCTCCGTACCATTGCGGATGATGTGAGACTGCACGGGCTCCTAGCACCGCCCGAGTTCATCGTCGGAGGGCACCATGAAGCACGTCGCATATCTGCTTTCGATTTTGCTGACAGGATGCGGGTCGGTTTCCCCGGACGAGCGGGCGGTGACCAACTCCGTCGACTATGCGGCGAAGGTGCAGAGCCTGCCCGAGTCCCAGCGTCGGGCCGTACTCTTCCGCGCCATTCGAGACGCCGGCCTCGACTGCCAAGGGGTGGATGCGGCCGAGCGGGTCCGAGCGGCGGGCTCGCAACCGCAATGGCGGGTGCGTTGCACCAATGGGGACCAGCACCTTGTCTCCGTGGACCGGAGCGGCACCGCGCTGGTTGTCAGCCGGAGGGGAATGTGAGCGGCGCGGCGATCGAGATCGCTCAACACCAGCAACCGGCGACCCTGTATCCCGACCCGTCCCGCGTCGTGCTCCGCCCGTTCACACCGGCGGACAATCCCTTCCCGAGCGCAGAGGTGCCGCAGAGTCGAACTGGCCGTGTCATCGATAGGGTTCTCGCGCTCGATGAGGAACTGGTCCGGCGTGAATTGGTCGATCTCAGACATCGCCTGGATGGCCGACATGCCGAAGTCGAGCTGATGCTCTCCCGGCGCTTTCACGAGGTGGTGGAGCCAGCCAGCTCTCCGAGTGCCATGACGTCGGAGCGGATGCAGCTGATCGGCGGCTACCTCATGGAGGAATATGCGGTCGAGGCCGCAGCGCTGTTCAACCCCAGCATCGTCCCGCATCCCGATCAGTCGGGTACGGTGCATGGCGAACTCAGCATCCTCATGTCACTGCGCGCGGTCGGCGAAGGCCATGTCTCCTCCATCACGTTCCGCGAGGGGCTGGTCAGCGCCGCGGGCGAACTTTCGATCGCGCCTGCACGCACGCGCCTGGTCTCGGCGCGGGCGAGCCGAATTCCGGGCGGGGCGTCTGACGATCCGGGCATCCGGCTGGAATGTGGCGCCCGCGACGATCTTTCCCGACTCGTCCTCTTTCCGGTCGCTTACCGCCATCGACACGGTCTCGAAGATCTAAGGCTGACTCGCTTCGTCGAGGATGATGGGAGCGTGGTCTATCTCGGCACGTACACCGGCGTGGGCGGCGAGACGATCCGCCAGGAGCTGCTGCGAACGACCGACTTCCAGACGTTCGACCTGCTCGCGCTTCAGGGGCGCTACTCCGCCACCAAGGGTATGGCGCTCTTTCCGCGTCGCATCGGCGGCTATTTCGCCATGCTCGGGCGGCAGGATCACGAGAACATCTGGCTGCTGAGATCGAACGATCTGTACCGCTGGGATGCCGGAGACGTTGCGGTCAGGCCGCGCTGGCCGTGGGAGTTCGTCCAGTTGGGGAACTGCGGCCCTCCGATCGAAGTGGATGAAGGCTGGCTCGTCGTGACTCACGGCGTGGGTCCGATCCGCAGTTATGCGCTCGGCGCCTGCCTGCTGGACAGGAACGATCCCACAAAGCTGCTCGGCCGCACCCGGGAGCCCCTCGTGGTAGCGACGGACGGAACGCGCGACGGCTATGTCCCCAACGTCATCTACAGCTGCGGTGCGCTCGTCCATGGCGATTGGCTGATCCTGCCGCACGGCGTGGCCGACAGCTACACGACCGTGACGACGCTCAGCGTGCGTGACCTGCTCGGCCGGATGTCGTGACCTCCGTAGCATCCCGCATGGCCGCAGGCTCCGCCGACCCGCCGGCTAGCAACATGCCCGAAGCCTCCACCGACATGGCATTTGATGCGCCCCGAAGTTACGGCGCTGACGACCTCATTCGACGGCTCGCGACGAGTGGCGTTCTCGGCGGCGCGGTGCTGAAGCGCGTGGACACGCATGCAGCCCACGTGCTCCTCACGGCGGATCGCGCTTGGAAGCTGAAGCGGCGCGTCCGCTACGACTACCTCGACTTCTCCACGCCGGAGCGTCGACGGGAGGCGCTGGAGCGCGAACTCGAGCTGAACCTACGCACCGCACCCAAGCTATATCTCGGCCTTCATCGCATCAGCACGTCGTCGACGGGCCAATTGGAACTGGATGGTCCGGGCATGGCGGTCGATTGGATGCTGGAGATGCGCCGTTTCGCGGACGGGGACCTGCTTGCGGCGGTGGCGCAGCGGGGTGATCTAGTTCCCGATCTGGTTATGGCCGCGGCTGACGAAATCGTTCGTCTTCATGCCGCCGCTGCCGTGAGCATCGGCTCCGGCGCCGACCGACTGGAGCGCGTGATCACCGGAAACGCGGTCAGTCTGTCGCGGACGCGGCTCGGCATGGAGGACGATGAAATCGAGCGGCTCGTGTCAAGGCAGCGATCGGAGCTCTCGCGTCACGCCGCCCTGCTGGATACGCGGGCTGCATGCGGGCGGATGCGCCGGTGCCACGGCGACCTCCACCTGGCCAACGTGGCAGTGCTGGATGGCGCGCCCGTTCTCTTCGACTGTCTGGAGTTCAGCGAGGAACTGGCCACGGTCGATGTGCTCTACGACACCGCCTTCCTCATCATGGACCTGCTGCGCGTCGGTCTTCCGACCGCCGCAAGCATGTTGGCCAACCGCTACGTCGATCTGTCGCCGGAGGACGAAGCGGGTTGGACGCTCCTTCCGCTCTTCATGTCGCTGCGCGCTACGATCCGCGCTCATGTCCGGGCCTCGGCTGGAGACACGAATGATGCGTCGGACTACCTGCGCCTGGCTTCCACGGTGCTCGCAGACGAGCCAGCCCGCCTGATCGCGATCGGCGGCGGATCGGGAGCCGGCAAATCTACCCTGGCGAGACATATCGCCTCAGCTTTCGGCCCGCGCCCGGGTGCCCGCGTGTTGCGCAGCGACGTACTCCGTAAGCGGCTGGCCGGGGTGCCGCCTGAGACCCGCCTTCCACAAGACAGCTACACGCCGGAGGCGGGCGGAATGGTCTACGACCACATGTTTGCGCTCGCCGAGGAGCACCTCCGGCGTGGCTCCTCGGTGATCCTCGATGCGGCGTTTCTGTACCCGACCGAGAGGGCTGGGGCCGAAGCGCTCGCCGTCGCGGCAGGTGTTCGCTTCAGCGGGTTGTGGCTGAGCGTTGGTGAGAATGAGCGCATCCACAGGCTGGAGACGCGCCACAAGGACGCCTCCGACGCCGATACCAAGGTGGCGGCTGCGCAGGCGAGCCGGTTGGCCGACGTTCCGCCGACCTGGGCGGTCCTGGATGCTCATAGATCGCTGGACACGGTGACCCACGACGCGGAGGTGGCGATCCAAGGGGCGAAGCGATGCTGAGCGCCGCGTCGAGCCCTCCGCGTTCCGTTCATGGCGCTTCGCTCGACGAGGTTGCGCCTTGGCACGCTCTCTCGGTCGAGGACTGCCTGGCGCGGCTCGATACGCCAAAGGGTGGGCTCCACCCTGCGGCTGTGGAGGAACGGCGACGCCGCTGGGGGCTGAACGAGCTTCCGCGACCAAGAACGCCGTCCTGGGCCGAGCTGCTGCTTCGTCAGTTCCGCAGTCCACTGATCTACCTGCTCGTCGCTGCGACCGCTCTTTCACTGTGGATGGGGGAGCGGCTAGATGCCGGATTTATCGCGCTGGTGCTCCTGCTCAATGCGCTGATCGGCGCCGTGCAGGAGGGCCGGGCAGGCGCAAGTGCAGAAGCGTTGCAGCGGCTGGTCAAGCGTACGGCGCGGGTTGAGCGCGATGGAAGCATTCTGGAGCTCGACGCGGCGCAGCTCGTGCCCGGTGACCTGGTCCACCTGGAATCAGGGGGCGGTGTTCCTGCCGATCTGCGCATCGTGTCGGCAGCCCAGATCCGGGTGGATGAATCGCTGCTCACCGGCGAGGCGCTCCCGGCCGAGAAACACGCAGCCGCAGTGTCGCCGGGTGCGCCGCTGGGCGACCGCACGAGCATTCTGCATGCGGGCACCACCGTCCTCTCCGGTCGCGCGATCGGCGTCGTCGTAGCGACCGGCTCCAACACGGAACTGGGGAGGATCGACGCCTCCTTGCGCGCCGCGCCTCCCGCGCCGCCGCCGCTCATGCTCTATCTCGAGCGCCTTTCCCGGCAGATCGCCATCGCTACGGTGTCGGTGATCGCTATCCTGGCGCTCGCCATGCTGGCGCGGGACACTGCGCCGGGGGAAATCTTTCTGCTCGCAGTCGCACTCGCCGTGTCGGCGATCCCGGAGGGATTGCCGATCGCGGTCACCGTCGCTTTGGCCGTGGCGACGCGGCGAATGGCCGCGCGGAACGTGATCGTCCGGAGTCTGCCAGCGGTCGAGGGGCTCGGCGCCTGCACCCTGGTCGCCACGGACAAGACCGGTACGCTCACGCAGAACCGGTTATCCGTGGAAGCGGTCCTCGCGCCGGACGGCCGGACCTTGAGATCGACGGATTTGGCAGCCGAGAACGCCATCCCGCGCGAGGTCGCCCGGGCGGCCGCAGCGTGCAACGAGGCGAGTTGGACCGCTGGTGGCGAGCCGACCGGGGACAGCGTCGATGTCGCACTGCTCCGGTTCGCAGCCGAGGTCGGCGATGTCGAGGAAAGCACGCGCTTGGCGCTCTTCGCCTACGAGCCTGCCAACCGGTTCGCCAGCGTGGCCGTCAGGGCCGGAGACCGGATCCAGGTCTACGCGAAAGGTGCCGTCGAAACGATCCTCGCCATGTGCGATAGATCGAACGATCTTGCGGCATCGGCGGCTGGGCGGCTGGCGTGCGAAGGCTATCGCGTGCTCGCTCTGGCGGGCGCACGCGTAGACCAGCTTGACGCGATCGACTTGGCCGCTCCTAAGGGTCTCGAATTGATCGGCTGCGTGGCGCTGATCGACCCGCTGCGGCCGGAGGCGGCCGACGCGGTGAGGCGGTGCGCGAACGCCGGGATCGACGTGCGGATGGTCACGGGCGATCATCCGCAGACGGCGCTGACGATCGCACGCCAGCTCGGCCTTGCGAGGGACGGCGACCATGCCCTGACGGGAAGCCGCATCGCCGAACTGTCGGGCGACCCGGAAGCGCTGGGCCGAGAGATTCGAAGCGCACGGGTATTCGCCCGCACGGAGCCGCAGCAAAAGCACATGATCGTGGAGGTGCTGCGTGCCTCGGGGCACATCGTCGCCGTCACCGGCGATGGCGTGAACGACGCACCTGCGCTGCACGCCGCCGATCTCGGAGTGGCGATGGGCGCGGCGGGCACCGACGTGGCGCGGGGGGCGGCCGACCTCATCCTGGTAGACGACAATTTCGCGTCCATCGTCGCCGGCGTCGAGGAGGGGCGCGTCACCTTCACCAATATCCGTAGGATCGCCATCTTCCTGCTCGCGACGGGCATGGCCGAGATCGGGATGTTCCTTGTCGCGATCGCCGCTGGGCTGCCGTTGCCGCTGGCTGCCGTTCAGCTGCTCTGGTGCAATCTCGTCACCGAAGGCGCCCAGACGGTGACGCTCGCGTTCGGTCGCGGACAAGGCGGCGAGCTCGACCAGAAGCCTCGCCGAGTGGGAGCGCGGCTGATCGATCGGTCCGCGCTCGTCCTGATGTTCGTCCCGGCGCTTCTCATGGCCGTGTTCGCGGCGATGCTGCTGGCGTGGGAACTTGCCCGCGGAGAGTCGGTCGATTCGGCCCGGAGCAGCGTCCTGCTGGCGACCGTCCTGTTCCAAAACGCCTTCGTGCTTTCGACGCGCAACGAGGCGGCCCCGGTCTGGAGACACTTTCTGCGTGGCGATCGCTGGCTGTTGGTCGGGATCGTCTGCGCGCTTGCGCTGCAAGTGGCAGCGATGACCCTGCCGCCGCTCCAGGCCGTCCTGGGCACTCGCCTGCCGGACAGCGCGACCATGATCGTGTGCATCGGCAGCGCCGGTCTCACCCTGGCCGCCTCGGAGTTGGCGAAGGGTTTCGTCCTGTGGATCAGGCGTGGACGGGCCGAACGGGCGCTGGCCTACCCCTAGCAGGGCCGCTGCGCGAGCCGATCGCGGGCTCCTCCGTATAATCACGCATCGCGCCGGATGCCGGGCGGCTGCCAGACGGAGGGCACGTTCGAAGGAGTTTCGCGATGTCCGTCCGCCACCTCAAAGCCCTGCTGCAACCGCAAGACGTCGTCCTCGTGGGTGGATCGACCCGGCACGGCTCGCTCGGTGCCAAGGTCCTCGACAACCTGATCGCGGGCGGCTTGGCAGGCCAGATCACCGCGGTGAACCCGAAGCCGGTCTTCCGCGACGGGGTCCATTGGACTGCGTCGGTGGAAGGCCTGGAACAGGCACCCACACTCGCGGTCATCGTTACGCCGCCGGAGACGGTTGCAGGCATCATCGATGCGCTCGGCCGCCGGGGCACTCGCGTCGCCGTGGTCATCTCCGCTTGCACGCACCCCGATCAGCGGCAGGCGATGCTGGAGGCCGCCGGCGCGCACGACATGCGCCTCATCGGCCCGAACAGCCTGGGCGTGCTGCTGCCGCACCTGCACCTGAACGCCTCGTTCGCTGCCCGCCGCCCGCTTCCCGGTCGGCTCGCGTTCCTCTCCCAGAGCGGCGCGCTGGTGACCGCGATGGTCGAATGGGCAGCCGACAAGCGGGTTGGTTTCTCCTCGCTGATCTCGATGGGCGACATGGCCGATGTCGATGTCGGCGACCTGGTCGACCTCTACGCCACCGATCCGGCCACCCATGCGATCCTGCTCTATCTGGAGGGCATCGGCGATGCGGCGAAGCTGCTCTCGGCCGCTCGGGCCGCGACCCGCGTCAAGCCGGTCATCGCGATCAAGGCCGGACGCAGTCAGGTCGGCGCCGGAGCGGCGCGCACGCACAGCGGGGCGCTCGCCGGCGCCTACGACGTCTGTGCCGCGGCGCTCGCCCGTGCGGGCGTGATCGTGGTCGACAGCCTGACTGATCTCTTCGATGCCGCCCAGGTCGTCACCGCCTTCCGTCCGGCGCGGTGCGAGCGTCTTGCCGTCGTGACGAACGGCGGCGGCGCCGGCGTGTTGGCAGCCGACGCGCTGGCCCGAACGGGCGGCGAGTTCGCGCGGCTCGAAGAGGCGACGATCGCCCGGCTGGACCCGCATCTTCCCAAGGGGTGGTCGCGCGCGAACCCGATCGACGTGATTGGGGACGCGAAGGCTGAACGCTTTGGCGAGGCGACCGCAGCGGCGCTGGCCGATCCGGGCGTCGATGCCATCCTCGTCGTCCACTGCCCGACGGCTGTAGAGACGGGGACCGACGTTGCCGCGGCCGTGCTCAAGGCGGTTGCGGAACAGCGACGCGCCGGGGCGAAGCCGGTGATAGGCTGCTGGTTGGGGACGGCGAACGCGGTAGGAGTGAGGGGGCAGTTCGAACTCGCGGGCGTGCCGCTGTTCGACAATCTGGATGATGCCGTGCGCGGCTTTGGCTATCTGCGGCAGGCGACACTCGGCCGTCAGGCCGTCCTCCGCGCGCCCGCGAGCGTCACGATACCCGAACATGACCGTGCGCTGGCGAGGACCAACATCGACTGGGCGCGCGGGGAGGGCCGGACCATGCTGACCGCAGCGGAGGCTCGCGGGCTGCTGGCCGCCTACGGTGTCCCTGTGGTGCCAGCACGCTATGCGCAGACGGCCTCTGCGGTGACTGCCGCATGCCATGAGCTGAAGCCGCCCTACGCGGTGGCGGTCGTCTCGCCGAACCTGCCGCACAAGTCGGACGTGGGCGGCATCGCCGTCGACCTGCCGAACGCCGACGCCGCCTCGCTTGCCGCAGAGACAATGGCGCGCCGCCTCGCTCACGAGCATCCTCACGCGTCGCTGAACGGCTTCGACGTGACATCGATGGTTCGCCCGCAAGGCGGCACCGAACTCCT
The DNA here is from genome assembly GCF_002374855.1 of Sphingomonas adhaesiva. GTDB lineage: Bacteria > Pseudomonadota > Alphaproteobacteria > Sphingomonadales > Sphingomonadaceae > Sphingomonas > Sphingomonas adhaesiva. The sequence goes on from NZ_NWVC01000016.1 coordinate 17,822, forward strand.
CGTCGGGCTTGCGGACGACCCCTCCTTCGGACCCGTGATCACGGTCGGAGCAGGCGGCGTAGCAGTGGAGGTGCTGGCGGACCGTGCCCTGGAGCTGCCGCCGTTGGACGATCAGCTCGCCCGTGACATGATCGCACGGACGCGCGTGTCCCGGCTGCTAGCCGGCTACCGAAACGTACCTCCGGCGGATCTCGATTCGGTCGTTCGGGTGCTTAACGCAGTGTCGGCGATCGCGTGCGATCTACCCGACATCGTCGAACTCGATATCAATCCGCTCATCGTCCACGCAGGCGGCGCAGTGGCAATCGACTGCCGTATCCGCATCTCCGATCAGCCCCGTCAGAGCCGGCTTGCGATCCGGCCGGTACCCTCTGAGTGGGCTGCTGATCTGGTGACCCGGGACGGCGTAGCGCTACACGTACGGCCGGTTGTGCCAGCCGATGAGACGGAAGTCGCCGATCTGTTCGCTCATCTGGCACCCGAGGATCTGAGGTTCCGCTTCCTGACCAGCTTGCGCGAGGTTGGACGGGACCGGCTCGTTCCCATGACTCAGGTCGACTACCGGCGGACGATTAACTTTCTAGCGTTCGCCGGAGGCAAGCTTATCGCCACCGCCATGCTGGCCTGCGACGCGGACCGGACCCGGGGCGAGCTAGCCGTGTCTGTTCATCGCGAGTGGAAAGGCAAGGGCGTCAGCTGGACGCTCGTGCAGCACGTGCTTCACTACGCTAAAGCGGAGAGCATAGCGACAGTCGAGTCCGTCGAAAGTGCTGACAACTACGCGGCGCTGGCGTTGGAGCGTGAGATGGGGTTTGAAACAGTTGATATGAGCGAGCCGGGCGAGAGGATGGTACGCTATAAGTTGGACTCGATCGCGGCCTAATTGCCATCACGGTGGCTCGCTAGGCGAGATCGATCGGAGCGGTTTATCTGACGCTATGTGCAATCGTGCCCGCATGTCGAATGAGCCTGAGACCCTTTGGGGATCGGCCGCGAAGCTGTTCAGCGAGCGACCCCGCGACAATCGGTTCGACCCCCGCGAGCTGCGTCCCAAAAGCCGCAACTATGTCATCCGCGAACAGGGCGGGGAGCGGGCATGGGACGTGATGACCTGGGACGTGCTCGGCGGGAAGGCGGCGTGGCCGATGACCAACGTGCGCCAGCTCGGGCTCCCGCAATGGCGCAGGCTAGCGGAGAAGCCGGAGAACCGCTGCCTGGTGCCGCTGACTGAGTTCTGCGAGTTCACGCCTGACAAGCACGACCTGGGCGACGGCAAACCGCCCCTGAAAGGCGAGATGTGGTTCGGCGTGACCGACCAGCCAGTATTCGCGGTTGCGGGCTTCTGGCAGCGCGCAGAGGGCGGCAACGGCTTCACGATGGTGACGTGTAACCCCAACACGCTCGTTGCGCCGATCCACCCGAAGGCAATGATTACGATCCTCGAGCCCGAGGACATCGATACGTGGTTGCGCGGCACCTATGACGAGATCGTCGCCCTGCAGAAGCCCTATGACCCCACCAAGATGACGGTGAGGGGTCCAGTCTTCCCGACCCGACGCCCCGAACGCTAGGCGAAGCCTAGCGGCTCCGATCCTTGCCGCGATCCGGGGGCGGTGTACCCGGTGAGGAAGGCGGGGCGGACGCCCCTTCGAGCGCTGCCCCGGTCTTGATCCGATCGGCAACGAGTTGGCGAGTGGACTCCCCGACTGTGTTGACCATGCGCGCGCTTTCGCCGCGCTCCCGTGCCTTCTGCATCGCCGCGTCGACGATCGCCTGGGCGGGCGCGAGACGTGGGTCGGCGTGGTTCTTCTCGGCGGTGTTCTTCAGGAACAGCTCGGCAAGCCGCTCCTGACCTGGCGAAGCACCGGGCGGCAGGATCGGCCGCTCCAGCGAGCGGACGGCGCGCTGGAGTTGCGCGGGCGGCTGCGAGTTGATCTGAACGCCGAGCGCCGCACCGATCTCGCGCACGCGCTCAAGCGGGGTCTGCTGGGCCGTGATGACGGCATCGACCTGGCGCACGCCAAGATAGGTGAGAAGGTGCGATTGGTAGATCGGACCTTTGGCGTGGCGGACATAGGCCAGTTCGGTGCGCGCATTGGCGATGACGGGGGAGGGCGCACCATCCCTGACGAGGCTGCGCAGCCGATCGGCCGCCTGCTGGCGGGCGGCCGGAAGATAGCGATCCAGCTCCTCGCGTGCCTTGGTCAGCGTCACCCGGTAGCGCTGCCCTTCGGGCGGCGCGCGTTGAGGCAGCAAGGCGATCCCGGCGGGACCGATCCGCGCTTCGGGCGCAAGGTCGCGACGGATCGCCGCCTCGGCGAGCACCGCGGCCATGGGCCGATGATCGCCGGTGAGGAAGCCATGTCGGGACGCGTCCATCCACGCGGTCTTGTCGATCGAGGCGATCCTGATGGGATGGCCGGCATCGCGGGCGAGCTGCGCGGCATGATGACGCATCGTCCGCCCGTTTCCCTCGCGGAAAGGGTGGATGGCATTGATCTCGTTGATGTGGTTGCCGAGCCGGTCGAAAAACTCGTCCCGGGCGAGGCCCTTCAGGGCGTCCCCCGCGCGCGTGTCGGCAAACCGCTTGTCGAGCTCATGCGCGATGTAGGGCACGTGCGCGAAACTCGAGCCGCCCTTGGCGATGTTGACGGTGCGGTCCTGACCCGCCCAGTCGTAAAGGTCCTGGAAGAGGTGCCGATGCAGGGCGCGATAGCCATCCGCCGTCGCTGGAAAGGTGAGGCGCGCGGCTTCCGCTCCGCGCGCCAAGGTCAGCCTTCGCTCGGCCTCCGTGAGGGTCTTGTCGTCCGTGATCCCAAGCCGGTTCCGGAGCGTATCCGTCCCCGGATAGGTGTAGGGATCGTCTGCCAAGGTCAGGCCGCGATCTGGTGGGTTCCTGGCTTGTAGAGGCCGAGGATGATGGACGGCATGAGCGACGGGGGAACACCCTCGTCGAGCATCATGGCGAACATGGCATCTTCGTCACCGGTCGGCGCCATGTCCTCAATGACGAGGTTGGCGCGCGCCTCTGCCACGTCCTCGCGCCACAGCGCAATCTGCTCGGGGGTGCCGCGTTGAAAGTCCATGGAGCGGATGCGCTCGCGCAGCGTGTCGAGATTGATCTGGGCCATCGCGTCATCCTTTCGCCGTTAACCCTACGCGCTCCCCCGCGATTTCTCAACAAATCACGTTGGTGCAGGTCCGTTTCGGCACGGTTGATCCGCGCTCATTCGAGCGCGGATCGCTACGCCATAGGGGTTAGTATTCGCTGGCCAGCATGATCGTCAGCACCCGTTTAGTCTGCTCGGAATCCCACGGAGCGTCACTGCCGTAGGTGAGGCTCGTGTCGTAATAGTCGATCTTCCAGAACACCGTCTGCACGATCGCCTCCGCATCGTCGGGGCGGTCCTGCGTCCACGCGCCGCTTGCGAGCTTATAGACCGCGCCGAAATCGTGCTCGCCATAGGGGTCGTTGTCGCCGTCAAACTTCGTGAACCGGGTGATCGCGACCAGCGCGGCGAAGCGGTCCAGCTCGGAGAGTGCCTGGAACCCCATCGTGACGTTGGCGAGGCTCGCGAGACCGGGGTGGGTACGCGCCGCGTCATTGAGGCGCCGGATGGTGTCGATCTGCTCGGGGGTCGGCATGTGGTGATCCTCCTTGTTGGCATGGGCCGCAAGGCCGCTCGGCCTCACGGCCCTGCCTGTCCGGCGAGGACGGGATGGGGAGGGGGAGCGAGAATCTTGGGAAGCTGGCGCGGGCGAGCCGCCCTAGCGCGGCCGGGGCTTCACCCCGGGTGCCGCGCTTGGCGGATTACACGGGCGGCAAGATTGTCGTTCGGGAACGAAAGGGCGGCGCCCTTGGCGTTCCCCGCGGCGTCTGCCGCCAACAAACGAGCCCGCCTCGGCGGCCATCCTGGTGCCGGTCGCCAATTCGGGATCGCGCGGGTATTCACACGGTCTGATTTGGGAGAACACCATGAACAATGCCGAACTCGCCGAAACGCTGGTTGCCAATCACGCCCTGAGCAAAGCCGACGCCCGTAAGGCGGTGGACGGCCTGCTGGCGGCGATCGTCGCGGCCGCGGCGAAGGGCGAGGAAGTATCCTTGTCCGGCTTCGGCAAGTTCAAGATCAAGGATAGCCCGGCGCGCGAGGGCCGCAATCCCTCGAACGGCGAGACCATCCAGATTGCCGCCTCGAAGAAGCTGACGTTCGTGCCGGCCAAGGCGGTCAAGGACGCGCTGAACGGCTAAGCCGTATGTGGCTGCGTGATCTGCGCAGCCACCTTCGCCAGCATACATTTTCTGCTTTCGTTCTCGGCCCTACTGATTCAGAATCCGGTCATGCCGATCATGCCGGAACATCGCTGGCTCTACCCGATCGACTGGCCCGAACTGTCGAAGCTGATCCGGTTTGGCCGAGCTGGAGGGCGGTGCGAGCATTGCCGGCGACCGCATGGGGCACGTGTCTTCCACCTCGGCGATGGCCGGTGGTGGGATGCCGATCGCCGGCAATGGCGCGATGGGCGAGGACGTCGCATCCGCGTGCCAGGCGCAAATGTCGCCGAAGCGGTTAGGCTGACGCGGGTCTATATCGCCTGCGCGCACCTCAACCACGACCCGACCGACAATGGGCCGCGCAATCTCGCTGCGCTCTGCCAGCGCTGCCACATGATCCACGACGCGGCCGAACATCGCCGGCGTCGCTGGTTCAATGCCTTCAGGCGCCGTGCGCTTCGAGATCTCTTCGCGCTGCCGGACGCCGTGGTTGCACCCTTGCCATCACTGGAACTGCCTGTGCCACGTGGCACACCTGCCGCCCCCCACCACGCTTGAAAGCGCCGACCCCATGCCGCCCTTCATATAGAGGTCGTAAGGGCGTTCGAGCGCCGCACGGACTTCGTGCCACCCGATTGAGCGATACTCGTCCGCGAGTGCGTCCAGCTTCTCTTCTGCCAGCTCCCGCACCAGCTCGGGATCGTCCGCGAAGCCTTCGGCTCCTTGGCTGAACAGGTCGACCGTGATCGTGCCGCCCTTGGCCTGGTAGGCCTCCCGCCCGACGAACAGGAACGCGCCGCTGGTGGTGTCCACCTTCTCGGTGGTGAGCATGCGGCGGATGGTGTGCGCGTGGCCGTTCGCGGCCTTGCAGACCTTCATCTGCTGGTCGTGATCGTCGGTGAGGGTGAGCGTACGTGCCGCCTCAAGGCTCAACTGGTCCTTGGCGATCAGGTCGATCAGCGCCGGGGCGAGCGCGGACAGGCGGAGCATCTTGTAGACGAAGCTGACCGCCTGACCGAACCGGGCCGCAATCTCCTCGGCGTCCATGCCGGTGTCGCGGAGCGCGGCGAAGGCGCGGATACTGTCGGCAGGGTGCATGTCCTCGCGCTGGAAATTCTCGGCGAGCGACAGTTCGATGGCTTCCTCCTTGGTCCGCAACTCGACCGGGAAAGTGTCGCTGCTCTTGATCCGCTTGCGCTTCACCAAGATTTTGAGCGCGCGGTAACGCCGCCCTCCGGCAAAGACCCACAACAGCCCCTCGTCTTCATAGGCGACGAGGTTCTGCAACAGCCCGTGCGCCTCGATGTCGTCGGCCATCGCCTCGACGGCGGACGGCTTCACGCGGCGCTGGTTGAGCGGGGAAAGGCTCGCTCACCCTGTGCTGCGCGTCGCGAGACGACTAGAAAAGGCGCGCGCCGGTGCCGCGAAGCGAAGCCGGCGCGCGCGCATAGGAGCCTGAAGCGACCCTCGGGGTCGCTCCAGACCGTTCCCTAGTCGGCGTCACCATCGTTGATGGCATCGCACGCGGCTTGGCAGGCTTCGCGGCTGCCATAGGGGCCGATATGCGGGGTGTTGTTGTCGTCGACGCCCCACCAGCCCTTGTCGACATGCCGCCCGCTGTCCCGCATCAACGAGCGGGTCCCGCCACCAATGTGGATCGGATCGAGTGTACCTTTGATCGACATATGCTTCGTCCTTCTATGCCCGTGATTGGGCGCACAGAACCGCGCGAGACCCGCGAATTGGGCGTCGCTCTACCGACCAAAAGCATCCGGTCGGCGCGGTTCGATGGTTGATTTACAAGTGTCGATTTCGCGCACGCCCGGGACGGTCCGGGAGAACAGGAACGCGGCCCGTTTCACGAAAGATCGGGGCCGCGTATCCATCACGCCGCGACCGACATCGCCGCGTTGCTCATCCGGCTAAGCAGCCAGTCCGCGGCCGCCTGCGCTTGGGTCGCGGCGGTGAAGATGCACCTTTTGTCGTTGCGGAGCGCCTGCAGCCAACTCGCCAGATAGGCCGCGTGATCTTCTCGGTCGTGGAGCTTGATGCCGATCGCGCCGCTGACGAATGCCGCACCCAGCTCGGCCACCAGTTCCTCGCGGGCGTAATCCTCCCGCTTCGTGGAAAGGAGGGTGGGGCGGGCGAGCCGGTCCACGTGGCCGGTTGCGTGGCAAAGCTCATGGGCAAGCGTCGAATAATAGTCGTCCCCGGTGTGGAAGTCGGCGAACTCAGGCATGACGACGTGATCGCCGCTCGGCTGATAGTAGGGCTGCGATCCGTGGTGCCGGACGGCGACGGGAACGCGGGCAAAGAGGGTGTCCAGCTCCGCGTCGCGTTCGTGGGGATTGGTCGCGGTGAGGATCGGCGCGGGAGCCGGATACTTCGCCTCGATGCCGTCTATCTGCTCGGGTAGGGTAGGCCGGCAAGGTCTCAGAGAGAACATTGCTCGGCCCCCCTCCGAACCGGACGTGCACCTTTCAGCGCATCCGGCTCTCCACGACTGCGTGCTATCCGCCGTTGGCGGTCGGTTGGTTGA
>NZ_NWVC01000017.1 GCF_002374855.1 Sphingomonas adhaesiva
TCAGCCCCAACTCGGTCATGGCCGTCATCATCTCATGCCGCTGCATGGAGACCTCGCAGGCTGTCATAGCGGTTGCAGTCGGCGCGGGGCGGATGGCGCAGCGCCAGGTCCTCGGGGGTGACAATGGTTAGCGGTCGTGGCGGTTCTCGCCTGCGGGCCAGGATGTTGACGATGACGTCGTCGCTGGCGGTGCCGGCCAGCAATGCTTCGCGCACGGCCGCTTCCACCGCCTCGAGCCCGTCATCGAGCACTGTCGCCAGCACCCGCACGAACCGCCGGTCGGCGTCGTCGCCGGCGCCGAGCTTGCGCCGCAGCCGTGACAGCGCAGGCGGCAACTCCCAGCCCTGGAACGGTGCGCCGTTGCGCAGGGCGCCCGGCTTGGTCGCCAACACCGGCAGGTAATGCCACGGGTCGTAGATGGTCCGGTCGCGCCCGAAAAACCGGGGATGGTCGGCGACGACCTGGCCGTCGCAGCGCACGATGATGCGGTCGGCATAGGCGCGGACCTGGACGGCACGCCGCACCGCCCTGGCGGAGACGGAGTAGCGGTTGCGGTCGAAGCTGATGAGGCACGTGCCGCTCACCGCGTGCTCGCTCTCATGGAAGCCGTCGAAGGGCGCGACCACAGGCTGGAGCACCGCCCGTTCGGCAGCCCAGGCCTGGGCGACCGTCAGTTCCTTCCGCTCGGGATGCTGGTGCAGCTCGGCCCAACGGCGACACTCCGCCTCCAGCCAACCGTTGAGCTCCTCGATGCTGGCAAAGCGCAGGCGTGGCTGGAAGAAGCGGCCACGCGCGGTCTGCACCTGGTTCTCGACCTGGCCCTTCTCCCAGCCGGCTGCCGGCGAACATGCCGTCGGTTCGACCATGTAGTGGTTGGCCATCACCAGGAAGCGCCGGTTGAAGACCCGCTCCTTGCCGGTGAACACGCTCGTCACCGCCGTCTTCATGTTGTCGTAGATGCCGCGCGTCGGCACGCCTCCAAAGAAGGCGAACGCCCGCGCATGGGCGTCGAACAACATCTCCTGCGTCTCGCGTGGATAGGCTCGCACGTACATCGCCCGTGATGCGCACAGCCGCACATGCGCGACCTTCACGCGCATCGGCTTGCCCGCGATCTCCACGTCCTCGTGGCTCCAGTCGAACTGATAGGCCTCGCCCGGCCGGAACAGCAGCGGGATGAACGCCGGCGCATCCATCACGTCGCGACGCCGCGCCTGCCGCCACCGCGCAGCATAGCGACGAACCGCATCGTACGAGCCGTTAAACCCTTCGCGCAGCAGCAGGTCGTGGATGCGCGTGAGGCGCAGCTTCTCGCGCCGCGGCCGTGCCTCGTCTTCCTCCAGCAACGCGTCCAGTCGCGTCTGAAACGGCCCCAGCTTCGGCAGTGGCTGCACCTCGCGACGATACGCCATGTCCGCCTCCGGCGCCCGGATCGCCTTGCGCACCACCTTGCGCGACAGGTGCAGGTCCCGCGCTATCGCCTTGATGGCCTTCCCCGACGCGTGCTCGCGCCGGATCCTCAACACCGTCTCCAATACCAGCATCCCGATCTCGCCGCCTGACACACCGCCAAGCGAGCAGCCTAGACCACCGGGATGAGGGGTCCTTTTTCGACGCCGATCACCCCGCTACCGGGGTCCCTTTTCCACGCCGATCCACACCCTTCGAGTAGTTGTAGAAGAAGTCATCCTCAAACGTGCCGGCCTTTCGGCTGTTTGGGTGAACATGCGCTTGGGTCGGGTTTGCCGCGCCCGATCGTGATCTCGGCCGTGTACGCTCGATGCGGTCGAGCGCCATGAAGCTCGCTTTCGCGAGGGTAACAACTCCCATCGTCCGTCCCCTTCGTGGGGCCGGGACCAAGGCAAAACTAGAGCGTGGCGCGAAGCGCGCTCCCTTGAACCAAGGTTCGGGAACAGGTATGAGAGGGGTGCTTTACGTCCCGATCGATGCCGCCAAGCATCGCTCATCACGTTCCAGGGTGCCCGGCTTCGTGCCGGGCATTCGTTTATGTGGTCACGGCCGCTTCCTGTTTTCCGCCGCTCGCCCTCCGCGATCGACACAGCTGATTTTTGCAGAAATCACGACGCCCGCGAACAAGAACAATTCGTGCTTTGGCGGACCGGCGCTATAAAAAGCTCGTGCTTTCGCGGACCTGATGAGGTGCGTTTCGTGCTTTGGCGGACCGTCACTCGTGCTTTTACGGACCCGCATTCGTGCTTAGCCAGACCGCTAGGCGCCGGACGAACAGGTCGATTCGGAATCGCCTGTTAGGCGGCCGTCAGCGCCAACCTGGTCGTAATCGTCACAGTTGAGGCCGCATTCGTTCGCCGCTTGGTCGTCGCTATTTCATCAGTAGGGCCATCACCGATAGCGATATGGTAGTCTGGGATCGCGTTCTCTTCGGCGATCCCCCTCATCACATGTCGGAAGTGCTTCAGCGTGTTCTGGTAGCCGAGTTGGAGGCGCAACTCGTCAAGCCCGACTTGGACTGTTCCGGAGATACACGTCGATCGCGCAACTTCATAAAGTCTCCGCTCGACCGGCCCGAGCTGGAAATAGGACGGCGAATATTCTAGGACGCGCCGGTCGCGCAGGATTGCGCGATACAGCCAGTCGCACAAACGGACCTTGACCCCCTTGAGGCGTTTTTCGCCCCGAGCGTTTTTCTGGTAATGTAGCTGGGCTTCAGACAGCCAAGAGAAGAAACCTGCCTGTCCCTCACCACCTGCTTCGATGTTGGTCTTGATCTGCGTACCCTGAAGTCGCTCTAGCGCATCGGACAGACGTGAATATGAGCGGGCAGAACTATTGACGCCGGTGACACGGAACAGGTCGTGGGCGGTGAAGTAGAAGTCCTGGGCAACGGTTTCCCCGGCGTCGAGCTTCGCCACCAGAAGGCTGGCGATATAGAGCAGCACTTCCTTGTCGTAGATGGTCGCTACGCCGCGAGGGCCTGGTCCGATCTCGATCGACACAGCGTCTGTCTTGTAAATCAGCGATCGCTTCCACGCGGTCTTAGTGAGCGCGAAGAACGGGTAGGCCATCAGTGACTGCTCGCCGCGAACTTCTGTCAGCAGCGGGCTGTCAAGGACGAATAGGTCCCCTTGCGATCCAGCCCGCCCGGTCACGCGGCAACCTCCCGCACCAGCCTGATCGGCAAGGTCCGCGAAAGCACGAAAGCGAAGGGGCGGCGGTCCGTGAAAGCACCAATTGGGGCGCTCGCTCCCTCGTTGGAAGCTGTCGGCACACCAAGCCGACGTAGGTTTTCGTGCTTTCGCGGACCCGTCGGCGGAGTGGCGACGCTCGCACGATCCCGTCTTGCAAACGATCGTTTTTGATGCGCGACCATGTGAGAATGCTTAGCAGGCCTAGCTGTCTTCTCAAAACACTTTCGCGATTGCTACGGGACATGATAGACGTTCGACATGAGTTTTGAGAACGGTGCATGCTGATCGGCTACGCGCGCGTGTCGACGCCGGAGCAGGACCTAGAGCCGCAGCTAGTCGCGTTGCGCGAAGCCGGTTGCGAGCGAGTGTTCTCCGACAAGGCGAGCGGCGCGAAGGCAAACCGCGCCGGCTTGGCTGACGCGCTTTCTCATGCCCGTGCCGGCGACGTGCTGGTGGTTTGGAAGCTCGATCGCCTGGGCCGGACGATGAAGGGGCTGATCGATCTCTCGGCCGAGCTGGTCAACCGAGAGGTCGGACTTCGCTCGATCACGGATGGCATCGACACGGCCGGCACTGCCGGCAAGCTCGTCTTTCACATCATGGCCGCGATGGCCGAGATGGAACGGGATCTGGTACGCGAGCGCACGACGGCCGCCCTCATAATTGCACGCCGGGAGGGCAGGATAGGGGGCCGCAAGCGCGTGATGACACCAAAGCGGATCGAGGCTGCGCGCAAGCTGCTCGCTTCCGGGATGTCGGCGCGCGAGATCGCGCCGACGATCGGCGTTTCCGTGGCGACCCTGTATCGCCACCTGCCTGCTGCTGTTCAGGAAAGCGTGACCGCGGAAGGTGAAGCATAGTCAGTGTTCAAAATGCTGAACCTCAGCGCTGACGGTGTGTAGCAGGAAGCCACGTTACCGCCGGAACGCGAGATTCGGTCGATCAAGACAATAGTTCGAGATAACCGATACCGCCGCGGCGACGCAGGCCGGGTAGTAGAACTACGGATGTTCCGTCGGCGCGGTGCCGATCACGATTGCCGTCAGATCATACAGCGACGGAGCCGCGCCATGAAAGACTTGCTTCTGCTCATCCGCGACGACGACGGGCAACCCGCTCGCCTGAAGGTAGCGGTCGCCATCGCTCGGCTCACCGCCGGCGCGATCGCCTGCTACCAGGTCGACGAGAGCGACGACCTGAACGACGAGATCGCCTCGGCCACGGTCGACGGCCGCGTCCTTCAAGGGCTCGTCCACAGCCAGGGCACCGCGAACCGGCAGCACGTCGAGCGGGTGCTGGGCGACGCAGGCGTCACCTGGACCTGGGCCGATGGCCGGGGACGGGTCGCAGACCTGCTGGGGCGCGAAGCCGCCTTTCACGACCTCACGGTCGTCAACACCAAGCAGGAGGCGTATTCCTGGCGCGACGGCGAGTTCCTCGTGTCGGACCTGGTGCGCGCCACGCACCAGCCTCTCCTCCTCGTTCCGATGCATAAACCGGAGGTGAACTTCGCGCGGCACGCCTTCGTGGCTTGGGACGGCTCGCCGCCCTGCGTCGCGGCGATGCGCGCGGCGGTGCCGCTGCTGGCGAAGACGGAGGTGGTCACGATGGTGGAGGTGGGCGAGCACGGTCCGGGCGCGACGCTCGAGCGTGGTGCCGAATACCTCGCCCGCAACGGCATCCATGCGCATCTTGAGCGCGTACCGGGTGGCCGGCACCCCTCCCACTGGCTGCTCGCGCGTTCCGCCCGCCACCGCGACTGCTGGTGCGTCATGGGCGCGTTCGGGCATTCGCGGGCGCGCGAAGCCGTGTTTGGGGGAACGACGCTCGAGATGCTCGACCAGGCGACCGTGCCGCTGTTCGTCGCGCACTGACGCCGGTTCGCCCGCCCGACACTCTTCGCATCCGGGACTCCACCGATACCGCGCCGTTTGGGCCGATCGCAGTGTTCGACCGTCAGCCGAAAGGACCGACCATGAAAAACGTGCTGCTACTCGTGCATGCGGATCCGGGCCAGGAGGCCCGGTTCCAGGCCGCGCTCGATCTCACCCGCGCGCTAGGCGGGCATCTCACCTGCGTCGACGTCTTCGTGCCGCAGGTGATCGCCGACAACTACTACATGGGCTCGGGCAGCGCCTGGGCTATGGCGGAGGGACACGACGCCGAGCGTCGGCACGGCGCTCAATATCGCGAGCGCCTCGCGACCGAGGATGTCGCGTGGGACTGGGTCGACGCGACCGGCGGGCTGGGCGGGCGCATCGAGGACGAGGCCGGGCTCGCCGACGTGATCGTCACGAGCCGCGAGGCCGACCGCCTGTTCGAACCAAACCTCCAACGAGTGACCGAGGACGTGGTGCTGCGGCGCAATCAGCCGGTCGTCGCAGTGCCCGGCGATTGTACTGGCATCGACTGGCACGGCCGCGCGCTGGTCGCCTGGGACGGTTCCGATCCGGCCATGGCGGCGCTGCGCGGCACGACTCCGATGCTCGCGCTGGCGGCCGACGTCGAGCTGTTCGAGGTCGACGACCGGCTGGCAGGACCCTCGGCGGAGGAGGCTGCGCGATACCTGTCGCGACACGGCGTGCCGAGCACGATCGAGCGGGTCCACTCGCTGCACCGGGCGACCGCAGGACTTATCGAGGATCGCGCCGATGCGACGGGTGCAGCCTACGTCGTGATGGGCGCCTACGGCCACAACCGTGTCCGCGAACGGTTCCTCGGCGGGGTGACGCACCAGATGGTCCGCGGCAGCCGCCATCCGCTGGTCTTGGCGCACTGATGCGCGTTTTCCAGCTCCCCGTCGGCGCCCACGGCCACACCGAGGCAGGGCTTCGCGCCGGCGTCGGTCTGGCCGGGCTTGCCTTGACGCTGCTCGCCATGCTCCTCGCGCACGTCGGGGGCTGATGTGACCAAGGGTTCAGCCGCCAGCGACGTCGCACCTCGCCCGATCCGGCACGCGGTGGTGTACGCCAACCCGTCGAGCGCCGGCTTCGACCATGCGATCCTCGACGCCTATGCGTCGGAGGTGGCCGTGCACGGGCAGGAGGTCGTCATCCGCGACCTCTACGCGATGGGGTTCGATCCCGTCCTGAAGCTGGAGGAGCGCCCGGCGCCGACGCGCTGGGCGCCGGCGCCGGACGTAGCGGCCGAACTGGAGATCCTCCATGTCAGCGCCGCGCTGGTGCTGATCTATCCAATCTGGTTCGGAACTCCGCCGGCGATCCTGAAGGGCTATGTGGAGCGGGTGATGGGCGCGGGCTACGACTTCCACGACCTGCAGGAGCAGACCGGCCAGCCGGCGCTCCGGGGCAAGCACCTGCTATCGTTCAGCACGTCCGGCGCCTCGCTCGCCTGGCTGGACGAGCAGGAGCAGGTCCTGTCGCTGCGCAAGGCCTTCGACACCTACCTCTGGCGCGGCTTTGCGATGGGTCAGGGCGAGCACGTGATGATCGACAACGTCGTGCCCGGCCTGGACCACGGCTACGCAGGGCAGCAGCTTGAGCGCGTTCGCTCGACTGCTGCGCGCCTGTGCACAGCACTCGACAACGAGCGCCGGTTCGGTGCGCCGCTGGGTGCATCGGCCGCGCACCGCCTGGCGTGAGATCTCGACGATGGCAACTCGCGCCGATCTGCATGCTTCGGACATCTCGTCGCCGGCGGGCAGCGTAGGGGCGTCTGGAGGAATGTCGATGCTCTCGAAAAACGGAGCAGGGGTTGTCGTTGACGAAGGTAAGCGCCGCGTTCCCAACCGGGTGTTCACCACGATGGCCGAGCGTGTCGCCGGGTCGGCGGGCAAGCCATCGGCCTTCGCGGTGGCGGCGCTGCTCATCGTGATCTGGCTCGCGACAGGCCCGCTCTTTCACTACTCGGACACCTGGCAACTGGTGGTGAACACAGCGACCACCGTGGTCACGTTCCTGATGGTCTTCCTCATCCAGAACTCCCAGAATCGGGACGCCGCAGCCATGCAGGCGAAGCTGGACGAGGTGATCCGCGCCTCCAAGGCGGCAAGGAACCAGTTCATCGGTATTGAGCATCGGACCGACCAGGAGATCGAGACCATTCGCGCCGAACTGGAGCGTGAATGCATCACCACCGCGCCTCCCGTCGACGCCGCCACGTCGGTCGCGCATCTGCGACGGCGACGCTAAAGCGGAGCGCTCGCGGCCTTTCGGAACTCCGCCAAAGCAGACATCACACCGAAGCCGCATCAGCAAGGCGGACGACGTGATATTGGCGAGCGCCTGCCGCGGTTGCAATTCGGCGAGTCCTCACCTTTTGCAGCTCCAGCTGCCGCTTACTGGCGCAGCACAGAGTTCGCTCAGATTAGCTCACGCATTGAGGTTGGTTCCAAAACATCGACCCCGCGGGCGTTAATCGAGCTTTTCGAGAACTCCTTCGACTATCAGGAACATTGCGCTAATCGTCAGAAGCCAAAGCATCCCGACGTAAGCGGGTTTAGCAGGTTGTGGCTGTTCGATCATAACCGGCTTTCCTTGCAGGATGCGTAGTCTATCCGACGATCACCACTGGAATGCCGGAGTGCTCGACCAGATCACGCGTGACGCCGCCCAACAAAATGTCGCGGATGCGTGAATGGGCGAACCCGCCGATGACGATTACGTCAGCTTCGATCTCCTGCGCGTAGATCGTCAGCGTATCCGCCTCGGTTTTCTCGTCATTAACGATCCAGTGCCCCTTCGCGTCGAAACCGTGGCGAAGGAGGTGGCGCTTGACCTCGGCGTGCGGTTCAGTCTCGTGCTCGCAGCTGTGAAGGGTCGTGCCGACAGTAACGACGTCGACCATCGCGCCGGGTTCAGCCAGGGGGACCAGCGCGTGCATGGCACGGGTCGCTTCGGGCCCCGCCTTCCAGCCGAGGACGGCGCGCCGGATTGGGTTGAGCGTCTGCCCTTCAGGCAGGATCAGCAGCGGCGTTCCGCTGCCGCGAACGAGCGTCTCGGCGACACGCCTGCGCAGCCATGGCGTGGCCCAGGTCTCGCGCGCGCCAATCGCGATCACGTCGGCGACCTGACGCTTCCGCTTGAGGTCGCCGGCGAGCCATCCGATGTCGTCATGCAGGCCGAAGATCTCGGCCGACGAACCGGCCGCAGCCAGGTAGCCGCGCACCCGCTCGACAGTGGCGGCATCGTCGCCCATGAGTACTACTTCCGGCACGTACAATGCGCCGAACGGCGCCATAGCTGGCGAGGCCATCGGTGCCGGCGTCAGCGCGGCGACTTCCAGCGTCGCTTCGCGCGCTGCCGCAAGCTCGACAACCGTCTCGAGGAAGCCTTGAGCGCGAGCGCCGTCATCGACGACGGCCAGGATGTCCTTGATCATCTATTCTCTCCCAAGGTCAGGCAACGGCCATCGCCAGGGCGGACCCTTGCAGCGGAACCGCCTCGGCATTGATGTCCAGCACCACGCGTCCCTCGATTGCTCCCGCTCGCATTCGAGCGAACACGTCGTTGATGCTTTCGAGCGGCGCTGTCTCGACCGTTGCACGAATCTTGCCGAGCGCGGCGAAGTCGAGCGCCTCCTGCAGGTCGAGGCGGGTTCCGACGATGGAGCCGCGCACGGTGATACCGTTCAGCACCGTGTCGAAGATTGGCAGCGGGAAATCGCCTGGAGGGAGCCCGTTCAGCGACACCGTGCCACCTCGACGCACCATTCCAAGCGCCTGTGCGAAGGCCTTGATCGAAACCGCGGTGACCAGCACGCCGTGAGCGCCGCCGATCGCTTGGCGGACGAATGCCGCAGCATCAGTGGTCGCGGCATTCACGCTGAGCGCAGCTCCGAGCCGCTCGGCGAGGCGAAGCTTGGCGTCGTCCACATCGACAGCGACGACGTTCAGGCCCATCGCAATCGCATATTGAACTGCCATATGGCCGAGGCCGCCGATGCCCGACACGACAACCCAGTCACCCGGCTTGGTGTCGGTGACCTTCAGTCCCTTGTAGACCGTGACCCCGGCGCACAGCACCGGCGCAATCTCGGCGAAGCTGATGCGGTCGGGCAGGTGACCGACGTAGTTTGCGTCTGCGATCACAAAGTCGGCGAAGCTGCCATTGACCGAGTAACCGGTGTTCTGCTGGCTCTCGCACAAGGTCTCCCAGCCGCCCAGGCAATGTGGGCAGTGGCCGCAGGCGGAGTAGAGCCACGGCACACCGACGCGATCACCCTCCTTGACATGGCGGACACCGGCGCCAGTGCCGACCACAGTGCCGACGCCTTCGTGCCCCGGAATGAACGGCGGCGTCGGCTTGACCGGCCAGTCGCCCTCGGCGGCATGAAGGTCAGTGTGACAGACGCCGCATGCCGCCACTTGGACGAGGATCTGCCCGGGTCCCGGGCGAGGGACCGCGACTTCCTCGATCACCAGCGGCTCGCCAAAGCCGCGGACCACCGCAGCTCTCATTGTCTTGTTCATGGATGCTCTCCGATCTTCTGCGGGCATTTGGCCCCTTCGCGGGTGCGCAGGACATCGGTGATGTTACTTAGGCTGCAGGCTGCAGGCTGCAGGCTGAGGCTGATGGGTGATCTCGATTGCGGCACAGCGCTGGGGCACCACCACGCTACGGCAACGCGTGATGCAGGAAAGCGGTCGGTGGCTCACCACAACCAGGCCTTGGCCGGTACGGCAAAGCCTGCGCTCGAGGCGTTCGAGGAGGAGCTGCGCCGTTGCGGGATCGAGGCCCTCGATCGGCTCGTCGAGCAGCAGCCAGGGCGCGTCCGCGACCAACGCACGGGCAACCGCGAGCCGCCTTCGTTCGCCACCTGAGAGGCGCGCGCCATCTTCGCCAATCCAGCTGTCCAGGCCATGGGGCAGTGCGCGGACCAGCTCGTCGAGCGCCGCGTCGTGCAGAGCCTGCCACAGTGCGCGGTCGCAGGCGCCCGCACGTGCGATCAATAGATTGTCTCTGACCGTTCCGGAGAGTGCGGCGGCATCCTGCGGCTGCCAAGCGAACGTCGACCGGAGCTGCTCGGACCTCAAGAAAACGACGTCCACGCCTGCGACCTTGGCTCGGCCGGCGACCGGACTGCGCAGGCCGATCAGATGCTCGATCAGCGTCGTCTTGCCCACGCCCGACTGGCCCTCCAGCTGAAGCCGGTCGCCAGGTTTCAGATGAACACCGAGCAGGTCCAGCGTGGGACGGCCTATAACGACCGGCAGCATGTCCTGCTGCTCGTGCGCGAGCAGTTGGTCCAATCGGTTGGCTGAATCTCGTGTGGAGAAGCGCTCCGCGATCTGGCGAAGAAGGGGCGCTAGGCCGTCTGTCGCCATGGCTGCGGCGAGCGTGGCGAGCGCGGCGGTCGGCGCTGGACCGCCACGGGAAAGCGCGAGCACCGCAATGGCTGCGAGCGTCATACACCCGGCTTGGATCATCACGGCCAGCGCGCGAGCGCGCGCCGCCTCGCGCCCGGCGAGCGCCAGAGCGCGACCGGGCCGCTCCAGGAACTGCCCGGCATCCGCGTGTCGATAGCAGCGCAGTTCCGGCGCCGCCGCCAGCAACTCGTCGGCGGCAAGGCGCAGTTCGGCCAAGGCCTCGTCGCGCCTCGCTTCGCTGCGGCGCGTCCGACGGGCCAATGCTTCGTTGGCGAGGATGGTGGCGGCAAGCAACGCCACCAGCACTGCGGCTGCGGGTACGCCGGCCAGTGCGACCATCGCCACGCCAGAGACTGCCGCGCCAGCGGCGTTCCACTGCGCAGATCGGCGGACCAACGCCGTCTCGATGCGCGCGACGTCGTCCATCACCACCCGCAACATCGAACCGCGGGCGACGGCGAGCGCTTGCCGGACGGGGGCCGCGGCCGTGGCGGCAAAGAGGGCTGGGCGAAGCCGTGCGCCAATCCGCAAGCCCGCATCGTGCGAGAAGACCGCTTCGCCGTACCGGGCGCCGGTTCGGGCGATGGCGAGCAGCCGGATCGCAGCGCTGGGTAACATGTAGTTGAAGCCAAGCGCCACGGCCGAGCCGGCGGCGCCCGCCAGCGCCGCGGCTGCCAGGAACCAGCCCGAGAGCCCGAGCAGCAGAACCGAGGCGAGCCCCACCACGCCGCCAAGCAGCGCCGCACGGCGGCCTGAAGCCCGGTGCCGCGCGCTCTCGTGCAAGATCAGCTCACGCAGCTTCATAACGGCGCTCCAAGCGAATGATGCGATCGGCTTGGGCGGCGAGCGTCTCGCTGTGCGTCGCAATGATCGCTGTACGCCCGCGGCATGCGTGAAGGATCGCGGTCGTCAGTCCCGCTTCAGCTTCCGCATCGAGGTGGGCGGTCGGCTCGTCCAGCAACAGCAGCGGGGCCTCCGAGAGCAGCGCGCGGGCCAGGCCGATGCGGCGTCGCTCACCTCCTGACAGGCCGCTGCCGCGCCCGTCGAGCAAGGAGTCGAGACCTTGCGCGCGGCAGCGTAACAGTTCTGCCAGACCAGCCGCTTCCGCTGCGTCGGCGACCGCTTCACGGGGGGAGCAAGGACAGGCTAGCGCAATGTTGTCGGCGATGGTTCCCGGCACGAGGAGCGGTGCCTGACCCGCCCAGGCGGCCGACCCGGCGACAGCCAACCCGCTCTCCAGGGCTCTCCCGTCAATCCGAATAGTGCCCTCCCGAACCGGAACGGTGCCGACCAGGGCGCCCAAAAGGCTCGACTTGCCGCTACCGGACGCTCCCAGGAGTGCGACGGTCTCCCCAGGCTCAACGTGGAAGCTGAGTGCGGACACGGCATCCGCGTCGGCGCTCCCGTGTCGGAGCGACACCTGATCGAAGGCAAGCGCCGGCGCGCTGTGAACCTCCAGCGGTCGCACCGGTTCGGCGTCGGCTTCGAGTGCGAGCAGGCGATCGGCGGCCGTCTCGGCCGCCTGCTTGTCGTGATAGGCGGAGGCCAGTCGTCGGAAAGGCAGGTAGAACTCGGGCGCGAGCGCGAGAACGAGGAAGGCGCGGAACAGGTCGAGCTGCTCGGGCGGCGTGAACGGTAGGAGGCCGAGCACGTTGAAGCCGGCGTACACCGCGACCAGCGCAACGGACAGCGCGGCGAAGAACTCAAGCGCGCCGGCCGACAGGAAGGCAACGCGCAGCACGCCCATGGTCCGCACTGCGACCTCGTCGGCGGCTTGGCCGAGCCGGACGCGCTCGCGATCGGTCGCGCGATAGGCCAGCAGCAGGGGCAGCGCGCGCAGGCGATCGGAGAACAGCCCGGAGAGGCGGGCAAGCGCGCCGAACTGCTGTCGCGACCTCTCGGCGGCCGCTCCGCCCGCCAGGATCAGCGCCGCGATTAGCGGCGCCAAGGTTCCGATCAGGATGAGTGCCGAGACGGGGCTCGCCAACGCGACGGCAGCGAGAACAATCAGCGGCGACAGCGTCGCGGCCGTGCGGATGGGGGCGAAGCGGGCGATGTGCCCGTCCACTGCCTCGACCTCATCGACTATGGTGCACGCCAGCTCGCCGCTGGTCCTTGCGCCGCCGACCGACTGGTTGATCGCCGCGGCGGTGACGCGGGTCCGAAGCGCGATCTTCGCATCTGCAGCCAGATCGCTGCCGATCCGCTGCGAGAGGGTCGCTAGGCTTCCGCGCGCGATCCCGGCAGCGAGAGCCAGCAGGAGCCAGGTCCAGACCCTGCCGCCCGTGGCGATGGCGGCGACGCCGCCCGCCAGGCCGAGCGCGAAGCTGATTCCGGCCACGGTGTCGCCGATGAGCAGACCCCGTGCGATCATGTGCCGCGGGTCGCGCGCGGTCAGGTCGCGGAGCAGGCGTTGTCGGCCGCGTCGCTGGTCGAGAGACAGAGTGGTCATGACCCGATCCGTGACCGTGCGGGCGGCCCGGTTCCTTGACGGCGGTCAAGGATCGTCCGGTCTCCGGGCCCCTAGTTGCCGACCATCGGGCGATCTGCGCCCTAGGAGAAACGCCATGGACCCCGGGGTCGCCGACCTCTCGCGCCTGCAATTCGCGCTGACCGCGCTTTATCACTTCCTGTTCGTTCCGCTGACGCTGGGCCTCAGCTTCATGCTGGTCATCATGGAGTCGGTCTATGTCATGACCGGCCGTGCGGCATGGCGGCAGGTGACCCGCTTCTGGGGCAAGATCTTCGGGATCAACTTCGTGCTGGGCGTCGCGACTGGCCTCACGATGGAATTCCAGTTCGGCACGAACTGGTCCTACTTCTCGCATTATGTCGGCGACATCTTCGGTGCGCCGCTCGCGATCGAAGGGCTGATGGCCTTCTTCCTCGAAGCAACCTTCGTCGGTCTCATGTTTTTCGGCTGGGATCGGCTGTCGAGGCTGGGCCACCTCTTCGTCACCTTCATGGTGGCGCTTGGCACTAACCTGTCAGCGCTGTGGATCCTGATCGCGAACGGCTGGATGCAGAATCCGGTCGGTAGCGACTTTAATCCCGAGACCATGCGCATGGAGGTCAGCGACTTCGGCGCAGTGCTCTTCAATCCCGTGGCTCAGGCCAAGTTCGTCCATACTGTCAGCGCCGGCTATGTCATGGCGGCGGTGCTGGTGCTTGGCGTGTCCGCCTTCTGGCTGCTCAAGGGGCGCTGGACCGCGGTGGCAAGGCGTTCGATGACCGTTGCCGCCGCGTTCGGGCTGGCAGGGTCGCTTTCGGTGGTCGTCCTTGGCGACGAGAGCGGCTATGCTCTCACCGACAACCAGAAGATGAAGCTCGCCGCGATCGAGGCGGCCTGGCACACCGAGGCGGCGCCGGCCGGCCTCACCTTGTTCGGCATGCCCGATTCGGTCGCGCAGACCACCCGCTACTCGGTGCAGATCCCCTGGGTGCTGGGAATGATCGCCACGCGTAGCCTGGACGGCACCGTCACCGGCATGTCCGAGCTGGTGCTGCAGGCGCAGGAGCGCATCGCCTCGGGTCAGGTGGCCTACCAGGCCGTCGAACGCCTCAAGGCCGACCCGAAAGACACGGCCGCCCGCGCGGCGTTCGAGCAGCACAAGCGCGATCTCGGCTACGCGCTGCTGCTGAAGCGGTACGTCGCCGACCCGGCGCAAGCGACGCCCGAGATCGTGAAGCGCGCGGCCTGGGACACCGTTCCAAACGTGCCGCTCATGTTCTGGTCGTTCCGCATCATGGCGCTGATCGGCTTTCTGATGATCGCGCTGTTCGCCGGCGCCTTCGTCATAGCCAGCCTGCGTCGGCACGACCAGTACCGACCGTTCCTCTGGGCGGCCGTCGCAGCCATCCCGCTGCCGTGGATCGCCGCGGAGCTCGGCTGGGTGGTGGCCGAACTAGGTCGTCAGCCCTGGGCGATCGAAGGCGTGCTGCCGACCTTCCTGGCGAGCTCGTCCCTGTCGCGAGCGGCGCTCTGGACGACGATCGCCGGCTTCACCCTGATCTACGGCGCGCTGGCGGTGATCGAGGTGCGGCTGATCCTCGCCACCATCAAGCACGGTCCCGACGAGGACGAGGCGCAGGCGCCCGCTCCGGTCGGCGCACCCATCCCGGCGCAGCCGCTCGCAGCCTGAGGAGAAACGATCATGTTCGACTATGAACTGCTACGGCTGATCTGGTGGGCACTGCTCGGCGTGCTCCTGATCGGCTTTGCCCTGACCGACGGCTTTGACCTCGGGACGGCGACGCTGCTGCCGTTCGTCGCCCGCACCGACGCGGAACGGCGGATGGTGATCAACACGGTGGGGCCGACCTGGGAAGGAAACCAGGTCTGGTTCATCCTTGGGGGCGGCGCAATTTTCGCTGCGTGGCCCTTCGTCTATGCGGTTAGCTTCTCCGGTTTTTACCTGGCAATGTTCCTGGTGCTGGCGGCGCTCATCCTGCGGCCGGTCGGCTTCAAATATCGGTCCAAGAAGCCGGACCCGAAGTGGCGCAGCCGCTGGGATTGGGCGCTGTTCGTGGGCGGCCTGGTGCCGGCGCTCGTCTTCGGCGTCGCGGTAGGCAACGCGCTGTCCGGCGCGCCCTTCCGCCTCGATGGGGACCTGCGCGCGACCTATGAAGGTGCCTTCCTGGGCCTGTTCACGCCCTTCACACTACTGGCAGGCTTGATGTCGGTCGCCATGCTGGTGCTGCACGGGGCGGCCTGGCTCGCGATTAAGACCGAGCACGGGCCGGTGCAGGCGCGCGCACGGGCCTATGGCTTCGGGGCGGGGACGCTCGCGCTCTTCCTGTTCGCCATCGGTGGATTGATGGTTGCCGAGATGCCGGGCTGGCGGATCGTGGGCGTAATCGATCCGGCGGGTCCGTCCAACCCGCTGCGCACGACGACCGAGATGGTCTCGGGCGCATGGCTCGGGAACTACCAGGCGCATCCCTGGATGCTCCTCGCTCCGGCGCTGGGGTTCCTCGGCATGGCAATGGCGCTGGTCGGCATTTACCGCGAGCGCGGTGGACTCGCCTTCACCGGTTCGAGCCTGGGAGCGGCTGGTATCATCGCCAGCGTCGGCTGCTCGATGTTTCCCTTCATCCTGCCGTCCAGCATCGATGCGCACTCAAGTCTTACCGTCTGGAACGCGTCATCCAGCGAGCGGACGCTGCGCATCATGCTGCTCGTCACGGTCGTGTTCCTGCCGATCGTGCTCGCGTACACCGCATGGGCCTATCGCATCATGTTCGGCCGGGTCACCGCCGACGCGGTCGCCGCCAGCCCTGACTTCTACTGAGGAGCAACAAGCGATGTGGTACTTCACCTGGGTGCTCGGCCTCGGCTTGGCGGTCGGCTTCGGCATCCTGAACGGGATCTGGCACGAATTCCACCAGCCTGCAGAGGGCGAGTGACACGAGAACGGGGTCGTCGCTCGCGCGACGACCCCGTTCTCCGATCGTCTGTCCGCTTCAGTGCTGCCGGCGATCACCAATCGTCACAAACATCATGGTGATCATGAACAGGCCCATCGCGCCTGCCGCCAGGTACAGGAACCAGTCGTCCGGAAGATTGAACATCGTCGCCTCCTCGTGTCGAGGAGATGAGGTTCGCGCCGACTGGCCGGCGATCCCTTGACCAAACGCAAGCGTCCGGATGCGGACAAACACGTAGAGCAATCCGGCTCGTCGTCGAACAAGCTGCCTCGCGTAATCTTAGCGGGAGGCAAACCATGTCCGATGTCGACATCGACTATGTAAGGGTGAGGGCCAGGGCCGAGATGGGCATGGCCGCCAGCGCCAAGTGCCAGCCGTCTCGCTTGGCTCACCTCGAGCTGGAGCGCCGCTACCTGACGCTCTGCTGCGGTGCTGCCGAACCCGCAGACTGTCGCCAGTGCGATTTGAGGCCTGAGTGCGCGACCGTTCTTGCAGTCCGATCGGCGGCCTGATGCGGCGACGTCACGCTGCCGAAGCGAAGGAGTGAGGAGCCGCCGCTTTTGACTATGGTCAAGGAGCGATCGCTTTCCTGAGCCGAGCATGGTCGGCATGACCGTCTTTCACGCCGACCTCGCCGCCCAGAGCGTTCCACGCTACACCAGCTATCCCACCGCTGCGTCCTTCAGCGCCGCTGTAGGCGCGTCCGAACAGCGGCAAGCTCTAGGGAGGACGGCCGAGGGCTCCAGGCTCTCACTCTACCTGCATGTGCCGTTCTGCGAGCGGATCTGCTGGTACTGCGGGTGCAACACCGGCGCCGTCGGCCGCACAAGCCGCGTCACCCGCTACGCCGACGCGTTAATTCGGGAAATTGGCCAGGTCGCCGATCTCGCGTCCGGCCGCGTCACCCGCGTCCACTTCGGCGGGGGAAGTCCCAACGCGTTGCCCCGTTCCGACTTCGTCGGGGTCTGCGAGGCGCTGCGGCGCTCGTTCCGGATCGATTCCGACGCCGAATGGGCCGTCGAGCTGGATCCTCGCGGTCTTGATGCAGACTACGCGCAGACGCTGGCGGAATGTGGCATCACGCGGGCGAGCCTCGGGGCTCAGACCTTCTCCATGCCGATCCAGGTTAGGATCAACCGGCTCCAACCGTTCCGGGAAGTCGCCCTTCGCGCAGCGGAGTTGCGCGCCGCGGGGGTCAAGGCCCTCAACCTGGACCTGATGTACGGACTGCCTGGCCAGACACTGGACGATATCGCGACCACTATCTCTCGGATGCGGCTTCTTGCCCCCGACCGCGTCGCCATGTTCGGCTATGCCCACATGCCGCGGCTGCTGCCGCGCCAGCGCATGATCGACGGGGCCGCGCTGCCCGACGCCGGCGCGCGCTTCGCCCAGTCGCTGCTCGCCCGTGATCTGCTTCAGGAGCAAGGCTTCACCATGATCGGCTTCGATCATTATGCCCGGCCGGAGGACCGGCTCGCGCAGGCGGCGGCGTCGGGTCGGCTCCGGCGCAACTTCCAGGGCTTTACCGATGACGATGCCGATGTGCTGATTGGTCTTGGAGCCTCCGCGATCAGCCAAGTCGAGCAGACGATCGTGCAGAACGAAAAGCATATCGGCCGTTACGAAGAGGCCGTCACCGCTGGTTGCCTGGCTGGAACCAGGGGTGTGCTTCTTCAGCCGGCCGATCGCACGCGTGGCTGGGCGATCGAGCGGCTGCTGTGCGATGGCGCCGTTGATCTCGATGCCGCGCAGCGGACGTTCGGCACGCAGGGGCTGCTGGATCGGAGGACGCACGACCGCCTCGCGGCTCTGGTCCTGCGCGGAATCGTCGAAATCTCCGGCGCGAAGCTGAAATTAACGCCGGAGGGGCTGCCCTATGCCCGCTTGGTCGCGAGTGCGTTCGACCAGCACTCGCAACTGGACGCACCGCGGTTCAGCCGCGCGGTGTGACACGTCTATCCGAGCTGCGCCTACCCTGCGGAACCTCCGTAACTATCCCGATAGGTCCGCAACCGCGAGGCGCGCAGACCGGGTGGGCCAAAACAAGGAGGCGGGAAGATGAAGACCGATAGCGCAATTCAGCGGGATGTTCTTGCCGAGCTCGCGTGGGAGCCGAGCGTCACCCACGAGCACATCGGTGTCAGTGTCAGGGATGGAGTTGTGACCCTGTCCGGGCTCGTGCCCACCTACGCCGAGAAACTCGCGGCCGAGAAGGCGACGCGGCGAGTGGCCGGAGTCAAGGCGATCGCCGAGGACATCGAGGTGCGCCGCCCCGGCGACTCGAAGACCAGCGATACGGAGATCGCCGCTCGCATCTGCAGCATCTTTGCCTGGGATGCCCTGATCCCGGCGGAGAAGATCTCGGTCAAGGTCGAGAATGGAAACGTCACGCTCTCCGGCACCGTGGACTGGCGTTACGAGGTGGATGCCGCCCGCAAGGCAGCCGGCCGCATCACGGGTGTGGTGAGCGTAAGGGACCTCCTGTCGATCAAGCAGATTCCCGCCGTGACCGACGTGAAGGGCCTCATCGAGCAGGCGTTCAAGCGCAACGCCGTCCTGGACGCCACCGCCATTTCCGTGATCGCGGACGGCGGCACGGTGACGCTGGGCGGCAGGGTGCATGCCTGGCGCGAGCGCGAGATCGCCGAACGCGCTGCCTGGGCAGCGCCCGGCGTCACCGCGATCCACGATCACATCGTTGTCGGCTGACGTGGCGCCCCGCCCGGCTCGGTCGGGCGGGGTTCTACGTAGCATTGCGGAGATTGGGACTCGTCCCCGTCCTGTAGGTCGGCATCGAAGGAGAGGTTCGATGACAATCGCCGAAGTGAAGCCCACAAAGATCGACGCCGCGAGCGCTGAACGCCCTGTCCGCCACCACATCGTGCTGGCGAACCCGAACACCGACAGCTTCTGTCACGCCATTGCTCGTGCCTACTGCGACGAGGCGCAGCAATGCTGGCAGGACGCTCGCCTGCAAGATCTTTATGCGGAAGGCTTCGATCCCGTACTGAAGGCGCAGGAGCGACCCGGACCGGTCAACAGGCCTGGCGAAGACCTCGCGGCGGAACTCGAGCATCTCCGGCGAGCGGACGTCCTCGTACTCGTATACCCTATCTGGTTCGGCCTGCCGCCGGCCATGATGAAGGGCTATGTGGACCGGGTGCTCGGCGCAGGCTTCACCGCCAGTCGTATCCGCGATCACGAGCCCAATCCTCTGTTGGGCGGCAAACGCCTCGTGGTCGCCACCACCTCGGCAACTACCCGGCCATGGTTGGAGGAACAGGGGCAGTACAGCGCTTTGCGGCAGGCGTTCGATCTTTATCTCAACGACATATTCGGCATGCGTGGGCATGACCGCCTGCACTTCGACGCGATCGTACCTGGAACCAAGGTTCAGTACCTGGAGGAGTGTCTCGAGACTGTGCGCCAACGGACCCGCTCTATTTGTGCCGAGGAGCTGAGCGCACGGCGCGCGGCGGAGAGGCGGGCGAAGCTGTCGCTACGCTGCTGAGCCGAAGCTGCACGGTCGGAGCTTCGGGGGTGACGACGACGCTAAGAGCGGCCATCGACTACTTCGCCGGCATCTTCGCGCTCGGCTGCGTTCTCGGAACGACGCGCGTACTAATGATCGCGCCTGCCACAGGTGATTGGATGTAAGCGTCCGGTCTTCTCCACCTTGCTGACGAGGTGATGCGCAAGCCACAGGTGCGGCACTGTGGCAGACACCGGTGCGGCATCATGGCGACGCGAATTATCGAGATGGTCGGGACTGAGCCGCGC
>NZ_NWVC01000018.1 GCF_002374855.1 Sphingomonas adhaesiva
AATACCAGCATCCCGATCTCGCCGCCTGACACACCGCCAAGCGAACAGCCTAGACCACCGGGATGAGGGGTCCCTTTTCGACGCCGATCACCCCGTTACCGGGGTCCCTTTTCCACGCCGATCCACACTGACGTGGTCGAGACGCTCGACCGCGTTGCCGCGGCACACGGTCGTCCCAAGCGCATTCGTCTGGATAATGGCCCGGAATTCATCTCGAAGGATCTCGACCTGTGGGCGTACCAGCATGATGTGGTGCTGGACTTCAGCAGGCCCGGAAAGCCGACCGACAATGCGTTCGCGGAAGCGTTCAACGGCCGGGTGCGGGCCGAATGCCTAAACGCATACTGGTTCTTGAGCCTGGACGACGCACGGGTAAAATGTGAGGCGTGGCGGCGCGATTACAACGAGCACCGTCCGCATAGCTCCCTCGGCAACCAGACCCCGATGGAGTGCGCTTTTTCGTCAGGGCAGGCATGCCTGCCCTGACGAAAAGAGAGCCGGTTTTCTCATAAAGACCGGGCCAGAGACGGGGTGAGGCTCACAATGAGCCGGCCTCCAGATCCAGGTGGATGAAGAAACGGGGGGCACGTCACTACGAGCGCACCATTCACGCCTGTCGAACGCTATCGGCCGCATCCTCGACCTTTATTCGCCATAAGATACGCCAACTACTTCATCACATGCGGGTATGATGCAGACTGATCGAAAATCGCTCTCATCATCCGCCTAACAGACCTGCGCACCAAACCGTGAAGCATCGCCAGCCTGTGGCATCACGTCTCAGCCCCGATACCTAGCGCCCAAAAACTCTGGGGAACAGGAAAATGGTGGGCCTTCTATCGGCGCCGCCTGCCGCCGGTCCGCGTCTCGGCTTCTGCTACCGCGAAGGGGTCGGCCGCACCGCCCTGTGGATTATAGTAACGGTCAAGGCGCGTCCGGAGCCGCGATTGTACTCGGTTCTGCACCCTCGTGGACAATCGTTCCAGTGGTTGGACATCGAAGTTTCCGCTATCCGAACGCTCCTGTCGCGTGCCTATCTCGCCCGATGCAGACCTAGCGACCTTTCCAACCCCGATCGCAGGGGCGACCGCCGTCTGGGCGCAAACAGCGGTCGCCGTAAGAAACGGCGCGATTGCCGCAACGATCGCAAGCCTCATGACGCGGGCCGCACAACGACGCGCTCGATCCGACCCGCCTGGCCGGCGACCGCGTCGTTGGACCGGATGATCAGCTTCAGTAGCTGGGTCGGGCAATCAGCCGGCACGACCAGACGTCCGGCAAACCGCCCTGTATTCTCTTGGCTTGGCGCTACTTCTATTCTTCCGATGTCCCTGCCATCGCCGCAGGAAATGGCCCAATAGGGACCAAGGCCCGTCGGCTGCACGATGTTCCGGCTTCGGCCAACGAGTTCGTAGGTGCCGGCAGGAAGCACTTGGAGTTGCTCCAGTACCAAGCCGCCCATTCCAGCGGACGCCGCATAATCGAACCCATCCGGTCCGGTGGTCGCGGTAATCGATCCGTTGTCGACGACGCTCCAATCGAGCACCGAGCCGTCGCTGGTAGCGAACGCGAAGGTTGGGTCGCGCGAGCGATCGCGCCGGGCGCCCGGATGCAGGAGCGCGTAGTAGGCCCACGACTGCGCAATGCTGCCACTACCAACCAGGTCGTTGATGGCGAAGTTGCTGGCCCGGACAGGCACGGGCACCCCAGCGCGGCGAAGACCGATGAACAAGGACGCAAGCGATTGAGGAGTAGGGCTGTTACCAGCGGCATAGTGCAGGAACGCCGGTGCCCATTGCGGGCGCGCTGCGAGGGTCCGGATCAATTCGGCGCGGATAGCCGGCTCGGCGCTTGCGGCCGCAAGGATCGGAAACAGCGTAGCCGCCTCACTCGGCGTCGTCCGTAACGCGATGTCATATTGGCGAAGCGCCGCTGGAATGTCTCCCCGACTGACCGCGTCCTCGATCATCCATCGTTGCGTTTCGGGATCGCGGCGGGTCAAGCTGCTGGCGTAGCCGAACCACCGACGCGCGTCGGCAATGTCGCCGCGATCCTGTGCGTTGTCTCCAAGGGTCGCTACGGCGCTAACGGCCGTCGGATCCTGTTGGAGCGCGCGACCTGCCAGTTCACCCGCTTTGCGACGCTCCGCAGGTGTAGGTGTAGCACCAGACTCCACCAACGTCGCAGCGACCAGCCCGGCGATCCGCCCATCATAAGGTGCCAGCATGTAGGCGGCCTGCGGATTGGCACGCGCGATGACCTGTGCCAGCGAGAAACTAACGGCGACTCCACCCAGACAAAGCGCAGACACCGCCAGCGCGAGCCTCACCGTCCATTCGGACCGGCTGCGCCGTCTGATCGCGTTGCGACGACCGCCTTGATCGTTAACCCTTCTTTTCGCGACCATAGCCATAGCCGTAATCATAGCCATAACCGTAATGCGCCTTGCGCGCCTCGAACTTCGTGAGCACCCCGCCGAATATCCGCGCGTTGGCGCTCGCTAGTCTGCTCAATGCGGTCTTTACAAGGGTCGATCGTATTCCGTGCGATTCGACGGCGTATATCACCCCTTCGACGCGCGCAGCGATCAGCGGCGCATCCGCCAAGCCCATGACCGGCGGGGAATCGATAATCACATGATCGAATTCTTCGAGCAGGCGCGTTATCAGCAGTGACAAGCGGTTTCCGGTCAGCAGTTCGGCCGCGTTCGGAGGGATGGGACCAGCCGACATGGCGGTGAAGTTCAGGTCGCTCATCGTGAACGTCAGCGACTCGATCGCGTCGTCGCCCGTCAAGAAATTGCTGAGCCCCCGATCATGATCGACACCGCCGAGGTGATGTACCGACGGTGAACGCATGTCGCCATCGACGAGGATGACGCGGCGGCCCGCGCGGGCCAGCGTCGTCGCGAGTGCCAGTGCCGTGGTGGACTTGCCCTCGGCCGGCCGCGTCGACGTGATAGCAAACGATCGCGGTACCCCGTGCTCGGTAGTGAACGCGAGATTTGTCTGGACGGCGAGATACGCGTCGACCAGATCAGACTTGCGATCAAGCAGTTCGTCACGTGGCGATGCCCCATCCTCGACTTTTGGAACCGAGCCGAGAAGCGGCAGGCCAAGCCGCCGTTCAATCTCCGCCGGATCGGCGATCGCTTCATCCATCTGTTCGAGCGCAAACGCGGCTAGAGCGCCTAGCCCAAGCCCGGCGAGTAAAGAAATCAAAAGGTTGAGCAGAAGTCGAGGGCTCGACGGTTTCTGCGGCGTATCGGCTATGTCGACGATTGAGATGTTGTTGACGCCCACACCGCCCGCGACCCCGATCTCCTTGAATCGCTGCAGCAGACCATCATACAACGCGCGATTTGTATCAACTTCCTGCTGATAGATATTATACTGAATGCTACGTCGGCGAAGGTCGAGGTAGTTTGACTTTAGTTGATCCACCTTCGCTTTCAGCGCCTGCTCGCGATCGGCCGCTTCGCGATAGTCCGCCTGCAGAGAGCCGGACACCCGGCCTTCCTCACGCGCGATTGACCGATCGAGTTGATCGATCTGGGACTGGATCGCGCGCGCCGCCGGATAGGCAGGTTCAAACTGGACCATCAGACGTTGATAGTCCGCCGAAAGTTCGGCACGACGTTGCCGCAGATTGTTGATGGCCACGTTGCGGAGCGCTTCGGTCGACGCACCCGCGCGACCCGCCTGCCGATTGCGGGCCTCAGCTTGGATACGGTCGGCGGTCGCTTGGCTGAGCGCGGCGTTGAGCGTAGCAAGGTCGTCAGCCACGATGGATCGTTCAGACGTCACCGCACCGTTACCAGCATTCTGGGCCGGGAGATTGATGATCCCCTGGCGCGACGCATAGGCCACGAGCTGACGCTGACTTTCATCTAGGCGCTCTTTTTGAAGCCCCAGTTGCCGCTGGAGCAAGTTTCGCCCGTATGACGTCGCCTGAACCTTCCGCTCCAAGTTCGTCTGGATGAAATTATCGGCCCAAGCGTTGGCAATTCGAGTGGAGAAGTCAGCATCTGGGCTTGTAAAGCTTATGTCGACCAGCCTCGAAAGACGCGTCGGATTGATCGAGACATTCTTGAGAAGAAGTTCGCCTGCGATCCGCTGTCGTTCGGCACGGCCAGCGGCATTATAACGGCCGTTAATTTTAGCAAAAGCTGGCGTTTGTTTCGTGTAACCGAGCAGCTCAAAAAATGACGCATCGTCCACGAGCCGCATCTGGTTCGCCACCCGCTCGGAGAGGGCTCGGGACCGAAGAAGTCCGTATTGGGTCTGGTAGAATTCCTGATCCAGGACGCCCGCCTCCCGATCGACACCCTGAAAATCGGTAACCCGACTGGATTCGCGCGCGATCTCGACCGTTGCCGTGGCCGTGAATTTTGGCGTCATCAGCAACGTTATGACTAAGCCGATCAGAACGCAGGCGGCAATTGCGCCGATGATGACATAGCGCCAGCGCATGGCGATCCGCAGATACTGGCGAATCATCGACATTCGGTCGGTTTCAGCCGGGCGCAACGCCGCCAAGGGCACGGGGTCTGTCGGCCCAGCCATCCCGACCGGCTTTGAAGTCACCAAATCCATCAAATGAGCAAACCTTACTGAAGGACCGCAATCAGCGGAGCGGCGAGGAGCGGCGCCAGCGACACGAAATCCCTGAACAGACGACGCTGTGGCGAGTCCCCGACGACGACCACGTCATTGGCGTAGATAGCGGGATCGTCATAAGCGCCTCGCCGGATCGCCCCGATATTGTAAAGGCCTGCCATCTTGCGGCCATCGACCGTGCGCAAGATCACAACGTCGTCCTCTCGCGCATATTCGGACAGCCCCTTGGCAGAGGCGATAGCGCGTAGAAGCGTCATTTGGTTGGTCACCGGATAAAGCCCCGGTTCGACGACCTGACCATCGATCGTAACCACTTGGCTGACCGAACTCTTGATATTGACGGTAACTTCGGGGTTACGAACATAACGGCCGCGCAGTGCCGTCTCGACCGCCGAAGCAAGTTCCTGGGCAGTCTTGCCCCGGGCGTCGACAGTCCCGATCAGCGGCATCGCGATACGCCCACTGGCGTCGACCTGCATTTCCCGACTCAGATCCGGGACGTTGAAAACATCGACCTGGATCGTGTCGAGCGGGCCAATCAGCGCCGGCCGATCCGAAGCCGTCAGGTCCTGACGCGCGGGTGCGGGCAGTATCTTGTCGCCATCCAGAACCGTCAACCTGTCGGTGGACAGCATTGGTTCGCGGTGAACGCACGCCGACATGATCGCCAAGGCCGCCAAGGCGACGAAAACTCTAGTCATGCACCTACATACCGGCTTTGCGAGGAGGCCCGCCTATAGATGGCATCCTGCTCAAGGTAAAGCAGCCTCCGCATCCGGTCGCGGACGTTGCAGCCAAAGCGCGGCGATCACCATCACCGCCATTATCATCGGGGTGCGGGCGGGGTAATCCACGACGCTGGAAAGGAGGACAAGCAGCAGAATCGCGGATCCCATTCGTGCACGCACAGCCCAGCGCGTTGGGTGATCGCGCCATGCCCGCCAGCTCGCCGTCGCCCACCAAGCGATGGCGACCAACAACAGGATCAGCGCCGGCAGGCCACCATCTAGCACCAATTCCAGCAGATCGTCATGCGCGCGGTTGAAATAGGTCGGCTTCAGGAGGGCGAAGGGCTCATGAATCCGGAAGAGCGGATCAAACCCTCCGAAACCGGCCCCGAAAGGGAAATACGTTCGTGCCATGTCGAAAACCACCGGCGCCGCTCGGACGCGCATGTCCTCACCGACCTGCAGCGACATCGCTCGCGTCACTGAACGCGCCCGGTCGCCCTGAATGCTAGCCAGCAACACGCCGGCAAGAAGAGTAACGGCCAAGGTCGCTCCAACTCCTATGCGCATACGCCCCCATGAGCCGAAACGGGCGTGCCAATGCGGGAATGACACGACGCATCCCGCCGCCAGACCCAAGCCTCCGAGGATCATACCGGCTCGCGAGCCACTCGCGAGAATCATCAGTAATAACATCACGATCACGCCACCGCCGACCGGCCATCGCCACGCCCAGCCTGACCTATGTTGCACGATCCAGAGTGGCGTTAGCGCAAGCCCGGTCGCCAGGAACAACGCAAAATGATTCCGATTGGCAAACAGCCCGCTGATCATGTCGGGAGTTTCGTTGATGAACGGATTGTCGAACCCTCCGCCGGAAAATTGCACTACCCCGACGAACATTGATGCACCGACCAAAGAAAGCAGTAGGGCCGGCATTCGATCCCAATCAGCGGGCTCCAAGCGACGCATCAACGTCCACACCGTGAACGGGACCAGCATCGAAAAAGCCGCATTTATCGTTGCTCCCGGCACGATCGACAAAGGCCGCCAAACCGCGCTGTTGCCGGCTGCTTGAACAAAGAAGCTTCGCCCAGGCAACGAGGACCAGACCGGAAAAGGCAGCGGAACGAGTTGCACCAGTGCCAGCAACAGCGCGGCAACAAGCAGCCTCCCGACCATACCCAACGACCGCTGACGTGCCGGGGCATGGACCAATGCTGCGACCGCCAACGCCACACAGGCCGCGCCTCGAACGACCGCCTGACCAAGCATGTCGGCACGCGACGCACCGCCCACCACCAGAACAACGAACAGGAAGATGCACAGGGTCAGGAACGGGCCGTAAGGAACTTGTATGGGCCCTTGCCGGCTCCCGTGCCCTTGCTTGGACGACGATCGCGGCCTTCTCATCGCGGCGTCACCAACGCATCATCTTGGACGGGCCCCAGTACGCGATCCCCATCGGAACGGCGACCTAACCCAAAAAAAGAGAAGATAGCCGTCAACGCGGCCCCAATGAGGGCATGCTCTAACAAATAATTGCCGCTACCCGCGGCAAATAGATTTCCACCCGAAAGATATATACTCATTATGAACCAAAATATCGTTGGTGACTCGATCATCTTGTTGAGGCAATATGCAAGGCCGATGCCGCACAAAAACTGAACAAATGGAACGACTGCAAAAGAAAACCATCCAAAATCTGCGAAGTATAATCCAATACCGAATGCGGGGGCGCCTTGGTCAAGCGCAAACCAGCTAGGAAAATATTGCTCCGCCAATCGAAATTCTCCAAAACTTTTCGGCTTGTTGGGCCATATCGCTCGCGGGATTTTGGGTATCCACAACATTTCCGTGGAAAGCTGCCCACCATATGGCGCGAAGGATTTATCCTGGACGATCAAGGCGCCATTTCTGTTATAGTCGGAATAACCAGCCATCGTCAGAACGATGTTCTCAACTTCTCCCCGATAATTCACAGTAAACAGAACCGTGGCCATACCAGCAAATGCAATAATATAGATTGCCGATCGGGTCACCGAATATTTGAAGCCTTCGAAATATACTTTATATATTACAAATATTGAGGCCAGCACAAAAAACTGCCCCTTAGTGCCCTTAAGATACACCAATGGGAAAAGCGCTAAATAAAACAGCCACCCGTTCTTCTTACTCGACATAAGAAATATTGCATAGGCAACGAATGACAGCAAGGACGACCCAAAGGTATTTAGTCCGTAACCGGTCCTGGTAAGCTCATAAATGCGTCTTGGCTCTGTGATAAGATAGCTGAATTCCCTCAGAATAGGCATATAAAGAACCCAGGCAAGGACAAGTACGATCCATGCCGCACCAAGATATCCAGAGAGATTAATCTTTCGAGCAGGATTGTTCGGCTGCTTTATGACAAGAAGACCGACGACGAAGGCCGCATACCCGACAAAAGACAGCAAATTGATGATAGCCATAGAGTTGAAGTCATAGACAAACATCCTGAGATAATATGATATTGGCTCAAGGACGAACTCAATGGCAAATTTTAGTCCGGTGTAGATGGTGATTGCATTGACGAACGACCCGACCTTGCGTGAGTAGAACACGTACAAGGCCGCTGTCGCGAGGGCAAAAAAGGCAAACATGAAGCTCATGTCAGGTGGTCGTCTCGTACGTGATGCGGCCAAAGCCACAAAAGCAAACCTGTAGAGCAGCGCCGAAGCGAGGACGTGTCATTTCCAGAATCCCCGATGCATGGACATTCGGCGCTTTAAACGAAGCGGAATAACCCCCTCAGCTTGTCCCGCCTTATAGCCGATGAGCTTGACGATGCTGCGTAATAGGCTGACCGGCCAAAGTGGCAGTTGTCGGGCGCCGAGAAACCGCAGTTCAGAGACGACATAGGCGCGGCCCTCACTTCCCGCCCCCCCCAGACTGGCGCGTATCCATGGCTCCTTCGCGTGGAACACCCCTAGATCGAAGTATCGCCGAAACTCCTCCATGATCGAATAGTTGTGCGAATGCCGGCAGGCTGTCTCCCCGTCATACGCCACCTTCCACCCGGCGAGGATCATGCGAGCCGCCACAAACATGTCTTCGGCCAAGATGACGCTGCGGGGAAAGCCACCCACATCGATGAGCGACTGTCGCCGATACGCGGCAAACGAGTTCGACATGAAAGCGGCCTTCAGCCCAAACCGGCGGGCCGACGCCTGATCGACGATCCTGCGCTGCACGGGATAATTGAAGGCTCGCGCGTGTTGCGCGAAGGGATTCGCGTCAAGGTGAGGGATTTGGCGCGCGCAGACGGCGCCGATCTGCGGATTGTCGAAATTGGCAACGAGCCTTTCCAGCGCGTCCGGGGAAGCAAGTTCCGCGTCTTGGGTCAAGAAAATCAGGATGTCATAATTCGGCAGCTGGTCGACTACCATCTGGCGAGTTCCGCCATGGTCAAAGTCCCGACTGGCGACGGAGAAAAACAGGCTGGCATGACGGAGCGCCAGCTCTTCCGTTCCATCGGTGGAGCTCGAATCGACGATCACGAGATCGTAGGCGAGCGTTTGGTCGACCAACGACGCTAACAGTCGCGCGAGATCGTCGCGGCCGTTGTACGTCGGAATGATGCAGGCGGTACGCATGAATCGGTCTTATCCATTCGATGGCCGCCGCGGCGGGGGCACAACGGTGTGGCCCTTATCACGTCCCGGTGAGAACCTGCCAGTATCGAACCGCGCACCGGTCCCAGCTGAACTGCGTCGCGCGCTCCAGGCCGGCCGACCGCAACCGGGCGCGCAGGACGTCGTCAAGCGCCACGCGATCAAGCCCCTCGGCGATTTCCTCAACCGACAGCGGATTCACGGTCAACGCCGCATCGCCCGCGACCTCCGCCAGCGCCGTCGTATTCGCCGTCAGGACCGGGCAGCCGGCGGTCATGGCCTCGACGACTGGAAGCCCGAATCCTTCATACAAGGACACAAAGATCAAGGCCCGGGATTCCGCATAGGTCGCCGCCAGCTCGTCATCGGAGAGCCAGCCTAGATAGCGGACCCGATCGGCGACCCCGGCCTGCCGAACCAGTCCGTCAATGGCGGGATCGCATGCCCCCGTTAGCCACAGCTGCCCCCCGCGGGCGGCGAATTTGCTGCGCCCGAACGCTTCTATCATCCGGTCTATATTCTTGTACGGGCGGCGATTTCCCACATACAGGACGTAGGGTGGCGCCTGCGTCGCGCGGTCATGCGCCGGTAGGCGGTCCATGGCGGTGACGCCGTTGTGGACCCGGATCACGCGATCGGGTGAGATAGTCGCCCACAATAGAATTTCCTGACGCGTGTATTCCGACACGGTGAAGACACGATCGACGTTCGCAAGCAGGGGCCGAATAATGCGATTGAAATAGAGCCGGTGAGCCGCGCTGTAGCTGTGCAGATGCGTGAGATCATGAATCGTGATATAGATGCGTTTGCCCGGAGCGCGAGCCATCGGCGGCATAAAGCCCGGCGACCATATCACGTCCGCGTCGACACCGCGGGCCGCGATCGCCAGGTCGACCGGCGTCAGCAAGCCGGCATTGGCTCGGCCGCCCCGGATTTCCACAACCCGAACGTGATCCGGCGCCCTGTTGATGATCTCATGCGCCATCCGGGCAATTCCGCCGTCACGCAGCCAGCTGGCATCGATCGCGACCGTAAGCGGCCGATTTCCGCGCGTCACCGCCCTCCTCCTTCCATGGCCATCATCGCCTTGTGATGATGGTCATTGAGCAGGTCGAGCAATTCGCGCCTATCGGCGAACCGTTGCGTACGCGGGAGGATCCCGCGGAAACCATCAATATTGGTTCCGATCGCCGGAATCCCGGCTGCCTTCATTTCGCGCACGATCATCGGCTCACCTTCCCAGCGGGAATTCATGACAAGCAGGTCGCGTCGACCCAGTCGCGGCCCAAGTCGCTGGCGTGGCACCCACCCATGGAAAACAACGTCAACATGTTGGGCTTCAGCGGCCCGCGCTTCTACCGCCGGTCGGTCCGGGCCATCGCCGAATATGTGAAGTTCGCGATACGGGTTACGTGGATCATCAAGGAGGTCGATCAGTCCGGTCACGTCTTTCTGCCCGTTGTCAAGTCGCCCAACGTAAATCAGCCGCGGTCCATGGTTCGACGAGGGAGGAGCAACGGGCTCGATGACATTGCGCACGACGCTCACCGGTCTGCGATAGTGACGTCTGATCAGCCGAGCCTGGACGCGATTTATCGTGACAAAACTGTCAATTGCCGTGACGAACGCTCGACTAGCGCAATTGTATATTCGCCCGACAAGGCCGAATGCCCGGGCACGATCGACGTACATCGGCAGATATGCCGTGATTTTTAGATCCGCCCGCCCAAGTTTGACAGCGCGGGCGGGTGCGACGCAAGCTTCGATCGTCCCACCGCTAACGATCACCTCTGCGCAGTCCACGATTTCCGGACACAGCGTGGCGCTCAGCTTTCGGCTTGCCTGCCACTGCCGCCATATCTTGCCCTGGCAATCGAAAGGCACGTACCGGACCGTGAAACCCTGGTCCACAAAGAAGCGCTGAGCCACGGGTGATGTAACCACCATAACGACGGGCCCGACCCGCTCCCTGGCCCGCACCAGGTGAACTAATTGCATCTCATGCCCGCCGACAAGGCCGCAATTGACCACTACCGCAAGGCGGCCAGGGGCTGCGGCCTGCACCGTCGCCGAGGCAGGCACAGGCATTTCCGAATTTGCGCGACGCGGCATCACGCGGCGGCGGCTGCCGCATCCAACGGACGATCGGCCTGGATCACCAAATTTGAATAGAAAGTGCCGTCCTCGGGCAGGATACGGCCCAGTACTATTGCCGCCAGATTCATCACGGCGGCAATCGGCACGCGCACCACCTTGCCGAATAGGCCAAACGGCCGCAACAACCGTAGATCTATATAGGCAAGCCACAGCTGCTGGATCGCCTCCACGCTGGCATTGGTCTTTTCGATGGAGTGAACCACCATGCCGTTGCGTTCGATTACTGATCGAATTCCAAAGCTTGTGTAGCGCGCAAAATCATACGGAGCTTCGTGCTCTCCCCAAGCGAACGGGAGGGTCAGCAAAATTCTACCGCCTGGCCGGAGAACACGTTTAAGCTCCTGCAATAACTCATCGATGTTGAAAACGTGCTCAAATACTTCGAATGCAACAATTGCATCAAATGCGCCGTCATCAAAAGGCAGTTTATGACCGTCATAATAAATGTCAACGTTGCTGTCAGCATGGTCGTGGCCAGAAACCGCAATGTCGACCCCAATATAGCTCGTGCAGGCACTAAAGAGACTACGATATGGCTTTGAGCCACATCCGAAGTCTAAGATATCACCCCCCATTTCTTGAGCAATGGGTTTGAGCTTCTTGAATAGGGCACGGCGGATCAGGAAAGTACTCTGATACAGCGCAGCGATAGGATGCGGCAGGAATTGCCACCGCCGGGCCAGACTTACTTCGTTCATTTCTTGCATCTCATGACACCGCTACCGCCTTTGCGCTCAGCGCAGGCGCTCGCCAACGACCATGACGCACTGGCCGGTGACATGTGATCCCCGCCGCAGCAAAGGCCCCAGTGCGAGCGATCCGACACGCAGCATCTGACGAATGATGCGCGCTTTCAGCGAAAAATCGAAATGCCGGCGTCCCCGCGGCGCGACCGTCGCCTCAAGCCAGTCGGTCACGTGGATCGACTGCAAGGGCTCCTTCCAGACGATTGGATTGCCGAAACCGTTTTGCGCCATCAACGCCGCGATCGCATCAGCCGTCCACCAACTGATATGATGCGGTGGATAATTAAGGACGTGGTTGGGACTGTTGGTCATGTAGCCGTCCATATCGGGGGTCGTCACGATCAGCCGACCGCCAGTCGAGACGCGCCGCGCCGCCATGTCGAGGAAGGCTTCGGGGTCGGGCACGTGCTCGAGGACCTGGAAAAGGGTGACGACGTCGAACGCACCTTCAGGCTGATCCTCAAGCTTTTCGAGCACAACGTTGCGCCCGTGACGCTGCGCGTCGGCGACCGCTTGCGGGTTGAGCTCGATCCCCTTGTAGGTCCCCTTGCAATAGGCGCTAAACCTGCCGGGGCCGCAGCCCACGTCGAGAACACGCTCACTACGGGAAACATAGTCCTTTGCCGCCTGGAACTCGGCCTTCTCGCCGTCGTCATAACCGATCCGTTCCATCAGTTCCGAATAGAACTGACTATCCCCCGGAATAGCGGGACGAAATCTGAAATAGCCGTACGGAGTCACCTCTTCGAGGACCACCGAGTCCTGAGGAACCAAGCGGGAGACATCGATGGAAAATCGCTCCTTATAAATACGCACGATATCCTTCGAAGGAATCGGATCACCAACTACAATTTTGGCCATTGCCTTCGATGTCTCCAAGCTGAGCGCGTCGCACGCCGATAGAGGGGTGATCGGGTCGGTGCAACCGCCAGTTTCCCCGCAAAATTCGGGTCTAGTGGGCGCATGTCATCTGGCGAGCAACTCATTCCCGACAGGCACGACCGGCGAACGCACATTGTCGGAAAAATCGCTTCCGACCACGTGCCCACCAGTACTGGATCCGGTAAAAGATAGACCGAATTCCTGCGTTCGCCCCTCGCCATTTCCGGAGACTGCCGAACTGATATGCACGTCCCTGCTGCTGTAGACGAGGATACCGGCCTTATTGGGACCGGAGGCGACGTCAACAGCGCCGGAGACCGCCGTAAAGCGATCGACAACGACGCGATCACTGTGGTCGATAAACAAGTTCTGACGGCGGTTGCGAACCGCCATGCATTCGTGGATCATCGTTCCCTCGGCCTGGACGACATAGAAGCCTGTAGCCTTATTCTCCCACGCCCGGCAGTTGTGCAGGACGAAACCCGTGTCGACGTTCCACGGCGCGTCTGTTGCCCCGCGAATGTCGAATCCATCATAGCCGTTGTTTGATGAGCGGCAGTCGGTCCAACTGATGAAGCGCACGTCTTCCCCACTGCGCTGCCGCTGTGTCGTGAAACCTGACTGCCCGTTTCCGTAGGCGCGGCAGTTCTTGTACTGGATGTCCTGCCCGGCGATCACGACAAATCCGTCCTGAAGGTGGCCGCGCGAGACGACGCCCAGGAGCCGAATGGCACGGGCGTTGTTATAGACTCCCACCCCTTCCTGCGCTCCGGAACAAACGACGTCGCGCAGGATGACGCCGCGGACACCGCTTAGATAGACTGCTGTCGAGCGATAGCCCTGCATGTCCAACTGGAGGTTCGAGATCTCGATGTCGCGGTCGATGCGTGCGTCGTGACTTTCGATGGTCAGACGCGAACGGGTCAGCCGCCCACCTGAGATTCTGGCCGACGCGCTGTCGAACAGCTGAATCGCAACGACCCCGTCCGACCGCTGGCTCGCCTCGATGACCGGATTCAGCAACGTTACCCCGTTCGTGCCCCGCGCATCCAAGACGGCCTGCCGGATCGAAGCATCGCGGGCAACCACAATCCGTCCGCCATCGAAGCGCACGGTCTGACGGGAACGCAATCGGATATCCTGAAACACGACAATGGTCGTATCGACGACGATCTCGGCCAGCCCTGTGTCGATGGCACGCTGTAAAGCCGCCCCATCCGCTCCGAAGGTCGAAACCCTGACACCAGATTCCTCGGCGGCCCCGGCGTCGCACTCACCCAGAACGACGGCATAGCCCGTACCGGCGCACAGAAGAGCAGAACCGAGAAAGATGCGTCGCTTCACGATTTTCCTCGCGATTACCGGCAACCGGATGCCGGCTTGTCATTTGAAACGCCTCACTATACCGGTCATCAACCGCCGGACAGACAGAAGAGGCTTAGTTGCAAAGCGTCGTTTCCGGCGGACTTCGGCTGGGCAGCCTCTCCCTGCGCATGGTGCTGATGCTATTCATGGCACGGTATCTGACGTTCGCGGATATTGGCGCCTTCTCGCTAATGGTTGGCACAACCGCCCTTTTGCCCGGGGCCGTGGGTCTGGGGCTGAGCTATTTCGTCAATCGGGAGGTTGTTGGCGGCGATACGCAAGCTTCCCACCTGCTGGCGCGGGATCGGTTGATCGTCACCTTCGTCTGCGGTGTTGCCTCCGCGCTTGGTGTTGCAATGTTTGCAACGATCGGCTTACTCGACCTTCCCGTCGATCTGCGTATTTTCTGTGGGATCGTCATACTGGAGATGATCGGCTTTGATCTTCAGCTGCTGTTGATCGCCCGTCAACACCCTGGCTTGGCCAATTTTCTTCTTTTTCTGCGCACAGCCTCCTGGATTCCTGCTTTCATACTGGCATCATATCTCGATCCCGCCCATCGCAACATCGACTTCCTGAGTACGACATGGATAGTCGGTGAAATACTCAGCATGACTGTCGCCACTATCGCGCTGCGGCACGTCTTCCGTGAAGAAATTTTTGTAAAGCCCTTCAATGTTATGTGGCTACGACAACAGTTTCCACGGGTACTTCCGGTATGGATTAGCGACTTCTCTTTAGCGGTCGGCCAGAACGTGGACCGCTTTGTCATTTCCTTTATGATTGGCGTCAAGGCGGCTGGAATCTACTTTTTCTTTTTTGCTATCGGAAACGCGGCGTTTCAGATCGTACAATCGGCGACCATCCAGCCGTTCATGCCGCTAATGAGGCAGGTGTATAAATCCAGTACTAAAGAAGTTTTAGACACCTTCATCCATCAGTCAGTGAAAAAGGTCGTTTTTTTCTCTGCGGCCATCATGGCCTGCGCAGGCGTTGGGAGTGTTTTACTGGTCATCGTTCTGAACAGGCCGGAGCTACATCATTATATGTATTTGATTATACCAATAATGGTTGGTATGATGGCGAAGTCCGTCAATGAGTGCCTAGGGATAGTAGATTACGTCACGGAGAACGATTTTCGCTACATCGGCTTGAACGTCCTTGCATTGGCGGTAACCGCTGTCGTTCTGTCCCCGAGCACGTGGCTTTTCGGTCTTATGGGTGCGTCCGCCTCATTCCTGATAACGATGACGTTCTTCGCTGCCCTGCGATGGAGAATTTGGCGTCGCGCCGCGGTCGCATTGTCTGAGCCCAAACTCGTCGAGGATAGCTAAAGCAGGTTGCTGTGAACCTCGCTGAACCGCCCCGGGTTTGTCGGAGGCCCCAGCTCCTGAGAGGAAGGGTCTATGACGAGCAAGACGACGAACAAGTTCTCGCCTGAGGTTCGCACCCGCGCGGTGCGGATGGTGCTGGAACACGAGAAGGATCACCCGTCGCGGTGGGCGGCGGTAGTA
>NZ_NWVC01000019.1 GCF_002374855.1 Sphingomonas adhaesiva
GCGCGGCTCAGTCCCGACCATCTCGATAATTCGCGTCGCCATGATGCCGCACCGGTGTCTGCCACAGTGCCGCACCTGTGGCTTGCGCATCACCTCGTCAGCAAGGTGGAGAAGACCGGACGCTTACGGCCTTGCGCGCCGGTTTCGACATCTATCTGGAGCGAGGCTTTGGCTTGCGCGACGCAGGCCATCTCAACTTCGACCAGATCGTACCCAACATGAGCAGCGCCAACGCTGACCGCGCCCTCTCCCAGGTAAGGGACGCTGCGCGCACCCTGGGCGGGCGGATCGCTCCACAACCGGATGACGAGGGCTGGGTCGACTTTTCAGATATGCAATAGGCGCGACGGGTGTTGCACTTTCTGCCGGCTCGGCATGACAATCGGATCCGAGAGGCAGCGACTTTCAGCGATCTTGTTTCTAACAGCTCCCCGGCCGTCACGCACCCCGCAGGCTACGTTGCAAGGCGGGCTTAGGGACTTGTCCAACGCGTCCTAGCGCCACCCGCAAGTTCGATGACCTCGGCCGTGATCTCCTCCTGGCGGGTGAGCTTCTCCTCGGTGGCTAGATCCTGAAGCTTTTGGTCGATGTTCCGCTTTGCGGCCGCCATCGTCTCTACCCTAGCCTCGTTTTCCGCCGAGAATGCCTCCAGTCCCGCTTCGCAAAGTTGAGCAAACAGGAACTCCTGGCCGAGCTGGTCAATCAGATCCGCAGGCGAGAGGTTGACGAGCACTGGGCTCGGGCTTGCTTGAAGAGGAAAGCGCGTCGCGTCGAACGGCAGCAAGGTCCGGCGCTGGATGACGCTTCCCTGGCCAGCGATCCACATCGGGAACACGATATCGAGTCGAGCCGCTGCCGTCGCGGCAAGCCGCTCGAAGACTGCTTCCAGGATTGTTGTCGCAAGCGCTGGAACCGCGGCCGCGCGCTCGGGCAGGCTTCTGCGCCATTCGACACGTACTTGCCGTTCGTCGGCAATCGCAGCCGCGCGTGTGCCGATCAGAAGGATCGTCGCTGTGCCCGCTTCACTGGAAACGGCTTCGATCACCCGCTCGGCATATGCACCGGCAAACCCCTGCTCAGCGCCGAAAGCAACAAGCAGGGCAGGGCCGGATCTCGCGGTTTCCGTCGTCGGACAATCACGTAGAAGCTGCCGTGCCCGTCCGATCGCGTCGGCTGCGGTCGCCGCATAGGCGTGGATCGCGGGTAGATGCGAGTGGGCCTGCTGCGCTCGAGCGCCGGCGATCCCACGCATTGCGTTCACGACCGCGCCAAGCTGTTGGATCGACGTAATCCTGCGATGGATGTCGGCCAATCGCTCGCTCACGCGCCGGCGCCCTCGATATGCGCGACCAACCGCCGGATCGCGTCCAACAGCCCTGCCCGAGCGGCCTCGTCCAGCAATCCACTTTCTTCAACGCTCTTGACGACATCGGGCGCTTCCCGACCGAGCCATTCTGGCAGAGCGGCTTTAATTCTTGAAATCTGGTCGAGGGCCGCATCGTCGAACAGCCCTGCTGCCAAGCTCATCGTCAGAGCGACTTGTTCGACAACGCGCAACGGCTGGTACTGTGGTTGAATGAGCAGGGCTCGCATTCGCCGACCGCGTTCGATCTGCGCTTTGACACGCGGCTCGGGTTGCTCGCCAAAGCGGGTGAACATCTCCAGTTCGACGAATTGCGAGTAGTCGAGTCGCATTGTACCGGTGGCGGAGCGCAAGACCCTGGCCTGTGTCTTGCCGCCCACGCGGCTTACACTTGTTCCGACGTCAATTGCTGGTTTCTGCCCTTCTGCGAAGAGCTTGGAGCTCAAGACCAGCTGACCGTCCGTGATTGAGATAAGATTGGTCGGTATATAGGCGCTGATGTTCCCCGCGTCCGTCTCGGCGATGGGAAGCGCGGTCAGTGTTCCTCCGCCCTTCTGCGGACTCAGGCGTCCCGCCCGCTCGAGCAAGCGCGAGTGCACAAAGAACACATCGCC
This sequence comes from Sphingomonas adhaesiva, assembly GCF_002374855.1. Lineage (GTDB taxonomy): Bacteria > Pseudomonadota > Alphaproteobacteria > Sphingomonadales > Sphingomonadaceae > Sphingomonas > Sphingomonas adhaesiva. Next base: position 1,978 of record NZ_NWVC01000019.1, read on the forward strand.
GGGGTAGGCCTCGCGACCGGGCGGCTGACCGCTCAACAAGGCGATTTCACGGTGTGTCGCTGCGTGCTTGGTTAGATCGTCGATGACGATAAGGGCGTGGCCGCCCTGATCTCGAAAAAACTCGGCGATCGAAAAGCCGGCAAACGGAGCAATCCATTGCAGCCCAGGCGAGGAGGCGGGACTTGCCACGACGAAGATGCAGCGCTCAATGGCGCCATGGCGGCGAACGGCGTCTATGACGCGTGCGATGGTAGAGGACTTCTGACCGACCGCAACATAGACGCAAACAAGGTCACTGTCGCGCTGGTTGATGATGGTGTCGACCGCGACCGATGTCTTGCCGGTGGAACGGTCCCCTAGGATCAACTCGCGCTGCCCGCGCCCGATCGCGAACATGGCATCAATAACGAGAATGCCGGTCTGCACCGGGTGTACGACTAGGTCGCGCTCGATAATGGCTGGTGCGGGTCGCTCCACCGGGTCGAGGCGCGCCGCCTGAATGGCAGGACCGCCGTCAAGAGGTCTACCGAGCGGATCGACGACGCGCCCCAGCAGCGCCACTCCAACCGGCACACGGACGATCTCGCCCGTCCGTTGGACCTGGTTCCCCGCCTCAACTCCGTCCGGATCGTCCAGCAGGACGCAGCTCAGTCTATCGCGCTCGAGGCTTTGGACGAATCCGGTCTGACCATGCTCGAAGCGGAGCAGTTCATCGAGACGTGCATCGGGCAAGCCGGAGATGGATGCGATCCCGTCCCCGGCGGTAAGCACATAACCCACCTGCCGCACGTCGGGTCCCAACGGAACGGCCTCGACACGGGCGCGTGCGCGGCCGAGCCAGTCGTCAGCTGCTTGCGGCATTGTCCTCTCCTGCCATCAGTTGAGCAAGCATGGCGTCAAGGTCGGCGCGCCAACTGTTGCGCACGACGAGGTCGGGGGCGCGCAGCTCCGCTCCGGCAATCAGGTTCGGATCGGTCAGCATGGCACCAGGCTTACAGCCGGGAAGGGAACGGGATAGCGCGGTGCGAAGGCGCTCCTGCTCCTCAGCCGAGAGAGGTACAGCGGTGACGATGTCGAACCCGTCTGGCCCGACCAGTCGCGACCGCTCGGAATCGGTAAGAGAGCGCACCCGATCGCACAGCGCATCGCACATTGCGCTGGCGATCAAGTCGCCCGGGAGGCGGTTGATCAGCTTTAGAGCCATGGCGCCGGCTAGCAGCGCCGCCTGTTCTTGCAGCCCACGAAGGTCGCGCGCTCGATCGACCTCCATAGCGGCGTGCATGCGATCGCGGATCGCTGCCGCCTCTGCGTTGGCCTGATCGATCAGCCGCCCACGCTCTTCCGCCACACCCGCGAGCATTGCGGCGCGATGATCTGCGGCCTTCGCCTCGAACGATGCTTGCTGCACCTGAAGCGCGGCCGCCATGGCCGACGCGTCGCTCCTGGCCGTTTCCGCGTCGGCGAGCAGCTTGTCTGCTGCCGCTTGCCGAGCGGCAACCGCCCGCATCACGGGTCGATATAGAAAGCGCGAGAGAAGCCATACAAGGACGAGGACGTTGATCGCCTGAAGCGCGAGCGTCCAGAGATCGATATGCACGACGATCAGGCGTAGGGATTGGCGAAGAGCAACAGCAGGGCGACCACCAAGCAGTAGATCGCCATGGTCTCGATCATTGCCAACCCCACGAACAGGGTGCGTGAAACCGTGTTCGCCGCTTCCGGCTGACGCGCGATCGCGTCCATTGCTGCCGCCACTGCCCGACCCTGCGCCAGCGCGGGTCCAATCGCGCCGAACGCAACCGCAAGAGCGGCGCCGACGATGCTCGCAAGATGTACCCAGTTCATGCGGACTCCTGTTCAGGAAGAGATGCCTCGGAGATCGCGCTGCCGATGAAGACCATGCTCAGCGCGGCGAAGATGTACGCCTGGACGGCGCCCGTCAGGAGCTCGAGCGCCATCAGCGGGATCGGCACCAGCAGGCCGGCGAGGCTCAGCACGACGCCAATCATGAATGCGCCGCTCATCACGTTGCCGAACAACCGTACCATGAGTGAGAAGCTGCGGGTGAAGAGTTCGACCAGATTGATCGGTGCGAGCAGGATGGAGGGCGTTGCGAAGCTGCGGAGATAGCCTGTCGGGCCCAATGCGCTGATCCCGAAGAAAATCGTGCCACCGAACACGATCAGCGCCAGCGCAGCGTCCGTTTCCAAGGTCGCTGTCGGCGGCTCGACGCCGGGGAGAATCGATGACCAGTTGGCGAGAAGCACGAACAGAAAGAGTGTGCCGATCAGGGGCAAGTAGCGCTCGGGAGGCGCCTCCATCGTTTCTCTGATCTGCTGCGCAATGGCCTCAACGACCAGCTCCACAAACGCCTGAAGTCTTGAAGGGCGCAGCGCCGCCTGGCGAGTGGCCGTCAAGCAGACCAGCGTCAGGGCGAGCATCAGCCCCCAGGTGGTCAGGACTGGCTGCGTGATCGGCACCGGCCCCAGGGAGAACAGCACATGCTGTGCGAGAGGCGATCCGATTTTCACTCGGCCCTGCCGAGCCGATGCATGACAATGTGCCGCCCGCTCATGAAGCCCGCGACGGCGGCGAGCAGCGCTGGCCAACCATGAAAAGCGGCCAGGAGAAGTATCAGAACGGTTGCGACCAGCCTGCCCACCCCGAGGCTGACAATCGCGATCAGCGCTCCTCCCTCGATCCGATACCGGGCGTCATACCAGATCGCGACAAAGTGAGCCGTGCCGGCCAGGCCGCCAAGCGCCAGGAAGAGGAGCGGGACCAGGATCACTGGCGTCCAATCCACTTCCAGCCGAACCAGCAGCCAAGCCCGACCCCCATCAACAGCAGCGGAGCGGTCCAGAAGATGCCGCTCGCCAGACGATGGTCGAGCCATCGGCCAAGGCCCAGCCCGACCAAAGCCGGAACGACGACCTGCCAGCCTAGCACCCCTATCTGCCCGATATTGCGAGCGAGCGAGGGCAGGCTCCGAGCCCGACGAGCGCGGGTGGCCCGGAGGCGAACAGCTTCCGCGATCCGCTGCTCAGGTGATCGCTCGATCACAGTCCGAGCTCCGCGGGCCCGCCTTGCAGAGCCTCAACCATGCGCCGGATGGCTTGCGTTCGAAGCTTTGCCGCGCTGGTCCGGCTGGCCCGCTCGGCATCGAGATGCTCGCGATAACCGGCAAGAACCACCATCTCGAGTTCGTTCAAGTCGGCACTCACATGGGCCTCTCGCGTGACGATCTCTACCTCGCCGGCCAAGACGGTCAGCACGCCATTGCGAACCGCACAGAAGTTCGGCGTTCCGTCGACCTCGCGCCAGGCCACGACAGAGATTTCCAGAACGGTCAGGAAGTCCGCGTGGCGCGGCAGGATGCCAAAGCTGCCGCTTGCGTCCTCAGCTCGCACCGAGGCGACCTCCCGGTCGACCACGATGCTGGTGGGGTCAGCGATGCGCAGCTTCATCGTGCTTCATCGCCTTGCCGCGAGCCTCGTCGAGGTCGCCGATCATGTAAAGTGCGCTTTCCGGCCAATCGTCCGTTTGGCCCGCGAGAATGGCTCGAACGCCGGCGAGCGTCGCGGCGAGCGCGACCGAGCGGCCGCTTTGTCCGGTAAACCCCTCGGTGACCACGAATGGCTGTGTCAGAAATCGCTGGAGGCGCCGCGCTCGTCCCACGACCTGCCGATCTTCCTGCCCCAGTTCCTCCAAGCCCAGCAGCGAGATGATGTCCTGGAGGTCGCGATACCGCGCGACCGTCTCTCGCACCTGCTGCGCAAGCCTGTAATGCTCCTCCCCAACTACCAGAGGATCCAGGAGGATCGAGGTTGATCCCAGTGGGTCGATCGCCGGATACATACCCTCTGCTGCCATCGTACGCGAGAGCAGCACCGTGCTGTCGAGATGGCTCGAGATGGCAGTTACGGCTGGATCGGTGAAATCGTCGGCGGGCACATAGACCGCCTGTATCGCCGTGATCGAGGCTCCTTCGACGGACGCTATGCGCTCTTGAAGCGCTGCGACCTCACTGGCGAGCGTCGACTGGTAACCGACGCGAGACGGCAACCGCCCGAGCAGGCCCGAGACCTCGCTCCCCGCCTGGACGAAGCGGAATACGTTGTCCATGAGCAAGAGGACGTTGCGCTTTTGTTGGTCGCGAAAATACTCGGCTATCGTGAGTGCGGTCATGCCCACGCGCCAGCGTGCACCTGGCGGCTCGTTCATCTGCCCGAATACCAGCACCGTCTTGTCGATAACGCCGGACCCGCGCATGTCGGACAAGAGCTCGTGCCCCTCGCGCGACCGCTCGCCGATGCCGGCGAAAACGGACACGCCTTCGTACCGCGCCACCATCGCGCGGATGAGTTCCATAACGAGCACGGTCTTGCCAACGCCGGCGCCGCCGAACATGGCCGCCTTGCCGCCGCGGGCCAGGGGGGCCAGCAGGTCGACGACCTTGATGCCGGTTTCAAACAATTCCGTCGCCGCGCTCTGCGCCTCCAACGGTGGCGGCGAGCGATGGATCGGGGAGCAAGGTGTGTCTGGCGGCAGATCTGCCCGCCCATCGCCAACCGCACCTACCGGGTTTAGCAGCCGACCGAGGACCAAATCGCCGACAGGAACTGTGATCGGGCCGCCGGTTGCTGCGACTTCGAGGTTACGGGCAAGACCCGTCGTCGGATGAAGCGATACGGCGCGCACGGTATGCTCGTCGATGTGGCTTTGAACCTCAGCGACGAGATCGCCCGTCGGAGTGCTTATCCGAAGAGCCTCGTTGATTGCAGGCAGTGGTGGATGCGGGAAGGAAGCGTCGATCACCGGGCCGCGCACAGCGACCACATGTCCGACATCCCTTGCCTGATCCGTCGACATCACCCGCAGCGCATTGTCAGTGTCGGCGATGGTGGTAGCTGCGATCTGGCCGCATCAAATTGACAACGGTCAACTTCCATGTGTTGCCCGTGTCGCATAGTCGCGCAGCAGGGCAGGGTCGGGGATCAGGAAATCTCGCCGGAGACGGCGCTCGATCAATCCAGCACTTTCGAGCTGAGTCACGGCCCGTGCGACGGCCTCGATCGACGTGCCGAGGTAGTCGGCAACATCCAAACGCTTCATCGGCATGCACAGCACGTTCGTCCGCTCATCGAAAAGCTCGACATGGCTGGCGCAGTCGGAAATGAACCTCGCGACGCGGCGCGGCACGTCAAGTTGCCCTAGACATAGTATGTGACGTTGCGCTTCGCGAAGCGAATGTGCCGTTCTTCTTGCCATGTCGAGCGATATGCGGGCATCTGCACGTAGCAGTTCATTCATTGCCGCCACCGGCGTTCTAACCACGTCGAGGGTGGTAACTGCTTCGATCGTATTGATATAAGCGCCGTCCTCCGCGAGCCCGAATAGATCATTCGCCCACAGGAACGCCACGATCTGCCGTCGCCCGTCCGGCAAGAGTCGACTCGCTCGTGCGATTCCGGCTCTTATGATGAAGACGTTGTCGGCCTGGTCACCTTCTCGGTACGCCGGAGAGTCCGGTGAATACAGGCGGACCGTTCCAACGCGTAGCATCAACGCTTCTTCGCAAGCGGTGAGACCCGCTTTGTCGCCTGCAACCAGCGGGTTGGAATCGGGTTCGAAATTGTCTGGCATGTAAGGTTGCTGTCACTCGCGTCCGTTTCTGCCATGGTACCTGCTTACGCCGACGAGGTCTGCGCCTTTGTCCGGCCGATCGCCAAGCCAGTCGATCGAGCGGGGTCGACCACAGGCGCCGACGCGCGGGCGCTGCCGCCGTTCGAACGCCCGGGGCTGGACTCGGGACAAGCGCTTCGTGATTGACCGTCGTCAAGGAGAAGCATCTTCCGCTGCTCTACGAACCCGCAACCCGTCTGGAGTTCTAATGAGCCTCACTGACCCTGGTTCGCCCACGACGACAGCTCCTCGGGACGCTCGTTGGATGCCGCACTCCGCCGGTCAAGCGCGGCCGTCGGCCGGTCGCTGCGGGGGCGAACTTCGTGAGAGCGAATTTGGACTAGTTCGACAGGCGCTACGAACCTTCGAGGGCGGTAGCGCAGCCTCGCCGGCGACCCTTCGTCCTGCTCACCATGGATGACTGGGGGAACCGTGTTTGGCGGGGATCTGCCGATCGGTGTCTCCAGCCGCCTCGGGGCGGGGCTTCGTTCCTCCGCCTTGGCGGTCCTGCGCGCGCGTGGCGGGACACTAGGTCTTGAGGGCTGGCGGGGAGAGCCATGTGAGCCGAGCCGTTCTCAGTCTCAACGCTGGTTCGTCGAGCATCAAGTTTGGCTTATTCGAACTCGACGGCGACGGGGGCGCTTTCGCCGCCGCGGCCGGCAAGATTGAGGGTATCGGTACGTCGCCCCACCTGGAAGCGCGCGACGCTTCTGGCGTGCTTCTGTCCGAGCAGCGTTGGGGCGGCGGTGCTGCCCTACCCCACGAGGCGTTTCTCGAGACGTTGCTCAACTGGGCTGAAGCTCATCTCGGATCGAAGGAGCTCGTGGGGGTCGGCCACCGTGTCGTTCACGGCGGGCTTCAGTTCACAGGACCAGCGGTGCTCAGCGACTCTGTCGTCGACGAGATCGAGGCTCTCACGCCGCTGGCCCCGCTCCACCAACCCCATAACCTGGCGGCCATTCGAGCCATCCGGAGCGTTCGCCCGCGCCTTCCGCAGGTTGCCTGCTTTGATACGGCGTTTCACCGCACCCAGCCGGCCGTCGCGATGCGTTTTGCGCTGCCTCGTGAACTCGGCAGGCAAGGCATACGCCGGTACGGTTTCCACGGCATCTCGTACGAGTATGTCAGTCGCACATTGCTCAAGGTAACGCCCGAGCTTGCCTCTGCGCGGGTGATCGTGGCGCATCTGGGGAACGGTGCCAGCTTGTGCGCGATGCGCGGAGGCCTGAGCGTCGACACGACCATGGGCTTCACCGCGCTCGACGGGCTCGTGATGGGCACGCGTTGCGGCAGCATCGATCCTGGCGTGCTCCTCTATCTCCTTCAGCAAAAGGGCCTCACCGCTGAGGATGTACAACGGTTGCTCTACGAGCAGTCCGGGCTGCTCGGCGTGTCGGGCCTGTCGAGCGACATGCGTGTGCTCCTGGACAGCGACGATCCTCGGGCGGATGAAGCCATCGAGTTGTTCGCCTACCGCGTGGCACGGGAGGCGGGCGCGCTCGCCGCGTCGCTTGGCGGCGTTGACGCCTTTGTCTTCACCGCCGGGATTGGCGAAGGCGCTGCTTCCGTGCGCGCCCTCATCGCCGAGCGGCTGGCTTGGCTGGGCGTGAAAATCGATGCCGCCGCGAATGCCGCCGGGGAAGGAGTGGTCAGCGCGCCAGACAGCGCCGTGCTGTTGCGCGTCATGCACACCGACGAGGAGCTGATGATCGCGCTGCATACGATCGAGCTGTTGCTCGCGGCCGCGGCATGAACCCACCCGTAAGCCCCAGTGTTCGGCGAAGTTGCCGGCTCGCAAATACGCCGGTCATTCTGCGCAAGCGGCAAGCCGCGCCGACCGAGCCGCACGCACAGGGCGCCGTCGCGCGCCAGCAATCAAGACGTGAAATAAACTTTGTTGAGAACTGGATACTACGATGAGCGAACCCGCGATGAACGAGTGTCTGTCGAACATTTCAGACGAGGAGGCGGCACTGATCCATCGCTACTGGTGTGCGGCCAATTACCTCTCTGTTGGGCAGATCTATCTTGTCGACAATCCGCTGCTGAAGGAGCCATTGCGGGCGGAACACGTGAAGTCGAGGTTGCTTGGGCATTGGGGCACCACGCCCGGGCTGAACTTCATCTATGCCCACCTAAATCGCGTGATCCGCGCGCGCGGTTCGGACGTGCTCTATGTCTGTGGACCAGGGCACGGTGGACCCGGAATGGTCGCGAACACGTGGTTGGAAGGGACCTATAGCGAGATCTACCCGCTTATTGGGCCGGACGAGGATGGCATGCGCCGTCTTTTCCGGCAATTTTCATTTCCCGGCGGCATCCCCAGCCATGCGGCGCCGGAAACACCTGGTTCAATCCATGAGGGGGGCGAGCTCGGCTATTCTCTGATCCACGCCTTTGGTGCGGCGCTCGACAATCCCGATTTGGTCGTCGCCTGCGTCGTTGGCGATGGCGAGGCGGAAACAGGACCTCTCGCCGCATCCTGGCACGGCAACAAGTTTCTCGACCCCGCCTACGATGGGGCCGTCCTGCCGATCGTGCACCTCAACGGCTTCAAGATCGCGAACCCCACCATCATGGGCCGCATGGCCGACGACGCGCTGCGGCAATTGTTCGAGGGGCTCGGGTACGAACCTTTCTTCGTTGCCGGACATCAGCCCGGGGCGATGCATCCGCTCATGGCGCAGACGCTGGACCGCTGCTTCGATAGAATCGCCGAAATCCAGCAGAGCGCCCGCAGCGGCAGCGTCAGCGGCATGCCGCGCTGGCCCATGATCGTGCTGAGGAGCCCGAAGGGCTGGACAGGGCCGAAGGAGGTGGATGGCAAGAAGGTCGAAGGCTTTTGGCGCGCCCATCAGGTACCGATCGCGGAAGCCCGCGAGAATGAGGAGCACCGTCAGCTCCTCGAGACCTGGATGCGCAGCTACTGTCCGGACCAGCTGTTCGACGAGGAGGGGCGACTGCTGCCCGAACTGCGAGCACTGGCGCCGGACGGTGACAAGCGCATGGGGGCAAGTCCTTATGCGAATGGCGGTCGCCTTCGCCGAGCACTCCATCGGCCGAGGTGGTCCGACTTCGCCATCGACGTCCCAGCTCCCGGCGGGGCCGTAGCCGAGGGTACCCGTGCGACCGGGCGCTATCTGGCGGAATTGCTTCGCCTGAACGAAGAGGCGCGGAATTTTCGCGTGGTGGGTCCGGACGAGACGAATTCCAATCGCCTGAACGCGGTGTTCGAAGCGACCGATCGAGCCTGGATGGAGCCGGTCGAACCCTATGACGAGAATCTCGCGCCCGGCGGCCGGGTGATGGAGGTGTTGTCCGAGCATCTCTGCCAGGGCTGGCTGGAGGGTTATACCCTCACCGGCCGGCACGGCCTGTTCAACTGCTATGAAGCGTTCGTCCACATCGTGGACTCGATGTTCAACCAGCATGCCAAGTGGCTGAAGGTTAGCCGGGAGCTGGATTGGAGGCAGCCGGTTCCGTCGTTCAATTACCTGCTCTCAAGCCACGTCTGGCGGCAAGATCATAACGGGTTCAGCCATCAGGATCCGGGTTTTCTCGATTTGGTCGTTAACAAGAAGTCGGACATCGTCAGGGTCTATCTGCCGCCGGACGCCAACACCCTGCTGCGGACGGTCGACCATTGCCTCGGCACCCACAATCGGATCAACGTCGTTGTCGCTGGCAAGCAGCCGGCGCCGCAATGGCTTACGCCCGAACAGGCCGAGCTGCATTGCGCCGCGGGCGTAGGCATTTGGGAGTGGGCGGGCACAGACCAGGACGGCGCAGCTCCAGACGTGGTGCTGGCGTGCGCGGGGGATGTTCCCACCCTAGAGACGCTCGCGGCCGTGGACCTCCTAAGAACACATGTGCCGGATCTGAAAATCCGGGTGGTCAACGTCGTCGATCTCATGACGTTGGAGTCGCGACAGGACCATCCACATGGATTGACCGACGCCGACTTCGACGCGATCTTCACCACGGACAGGCCGGTGGTATTCGCCTTCCATGGCTATCCTTACCTGATTCATCGGCTGACCTATAAGCGTCACAATCACGCAAACGTGCATGTTCGTGGTTTTCGGGAGGAGGGAACAACGACGACACCGTTCGACATGACGGTTCTCAACGGGATCGACAGGTTCCATCTCGCGATGGATGTGATCGACCGCGTGCCCGGTCTGTCGCAGACTGCCAGTCACGCGAAGCAAGCTTTTCGAGATAAGCTGATCGCCCACAAGCTCTACGTCCGCGAGCATGGCGAGGACATGCCCGAAATACGAGATTGGAGTTGGCCGCATGCAACGGCTGCGCAGAATGGCGATTGACTTGTTCGCCCGACGACCGACGGACTGGCTAGGTGCGCAGAAAAGGTGAAGCGGGCGACGCACTTGGCGCACTGATCGGCAAGCGGTCGGCGCCGACCTCGAGAGCGCGGCCGTTCAACGCGGGTCGCCGGACCAACGGGCGCCGCTGAGGAGACTACCAGAGCGTGTCCATGCTCGACGGAGCCTTTCGCTCGCGCCATCGATCCGGGGAGAGTTGCTCGATGTCGGTCATTATGCGACCATATCGTCCCGACCGCTCAGGTAAGTTGGGAACGGCCGATCAGCACCATGTACCGCCTCTCGCAGACCCTCGCGCGCGAGCGCATGTTTTACGCCTCGCCGATGATCGCCGCGCCGAGCGTGATGTTGATCGACATGCCGATCCGAAACCGCGGGGAGGGGCTGGCACTCGGCCGCTACTATGCGATTACCCTGGAGACCGACGAGGAACGCGCCGAGCTGGACCGCTTTCTCGATGAGCCATGCTCGGCCGCGGTTGCGCCTGACCTCCTCGATAGACGCCCGTCGGCATTGCTCTCCGACAACGTCCTGATCTCCCGCTACGAGCCGCCGGAAGGGGGGTGGCCTTGGGTACTCGTCTGCCGCTGGCCGGAGCCATACTCACGCGCTGCCAGGGACACGCCCGGCTGCGACATGGCGCGGGGCTGCTACACGATGGAGGTGTTCGAGAATCCCAACGACGTGCAGGAACATAGCATTGCGCTCCTGGAGCAGCTCGGCGCGCATGGGGAGTTGTTGATAAGGATGCTCACCCCGGCATCGCTAAGCCATCCCGGGACTGCCTGACCGGAGTTGATAGGAAAGGCGCGCAGGCGGAACCAGGTGCCGCTCACTCGACACGCGGTTCCGCCCCTCGCTCTTAGCGGCGTAGAGAAGGCTGTCCGCGGCGGCGATCGTCGCCTCGAGGGTACGGCCGCGTCGCGAGACCACGCCGCAGAGAACGTCACCTCGCCAAGCGGCCTATCATCCTCCCGAAGCCGGAACCGCTTCGCCGCGAGCGCCACACGAGCGCGATCGATGAGATCGATGGCCATCGCCAGCTCGCCTCGCTCGCTGATGAGCTTTCTCGATAAAGCCAAACTACGACCACTGGAAGCGGCACCTCTGGTCACAGAAACCCTGTCCCAGCGTGATCTTTGAAACGCTCGGCGGAGCGCACGTACTCAGAGAGGATCTGAACCGTCTTGTGCCGGCTGACCTCCTGCATCTTGAAGATGGTGGCACCGCGCGCGGCGCTCTCGGTCAGGAAGCCGGCCCGCAAGGAGTGACCAGCAAATTGCCGCTCGTCGAGCCCTGCCTTGCGCGCCGCGGCCTGGACCAGGCGCGCGACTGCCCGATCGCTCATCCCGTCGTCGGTCAGCTCATCGCTCCGGGTCAGCCGTCGGAACAATGGCCCACTATCATGCCCCGCCGCCGCCATCCACGCGAGAAGATGGGCCTTGGGCCGCAACCGCGACCCTTCGAGCACCGCCACCTCCGCGCCTTCCTGACCCTGGTCGGTCTTCGATCGCCCGATGATGACCCGCAGACCCTCGGGCACGAGCTCGATGTCGTCGACGGTGAGCGCGACTTGTTCGGAGCGCCGCAACGCTGCGGCCATCCCGGTCGCGAGCACCGCCCGATCGCGCAGCGCGCGCAGGCCATCGCCGGGGAAGGCGGCGAGCATCGCCTCGAGGATGCCGGCATCGGCCGCGCGCTTGCGCGTCTTCTTGCCGCCCCGGCTGTTGCGGACCCCCGCCATGGTCTCGCGCAGTCTCCCAGCACAGGGCTGCGCGGTGGGCGCCACGAGGTTCTCGGCACGATGATAGTGCCCGATCGCCGCCACCCGGCGCTCGATCGTCGCCGGTGAGCGCCCGCGATCGGCCTCCCAGGCGACGAAGTGTCAATCGGCGTCCAAAAAGGACCCCCTATCGGCGTGCAAAAGGGACCCCCTTCGTCGAGCAGCGTGACGGGTATGACGGGCGCTTTGTTCGCGCTGGTTGCGGCGTAGGGCGGGCGTAGCCCGAC
>NZ_NWVC01000002.1 GCF_002374855.1 Sphingomonas adhaesiva
CACCGACGTGCTGATCGTCCCGCGCGGACGCAGCCAGGACGTCAAACTGCTGCTGGATGCGATGAAGAAGTAACGCTCAGCCGCTCACCAGCCACGCCCAGCACGCCGCCAGCCCGACGCAGCCGACCAACAGCTGCGGCGGGCGCAATCGCGCGAAATGGGCCGGGGCATTGCCTGACAGCGCCGCACGCCGGTCGAGCAGCGCCGCCAGCGCATAACCCGCCGTCAACAACGCCACCGCGATCGCCGCGCGCGGCACCACCAGCGCCAGCCCCGCGATCGTGACATAGGCGATCGCCGCGGCCAGCTCGACGCTTGTCGACGCCCCCGGCGTCGCGAACCCGAACCCGCGCCGCACTCCGCCGATGAACGACAGGATCAACGCGCCCCAGATCACCGCCAGCTGCACCGCCAGCACCGGCCATCCGCCGGGCAGCAGCCACACGCCGATCCCCGCCGCGACGAGCGGCAGCATCGGGCCATAGCCGAAGACGATACTGGCGGTGGGGATGCGCGGTTCGGATTCCATGCGCCGCGCAACGCACGAAGCGGGCGATCAGTCGCGCGCGAAGATCTCGTCGTGCGGGATGACGATATCGAGCGAGGGGAGCGCGACGTCATGCGGTTGTGCGAACAGGTCGTCGCGCCATGACGTCGGGCCCAGCCGCTGGACGACGCGGCTCAACTCGCGATCGGGATCGACGAAGACGATCGTGTCGACCGATAGCAGCGTCCGATAACTGGCGAGCTTCTCGTTCTCGTCGACGCGCGCGGTCGATGGCGACAGAACCTCGACGATAACCACCGGATCGTCGAACGCGCGCCTCGCCTCACGTTCCGCCGACGCCGGATTGCCGCAAAATACGCTGACGTCGGGATAGCGAAGTTCGTCGTCGCGCACACGCACGCCCATGTCGGAATTGTACGCCCTGCATCCGCTGCCACGCAACCGCGCGTGAAGATAGGCGAGGATGTTGCTGGCGACGCGCGAGTGGGCCGGCGTGCCCCCGGTCATCATGCGGATCGTGCCATCGATCAGCTCGAACTTGCGGTCGGTACCAAAATCGATGTCGAGGAACTGCTCGACGGTGATCGGCTGATAGACGGCGTCGTTGCGCATGCCGGCATCATACAAGGTTGGCGATCGTATGACAAAGGGCCGGCGGATCGCTCCGCCGGCCCCTTGCCGTGGCGTGGCAGCGGCAGAGCCGCTGCCGGACGTCGAACCGGTCGGGCGTTGTCCGCCGGCCGTCCGAGCCGATGCGTGTCCTGCGCCAGCGTCGCTGGCGCAGGACGCATCCGGCTTAGAAGTCCATGCCGCCCATGCCGCCGCCGGGCATCGCCGGCATCGCGGGCTTGTCTTCCGGCAGCTCGGCCACGGTGGCTTCCGTGGTGATGAGCAGGCCGGCGACCGAGGCGGCGTTCTGCAGCGCGGTGCGCACGACCTTGGTCGGGTCGATCACGCCGGCGGCCACCAGGTTCTCGTAGGTGTCGGTCGACGCATTGAAGCCGTACGACGTGTCGGTCTGGTCGAGCAGCTTGCCCGACACGACCGCGCCGTCATGGCCGGCGTTCGCCGCGATCTGGCGCACCAGCGCGGTCAGCGACCTGCGGACGATGTCCACGCCGCGGGTCTGGTCGTCGTTGACGCCCTTGACGCCGTCCAGCGCCTTCGACGCGTACAGCAGCGCGGTACCGCCGCCCGGGACGATGCCTTCCTCGACCGCGGCGCGGGTCGCGTGCAGCGCGTCGTCGACGCGGTCCTTGCGCTCCTTCACCTCGACCTCGGTCGCACCGCCGACCTTGATGACGGCCACGCCGCCGGCCAGCTTCGCCAGACGCTCCTGCAGCTTCTCGCGGTCATAGTCCGAGGTCGTGACCTCGATCTGCTGACGGATCGCCTCGGTGCGGCCCTTGATCGCATCGGCTTCACCCGCACCATCGACGATGGTGGTGTTGTCCTTGTCGATCGTCACGCGCTTGGCGGTGCCCAGCATGCCCAGCGTCACGGTCTCGAGCTTGATGCCCAGGTCCTCGCTGACGACTTCGCCCTTGGTCAGGATCGCGATGTCTTCCAGCATCGCCTTGCGGCGATCGCCGAAGCCCGGCGCCTTGACCGCCGCGACCTTCAGGCCGCCGCGCAGCTTGTTGACCACCAGGGTGGCCAGCGCCTCGCCCTCGATGTCCTCGGCGATGATCAGCAGCGGACGACCCGACTGCACCACCGCTTCCAGGATCGGCAGCATCGACTGCAGGTTCGACAGCTTCTTCTCGTGGATCAGGATGTACGGGTCGTTCAGCTCGACCGTCATCTTCTCCGGGTTGGTGATGAAGTACGGCGACAGATAGCCGCGGTCGAACTGCATGCCCTCGACGACGTCCAGCTCGAATTCGAGGCCCTTGGCCTCCTCGACGGTGATGACGCCTTCCTTGCCGACCTTCTCCATCGCTTCCGCGATCTTCTCGCCGACTTCCTTGTCGCCGTTGGCCGAGATGATGCCGACCTGCGCGACTTCCTGCGAGCCGGACACCGGCTTCGACCGCGACTTGATGTCCTCGACGACCTTGGTCACCGCCAGGTCGATGCCGCGCTTCAGGTCCATCGGGTTCATGCCCGCGGCGACCGACTTCATGCCTTCACGCACGATCGCCTGCGCCAGCACGGTGGCGGTGGTGGTGCCGTCGCCCGCGATGTCGTTGGTCTTCGAGGCCACTTCGCGCACCATCTGCGCGCCCATGTTCTCGAACTTGTCCTTCAGCTCGATTTCCTTGGCGACCGACACACCGTCCTTGGTGATGCGCGGCGCGCCGAAGCTCTTGTCGATCACGACGTTGCGGCCCTTCGGCCCCAGCGTGACCTTGACCGCGTCGGCCAGGATGTCGACGCCCTTCATGATGCGCTCACGCGCGTCGCGCGAGAATTTCACGTCCTTGGCTGCCATGTGGCTACCCTTTCTACAATCCGTCACCCCAGCGGATGCTGGGGTCTTTCAGTTACCGGGAGATCCCAGCTTCCGCTGGGATGACGAAACCGTTCCTCAGGCGATGATGCCGAGGATGTCCGATTCCTTCATGATGAGCAGGTCTTCGCCGTTCACCTTGACCTCGGTGCCGGACCACTTGCCGAACAGGATGCGGTCGCCGGCCTTGACGTCCAGCGGGGCGACCTCGCCCTTGTCGTTCTTGGCGCCGGCGCCGGCGGCGACGACTTCGCCTTCCTGCGGCTTTTCCTTGGCGGTGTCGGGAATGATGATCCCGCCGGCCGTCTTCTCCTCCGCCTCGACGCGGCGGACGAGAACGCGGTCGTGCAACGGACGAAAGTTCATTGCTCTTACCTCTTCTAAGGGCATGTGACACATTTTTGGCACTCACCGAAGTCGAGTGCCAGCGGTGCGGATATGTGGTCGCTCCCCCGCCCCGTCAACGGGGTCGGGAACCTTTTTTCAGGCAGCGCGTGCGGGCAGCAGGCCCAGCCGCTCGCGCATCGACCAGCGCCACAGCAGCAGCGCGGACACCACGCCCAGCCCCGCGGCCAGCCCCCACCAGATGCCGATCGCCTGCCAGCCCAGCGTGAAGCCCAGGAAGGCGGCGGTGCCGAACCCCATCACCCAGTAACCGAACACCTGGATCATCATCGGCACGCGCGTGTCCTGCACTCCGCGCAGGACGCCGGCGGCCACCGCCTGCGCCCCGTCGACCAGCTGGAAGATCGCCGCGACGCCCAGCAGCTGCGCCGCCAGCGCCGCCACCGCCACCTCGCGCGCGGGGTCGACATAGGCGCGTACCAGCAGGTGCGGCACCGCCCACAGCACCGCCGCGGTCGCCACCATCACCCCGATGCCCAGCGCGATCGCCACCCCGCCCGCGCGCCCGACCCAGGCGGCGTCGCGCGCGCCATAGGCGAAGCCGACGCGGATCGTCGCGGCCTGCGCCAGCCCGAACGGGATCTGGAACGCGATCGCCGCGATGTTGAGCGCGACCGCATGCGCGTCGATCGCGGTGACGGAGATCAACCCCATCAACAGCCCGGCGCCGCCGAACAATCCGCCCTCCGCGACCCAGCCTAACGCGATCGGCGCGCCCAGCTTCACGATCTCGCGCATACGCGACCATTCGGTGCGCCACCATTTGCCGAACAGGTGGAACCGGCGCAGCTTGTGGTCGCTCACCAGGATCGCGGCATAGGCCAGGCAGCTGGCGAAGGAGACCGTGACGCTCGCCAGCGCCGACCCCTCCAGCCCCAGCGCGGGGAAGCCGCCGTTGCCGAACACCAGGCACCAGTTGGCGAGGATCGCGACGCCCAGCGCCAGCAACGTCACCACCATCGCCCAGCCCGGCCGCCCCAGCGCCGCCGCGGTCATCCGCATCAGCGCGGACAGGACCGCGGGCAGCACCGCCAGCGACAGGATGCGGCAGAACACGCCCGCGCGCGCCGCCACCGCCGCGTCCTGCCCCGCCAGCCGCAGCAGCGGTTCGGCGATGTTCAGCAGCGCGACGACCACGATCGTCCCCAGCACCGCCAGCCACATCGCCATGCGGAACGACCGGCGCACCTGCCGCACCGCGCCGATCCGCGCGCCCAGCGCCGCGGCGATCAGCGGCTCGGCCGCGCCGACCAGTCCGACCAGCGCGAACGCCAGCACGTTGAACAGGAACACCCCCAGCGTCGCCGCGGCGAATTCCACCGGCCCCAGCCGCGCGACGAACACCACGTCGACCGCGAACACCGCCATCTGCAACAGGTTCGCGCCCACCAGCGGCCCGGCCAGCGCCAGCAGCGCGCGCAGCTCGTCGCGCCACGTCTCCGGCGGCGTCTCGGTCAGCGGGGAAAGGGCGGCATGGCCGTGCATGGCGCGCGCGATAGGCCATATCGGGACGCGGCGCCACTCATGTGGCGTATTGCTCGATTGATACACGTCGCGCTACACCCGTGGACGACGGGCGCTTGGCCCAGGGATGGGACGGAAGATGAAGCTGGTTCGCGGCGCCTGGAAACTGCTGGTGGGGATCAAGGACGCGCTGGTGCTGGTCGCCATGCTGCTGTTCTTCGGCCTGCTGTTCGCCGCGCTCAACGCGCGCTCCCGGCCTGCCGCGATCAGGGACGGCGCGCTGGTGCTGGAGCTGAACGGCCCGATCGTGGAACAGCCGGAGGACGTCGCCCCGCTGGCGATGCTCAGCGGGCAGCAGATCGGCAACCAGTATCGCTTGCGCGACGTGCTGCGCGCGATCGACCTGGCACGCGAGGACAAGCGCGTGAAGGCGATCGTCGTCGATCTCGACAAGTTCGGCGGCGCCTACCCCGCCGCGCTGGGCGAGGTGCAGGAGGCGCTGATGAAGGCGCGCGCCGCGGGCAAGCCGGTGCTGGCCTATGCCACCGCCTATACCGACGGCGGCTACCGCCTTGCCTCGGCCGCCAGCGAGATCTGGATGGACCCGATGGGCGGCACGTTGTTCATGGGGCCGGGCGGCAGCCAGCTGTTCTACAAGGGGCTGCTCGACAAGCTGGGCGTCAATGCGCACGTCTATCGCGTCGGCAAGTTCAAGTCGGCGGTCGAACCCTATACCCGCACCGACCAGAGCCCCGAATCGCGGGAGGCGTCGCAGGCGCTGTACGGCGCGCTGATCGACCAGTGGCGCGAATCGATCGCGCGCGCGCGGCCCAAGGCGCAGGTCGCCGGGTTGCTGACCCAGCCGGCGCAGCTGGTCCAGGCCGCCGGCGGCAATCTGGCGCAGGTCGATCTGAACGCGGGTCTGGTCGACAAGCTGGGCGACCGCATCGCCTTCGGCCGCCGCGTCGCCCAACTGGCGGGCAGCGACGACAAGAAGCCGGCGGGCAATTTCATGTCGATCAGATATCAAAGCTATGTCGACGCGCATCCCTTGCCCAAGAAGGGCCGGATCGGCGTCCTGACCGTCGCCGGGCAGATCATCGACGGCCAATCGCAACAGGGCAATGCCGGCGGCGATACCGTCTCCGACCTCCTCTATCGCGGGCTGATCGACCAGGATCTGAAGGCGCTGGTGCTGCGCGTCGATTCGCCGGGTGGGTCGGTGCTGGCGTCGGAGAAGATCCGCCGCGCCGTGCTGGAGGCGAAGCGCCGCGGGCTGCCGGTCGTCGTGTCGATGGGCGGGCTGGCCGCGTCGGGCGGTTACTGGATCTCCACGCCGGGCGACGTGATTTTCGCGGAGCCGGGGACGATCACCGGGTCGATCGGCATCTTCGCGGTCCTGCCCACCTTCGAACGGACGCTGGCCAAGATCGGCCTGTCGACCGACGGGGTGCGCACCACGCCGCTGTCGGGCCAGCCGGACATCCTCGGCGGCACCTCGCCCGAGCTGGACGTGGTGGCGCAGGCCGGGGTCGAGCACGGCTATCGCGAATTCATCGCCCGCGTGTCGCAGTCGCGAAAGCTGTCGCCCGCGCGGGTGGACGAAATCGGCCAGGGCCGCGTGTGGATCGGCGGGGTCGCGCACCAGCTGAAGCTGGTCGACCGCTTCGGCGGGCTGGACGCCGCGGTTCGGGAAGCCGCGCGCCGCGCGAAGCTGGACGTCGCCAGCCCCGATGTGGTGTGGCTCGACAAGAAGCCCGGCTTCGCCGCCGAACTGGCGCGCCAGATCGCCAGCAACGAGGATGACGATGCCGGCGCCCCCGCCGACGCGCTCGGCCGGATCGCATGGCAGCAGCAGCAGGTGATGGCGACCGCGCTGGGCGATGCGCGCCGGCTGGTCGCGGGCGGCGGCGGGGTGCGCGCACAATGCCTGGAATGCGGCGGGCTGGGGCCGATGCGCGCCAGCGCCGCGGATCGCACCTTGTGGCAAATGGTGCTGGCCAAGCTGGGCTGGTGATGCAAGGGGGCGTCGCGATGACCCAGGGACCGATCACCATCCGCCCCGCGACCGCCGCCGATGCCGCCGCGATCGCCGCCATCTACGCCCCTTACGTCCTGTCGGGCACGGTATCGTTCGAGAACGAGGCGCCCGACGCGCGGCAAATCCGCGCGCGCATGGCCGCGTCGGACGGGCTGTATCCGTGGATCGTCGCCACCTCGGGCGACGACGGCGACGGCGCGGGCGTGCTCGCCTACGCCTATGCCACGCGCTTCCGCGACCGGCCGGCCTATCGCTACGTCGTCGAAACCTCGATCTACGTCGCCGGGGGCACGCAGCGGCAGGGCGTCGGGCGGCTGCTGTACGAGGCGCTGGTCGACACGCTGCGCGCGCAGGGCTTCACCCAGGCGATCGGTGTCATCTCGCTACCCAACGACGCCTCGATCACGCTGCACGAAGCGGTCGGTTTCCGCCGCGCGGGCGTCTATCGCGAAATCGGGTATAAGCAGGGGCGCTGGATTGACGTCGGCTTCTGGCAGTGCGAACTGAACCCGTCCGCCGTGCCCCCGGCCGAACCCCGCCCGTTCAGCGAAACCGGGGTCGTGCGCGCCTGACCCGCGTTCAGCGCTGCGCGTCGCCATAGGCGGGCAGCGCCAGCCGGAACCGGATCGCCGCCGCGCGCAGGCCGAATCCGGCGACGCCCGCTACCGCGGCGGCCAGCCACGGGTCGACGCCGATCGTGCGCAGCGCCACGTACAGCCCCGCCGCCAGCGCGGCGGCGGTGACGTACAGCTCCGGGCGCATCAGGATCGACGGCTCGCCCGCCAGCACGTCGCGGATGATCCCGCCGACACACCCCGTCATCACCCCCATCAGCGCGGCGGGCAGCGGCGGCACGCCGTAACCCAGCGCCTTGGCCGCGCCGTAGACGGCATAGGCGGCCAGCCCGATGGCGTCGAACCAGTCGAGCGCCGCGCCGCGCCACCAGCGTGCCGGCGTGATCCAGATCACCAGCGCCATGATCAGGCACACCGACGCCGCGCGCGCATCGTGCACCCAGAACACCGGCGCGCCGATCAGCAGGTCGCGCACCGTGCCCCCGCCGACCCCGGTAATCAGCGCGAAGAAGGCGAACGTCACCAGCGTCTGCCCGCGCCGCGCCGCCGCCAGCGCGCCGGACGCCGCGAACAGCGCCAGCCCCGCGACGTCCAGCCACGGCGCGAACGCGGGCAGCAGGACCTGCGGCGTCAGCACGTCCGCGGGCGGCATCGCGCCGGTCAGTCCCGCTCGATCAGATAGTTCATCCGCGCCGCCGCGATCGGCCGCGCGCGGTCGTCCTGCCACGCCACCGCCTCGACATTGGCGACGCGATTGCCCAGCCGGGTGATGATCCCCGCCGCCAGCGTGTCATGGTCGCGCCCGCCGCGCATGAAATCGACGGTGACGTTGATCGGCTTGATCCGCCCCCCGCCCTCCTCCGCCAGCGCGTGGCGCAGCGCGGCGATCGCGGCGACCTCCAGCAGGCCGGAAATCGCCCCGCCCTGCAGGAATCCGGGGCGGCCGATCACCGCCTCGGCGAACGGCATCCGCATCACCGGCGTCCCGTCCCCGGCATATTCCAGCTGCGCGCCCAGCAGCGCGGCATAGGGCGGCAGGCGCATCACGGCGTCACCCTGGGATAGCTGCCGCTGGGCACCATGAACGTCGCGGCGACATGCGCGACCGGATCGTCGATGTCGCCGTCATGCGCGATCCCGCGCGTGAACGAGATCGACCGCGCCACGCGAAGGCATTCGGCACGCCCGATCACCGTCCGCCCCGGCCGCGCCGGGCGCAGATAGTCGATCCGCAGGTCGACCGTGGCGTGCGGCACGAACGTCGCGATGCGGTTCCACACCGCCAGGCTGGTAGCGATATCCATCATCGCGATGATCGGCCCCGACGCGATCACGCCGCTGTCCTCGTCGCCGATCATATCCTCGGCATAGGGCATCGCCAGCTCGACCCAGTCGGCGTCGCGCGCATGGAAACGGATGCCCAGCCGCCCGCCGTGCCCGCCGAAGCGACGCAGGTCGATCTGGTCCATCATCTTGGCCGGATTGAACGTCATCGCGCCGCCCTATACGCCCGCGCGCGCACCACGCAACGTTGCAGCGTTTTAACTAACGCCGCCGCCCGCGCCGCCACACGATGGGCGCATCGTTTCGACGCAGTGGGGGCAAGGATGACGAAGGTCGCGTTGGGCAGTTCACGGCGGATCGACATCGTCGACATCCCCGATCTGGCGACGATGATCGCCCCGGCGGGCAGCGTGCGCACCGCCGAACGCGGCGCGGACCATATCTGCGATTACATCGTCGAGCTGGTGATCCTGATCCAGTCCGATCCGCGGCCGTGATCCCGTCGCGCGCGGCGCTCGCCGCCGCGGCGGAACGGTCGGCGCCGATCGCGCGGGCGTGGCATGACGGCGATGCGGTGCGCCATGCCACCGCCGCCTTCGCCGCGCTGGCGCCCGACGATGCGGATCGGGTGGCGGATGCCGCCGCGACGCTGTTGGCCGATGCCGCGTGGATCGCCGCGCTGCTCGCCCCGCTGGCCGCCGCGCTGCGCGAGGATCCGTGGTTCGACGCCCCCTTGCGCGTCGCGCGCGACACGCGGCGCACCGTGGTGCGGTTGCTGGACCTGCCCGCCGCCACCGTCTCCGCGACGGTCGCGGTGGGCGATCCGGACGCCGCGACGCTGACCGTCCCGGGACGGCTGGCGGTGACGCGCTACCACCGCGCGCGCGGCGCGCGGCTGCTGCGCTGGGACGCCGGACCGCCCGACGCCGCCTATGCGCTACCGCTCGCCGCGCTGCCCGTCATCGACCTTCACGACGGGCTGGTGCTGCGTACCGACGGCCGGCGCGAGGCGATGTTGATCGACGCCGCCGCCCCGGTCGCCACCGTCACCGTCGCGACCCGTGCGCCCGTCATGGTGCGCGAGTACGAACGCGCGACCGGCCGCCTGCTGCGCATCGCCACCGGCGACGAGGCGGCATCGCGCACCCACATGCTGCTGACGCTGCTGCGCATCGCCGGCCGCACCGACGCGGGCGACCGCTTCGATGCGGCGACCCGTGCCGATGCCTTCCACCTGCGCTGGGAGGCGATGCGCGAATGGCTGGCGCTCGACGCCGATGCCGCATTGCCGCGCCTGCGCGAACTGGCGGCGGGCGATCCGCATGGCGAGGTGCGCGCCACCGCCGCCGCGACGCTCGCCCGGATCGGGAGCGCGCCATGCCCCGCCTGATCGACACCCCCGCGGACCGGGCGATCACGCTGGACGAACTGGTCGATGCGCTGGATGCCGATCCCTGGGATCCGCGCGACGAGGATGCGTTCGCCGCGCGCGGCATCTGGCTGGCGCGGCTGGCGCGCAACCGCCGCTTCCTGGCCGACATGGCGATCGCCGAGCTGGAAACGCGCTTCGCCGGACAGGCACGCAACAGCTATGGCGCGCAGGTGCTGATGCTGCGCCCGCCCGGCGGCCGCTACGCGCTGCGCGCCGCCTTCTGGCCCGCGCGCGACGATGCGGTGGTGCGCGCGGCGGGCACCGCGCCGTTCTTCTACGACCTGCCGCACGACCACAATTTCTCGTTCCTGACGGTCGGCTATCTCGGGCCGGGTTATTGGAGCGACTATTATCTGTTCGACGATACGTTCGGCGGCGGCGCACACCGCGTCGCGGGCGAGCGTGCCGGGCTGGCGTTCGATCGCCGCGCGCGGCTGGAGCCAAGGCAGGTGATGCTGTACCGCGCGCATCGCGACGTCCATGTCCAGCATCCGCCGGACCGCTTCTCGGTCTCGCTCAATATCCTGGGCCATGACCGTGCGCAGCCGTGGCGCACGCAATATCGCTTCGACACCGCCTCCGACACGATCGCGCAGGCGATGACGGTCACCCCGTCGGAGGCGCTGGTGACGATCGCCGCGCATCTGGGGGGCGACGACGGCACCGGCCTGGCGCAGGAGATCGCGCTTCACCACCCCCACCCACGGATGCGCGCGACTGCACTCGCCGCGCTCGACGACCTGCTGTCCCCCGCCGCCGCCCGGCGGTTGGTGGAGCGCGCCGCCGACGATCGCGACCCGCGCAATGCCACTGCGGCGCGCGCGCTGCTGGGCGACTGAACGATCCATAACGGATCGGGTATCGCATCACATCAACACCGCCTCGGTTAGGATGCGGCGATGGCCGTGCGCCTGCTGATCGAACGCCCCGGGCTGGCCGCCGCGCTCCATCGGGTCGGTCTGTGCTGCGTGACGGAGGGCGTCGCACCGACCGTCGTGGTCGGCGCGCCTGCCGATCTGCCGCTGCTGGCGCAGCGTTTCGCCGGTGCCGCCACGCTGGTCGTCGCACATGACGAGGCGGAGGAGATCGCCGCGCTCGCCGCCGGGGCCAGCGATAGCGCACGCGGCGGCGACGCGGTCATCGCGGCGCGCGCGGCGCGGCTCCACGCCAATGCCCCCGTCTGGCGGATCGGAGACCTCGTGATCGACCGGATCGCGCGCACCGCCGCGCGCGCCGGACGCCCGCTGGGCCTGCGCCCGCGCGAATATGCGCTGCTCGCGCATCTGGCCGCGCAGCCCGGCCGCACCGTGCCGCACGACGACCTGCGTCGCGCGGTGTTCGGCCTGCGCTTCGATCCGGGTACCAACCTGCTGGCCGTGCACGTCTCGCGCGTGCGCGCCGCGCTGGAATGCGATGCGGCGCCGCCGATGCTGCTGACCGATCGCGGGCGCGGCTACCGTCTGGTTGCGGCGCCCCCGCCCGACCTGTAGCTAAGCCGCAGGGCTTAGGAAGAGGATCCACCATGAACGATCGCGTCTCGATCACCGTCGCCGATGGCATCGCCGACGTGCGGCTGACCCGCGCGGACAAGATGAATGCGCTCGATCCGGCGATGTTCGCCGGCCTGCGCGATGCGATCGACCGGCTGGGCACGATGCCGGAAGTGCGCGCCGTCGTGCTGTCGGGCGAGGGCCGCGCCTTCTGCGCCGGGCTGGACATGGCGTCGATGGCCGGCGGCGGTTCGGGGTTGAAGCTGTCGGAGCGCAGCCGCGGCCTGTCCAACGATGCGCAATTCGTCTGCACCGGCTGGCGCGAACTTCCGGTGCCGGTCATCGCCGCGGTGCACGGCGTCGCGATGGGCGGCGGGTTCCAGCTGCTGTCGGGCGCCGACATCCGCGTCGCGCATCCCGACACGCGCATGGCGATCCGCGAAACCTATTGGGGGCTGGTGCCCGACATGGGCGGCTTCGCGCTGTGGCGCGGCACCGTGCGCGACGATATCCTGCGCGAGCTGGTCTACACCAGCCGCGAATTTTCCGCCGCGCAGGCGCAAGGCTGGGGGCTGGTCACGCATCTGGACGACGATCCCCACGCCCGCGCCATGGCGATCGCGCGCGAGATCGCGGGGCGCAATCCCGACGCGGTGCGCGGGTGCAAGCGGCTGTTCGCCGAAATGCACGACGGCGACACGGCGTCGATCCTGCTGGCCGAAAGCGTCGAGCAGGTCGCGCTGATGGGATCGCCCAACCAGGTGGAATCGGTGCAGGCCAATATGGCCAGGCGCGCGCCGGTGTTCGTCGACGGCAACCCGCCGCCGCGAAGCTGAACGCGGCGTTGTTTCAGGTTCATGCAACCCGGCTACAAGGAACACGTTTCGACGGCATTACGAATTTCGGAACGGGAGAATTGTCACATGCGTAACCTGATGCTCGCCTTTGGCGCCGCCGCGATGGTCGCCCCCACGCTGATCGCCACCACCACCGATGCGGATGCGCGCCGCCACGCGCGCTATCGCGAATGGCGCGGTGAGGACGGCCGCCTGCGCTGCCGCAAGCCCGACGGCACCACCGGCCTGGTGGTCGGCGCCGTCGCCGGCGGCCTGCTGGGTCGCACCATCGACACGCGCGGCGACCGCACGCTCGGCACCGTTCTGGGCGGCGTCGGCGGCGCGCTGGCGGGCCGCGAGATCGAGCGCAGCAGCTCCAGCCGCCGCTGCCGTTGAGCCTTTTGCGCTGATCGACGTTGGAGGGGGCGCGGTCCGATGGGGGCCGCGCCCCTTTTCGTTTGGAGACGACACATGCCCACCCGCAGCGGATCGGCGCGCTACGAAGGCCTTGGCAAGGACGGCAAGGGCTGGGTTTCCACCCAGTCGGGCGTGCTCAAGGACCAGCAATACGGCTTCAACACCCGGTTCGAGGACGGCCCCGGCACCAATCCGGAGGAGCTGATCGCCGCCGCGCATGCCAGCTGCTTCACCATGGCGCTCAGCTTCGCGCTGGCGGGTGCGGGTTATCATGACGGCACGCTGGAGACGAACGCGAAGGTCACGATCGACAAGGATGGCGACGGCTTCACCATCACCTCCTCGAAGCTCGACCTCGACGCCAAAGTCCCCGGCATCGCCGCCGATGAGTTCGAGAGGATCGCGAACGAGGCGAAGGCCGGCTGCCCGGTGTCAAAACTGATGACCGCGGAAGTAACCCTGACCCACCGCCTGTCTGCGTAACTGCCGCATGCGTGAACGGGGCGTAGTTTTCCGTTCACGCAACCGCGCGTCGATTTCGTCGTTCTTTCCGTCACTTACTTCGATCAAGGAGAACAGTGATGCGTATCATCCTGGGTGCGGTGATGGCGGCGACGACGCTGGCCGCGGTGCCGACGACGGCAACGGCGCAAACCCCGCGGCAGGCCGATCGCGAATATCGCCGCGACGTCAACGATGCGCGCCGCGATTATCGCGACGACCTGCGCCGCGCGGATTCGCGTCGCGACGTCCGCGACGCGCGCCGCGAATATCGCGAGGACGTGCGCGACGCACGGCGCGACCGGAACGAGGCGGTGCGCGACTGGCGACGGTACAATCGCTATGATTACAACCGCTTCGAACAGGGCCAGCGGGGCTACGATCCCGCGCGCTATTATCGCGACGGCCGCTATTACCGGCAGCGTGCGTTGACCCGCAACGACCGCGTCTATCGCGGCTACAACGGGCGCTATTACTGCCGTCGTTCGGATGGGACGACCGGGCTGGTCGTCGGCGGTCTGGCCGGCGGCGCGCTGGGCAACATCATCGCGGGCGGCGGCTCGCGCCTCTTGGGCACGGTGATCGGCGCGGGCGGCGGCGCGCTGCTCGGTCAGTCGATCGACCGCGGCCAGGTCGTCTGCCGCTAAGCGCCGCTTGGCGCAGACCGAACGGCCCCGGCACCACGCCGGGGCCGTTTTCGTATCAGATGATCCCGCCGCCCAGCATCAGCCGCAGGCCGAAGATCACGATGAGGATCAGGTTCAGGTTGCGCCCGCCGTTGCGCGACGACAACGCACCGATCGCCGCGCCGACGACCGCGATCGGGATGACGAACCAGTAACCCCAGGCGAGGAACGGCAGGAACGGCACGATGCCGAGCACCAGCGCCACCAGACCGATCAGGATGGAAAGCAAGTTGAGCATGGGAGGAATATGACCCCACCCCGGGTGTATTGCAAGAGTGAGACACACAAGGGTTCGTTAACGCCGCGCGCGCCATCCCCGCCCGGCTTCTTTCCCTCGCTACGGACGGCCGATGCGACGCACGACGATCACCCCGCGCCTTGCCGGCATCGCTACCATCCTTGCCGCGACGCTGGCGCTGGCGGGGTGCGGATCGCCGAAACCCGCGGCCGGCCCCAACGTCAATGCCGTCGATGCGGCGCTGCTCGGCAATGATGCCGATCCCGCGCTGACCGCGGCGCTGCGCGACCAGATCATGGTCGATCCGATGCTGGTGCAGCAGGCGAACGACGACGCCGTCCGCCCGCCCACCATGCCCGCCGCCGGCGCGGTGCCGCCCGACGGGATCGCGCAGGCGGCGATGCCGAAGGATCCGCTTGCCGGCCAGACGCTGCGCAGCGCCCCGGCCCCGACCGCCGACTGCCCGCAATGCGCCATCGCCCGCCGCGCGCTGACGCTGGGCGCGCTGGCGCAGGGGCAAGGCGGCGCGACCGGGCAATGCGCGGCCCGCGTCGGCTATTCGGCGATCTGGGCGACGCGCCTGCCCGACAGCATCCCGCTGATCGCCGACGCCCGCGTGATCGAGGCGGCGGGCGCCGATGGCGAGGGCTGCCGCCTGCGCATCGTCACCTTCGCCAGCGCGCAGCCGATGCAGCGGCTGCTCGACTATTACTACACCCGCGCCACCGCCGCCGGCTTCCGCGCCGGGCACCAGGCACAGGGCGCAGAACATGTGCTGGCGGGTACGAAGCCGGCGGGCGGCGCCTTCCTGGCGATCATGCGCCCGCACGCCGGCGGCGGCACCGAAGTGGATCTGATGGTCGACGGCGGCTGATCCGCGCTATCGTGGCGGGATGCCGCACCTCCTCCTGTTCGCCGCGATCCTGGCCGAAGTGTTCGCCACCACCGCGCTCAAGCAATCGGACGGTTTCACCCGCCCGCTGCCCGCGCTGCTGACCGTCGCGGGCTATGCGATCGCCTTCTATTGCCTGTCGCTGGCATTGCGCACGATCCCGACCGGGGTCGCCTATGCGATCTGGTCGGGGGTCGGCATCGTGCTGGTCACCGCCGCGGCGTGGATCGTCCACGGGCAGCGGCTTGATGTGCCGACGCTGGCGGGCATGGCGCTGATCGTCGCGGGGGTGGCGGTGATGAACCTGGGGCCGCACGCCGCGGCCGCATGATCCGGACGGGGTGACGCGCGGTCAATTCCCTTCCGCGGCGAAAGCCGGTAGGGACACGCGATGTACTCCCTCCTCCTCGTCATGGCGGGCGGCGCGATCGGTTCGGGCGCCCGCTTCCTCACCGGACAGGCGACGCTGGCCGCCTTCGGCCCCGGCTGGCCGTCCGGCACGCTCACCGTCAACCTCGTCGGCAGCCTGTTGATGGGCCTGCTCGCCGGCATCCTCGCGCGCACCGGCATGGGGGGCGAGGCGTGGGGGCTGCTGCTCGGCACCGGGATGCTGGGCGGGTTCACCACCTTTTCCGCCTTCGCGCTCGACACCGTCAACATGGCGCAGCGCGGCGATGGCGTGGCGGCGCTGTCCTACGTGCTCGTCAGCGTGATCGGCGGCTTGGTCGCGCTGTTCGCCGGGATGATGGTCGTCCGCGCCGTGTCGGGGACCGGCGCATGAGCGGCGGTGACGACAACGTCCGGCAGTTCACCGTCGACAGCGACGACGACGGCATCCGCGTCGACCGCTGGTTCAAGCGGCATCTGGAGGGGACCAGCTTCACCACCGTCGCCAAATGGGCGCGCACCGGGCAATTGCGGGTGGACGGCGCGCGCGTCGGCCCCGGCGATCGGCTGCAGGCCGGACAGGTCCTGCGCGTCCCCCCGGCCGAGCCGGTCCGTACCGATGCCAGGCCGCAGCGCCAGCGCCCGCCGCTGAGCGACGACGAAGCGACCTTCGCGCGCGAGATGGTGATCCACAAGGATGCGCAGGCGCTGGTCCTCAACAAGCCCCCCGGTCTCGCGACGCAGGGCGGGACGAAGACGGTGCAGCATGTCGACGGCCTGCTCGACGCGCTGCAATATGAGGCGGAGGGGCGGCCCAAGCTGGTCCACCGCCTCGACAAGGATACGTCGGGCGCGCTGCTGGTCGCGCGTACCGCCCGCGCCGCGGCCTTCTTCGCCAAGAGCTTCTCGGGCCGTTCGGCGAAGAAGGTCTATTGGGCGCTGGTCGTCGGCGTCCCCTCGATCGACGACGGCACCATCGACCTGCCGATCGCCAAGCAGCCCGGCACCGGCGGCGAGAAGATGCACATCGACGAGGCGGAGGGCAGCCCCGCGCGCAGCCGCTATCGCGTGATCGAACGCGCCGGCAACCGCGCCGCCTGGGTCGAGCTGCAACCCTTCACCGGGCGCACCCACCAGCTGCGCGTGCACATGGCGGCGATCGGCCATCCGATCGTCGGCGACGGAAAGTACGGCGGCCCGGCGGCGTTCCTGACCGGCGGGATCAGCCGCAAGATGCACCTCCACGCGCGCAGAATCCGCGTCGACCACCCCGACGGCGGCGAGATCGACGTGACCGCCGAACTGCCGACGCATTTCGCCGAAAGCCTGGCGGGGCTGGGATTCGAGGCGATGGCCGGCGACATGATGCCGCTCGACACCTTCACCCCGCCCACGCGCGAGGAAAAGAAGGCCAAGGCGCGCGCGCATGCCAAGAGCGTGCGCAAGGAACGCCGCGGCGAACGCCGTGGCCGCGGCGGCGACGATGCGCCCCGTGGCGGCGGTGGTGGTGGTGGCAGCGGTGGCGGTGGTCGTCCGCGCACCGGCGCGCGTGCCGCCGCCGGCCCCTCGCGCGGCCCCGCCCGCCCCGCGGGTCCGCGCGGCGCGCCGAAACGCTAGGATTGAGGGGCGCCGTATACGCCCCTCGTCATCCCCGGCTTGCGAAAGTTCCCACCGCGCTCCTGCGCAGGCAGCAGCACAAGTCTACAGGCGACCCGGCCGGGGCAGACATGCGCCGTGGCTCACCGCGACCCCGCCCGCGTATGCGGCTCAGTGGATGCCGCAACCGGTCCGGCATGACGTGCACCAGCGCACGCCGCCGGCCGCGTCAGACCGCGGTCACCGCCCCGTCGATCACGCCCCAGCCGGCATAGACCGCCAGCGCGACGGCGGCGGTCGCGGTCACGCCGAACAGGACGTAGCCGACATATTCCAGCATCGGCGGATTGGGCCGCGCCAGCTTCCGGTTGCGCGACGCGCCCGACAGCACGAAGCTCAACAACATCCCATAGGTCAGCGCCACCGCCTCGATCATTCCCGCCTCGCTCGTCCCGTAAAGGTCCAGCGGCCACCCCCCAGCAGCCTCGATGTCGTTAACCATATCATGCGCGTGCTACCCATAGGTTAACGATCGCCCTGCCCCGCGCATCGCTCGCTTCATCGCCCGGCACGGCTCCGACCGGCGCGCGCGACGTTGTGGCGCGCTGCCGCGCGCTGGTCTAAGGCGCCCGCCATGCCCCTTCGTCTTGCCGTGTTCGACTGCGACGGTACCCTCGTTGACAGCCAGGCCAACATCTGCCGCGCGATGGAGGCCGCCTATGCCGGCGCGGGCCTGCCACCGCCGCCGCGCGTCGCGATCCGCGGGATCGTCGGGCTGAGCCTGGTCGAGGCGGTGGCGGTGCTCGCCCCCGACGCCCCGCCCGCGCTCCACGAACAGCTGGCGGAAGATTACAAGGCGGCGTTCCGAGCGATGCGCGCCGCGGGCGAGCTGGAGGTGGAGCCGCTGTACGACGGGCTGGTCGCCGCGCTCGATACGCTGTCCGCCGCCGGGTGGCTGCTCGGCGTGGCGACCGGCAAGTCCGACCGCGGCCTGGCACATGTCCTGGCGCACCACGGCCTGACGGGTCGGTTCGTCACGCTCCAGACCGCCGATCGCCACCCGTCGAAGCCGCACCCCTCGATGCTGCACGAAGCGATGGCGCAGGCGGGCACCGATCCCCACATGACCGCGATGATCGGCGATACCAGCTACGACATGGAAATGGCGCGCGCCGCGCGCGTCCGCGCGGTCGGCGTCACCTGGGGCTATCACGACGCGGCGCAGTTATGGGCCGCGGGCGCCGATGCGGTCATCCACGATTATGCCGACGTGCCCGGGGCGCTGGCATGAGCCGCGATCCCGCCGTCGGGCGCTGGGCGATGATGATGGCGGTGCGCGTCGCCGGCACGCTGGGCGCGATACTGGGCGTCGTTCTGCTGGGACGTGCCGAGGCGTGGGGGCCGAAGCTGCTGGGTGTCGCGATCGTCGCCAGCGCCCTGTGGGTCATCGCCACCGTGCCGCGCGCGCTGGCGCATCGCTGGCGGACGCCCGAATGAAGCGGTTCTGGACCACCGTTGCGGTCGACGCCGATCGCGTCGTCCGGCTCGACGACCGCCCGGTGCGCACCCCCGGCCGCGCGCCGCTGGCGCTGCCGACCGACGCGCTCGCCGCCGCGGTCGCCGACGAATGGCGCGCGGTCGACGAGACGATCGATCCGCGCGCGATGCCGCTGACCGGCCTCGCCAATGCCGCGATCGACCGGATCGCCGCACAACCCGCCGCCTTCGCCGACGGCCTGGCGCGCTATGGCGAAAGCGACCTGCTCTATTATCGCGCCGACTCCCCGCGCGAACTGGTCGACCGGCAGGCCGCCGCCTGGGACCCGCTGCTCGACTGGGCGCGCACGCGCTACGACGTGCATGTCGAAACCACCGCCGGGGTGATGCACCGCGCGCAGCCCCCCGCCACGCTGGCGCGACTGGCGGAGGCGGTGGCCGCGCGCGGCGCCTTCCACCTCGCCGCGCTGTCGCCGCTGGTGACGGTCACCGGCACGCTGATCGGCGCGCTGGCGCTGGCGGAGGGTGCAACCGACGCCGACACGCTCTGGGCCGCGGCGATGGTGGATGAGGACTGGCAGGCCGAACGATGGGGCCAGGACAGCCTGGCGGCACAGGCGCGCGAGGCGAAACGACGCGATTACGACGCGGGCGTGCGGTTCCTGTCGCTGCTGTGACGGGCGGAAGGAACGCGGCCACATCCCCTACCATCATGCCGGACTTGTTCCGGCATCCATGTTTCCCCACGCGCACCGGCCGCTGCGTCTGCGGCACCCTGGACCCGGGCCTTCGCCGGGGTGGCGGATAGGAAACGCCGCTCGAAAATGACTTGACCATATTCGGGGCGACGGCGCGCGCCGCCGCGGCCACATCCCCCCGTCATGCCGGACTTGTTCCGGCATCCATGTCTGCCCAAACGCGACGACCGTTGCGTCTGCGGCACCATGGCCCCCGACCTTCACCGGGGTGACGGCCATCAACCGACGTTTGAAGCGGGCGGCAACGAGTCCATGGGGACGCGCGCCATGCAGGCCACGCCGTCCCTTTCCCGCGCAAAGGGCGCAATACGCCCCCGCCCTACGCCTCGCGCGTGCGCAGCTTGCGGATGAACCCGATCAGCCCGGTCTGCCGCGACCGCTTCAGCCGCTCGGCCGCCAGGATCGTCTTCACCTTGGCATAACAGCTGTCGACATCGTCGTTGACCAGCACATAGTCATATCCGTCCCAGTGGCTGATCTCGGCATCCGCACGCGACATGCGGCGGTCGATGATTTCCTGCGCGTCGGTGGCGCGGCCTTCCAGACGGCGGCGCAGCTCCTCCATCGACGGCGGCAGGATGAACACGCGCACCACGTCGCCGCCGGCGATCTGGTGCAGCTGCTGCGCACCCTGCCAGTCGATGTCGAACAGCACGTCCTTGCCCGCCGCCAGCATCGCTTCCACCGGCGCGCGCGGCGTGCCGTACCGCTGGTCGAAGACGTGCGCCCATTCCAGGAATTCGCGCGCCTCCACCATCTCGCGGAACTTGTCGAGCGTCACGAAATGATAGTCGCGCCCGTCCTCCTCGCCCTCGCGGATCGCACGGGTGGTGGCCGACACCGACAGCGACAGCTCCGGCTCGCTGGCCAGCAGCTTGCGCGCGATCGTCGACTTGCCCGCCCCCGATGGCGAGGACAGGACGAACAGCATGCCGCGGCGCTTCATGTTGTGGGGGTCGGCGGTACGGTCGGAATCCATGGCGGCTGATGGCCCGCCGCCCCCCTTCCCGTCAAGCCGACAGGCGCGCCGCGTGCCAGTCGAGGTGATCGCCCATGAAGGTGGAGACGAAGTGATAGCTGTGGTCGTACCCCGGCTGCATCCTGAGCGTCAGGTCGATTCCCGCCGCATCGCACGCCGCCGCCAGCAGCTCGGGGCGCAGCTGCTCGGTCAGAAAGGCATCGGCATCCCCCTGATCGACCAGCAATTCCGTCACGCGCGCGCCATCCTCGATCAGCGCGACGGCATCGTGGCGCCGCTGGGCGGCGCGGTCGTCGCCCAGATAGCGGTCGAGCGCCTTGCCCCACGGCACCTGCGTCGGCGCGACGATCGGGGCGAAGGCGGACACCGCGCGAAATCGTTCTGGATGGGTCAGTCCGATCGTCAGCGCGCCGTGCCCGCCCATCGAATGGCCCATGATCGACTGGCGATCCATGTCGGCCGGAAACTGCGCCGCGATCAACGCGGGTAGCTCGTCGGTGACATAGGACCACATGCGATAGTTCGCCGCCCACGGCGCCTGCGTCGCGTCGACGTAGAAGCCCGCGCCCTTGGCGAAATCCCACGCATCCTCATCGGGCACATCGTCACCGCGCGGTGAGGTATCGGGCGCGACGAAGATCAGCCCGTGGCGCGCGCAATGCGCGCGGAACTCGCCCTTGTCGGTGACATTGGCATGGGTGCAGGTCAGCCCCGACAGATACCAGACCACCGGCAGCCGCACGCCCGGCGCATGATCGGGGACATAGACCGAGAAGGTCATGTCGGTGCCGGTCGCAGCGGAGGCGTGGCGATAGACGCCCTGCGTCCCGCCATGCGCCCTGGAGGTCGAAACGGTGTCCATCGCCATGTCCCACAGCAATGACCGCCCCGGCACCCGGCCGGGGCGGCACTTGGTTTACGCCGCGGCCGGCATCCGGTGCAGCGCGCACAGCTTGTTGCCGTCGGGATCGCGCAGATACGCCAGGTACAGGTTCATCCCCGCACCGCTGCGCACGCCGGGCGGATCCTCGATCGCGCGGCCGCCCGCGGCGACGCCGGCTTCATGCCAGGCATTGGCCTGTTCCGGCCCGTCCACCGCGAAGCCGATCGTCATGCCATTGCCCGGCGTCGCCGCCTCGCCGTCGATCGGCGGGGTGACCAGGAACAGGCTGCCGTTGTGCATGTAGATCAGCCGCCCCTTCGGATCGGTGATCCCCGGCTTGCCGCCCAGCGACGCGAACAGCGCGTCGTAGAACTTCTTCGACCGGTCCATGTCGTTCGATCCGACCATCATGTGCGAATACATATCCTGCTCCTCCTCGCTTGTTGTCTCAATACACCACGACGCTGCGGATGCTCTGGCCCGCATGCATCAGGTCGAAGCCCTTGTTGATCTCCTCCAGCGTCAGCCGGTGGGTGATCATCGGGTCGATCTGGATCAGCCCGTCCATGTACCAGTCGACGATCTTCGGCACGTCGGTGCGCCCGCGCGCACCGCCGAACGCGGTGCCCTTCCACACCCGGCCGGTGACCAGCTGGAACGGGCGGGTGCTGATCTCCTTGCCCGATTCGGCCACGCCGATCACGATCGATTCGCCCCAGCCGCGGTGCGCCGCCTCCAGCGCCTGGCGCATCACGACCGTATTGCCGGTGCAGTCGAACGTATAGTCGCCGCCGCCGTCGGTCATCGCGATCAGGTGCGGCACGATATCGCCGACGTCACGCGGGTTCACGAAGTCGGTCATGCCGAACCTGCGGCCCCATTCCTCGCGGTCGGGGTTGATGTCGACGCCGATGATGCGGTGCGCGCCGGCCATCTTCGCGCCCTGGATCACGTTCAGGCCGATCCCGCCCAGCCCGAACACGATCACCGTCGCCCCCGGCTCGACCTTGGCGGTGTTGACGACCGCGCCCACCCCGGTGGTCACGCCGCACCCGATGTAGCAGCTGGTGTCGAACGGAGCGTCGGTGCGGATCTTCGCCACCGCGATGTCGGGCAGGACGGTGAAGTTCGAGAAGGTGGAACAGCCCATATAGTGATAGATCGGCTGCCCCTTGTAGCTGAAGCGCGTGGTGCCGTCCGGCATCAGCCCCTTGCCTTGCGTCGCGCGGATCGCGGTGCACAGGTTGGTCTTCTGGCTCAGGCACGACTTACACTGGCGGCATTCGGGGGTGTACAGCGGGATGACATGGTCGCCTGGCGCCACGCTGGTCACGCCCGCGCCCACTTCACGCACGATGCCGCAGCCCTCGTGCCCCAGCACGCTGGGGAACAGCCCCTCGCTGTCCAGTCCGTCCAGCGTATAGGCGTCGGTGTGGCAGATGCCGGTCGCCATGATCTCGACCAGCACCTCGCCCGCCTTCGGGCCTTCCAGGTCGAGTTCGACGATCTCCAGCGGCTTCTTCGCCTCGAACGCAACGGCGGCGCGGGTCTTCATGCAATCGGTCTCCACGGTGGGTCGCCCGGCCTTACGGCGCGCGGCGGGTGCCATCAAGGCGCGAACCGGCTACACCCGCGCGATGACCGATACCACGCCCCCCCGACCGCTCGCTGGCGTCCGCGTCCTCGAACTCGCCCGCATCCTCGCCGGGCCATGGGCGGGGCAGCTGCTCGCCGATCTGGGCGCCGACGTCATCAAGGTGGAACGCCCTGGCGAAGGCGACGACACCCGCCACTGGGGGCCGCCGTTCCTGACCGGCGCGGACGGGGCGGACCTGTCGGCCGCCTATTACCACGCCTGCAACCGCGGCAAGCGGTCGGTCGCGGTCGACATCGCCACGCCGGAGGGGCAGGCGCGGGTGCGCGCGCTGGCGGCGGGCGCGGACGTGGTGATCGAGAATTACAAGGTCGGCGGCCTCGTCAAATACGGGCTGGACGCCGCCGCGCTGCGCGCCGCCGATCCGCGGCTGATCGTCTGCTCCGTCACCGGCTTCGGACAGGACGGCCCCTATGCGCACCGCGCCGGCTACGACTTCATCGTGCAGGGGATGGGCGGGATCATGTCGATCACCGGGGAACCGGACGGCCCGCCGCAGAAAGGCGGGGTCGCCTTCGCCGACCTGTTCACCGGCGTCTATTCGGTCGTCGCGATCCTGGCGGCGCTGCACGATCGCGCGAGGACGGGCACGGGCACGCATATCGATATGGCGCTGCTCGACACGCAGGTCGCGGTGCTCGGCAACCAGGCGCTCAACTGGATGGCCAGCGGGGTGGTGCCGGCGCGCATGGGCAACGGCCACGCCAATCTGACGCCGTACCAGAGCTTCCCGACCGCCGACGGCGACCTCATCATCGCGGTCGGCAATGACCGGCAATTCGCGAAGCTGTGCGACGTGCTGGGTGTCCCCACCATGGCAGGCGACACGCGCTTCGCCACCAATCCGGCGCGGGTGACGAACCGCGCCGCGCTGCTGCCGCTGGTCACCGCGCGCACCGTGCTGTGGCCCAGCGCCGACCTGCTCGCCGCGCTGGAGGCGGCCGGCGTGCCGGTCGGCCCGGTCAACCGCATCGACCAGGTGTTCGCCGATCCGCAGGTCATCGCACGCGGCATGCGGCTGGTTGTCGATGGACTGCCCGGTTTAGCGGCGCCGATCACTTATGACGGCATGCGCATCCGCGCCGACCGCGCCAGCCCGCGGCTGGGCGAGCATCAGGACGCGGACTGGGGGGAGTAAGCGGAAGCGCAACACCAAGACCGTCATCCCAGCGAAGGCTGGGGCCTTTCACCATCGACGACGCCCTCTCGGCAAAAGATCCCAGCCTTCGCTGGGATGACGCCCGATCCGGTGCCCGCGGAGCCGCATACGAAAACGGCCCCCAAGCTGACGCCGGGGGCCGTCTCCGCCTGACCGCGTGTCAGCGTCAAACCCGCGGCGCGACGCCCGCCTTGGCGGCCTTGCGCCGGTCATACGCCTTCTTAGCGACATAGGCGCCGCCCAGCGCCATGCCCAGCGGGCCCATGCGCGTCACCGCGCGGGTCGCCAGCGCGCCGAACAGTGCACCGCCCGCGCCGCCGCGCCCGTCGCGGCGGTCCAGTTCGCGCCCCACCAGCGCGCCGAGAATCGTGCGGATCATGCCTTCACCCTTTCCGAAATCGTGTTGCCCAGCGTTTCGATACCCTTCAGCACGCCCCAGCCAATCGCCCAGGTGGCGACCACCGGCAGCACCACCTTCAGGACGTTGGCGGTGATCGCGCCGTACAGCGCGCCGTCCGCGACGCTGTCGTCGTCGCCCGACATCGCATCGATCGCGCCGCCGATCAGCGCGCCCATCGTCGTCACACCCATTGAGGCAGGATCCTTCATCGTTACGCCCGCGCTCAATGCGGCACGCGCACGTCAGTTCCCCCGCCCCTCGTTTCCCAGCATCGCCTCCGGCCGCACCACGCGGTCGAACGTGTCGGCATCCACCAGCCCCAGCGCGATGCCCGCCTCCTTCAGCGTCAGCCCCTCGGCATGCGCGTGCTTGGCGATCTTCGCGGCATTGTCGTACCCGATCTCCGGCGCCAGCGCGGTGACCAGCATCAGCGAGCGGTCCAGCAACTCGCCGATCCGCGCCTCGTTCGCCTCCAGCCCCTCGACGCACCGCTCGGCGAAACTGTCGCACCCGGTCGCCAGCAGGTCGATCGAGCGCAGCACCGCCGCGCCGATCATCGGCTTGAACACGTTCAGCTCCAGATGCCCCTGCGCACCCCCGACGGTGATCGCGACGTGATTGCCCATCACCTGCGCGGCGACCATCGTCAGCATCTCGCACTGCGTCGGGTTGACCTTGCCCGGCATGATCGAACTGCCCGGCTCGTTGGCGGGCAGGTCCAGCTCGCCCAGCCCGCAGCGCGGCCCCGACCCCAGCAGCCGGATGTCGTTGGCGATCTTCGTACACGCCGTCGCCAGCGTGTTGAGCACGCCCGACAGGTGGACCAGCGGATCGTTGCTCGCCAGCGCCTCGAACATATTGTCCGCCGGGCTGAACGCGATCCCGGTCAGCCCGCGCACCTCGGCACAGAAATCGCGCGCGAAGCCCTTCGGCGCGTTCAGCCCGGTGCCCACCGCGGTGCCGCCCTGCGCCAGCCGGTCGGTGCCCTGCTCGACCGCCGGTTCGATCCGGCGCAGGCAGCGATGGATCTGGTGCGCATAGCCCGAAAATTCGTCGCCCAGCGTCAGCGGGGTCGCATCCTGCAGATGCGTCCGCCCGATCTTGACGATCCCCGCCCACGCGCGCGCCCTGGCATCCAGCGCGGCGTGCAGCCGCTCCGCCGCGGGGATCAGCCGCCGCCGCACCGCGATCGAACAGGCGATGTGCAGCGCGGTCGGGAAACTGTCGTTCGACGATTGCCCGCGATTGACGTCGTCATTGGGATGGACCGGCGCCTTGCCGCCGCGCGTCCCCGTCAGGATCTCGTTGGCGCGGCCAGCGATCACCTCGTTGACGTTCATGTTCGATTGCGTGCCGCTGCCGGTCTGCCAGATCACCAGCGGGAACTGGTCGTCCAGCATGCCGTCCACGACTTCCTGCGCCGCCGCCTCGATCGCATCGGCCTTGTCGGCGGGCAGGCCATGGCGCCGGTTCACCCGCGCCGCCGCCTGCTTCACGATCGCCAGCGCATGGACGATCTCGATCGGCATCCGCTCGCGCGCGCCGAACGGAAAATTCTCCAGGCTGCGTTCGGTCTGCGCCCCCCAATAGGCGCTGGCCGGCACCTCGATCGCGCCGATCGAATCGGTCTCGGTCCGCGTCTCGCTCATCGTTCGTCATCCCGTCGCTGGTTCGATGCCTCCCCGCATGAACCCGGCGGCGGCGTCAGTCGATCCGCTTCGACAGGAAATGGCGCGCCTCGCCCGGCGGATAATCGTCGATCCGCCCGAACACGGCATAGCCCAGCTTCTCGTAGAAGCCGCGCGCCTGGAAACTGTACGTGTCCAGCCACACGCCGATACACCCCAGCCGCCGCGCCTCCTCCTCCGCCGCCAGCATCAGCGCCCGCCCCTCGCCACGCCCGCGCCGCTCTGGCGGCAGTGCCAGATACTGGACGAACAGCCAGCGATAGCCGGTCGTCCCCCACAATCCGCCGACGATCGCGCCGCTGTCGTCGCGCACCGCCAGCGCCACGTCATGCCGCTCGGTCGGCCCGGCGGCGGCGTCGTTATGCGCACGCAGCGGCGCGAGGATCGCTTCGCGCACGGCGGCATCGGGGTGGGGAATGGAATCGATCATGGCGCGACTTTTGGCGGAAGCGATGCGGCGCGTCATCCCGGATTGATCGCACGCCCTGTCGGTCATGCAGGGTCCGTCATGCGGGGTCCGTCATGCCGGACCCTTCGACTTCGCTCAGGAGAGCCCTGTTCCGGCATCCACCGCGCCGCGTCCGCTTCCGCCGACGATATGGCGCGACCTGGGTATCCCGCCTCGCTGTCTCACCGCCACGTCACGGGAGTAAATCCCGTGACGTCGGACGCGCCATCAGGCGCGCCGGCCGTGCCGGGGCGTTGCTGCGCAACCGCGACACGATGATCGTGTCGCTCGCCCCGTCACTTCTTCCGCTTGAAATCCACCGCGACGACGTTCGAACCGTCCTCCACCGGTGCGGCGGGGGGCCCGTCGTTCTCGGCCGGGTCGTGCCCGCCGGGGCCGTCCTCCGGCCCTTCCTGCGCCTGGAAACGCAATTCGAAATTGACCGCCGGGTCGTGGAACCCGGTGATCGCCGAATAGGGGATCACCAGCTTCGACGGTACCTGGTTGAAGCTGAGGCCGACGGAAAAGCGCCGGTCGTCCACCGTCAGGTCCCAGAAACGGTTCTGCAGGACGATCGTCATCTCGTCCGGGAACCGCTCGATCAGGCGCGCGGCAATATCCACGCCGGGCGCCTGCGTCTTGAAGGTGATGTAGAAATGGTGCTCGCCCGGTAGCCCCCCCGATTCGGCCACCGTCCCCAGCACGCGGCCCACCACCGCGCGCAGGGCTTCCTGCACGATTTCGTCATAGGGGATCAGGCTGTCGGGCAGCATGTCGTTCATGCCCCCTTGGGTAGCGCCATGATGCGCCGGGTCAAGGTTGCTTGGACGCGCGGCATCGTTATGGGGTGCTGCCCATCATGCGCACCGCCACGATCCGCCGCGACACCAGCGAAACCAAGATCGCCGTCACCGTCAACCTCGACGGCACCGGCGCCTATGCCGTCAACACCGGCGTCGGCTTCTTCGACCATATGCTGGAACAGCTGTCGCGCCATTCGCTGATCGACATGGACGTGACGTGCGACGGCGATCTGCACATCGACCAGCACCACACCGTGGAGGATACCGCGCTGGCGCTGGGCGCCGCGATCGCGCAGGCGCTGGCCGACAAGCGCGGCATCCGCCGCTACGGCGACGCACTGTCGCCGATGGACGAAACGCTGACCCGCGTCGCGCTCGACATTTCCGGGCGCCCGTGGCTGGTGTGGAAGACCGCCTTCACCCAGACCCGGCTGGGGGAGATGGATACCGAGATGTTCCAGCATTTCTTCCACAGCTTCGCACAGGCCGCCGGGATCACGCTGCACATCGAAA
Source organism: Sphingomonas adhaesiva (assembly GCF_002374855.1). Taxonomy (GTDB): domain Bacteria; phylum Pseudomonadota; class Alphaproteobacteria; order Sphingomonadales; family Sphingomonadaceae; genus Sphingomonas; species Sphingomonas adhaesiva. Next base: position 27,987 of record NZ_NWVC01000002.1, read on the forward strand.
CGCTGTACGGCGACAACAACCACCATATCGCCGAAAGCGCGTTCAAGGGGCTGGCCCGCGCGCTGCGCCAGGCGGTGGAGATCGACCCGCGCAAGGCCGATGCGATCCCGTCGACCAAGGGGTCGCTGTGAAGGACGCGGTCGCATCCTCCCCGTCACCCCAGCGAAGGCTGGGGTCTTTCGGTGGCGCGCGGCGCGTTTCCCCCGGAGAGATCCCAGCTTTCGCTGGGATGACGCCTGCGGAACCACGCACATGACCTTGGCCCTGATCGACTATCAGGCCGGCAACCTCCACTCGGTCGAAAACGCGCTGCGCGCCGCCGGCTGCACCGATCTTCTCGTCACCGCCGACCCTGACGTGGTGGCGCGCGCCGATCGCATCGTGCTGCCCGGCGTCGGCGCGTTCGGCGCCTGCGCCGCGGCGCTGCGCGCGATCCCCGGCATGGTCGATGCGATGCGCGCGCGCGTCATGGATCACGGCACGCCGTTCCTGGGCATCTGCGTCGGGATGCAGCTGCTCGCCGAAACGGGCGAGGAACTGGGTACCCACGCCGGCCTCGGCTGGATCACCGGGACCGTGCGGCGCATCGACACTGCCGGCAGCGACGCCAAGGTGCCGCACATGGGCTGGAACGATGTCGTCCCCGTCGCCGATCACCCGCTGATCGTCGCGGGCGAGGCCTATTTCCTCCACAGCTACGCCTTCGACGGCGCGTCGGTCGTCGCCACCACCGACCATGCCGGCCCGGTGACCGCCGCGGTCGCGCGCGACACGATCGTCGGCGTGCAGTTCCACCCCGAAAAGAGCCAGCGCTACGGGCTGGCGATGCTCGAAAGGTTCCTGGCATGGAAACCGTGACCGCCCCGCTGATCGTCTTCCCCGCGATCGACCTCAAGGCCGGGCAGGTCGTGCGGCTGGCGGAGGGCGATATGGCCCGCGCCACCGTCTATGGCGACGATCCGGCGCATCAGGCGACGCTGTTCGCCGCGGCGGGCGCCGGGCACCTCCACGTCGTCGATCTGGACGGCGCGTTCGCGGGCGAAAGCGTCAATGGCGAGGCGGTGCGCGCGATCGTCGCGGCTTTCCCGGGCCATGTCCAGCTGGGCGGCGGCATCCGCACCCCCGCCAGCGTGGAAGCATGGTTCGACCTGGGCGTCGCGCGCGTCGTGATCGGCACCGCCGCGCTGGAAAACCCGCAATTCGTCCGCGACATGGCCGCCGCCTTCCCCGGCGGGATCGTCGTCGCGGTAGACGCGCGCGACGGCATGGTCGCGACCAAGGGCTGGGCCGACGTGTCGACCACCAGCGCGGTCGACCTGGCCCGCCGGTTCGAGGATGCCGGCGTGGCCGCGGTGCTGTTCACCGACGTCGGCCGCGACGGCCTGCTCAAGGGCTGCAACGTCGAGGCGACCGTCGACCTCGCCCGCGCGGTGGACATTCCGGTCATCGCCAGCGGCGGGGTGGCGGGCATCGCCGACATCCACGTCCTGGCGCTCCATGCCCGCGACGGGATCGAGGGGGTCATCACCGGCCGCGCGCTCTACGACGGGCGGCTCGATCTCGCCGCCGCGCTCAGCGTCGCCGCCGCCGCCTGACCGGCAAATGACCAACTTGTAACGCAACACGCCGCCCCGCGCGGCGTATCGTACGGCATCAACCAGTGATGGAGGATGACGTGAAGCGTTTCGCCGTTCTGATCGCGCTGCCGCTGATGGTGGCATCGACCTCGCCCGCGCTGGCCAAGGGCTGCCTGCGCGGTGCCGCCGCCGGCGCGGTCGCGGGCCATTATGTCGGCAAGGGGCACGCCGTGATGGGCGCGATGGCCGGCTGCGCCGCGATGCACCACCATTACGCCGCCAAGGCGAAGGCGCAGAAGGCCGCCGCCGCCCACTGATCGGCCCAAAGACCTGCGCGGCAGGCGATGCTTGCCCTGCCGCCCCCGCGCGGGCATGGAGCGGCCCATGACCGTCCGTGCCCGCGTGATCCCCTGCCTCGACGTCGCCGGCGGGCGCGTGGTGAAGGGCGTGAACTTCGTCGACCTGATCGATGCCGGCGATCCGGTGGAACAGGCGCGCGCCTATGACGCGGCCGGTGCCGACGAATTGTGTTTCCTGGATATCACCGCCAGCCATGAGGCGCGCGGCACGATCCTGGACGTCGTGCGGCGCACCGCGGCGGTCTGCTTCATGCCGCTGACCGTCGGCGGCGGCGTGCGCACCGCCGACGATGCGCGCGCGCTGCTGCTGGCGGGGGCGGACAAGGTCGCGGTCAATTCCGCCGCCGTCGCCCGGCCGGAGGTGGTCGCCGACATCGCCGAACGCTTCGGCAGCCAGTGCTGCGTCGCCAGCATCGACGCGCGCCGCAGCGGCGACGGGTGGGAGGTGTTCACCCATGGCGGGCGCCGCGCCACCGGGATCGACGCGGTCGCGCACGCGCTGCGTCTCGCCGAACTGGGCGCGGGCGAATTGCTGGTCACCTCGATGGATCGCGACGGCACGCGCGACGGCTACGATCTCGACCTGATCCGCGCGATCGCCGACCGCACGACCGTGCCGGTCGTCGCCTCGGGCGGGGTCGGCACGCTCGACGATCTGGTCGCCGGCGTGACGGAGGGCCATGCCTCCGCGGTGCTCGCCGCGTCGATCTTCCATTTCGGGCAGGCGACCGTCGCGGATGCCCATGCCGCGCTCGCCGCCGCGGGCGTGCCGGTGCGCGCGCATTGACCCGCGCCGCCCCGGCGCTGGCGGCGGCGCTGCTGCTGTCGGCGTGCGGCGGCGGGCGCTACGCCCCGGTCAGCGACTGGCCGGTCCGCATCGGCAAGCCCTATCAGGTGCGCGGCACCACCTACACCCCCGCCGCCGACCCGGCCTACGACATGCTCGGCTATGCCAGCTGGTACGGCAGTGAATCGGGCAAGCGTACCGCCAACGGCGAACGCTTCCGCGCAAAGGCGATCAGCGGCGCACACACCACCCTGCCGCTGCCCAGCTATGTCGAGGTGACCGCGCTCGACACCGGGCGCACCATCCTGCTGCGCGTCAACGATCGCGGGCCGTTCGCGGCGGGGCGGATCATCGACCTGTCGCGCGGCGCGGCGCAGGAACTTGGCATCCGCCCTCAGGGGCAGGTCGCGGTGCGCGTCCGCGTCGTCGACCCGCCGGAACGCGACCGCGCCCGCCTGCGCGCCGGAAAGCCCGCCGCTCCCCGCCCCGACGCCTCCCCCGCCGTCGTCGCCAACCTGCGCGCACAACTCGACACCGGCCGCCGCGCGCTGGGGCTGACGCCCTGAATATTGGGTCGTCTGGCCACTCAGCTCCGCAGCACGAACGGATGGTAAAGGAAGGGCGCCCATCCCCAAACGTCGCCCCAGCGAAGGCTGGGGCCTTCCGATGGGACGGACGCCGCCCGTAACCCCCCACTAACCATCGCCCCGCTACGCCATCACCGATGCGCAGCGCGTTCCTCACCCTCCTGCTGATCGGCCCCGCGCTGGCGCAGGGCGGGCATGACGGCCATGTCGCGCCCGCCACCGGCCCGGCGCTGTCGGATGTCGCGCTGTTCGTTATGGCCGCGCTGGCGATCTGGCTGACGCGCCGCGCGCTTCGCCGCCGCCACCATCGCAAGGATTGACCGCAGGCACGCGAGCGGGCACCCGCCGCGCCATGGCCGACGATATCCTTGATCGCCTCGCCGCCACGATCGCCGCCCGCAAGGGCGCCGACGCCGGCAGCTCCTACACCGCCTCGCTGTTCGCGCGCGGCCGCGCCCGCATCGCGCAGAAGATCGGAGAGGAAGCGACCGAAACCGTCATCGCCGCGATGGGCGAGGATCCGGCGAAGATCGTGCCGGAGGCCGCGGACCTGATCTATCACCTGTTCGTCCTGCTCGCCGACGCCGGGCTGACGCTGGACCAGGTGCGCGCCGAACTGGCGCGGCGCGAAGGGACCAGCGGCCATGACGAAAAGGCCGCGCGCACGCCCGCGGCGAACGGCCTGCCCCTCTCCTTCCGCCCCGAATGAGGTGATCCGATGAGCGTCGATGCGACCCAGCCCTATGACGACGGCAACATCTTCGCCAGGCTGCTGCGCGGCGAGATCCCGTCGCGCCGCGTCTACGAGGACGAGCATGTCGTCGTCTTCCACGACATCGCGCCCTGGGCGCCGACGCATCTGCTGGCGGTGCCGCGCGGCCGCTACGTCAGCTGGGACGATTTCTCCGCCAACGCCAGCGATACCGAAATCGCCGCCTTCACCCGCGCGATCGGCAAGGTCGCGCGCGACGCCGGGCTGGTCGAAACGGGCTACCGCCTGATCGCCAACGCCGGACGGGACAGCCACCAGGAGGTGCCGCACCTCCACGTCCACATCATGGCCGGGCGCCCGCTCGGCCCGATGCTGGTCGAAAACGACGGCCGAAAGTAACACAGGATACCGTCACGTCCGCGCAACACTATTGCGCGGGCGGGAAGTCACGCTAGGCTCCCCGCCATCACACTCCCCGGGGGGACATAGATTTCATGATTTTCGGGCGCGTCAAACCTCTTGAGGCGATTCTCGCCACCGCGGAGAAGAAATCGCTTCACCGCACGCTGGGCTGGTTCCAGCTGACCCTGTTCGGCATCGGGTGCGTCATCGGCACCGGCATCTTCGTGCTGACCGCCGCCGGCGCTCAGAAAGCGGGACCGGGGCTGATGCTGGCCTTCGCGATCGCGGGCGCGATCTGCATCGTCGCCGCGCTGTGCTACGCCGAAATCGCGGCGATGATCCCGGTCGCCGGGTCCGCCTATACCTATACCTATTCGACGATGGGCGAATTGCTCGCCTGGACGGTCGGCTGGGCGCTGATCCTCGAATATGCGGTCGCCGCCAGCGCGGTCGCGGTCGGCTGGTCGGGCTATTTCAGCGGCACGATCCTCAACCAGTTCCTGGGCATCCATCTGCCGACATGGCTGTCCGCCGCGCCGCTGGCGCTGGGCGGCGCGCCGGGCGGGCTGGTCAATCTGCCGGCGGTCGTGATCGCGCTGCTCATCACCTGGCTGCTGATGATCGGCACGACCGAAAGCGCGCGCGTCAACGCGGTGCTGGTCGCGATCAAGGTGACGGCGCTGACCGCCTTCATCGTCCTGACGCTGCCCAGCGACCAGTTCGATGCCGCGCGCTTCAACCCGTTCCTGCCCGCGGGCGTGTTCGGCGGCTTCGGCTCGGGCGTCGGCGCGGTGGGCGCGGCGGCGACGATCTTCTTCGCCTATGTCGGCTTCGACGCGGTGTCGACCGCGGCGGAGGAAACCAAGAACCCGCAGCGCAACGTGCCGATCGGGCTGATCGGGTCGCTGCTGTTCTGCACCGTCTTCTACATCCTGGTCGCCGCCGGTGCGATCGGCACGATCGGCGGACAGCCGATCATGGGGCCGAACGGCATCCCCTTCCCCGCCGGGTCGGAGGAACTGGCGCGCCAGTGCGCGCTGCCGGCCTATCGCGACGCGCTGGTCTGCTCGAACGAGGCGCTGGCGCATGTGCTGCGCGCAATCGGCTGGTCCAAGGTCGGCAACATGCTCGGCATCGCCGCCTTCCTGGCGCTGCCCTCGGTCATCCTGATCCTCATGTTCGGCCAGACGCGCATCTTCTTCGTGATGAGCCGCGACGGCCTGCTGCCGGAACGGCTGTCGACCGTCCATCCCAAGTGGAAGACGCCGCACATCGTCACCGCCGTCACGGGCGTGGGCGTGGCCTTCGCCGCCGCCTTCCTGCCGGTCGGGCAACTGGCCGATATCGCCAATGCCGGAACGCTCTACGCCTTCATGATGGTGGCGGTGGCGGTGATGATCCTGCGCCGCACCGCGCCGCATCACCCCCGCAACTTCCGCACACCGGCGCTGTTCCTGGTGGGGCCGGCGACGATCCTGGGATGCGTGTTCCTGTTCTTCAACCTGCCCACCGCCGCGATGCTGGTGCTGCCGGTGTGGGGCGCGATCGGGATGGTGATCTATTTCGGCTACAGCCGCAGCCACAGCCATGTCGGCCGCGGCATCATCGAGGTCGTCGACGACCCGTCGATGACCCCCGGCACGCATTGATCGCACCGCGATCGTCGAAAAACCGGGCCGGCGGAGCGATCCGCCGGCCCTTTTCGCGTCATGCCGCCGGGGGCGTCGCGCCGCGGTTCTTCAATTCGTCGCGGATCTCGCGCAGCAGCACCACCTCGGCCGCTTCCGCTGCCGGCTCGGCGGTGCCCGCGGCCTTCTCGCGCTCCATCGTCGCGACCAGCCTGTTCACGCTGCGCATCAGCAGGAAGACGATGAACGCCAGTATGACGAAGTTGATGACGACGGTGACGAACTCGCCATAGCCCAGCAGCGGCACGCCCGCCGCCTTCAGCTGCGCATAGCTGTCGGGCGATCCCTTGTACGTCGCCGGTATCTCGCCCAGCCGGATGAAATAGGCGGAAAAATCGAACCCGCCGAAAATGGCGCCGACCACCGGCATGATGACATCGTCGGTCAGCGATTTGGTGATCGTCGCGAACGCGCCGCCGATGATGACGCCGACCGCCAGGTCCAGCACGTTGCCGCGCGCGATGAACGCCCGGAAATCCTTGAGCATGGCCGCTCCCTTCCTCCACTGTTGCCGTGCCGAAATAAACCATCCGGCGGGCATTCACGATCCCCCGCGGGTGTCCTATATGCGTGACACAGACAGTGGAGAGCTTGTCACGATGATCCGTCGCTATGTCGCCCCCGTTGCGCTCGCGCTGCCGCTGGCCGCGTGCGGGCTGAACAGCATCCCCACCGCCGAGGAAACCGCCAAGGCGCGCTGGGCCGACGTCCAGAACGAATATCAGCGCCGCGCCGATCTGATCCCCAATCTGGTCAGCACGGTGAAGGGCTATGCCAAGCAGGAATCGGACGTGCTGACCCGCGTGACCGAGGCGCGCGCCGGCGCCACCCGCATCCAGCTGTCGGGCGACGACCTGAAGGACCCGGCCAAGGTCCAGTCGTTCGAACGCGCGCAGAATGCGGTGACGCTGTCGCTGCAGCGGCTGCAGGAAGCGTATCCGGACCTGAAGTCGAACCAGAACTTCCTGTCGTTGCAATCGCAGCTCGAAGGGACGGAGAACCGCATCACCATCGCGCGGCGCGACTACAATGGGGCGGTGCAGGCCTATAACACCCGCATCCGCACCTTCCCCGACGCGGTCGGCGCGAAGATCTTCTACGGCGCCAAGCCGATGGTCCCGTTCCAGGCCACCACGCCCGGCGCGGAAACCGCCCCGACGGTGAACTTCGGCGCCTGAGGCGGCTGGGTCCGGCGGATGTTCCGGGTCGCGGTCTGGCTGGCGGCGATCCCGGCGCTTGCTGCCGGCACGGCCGCGCTTGCCGGTCCAGACGACATCCGGCTGACCGGCCGCGTCGTCGACCGTGCTCAGGTGCTGGATAAGGCGACGCGCGATCACGTGACCGCCGCGTCGCGTCGCCTGGAGCAGCGGACCGGCCATCAGCTCGTCGTTGTGACGATACCGTCGCTGGAGGGTGATACGATCGAACATTACAGCCTCACGCTCTTCAACCGCTGGCGCGTCGGGCGTGCCTGTTGCAACGACGGTGTGGGGCTGTTGTTCGCGATGCGCGAACGCCGGGTGCGGGTCGAGGTTGGCAAGGGACTGGAACGGCAATTGACCGATCCCGAGGCGGCAGCGATCATCCAGCGGTCGATCCTGCCCGCCATCGCGCGCGGCGGTATCGCCGCCGGTGTTCGCGCGGGCACCGATGCGATCGCCGGTGAGTTGGAACGATCATGACATGGCTTCGCTTCCTGATGACGATCCTGCTGGCGGCGCTCGCGCTGCCCGCGCTGGCGCAGGCGCCGTCGGAACCGTCCTTCCCCAAGCTGACGGGGCGAGTCGTCGATGATGCGCACCTGCTGTCGCCGGCGCAGGTGCAGCAGCTGGAGCAATTGTCGGCCGAAACCGAAAAGGCTTCGTCGCGCCAGCTGGTGGTCGCGACCATTCCCGACCTGCAAGGCTATGCGATCGAGGATTACGGCTACCGGCTGGGCCGCGCCTGGGGCATCGGGCAGAAGGACGCCAACAACGGCCTGATCCTGATCGTCGCGCCCAAGGACCGCAAGGTGCGGATCGAGGTCGGCTACGGCCTGGAACCGATCATGACCGACGCGCTCGCCAGCGTCATCATCAACCAGGCGATCCTGCCGCGTTTCCGCGACGGCGACATGGCGGGCGGGATCGTCGCGGGCGCGCAGGCGATCGCCGACCAGCTCAAGGCGCCGCCGGAGGCCGCCGAGAAGCGCGCGCAGGAAGCCGCCGCGGCGCGCGCGAAGAAGAAGGACACCGCCGGCGACTGGATGGTCGCGGCCTTCTGGATCGCGGTCGTCGTCTTCATCGTCCTGCCGATGCTGTTCGGGCGGCGCGGCGGGCGGCGCTTCGGCGGCGGCGGCATGCCCCCCGTCATCATCTGGGGAGGCGGCAGCGACTGGGGCCGCGGCGGCGGCGGTTCGTCGTGGGGCGGCGGTAACGACAGCTTCTCGGGCGGCGGCGGGTCGTTCGGCGGCGGCGGCGCGAGCGGGGACTGGTGATGGCGCGGCTGGTGCTCAGCGATGCGGAACGCGATGCCGTCACCGCCGCGGTCGCCGCGGCCGAGGCGCGTACCGATGGCGAGATCGTCACGATCGTCACGCAGCGGTCGGACGCCTATCACGACGTCGCGCTCCATTATGCGCTGATCGCGGTGCTCGCGATGACCGCGATCGGCGCGATCGCCCCGGGCATCTTCACCCCGTTCGATCGCGGGTGGGAGGAAGCCGACCTGGCGCGCGACCTGCTGGCGCTGCTGATCGCGCAGGCGCTCGCCTTTCTGGCCGTCCGCTACGCGCTGGCGTGGACGCCGCTGCGCATGGCGCTGACCCCGCGCGGCACGAAGGCGCGCCGCGTCCGCCGCCGCGCCGTCGAGCTGTTCCGCGTCGGCACCGAAAGCCGCACGGCCGGGCATGAGGGCGTGCTGCTGTACCTGTCCACCGACGAACATGTCGCGGAGATCGTCACCGACGCCGCGGTCCACCGCACGGTCCCGCCCGAACGCTGGGGGGAGGCCATGGCCGCGCTGGTGACGGCGGTGCGCGACGGGCGCGCGGGCGACGGCATGGTCGCCGCGGTCACCGCGATCGGCGCGATTCTGGCCGAGCATTTCCCCAAGACCGCCGACAATCCCAACGAACTGCCAGACCGGGTGATCGAACTGTGACGCTGGAGGAAGAAGCCGCGCTGCCCGCCGAGATCCGCTGGGAAGGCCGCTTCATCCAGGCGATCACCCAGGGACGCTGGGAATATGTATCGCGCGCGCGCGGCATCCAGGCGGCGGTGGTCCTCGCCTTCGATGCCGAGGACCGCGTCATCCTGGTCGAACAATTCCGCGTCCCCCTCGCCCGCCACTGCCTGGAACTGCCCGCCGGGCTGGTCGGGGACGAGGACGCGGGCGAACCGGTGGCGCAGGCCGCGGCGCGCGAGTTGGAGGAGGAAACCGGCTATCGCGCCGCGCGGGTCGAGGAACTCGGCTTCTTCCACGCCTCGCCGGGCATGGTCAGCGAAGGCTTCACGCTGGTACGCGCGCATGACGTGGTAAAGGTCGCCGACGGCGGCGGCACGGGGGACGAGGATATCGCCGTCCACCTCGTCCCGCGCAGCGAGATCGCCGCCTTCGTCGCCGCCAAGCGCGCCGAGGGCGTGGCGATGGACGTCAAGCTGCTGCTGCTGCTGGCGGACGCGCTGGTCTGAGGCGTCGCCCCTGCGCGGGTGCAGCAGCCTTCCAAGCTGAATACGACACGTCCGGGAACGCATTGATCATGCCCGCTCGGAACGGGCGAGATACTGATCGTACTCTCTTCGTCACCCCGGACTTGTTCCGGGGTCCATCGTGCCGCGAGAACAACGGCTTGTGCATATGCGGAACCGTGGATGCCGGAACTGGTCCGGCATGACGGAGGAGACGCTGGCAGAGGTTTGGGGGGAAGGTTCGAAGGGTGGACGAGGAAAGGCCCACACGCCCCCCCGCGCAATCCTACCGGAAATTGTCCGCATAGCTCTGCAGCTTCAGCGTCTTCGTCGGCGTCGGGATCACCGTGTACGGCAAGCCTTCGCGCTCGGCATAGGCGATCGCCGCCTCGCACGTCGGGAAGCCCAGGCGAAGCTGCTCGCGCGTGTCGCCGCTGCCCGCCCAGCCGGTCAGCGGATCGGCCTGCTTCGGCTCGGCCGGCTCGAAATCGAGCTGCCAGCGATCGGTCCGGAATTTGCCGGACTGCATGGCGTTCTTGGGACGCTGGTAGATGCGGGCTTTCTGCATATCGGCTCCTGTACGATCCACGCACGGGACAGGCAACGGTTCCCTTCACATTGAACGCAATCTTGCGGCGCGGAACACGCCACCTATATCGCCACGGGTCAACGCGGTTGCGCTGCCGTAACGGGGCGCCGCCGACATCGTTTTACGTTCGTAGGGGCTAGGCAAAGCACTCATGGCAAAAGTTATCGGTATCGACCTCGGCACCACCAATTCGTGCGTTTCCGTCATGGAAGGCGGCAAGGCGAAGGTGATCGAGAATGCGGAAGGCGCGCGCACCACGCCGTCGATCGTCGCCTTCGCCAAGGATGGCGAGCGGCTGATCGGCCAGCCGGCGAAGCGTCAGGCCGTCACCAACGGCGACAACACCATCTTCGCGGTGAAGCGTCTCATCGGCCGCCGCTTCGACGATCCCGTCACCAGGAAGGACACCGAGCTGGTCCCGTACAAGATCGTGCGCGGGTCGAACGGTGACGCCTGGGTCGAGGCGGGCGGCAAGGAATACAGCCCGTCGCAGATCAGCGCCTTCACGCTCCAGAAGATGAAGGAAACCGCCGAATCGTACCTGGGCGAGACGGTGACGCAGGCGGTCATCACCGTTCCGGCGTACTTCAACGATGCCCAGCGTCAGGCGACCAAGGACGCCGGCCAGATCGCCGGCCTCGAGGTGCTGCGCATCATCAACGAGCCGACCGCCGCGGCCCTGGCCTATGGCCTGGACAAGCAGGACGGCAAGACGATCGCGGTATACGACCTTGGCGGCGGCACCTTCGACGTCTCGATCCTGGAGATCGGCGACGGCGTGTTCGAGGTGAAGGCCACCAACGGCGATACCTTCCTGGGCGGTGAGGATTTCGACAACAAGATCGTCGACTATCTGGCGCAGGGCTTCCAGAAGGATGAGGGCATCGACCTCACCAAGGACAAGCTGGCGCTGCAGCGTCTGAAGGAAGCCGCCGAAAAGGCGAAGATCGAGCTGTCGTCGGCGCAGTCGACCGAGGTCAACCTGCCCTTCATCACCGCCGACCAGAACGGCCCTAAGCATCTGGTGAAGACGATCACCCGCGCCGATCTGGAGCGGCTGGTCGAGGATCTCATCAAGCGGACGCTGGAGCCGTGCAAGAAGGCGCTGGCCGACGCCGGCCTCAGCGCCAGCGAGATCGCCGACGTCGTGCTGGTCGGCGGCATGACCCGCATGCCGCGCGTGCGTGAGGTGGTGAAGCAGTTCTTCGGCAAGGACCCGCACACCGGCGTCAACCCGGACGAGGTCGTCGCGATGGGCGCCGCGATCCAGGCGGGCGTGCTGCAGGGCGACGTGAAGGACGTGCTGCTGCTCGACGTCACCCCGCTGTCGCTGGGGATCGAGACGCTGGGCGGCGTGTTCACCCGCATGATCGACCGCAACACGACGATCCCGACCAAGAAGTCGCAGACCTACTCCACCGCTGACGACAATCAGCAGGCGGTGACGATCCGCGTCTTCCAGGGCGAGCGCGAGATGGCGGCGGACAACAAGCTGCTCGGCCAGTTCGACCTGGTCGGCATTCCGCCCGCCCCGCGCGGCGTGCCGCAGATCGAGGTGACGTTCGACATCGACGCCAACGGCATCGTCAACGTGTCCGCCAAGGACAAGGGCACGGGCAAGGAGCAGCAGATCCGCATCCAGGCCTCGGGCGGCCTGTCGGACGCCGACATCGACCAGATGGTCCGCGATGCCGAACAGTTCGCGGAGGAGGACAAGAAGCGTCGTGCCGGCGCCGAGGCGAAGAACAACGCCGAATCGCTGATCCACACCACCGAACGCCAGCTGGCCGACAATGGCGACAAGGTGGACGACGCGCTGAAGGGTGAGATCCAGTCCGCGATCGACGCTGCCAAGGCGGCGGTCGAGGGTGGCGATCCCGAGGCGATGAACGAGAAGAGCCAGGCGCTGGCGCAGGTCGCGATGAAGCTGGGTCAGGCGATCTACGAAAAGCAGCAGCAGGCCGAAGCATCGCCGCAGGGCGGCGCGGACGCCGGCGATGCCCCGAAGGAAGACGTCGTCGACGCCGAATTCTCGGAAGTCGACGAAACGAAGTGAGGTCTCCCGTAAAGCCCTCTCCCCGGCGGGGAGAGGGTTGGGAGAGGGGCAGTGAGGAGGGGCGACCGCAAACGCGCGACAGCGTTACTGGCCGCCCCTCACCCAACCCTCTCCCCGAGGGGGAGAGGGCTTAGAAGATCATGACCGAAATCGACTATTACGAACTGCTCGAATGCGAGCGCACCGCGGATGCCGCGACGATCAAGTCGTCGTATCGCAAGCTTGCGATGAAGTATCACCCGGACAAGAACGCCGGGTGCAAGGATTCCGAGGCGAAGTTCAAGGCGGTCAGCGAAGCCTATGACTGCCTGAAGGATCCGCAGAAGCGCGCCGCCTACGACCGGTTCGGCCATGCCGCGTTCCGCAACGGCGGGATGGGCGGTGGCCACGGTCATGGCGCGCAGGATTTCGCGGGCTTCTCCGACATCTTCGAAAGCGTCTTCGGCGAATTCATGGGCGGCCAGCGCGGCGGCGGCGGCGGGCGTCAGGCGCGCCGCGGCGCGGACCTGCGCTACGACATGGAAGTGTCGCTGGAGGAAGCCTTCCACGGCAAGGAGACGGAGATCACGATCGACATCTCCGCCGCCTGCGACAGCTGCCACGGTACCGGGTCCAAGCCCGGCACCCATGCGCATACCTGCCACCATTGCCAGGGCGCCGGAAAGGTGCGCGCCCAGCAGGGCTTCTTCGTCGTCGAGCGCGCCTGCCCGGTCTGCCACGGCTCGGGCGAGGTCATCACCGATCCGTGCCCCGACTGCCGCGGCGAAGGCCGCGTGGAAAAGACCAAGACGCTGGCGGTCAACGTGCCGCCCGGCGTCGACGAGGGCACGCGCATCCGCCTGACCGGCGAGGGCGAGGCGGGCGCGCGCGGCGCCCCCCCGGGCGACCTTTACATCTTCCTCCATGTGAAGCGGCACGCGATCTTCGAGCGCGAGGGCACCACCCTTTTCGCGCGCGCCCCGATCAGCTTCACCACCGCCGCGCTGGGCGGCACCATGTCGATCCCCGGCCTCGACGGCCGCCGTCACGAGGTGAAGATCCCCGCCGGCATCCAGTCGGGCAAGCAACTGCGCCAGCGCGGCGCCGGGATGCCGGTGTTGCAGGGGCGCGGCCACGGCGATCTGGTGATCCAGGTCGAGGTGGAGACGCCGACCAAGCTCAGCACCCGCCAGCGCGCGTTGCTGGAGGAGTTCCGCGAAACCGAAACCGGTGACGAATGCCCGCAGAGCCAGGGCTTCTTCTCGCGCCTCAAGAACGCGTTCGCCGGCGAATGACCGACGGCATGGATACCCCGCCGGCGTCTCAACATTCGCAACATTCGCCCGCGACGCATTGCGGGCTGGTGGCGGTGGTCGGCGCGCCCAATGCGGGCAAGTCGACATTGGTCAATGCGCTGGTCGGGCAGAAGGTCGCGATCGTCAGTCCCAAGGCGCAGACGACGCGCGCGCGGCTGATGGGCGTCGCGATCGAGGGCGAGACGCAGCTGCTGCTGGTCGACACGCCGGGCATCTTCGAGCCGCACCGCCGGCTGGACCGCGCGATGGTCGCCGCCGCCTGGGGCGGGACCGAGGGCGCGGACATCATCGCGCTGGTGGTCGACGGCAAGGGCGGGCTTGGCCCGAAGGTCAGCGAGATCGCCGAGGGGCTGAAGGGCCGCAGCGAACCGATCTACCTGATCCTCAACAAGGTCGATCTGGCGGACAAGGGCAAGCTGCTCACCCATGCCGAGCGGCTGAATGCGATCCTGCCGTTCGCGGAAACGTTCTTCATCTCGGCGCAGACCGGCGACGGCCTGCCCGAACTGAAGCGCGCGCTCGCCGCGGCGATGCCCGCGGGGCCGTGGCATTACCCGGAGGACCAAGTCTCCGACGCCTCCGAACGCGCGCTCGCGGCGGAGGTGACGCGCGAACAGCTGTACCTGCAGCTCCACGCCGAACTGCCCTATGCCAGCGTGGTCGAGACCGAGAAATTCTCGGACCGCGAAGACGGGTCGGCGGAAATCCACCAGCAGATCCTGGTCGAACGCCCGACCCAGCGCGCGATCGTGCTGGGCAAGGGCGGCGCCCGCATCCGCGAGATCGGCGCGCGCGCCCGCGCCGAACTGGCGGTGCTGCTCGACCGGCCGGTGCACCTCTATCTCCACGTCAAGGTGAAGCCGGGCTGGGACGAGGATCGCGGCGTCTATCGCGACATCGGGCTGGACTGGGTGGAATGACGTTCCGCCTGCCGGCCGGCAGGCAACAATTCGTTACGCCCCCGCGTTACATCCGCCGCCATGACCCTTGCCGCGCGGGTGCGCGCCTTTCTGTCCGAGGAGACCTGGGCCTACGCCCCGCATGAGCGGCCGGCCATGCCCGGCTCGCCCGGCAGCCCCGCGCATCCGCGCCGGCGGCAGGTCGCCTATGGCTTGACGGGCGTGCTGCTGGGGCTGACCGGCGGGTTCGGCAATGCGCTGGTCGCGGCGAACACCGTCACGCTGGCGGGGTCGCTGGGGCTGGACCCGGCGGAGATCGCCTGGCTGCCGACCGTCTATGTGATGACGAACGTCAGCATCAACCTGCTGCTGATCAAGTTCCGCCAGCAGTTCGGCCTGCGTCCCTATGCGGTGATCTTCCTGACGCTGTATCTGGCGCTGACGCTGGCGCATCTGTTCGTCAACGATTTCGCCTCCGCGATACTGGTCCGCGCCGCCAGCGGCATGGCCGGCGCCGCGCTCAGCACCTTCGCGCTCTATTACTTCATGCAGGCGTTTCCCGCGCCGTGGCGGCTGCGCGCGATCGTCGTGGGCATCGGCGTGCCGCAATGCGCCACCCCGCTCGCGCGGCTGTTCTCGCCCGAACTGCTGGCGATGAGCCAGTGGCGCACGCTCTATCTGTTCGAACTGGGCATGGCGGCGATGAGCCTGGCCGCGGTCCTCGCCTTCCGCCTGCCCCCGACCGAGCGGCAGAAGGCGTTCGAGCCGCTCGATTTCGTCACCTTCACGCTGTTCGCCGGCGCCACCGCGCTGTTCGCCGCCGTGCTGGGGCTGGGGCGGATCGTGTGGTGGACGCAGGCGGCGTGGATCGGCTGGGCGCTGCTGGCGGCGATCCCGATGCTGGCCGCCGCGCTGGTGATCGAGCATCACCGCGCCAACCCGCTCATCAACACCCGCTGGCTGGGCAGCGCGGATATCCTGCGCTTCACGATCGTCACCGTCATGGCGCGGATCGTCCTGTCCGAACAAAGCTATGGTGCGGTCGGGCTGCTGACCGTGCTGGGGCAGAACAACGATCAGTTGGTCGGGCTGTTCACGCTGATCTTCCTGGCCACCGCCGCTGGCGTGGCGGCCAGCGCGATGACGATCAACGTCGAGCGGCTGACCCATCCCGTCATGCTGGCGATCGGGCTGGTCGCGATCGCCGCCTGGGCCGATTCCCATGCCACCAGCCTGACGCGCGCGCCGCAATTCTACCTGACGCAAAGCGTGATCGCCTTCTCCGCCGCCTTCTTCCTCGGCCCGTCGCTGCTGTTCGGGATGACCCGCGCGCTGCAACGCGGCAGCGGGCATATCATCAGCTTCATCGCGTTGTTCGGGGTCATCAATTCGCTGGGCGGGCTGGGCGGAACCGCGCTGCTCGGCACGTACCAGACGATCCGCGAGAAGGCGAACAGCGCCGCGTTGGTGCAGGCGGTCGACCCCACCGATCCGCAGGTGCAGGCGCGGTTGCAGGCCGGCGCCAGCGGCGTCGCGCGCGTCGTAGGCGACCCGGGGCTGCGCAGTGCGGAGGGCGGCGCGCTGCTGTCTCAAACCGCGACGCGAGAGGCGAACGTGCTCGCCTATGACGACGTGTTCCGGCTGGTCGCGGTGCTCGCCGCGCTGACCTTCTGCTACCTCCTGTTCCTGCTGCTGCGCCGTCGCTGGCGCGCCCATCGGACGATTCCCGCATGACCGACGCCCGCACCCCCGTTTCCGAAACCCCCGTCACGGAGGAAAAGCTGGCCGAGGACGCCGCTCCCGCCCCTGCCCCTGCCCCCGCCGCTCCGACGGGGTCTGGCTGGCGCCCGCCACGGCTGTCGGCGCGGGCGACCGCGCTGATCGTGGTGCTGGCGCTGGCGGGAATGGCCGCGGTGCTGGCGGCATGGCGCATCTGGCCGTTCACCAGCGCCTACGAATCGACCGACAACGCCTATGTCCGCGGGCGCACCACCGTCATCGCGCCGCAGGTATCGGGCTATGTCACCCGCGTGCTGGTCCGCGATTTCGAGACGGTTCGCGCCGGGCAGCCGCTGGTGGAGATCGACCAGCGCATCTACCGCCAGCGCGTCGACCAGGCGCAGGCGCAGGTGGAAACGGCGCAGGCGACGCTCGCCAACAGCCGCCAGTCCGCCGCCAGCCGTCAGGCGAGTTTCGGCGCGCAGGAGGCCGCGGTCGCCAACGCCCGCGCGCAGCTGATGCGCGCGCAGGCGGACATGGCGCGCGTCGACGATCTGGTCACCGATGGCTCCGTTTCGCTGCGCGAACGCGACCAGACGCTCGCCGCGCTGCGCCAGGCACAGGCGCAGGTGCAGCAGGCGGAGGCCGCGCGCGAGATCGCGCGGCAGGATATCCGCACCGTGGAGGTCGGCCGCGGCGGGCAACAGGCCGGCGTGTCGGGGGCGGAGGCCGCGTTGCGGCTGGCGCGCATCGACCTTGCCAATACCGTGATCCGCGCGCCGGAGGCGGGGCGGCTGAGTGAGGTGGGCGTGCGCAACGGTCAATATGTCACCGCCGGGTCGCAGCTGATGTTCCTGGTGCCCGCCGAAACTTGGGTCATCGCCAATTTCAAGGAAGCGCAGACCGCGCGGATCATGGTCGGGCAGCGCGCCAGCTTCACCGTCGACGCGCTCGCCAATGCGCGGCTGACGGGCCGCGTGGAGCGCATCTCCCCGGCGGCCGGCAGCGAGTTCGCGGTCCTCAAGTCCGACAATGCCACCGGCAATTTCACCAAGGTGCCGCAACGCATCGCGGTGCGAATCCGCGTCGATCCGGGTCAGCCGCTGGCGGCGCGGCTGCGCCCGGGCATGTCGGTGCAGGCGCGCGTCGACACCGCCAACGCGCCCTCCCCGCGATGATCCGCCGCAGCGCCCTCCTCGCCGCGCTCCTGCTGGCGGGCTGCACCCTGCCCGGCAAACGCGCCCCCGCGCCCGATGCCGCCGCCGTCGCGCCGCCGCCTGCGTGGCGCACCGCGCTCGGCCCCGGTGCACCGATCCGCGCCGACTGGTGGCAGGGGTTCGGCGATCCGCAACTGACCGCGCTGGTCGAACGCGCGCTGGCCAACAATGTCGATGTGCTGACCGCCGCTGCCCGCGTCGAGGAAGCGCGCGCGGCGGAGGCGCTGGCCCGCGCGCAATTGCTGCCGCAGATCGGCGGGACGGTGCCCGAAACGCAGGGCCAGACGCTCACCGCGTTCGGCACCACCAGCCGCGCGATCGGCGCGCAGCCCGGCGTCAACGCCAGTTACGATCTCGACCTGTTCGGGCGGTTGCGGCAGGCCTCGCGCGCCGCCCGCGCGCAACTGCTGGCGACCGAGGCCGCGCGCGACACCGTCCGGCTGGCCACCGCCGCGGCCGCCGCGTCGGGCTACGTCACCTTGCGCGCGCTCGACCAGCGGCTGGCGATCGCGCAGGCGACGCTCGCCGCGCGGCAGGACGCGCTACGCATCGCGCGCCGCCGGTTCGAGGCGGGCTATTCCTCGCGCCTCGAATATCGTCAGGCGCAGGGCGAGTATGCCGCCACCCAGCAGCTGGTCCCCGCCGCGCAGCTGGCGATCACGCGGCAGGAGAATGCGCTGTCGCTGCTGACCGGCGACGCGCCGCGCGCCATCGCGCGCGGGCTGGCGCTGGACCGCATCGCCGCGCCCGCCATCCCGGACGGGCTGCCCGCCGACCTGCTGCGCCGCCGCCCGGACCTGTATCAGGCCGAACAGACATTGGTCGCCGCCGACCGCACGCTCGACAGCCAGCGCGCGGCGATGCTGCCCAACCTGTCGCTCACCGGCTCGGCCGGGCTGGTGCTGTCGACTGCGCTGGCACAGCCGCAGGCGATCTTCTCGCTCGGCGCCAGCATTCTGGCGCCGCTGTTCGACGGCGGGCGGCTGCGCGCGCAGGAACGTGCCGCCACCGCGCGCCGCGATCAGGCCGCCTTCGCCTATCGCCGCACCGCGCTCACCGCCTTCCGGGAGGTGGAGGATGCGCTGGCCGGGGTGCGCCGCACCGGCGAACAGGCGCGCGCGCTCGGCGATCAGGCAACGGCGGCGCGCGGCGCGCTGCAAAACGCCACCAACCGCTATCGCGCGGGCTATTCCGGCTACCTCGAACAGCTGGATGCGCAGCGCAACCTGCTCACCGCCGAACTCGCGCTGGTCCAGACCGAGGCGGATCGCCTGTCCGCCTATGTCGCGCTGTACCAAGCGATGGGCGGCGGCTGGTCCCCCGGCGACGTGCAGGCGGTGGCGGGGCAGCGATAGGACAGCCACAACATTTCCCCGCGCGATCCGTCACCCCGGACCTGTTCCGGGGTCCACCGTTCCGCACGCTAAACCCCTCGTGCGTTTGCGGACCGGTGGATGCCGGAACAGGTCCGGCATGACGGATTAGCCCCCCTCAGTGCAGCGCCACCTTCTCCTCCCCGACGGCCACCGGCACCGGCTTCATCCAGAAGGCGGTCACCAGGAACAGCACCAGGTTCGTCCCCTGCGTCAACGCGGTGCCCGCCACCAGCAGCCCCGCCATCGCATCGCGCGACACGGTCAGCGCCCCGCTCATCTCCAGGCCCGCGGCCATGAACAACAGGTCGCGGTTGGGAATGAACGGCAACCGCGCGATCACCAGCTGCGCGGTCAGGAAGCTCAGCCACGTCGTCCAATGCTCGCCCGGCAGCACGATCACCCATTGCACCACCTGGATCGACAGGTTGATGACCGTGCGCAGCGAATGGATGCCGAACACCTGCCAAGCGACGCGGCTGCTGGTGGACAGGATCGCATGGCGGAACCTCAGCAGCAGCGGCAGCGTCAGGCTGGCGCACAGCACCCCGCCGACGACCAGCCCCAGCGACGAATCGAGCCATGATGCGATCCGCCCGGTCGGCGCACGCACGATGAACGTGACGATGAACGCGCCCGCCACCATCGCGCCGGCCAGTGACGACAGGATCGCATTGTCCTTCACCGCCAGCAACAGCTTGCGCGATTCGATACCCAGCCGCGTGCGCGCCCAGCTGTACAGGTAGACGTCGCCCGAATAATCGACCAGCACCGCATTGACGATCCGCTTGCGCACCAGCACCGGCAGCGCGCCCGGGATCGCCTGCCCCAGCAACAGGCGGAAGATCGGCACCTCGGTCAGCGGCAGGACCATGAAGTTGACGAAGAACAGGATGTAGAACAGCGGCTGCGTCGGCAGCGCGCGGATCACGTCGGACCAGCCGATCGCGCGCAGCTGGAACAGCAGGATCGCGATCATCGCGACGAAGAACAGGACGCGCGCCACCCGCCCCAGCCGCTTCGCGCCGGGGGTTTCGGCCCAGGCCTGCGCGCGTGTCGCGATCGTCTTGAAATCCATCGTGGCCGTATCGTCCATGCCATCCGGGCGCCGGCGCCGCGGGATGTTGAGGGGTCGCCCCTACGCCAGCGCGCGCCCCGGCGCCAGCGACCGCACCAGCGCGACATACTGGTCCGCGATCGTATCGGGCGCGAACTGGCGCAGATGTGCCTCCACGGCAGCCCGCGACGGGCGCTGCGCCGTGCCGTCTGCCATCCGCACCATCGCCTGCGCCAGTCGCGACTCGTCACCGGCCGCGATCAATTCCCCCAATCTGCCGTCCGCCAGCAGCTCGCGCGGGCCGCTCGGGCAGTCGAAAGCGGCGACCGGACACCCCATCGACAATGCCTCGGCCAGCACCAGCCCGAACCCTTCGTTGCGCGACGACAGCACGAACCCCGCCGCGCGCGCCATATACGGGCGCACGTCCGCGACGAATCCCGGCATTTTGACGCTGTCGGCGATCCCCAGATCGCGGATTTGCGCCTCCAATGCCGGCCGCAACGGCCCCTCGCCCAGGATCAGCAGCGTCGCGCGCCCTGCCAGACCGGCGGCATGGAACGCCCGGATCAGCGCCGCCTGGTCCTTTTGCGGCACCATCCGCCCCGCATTGACGATCACCGGCCGCGCGAAAAACGGCGCGTGCGCCGCCTCGATCGCGTTCGCCACGGGGCGATCGGGCAGCGGGTTGTAGATCGTATGGACCCGTTCCGGGGGCAGTGCGAACTGCCGCACCACCTGCGCCGCCAGGTCGCGCGACACGGCATGGGCCGCCATGACGTCGCGGTATAGCCACCGCTCCGGCGCATGGCCGAACAGCGCGCGCGGCCAGAAACGCGCGCGCCGCGGTACCTCCAGCGCATTATGAACGCTGATCGCCAGGCGTATGTCGGGGCGCCATTTCTTGACGATCCCCGCCATCATCTTCGCGCTGTGGACGAACGCGAACACCAGGTCCGGCCGCTCCCGATCGACGTAGCGCAGCAGCGCCCGCGCGCTCAGCATCTCGTTGGGCGCCTTCAGGTCGACGCCATGGCTCGCGAACACCGGCGCGTCCGCCAGCGCGCCTTCCGCCTTGGCCACCACCAGCTGCGCGTCGATCCCGGCGGCGCGCAGCCGCTCGGTCACGAACAGCGCGATCCGCTCGGCACCGCCACCGGCCAGCGAGGGCAGGAAGATAGCGACTTTCATCCCCGCCGCCGTTAGCAAAGTGCCCGTGACTTTGAAATCGATCGCCATCCTCCTCCACGATTTCAACGCCGGCGGCACCGAGGCGACCGCGCTGCGCCTTGCCGCCGAATGGATCGCGGCGGGGCATCGCGTGACGATCATCGCCGGCGCCGCCGACGGCCCGATGCGCGACCGCGTGCCCGCCGGTGCCGACGTCCACCTGCTGTCACCCGCCGTCCCGCGCAGCACGCTGTCGCGGCTGCGGCTGGGCGGCGCGATGGTGCCGGTGCTGCTACAGGTCGCGCCGGACGTCGCGTATATCACCGGCAACTTCCACTTCTGGCTCGCCCCCGCGATCCGCCGCGCGATCCCGCAACTGCCGATCGTGGCCAAGATCAGCAACCCGCTGCTCCCCGACCTGCCCGCGCTGCTGCGCGCGCCCGCACGTGCGGCGCTCCGGCAACTGACCGACGCGATCGACCTGTTCGTCGCCATGTCTCCCGAACTGGCCGCGCGCGACGCCGGCTGGCTGCCGGGGCGCCCGATCCGTGTCGCGCCCGAACCCAATCTGCCGCGCGATCACCGGCCGCTGCCGCGTGCGATCGCGGACGGCGCGCCGCATATCCTGGCGATCGGCCGGCTGGAACCGCAGAAGGACATCGCGCTGGCGCTGCGCACCTTCGCCCACCTGCGCGCGCACCAGCCGGCGCGACTCACGATCCTGGGCGATGGCCCGGACCGCGCGCGTCTGGAGGCGCTGTCACAGCGACTGGGCATCGCCGCGGACGTCGCGATGCCCGGCTTCGTCGGCGACGTGGCGCAGCGACTGTCGCGCGCCGCCTGCCTGCTGATGACATCGCGCTACGAAGGCTTTCCGGCGGTGCCCGTGGAGGCGCTGGCCGCCGACGTACCGGTGGTCACAACCCATTGCTCGTCGGTGCTGCGCGGCCTGATCGCCACCCCGCTGCATGGCGAAGTCGTCGCCGATCGCCACCCGGCGACGCTGGCGGCCGCTCTCACCCGCGCCATCGCGCAGCCGGCGGTGTCAGGCGGCATCCGCCCGGCCAGTGCAGCCCCCTATTCGGCGCCGACCGCCGCGCGCCGCTATCTCGACATCTTCGACGAGGCGATCGCTCTCGCCCCCTTGCGTTGCAAATAGGCAACACCATCTGATACCCGAGAGAGACAGGGCCGACAGATGAACCTTGAGAAATTTACCGACCGCGCACGCGGCTTCCTTCAATCCGCACAGACCGTCGCGATCCGCATGAACCACCAGCAGATCGCCCCCGAGCACCTTCTGAAGGCGCTGCTGGAGGACGATCAGGGCATGGCCGCGGGCCTCATCACCGCCGCCGGCGGCGATGCGCGCCGCGCCGTGTCTGACACCGATGCCGCGCTGGCGAAGATCCCGGCCGTTTCCGGCTCCGGCGCGCAGAACCAGCCCGGCCTGTCGGCCGATGCAGTGCGCGTGCTCGATCAGGCCGAACAGATCTCACAGAAGGCCGGCGACAGCTATGTCACGGTCGAACGCCTGCTGGTCGCGCTCGCGCTCAGCCTCAACACCGCCGCCGGCAAGGCGCTGAAGGCCGCCAATGCGACGCCCGAGGCGCTGAACGCCGCGATCACGCAGCTGCGCGGCGGCCGCACCGCCGACACCGCCAGCGCCGAGGACCGCTACGATGCGCTCAAGAAGTTCGCGCGCGACCTGACGCAGGCGGCGCGCGACGGCAAGCTCGACCCCGTGATCGGCCGCGACGAGGAGATTCGCCGCACGATCCAGGTGCTGGCGCGCCGGACGAAGAACAATCCCGTGCTGATCGGCGAACCCGGCGTCGGCAAGACCGCGATCGTCGAGGGGCTGGCGCTGCGCATCGCCAATGGCGACGTGCCGGACGGGCTGAAGGACAAGACGCTGATGGCGCTCGACATGGGCGCGTTGATCGCGGGCGCGAAATATCGCGGCGAGTTCGAGGAACGGCTGAAGGGCGTCATCGACGAGGTGAAGCAGGCCGAGGGCGACATCATCCTGTTCATCGACGAGATGCACACGCTGATCGGCGCCGGCAAATCCGAAGGCGCGATGGATGCCGGCAACCTGCTGAAGCCGGCACTGGCACGCGGAGAGCTGCATTGCGTCGGCGCCACCACGCTCGACGAATATCGCAAGCATGTCGAGAAGGATCCGGCGCTCCAGCGGCGCTTCCAGCCGGTGTTCGTCGGGGAGCCGACCGTGGAGGACACGATCAGCATCCTGCGCGGGCTGAAGGAGAAGTACGAGCTGCACCACGGCGTGCGGATTACCGACGGCGCGCTGGTGTCGGCGGCGACGCTCAGCAACCGCTACATCACCGACCGATTCCTGCCCGACAAGGCGATCGACCTGATGGACGAAGCCGCCAGCCGCATCCGCATGGAAGTGGAGAGCAAGCCCGAGGAGATCGAGGCGCTCGACCGCCGCATCCTGCGTTTGAAGATCGAGCGCGAGGGGCTGAAGCGCGAAACCGACGCCGCCTCGATCGACCGACTGGAGACGCTGGAGGGCGAACTCGCCAACCTGGAACAGCAGTCGGCGGAACTGACCGCGCGCTGGCAAGCGGAAAAGGACAAGATCGCCGGTGAGGCCAAGCTGAAGGAACAGCTCGACGCCGCGCGGCTGGAACTGGAACAGGCGCAGCGCAGCGGTGACCTCGCCAAGGCGGGCGAGCTGTCCTACGGGCGCATCCCCGCGCTGGAAAAGCAGCTGGCGGAGGCGCAGGCCACCACCCAGGGCGCGATGCTGCGCGAGGAAGTGACCGCCGACGACATCGCCGGCGTCGTCAGCCGCTGGACCGGCGTGCCGGTCGACCGGATGCTGGAGGGCGAACGCGAGAAGCTGCTCCGCATGGAGGAGGTGATCGGCAAGCGCGTGATCGGTCAGGAGCAGGCGGTGCGCGCCGTTTCCACCGCGGTGCGCCGCGCGCGTGCCGGATTGCAGGATCCGAACCGTCCGCTCGGCAGCTTCCTGTTCCTCGGCCCGACCGGCGTCGGCAAGACGGAGTTGACCAAGGCGCTGGCCGAATTCCTGTTCGACGATCCGTCGGCGATGGTGCGCATCGATATGAGCGAGTTCATGGAGAAGCATGCGGTCGCGCGGCTGATCGGCGCCCCGCCGGGCTATGTCGGCTATGAGGAAGGCGGCGTCCTGACCGAGGCGGTGCGGCGGCGGCCCTATCAGGTCGTACTGTTCGACGAGGTGGAGAAGGCGCACGGCGACGTGTTCAACGTGCTGTTGCAGGTGCTGGACGACGGCCGCCTGACCGACGGCCAGGGGCGCACGGTCGATTTCTCGAACACGCTCATCATCCTCACCTCCAACCTGGGCAGCCAGTATCTGGCCAACATGGGCGAGAATGACGCGGTCGAGAGCGTCGAGCCGCAGGTGATGGAGGTGGTGCGCGCGCACTTCCGGCCGGAGTTCCTCAACCGGCTGGACGAGATCATCCTGTTCCACCGGCTGGGCCAGGCGCATATGGGGCCGATTGTCGACATTCAGGTGGGTCGCGTCGGCAAGCTGCTGGCGGATCGCAAGATCGCGCTGGACCTGACCGATGCCGCGCGCGCGTGGCTGGGCCGGGTGGGCTATGATCCGGTCTATGGCGCGCGGCCGCTCAAGCGCGCAGTACAGCGCCATCTGCAGGATCCGCTTGCCGAACTGATCCTGCGCGGCGAGGTGAAGGACGGCTCTACCGTCCATGTTGATGAGGGGGACGGGAAATTGCTGCTGTCCGTCGAATGATTGCCGCGCACGCGACGGATTGCATGGCGTGGCCCGGGGTGGCATCCGCCCCGGGTTCATGCGGCACCGATCCGCCTATCCTGCGTTAGCGGGGCATCACGTCTTTTCGGGAGAGGAACATCGTCACCGGCCAGCGGCGGCGCGACATGGTCGCGCACCGGCGCTGGCCGGCTCTTCCTCTCGGCATCCTGTCGGGCGCAGCACGCGCGCCGCCGGGATCGCCACACGAAAGGGCTGCCCGCTGTGCCTCTGCCGTCGTCGCCGAACGAACCGATCCCCTCGCCCGCCGATCCGACCGCTGACGGCGGCGTGACCCGCCGGCACCTGCTGCGCGGCGGTGCGGCCGCCGGGGTGACCGCGATGCTGGCCGGATGCGGCGAACGCGCGCCGACCGCGGAACGCACCGTCGATGTCCTGCTGATCGGCGGCGGGATCATGAGCGCGACGCTGGGCGTGCTGCTGCGCCAGCTGGAGCCGGGCTGGTCGATGGAACTGGTCGAGCGGCTGGACAAGGTGGCGGAGGAAAGCTCCAACGGCTGGAACAACGCCGGCACCGGCCATTCCGCGCTGTGCGAGCTGAACTATACGCCGGTGAACAAGGCCGACGGCCGTGTAGAGATCGCCAAGGCGATCGAGATCAACGAACAGTTTCAGGTCACCCGCCAGTTCCTGAGCCATCAGGTCGAACGCGGCGTGCTGCGCAACCCGCGCAGCTTCATCAACTCCACCCCGCACATGAACCTGGTGTGGGGCGACGAGAATGTCGCCTTCCTGCAAAAGCGTCACGCCGCGCTGGGCGCCAGCCCGCTGTTTTCGGGCATGGAATTCACCAGCGACCCGGCGGAGATCGCACGCTGGGTGCCGATCATGATGGAGGGCCGCACGGCCGGCACGCCGCTGGCCGCTACCCGCTCGGTGCTGGGCACCGATTGCGAATGGGGCGAGGTGACGCGCCAATATGTCGCGTCGCTGCGCGCATCTCCGGGCTTCACGGTCACGACCGGCCATGAGGTCCGCTCGCTGGAGCGCAACGCCCGCGGCGGCTGGCGCGTCAGCATCCACGACATGAAGAGCGGCGACCGGCAGGTCGTCAATGCGCGCTTCGTCTTCGCCGGGGCGGGCGGCGGCGCGCTGCCGATCCTGCAGAAATCGGGCATTCCCGAAGCGGACGCTTATGCCGGCTTTCCGGTCGGAGGATCGTTTCTGGTCACCGAGAACCAGGCGATCGCCAAGCGCCACCTGGCCAAGGTCTACGGCAAGGCGGCGACCGGCTCGCCGCCGATGTCGGTGCCGCACCTCGACACCCGCTACCTCAACGGGAAGCAGGTGCTGCTGTTCGGCCCCTTTGCCACCTTCTCCACCAAGTTCCTGAAGGAAGGATCGTATTTCGACCTTCCCAAGTCGGTGACGCTCGACAATTTCCGCCCGATGCTGTCGGTCGGCTGGAACGAGTTCGACCTGGTCGAATATCTCGCCGGGCAGCTCATCATGAGCCAGACCGACCGGATGAACGCGCTGCGCGAATATCTGCCGCGCGCGCAGGACGGCGACTGGCGGCTGTGGCAGGCCGGGCAACGCGTCCAGATCATCAAGCGCGATCCGAAGAAGGGCGGCATCCTGAAGCTGGGGACGGAGATCGTGACGTCGCGCGATGGCTCGATGGCGGCGTTGCTGGGCGCGTCGCCCGGCGCCTCGACCGCGCCGTCGATCATGCTCGACCTCATCAAGCGCGCCTTCCCCGACCGGCTGGCGACGCCGCGCTGGCAGGCCGCCGTGCGCGAGATCGTGCCGACCTACGGCGTGGCGCTGAACGACGATCCCGCGCTGCTGGGCCATCAGTGGAACGCCACCGCACAGACGCTGCAACTGGCCATTGCGCCGCCGCAGCCGCAGGCCGAGCGCGCGCCTTCCCCCACCGTGCCGGCGGCGACGCGGGTAAAGCCGGATCGCCAGCCCGATCTGGCATTGTGACCTGACGGTTTTCGACGGACGGGGCGGTTCGCGCGCGGATCGCCCCTGTCCTTTGCCCGCTTTTGTGTGCAAGGGGCGGCGGCACTGATTGTGTTCTCGGCCAGGATGATCGCATGACCAGCATCGGTATCTACGGCAGCAACGGGCGGATGGGGCGCGCGATCGCCACCATCGCGGAGGGCGAAGGCGCCACCGTGGCGGGCGGCGTGGACGCGGGCGGCGATCCCTTTCCGCTGGCGCAGACAGCCGACGTGCTGGTCGATTTCTCCACCCCCGCCGCGCTGGAATCGCATCTCGCCGCCGCGGTCGCCGCGCGTACGCCGATCGTCATCGGCACGACCGGGCTGATGCCCACGCACCACGCCCTGATCGAGCAGGCAGCGGACGAGATCGCGGTGCTGCAGACCGGCAACACCTCGCTGGGCGTCACGCTCCTGAACATCCTGGTGCGCGAGGCGGCGGCACGGCTCGGCCCCGACTGGGATATCGAGATCGCCGAGATGCACCACCGGCACAAGGTGGATGCCCCGTCGGGCACCGCACTGCTGCTGGGCGAAGCCGCCGCCGCGGGGCGCGGCACCCGGCTGGCGGAGGTGCGCGTCGACAGCCGTGCCGGGCTGGTCGGCGCACGCAGCGAAGGGACGATCGGCTTCGCCTCGCTGCGCGGCGGATCGGTGGTGGGCGATCATCAGGTGATCTTCGCCGGCGAGGGCGAGCGGATCGAGATCGGGCATCGCGGCGAGGATCGCACCATCTTCGCACGCGGCGCGCTCAAGGCCGCGCTGTGGCTCGCCGGCCGCGCGCCGGGCCGCTACGCCATGGCCGAGGTCCTGGGCTTGTAAGGAACCCCGCGGTGAAGAAGGCCGATGTCGTCGAATTCTACCGCCGCCTGGCCGAGGCGAACCCGCATCCCGAAACCGAGCTGGAATCGGTCAACACCTACACGTTGCTGGTTGCCGTCGTCCTGTCCGCACAGGCGACCGATGCGGGGGTCAACAAGGCGACCCGCGCGCTGTTCGCCACGGTGGACACGCCGGAAAAGATGGTGGCGTTGGGCCTCGACGGGCTGAAGCGGCACATCCGCACGATCGGCCTGTTCAACACCAAGGCTAAGAACGTCATCGCACTGAGCGAGGCGTTGATCGCCGACCATGGGGGTCAGGTGCCGGCGAACCGCGACGCGCTGGAAAAGCTGCCCGGCGTCGGGCGCAAGACCGCCAATGTCGTGATGAACGTCGCGTTCGGTGCCGAGACGTTCGCGGTCGACACCCATATCTTCCGCGTCGGCAACCGCACCGGGCTGGCGCGCGGCAAGACCGTGCTCGCCGTCGAAAAGGCGCTCGACAAGGCGACCCCCGCCCCGTTCCGCGTCCACGCCCACCACTGGCTGATCCTGCACGGCCGCTACGTGTGCAAGGCGCGGCGCCCCGAATGCTGGCGATGCATCGAGATCGACCTGTGCGCGTTCAAGCCCAAGACGCCCGCGCCCAAGCCGACGCGCGCACAACAAGGAGCGTGACATGCGTCCGATCGTCCTTGCCATCATCTCGGCACCGCTCATCATGCTGGGCGCGTCGGGCGACGCCCGCGCGCCTTCGCGCAATACCGTCCCCGCCGCCACACCGGCGGGCAAACCGCAGAGCTGCATCCCGATCCAGTCGATCCGCGAAAGCCTGGTGCGCAGCGACTCGGTGATCGACTTCCGCACCAACGGCAGCCGCGTCTATCGCGTGACGCTGCCGCAGGGCTGCCCCGGTCTGGGCTTCGAACGGCGCTTCTCCTACGCCACCTCGCTCAGCCAGCTGTGCTCTCAGGACATCATCACGGTCTTTTCGCAAAGCCCGCCGATGCGGGGCGCCAGCTGCGGCCTCGCCCCGTTCCAGCCGGTGACGCTCGCTCCCCCAAACGCTGACCCGGCGAAAAGCGGGTAGCGCGCCGCCGAAACCCCTGCTAGGCGAACCTTCCACGCACCCGTAGCTCAGCTGGATAGAGCGCTGCCCTCCGAAGGCAGAGGCCACAGGTTCGAATCCTGTCGGGTGCGCCATTTCTTTTGTGCCGATCGCGCCCGCCGGCGATTCGTCGATCGGCTCGGCGGGAGTTGCACCCTGCCACCCACCGGGAGAAATACCACGGTGGTCCGGCCCTAGGCCGGCGCTGTCGGGCGGGTCAGGATATAGAGCGCGCACCCTGCCATCGCCGCTGCGACCAGCATCGCCAGCGGCAGGCCGGGGCGCGCGGCCAGCAGGAAGATGCCGTAGCCGGCGGCGGTCCCGCCGCACGCCAGTGCCTTTGCCCGGCGGCCGATCGCGCCGTCGCGTCGCCATGCGCGCAAGGTCGGCCCCACGCGCGGATGGTCGAGCAGCCACGCCTCCAGACGCGGCGACGACCGGGCGAAACAGCCCACCGCGAGGATGAGGAAAATGGTGGTCGGCATCAGCGGGAGCATCGCGCCGATGACGCCCAGCGCGACGCAGATCCAGCCCATCGCCAGCCAGCCGAGCCGCGCCGCCCGGCCACCGATGCCGCTCGGGGTTCTGCAGGGGTCGAGCCGTTCCGTCTCCTCGCTAGCGCGGCCGGATGGATCGGCGCGCAATGGCGAAGAAAAACGACGACGGCGAGTCATGGCCGGCACCATGTCGCGGATGCCGTCAAAAAGATACGGCTTGCGCGCCTATCGCGGGGGACGGGGCGCCACGAGACGCCCCGCCCCTCACGATCAGTAACGGACGCGGAAGTCGACGCCCAGGCGCCGCGGGGTCAGGACGTTGTACGAATAATAACGCTCGACCACGCCGGTACGCACCTGATTGAACGAACTGCGATCGTTCGACACCGACGTGACCGCATATTTGTCGAACAGATTGTCACCGAACACGCCGATGTCGAAGCGATCGGTGCGATAGGTGATCGACGCGCGGTGCGTGACATAGCCGGGGATCGCCTCGCCATTGGCGCGCAGGCCGGTGCGCGAATAGATATCGCCGATATAGGCGGTCGCCCAGGTCGCCTCGATATCGGCACCATTGTCCAGCGGCTGGGTATAGGTCGCCTGACCGCTGGCGGTGTGCTTCGCCGAACCGGGCAGGCGATCACCGGCAAAGGCACCGAACGTCTGGCCCTGGCTGACCAGGACGCCCGGCGCGTCCTTCGTCAGCTTGGCATCGACATAGGCATAGGTGCCCTGCAGCGTCAGCCTGGGTACGGGGCGCAGCACCGCGGACACGTCGAAGCCCTGCGACCGGGCCTCGCTGCCGTTGACGATGATGCCGACCGCGCCGTTGACGGTCTGGCTGGGGATCTGGATCCCCTTCCAGTCGATGCGATAGATCGACGCGGTCAGCTGCAACCTTTTGTCGAACAGCGCGCTGCGCACGCCGATTTCGGCATTGCGCGTCTTGTCCGGCTGGTACGACAGTTCGTTGGGCAGCGCACAGACGTTCTGACCGGCCGGCAGCGGCAGGATGCACGGCGCAACACGGTTGACGTTACCGGGGCGATAGCCGGTGCTGTACGTGGCATAGGCCAGCAACGCGTCGCTGAACTTGTATGACGTGTTCGCCTTCCACACGAAGCCGTCGGCCGAGGTATCGCCCGACTTGATCCGGCTGGGCGCGAAGACGACCAGCGGATAGGGCGTGTTCTTGCTGAACAGCGGGGTGTCGGTGCCGCCCTGCGCGAAGGCGTCGTACTTGTAATAGCGCAGCCCCCCGGTCACCTGCCATGCGTCGGTGATGTGGAGCGTGCCCTCGCCATAGACGGCCTTTTCCTTCGTTCGAGTGTTGATGAACGACATATATTCCAGGGCATCGGGACGATTGATGCCCGCGAACTCGGGATAGCCGGGGACATATTCGCGATACTGCGAACGCTGGCGCTGGTTGTTGTAGAAGCCGCCGATCACCCAGCTGAACGGCCCGCCATGGGTCGACACCAGCCGGACCTCGCCGTTGAACTGGCGATAGATCGTCTCGTTGGTGTTGTACGAGGAGAAGGCCGGGAACGCCTCGTACCCGTAATCGAGGTCGAGCAGCAGGTCGGTATTGTCCGACTGCGCACGGTTGCGCTGGTTGGTCAGCGCGGCGGTGGCGACCAGGTCGGCGATGCCGCCCAGTCCCAGGTTCAGCTCCGCGGCGTAGAGGTCCGCCTTGCGGCTGCGCGGCTCGGCATAGCGCCACGGCGCTTCGTAGCGGCCGGTGCCCAGCACGCCCGCGCCGTTCGACTGCTGCCCGCCGGTATCGGTGGTCTGGTGCGCATAGGTCAGGAACAGCTTCGCGTCCGGGCTGGCCTGCAACAGCAGCTGGTTGCGCGTCGTGAACGTCCGCTCGTAGTTCAGATCCTTGCGGCGGTAGAAATTGGCGGCATAGTCCGCCGGCGTCCCGAACGACCCCTGCGCCGCGGTGGCGCCGCGCACCGGCTGCGGGTTCGACACGCCCGGCTGCTTCAGCAGGTACGGATAGTCGATGAAGCCGGGGTTGTCGTAATAGCCGGTGGCGGTGCGGAACGCGATGTGATCCGCCACGATCGGCAGGTTGAAGGTGGCATCGCCGTTCACGCCCGGATTGCTGCCGTGCGCGACCCCGAAGTACCGGCCGTGATATTCCAGCGAGATGCGGTCGGTGTTCGGCCGGTTGGGCATGTAGCGGATCGCGCCCGACAGCGTACCCAGCCCGTAGAGCGTGCCCTGCGGCCCCTGCAGCACCTCGACACGCGCCAAGTCGATCAGCTTGAAGTCGAGGTACAGCGGCACCTCGCCCAGATAGATGCCCAGCGCGCTCTGCGCGTTCGTGCCGCCCGCCGTATCGGCGGAGGAAATGCCGCGCAGGATGACGTTGCCGGTGGACGCCGGGCCGGTATCGGCGATCGTCAGCCCCGGCGTGAACGCCGCCAGCCCGCGCACGTCGTCGATACGCTGGCGCGAGAGCGTTTCCGGGCTGATCGCGCTGATGTTGATCGGCGCATCCTGCAGCGTCGTCTGGCGCCGCGTCGCGGTCACGACGATCTCGTCGCCGGTACCTTCCGCCGCGCCGCCCGATGGCGCGGTCTGCGCAAAGGCGGGAACGGTGCCCAGCCCGAACAGGATGGTCGCACCCAGCAATGTCTTACGAAACGATGTTACAGCCACGATGACCCCCTTGCTCATCAGCCCGTGTCAGCCGGCATCACTCTCCTGATCGGCGCCGATAAGGGCCGGCGCCTTCCCGTTCCCTGCAGCGCGGCGTTGTCGCCGTCGCCTGATCGTCGCTGACGTCGCTGCGTCGCGATCCTTGTCGGTCGTTGCCTGCGCCTTCGGCGGGTTCGACATGATCGCCGGGCGGATGACCGATCCCCATCGGACCGATATGATCGCGCGCCGAGCAGCCCGTGTCGAAACCGGCGAACACGCCGGTCGTCCTGTCATTTCCGGCACCATCGTCGCGATGCCGATCGCGACACGGTATGGATATTACACATGTGGTCAAGCGTAATATTTCACCCGCATGTCAGCCGCAAAAAGTAATACGCGGCGGCCGATCGTTCTTCCGAACCGGATCGCCTGTACCCCTTCCCACGCGTGCGCGTGGCCGTCGCCACGATTATTACCCTTTCGCCCGCTGGTAATAATTTTCCAGTGGACAGCCTTGGCGATCGGCGCGATGCTGCATTGCGAAAGGGGACCGAATCATGCGGAAGATGATCGGCAAGGCGGGCCATGTTGCGGCACTGGCGACGGCGTTGTTCCTGGCATCCTGTTCGTCCGGCTCGAACACGCCACCAGCCAAGCGCCACGATTTCACGATCGGCTGGTCGATCTACGCCGGATGGATGCCATGGCCCTATGCGCAGCAGGCCGGCATCGTGAAGAAATGGGCCGACAAATACGGCATCAAGATCGATGTCGTGCAGGTCAACGACTATGTCGAATCGGTCAATCAGTACAACGCCGGCAAGTTCGACGGCGTTGCCGTCACCAACATGGACGCGCTCACCATCCCCGCCGCCGGGGGCAAGGATACCAGCGCGATCATCGTCGGCGATTATTCGGACGGTAACGACGGCGTCCTGTTGAAGGGCGCGGACAAGCTGGCGGCGATCAAGGGCCGGCAGGTCTATCTGGTCGAGCTGTCGGTGTCGCACTATCTGCTGGCGCGCGCGCTCGACACGGTGGGGATGAAGCCCAGCGACGTGCGCACCGTCAACACCTCCGACGCCGATATCGTCGGCGCGTTCGGCAGCCCCGACGTCACCGCGGCGGTCGCCTGGAACCCGCAGCTGTCGGTGATGAAGGCGTTGCCGAACACGCACCAGGTGTTCAGCTCCGCCGACATTCCGGGCGAAATCCTCGACCTGATGGTCGTCGACACCAAGACGCTGAACGCCAACCCCGATCTGGGCAAGGCGCTGGCAGGCATCTGGTACGAAACCGTCGCGCTGCTGAAGCGGCAGGACGCGCAGGGACAGGCAGCGCGCGCCGCGATGGCGAAGCTGGCCGGCACGGATACCGCCACGTTCGAACGCCAGCTGGCCACCACCCATCTGTACGACACGCCCAAGGCGGCGGTCGCGGCGACGACGGCGCCGGCGCTGGTGACGACGATGACGCGGGTGCGCGACTTCAGCTTCCAGCGCGGGCTGTTCAAGGGCGCGGCGAGTGCGGACGCGGTCGGCATCGCCTTTCCGGGCAAGCGCACGCTGGGCGATGCGCAACATGTGACGCTGCGCTTCGACGATCGCTATATGGCGCTGGCCGCCGACGGGAAGCTGTGACGCCCTCCCCCGCCCCTTTCGCCGCGACGATCGAGAGGCCGACCCGATGCGCTGGGTGAACCGGCACATGCGCCGCAACGACCGGATCGTGCTGGGGTCCGTGCCGGTCGCCCTGCTGGCGCTGGTCTATCTGATCGCGGCGGTGCGCCGCCACGCGGCGGACCCCACCGACAAGATCCTGCCGCTGCCCGATGCAATGGTCCGCGCGATGACCGCATTGGTGACGCAGCCCGATCCGCTGTCGGGGCAGCTGCTGTTCTGGGGCGACACACTCGCCAGCCTGCAACGGCTGGGGCTGGGCCTGGGCATCGCCACCGCCGCGGCGCTGCTGGTCGGGCTGGTGCTGGGCGTCCTGCCGCCGGTGCGCGCGACGTTCGGCCCGCTGGTGACCGGCATCGCGGTGATCCCTCCGATCGCGCTGCTGCCGATGCTGTTCATCGCGCTGGGGCTGGGGGAAACCGCCAAGGTGGCACTGATCGTCATCGGCATCGCGCCGGTGATGGTCCGCGACATCGCCGCGCACGTCGCCGCTCTACCCCGCGAACAGATCATCAAGGCGCAGACACTGGGCGCGTCGAGCTGGCAGATCATGATCCGCGTCGCGCTGCCGCAGGCGATGCCGCGGCTGTTGCAGGCGATGTGCCTCGCGCTCGGCCCGGCGTGGGTGTTCCTGATTTCGGCCGAAGCGATCGCATCGGACATCGGACTGGGCTACCGCATCTTCCTCGTCCGCCGCTATCTCGCGATGGACGTCATCATCCCGTATGTCGCGTGGATCGCGCTGCTGGCGATCGCGATGGATGCGGCGTTCGTCTTTCTCAGCAAGCGGCTGTTCCCCTGGGCGCATGGAGGCGGGCATTGACCACGATCCTGAGCCTGCGCGACATCTGGGTCGAATATGGCGACAAGATCGTGCTGGAGCGCGTCAACTTGGACGTCGCCGCCGGATCGTTCGTGTCGATCATCGGCCCGTCGGGCGCCGGCAAGAGCAGCCTGCTGCGGCTGATCCTGGGACAGGAGGCGCCGACGCGCGGACGCATCCTGCTCGACGACCTGCCGCTGACGCCCGAATGCGGGCCGGATCGCGGCGTGGTGTTCCAGCGATATTCGGTGTTCCCGCACCTGTCGGTGCTGCGCAACACGATGTTCGGGCTGGAATGCGCGCAGGCGCCGCTGACCGCGCGGCTGCTCGGACAGCGACGACGTGCCGCCGAGGAGGAAGCAACCGAGATGCTGCGCGCGGTCGGGCTGGCCGACAGCCTGCACCTCTATCCCGCGCAGATGTCCGGCGGGATGCAGCAGCGGCTGGCGATCGCGCAGGCGCTGCTGAAGCGGCCGCGCATCCTGCTGCTGGACGAGCCGTTCGGCGCGCTCGATCCGGGCATCCGTTCCGACATGCACGCGCTCATCACCCGGCTGTGGCGCGATTACGCGCTGACGATCGTGATGGTCACGCACGACATCCGCGAGGCGTTCTCGCTGGGGACGCGCGTGCTGGCGCTCGACAAGCGCCGCCACGATCCGCACGCGCCGCACCGCTTCGGCGCGACCGCGGTCTACGATCTGCCGCTGCGCCCGCGCACGCCGCCGGAACCGGGGGATGCTGCGGCTGCGTGATATTACGATTGACGTTTTTTGTAATAATTGAGAGGGTCAATCATGACCATCGAATCCACCAGTCTCGCCCGCCTCAGCATGAGCCTTCCGGCCGACCTGTTCCGCCAGCTCGACACGATGGTTGAGGAACGCGGGCTGCCGTCGCGCTCGGGGCTGATCGCCGAACTGATCCGCCACGCGCTCGCCGAGCATGAGGCGTTCACCCGCCCCGACAAGATGCTCGCAGGCACCGTCACGCTGGTGTACCGCGGCGACCGCGGCCGCGTGCGCCACCAGCTGGCGCAGATGCAGGCCGACTACCTCAAGGAAGTGATCTCCTCGCAGCACGTCTTCCTGGAGGACGACCAGTCGCTGGAGGTGCTGCTGGTGCAGGGGCCGGCGGTGCGGCTGAAGTCGCTGTGCGACGCGCTGCGCCGCGTGCGCGGCGTCCAGCAACTCCAGCTCGTTACCACCACCTCGCTGCTGCCCCCGCTCCACGAACAGGATGGCACCGCCGCCGAGCCGCTGAAGGGAGCCGCCGCATGACCGCCCCGCTTGCCGATCCGAACGCCGCGCGCGATCATGCGCGCTCGATGGCCGGTACCGTCGTGGAGGCGATGCCGATGCTGCCGCCGGCCGCCGACGACCTGCCGGCCGGCGTCGAGGCCGCCGATCTGGTCTGGGAAGAGACGATCGCCGCGGGTGGCTATGCCACGCGCCGCCTCTCGCGCGGGTCGCGGGTTCGGCTGATCGACCTGCGCGGCGACGCCTGCGCATCGTTGCAGCTGTTCAACGCCGACATGCCCAGCGAGCGGCTGAACGTCGCCGATACGGTGAAGGTGCAGTGGAACGCCTATCTGGGACACGGCAAGCTGCTGCTGTCCGACATGGGCCGCGTGCTGATGAGCATCGAGGCGGACGACGCCGGCACGCACGACACCTTTTGCGGGCCGTCCACCGCGACCAGCAACGCGGCGCGCTACGGCAGCGGCGCCAACAGCGGCCCGCACCCCAATGCGCGCGACCGCTTCCTGCTGGGCGCGGCCAAGCACGGACTGGGGCGGCGCGACGTCCATCCGAGCGTGACGCTGTTCAAGGGTACGCGGATCGAAACGGACGGCACGGTGACGCCGGTGATCGGCCCGTTCGCGCCCGGACGCAGCGTGGTGCTGCGCGCCGAGATGGACGTGATCCTGGTCGTCGCCAATTGCCCGCATGTCCTTGATCCGCGGCCGGCGTGGACGGTCACGCCGCTGCGCGCGACCGCATGGCGCGGGCCGGTGACGCCCGAGGACGATGCCATCCGCAACGCGACGCCGGAGGGCCTGCGCGCCTTCCGCAACGTCGAAGACTATTTCCGCCGGTGAAAGGGAAAGCTGGTCGCATGAGCGCCGATCCGTATCTGTCGGGCCTGCCCGGCCCCGTCGTCCATGACGTCGTCGTTCCCGCCCGCGCGCCGTGGCTGCACCATGTCGCCGCCGGCCAGACGCTGCGCATCGTCGACCTGGAGGGCAACCAGGCGGTCGACTTCCTGCTGTATGCCGCGGCCGACGACGCCGAACGCTACAGCGCGCAGGACACGATCGCGGCGCAGGGCAATCTGTTCCTGCGCGAAGGCACGGTGCTGCGGTCGAACGAAGGCCGCGCGATGATGACGATCGCCGCCAGCGCGGTCGACTATCACGATACGATCGGCGGCGCCTGTTCGTGTGAATCCAATACGCTGCGCTACGGTCATCACACCAAGGCGCAGCACGCCTGCGTCGAGAATTTCCTGGAGGCGAACCTGATCGAGGGCCGTGGAAAGCGCGACATCGTGTCGAACATCAACTTCTTCATGAACGTGCCGGTCGAGGCCGACGGCGCGCTGGGGATCGTCGACGGCATCTCCGCGCCCGGGCTGACGGTGGACCTGCGCGCCGACATGGGCGTGATCGTCGTCGTGTCCAACTGTCCGCAGATCAACAACCCGTGCAACGCCTTCAACCCCACCCCGGTGCGGATGATCGTGGCGGCCGCGGCATGAGCGTGACGACCGTCCTGATCGCCAATCGCGGCGCGATCGCCACCCGCATCATCCGCACGCTGCGTCGCATGGGGCTGCGCTCGGTCGCGGTCTATTCCGAGGCGGACGAGGGTTCGCTCCACGTCGCCGAGGCGGACGAGGCGGTGTGCATAGGCGCCGCGCGTGCGACGGACAGCTATCTGAACGTCGCCGCGATCCTGGACGCGGCGCGGCGTACCGGCGCGGATGCGATCCACCCCGGCTACGGCTTCCTGGCCGAGAACGTCGATTTCGCCGAGGCGTGCGCGGCGGCGGGGATCGTGTTCATCGGCCCCACCCCGGACAACATCCGCACCTTCGGACTGAAGCACAGCGCGCGGGCGCTGGCGGCCGCACACGGCGTACCGCTGGCGCCGGGCACCGATCTGCTGACCGACGAGGAGGACGCCGCCGCCGCGGCGCGCGACATCGGCTTCCCGGTGATGCTGAAGGCGACCGCGGGCGGCGGCGGCATCGGGATGCGCGTGTGCGAGGACGAGGCCGCGGTGCGCGACGGCTTCGCCGCGGTGGCGCGGCAGGGGCTGGGCAGCTTCGGCGATGCGGGCGTCTTCCTGGAACGCTACATCCGCCGCGCGCGGCATATCGAGGTGCAGGTGTTCGGCGATGGCGCGGGCCGCGTTGTCGCACTGGGCGAGCGCGACTGCTCGCTTCAGCGCCGCAACCAGAAGGTGGTGGAGGAAGCCCCCGCCCCGCTGCTTCCCGCCGCGGTGCGCGGCGCGCTGATCGAGGCGGCGGTGCGGCTGGCACAGGCGGCGAATTATCGCTCCGCCGGCACCGTCGAGTTCCTGTACGATGCCGAGCGCGAGGAGTTCTTCTTCCTCGAGATGAACACCCGACTTCAGGTCGAACATGGCGTCACCGAGGAGGTGATGGACGTCGATCTCGTCGAATGGATGATCCGCGGCGGCGCGGGCGACTTCGCGTTCCTCGACACGCCGCTGGGTGCGCCGCGCGGCCATTCGGTACAGGTGCGCCTGTATGCCGAGGATCCCGCGCTGGACTACCGGCCGACCTCGGGCACGCTGACGCACGTCACCTTCCCCGGCGATGCGCGGGTCGAAACCTGGTGCATGGCGGGCAGCACCGTCAGCGCATGGTACGATCCGATGCTGGCCAAGCTGATCGTCCATGCCGACGATCGCGATGCGGCGGTCGCGGCGATGCAGGCGGCGCTGGCCGAAACGCGCATCGACGGCATCGAGACGAACCTGCGCTGGCTGCGCGAGGTCGTGCGTGCCGACGCCTTCACCAGCGGCGAGGTATCGACCCGCGCGCTCGACACGATCGACTATCGCCCGCGCGCGATCCGCGTCGTCAGCGGCGGCACCGCGACGACGATCCAGGACTGGCCGGGGCGGCAGGCGATGTGGGCGGTCGGCGTGCCGCCGTCGGGGCCGATGGACGACCAGTCGTTCCGGCTCGGCAACCGCCTGCTCGGCAATGCGGAGGGGACCGCCGGGCTGGAAGTGACGATGACCGGGCCGACGCTGGCCTTCGCCGCGCCCGCGCGCATCTGCCTGACCGGGGCAGATTTCGGCGCGACGCTGGACGGGATGGCGGTGCCGCTGGGCACGGCGGTTGACGTCGCCGCCGGGCAGACGCTGGCGCTGGGCCGCGCGCGCGGCGGCGGGATGCGCGGCTATATCCTGGTCGCCGGCGGGTTCGACATCGCCCCCTATCTGGGCAGCTGCGCGACGTTCGAGCTGGGGCAGTTCGGCGGCCATGCCGCGCGCCGGCTGCTCGCCGGGGATACGCTCCACCTGGGCGACGCGCCCGTCGAGGCGCCGCTGCCGGCGGTGGCGCTGCCGGTGCTGTCGAACGAATGGACCGTGCGCGTCCTGTACGGGCCGCATGGCGCGCCCGATTTCTTCACCGATGACGATATCGCGACGATCGTCGATGCCGAATGGCAGGTGCACTACAACAGCAACCGCACCGGCGTTCGCCTGATCGGACCAAAGCCGCACTGGGCGCGCCCCGACGGCGGCGAGGCGGGGCTGCACCCGTCAAACATCCACGACAATCCGTATGCGATCGGCGCAGTGGATTTCACCGGCGACATGCCGATCATCCTCGGCCCCGACGGCCCGTCGCTGGGCGGGTTCGTCTGCCCGTTCGTCATCATCGCGGCGGACCGGTGGAAGATCGGGCAGCTGGTCCCCGGCGACCGTGTACGCTTCGTGCCGGTCAACATCGACGATGCGACGATGGCCGACACGCTGCAACGCCGGCTGGTCGAACAGGGCAAGCCCGCCGATGCCGGCCCGGCGCGCCCGATCGCCACGCTGTCCCCGGTGCTGGCGGACCTGCCCGCCGGCAAGGGACGCCCGCGCACCGTCTATCGCCAGCAGGGTGATCGCAACATCCTGGTCGAATACGGCCCGATCGTCCTCGACCTGGAACTGCGCATCCGCGTCCACGCGCTGATGACCGAGCTGGAGCGGATAGCGGTGCCGGGCATCGTCGATATCGTGCCGGGCATCCGCTCGCTCCAGCTGCATTGCGACGGGCGGCAACTCGACCAGCGGGCCGCGCTGGCGCTGCTGATCGCCGCGGAGGACCGGCTGGGCGATCTGGAGGATGTTACCATCCCGTCGCGGATCGTGCACCTGCCGCTCAGCTGGCGCGACCCGGCGACGATCGAGACGATCGAGAAATATATCGGCGCGGTGCGCGACGATGCGCCGTGGTGCCCCGACAACATCGAGTTCATCCGCCGCATCAACGGCCTGCCCGATACCGCCGCGGTCGAGAACCTGATCTTCGAGGCCAATTACCTCGTCATGGGGCTGGGCGACGTCTATCTCGGTGCGCCGGTCGCCACCCCGATCGACCCGCGCCACCGGCTGGTGACGACCAAGTACAATCCGGCACGCACCTGGACGCCGCCCAACGTCGTCGGGATCGGCGGCGCGTATATGTGCATCTACGGCATGGAGGGGCCGGGCGGCTACCAGCTGTTCGGGCGCACGCTGCAGGTGTGGAACACCTATCGCCAGACCGACTCGTTCGTCGACGGCAAGCCGTGGCTGCTGCGCTTCTTCGACCAGATCCGCTTCTACCCGGTCAGCGCCGAGGAACTGGTGGAGTGGCGGCGCGACTTCCCCAGCGGGCGGCGCGCGCTGCGCATCGAGCCGTCGGAATTCCGGCTGGCGGACTATCGCGCCTTCCTGGCCGACAATGCCGAGGATATCGCCACGTTCGAGGCGCGCCGCCAGGCGGCGTTCGATGCCGAGCGTGCCGATTGGCAACGCCGCGGCGAGTTCGACCGGGTGGCGACGCTGACCGAGGAGGACAGGCCCCCCGCCGCCGCGATCGAGGTGCCCGCGGGCGCCGACGTGATCGAGGCGCCGTTCGGCGGCAGCGTGTGGAAGCTGCTGGTCGCGGCGGGCGACGCGGTCGAGGCCGGCGACACGATCGCGGTGATCGAGGCGATGAAGATGGAATGCCCGGTCGAAAGCCCCGCGGCGGGCACGATCGCGGCGCTCTACATCGAGGAACGCCAGCCGCTCCAGCCCGGATCGCCGATGCTGGCGCTGAAGGTCCACGCATGACCGCGCGGCTGAGCGCATCGGCCATCGCGGCGGACGTCGGCGCGAGCCGCACCAGTGCGGTGGCGGTGGCGCAGGCCGCGCTCGACCGGATGGCGGCCTATGACGCGATCCAGCCGCAGGTGTGGATTTCGCGCGTGGCCCCCGACGCGCTGATCGCGGCGGCACGTGCGATCGACGCGCGCGTCGCCGCTGGCGAGGTGCTGCCACTGGCGGGCGTGCCATTCGCGGTGAAGGACAATATCGACGTCGCCGGGATGGAAACGACCGCCGCCTGCCCCGCCTTCGCTTACGTCGCGGAACGGTCCGCGACGGTGGTGGAGCGGCTGCTCGCGGCGGGCGCGCTGCTGCTGGGCAAGACCAATCTCGATCAGTTCGCGACCGGGCTGGTCGGCACGCGCAGCCCCTATGGCATCCCGCGCAACGCCAGCAACTTGACCTATGTCAGCGGCGGATCCAGTTCGGGGTCGGCAGTGGCGGTCGCGGCGGGGCTGGCGGCCTTCGCGCTGGGCACCGACACCGCCGGGTCGGGCCGCGTGCCCGCCGCGTTCAACCATCTGATCGGGTTCAAGCCGAGCAAGGGGCGCTGGAGCACGCGGGGACTGGTGCCGGCATGCCGCACGCTCGACTGCATCACCGTCTTCACCGACGACACCGCCGATGCGCGGCTGGTCGACGGCGTGCTGGCCGGGTTCGACGCGGACGATCCCTATTCCAAGCCGCTGGCGGAGCGCGCCCTCGCCCCGCGCCGGATCGGCGTGCCGCGCCGCGCGCAGCGGATGTGGTTCGGGGATGCGCAGTCGGAATATCTCTACGACCGCGCGCTGGCGACGCTGGCCGCGGGGACGGAGATAGTCGAGATCGACATCGCCCCGCTGCTGGAGGCGGCGCAACTGCTGTACGGCGGTCCGTGGGTAGCGGAGCGGACGGCGGCGATCGGCGACCTCCTGACCCGCGCGCCCGAGGCGATCGACCCGACGGTGCGCGCGGTGGTGGCGCCGGGCGCGGACATCGATGCGGTGACGCTGTGGCGCGGGATGTACCGGCTGGCGGAGTTGAAGCGCCATGCGGACCTGCTGCTCCAGGACGTTGATCTGCTGGCCTTTCCGACCACGGGGACGACCTATCGCGTCGCCGAGCTGCTGGCCGCGCCGGTCGCGCTCAACAGCCATCTGGGCTTCTATACCAATTTCGTGAACCTGCTGGACATGGCGGCGGTCGCGGTGCCTGCGGGGGTGCGCGACAACGCGACCGGGTTCGGGATCACGCTGATCGGGCCGGCGGACAGCGACCGGGCGCTGCTGGACGTGGCCGATAGCTATCTGGCGGCGGCCGACCTGCCGCCGCCGCCACCGCTGGATACGGGGGACAGAATGGACAAGGTGAAGCTTGCGGTCGTCGGTGCGCATCTGAAGGACATGCCGCTGCACTGGCAACTGACGTCGCGCGAGGCGGTGTTCGTGGGGGCGTTCCAGACCGCGCCGACATACCGCCTGTATGCGATGGCGGACAGCGTGCCGCCCAAGCCGGCGCTGGTGTACGACGACAGCGGCGCGGGAATCGCGGTGGAAGTGTACGAACTGGACGTCGCCGCGTTCGGCAGCTTCGTGGTCGAGGTGCCGGCCCCGCTGGCGATCGGCACGGTCACGCTGGCGGACGGCAGCAGCGTGAAGGGCTTCGTCGCCGAGCCGCGCGCGCTGACGGGCGCGGAGGACATCACCGATCTGGGCGGCTGGCGCGCCTATATCGCGCAGCGCGCGTAAGGAGGAGCACGGATATGATGCGTTGGGGGGCAGCATTCGCCGCGGTGGCGCTGACGTGCGGCATCGCACCGGCGGCGGTGGCGCAGAAGGAACAGGTCATTTCCGTACCCGGTTTCGCCGACTTCCTGGCGGTGGACGGTGCGACCGTATGGGCCACCAACCGCGGCCGCGTGGAGCAATGGTCGCTGGAGGGCAAGCGTGCGGAAGTGCCGATGGGGCGGCCGTGCGGCGCGATGGCGTTCGTCGCGGACACGCTGTGGGTCGCCGATTGCGAGAAGCGCGCGCTGACCCGCATCGACGCGCGCACCGCGGCGGTCGTCGCGTCGATCCCGACCGGCATCGCCAACCCGGCGGGCGAACTGAACGTCGTCGCCGGCGCGGGATCGATCTGGATCGCGAGCGACGACAAGGGCGTGGTGTCGCGGATCGACCCCGCCACCAACACGGTCGTCCGGACGATCGCGGTCGCGCCGGGCACCTGGTATCTGGCGTTCGGCTTCGATGCGGTCTGGGCGGTCAGCGCGAACGGCCGCTTGCTGCAACGCATCGATCCGGCCACTAACACCGTCACCGCCACCGTGCCGCTGGGCGCGCAGCCCGGCTTCCTGGCGGCGGGCGAAGGCGCGGTGTGGGTGCAGGAACAGGGCGACGGCACGCTCGCGCGGATCGACCCGGCGACCGCCAAGGTCACGGCCCGCGTGAAGGTGGGCGCGAAGCTGGCCTATGGCGACATCGACACCGGCGGCGGCAAGGTGTGGCTGCGCACCACCGAGGATCAGACGTTCGCGGTCATCGACGCCAGGACGCTGGCGATCGACGCGCGCCTCGGCAAGCCGGTGGGCAGCGGCGCGCTGCGCTATACCGACGCCGGGGTGTGGACCAGCGCGCATGACAACCACACGCTGTCGTGGTGGCCCGCGCCGGTAGTGCCCGGGGGTACCGCCAAATAGGTTGCGATATCGGCGCGGGCGCTGAAGGGAAGAACGGTTCGCGCGGAGACGCAGAGGCGCAGGGAGCGTGCGTCCTTTTTCCGGCCGATCTGCCCACGATGACGGTTGGCCGGAAGATTGCCCCCTAGGCGATGAAAGGAAGATAGTTCACGCGAAGACGCGACGTTCTGGCCGCGTGCTGTCAGTATGTGGCCTTCATCCACCGCTGGAGCGGAGAGTGACGCTTCGCGTCGCTCCGCTCTCTCTGCGCCTTTGCGTCTCTGCGCGAATTCACTTCTTCTCTGACGACATAATGGCGCGCGATCGGCCGCGCCGACGAGTGATCCTGCCCAGTCGGACCAGGACGATCCCGAACGCGAAAACGCCCGCGCCGCCCGGCATCTTGCGATACCGGGCCGCGACGGGCGTTTTCAACGATCCGGTCTAATCAGCGCAGCGAGGCGAACTGCGTTGCGCGCGGG
The DNA here is from genome assembly GCF_002374855.1 of Sphingomonas adhaesiva. Classification (GTDB taxonomy): domain Bacteria; phylum Pseudomonadota; class Alphaproteobacteria; order Sphingomonadales; family Sphingomonadaceae; genus Sphingomonas; species Sphingomonas adhaesiva. The sequence goes on from NZ_NWVC01000002.1 coordinate 72,021, forward strand.
GCGGCGAGTGCGGCCTGGCGCGATTCGATCTGGTTGCGGATGTCGGCGATCACCTGCGCACGGCATTCGCGAGCCTTGTCGGCCAGCGCGAGGTGGACACCGGCAAGGCGATCGTCGCCGCACACCGCGTTCGCGGCGGCGTCCATGCGGATCGCGAGACGCTGCTGACCATCGGCGGTGGTCAGGTCGATGCCCTTGAGCTGGAGGACCGCGGCGTCCTTCGCCAGCGGATTTTCGCTACCGCCCGCCTGCGCGGTGCCGGTGAATGCCAGGCCGAGCGCGGCCGCGGCGATCAATCCCACCTTCATCACTCTCTCCTTCCGCCTTGTCAGCGGCCGTTCGCGCGAAAGGGCGACGGCGCTCGCGACATAGGAGCGCGCGACAAATGCGGCAAGAAGGGGGCGGCGATTAAATCTGCATCAATGTACCCGAACCGTCAGCATCGCCAGGTCGATGCGGTGACCGAGCAGCCCGATCGGCAAATCGGCCTGCTGCGTCGTGATAGCTCCGCCCGCCGCGCGATCGGCGGTGGCGATGCTGATCGTGCGCGCGCGTGACGGCGACCAGGCGCGCAGCGTGTCGAGCGACAACCGAACGCGCCAGCGACGCCCGCCCTCCACCGCGACCGGGTGATTGTTGATCAGCACCGGCGCATCGGGGGTGGCGCGCCGCCCCGACACCAGCAGACAATCGGCCACCGGACAGGCGACGAGCCGCGCGCGCGGTGCCTCCGCGGCCGCCCCGCCAGCCGTCAGCATCGCCGCACCCGCGACCAGCAGCAGGCCCCTATTCCACCGCAATGCCCGCCTCCTCCAGTATCCGCCGCGCCGGTTCCAGCACCTCGGCATGACGCCGCCAGCGCGCGACCGCGTCGCGATAGATCGGCCGGCGCACCTGCGCCGCGCTGGGCGTCGACACCGGGGCGTCGTTGGCATGGAAATCGAGGCACGCGTCCGACCAGGACAGGCCGCAATGATCGAGCAACCGCCGCGTCTGCGCGGCCTGATCGGCGACAAGGCCTTCGTACGGCAGTTCGAGCACGCGGCCGGGCAGCGCATCGCGCCACAGCGCCATCAGCCGGTCGAACCGCACGTAATAAGCGGCGATGTCGCGAAGGTCGTAGCTATAATCGTAATAACGCGAGCCGATCGCGAACAGGTTGCGGAAATTGCCCAGGACCGTGTCCAGCGGATGGCGGCGCAGGCAGACGATCCGCGCATTCGGCAGCGTCCGTGCGATCGTGCCGACATAGTGGAAATTGCCGGGAAACTTGTCGACGAAGCGGCGCGACGGATCGCGGCGGTGGTGCCGCGCGCGGCGCAGATAGTCGCGCCCGATCGCGGCGGGATCGGCCCCGGCCGCGCGCAGGATCGTCTCGGCGTCGAGCACGGTCGGCGTGCGCGTTCCCGCCGCGGCCTTCACCGCCAGCGGCATTGCCTGAAGCTCCCCGGCGCTTTCGACATCCGGGTGCGAGGACAGGATGCGATCGACCAGCGTGGTGCCGGTGCGCGGCATCCCCACGACGAAGATCGGCGCGTCATCGGCCGGATCGACCGCGCGCGCCGCCGCGGCGACCGGCCAGGCGCGCTCGATCGCGTCGAAAACCGCGGCATCCTGTGCGAAGGAATAGGGCAAGGTGCGGCGGTGTTCGGCGTTGGTCGCGCACAAGGTCGCCAGCGCGCGATCCGCCGCGCCGATATCGTCCAGTTCCTTCGACAGTGCATAGCCGAGCAGCAGCCGCGCGCGACCGTCGTGCGCGCGGTCGCGCGCCGCCGCCAACCGGTCGACGTGATGCCGCTCGGGCGTCTGCTTGCGTAGGCCGGCGAGCAGATGGTGCGCGCGCGCATCGTCGGGCGCGCGCGCGATCAGCGCCTCCAGCGCCTGCTCCGCCGCGTCCGTGCGCCCCAGGAAGCCGAGCGCCGCGGCCTGATTGTAGCGATAGGACAGGTTGTCCGGCGCCAGCGCGACCGCCGCGTCGAAATGCGGCAGCGACGCGGCATGATCGCCCAGCCGCGCGTAGACGCAGCCGATCGTGTCGCGATTGAGCGCATCGGTCGGCGGCGCAGCCTCCGCGGCGTGCAACGTGGCGGCGGCATCGCCATCGCGGCGAACCGCGACATAGAGCCGTGCGAGCTGCGCGCGATATTCGCCGCGCGGGTCGATCGCCACGGCGCGCTCGATCCCGGCGATTGCGGCCGCGATCCGGCCCGCCGCGGCATCCGCCAGCGCGGTCAGGAAATGCCCCTCGGCATCGTCCGTATCGGCGGCGAGCAGCGCGGCGGCGTGGTGGCGGGTGGCGGGCCAGTCACCACGGGACAAGGCCGCACGCGCCGCCGCGACGATCGCGGCGCGGGTGGCGGCATCACGTTCCAGGGCGACCACCGCCGGCACCGCTCAGCGCGCCACCGCTTCGCCGCCCTCGGGCGCGGTCCCACGGCGCGCCGCGATCTTCTCCATCGCAGGGCGCAGCGGGAACATCGTCTGTTCCAGGATCGACAGGCGACGCCGATCGTCCTGCCCCACCAAGACGCCCTCGCCCTCACGATAGGTGCCGAACAGCCGGTCTAGCAGGATCAGCGAGTTGCCGTAGTTGGTGCGCGTTTCGTCATAGCCCGTCGAATGATGCAGGCTGTGATGGCGGATGGTGGTGAAGAAGAAGGAATAGAAGGCCGGCGGGTTCGCGCGGACATTGGCGTGGGCGAAGGTCGACACGACCGTCAGCACGCTCAGCCCGCAGAACAGCGCCGGCAGCGGCAGGTCAAACAGCGCGACGACGCTGAGGCTGATGAGCAAAAGTTCCAGCGGGTTGCCGACCGCGCCCTTCATCGCGTTGAGCTGCGTCAGGTGATGATGCGGCGCGTGGGTGTACCACAGGAACGTATTGTGCATCGCGCGATGCATCCAATACTGGCCGAATTCGATCACCACGATGACCAGTGCGACCTGCGCCAGGAACGGCATGTGCATCGCCCATTGCGTGGTGATGCCGGCCCACGCCTTGAATGCGCGCAGCGGATCCTCCGCCAGATGCGTCGACAGCCACGATATGACGGTGGCGTTGAACACGACATAGGCGAGGTCGGTCGCGAATTCGCGCCGGTTCATCCGCCAGCCTTCGTGACGCTCGGCAACCCATTCCAGCGCCTGGACGAAGATCGTCACCGCTGCGACCATGAGGATGATCGACAGCGGATGTTCGGTCCAGCGCGTGGGCGCCAGGCCCCAGAAGGCGACCACCGCCGCTACCGTGGCGGGCGGCAGCAGATCGATCACCGTCTGGCGGATGTCACGCGCGCCGGTCATGCCGACGCTCCCGTCCGCGCTTGGGGCGCGGGCAGCCCCCCGACAGCCCGCGCCCGCGCAGCCAGCGCGGTCATCACGACGCGTACCGCGCCGCCCGCCCACCGCCGCATCCCGTCAGCGATCGACCGATCGTCGTCCATCACCGCGCCATCATGCCTTGCAACCGTCATGCGGACAGATTGCGCGAGCGATGGGGACAGGCGGGAGAGGTGATTCCTCTATGCAGGGCATAGATTCGTCCTATGCCCTCGCCATGGCCGATACCATCAGGAGCGGCGTTGCGCCCTGATGCGGCGATACACTTCGTCGATGAACAATTGCGTCGCGGTGTCGCGCGACGGCTGCGCGCGGGCGAGCAGGAAGATGTCGTAGGCCGGTTCGAACTCGGACAGCAGGATCGGCCACAACCTGCCCGCCTTCACCGCATCCTCCGCCGCCAGCACCGGCAGGAACCCGATGCCGATGCCGGTGACGATCAGCCGCCGCGCCTCGTTGACGTCCTCCGCCAGCCCGTTGACGCGCGTCCCCAGGCGGTAGCGGCGTCGCAGCCGGGTGATCGCCTCGATCTCGTCGTCGCCGGTCAGGACGAAGCCTTCGTCCTTCAACTCGTTCAGGCGACCGACGCGATAGCCGAACAGCGGGTGGCTGCGCCCGCAATACAGCTGCTGGCGTTCGACGAACAGCGGCTCGTACACCAGTTCGCCGCGATCGCCCCCGTCATAGCCGATGCCGATCTCCACCTCGCCGCGTTCCAGCGCGTCGAGCACCTGCCGCCACGGCGAGACGCGAATCTCGATATGGATCGCGGGGTTGCGGCGGTGGAAGCTGGCCAGCGCCTCGTCCAGTTCGGGGGAGACGATCGCGGACACCATCTGGATGCGCACGATCCCCTCGACCCGGCGCGTCGCCTGCGCGACCTGGTGCGGCATCATCCGCGCCGATTCCAGCATCTCCTCGCACAGCGCCATCATCGCCTTGCCCGCGGCGGTCATCTCCACCCCGGTCGCGGTGCGCAGCAGCAGCGTGGCACCGACATGATCCTCCAGCCGCTTCAGCGCGGCGCTGATGCTCGGCTGCTGCTTGTTGAGCTGGCGGGCGGCCGCGCCGATGCCGCCGGCGCGGACGATGTCGACGAACGTGCGCATCAGGTTCCAGTCGACCCGGCTGGCGAATTTGCGATCTGTGCTGACGACCCGTTCGTCCACGACAACGTCCCCCAACGTCACGGCGCCTACCCGCCGACCGACACGCCATAGACAGAATTGATGCGATTCATCAACAATCGCCATCTTCCGCTATGCCCCGCCGCGGGTTTCTCTGTCGGCATGACCGATGCCGCCACCCTGCCCGTCGTCGACATCTCCGGCCTGGCGAGCGCCGACGCCGCCGAACGGCGTGCGGTGGCCGCCGCGCTGGACCGGGCGTGCGTGCGGTCGGGCTTCCTCTACGTCACCGGTGCGCAGTTCGACCGCGCGCTGTTCAACCGGCTGCTGGCGACCGCGCGCGCGTATTTCGCGCAGGACAGCGCCGCCAAGATGGCCAGCTACATCGGCCGGTCGGCGAACCACAGCGGCTATGTCCCGGTCGGCGAGGAGCGGTTCGCGGGTAGCCCGGTCGATCTGAAAGAGGCGTTCGACGTCAACAACGACTATCCGCACGACGACGGGCGCCGCCCGCTGCTCGGCCCCAACCTGTGGCCGGCGATGCCGGGGTTCCGCGACGGGGTGCTGCCCTATTACCGGCACCTGAGCGCGATCGGCGCGCAGCTGTTCGGCGCCTTCGCCACCGCGCTGGGGCTGGCGGAGGATCACTTCGCGCCGCACCTGCGCCACCCGCCCAACCAGCTGCGGCTGATCCATTACCCGCACGCGCCCGAGGCGGACGACCGGCCCGGGATCGGCGCGCACACCGATTACGAATGCTTCACGCTGCTGTTCGCGACCGGCCCGGGGCTGCAGGTGATCGCACCGGACGGCCGCTGGATCGACGTGCCGCAGCGCCCCGACGCGATGGTGATGAACATCGGCGACATGATGGAGACGCTGTCGAACGGCCGCTACACCGCGACGACGCACCGGGTGCGCAAGGTGCCCGACGAACGCTATTCCTTCCCGCTGTTCTTCACGCTGGACTATGATTATGTCGTCGCGCCGCTGATCCCCGGGGACGGCACGCGCGTCTATCCGCCGGTGGCGAGCGGCGCGCATCTGTTCCACCAGACCGCGCAGACCTTCGCCTATCTGAAGGAACGGCGCGCGCGCGGCGAACTGGTGCTGGACGATGCGATGCCGCCGCCCGGATCGTTCGGGCGGCGCGAGGCGGCGGCGGCGTGACGATCGCGGCGCTGCTGGCGGCCGCCCCGGCCCCGCCGTTCGAACCGCCCGCCTTCCCGCCGCACCTGCTGGGCGCGTTCCGGCGGCGCAGCATCACGCTGTGTAGCGGCGTTACCGACGAGACGACGATCGTCTACTGGTTCCAGTCGCGTGGCATCACGATCGACATCCGCCTGCCCGACGGCGCCGCGACCCCGCCGACGCTGCGACAGGGCTGGATCGGCGACACGCGCTGGGACGCGGGCACCGGGCAGATGTCATGGGACATCCGCACCAGTTACCAGCTGCACGATCAATGGCCCGAACCCGCGCGGCTGATCGCGATCGGCAATGCGGTGATCGAGGTCGCGCCGTCGGGTGCCTATGTCGAGGACTGGCGCCAGCAGGCGACGCGCGGACCGCTGCTGGGGCTGCGGCTGGTCGCGGCGATCGACGAACGCAGCGGCGCGCGGCTGGACATGGACGGCGCGCTGATCGTCGCCGGAGACCATGCCGCCATCGCCCTGTCGCGCCCGCCGGAGGATGAGGCGGCGGTGCGCGCCGCCGGATCGCTGGACGGCGCCCCGCCCGCCGCGGTGGAGCGATACGAGGTGTCGGTGGCGACGCATGACGCGACGATCGTGCACACCACCTGTCCCGCGCGACGCGGCATGCCGCTTTGGGACGGAGCGATCGAGCGCGAGGACGGCGGCGTCGTCCTGCACGGATCGCCGCGCTGGCCCGGATGCCGGCTGCTGTTCGCGGTCGATTGCCACGTCCCCGACATGGCGTTCGGTACGTCGACGCCCTGTACGCCCGCCGCGAGCGAGTGGCTGGCACGCGAGGCGGGGCACGTCCTGCGCCACGCCTCGGTGCTGCGATGACGCGCGGGCATAGGCGGCATCTATGGCTTCCATATTTTGATCGTGTCTGGCGCGATGATGGCGTTGTCAGGATGCTGCGCCGCGACAGCACGGTGAAGCCACGCGCGGGGGCGGGGGCGACCGTCCGGCGGGGCCCATCCGCCCCGGCCGGCATGGCGCCACGTCGCGGATTCTGCGCGGTACGATCACGAGGGGCATGACGATGCAGGCGAATGCACAGCAGACCTTACAGGGAACGCGGGTCGGCAAGAGGATCATCGGGGCGCAATCCCCCGTGACGGTCGGGTGGGAAAACGTCCCCCGCGTTGAGGGGTCGCGGGCCAAGGTGCTGTTCTTCACCTGGTTCCAGCCGGCGGTGCTCTTCGGCATGATTGCCTTCTGGTATTATGCGCCCAATTCGATCGCCAAGGCATCGACCGCGATCGGCATCGGCATCGCGTTCAAGGCGTTCCTGCTGTTCCTGGAATGGCTGACCCCGCGCCACGAAAGCTGGAAGCTGACGTGGAAGGAACTGACCACCGACCTGTTCTACGTCGGGCTGGGCTATACCGCGCTCAGGATGATCGAGAGCCAGATCGGCAGCGACGCCATCCTTTCCGCGATCCGCGAGCATTTCGACATGGAAAAGCTGGCGTGGTTCACCGGCCTGCCGCTGCTGCTGCAGGCGTTCCTGATTTCGTTCATCTTCGATTTCGGGCAATATTGGATGCACCGCGGGATGCACAATTGGTACCCGCTGTGGCTGTCCCACTCGGTCCACCATTACATCACCCAGCTGAACATCAACAAGGGCGCGGTGGGCAACCCGACCGAGCTGTTCCTGATCGGCCTGGGCATCGGCGGCATGTTCGATTTCCTGCCGCGTGCCGCGTTGCTGGCCGGGGCGATCGGCATGTCGGTCAGCACGTACCAGCACATCAACGTGCGCTTCAACACGCCGGGCTGGTGGCGTTTCCTGTTCAACACCACCGAACATCACAGCGTCCACCATTCGCTGGATTTCGAGGGCAGCCGCAGCAATTATTCGAACACCTATGTCTTCATCGACCGCATCTTCGGCACCTGCGTCGATGGCGAGGCGGAACTGCTGGGCATGGAAGGCGGCCGCCGCATGTCGATCCGCGAGCAGATGACCTATCCCTTCACCGAGGCGTGGAAGACGACGAAGGAGAAGCTGTCGCGCCGTGCCGGTGCGGTGCCGGTCGCCGACGCGGTGCCCGCGGAATGAACGCGGCGAGCCTGACGGCGCAGGGTGTCATGAACCGACGCTTCCTCGAATCGATCTGGCACATCCGCGGCAGCGTGCCGCTGCCCCCCGACCAGTCGCGCGAGGAAGCGTTCACCCGGCTGGCGCCGCTGTTCCGCGAAACCGGGACCAGCCACGAATTCGCCGACGACACGCTGCGCTTCACCAAGAAGGACCCGGCGGCGCAGGACAAGATGGCCGTGTTCGACCATGGCGAATTGCAGATCCGCGACGACGGCACGGGCCGCGCGCTGCATTACCACATGGTCAGCCGGATGCTGCTGTTCTGCTTCCTGGCGCCGCTGCTGTTCGTGGCGTTCGGGCAGGCGACGATATGGCTGGGCAAGTACGAGGCGGCCAAGGAACAGGGCGCGCCGAAGAAGCCTGAGAAGCCCCCGGTCGTGCGGACGCTGAACCCGATCGACAAGATGCTGGGTGCACCCGCCCCCGAAGCGCCGAAGAAGGACAAGAAGTCCGAGGGCAAGAAGGCGTCCGCCACGTCCGCCTATGTCTTCGCGGGGATCTTCGCGTTCCTGTATCTGGTGGGGCGCATCCTGGAGCAGCGCGCGATCCGCCGGACGCTGGGGCGCCGGCTGGCGGGGGAATGACGGACGGGGGAGTGACGGGCGCGCGGTTGGCCTAGCCGACCGTCGCCGTCGCCTTCCGCCGCGCATAGTCCTGCGTGCCGCGGGTGTAGACGCGGTCCTCCGGCATAATCGTGTCCACCTCGATATCCGGCTGGCCGGCCAGTTCCTGGTACACCGGGCCGAAATCGGTGTTGAGCGTGACGTCGAGCAGATCGGCGAAACTGTCGATCACGAAGTAATTCTGCTGGAAATCGTCGATCCGGTACTTGGTGCGCAGCAGCCGCTTCAGGTCGAAGCCCAGCCGGTGCGGCGACGGATCGTCGAGGGCGAAGATCGATTCGGCATGGGAGGACACGATCCCCGCGCCGTACAGCTTCAGCCCGTCGTCGGTGCGGATCAGCCCGAATTCGACCGTATACCAATAGAGCCGCGCCAGCCGGTCGATCGCGCCCATCGCCGCGGCGCGCTGCCCGCCGCGACCGTAAGCCTGCATGTAATCGGCGAACACCGGATTGGCGAGCAGCGGCACGTGCCCGAACACGTCGTGGAAGACGTCCGGCTCCTGAAGATAGTCGAGCTGGTCCGGGCGGCGGATGAAATTGCCCGCCACGAAGCGCCGGTTGGCGAGGTGATCGAAGAACACGTCGTCGGGGACCAGCCCCGGCACCGCCACCACCTGCCACCCGGTGGCGGCCATCAGCCGGTCGGACAGCTCGGCGAAATCGGGGATGCCGGGGCGCGACAGCCGCAGGACGTCCAGCCCCTCAAGGAATTCGGGCGCGACGCGCCCGGGCAGCTGCCGCAGCTGGCGCGCGAACAGCGTGTCCCAGGTGGCATGTTCCTCGGGCGTGTAGCGGTCCCAGCCCTGGGGGATGGTCCAGTCGTCGGCGGTGCCGGCGGGGCGGATGGAGATGGTGTCGGCCATCCGCCCCTTGTGCCGCCGTTCGCGCGCGAAATCATGCGCAATCTGGCGGCGATGACGCGCGCGTCAGACGATTTGCGGCGGCGCGGTGCCGGCCTGATGTTCGAACAGCCGCCGGTACTGACCGCCATCGAGCGTCAGCAGCGTATCGTGGGTGCCGTCCTCCACGATCCGGCCGTTCGCGAACACCAGGATCCGGTCGAGCGCGCGCACCGTCGACAGCCGGTGCGCGATGACGATCGCGGTGCGCCCGATCATCAGCCGCTCCATCGCCTGCTGGATCGCCGCCTCGCTTTCGGAATCGAGGCTGGATGTCGCCTCGTCCAGGATCAGGATCGGCGCATCCGCCAGGAACGCGCGCGCGATCGCGACCCGCTGGCGCTCGCCACCCGACAGCTTGACCCCGCGCTCGCCCACCAGGGTGCGATAGCCGCGCGGCAGCCGCGCGATGAAGTCATGCGCATTGGCGAGCCGCGCCGCCTCCTCGATCTGCGCGGCGGTCGCACCGGGGCGGCCGTAGCCGATGTTTTCCGCCAGCGTGCGATGGAACAGCACCGGTTCCTGCGGCACGATCGCCACCTGTTGCCGCAGCGACCCCTGCGTGGCGTGCGCGACGTCCTGCCCGTCGATCGTGATCGCGCCGGCATCGACGTCGTACAGGCGCTGGATCAGCTTGACGAAGCTGGTCTTGCCCGATCCGGACGGGCCGACCAGCCCGACACGCTGTCCGGCCGGGATTTCCACCGACAGATGATCGTACAGCGGGCGGTCCTGCCCGGCGTAGCGGAAGGTGACGTCGGCGAAGCGGATCGCCCCGTCCGTCACGCGGGTCGGCCGCGCATCGGCGCGATCGGCGACGCCGAGCGGCTCGTCATGCAGCGCGACCAGTTCCTCCATCTCGTTCACGGAACGCTGGAGCTGATGCACATACTGGCCGATGTCGCGCAGATAGCCGTTGAGCACGAGGTAGCTGGTGACGACATAGGCCATGTCGCCCGCGCTCGCCCGGCCGTTCCTCCACAGCCACAAGGCGGTGCCCGTCACCGCCAGCCGGATCAGCCACAGCAGCATCAGCTGCCCCGATCCCGCCCAGGTGAACGCCATCCACGTGCGCAAGGTGCGCCGCCGCCATTTGGCGAGGACGCGCGCCAGCCGCGCCTCCTCCGCCGCCTCGCCGCCGAACGCCTTGACCACCGCGTTCGTGCCGACCGCATCGGCCAGCACGCCGCCGATGCGCGTGTCCCACTGGTTCGACAGCCGCGCGATCGGCGCCAGCACGCGCGTCGCCAGCCCGACCGTCAGCACGATATAGGCAAGCGCCCCCACCCCCATCACCGCGCCCAGCAGCGGCCAGTGGAGCGCCAGCAGCACCACCGTCCCCGCCAGCACCGTCAGCGACGGCAGCAGCGACAGCAGCAGCACGTCGTTGAGCAGATCGAGCGCCCACATGCCGCGGGTGATCCGCCGCACGGTCGAGCCGGAAAAGGCATTGCTGTGCCAGTCGCTCGACAGCCGCTGAACGCGCGCGAACGCCTCCTGCGTGACGTCGCGCATCATCCCCAGCGTGAACGGCGTGATCGCCCACCAGCCCAGGTGACGGAACACCACCATCGCGCCGCTGAGCGCGGCGATCATCGTGAAGGCATGCCACGCCGCCGCCGGATCGCCGCGCCCGACCGCGTCGATCAGCGCGCCGGCATAGGGCGGGCCGAACACCTCGGTCAGCGTCGACAGCAGCATCGCGCCGACGCACGCCGCCGCCAGCGCAGGGCGCCGACGCCACAAGGCGAATGTGAAGGCCAGCACCTTGCGCAGCACGGAGGCGCGCGGAAACAGATCGTTGTCGTCGTCGTCGTCGGTCATGGGGACATGTCGCAGCGCCGTTGGGCGCGCGCCTTCGTATCAGCGGTAGGGAAGCAAGGGCGATCGGCGCGCGGGGCGCCTCGCCCGCGTCAGTGGCGGCGCGGGCCGCCGATGCGCAGGCCGGCGATATGCGTGATATGATCGAACATGCTCGCCCCCCGTCTAAACCGCTGAACGTGCCCCCGATAGCAGCCCGTACCCGATCGCGCCAGAGGCGCCCTGCCCCGCGTGCAGCCGGTGGACGGTCGCAGCGTGCATGATAGGACGTTGCGCGACGGGCGAGGCGGAACGACGACGACATGGAACAGGCGCAATGGCAGCACGCCGCGACGGAGGAATGGCCCGCCCGCGGCTGGTGGCTGGCGGCGGCGGGCGCGGTCATCGGCAGCGCCGCACACGCGCTCACCGACGGTGCGGGCGGGGCGCGCGACGCGCTCTATGCGCTGGCGACGTTCCTGGTGGTGACCGGCGTCGCCGCAGGGCTCGTGATCGAACGGGCGCGGCCGGTGCGCGACCTGTCGTTCGCCGCCGCGACCGGCGCGGTCGTCGCGCTGGTGACGTGGTGGAACCTGCCGCTGACGCCCGGCAGTTCGCCCGACATCTGGCGGATCGTCTGCGCGGTGCTGGCGGGCGGGATCGCGGTGCCGCTGTACCAGGGATGGCGCGGCGCACACGCAAGCGGCAATGCGGTACGGCTGCCCTATGCGGCGATCCATCGCCATGCGTGGACCGACCTGATCCTGGCGATCGGCGCGGTCGCGTTCCTGGCGATCACGTGGCTGCTGACGTTTCTGCTGGCGCAGTTGTTCGCGCTGATCGGGCTGAACGCGATTGAGCGGCTGTTGCGGCATGGCTGGTTCGGCTGGCCGCTGTCGGGGGCCGCGCTGGGCGCCGCAATGGGGCTGCTGCGCGATCGGGCGGCGATGCTGGCGGCGATGCAGCGTGTCGTCACGACCATCCTGTCGGTGCTGGCACCGGTGCTGGCGGCGGGATTGCTGCTGTTCCTGGCGGCGCTGCCGTTCACCGGGCTGGCGCCGCTGTGGCGCGCGACCAGCGCGACGACGCCGATCCTGCTGTGCTGCGTCGCGGGGGCACTGATCCTCATCAACGCGACGATCGGCGACACGCCGGAAGAGGATCCGCGCGCACCGGTTCCGCTCATCGCCGTCATGGTGCTGAGCGGCGCGATCCTGCCGCTGGCGGTGGTGGCGGCGATATCGACCGGCGCGCGGATCGCGCAGCACGGGCTGACCCCGGACCGGCTGTGGGCGCTGGTGTTCACCGCGATCGCCTGCGCCTATGGCCTGGCCTATGCCGTCGCGCTGGTGCGGCGGCGGCAGCGGCTGGCGGGCGACCTGCGCGTCGCGAACCTGCGACTGGCGCTGACGATCGCGGCGGGCGCGCTGTTCCTGGCGACGCCGCTGGCGGCGTTCGACCGGTTGTCGGCGCACGACCAGCTGGCGCGGCTGGAAAGCGGGCGCTTGACGGCGGCGGCGTTCGACTGGACCGCGATGCGGTTCGACTATGGCCCCGCCGGCATCGCGGTGCTGCGCCGGCTGGCGACGCGCGGCACGACGGCAGATATCCGCACCACGGCCACGCGCACGCTGGCACGGACGACGCGCTACGACCTCAGCCAGCTGACCAAGCCGCCAAAGGACCGGATGACCGTCCTGCCGCGCGGTGCGGCGCTGCCCCCGCGACTGTACGAGCGGCTGGATGACGTCGAGGCATGCGGCCCGTTCGATCAATGCGTCGTCCTGATCCAGCCCGACCCGCGCGAGGTGGTGATCGTCAACGACGCGCATGTCGCGGCATGGCGCGACGACGGCACCCGCTGGCGCGCGGTGCCCCCGCCACCCCGCGTCATCGACGAGCGGCAGCGCGACGCGCTGAAACGCGGCGAGGCGGAGATCCGCACGGTCCAGCGGCGCCAGCTGTTCGTCGGTGGGCAGCCGGTGGGTGATCCGTTGCCTTGAGGCTGATCCAGGTTGGTGTAGGCGATCGCAACCATATTCGATGCGATAGGATTAAAGTCTTCACCGGCACGGAACAAAAACCAGCGATCCGGACGCGAAAGCGCACGGATCCGAACGCCGTGGGCGCCTAAACTTAATCCTTGTTTATCGTTTGCGCACATAAATGGGCCGTCGCGTCAGCGTGGGTCAAACGACACGGCCACTCGGCTTCGGAGAGTTGAAATGCTTTACTGGTTCAAGGCAAAGGCGCCGATACGGCGCAAGTTCGATGTCTTGTTCGGTCTTTATGCCGCCCTGGGAGCGAGCATGGTGGTAGCCACCGCGCTGCTCGCCGCGGGTACGATCGGTTCCTCCGCAGCCCTGACCATCGCCGCGATGGCGTTCCTCGCAACCCTCGTGATCGCGTTCGGCTCCAAAAAGCTGATCTGCGATCCGTATGTCGGGACGGTGGTGCGCATGGAGGGATTGGCAGCGGGCGACCTGAGCACGCCGATCGACTTCACCGACTTCACCGACTGCGTGGGTCGCATGACGAAGGCGATGGACGTGTTCCGCCGCAATGCCGAAGCGGTCAACGCCGCCGCCGAAGCGCAGAAGGTCGTCGTCGGCGCGCTGGGCAACGGGCTGGGCCGGGTGGCCGAGAATGACCTGACCTATCGTATCGAAACGACCTTCCCGGCCGATTACGAGAAACTGCGCGCCGACTATAATCGCGCGATGGACGCGGTGAGCCGCGCGATGAGCGCGGTGGCCGAAGCAAGCCATGGCATCAATGGCGGCGCGGCCGACATCCGCCAGGCGTCCGACGACCTGTCGCAGCGTACCGAGCAGCAGGCCGCCAGCCTGGAGGAAACCGCCGCCGCGATGGACGAGATCACCACGACCGTGCGCGAAACCGCCGCCGGCGCGCAGCGCGCCAATGCGGTCGTCGGCGAAGCGCGCGGCGAGGCCGAGCAGTCGGGCACGATCGTCCAGCGGGCGATGGACGCGATGGGCGGTATCGAACGCGCTTCGAGCGAGATTTCCGAAATCATCAGCGTGATCGACGGCATCGCGTTCCAGACCAACCTGCTGGCGCTGAACGCCGGTGTCGAGGCGGCGCGCGCCGGCGACGCGGGCAAGGGCTTCGCGGTGGTCGCCAGCGAGGTGCGTGCGCTGGCGCAGCGGTCCGCCGATGCGGCCAAGGACGTCAAGACCAAGATCATGGCGTCGTCGGAACAGGTCCAGTCGGGGGTCCAGCTGGTCAGCGAAACCGGCAGGGCGCTGCAACGGATCATCGGGCGGATCGGCGAGATCAGCGAGCTGGTCGGCACGATCACCGCGTCCGCCGATCAGCAGGCGACGGGGCTGCAGCAGGTCAACACCGCCGTGTCGGAAATGGACGGCGTGACGCAGCAGAATGCCGCGATGGTCGAGGAAGCGACCGCCGCCGCGCGCAGCCTGGCCGAGGAGGCCGACCGGCTGGTGGCGGAAGTCGGCAAGTTCCGGGTCGCCGGCCAGACCGGGCACACCGCTGGCGCCGCGCCCGCCTCGCCCGTCCACGCGCTTCAGGCCCGCGCCGCGCAGGGCGGCCGTGCCATCGCGCGCCGCGTGGTCGCAGCATCGGGCGGCGGCGCCGCGGCGGCGCGCGTCGTGGAAGAAAGCGACTGGTCGGAGTTCTGACGAACCGCCCCGACCGCTAACGAAACGGCCGCCGGTCAATCCGGCGGTCGTATTGTTTTCACTAGACTTTGGTCGAGCCTTTCACCCCATTAACCCGTTCTTGCAGGATTGTGACGGATAGTTGCCCCCGACACTCCAAGGGGGGGGACTATCTATATGGCAGACCGTTCTTCGCAGCTTGCGCAGAAGCTGGACCATTTCGGCTTCACGGATCGCCACTACCGGCTGTTTCCGACCATCAGCGCCGCGATCGAACGCTTCGGCCCGCAGGCCCTGCGTCGCCTCTACGACCATATCCGCGCCAATCCGGAGGCGAGCGCCTTCTTCGGCTCCAGCGCCGCGATGGACCATGCGCGCGACAAGCAGCAGGACCATTGGCGCAAGCTGTTCTCTGGCCGCCCCGACGAATCCTATGAAGCGCGCGCGATCCAGATCGGCAACGTCCATGCGCGCATCGGCCTGGCGCCCAGCTGGTACATCAGCAGCTACGCCCGCATCCTGTCCGACATCCTGCCCAAGATGCTGCGCTGGTCGCCGCTGCGCCCGCTGGCGCGTCGCAACGACGCCGCCACGCTGCTGGTGCGCACCGCGCTGCTCGACATGGAAATCGCGCTGTCGGCCTATTTCACCGCCGAGGAGGCCAAGCGCCGCGACGTCACCGACCGGCTGAGCCGGGCGCTGACCGCGCTGGCCCGCGGCGACTTCAGCACGCCGCTGGAGGAGCTGCCCAGCGATTACGCGCGCATCGCCGCCGATTTCGAGGAAATGCGCCGCAACGTGTGCGCCACGCTGGCGCAGGTCACCGATGCGACCAACCGCATCACGGCATCGTCGAGCGAGATCAACCAGGCGTCGGGCGACCTGTCGCACCGTACCGAGCAACAGGCCGCGACGCTGGAGGAAACCGCCGCGGCGATGGAGCAGATCACCGTCACGGTCGGCGAAACCGCCACCTCCTCCGCACGGGCGAACGGCGCGGTCGCGTCGATGCGCACCGACATCGACGCATCGGGCGCGCTGGTGGGCGAGGCGATCGACGCCATGCGCCGGATCGAAAGCTCGTCGGGCGAGATCAGCGAGATCATCGCGGTGATCGACGGGATCGCGTTCCAGACCAACCTGCTGGCGCTGAACGCGGGCGTCGAGGCGGCGCGTGCCGGCGACGCGGGCAAGGGCTTCGCCGTCGTCGCCAGCGAGGTTCGCGCGCTGGCGCAGCGGTCGGCGGATGCGGCCAAGGACGTCAAGTCGCGCATCACCGCCAGTTCCGAACAGGTCGAGGAAGGCGTGCGGCTGGTCACCCGTACCGGCGAGGCACTGGGCCAGATCGTGTCGCGGATCAGCGAGGTCAGCGCGCTGGTGTCGGGGATCGCCACCTCCGCCGATCAGCAGGCGACCAGCCTGCGGCAGGTCAACACCGCGGTGGCCGAGATGGACGGCGTGACGCAGCAGAACGCCGCGATGGTCGAGGAAGCGACCGCCGCCGCGCGCAGCCTGGCCGACGAGGCCGAGGACCTGGCACGCCGGATCGCGATGTTCCGGCTGGACCGCGGATCGCAGGACGCTGCCCCGGCAGCACCGCGCATCGTCGCCAGCGCCCCGGCGCCCAGGCCCGCCGCCCCGGCACCGCGCCAGCAGCAGCGCCACGCGACCGTCGGCAATGCCGCGCTCAAGAACGACGACTGGTCGTCGTTCTGATTTCGCGTGCGCATCACTAGCCGACGTTAATTTAACGTCATCTTAGTGATGCGCGTTCATGTTGAGGATCAGGACGGTCGCTGGATGGTGACCGGCGGTTTCGGGGGGGATCGCAAGCGCTGTGCGCACCGACCTCCTGCCGGGCAGTCGGCCTTCACCGGATACACCGTCCGCCTTTCGACCCTCGTGGCAGGATGACCATGACGCTCGCTCTCTCTTCCCGACTCGACACCGGCGCCGCCGGCCCGCTGCGGCAATCGCTGAAGAAGCTGGTCGAGGAGCGCGCGCCGCTCGCGATCGACGGCAGCGCCGTCGAGCAGATCGGCCAGGCCTGTCTGCAGGTGCTGTACGCCGCGCGGGCCAGCGCCGCCGAACAGGGCCTGTCCTACCAGTTGACCAACCCCAGCGAACCGCTGGTCGAGGCCGCGTCGCTCGCCGCGCTCGCCGTGTTCGACCCCGCCTGACCGAAGAAGGATCGCACCCATGGATCTCGACGCCATCCAGCAGATCTTCTTCCAGGAATGTGAGGAAGGCCTGGCGGGCATGGAAGGCAGCTTCGCCGCCATCCGCGCCGATCAATATGACGCCGAAACGATCAACGGCATCTTCCGCGCCGTCCACTCGATCAAGGGCGGGGCCGGCGCGTTCGGGCACGAGCGACTGCAGGCCTATACCCACCAGTACGAAACGCTGCTCGACCTGCTGCGCAGCAACGCGCTGACGCTGACGCCGCCGCTGGTCGACCTGATCGTCGCCGCGTTCGACATGCTGGCCGATCACGTCGCCGCCGCGCGCGACGGCGGCACCGCGCCGGACGATGCCGCGATGCTGGCACGCCTGATTGCCGCGGCCAACGGCGACGTCGATGCCGCCGAACCCGCCGCGCCGGTCGCCGCCGTCGCCGACATCGTCGTCGATGCCCCGGTCGAAGCGGCCGTGGGGGTCTCCGACGATTTCGACGATCTGATGGCGATGCTGGACGACGTCGGCGGCCCCACCGGCGGCGCGCAGGAGGATGCCGACGAGGCCGCCGCACCCGCCGCGGCGGAATGGCGCGTCCATTTCCGGCCCAATCCCAACGCCTTCGACAATGGTGCCGAGCCGCTGCTGCTGGTGCGCGAACTGGTGCGCATGGGCGGGCGGGTGATCGCGTGCGATACCAGCACGCTGCCGTCGCTGACCGCGATGGATCCGGAATCCTCGTACCTGGCCTGGGAAGTCGCGATCCCGGCCAGTGTCGATGCCGAGGACATCAAGGCGGTCTTCGAATTCAGCGAAGGCGGCACCGTCACGATCAACACCGCCGAGGAGCCGGCCGTCGCCGCCGTGCCGGTCGCGGCCGCGCCGGTGGTCGAGGTCGCACCGGAACCGGTCGCGGTCGCCCCGGTAGCGGCGGCACCGGCGGCGGTTGCCGCACCGGCCCCCGCTCCCACCCCTGCCCCCGCTCCCGTCGTGGTGGCGGCCCCCGCGCCCAAGCCCGTCGCCGCCCCGGTGCCGGCCCCGGCCACCGCTCCGGCGGCGCCGGTGGTCGCGCAGACGATCCGCGTCGACCTCGACAAGCTGGACCGGCTGGTCAACCTGGTCGGCGAACTGGTCATCACCCAGGCGATGCTGGCGCAGCGATTGTCGTGCAACGACATGGGCGGCGTACCCGAGCTGACCGACCTCGATCACCTGACGCGCGAGCTGCAGGAATCGACCATGGCGATCCGCGCGCAGCCGATGAAGACCGTGTTCAGCCGCGTGCCGCGCATCATCCGCGAGCTGGAAGGCGAAACCGGCAAGCGCGTGCGGCTGGAGATCGAGGGCGAGATGACCGAGGTCGACAAGACCGTGGTCGAGCGCATCGGCGAACCGCTGACCCATCTGATCCGCAACGCCGTGGACCACGGGCTGGAGACGACCGAGGAGCGCGCCGTCGCGGGCAAGCCGTCGGAGGGCGTCGTGCGGCTGTCGGCCGCGCACCAGTCCGGCCGGATCGTCATCACCGTCGCCGACGACGGCCGCGGCATCGACCGTACCCGCGTGCGCGCCAAGGCGATCGAACGCGGCATCATCGCCCCCGACGCAGCGCTGAGCGATGAGGAGATCGACAACCTGATCTTCGCGCCGGGCTTCTCCACCGCGTCCACCGTCTCGAACATCTCCGGCCGCGGCGTGGGCATGGACGTGGTGCGCAAGAACGTCCAGGCACTGGGCGGGCGCATCGGCATCCATTCCAAGCTGGGCCAGGGGTCCAGCTTCTCGCTCAGCCTGCCGCTGACGCTGGCGGTGGTCGACGGGATGATCGTGACGGTCGGCGACCAGACCTATGTCATCCCGCTCAGCCATATCGTCGAAAGCCTGCGCCCCAGCGACCGGGCGGTCACCGCGATCGGCCCGGACGGCGCCGTGCTGGACGTGCGCGGATCGTACGTGCCGATCTACCCGGTCGGCGAGCAGCTGGGCATCAACCAGGGCGAGCGCGACCCGGGCAAGGCGGTCCTCATCGTGGTCGAAGGCGCGCAGGGCCAGGCCGCACTGCTGGTCGACACGATCCAGGATCAGCGGCAGGTCGTCGTCAAGAGCCTGGAAGCCAATTACCAGGCGATCGACGGGCTGGCCGGCGCCACCATCCTGGGTGACGGCCGCGTCGCGCTCATCATCGACGTCGATGCGCTGACCGCGCGCCGCGTCCGCGCCCCGCGCCCGGCCCTGGCGCACGCCGCATGAGCCGCGCCGCCGCCCTTCCGGCGACCCCGCCGCCGCCCGTGCGGGAGTTCGGGTTCGAGCCGCAGGACCATCGCGCGATCGCGACCCTGGTCTATGACGAGCTGGGCATCCTGCTGCCGGAAGGCAAGGCGCAGCTGGTCTACGGCCGGCTCGCCCCGCGGGTGCGCGCCTGCGGCCTCACGTCGGTCGGCGAATATGTGAAGCTGATCGAGCGGGACGAGGCGGAACGCGGGCGGGCGCTGGACGCCCTCACCACCAACCACACCAGCTTCTTCCGCGAGAACCACCATTTCGACGATTTCGTCGAGCGGATGTGGCCCGGACTGGTCGAGCGGCTGAACAGCGGCGGCCGCGTGCGGCTGTGGTCGGCGGCCTGCTCCAGCGGGGAAGAGCCCTATACGTGGCTGATGGCCGCGCTGGGCACCGACAAGGCGGCGGCGCAGCGGCTGCTGAAGCGCGATTTCAAGCTGCTGGCCACCGACGTGTCGCCCAGCGTCCTCGAAACCGCGCGCGCCGGCCGCTATCCGGCAGCGACGCTGCGCACGGTGCCCGCGGCGCTGCGCTCCGCATGGGTGCGCGGCACCGGCGACGCGCTGTCGGTCGATCCGCTGCTGACCGAGGCGATTTCGTTCCTGCCGCTCAACCTGCTTGGCGACTGGCCGATCAAGACGCGGTTCGACACGATCTTCTGCCGCAATGTGATGATCTATTTCGACGATCCGACGAAGGCGCGGCTCCAGTCGCGGCTTGCGGACAAGCTGGAGGTCGGGGGGATGCTGTACATCGGCCATTCCGAACGCCTCGCTCCCGAGGTCGCCCGGCGCTTCGAATGCGTCGGCCGCACCGCTTACCTGAAAGTCTCCGCATGAGCGTTCGTGCCCTGGTCGTCGACGACTCCATCACCATGCAGGCGCTGATCTGCCGCACGCTGTCGGCCGATCCCGCGATCGAGGTGGTCGGCACCGCCGCCAGCGCCGACGAGGCGCGCGCCAAGATCAAGGAGCTGGACCCCGACGTCCTGACCCTCGACATCGAGATGCCGGGGCTGAGCGGGCTGGAGTTCCTGGAGCGGCTGATGCGGCTGCGCCCGACCCCGGTCGTGATGCTGTCCACGCTGACATCCGAGGGGGCCGAAGCGAGCATCGCCGCGCTGGAACTGGGTGCGTTCGACTGTTTCGACAAGCTGACGCTGCGCAACCAGGCGGATGCGATCCGCCTGCCCGGGCTGGTACGCGCCGCATCCGCGACCAAGAACCGCATGGTCCGCCCGATGCCGGTGGCCGCGCCGGCCAGCGCCCCGTCCGCACCGGCCGAGGCCGCCGAATATCGCCCGCGCGAGGGCGCGATGATCGCGGTCGGCGCGTCGACCGGCGGGGTCGAGGCACTGATCGAACTGCTGACCGGTTTCCCGGCCAACTGCCCGCCGACCGTCATCGTCCAGCACATGCCCCCCAGCTTCACCGCCAGCTTCGCCGCGCGGCTCGACCGGCTGTGCCGGCCGTCGGTGGAGGAAGCGCGCGCGGGGGCGCCGCTGATCCCCGGCAAGATCTACCTTGCGCCCGGCGGCGACAAGCATCTGGAGATCGCCGGCGGCGTGAAGCGCCACTGCCGGCTGGTCCCCGGACCGCGCGTCAGCGGGCACCAGCCGTCGGTCGACCAGCTGTTCCATTCGGTGGCGCGCGTCGCCGGCGCGGATGCGGTCGGTGCGATCCTGACTGGGATGGGCGGCGACGGCGCCGAGGGGATGAAGGCGATGCGCGATCGCGGGTCGATCACCATCGGCCAGGACGAGGCCACCAGCGTCGTCTACGGCATGCCCGCCGTCGCGCACCGTATCGGCGCGGTGACGCAGCAGCTGCCGCTGCGCCGGATCGCGGCGCGCCTGCTTCAGGAATGTCGCGCATGAACGCGCTGACCCGCCAGGACGGCTTCCGCCGTCTTACCGTGGCGCAGGGCGAGACCCGCGTCAGCCGCGATCCCGACGTGGTGCTCACCACCGTGCTGGGCAGCTGCGTCGCGGCGTGTTTCTACGATCCCGTCGCGAAGATCGGCGGCATCAACCATTATCTGCTGGCGGAAGGGCAGGCGACCGACGCCGCCTCGATGCAGCGATACGGTGTTTATGCGATGGAAGTGCTCATCAACGAAATGTTGTCGATGGGTGCGGTACGACACCGCATGAAGGCACGGATTTTCGGAGGTGCGACGATGCATCGCGGTTTCAAGGACATCGGCGGGGCGAACATTGCCTTCGCGCGCCGTTTCCTGGCGGACGAGCGGATCCCGCTGGTCGGCGAGGATGTCGGCGGGACCGGTGCGCGCCGGGTCGAATTCCGTGCCGCGCTGGGCCTGGCCCGGTGCCGCGTCGTCAACGACGCACCGCCGCCCGCCGTCATTCGCCCCGTGCCCGTCGCGCCGCCGCCGGCCGCGCTCGGCGACGTCGAGTTTTTCTGATGACCACCCCTCACCCTGCCAGGGAGCCGCATACCGTGACCAAGACGATCATGACCGTGGACGATTCGCCGAGCATGAGAATGCTGCTGCGCGCCGCGCTGACCGATTTGGGGTACCATGTGATCGAGGCCGAAGACGGCGTCCATGCGCTCGAAACCCTGGCGGATTTTCAGCCGGGCGAAGAGCCGGACCTGCTCATCACCGACATCAACATGCCCCGCATGGACGGCTTCGGCCTGATCGAGCACCTGCGCGACGAAGGCAATCGCACGCTGCCGATCCTGGTGCTGACCACCGAGAGCTCGGACGAAAAGAAGCAGCGCGCGCGCCGGGCCGGCGCCACCGGCTGGATCGTCAAACCCTTCCACCCCGAAAAGCTTGCCGCCGCGATCCGGCGCGTGCTGCACTGAGGAACCGCACCATGACCGTGGAAACCAACACCGCCTCGCGACAGCTCATCACCTTCCAGCTGGGCGACCAGTATCTGGGCGTCGATATCATGGCGATCCGCGAAATCCGCGCGTGGTCGCCGGCGACGCCGCTGCCCAACGTGCCGGAATATGTCCGCGGCGTCGTGAACCTGCGCGGCGTGGTGCTGCCGGTGCTGGACCTGCGCTATCGCCTGGGCTGGGGCATGACCGAGCCGAGCGCGCGCCACGTCATCATCGTCGTGCGGATCGGCGACCAGTTGCAGGGCATCATCGTCGATGCGGTCAACGACATCGTGTCGGTGTCGGCGGACGACATGCAGCCGCTGCCCGACATGGGCGATACCGCGGCGGCGCAGTTCCTGGACGGGCTGGCGACGATCGACGAGCGGCTGATCCTGATCCTCGCGCTGGAGCGCCTGGTGGAGCGGGTGACGCTGGCGGATGCCGCGTAAGACGATCATCACATCCTTTGTTATCAACAGTATCAGCGTAAATTCAGGAGCAGGTTGAGCCATGGCCGGAACTAGGGTGTTGGTCGTCGATGATTCGCTGACGATGCGCGCGCTCATCTCCGGCGCGCTGGAGCGGATCCCCGGCGTGGAGGTGGTCGGCATGGCCGACGGCGCCGCCGAAGCGCGGTCGCTGGTGGAATCGGCGCATCCCGACGTGATGACGCTGGACGTCGAGATGCCGGGGATGAGCGGCCTCGATTACCTGGCGGAGATCATGGAGACGAAGCCCATGCCCGTCATCATGTTCTCCACGCGGACGCAGGAAGGCGCCGCCGAATCGATCGAGGCGCTGCGGCTGGGCGCGCTGGATTGCTTCCCCAAGCCGCGCGTCGCCGCGCCGGCGGAACTGGACGCGATCATCGCCAAGCTGGCCAAGCGGCTGAAGGCGGCCAAGAAGGCCGATCTGAAGCCCAAGGCCGCGAAGCCGGCACCGCGGATCGCGCCGATCGACTGGAACGGCCGCCTGCTGCTGGTCGGCGGCGATGCGTCGAGCACCAAGGGGCTGTTCGACCTGTTCAGCGCCTTTCCCGCCAATTGCCCGCCGACCGTGGTCGTCCAGCATCTGGGCCCGGGGCTGGTCGAGAGCATGGCCGAGAAGCTGGCCGAGCAGGTCGCGCCCAAGGTGGTGATCGCTGCCGAGGGCATGGCGCTGGAACAGGGCACGATCTACCTGGCGCCCGCCGCCGACGCGCATCTGGTGATCGATCAGTGGCCGTCGGGATCGCTGCGGCTGCTGGCGCGCGATCCGGTGGCCGGCGAACGGCCGTCGATCTCGCTGCTGTTCGCCTCCGCCGCCAAGGCCGCGACCAGCAACGCCGTCGGCGTGCTGCTGCTGGATGCCAACGAGGATGGCGCCGGCGGGCTGAAGGCGCTGTCGGCGGCGGGCGGCTATGCCTTCGCCCCGGCCGAAGGCGGCGGCTTCAACCTGACGCGCGGGCTGGTGTCGCAGCCGGTGGCGACCGATGGTCTAGCCGCCGGCGTCCTGAAGATGTGCAGCAAGTAACCGCCATGGGCAGCGCCTTTCACCCCAAGGACGCCGCGATGCCCCGCACGCTGGTGCAGGCGCTGGCCGAGGAACTGGTGCGTGCGTCGAATATCCTGGGCGACCTGGCCTATGACCTGGGCAGCGATGGCGACACGCTGCGCCGGCATATGGCCAGCCTCCAGGCGATCGACCACGTGACCCAGATGCAGCTGGCGATCGCCGACCTGCTGCGCGCGCCGGACGAGATCACCGCCAATGCCGGGCGCGTCACGCTGGAGGATATGGCGGTGCGGCTGCGCGGCGCGCTGGACGGTACCGCGGACGCCGCCTGACCGGCGTCATCCGCCGATCGGGATGATCCGGTCGCCCAGCCGCTCCGCCTCGGCGCGGTCGTGCGTGACCATCAGGATCGGCACCGCGCGCGCATCGCGCACGCGCGCGATGGCGCGCATCGCCTCCTCGCGCCGCGCGGGATCGAGCGAGGACAGCGGCTCGTCGAGCAGCAGCAACGCCGGGTCGCTGAGCAGCGCGCGACCGATCGCGACGCGCCGCGCCTCCCCGCCCGACAGCGAACGCGGCCAGCGATCGAGCAGCGCCGCGATGTCCAGCACGCGCGCGACATCATCGAGCCGGCGATCGTCGCTCGCCCCGTACAACAGGTTCGCGCGCACGCGGCGGTGCGGAAACAGTCGCGCGTCCTGAAAGACATAGCCGACGTTCCTGCGCTCCGGCGGCAGGTCGATGCCGGCATCCGCATCGAACAGCGCGCGGCCGCCGACGCGGATATGCCCGCGCGCCGGACGCAGCAGCCCGGCGATCATGTCCAGCAGGCTGGTCTTGCCCGCGCCCGATGCGCCGACCAGCACGGTCAGCCCGTCGCCGGTGGTGAAGCACGCGCCGACCTCCCCCGCGCCGCGCCGTGCGGTGACGTCGACGTCAAAGGACACGCACGCCCTCCCCCGCGCGGCGTACCAGCAGTTCCGACACGACCAGCGCCGCCAGCGACAGCGCGACCGACACCGCCGCAAGCCGCCACACCTCCCCCTCGCCGCCGGGCCGCTGAAGCGCGGCATAGATGGCGAGCGGCAGCGTCTGCGTCTCGCCGGGCACGTTCGAGACGAAGGTGATGGTCGCGCCGAACTCCCCGATCGACCGCGCGAAGCCCAGCACCGCCGCGGCCGCGACGCCCGGCGCCGACAGCGGCAGCGTGATCGTGGCATAGGTCCGCCATCGCCCCGCCCCCAGCGTGCGCGCGGCCTGTTCCAGCCGGCGGTCGACCGCCTCGATCGACAGCCGCATCGCGCGGACCATCAGCGGAAAGGCCATCACCGCCGCCGCGATCGCCGAGCCGGTCCAGCGGAACAGCACCGATATCCCCAGCCAGCGTTCCAGCACCGCGCCCACCGGCCCGGCGGGGGCGAAGGCGATCAGCAGCACCCAGCCGGTGACCACCGGCGGCACCACCAGCGGCAGATGGACCAGTCCGTCGAGCAGCACCTTTCCGGGAAAGCGCCACCGCGCCAGCACCCAGGCGACGGCGAAGGCGGGCGGCAGCGCCGCCAGCGTCGCGATGCCGCCGATCAACAGGGTCAGCCGGACGATCCCCGCCAGTTCGGCGCTCAAGGCCGCACGAACCCGCGCTTCGTCAGGATCGCCTGCCCCGCGCGCGACAGCAGGAAGCGGCGGAAGCCCTCCGCCTCGCCGCCCGCCTCGCCGCCGGTCAGCCGCGCGACCGGATAGACGATCGGCGCATGGCTGCGCGCCGGGAACACGCCCGCAATCCGCACGCCGCGCGCCGCCAGTGCGTCGGTGGCGTAGACGATGCCATAGGGGGCCGCACCACGCTCGACCAGCGCCAGCGCGGCACGGACGTTTTCCGCCCGCACCACGCGCGGTGCCACCGCGTCCCACGCGCCCAGCCGGCGCAGCGCCGCCTCGCCATATTTGCCGGCCGGCACGGCGGCGGGATCGGCCATCGCCAGCGGCCCCGCCGCCAGCACCTTCGCCAGCGCCGCGCCGCGTGTCGCCACCACCGATCGCCCGTTCGCCGGGCCGACCACGACCAGCCGGTTGCGCACCAGCGTCGCGCGCGTGCCCGGCACGACCAGCCCGGCCTTCGCCACCACGTCCATCCAGTCGGTATCGGCGGACACGAACAGGTCGGCGCGCCCGCCCGCGGTGATCTGCCGCGCCAGCGCCGACGACGCCGCGAACGACAGCACCGGGCGCGGATGCCCGCGCGCCGCCCAGGCGCCGGCGGCATCGGTCAGCGCCTCCTGCATGCTCGCCGCCGCCAGCACCAGTGGCGCGCGTGTCTGCGCGGCCACCGGCAGCGTCAGCAGGGCGAGCAGGACGGACAGCAGGGCGATCAGGCGGCGCATGGCATCACCATCGCACCGTATCCGGCCGGATACAACCGATCGGCAGGGATCAGTTCTCGTCGCCCATCCGCAGTGCCGCGATAAAGGCTTCCTGCGGGATCTGCACGGAGCCGTATTCGCGCATCTTCAGCTTGCCCTTCTTCTGCTTTTCCAGAAGCTTGCGCTTGCGCGTGATGTCGCCGCCGTAACATTTCGCGGTCACGTCCTTTCGCATCGCACTGATCGTCTCGCGCGCGATCACCTTGCCGCCGATCGCGGCCTGGATCGGGATCTTGAACAGGTGCCGCGGGATCAGTTCCTTCAGCCGCTCGCACATGCCCCGCCCGCGCGTTTCGGCGGTGCCGCGATGGACGATCATCGACAGCGCATCGACCGGCTCCTCGTTGACGAGGATGCTCATCTTGACCAGGTCGCCTTCGCGGTGGCCGATCTGGTGATAGTCGAAGCTGGCATAGCCCTTCGACAGCGACTTCAGCCGGTCGTAGAAGTCGAACACCACTTCGTTGAGCGGCAGTTCGTAGGTCGCCTGCGCGCGCCCGCCGACATAGGTCAGGTTCTTCTGGATCCCGCGGCGGTCCTGGCACAGCTTCAGGATCGAGCCGAGATATTCGTCGGGGACGTAGATCACCGCCTCGATCCACGGTTCCGCGATCGACGCGATCTTGTTGGGATCGGGCATGTCGGCGGGATTGTGCAGGTCGATGTGCCCGCCATTGTGGGTCAGTTCGATCTGATAGACCACGCTGGGCGCGGTGGTGATGAGGTCGAGGTCGTATTCGCGCGTCAGCCGCTCCTGGATGATCTCCAAGTGGAGCAGCCCCAGGAAGCCGCAGCGGAAGCCGAAGCCCAGCGCCGCCGACGTCTCCATCTCGAAACTGAACGAGGCATCGTTCAGGCGCAGCTTCGAGATGCTCTCACGAAGCTTCTCGAAGTCGTTGGCATCGACGGGGAACAGCCCGCAGAACACCACCGGCTGCACTTCCTTGAACCCCGGCAGCGCCTGCGCCGCGGGCTTCTTCGCATCGGTTAGCGTGTCGCCGACGCGCGCCTGCGCCACGTCCTTGATCTGCGCGGTGATGAAGCCGATCTCGCCCGGCCCCAGTTCGGCGAGCTGTTCGATCTTCGGCCGGAAACAGCCGACGCGGTCGATCAGATGCTGCGTCCCGGCCTGCATGAAGGTGACCTGCTGGCCCTTCTTCAGCGTGCCGTCGATCACGCGCACCAGGATCATGACGCCCAGATATGGGTCGTACCAGCTGTCGACCAGCATCGCCTTCAACGGCGCGGCCGGATCGCCCTTGGGCGCGGGGATCCGCTCGACCACCGCGTCCAGGATCTCCTCGATCCCGATGCCCGACTTGGCGCTGGCCAGAACGGCATGGCTGGCGTCCAGGCCGATGACGTCCTCGATCTCCTGCCGCACCTTCTCAGGCTCCGCGGCGGGCAGGTCGATCTTGTTGATGACGGGCACGATTTCATGGTCGTGTTCGATTGACTGATAGACGTTGGCCAGCGTCTGCGCTTCGACCCCCTGCGCGGCATCGACCACCAGCAACGCGCCCTCGCACGCCGCCAGGCTGCGCGATACCTCATAGGCGAAGTCGACGTGGCCCGGCGTGTCCATCAGGTTCAGGACATGGCCCTTCCATTCCAGGCGCACGGTCTGCGCCTTGATGGTGATGCCGCGCTCCTTCTCGATCTCCATGTTGTCGAGCACCTGCGCGCTCATTTCGCGTTCCGACAGGCCGCCGGTGCGCTGGATCAGCCGGTCGGCGAGCGTGGACTTGCCGTGGTCGATATGGGCGATGATCGAGAAATTGCGGATCTTGTCGAGCGGTGTGGCCATGATCCTCGCGCGCCTAGCGCAGCAACGGTCGCGGTGCTAGGGGCAGGCGCGTCATTGGGTGGCCGCTCGCCTGCCCTGACGGATCGTGCGGTGCGGGGGAGCGGCATGATGCAAAGGGGATTGCGATGAGGAACCGTTCGTTCGCCACCATGCTGACGGGAGCGGCCGTGTGCGCCGTTCTGGCGATGGCCGCACCGGCATCGGCGCAGCGGCTGGCAGGCGCGTCGTCCGGCCAGAAGCTTCAGGAAAAGACCGCGGCGGACGTTCCCCATTGCACGCGCAAGCTGGGCACGCTGTCGATCGTCGACGGCGACAACACCTCCTATTGGACCGCCTGGTCGCTGGCCCCGCCGTCGAAGCTGCTGAAGGTGCTGGTGGCGCGGTCGGGCTGCTTCAACCTGGTCGATCGCGGCAGCGGGCTGAACGCGGCGGAGCGTGAGCGCGCGATCGGTGGCAACCTGGGCCTGCAGCGCGGCTCGAACGTCGGACAAGGCCAGGTGAAGGCCGCCGACTACGTGCTGGTCGCCGAGGTGCAGGGCGCCAACAGCGATGCCAGCGGCAGCGGCGTCGCCGGCGGGATCGGCGGGTTGCTGGGCGGGCGCGTCGGCGGCCTGCTGGGCGGCATCAAGAGCAAGAAGATGGAGGCGAACACCGTCCTGTCGCTCACCAACGTGCGCACGACCGAGACGATCGCCACCGAGGAAGGCTATGCCGCGAAGAACAACCTGTCGATCGGCGGCGGCGGCTTCTACGCGATCGGCGGCGCGGTGGGCGGCGGATACGACAATACCGACATCGGCCGGATCGTGACGCTGTCGTTCATCCAGGCCTATTCGAAGATGGTCGGCTCGCTGGGCCTCATCACTCCCGGCGCGGCGGGCACGGCGCAGGCCGCCCCGGCCAAGACCTTTACCGCGCAGGCGCCGGTCGCGCTGCGCGCCTCCGCGGTCGCATCGGCCAAGGTGATCCGCACGATCCCGGCGGGTAGCATCGTCTATCCCACCGGCAACAAGAACGGCCTGTGGTGGGAGGTCGCGGACGAAAACGACAATGTCGGCTGGGTGCTGAACACCAAGCTGGCGCCGACGCAGCAGGCCGCGAACGCGCCCGACATCCACTGATCCGTCAATGACGGCGGCCGCGCGCGCACGCGCGGTCGCCGCTCAGCCGGCGGCGCGGATCGCGTCAAGCGCTTTGAGGTAGCGCCGGCTCCCCTCCCCCTGCACCAGCGCCCAGCGCACGCCGCGCCGCTCCAGCTCGCGCCGCGACAGGTCCATGAAGCGCGCGCGTTCGGCCGTGCCGCCATAGATGCGCACGCTGTCCGCCTGCCACGGCAGGTCGATATCGAACAGCAGGTACAGGTCGGCCGGGTTGTTCCAGGCGGCGAACCACGGATCGCGGCGACCGAACATCATGTCGGCCCACACCGCGGTCATCAGCGGATCGGTATCGAGGATGACGGGCGTGGCGCCGGCGGCGACCGCGGCGCGCCCCCGGCCATCCTGCGTCCGCGCGATCGTCACCAGATCGGCCATGGTCAGGTCGGTGCCATATTGCTCGCAATAGGTGCGGCCGAATTCGGGGACGTAGGCCGAATCGAACTGCGCCGCCAGCCGCGGCCCCATCGACGACTTTCCGGTGCTTTCCGGGCCGTGCAGGCAGATGGTGCGCAGCCGCGTCATGCCGCCGCCACCGCCGCCCCGCCACGATCGGCGCCGTCGCCCGCCACCGCGGCGGTGCGCCACCACGCCACCAGCCCGATCACCGCCAGCAGCAGATAGACGAGGTACAGCGCGGCGAACAGGAACAGCCCCTTGGCCAGGTACAGCGGCACCGACGCGATATCGACCGCGATCCACAGCGCCCAATTTTCCAGCTTGCGGCGCGCCATTAGCAGCTGCGCCGCGACGCTGGCGGCGGCGATCCCGGCGTCCCACCATGGATAGGACGCATCGGTCCAGTGGTGCATCGCCATGCCCCACAGCAGCGCCGACACCGTGATGCCCCCGCCCCAGGCCAGCCGCGCGCGCCAATCCAGCCGCTCGACCGCCACCGTGCCCGTCGCGGCGGAGGCACGCGACCAGTGGAGCCAGCCATAGAGGTTCGCCGCCACGAAGAAGACCTGCAGCAGCGCGTCGGAATACAGTCGCTCGCGGAAGACGACGATGCCCAGCAGCACGACCGAGGCGATCCCGGTCGGGAAGGTCCACACGCTGCGCCGCCCCGCCAGCGCTACGCAGGCGATGCCCAGCAGCGTCGCGGTCCATTCCATCCCCGTCATGCCGCCTCCCTAACCATGGCGGGCCGCCCGCGCCAAGGGGCGCCCGTTCAGCGCGGCGGTGGCGGCGCGATCGACCCGCGCGGCACGAAGGTGGACGGGATCACCAGCGGGTCGCCGTCCACCGCGCGCCCCATCGTGCGGTCGATGATGAGTTGCGCCGCGCGCGCCGACACATCGGCGATCGGTTGCGACACCGCGGCCAGCGGCGGATGGGTGTAGCGGACGATCGGCGTATCGTCGAAACTGACCAGCGACAGCGCATCGGGCACCGCCAGCCCCCGTTCCCGCGCGACGTCCAGCGTGGCCAGCGCCATCTGGTCGTTGCTGGCGATGATCGCGGTCGGCGGCGAGGCCAGGTCGAGCAGCGCGTGCGCCGCGCGCGTGCCCGACGCGAAGCTGAAGTCGCCCGGCGCCAGCAGATCGGCGGATTCCAGACCGGCGGCGGCCATCGCCGCGCGCCAGCCGGCGACGCGCCACGCGCTCTGTTCGTATTCGTCCGACCCGGCGATCAGGCCGATGCGGCGATGCCCCAGGTCGATCAGGTGGCGGGTCGCATCGCGCGCCGCGCCTTCGTCATCGGTGCTGAGCGCGAAGCCCGGGCCGGGCGCGGACGATCCGATCCGCGCGAACACGATCTGCCGCTTTTCCAGGAAATCGAGGATCAGCGGGTTGGCCGAATGCGGCGGGGTCAGGATCACGCCATCGGGTTGCAGCGCCGCGATCGCGCCCGACAGCTCGCGCTCGATATGCGCGCTGTGCGTGTCGACCAACTCCACGATCATGCGATAGCCGTGCGCGGCGCAGGTGAGCATCCCGCCCAGCAGCATCTGGTTGACCCAGTCGCTGCCCTGCCGGCTGCGCCAGTCGGCCAGCGTGCGTTCGCGGTCGTTGAGCGCGACGATCAGATAGGATCGCGACCCGCTCATCCGCTGCGCCGCGATCGACGGGACATAGCCCAGCCGCGCGATCGACGCCTGCACCCGCTCTGCCATTTCCGGGCGGACATTGGGTTCGTTGTTGATGACGCGGCTGACGGTCTGGAGCGAGACGCCCGCATCGGCCGCGACATGGCGGATCGTGACGGCCTGTCGCCGGCGGGCCATAAGATTACTCCGTCAATGTCGCGTGGCACCGACCCGCTCGGCACCCGTGGGCATGATGGGCGGATTGTTTCGCACGCCCGCGACTGTCAAGCATCGGCCCGCGCATCGTCACCGCCCGCGCGTGTCGTCCAGGAACGCCGCGACCCATATCAGCGCGGCGTTCCAGTTGATCGCGACCTCGTTCTGCGAATAGGCGCGCGCATCGTCGCGCCAGCACGTCTGCGGGCGGCATTTCCCGGCCATCGTCTTCGCGACGGGATCGCTCATCGCCGTATCGTTCGGCCCGCCCGAGAGCGCGCCGGGAGGCGGCGAAGGGAAGCGCGGGTCGATCCCGGCGCCCCAGAAGCGGTGGTGCGGAAAGCGCATCGGGCGCGCGCCGATGCCGGAGACATAGGAACGGTCGAGCGGGTTGCGTCCCAGCACATAGTCCAGCGCATCGCGCGCCGCCGCGCGATAGGCCGCGCGCCCGGTCAGGTCCCAGGCGGTGCCCAGCACGACCGCGCGCGACAACAGGTCGCCGTTCGACCCCCATTGCGTCGCGCCGGACGCCGCCGGGTAGCGATACGGCTGGCGCGCATCGTCGGCGAGATACGCATCGGCGCTGGCCAGCAAGGCGCGTCGCTGCGCCGCGACCAGCACCGGCGGAAAGGCGGCGGGGTGACGCAGGATCGCGATCGTCCCGGCCGCGCCCGTGGTCGCCCAGCCCGGCGTCGCGGCCGACGCGGCGCGCGCCAGCGGCGATCGTTCGACCAGCCGCAGCGCGCCGGGATCGCCGGTCGTGGCGACGATCTCTGCCGCGGCCCAGAAGAATTCGTCGTCCAGCGCGGCATCCTCATAGGCGCCGCTGCCGGTGAAGCGCGGCTCGGCATATACCGCCGGTTCGCGCCGCGCCGCGGCGAAGGCGGCGAACGCCGCCGCGCGGCACCGCGCCGCGAACGCCGGGTCGATGTCGCGCCAGATGCGGGCCGCCTGCGCCGCCACCGCCGCCAGGTTCAGCGTCGCCGCGGTCGACGGCGGATAGAGGGCGCGCGTGCCGT
The DNA here is from genome assembly GCF_002374855.1 of Sphingomonas adhaesiva. Taxonomy (GTDB): domain Bacteria; phylum Pseudomonadota; class Alphaproteobacteria; order Sphingomonadales; family Sphingomonadaceae; genus Sphingomonas; species Sphingomonas adhaesiva. The sequence continues at coordinate 104,216 of NZ_NWVC01000002.1, forward strand.
GATCGTCCTCGACGCGGATCGGCACCGGCGCCCAGACGGTGTCGCCCAATTTGTGCCACGCCATGCCGCCCGCCGCGATCGTGCGCGTCGCACGCCCGTCAGGCGTGGCGACGACGGCGCGCGCGCCGCCGGGCAACTGCATCCGCAGCATCCATTCGATTTCGTAGCGCGCCTCGTCCAGCACATCGGGTACGCCGTTGCCCGCCTCCGGCAGTGCCAGCGCACCGTCGCGCAGCGCGTCCGATGCAGGCGCACGCTCGTAAGAGTCGAGCATCATCCACACCGATATGCCGGCGTTGACGACATATTTCCCGCGGTCGCCGGCGTCGTACCAGCCGCCCCCCACGTCATAGCGCCCGGCACAGCCCGGCCAGCGCACGCCGCGTTCGTCCACGCCGGCAAAGCAGCTGGCGGTTTCTCCGACATGCCCGGCCGGCCGCGCCAGATCGGGTCGCTGGACGTAGCGCGCCAGGATCGGCACGCCCGCGCGCTGTTGATAGAAGAACGACATGGCGTCGCGCAGCAGCGGCGCGAACGGACGCGCGGCGACCGTGATCGGCCGGCTGACCGCGCCGCCCGCCTCGATCCGGTAGCTACCCGGGGCCAACCCCTGCGGCAGGTCGATCGCGGTCACCGTCTCGCCCGCATCGGCGGCATGGCGCGCGGGCGGCGCTACGCCGCGCAGGACGACCCGCCCGCCGGCGTCGCGCACCCGCCACGCCACCGGCCCGGCGGCGCGCGTGACGATCACGACGCGCTGCCCGGCGGCCGGCTCCAGCCCCAGCTGGCTGACCCGCACCGCCGACACCGGCGGCTCGGCGACGGCAGCCGTCGCCGACAGCGCCGCCGCCGCCGCGAGCAGGTGGCGCATCCTCAGAACTGGATGCGCGTGGTCAGCGCGAAGCGCCGGTCGTTCTTGAAGTAGCTGCGCGGCGCCAGCTGGCCTTCGGCGTTGATGACCGAATAGGTCTTCGTCACGCTGTCCAGCAGGTTGACCGCCTGCACGCCGATCTTGAACTGCTTGCTGACCGTATACAGGATCGTCCCGTCCAGCTGGCCGAAGTTGCCCGAATAGATCGGCAGGAACGGCGCGATCTCGTCACGCACCGTCAGCACGTACTTCGACCGCCAATTGTACGCCGCGCGCAGCGACAACGGCCCCTTTTCGTAGAAGACGGTGGCGTTCACCGTATGCTTCGACAGGCCTTCCAGCGGCAGGCGCGATACGTCGATCGTGGTGGTCGGCGACGTCGCCTGCGCCGCGCGGCCCTGCGGGATGTTCGACGGATCGACGTAGGTGTAGTTGGCCTGCACCCCCAGCCCCGACAGGAAGCCGGGCAGGAAATCGTAGGTCTGCTGGTAGGAGACCTCGAACCCCTTCACATTGCTGTGACCCTCGGCGTTCTGCGGGCCGACGAACAGCACGTCCTGCGTCACGCCGTTGTTGGTGTACGACCGCGTCTGCGCCACGTTCGAGACGATGACGTTGCTCAGGTCCTTGTAGAACAGCGCCGCGGTCAGCGTGCCGACGCGCGCGAAATACCATTCGGCGGTCAGATCGAACTGGTTCGCTTCGACCGGGCGCAGCAGCGCGTTCGAATTGCGCGTCGTCCCGTCCAGCCGGAAGACCGAGATGCCGGTCGCCGGCGCGATCTGGATCGTGCTCTGCAACTGGTCGAAGCCCGGGCGCGAGATCGCCTTGGAATAGGCGAAGCGCGTGATCAGGTTCGGCGTCAGCCCGACCTTCAGGTTGAAGCTGGGCAGCCAGTGGTCGAAGCGGTTGCGCGTCACCTGGTTGACCGCCGCGCCGTTCGAGAAGGCGAGGATCGACTGCTGCTGCGCCGCGGTCAGCTGACAGAAGGGGCTGGTCTGCGCCGGCTGCGAACAGAAGGCGCCGACGCTGCCGCCGCTGCCGATGATCTGCGCCTGCGTCGGGAAGGTGAAGAAGCCGTTCGCGTCGTCGGTCGTCTGGACGTAGCGCAGGCCGATATTGCCCGACAGCTTCACCCCGCCCAGCAGGTCGGTGCCCTGCGTCCCGAAGTCGAGCCGCGCATAGGCCGCCTTGGTCTCCTCAGAGTTGGTATAGACCTCGTTCGGCAGGAACGGCGTGCCCGTCAGCACGCCCGCGCGCTGGCCGGTCGGCACCCAGCCGCCGGCATTGGCGCCCTTCTGCGTCTGCCAGATCGCGTTGATCGCCTGCGCCTGCGCGGCGACCCGCGCGTAATCGGCGGCCGGGTTGCCGTTGATGTAGAACGAACCCAGCCCCGCCGGACCGTTGCCACGATACTGGTTGTCGAAGCTGTCGAAGCCATAGGTGCCCGGCTGCGTATCCGCGAAGGTCACCGGGCCGCTGCCCGACCACGTCTCGCTCAGCACGCCCCAGTTGTAGAGCGTGTAGCGCACCGTCTGGTCGCGATCGGCGTAGCGCGCGCCGACCTTGGCACGCTTCAGGAAGCCGGCATCGTCGAAATCATAGGTGGCATCGCCGCGGAATGCCCATTCGTGGCCCTTGTTGTCCTCGAAATGGTCCATCGCCGCGCGATAGTAGCTGTTGCGCGGATCGGCGAAATATGCGCCGCTGTCCTGCCCGTTGGGCGCCACGAACCGGATGTCGGGGGTGTCGCCGGTAACGTCCAGCGCCACATCGGCGAAGGTCGCGCCATAGACCGAGAGGTCGGTCTGCTTCGTGGTCGATTCGACATACTGGCCGTCGAAGTTGAACGACAGCCGGTCGGTCGCCTGCCACTTCACGTTGCCGCCGAAGTCGTTGGTGATCGCGCGTCCCTGCACCCCGCGGTTCGACAGCTGGGTGATCATGCCGCGCTGCTGCCCGCCGGCGGGGGTGTAGCCGCGATCGATCGAGATCACGCCGGTGCGGAACAGCCCGTCGTCGCCATAGGTGTAGCTGGTGCCCGCCGCCGGGAAGGTCAGCCGGTCGATCGAATCGGGCGCGGTTTCCACCGTATGCTCGCCCCAGGTCTGCTTGGCGTCGCTGCGCACGAACTGCAGCGTCGCCAGCAGCGACTTGTCGTTCGATTCGAACTGCAGCGCCGCCGCCGCGCCGAACCGCTCGCGGTTGAACTGCTGCGTGCGGGCGCCGGCGCCGACCGGGGCATAGACCAGCTGCCCGGCGGCCAGCCCCGGCATCGTGTCCGTCTCGTTCACGCCATCGCCGTTGATGTCGCGCGAACCGTTGAAGCGCGCCTGGTAATTGGTGACCTGAAGCCCGTCGGCGCGGCTGAACAGCTGCGAATAGGACGCGCCCGCCATCACCCCGAACCGGCCGATCGACGTATCGAAATTGTGCGTGATGAGCCCCGACACCGCCGGCCCGCCCTTCTCCGCGAAATCGCCGTAGTTCATGTCGGCGGACAGATAGGCGACCGACTCGCGGCTATCGAACGGCTTGCGGGTGTTGAGGTTGACCGATCCGGCGATCCCGCCCTCGATCTGGTCGGCGGTCATGTTCTTGTAGACCTCGACCGACCCGAGCAGCTCGGGGGAGACGTCCTGGAAGTTGAGCGCGCGCCCGCCGTTGGCGGAGAAGGTGTCGCGGCCGTTGAACTCCGACCGGACGTAGTTCAGCCCGCGGATGACCACGCCCGATCCCTCGACCGAAAAATGGTCCGGGTCGCTGCCCGCGGCGAAGCGGGTGATCGACACGCCCGGCACGCGCTGCAACGCCTCGGTCACCGAACGGTCGGGCAGCGCGCCGATATCCTGCGCGGTGATCGCGTCGACGACGGTATCGGCGTTGCGCTTCAGGTCCTGCGCATTGGCGAGGCTGGCGCGGATGCCGGTGATAACGATCTCGTTGCCCGCCTCAGCGGGGGCGTCGGGCGCGGTGGCGGCGGCGTCGCCCTGCGGCGGCGTCGCGGGCGCGACCTGTGCGATGGCGGGCGCGGCGACGGCCAGCGCCCAGACGGATGCGCCGGTGCCCAGCAACTGCGCGATGCCGCGACGCGCGATGCGCGAATCGATCCGATGGCTCATTCGATATCCCCCCCGAAGCGGTACGTTTCTCGTCGGCCGGTTCCGGCCGCTCCCGATGCGCCATACGCGCAAAGAGAACGTTCACAATAGACAAAAACACAAAAGTTTCTAGAGCGTCCCAAAGCGGGCGCGGGACTGTGGTAACGTTACCACAGCAAGGGGTTCGCGGAGGGGGCGACAGGCGATGCGGGTGGTGATTGTCGGCGGCGGCACGGCCGGATGGATGACCGCCGCAGCGCTCGCCCGGCTGGTCCCCGCCGCGCAGGCCGAGATCGTGCTGATCGAGTCGGAGGAGATCGGCATCGTCGGCGTGGGCGAGGCGACGCTGCCGCACATCCGCGCCTTCAACACCCGGATCGGCATCGACGAGGCCGATTTCATGCGCGCGACCGGCGCGACGTTCAAGCTGGGGATCGAGTTTCGCGACTGGGCGCGCATCGGTGACAGCTACATCCACCCGTTCGGGGTGTTCGGGCGCGATACCGACGGGGTCGGCTTTCACCATTATCTGGCGCGCGCCGGGCAGATCGGGCGGTTGCAGGACTTCTCGCTGCCGGTCGTCGCGGCGCGCGCCGCGCGCTTCGCCCCGCCCGCCGACGACCCCGAATCGCTGCTGTCGACCTATGGCTATGCCTATCAGTTCGATGCCACCCGCTACGCGCCCTATCTGCGCGCGCGGGCGGAGGCGGACGGGGCGCAGCGGATCGAGGGGCGCGTGGTGGCGGTGGAGCACGATGCCGGCGACGGCCGCGTCACCGCAGTGCGGCTGGCGGACGGGCGCGCGGTGGCGGGCGACCTGTTCGTCGACTGTTCGGGGTTCCGCGCGCTGCTGATCGGCGACACGCTGGGCGAGCCGTTCGAGGACTGGTCGCGCTGGCTGCCGTGCGACCGCGCGGTCGCGGTGCCGTGCGCGTCCGAAGGCCCGCTGCTTCCCTATACCAGCGCGGTGGCGATGCCCGCCGGGTGGCGCTGGCGAATCCCGCTGCAGCACCGCGTCGGCAACGGCTATGTCTATTCCAGCGCGCATCTGGATGACGATGCCGCACGCGACGCGCTGCTCGCCGCGATCGAGGGACCGGCGCTGGCCGAGCCGCGGATACTGCGCTTCCGCGCCGGGCGGCGCCCGCGCGGCTGGGTCGACAATGTCGTCGCGATCGGGCTGGCGGGCGGGTTCCTGGAGCCGCTGGAGTCGACCAGCATCTATCTGATCCAGATCGCGATCACCGCGCTGGTCGAGCTGTTCCCGGACGGCACGATCGACCCCGCCGACCGCGACGAGTTCAACCGCGTGCTGGCGATCGAATATGACCGCATCCGCGACTTCCTGATCCTCCACTATCATGCCACCGAGCGCGACGATTCGACGTTCTGGACGCAGATGCGCACCATGGCGGTGCCCGACACGTTGGCGCGCAAGATGGCGCTGTTCCGCGCGCGCGGGCGCGTCGAAACCTATCGCGAGGGGGTGTTCCTGGAACCGAGCTGGATCGCGGTCTACCTGGGGCAGAGGGTCGTGCCGACGGGGTATGACCAGCGCGCCGACGCGCCCGACGAAACGCAACTGGCGCGCGCGATCGAGCGGCTGCACGCCGCCACCGCCGCCGCCGCGCGCGCGATGCCCGACCACCGCGACTATATCGCGTCGATCGGCGCCGCGGCATGAGCGCGCCGATCCGTACCATCGCGGTGGTCGGCGACGGGATTGCCGCCTGGACCGCCGCCGCCGCGCTGGCGGTGCGGCTGCCCGGCGTGCGCGTCGCGATGGTCCCGCACGCCGCCCGCCACCGCGCGATGGTGGACGTGGTCGGCGCCACCACGCCCGCCGCGCTGCCGTTCCACGCCGACATCGGCTGGGACTGGCGCGATGCGCTGGCGCGTGCGGGCGGCGCGATCCGGCTGGGGACGCAGGTGTCGGGACGCGACGATTACCTCCATGCCTATGGCGCGGTCGGCCACGCCATCGGCGCCCGCCCCTTTCCCGCCGTCTGGGCGGCGCACGGCACCCGGCCGTTCCATGATTACGCACCGGGGGCGCGGCTGGGGCTGGCGGGCAAGGCGCCCTCGCGCGATCCCGCGCTGGCGGAGGCGATCTTCGGGCTGGTGCTCGACCCCGATCGCTACGCGCGCGCGGTGGAGGGCTACGCCCGGCATCGCGGCGTGATGGTGCCCGCCGCCCCGCTGGCGGACGTGGCGCACGGAGACCGCGGCGTGACCGCGCTGCATCTGGCGGACGGCACGCACCTGACCGCGGACCTTTACGTCGATGCGACTGGACGCGAGCGGCGGCTCGCCCCGCCCGGCGAGGAGGCGGCGTGGGACGACTGGAGCGGATGGTTCCCCTACACCGCGCTGACGATCACCTCGGCACCGGCGGACCCGGCGCTCCCCTCGCTCGACCGGATGACGATCGCGGATGACGCGATCACGGTCGCGACCCATCTGCCGGACCGCACGATCCACCTGCGCCTCGCCCGCGCGGGGGCGGCGGATGCGGATACGCTTGTCCCCGGTCGCGGGCAGCGCGGCTGGACCGGCAATGTCGTTGCCGTCGGAGAGGCACACGTCGTCCTGCCGCCGGTGCAGGGCCTGCCGTTCCACTGGCTGCATACCGGGATCGACCGGATCGTCGCGCTGCTGCCGGGGGCTGACCTCGCCGCGGTGGAGGTCGACCACTACAACCGCACCGCCAATGAGGAAGCGGACCGGCTGCGCGACCTGCTGCTCGCGCATCTGCCGCTGACGGATGACGCGCCCGATACGCTGCGCGATACCGTCACCGACTTCGCGCGGCGGCTGCGCTGGCGGCAACGCGATGGCGAGGGCTTTGCGCGTGACGATTGGGCGCAGATCCTGTTCGGGCGCGGCATCCGCCCCGCGCGCCTGCCGCAGGGGGGCGATGCCGAACAGGAGCGGCATCTGCTGGACGCGATCGACCGCCGCCTGACCGCCGCGGTCGCCGCCGCGCCCGATCACCGCATGTTTCTGGAAGGACTGATCCGATGACCGCGCTTCCCGTCCGCGAGGTGGTGATCGTCGGCGGGGGCACCGCCGGCTGGATGGCCGCCGCCGCGCTGTCGCGCTTCCTGCCGCGCGCGCGCACGCGCATCCGCCTGGTCGAAAGCGAGGAAATCGGCACCGTCGGGGTCGGCGAGGCGACGATCCCGACGATCCAGACGTTCAACCGGATGCTGGGCATCGATGAGGATGCGTTCGTCGCCGCCACCGGCGGCACGTTCAAGCTCGGCATCCAGTTCGAACACTGGCGCGCGGTCGGCGACCGCTATTTCCACCCGTTCGGCCAGTTCGGCCAGGATATCGACGGGCTGAGCTTCCACCAGTTGTTCCTGAAGCTGGCCGGGCAGCGGCGCTGCGCCGACCTTTGGCATTACGCCCCCTGCGCGGTGGCGGCGTCGGCGGGGCGGTTCGCGCGCGTCGCGGAGGGCGAGGCACCCTTCCCGCTCCCCTACGCCTTCCACTTCGACGCCGGGCGCTATGCGCGCTTCCTGCGCGATTATGCAGAGGCGCGCGGGGTGGAGCGGATCGAGGGGCGGGTCGCCGATGTCGCGCAGCATGCCGATACCGGCTTCGTCCAGGCGGTGCGGCTGGCGGACGGGCGGCGCGTCGATGGCGAATTGTTCGTCGATTGCTCGGGCTTTCGCGGGCTGTTGATCGAAGGCGCGCTGGCCAGCGGCTATGAGGACTGGCGCCACTGGCTGCCGTGCGACCGCGCCGTCGCCGTCCCGACCGCGCGCGACGGCGCGCCGGTCCCCTATACCCGCGCGATCGCGCAGGGTGCGGGCTGGCAATGGCGCATCCCGCTGCAACACCGCACCGGCAACGGCTATGTCTATTCCAGCGCGCATGTCGACGACGATGCCGCGCAGGCCGCGCTGCTGGACGCGGTGGAGGGTGAGGTGCTGGCCGAGCCGCGCCGGCTGTCGTTCGTCACCGGGCGACGGCGGCGGTTCTGGAACCGCAACGTCGTCGCGCTGGGGCTGGCGGGCGGGTTCCTGGAGCCGCTGGAATCGACCTCGATCCACCTCATACAGACGGGCATCGCCAAATTGCTGGCGCTGTTCCCGGACGCCGGCTTCTCACCGGTGGAGGCGGAGGAATATGACCGGCTGATGCGCGGCGCCTATGACGGCGTGCGCGATTTCATCATCCTGCACTATCACGCGACGCAGCGCGACGACACGCCGTTCTGGCGACACGTGCGCACGATGGAGGTGCCCGACAGCCTGCGCCGCAAGATCGAGCTGTTCCGCGTCCACGGCCGCTTCTTCCGCTACGACGACGAACTGTTCTCGCTCGCCAGCTGGACCGCGGTGCTACTGGGTCAGGGGATCGTCCCCGCCGCCTACGACCCGGTCGTCGACGTGCTGGACGAGGATCGGCTGGCCGGGACGCTGGAGCGCCTGCGCCACGCGATCCTGGCGCAGACGCGCGCGATGCCGTCCCATGCGGACTTCATCGCGCGCCACTGCGCCGCCCGGTAGCGGCTATTTCGCCGCCGGCGCGGCCCAGAAGCGGACATGCTCGACGGTCATCCGCTGCGGAAAGGCGGCATCGTCGATCCCCTTCGCCCCCGCCCAGTCGCCGCCGACCGCGACGTTCAGGATCAGATTGTAGGGGCGATTGAACGGCCATTCGCGCATCCCGTCGCCGGGCTTGCGCTCCACCCGCATGTACGACCGGCCGTCGACGCCGATGGTGATCGCATCGGGTTGCCAGTCGAGCTGATAGTCGTGGGCCGCGGTGCAGGCGCCCGCCACGCGCGTCTGGGCGCCGCGCTGGCTGTTGCTGGCGTGGTTGTACGCGGCGCTGTGCACGGTCGCGTGGGACATTTCCGGCTCCGATCCGACCATCTCCATGATGTCGATCTCGCCCGCGTCCGGCCATGCGCCATCGGGGGGCAGCAGCCAGATCGCCGGCCAGCTGCCACGCCCGCACGGCAGCGTCGCGCGCACCTCGTAAAAGCCGTAGCCGAGCGTCCGGCGCGTCACCATCCGCGCGGAGGTGTAATCCTCCCCGCCCCAGTCGGCGAAGCGCGCCTTGGGCAGCGTTTCGCGCCGCGCCTCGATCACCAGCGCGCCCTTCTCGATCCGCGCGTTTTCCGGGCGGCCGTCGGCATAATATTGGCGCTCGTTATTGTACCAGCCGGCGGCGTTGCGCGCAGTGTCGAACCGCCAGTTGGCGCGGTCGATCGCAGTCCCGTCGAATTCGTCCGCCCAGGTCGGGCGACCGGCGGGCACCGCCATCGGGCGATGCGCCTCCTGGTTGGTCGCGCCCATCGCGTGCGCGGTCGAAGGCAGCGGCGCAGTGTTGGCGGCGGCGGGTGCGGCACCCGCCTTGCGCTTCAGGTCCAGCACGAAGGCCGGCCCCAGATCGACCGTCAGGTTGGCGACCGACAGTTGCAGGGACGCCTGCAATTCGCCCGCCGGGTAATCGCGATCGGCGACGCCGCGCAGCTCCACCATCGCCCAGTCGCTCCCGATCGTCGGTGCGCCCTTCAGCACCTGGTCATAGGGCGCGTGCGATTGCGTGATCCCCGCGAACGGCAGCGTCACGCGCTCGCCCGCCGCCGCCTTGGGCGCGCGCGCCCAGAAGGCGAAGACCAGCGGATCGCCCTTCGCCACCGCGCGGGTGATCGGCACGTTGGCGCCATCGTCCCACGGATGCGCGCCGGGCGCCTTCACCTCGATGCGGATCGCGCGGCCGCCCTGCACGCCGGCATCCTCGATCCCGCGCGCCTTGTGGTTCCCCCCATAGGGCACCCAGCCCGCCGCCACGTCGTTCACGGCATAGGACAGGATATCCGTCCCCTGCTGCGCGACGGACGGCGCCGCCATCGCCAATGCCAGCGCCGACACGATCGCGGCGCGCATATGCATCCTGCCCATCCTTCCCTCTCCCCTGTTGTGCGTCGTCAGACGATACGGTTGCGGCGGATCACCTCGCGATACCAGCGCGCGCTCAGCTTGGGCACGCGGCGCTGCGATGCGAAGTCGACGTAATGGATGCCGAACCGCTTCGAATAGCCGTCGGCCCATTCGAAATTGTCCATCAGGCTCCACAGGAAATAGCCCTTGAGCGGATAGCCCTCCACCGCGGCGCGCCGGAACTGCGACAGGTATCCGCGCAGGTACATCACGCGGTCGGCGTCATCGACGCGGTCGCCCGCCAGCGTATCGTCCGCCGAGGCGCCGTTTTCGGAGATGTACAGCGCCTTGGGCTTCCACATCTCGCTGACGTTGCGCACCGTCCAGTACGCCGCTTCCGGCCCGACCACGAGCCATGGCGAGGCCATCCGCGGCGAGGATGCGACATGCGGCACGACCTTGTAGCCCTTCGGCCCGTCGTCGGCGCGTACCCATTCGGGGGTGTAGACGTTGAGCGATACGAAATCGAGCGGACTGGCGATGATCGCCATGTCCCCGTCCTTCACCTTCGGCGCTGCGGCGCCTTCCTGCGCCAGATATTCGTCGAGGTAGCGCCCCTCCATCACCGCGGTCAGGAACATCGCATTCTCGATCCGCGTCGCCTTCTGCGCGGCGGCGATATGCTCGGGCGTCTCCATCACCGGGGTGAAGGCGATCATGTTGTCGGCAATGCCGACCTGCGTGCCCGGCTTCGCCTGCGCGCGGATCGCCTGCACCGCCAGCCCGTGCGCCAGCACGCCATGGTGGCGCACCTGATTGACCCCGGCGGGCGGCAGCTTCAGCCCCGGCGCGTGCAGCCCTTCCTTGTGCGACAGGTCGGTGAAGCAGCGCAGTTCGTTGACCGTCATGATATGCTTAACGCGGTCGGACAGCTTGCCCGCCATGTATCCGGCATAATCGGCGAGCGCGTAGGCGGTGTCGCGGTTCTGCCACCCGCCCGGCAGCGCGGCGGGATAGTCCCAGTGGAACATCGTGGCGTGCGGCGTGATCCCCGCCGCCAGCAGCGCATCGACCAGCCGGTCGTAATAGGCGACGCCCTTCGCATTGGGCTTGCCGCGCCCGTCCGGAAAGATGCGCGGCCACGCGATCGAGAAGCGATAGGCGCCGACGCCCAGGTCGCGCAGCAACGCGATATCCTGCGGGTAGCGATGGTAGCTGTCGCAGGCGATATCGCCGGTGTCGCCATTGGCGATCTTTCCCGGCGTGTGTGCGAACACGTCCCAGTTGCTGCGCCCGCGCCCGTCGATCGCGACCGCGCCCTCGATCTGATAGGCCGCCGTCGCGCAGCCGAACACGAAATCCTTGGGGAAGGACAGATCGACCGGCGCGGCCTGCGCCAGCGTCGACCAGCCCGGCGCCAGCACCCCGGCCCCCGCGACGGTCGCCCCGCCGCGCATGAAATCCCGCCTTTTCATCACCCTCTCCCGTCGTCGCTCGCGTGGCTGCGGCTGCGGCGCGCCACCTGACAGGAGGATTGTTAACGTTCCCATCCAATGCTGTCGAGCCACTTCGGTGGCCGACACGCGCGATGCGGCCCCCGCTGGGGATCAATCCGACGATGGAAGGAAGTAATTGGTCGGGGAAAGAGGATTCGAACCTCCGGCCCCTGCGTCCCGAACACAGTGCTCTACCAGGCTGAGCTATTCCCCGACCAGGGTGCCGCGCGGCCCGGAGGCCGACGACAGGCCGCGGCTTATATCAGCGGTTCGCGGGACTTCAAGCGCCGATTTCGCATCGCGGCATCGCGCCCGGAATCCGCTACTGCGCGAGCGCCAGCAGCCGGTCGCGCTTGTCGATCAACGCCGCCATGTCCCCCGCTGCCGCCGTCCGCCCGGCCATCGCGCGGTCCAGCCGTGCGCGGGACGGCGCCGCCATATCGTCCAGCCGCGCGACGATCGCTTCCATCTCCGCGATCGGTGCATGGCATTCCAGCACGACGTCGCACCCCGCCGCGATCGCCGCCGCGGCCTTCTCCGCCGGCGTGCCCGACAGCGCCTTCATGTCCAGATCGTCGCTCATCAACAGGCCGTCGAAGCCGATCCGCCCGCGGATCACCTCTTCGATCACCACCGGCGACAGCGTGGCGGGGCGCTCGCGGTCCCACGCCTCGAACACGATATGCGTCGTCATCCCCATCGGCGCGTGCGCCAGTGCGCGGAACGGCGCCAGATCCTCCTCCAGCGCGGCGGCATCAGCCGTCACGGTCGGCAGCGCGACGTGCGAATCGAGCAGCGCGCGGCCATGCCCCGGCATATGCTTGACGACCGGCACGACGCCGCCGGCGATCAGCCCCTCCATCGTCGCGCGGCCAATCGCGGCGACGCGCATCGGCTCATGCCCGAACGCGCGGATCGCGATCGCCTCGGTCGTCCCTTCGCGCGCGACATCCAGGATCGGGTGGCAATCGACGGTGACGCCGGCCTCCGCCAGCATCAGCCCCAGTGCGTGGCCGTTGGCGCGCGCCGCCTCGATCGCGGACATCGGCGCGATCTCGTACAGCCGTTCGAAGGCGGGGCCGGCGGGAAAGGCCGGCCATTCTGGGGGCGCCAGCCGCGCGACCGGCCCGCCTTCCTGGTCGATCAGGATCGCGACGTCGTCGCGCCCCTCCAGTTCCCGCAGCGAATCGGTCAACGCACGCAGCTGCGCGCGCCCCTCCACGTTGCGTCCGAACAATATATAGCCGGCCGGGCGCGCCGCGCGGAAGAACGCGCGTTCGGCATCGGTGAGCGACGGGCCGGACAGGCCGAAGATGACGGGCTTCATGCCACGTCTTTACGGCCGTTCCGCGCGCAACGCGAATGCCGCACCGGCGCGGGGGCATAACCGCGCGGAACCAGTACGCTGGCAGAACGATTGTCCGGGACCGGTTCCAGAAAGGATCGCCGCTTGTCCCACATCCCTGCCCGCCCGACGATCGCCGCGACGCTCGCAATCGCGGTGCTGGCCACGCCCGTCGCGGCGCGGCCACGTGATGACGCCCGGCCCCCGCGCGCAAAGGTGAAGACGCCGCGCGGCGGGCTGGATGTGGTGGGGGACCGCGACACGCGCCCGCGCCGCATCCGCGTGATGCTGGGGCCGCAGTTCAACCCCGCCTTCCCTGGCGACGACCGGATGCGCCTGTCGCCGATCGTCAGCATCGCCAAGGCGCGCGGCAACGATCCCTTCCCGTTCGGCGCGCCGGGCGACGGCAATGCGCTGACGCTGATCCACGCCGGCCGGTTCGAGGCGGGGCCGATGTTCCAGCTGACCGGGAAGCGCGATGCCGACGATCTGGGCGGCGGGCTGCCGCGCGTGTCGCGCTCGCTGGAACCCGGCGTCTTCGCGCAGGTGTGGCCGGTCGATGCCATTCGGCTGCGCGCCGACGTGCGGCACGGCGTCACCGGGCACAACGGCCTGATCAGCCAGCTGGCGGCGGATTACGTCGCGCGCGATGGCGACCGCTGGCTGGTATCGCTGGGGCCGCGGGTGCAGCTGTCGGATCGCCGCTACCAGCGCGCGTGGTTCGGGGTGGATGCCGATACCGCGGCGCGCACCGGGCTGGCGCGGTTCGACCCGTCCGGCGGGGCGCATGCGGTCGGCGCGACCGGGCGCGCGATCGTCGCGCTGGACCGGCGGTGGTCGGTGCAGGCGGTCGGGCGGTGGGATCGGCTGATCGGCGATGCCGGTGCCTCGCCGATCATCGGGCGCGCCGATTCGCGCAACCAGGTGTCGGCCGGCCTCGCGCTGGGCTATACCTTCACGATCGGGCGCTGAGCGCACCCGCTCAGCTGGTGACGAAACACCCCTCGCCCGCCACCTTCAGCCGGCCGCAGATGTCCGACGCGGCATTGGCGCTGCCCGCGTTGACGCGCAGGCGATAGACGGTGCGCCCGTTGACGGTCGCCGTCTGCACCACCTTGCCCAGCGTCGCGACATAGCCGAACCGCTTGGCCAAGGCGCTCCACGCCGCATTGGCCGCGGCCTCGCTGGGGAAGGCGCCCAGCTGGATCAGCGCACCGCCCGATGCTGCGCCGGGCACCGGCGCGCTCGGCGCCGTCACGGGGCGCTGCGCGCGCAGCGGGGCGCTGGCGTCGGGAACCTTGGCGGTCGCCACCGGGCCGCCGCCGGTGGCGACGCGCGCGGTCGGCGCGGGTGCGGGCGCGCCGCGGGTGATCGGCGCTTCGGGCACCGCGCGCAGATCGATCGCACCGTTCATGTTGCTGCCGGCGCTCGCGGCGATCGCCGAATCGCCCTCGCCCTTTACCTTCAAGCCGCCGGGATCGTCGGGGCGTACCTTGTAGTCGCCCTCCTGCGCCGCGATCAGCGCGCCTTCGCCGTTGACGCCGCGCGCGCCCTGCATCTTGTACAGACCGAACAGGATCGCGCCCAGCACGACCAGCCCCAGCAGCACCATCACCATCACGCGCGCGACGGGCGCACCCTCCGGCTCGTCCGCCACGACCGTATCCAGCCACGGCAGGCGATCTTCATCGCGCGGCGCGCCGATCGGTTCGGTCGGTGTCATCAGTGCATCTCCGTGACCGCCTCCACGCCCATGATGGAGAGCCCGTTCCGGATAATCCGCCCGATCGCCGCCGCCAAGGACAAGCGCGCGGCGGTGACGCCATGATCGTCGGGCACCAGGAAGCGACGCTCCGGCTTGTCATTACCGACATTCCACTGCGCGTGAAATTCCGCTGCCAAGTCATAGAGATAAAAGGCGATCCGATGCGGCTCGCGCGCCGCAGCGGCGGTTTCCACGACGCGCGGGAATTGCGCCGCCAGCTTCACCAGCGCCAGTTCCTGCGTATCAAGCCGGGACAGATTGGCGCCATCGGCCGAAATCCCCGCCTCCGCCGCGCGGCGGTGCAGCGAATGGACCCGTGCGTGCGCGTACTGGACGTAGAAGACCGGGTTCTCCTTCGACGCCTCCACCACCTTGGCGAAGTCGAAGTCCATCTGCGCGTCCGACCGCCGCGTCAGCATCGTGAAGCGCACGACGTCCTTGCCGACCTCGCGCACGACATCGGCCAGCGTCACGAAATTGCCCGCGCGCTTCGACATCTTCACCGGCTCGCCGCCGCGCAGCAGCCGCACCATCTGCACCAGCTTCACGTCGAAGCGCGTCTTGCCCTCGGTCAGCGCGGCGACTGCGGCCTGGATGCGCTTGACCGTGCCGGCATGGTCGGCGCCCCAGATGTCGATCAGCTGATCGGCGCCCGCGGCCTTCTGATAGTGATAGGCCATGTCGGCACCGAAATAGGTCCAGCTGCCGTTCGACTTGCGGATCGGGCGATCCTGATCGTCGCCGAACTTCGTCGAGCGGAACAGCGGCAGCTCGACCGGCTCCCAATCCTCGGGCGTCTCGCCCTTGGGCGCTTCCAGCACGCCGTCATAGATCAGGTCGCGCGCGCGCAGCACCGCTTCGGCCGCCTCGGGCTTCTTCGCGGCCTGCAATTCCGCCTCGGAGGAGAAGACGTCGTGGTGGATGCCGAGCAGCGCCAGATCGTCCTTGATGAGCGTCAGCATCGCCGCCACCGCGCGGGTACGGAACAGCGCCAGCCATTCCTCCTCGGGCGCGGCGGCGTAACGATCGCCGAATTCCTGCGCCAGCGCCTGCCCGACGGGGACCAGGTAATCACCGGGATACAGCCCCTCGGGGATCGCGCCGACGTCCTGGCCCAGTGCCTCGCGATAGCGAAGGTGCGCCGACCGCGCGAGCACGTCGACCTGCCCGCCGGCGTCGTTGACGTAATATTCGCGGATCACGGTATTGCCCGCAAATTCCAGCAGGCTGGCCAGCGCGTCGCCCACCACCGCGCCGCGGCAATGCCCCATGTGCATCGGCCCGGTGGGGTTGGCGGAGACATATTCGATGTTCACGCGCACGCCCGTGCCGCCGTCCGACCGGCCGTAATCGGCCCCCGCGGCGTGGATCGCGTCGATCTCGCGCCGCCACACGTCGTCGTGCAGCGTCATGTTGATGAAGCCCGGCCCGGCGACGGTCACCGCCGCCACCTCGTCCAGCGCGCGCAACTCGGTCGCCAGCGCCTCGGCCAGCTGGCGCGGGTTGGTGCCGGCGGGCTTGGCCAGCACCATCGCGGCATTGGTCGCCAGATCGCCATGCGTGGCGTCGCGCGGCGGCTCGACCGTCACGTTGCGGCGGTCCAGCCCGGCAGGCAGGGTTCCGGCGGCGGTCAGCGCGTCGAGCGCGGCATCGACATGAGCGGTATAGCGGGTGAAGAGCGTCATAGCGGCGGCGCCTTAGCCGATGCACGGCGCAGGTGCAAAATCCGTCAGGCGCGCACCAGTCCACTCATCGCCGGCCCCGACAGCGCCTTCGGAAACAGCGTCGCGCCGACCCGCGCGGGATCGAGCGCGAACTGTTCGGCCAGCGCGCCGGCGATGAAGGCGTCCAGCGCCGCGGTCGGCTTCAGGTCGCGCCCCTCGTACAGCGCGGCGAGCGCCAGCCCCGGCCAGTCGGCCAGGATCCGCCCGCCCTTCACCCCGCCGCCCAGCAGCAGCGCGGCGCTCGCCTGCCCGTGATCGGTGCCGCCGGTACCGTTGACCGCCACGGTCCGCCCGAACTCCGTCGCCACCAGCACGACCGTCCGGTCCCACAGTGGCCCCAGGCCGGTGCGCAGCGACGCGATCAGCGCGTCCAGCCCCTTCAGCTGCGCTGCCGAGCGCTGCCGCTGGCCGGTATGCGTGTCCCACCCGCCGGTTTCGATCATCGCGATCCGTGCGCCGTCGGCGGGGGCCAGCAACTTCGCCGCCAGCGCCCCGGTATCCGCGCCCGCGCGCCCGCCGCCGCCGGACAGGTCGCCCGCCAGCATCCGCGTCTGCATCGCTTCCGACCAGATCGCGTGCAATTGCCGGTCGCCCTCGTACAACGCCGTCACGCGGCGCAGCAGGTCGTCCGACGCATCCGGTAGCGACGACGGGGCGTAGGACGCCACCTCGCGATCGCCGCGCAATGCCATCGGGATCGTCGCGGACACCGCGATCGCCTGCGCCTCCTGCGCGGGCAGCAACGCGAGCAGCCGGTTCATCCACCCGCTGCGCTGCTGGTAGGCGGCGGTCCCGCCGGTCTCCAGCACGTTCTGCCCGTCGAAATGCGAGCGGTCGCGATAGGGCGAGGCGATGGCGTGCGCGAACAGCGCCTGACCCCCGGCATAGAGCCGCGCCACCTCCGGCATCGCGGCATGGAGCGCGAACATCGCGTCCAGCTTCGTCGCGGTCGCGGCATCCTGCGCCAGCGCGCCGCGCGCCGCGGCGAAGGCGGGATCGCCGACCGGCATCAGCATCTGCAACCCGTCGGCCGCGCCGCGCTGGATCACGAAGACGAAGCGGCGGTCGGTGGCGGCGGCGGCAAAGGCGATGCGCGGCGCGAACGCCAGCGCGCTCGCCCCCATCAGCAATCCGCGCCGGTCGACGAACAAGGGCGGCATCACATTATCTCCGCAAGGTTTCGGGGGCGACCAGCAAGAGCGCCAGTGCCTGTGCCGGGCTGTCGGCGCGCGCGATCGCCTGCGCGGTCGCGGCGGACAGCGCACCGGGGTGCAACTGCTCCGCCAGCGCGCGCGCATCGACCGGCGGGGTGCGCGCGGCGATCCGCTGCGCCGCCTCCACACGGCGCATCACCGCATCGGGGCCGGCCCAGGTCGCCGCCAGATCGTCGAAGCCGTTGGGCTGGCCCGGCCGCCACATCGGCTGGCCCAACTGGTCGAGCAGCCCCAGCGTGCTGCCCGGCGGCACGCGCCGCTGGCCGGTCGCGCGGCCGGCGGCGACGGTCCATTCCCAGGGTGTCAGGAACTTCACCGGCCCCGGCGCCCAGGCCTCCGGCGAGGCGACCAGCGCGCGATAGACGGTCGGCAGATCGCCACCCGACGACAGGAACGCCGCCGCGACGCGATCGACCATCGCCGCGGGCGGCTGGTCGCCGGCCAGATGGCGCGTCAGCTTGGTCGCGATGTGCCGTGCGGTCGCGCGATGCACCGCCAGATCGTTCAGGATCGCCTGTCCCTGCGCCAGACCGTCGTCGGCATAGCGCCGCCCCAGCAGCGCGCGCGCGCCCGGCTCGTGCAGGCCGGGGACGAATAGAAACGTGCCCGGCGGCAGATCGGCATTCCCGCCCCCGCCCAGCCCCGCGACCGTCCACCCGGTCAGCGCGCGCGCGAATTCGGTGACATCGCCTTGCGTATAGCCGCTGCCCACCCCCAGCGTGTGAAGTTCCAGTATTTCGCGCGCGAGATTCTCGTTCAGGCCGCGTCGGCGCCCCTGCATCGCGGCGCGTTGCGCGCGCAAACTGTCGGGGCCGACCGATACCGCCTGGTCGAGGTACAGCAGCATCGCCGGATGCCGCGCCACCGCGGACAGCATGTCGCCGAACCGCCCCAGCACATGCGGGCGGATCGCCTCGAACTCGAACGCGCCGGCCAGCGGGGTGACGGTCTGCTTGTCGGCCGACACCGCGAAATGATTGGCCCAGAAGAACACCATCCGCTCGACGAACGGCGTGTCGCTGGCCAGCGCCGCGGCCAGCCGGGCGTCGGCGGTGGCGGCGTAATGATCCTGCCGCAACGCGCGGCGCTGCGCCTTCAGCTCCGGGTCGTCCGCCGGCTTCGGGGGTGGCGCCATGGGCGTGGCGCCGGCGGACGTCGCCGTGCGCACCTCGCGCCGCTGCTGCTGAAAGGCGACGAGATCGGCGGCCGCCTGCAATGCGGTGCGGGTCGCCGCGATCGGCGCGGGGCGCGGATCGAACCGCGCGAACTGCGCGGTTACCCAGCCACGCGGGTCGTCGGGCGCCCGGTCCTCCGGGGTCGCCCCCAGTCCGAAACGGTGAAGCGCGATCGTCTGCGGCGTCATGGCACCTTCCAGTCCCTCAGCGGAGTGCACCGATACGCCACGTCTGTCGCAGAACTATGCCGGTGGCGCCGCCGTCCGATTGCAAAAACTGCAACTCAGATCGCGATCGATTCAATTGCGTGCCGCAACGCAGCATTTATGCTGCAACGCATCATTTAACGTGACCTCAGGGGGTTATCCGATGCGCACCGTTTCGATCCTCACCGCTGCCGCCGCCGCGCTGATCTCCACGATGGGCATGGCCGCAGAGCCGGCGCAGCAGAGCTTCACCCGCAACGGCCACACCTATGTGTACAGCACCACCGCGCGTGACGGCGGCCGCACCCTGATCGAGGGTCGCGAAGTCGGCTCGGCCAGCCGCTTCCGCCTGCTGGTCGACGGCAACCGCGTCACCGGCCACGCCAATGGCTATCCGGTGTCCTTCCGCACGCAGACCCCGCTGACCGCGGTCGCGTCGGCCAACTGATCCGCCGATCCCTCGGGATGACAGGAACGGGGCGTGCCGACGGGCGCGCCCCGTTTTTCGTTGGTCAGAACCCCTCGGGCAGGTCGATCGCCCCCACGACCTCGCGATAGCGCGCGACGGCGTAGCGATCGGTCATCCCCGCAATGAAATCCGCGATGTGCCGGCTGATGCCCGGCTCCCCCTCCGGCAGTCGCGCGCGCCATTCCTCCGGCAGCAGCGCCGGATCGCCACGGTAGGCGGCGAACAGCCCCGCAACGACATGATGCGCCGCGTCCGCCGCCTCCAGCTGGCGCGGGTGGTGGTACAGATTGGCGTACATGAACCGCTTCAGCTCGCGCTCCGCCGCGGTCATCGCCGGGGAAAAGGCGATCAGCGGGCGGCCGGCGGCGCGCACCTCCTCCACGCTTCCCACCCCCGCCGCCGCGATGCGGCGCTGCGATTCGGCGATCAGGTCGTTGACCATCGCGCCGATCTGGCTGCGGATCAGCTCCCCCGCCAATCGCTCGCGCGGCAGGTCCGGGAAGGTCGCGTCGAGCCGAGCCCAGCCCTCCGCGACCAGCGGCACCGCCTCGATCTGCTCCAGCGTCAGCAGCCCGGCGCGCAGGCCGTCGTCGATGTCGTGATTGTCATAGGCGATATCGTCGGCCAGCGCGGCGACCTGCGCCTCCAGCGAGGCATGGCTGGTCAGCTCCAGCGCCGCCCGCGCATCGGCCTCCGCCAGCGCCCAGCTCGGCGCGTAGATCGGGCCGTTGTGCTTCGCCAGCCCCTCCAGCGTCTCCCACGTCAGGTTCAGCCCGCGCCAGCGCGGATAGGGCCGCTCGATCCGCATCAGCGTGCGCAGCGTATGGCCGTTGTGGTCGAACCCGCCCGCCGCCAGCATCGCCTTCTGCAGCGCATTCTCCCCCGCATGGCCGAACGGCGGGTGGCCGATGTCATGCGCCAGGCATAGCGCCTCGGTCAGATCCTCGTTCAGCCCCAGCGTGCGCGCGATCGTGCGGCCGATCTGCGCCACTTCCAAGCTGTGGGTCAGCCGGACGCGGAAATGGTCGCCGTCGGGGGCCAGGAACACCTGCGTCTTGTGGCGCAGCCGGCGGAAGCTGATCGAATGGATGATGCGGTCGCGGTCGCGCTGGAATGCGTCGCGCGGACCGCGATCGCCCGCTTCCTCCGCATGGCAGCGCCCGCGGCTGCGCGCGGGATGGGACGCCCAGGGGGCAAGATCGGCCATGATGCTATTTCGCGTCCAGCCGCGTCATCTTCTGCCCGGGCGCGCTGGTGAAGCTGAACGCCGACACGCCCTGCCTGGCCAGTGTGTTGACGAAGGCGCGGGCCTCCGCCTCGGTCTTGAACGGGCCGGTGACGACGCGGTTGGTGGCGCGCAGCGGCGTGGCATAGCCGCGTCGCCCCGCCAGCGCCGGGGCCTTGGCCTGCACCGCCTTCCATGCCTTGGGCAGGTCGCCCTCGTTCGCGCCGCCGGCCACCTGTACCCAGATGCGCTCCGGCTCGGCACGCGCGGCCTTCTTCTCCGCGGCCAGTTTCTCGGCCGCATCCTTCTTGGCGGCCAGTTCCTTGGCCTTTTTTTCCGCGGCGGCCTTCGCGGCGGCGGCGGCACGGTCGGCCTGCCGCTTGGCGAGCAGGCGTTCGCGCTTCTCCTCGTCCGCTGCGGCATTGCGCTCGGCGACGCGCGCGGCCTCCTCCAGCGACGCGGCGGAACCGGGCGCGGGCGGCGGCGCCACCACCGGGACCGCGCCCGGCATCGGCGGCACGTCGAGTTCGGACGCCGGGATGGTGATGCCCGCGACGATCCGCGCCAGGATCGAATCCTCGCCGCGCCCGATCGCGGTCGGCCGCGTCGGGGCGGTGCTGGCGACCGGGGCCGGCGCGGGCGCCGGCGTCGGCGCTGCCGCGACCGGAGTCGAGAAGCCCGGCGTCGCAGTCGCCGCCGCCATCGCGGCATTGGCCGCCTGCTCGGGACGCGGCGCGATCGCCGGCGACGGCATCGCCATGCCCGGGGTGGCTGACGCAGTCGACGTCGGCACAGCCGCGGCGGGGGCCGTCGCGGTCGCGGTCTGTACCGCGCTGGTCGCGGGCACGGTGCTTGCCGGTGCGGTAGAGGTGAAGCCCGTCGTACCCGCCGCGACCCGCGTGGCGGCGATGGTCGATCCGGCCGGCGGAATCGCGGTGGGCGCGCGCTGCGCCCCCGCGATCGACGCGACCTGCGTCGCGGGTGCGGGCGACGTGCTGGTCGTCGGAGCGGGCGTCCGCTGTGCCGACGCCGGGGCAGCAGGCGTTAGGGAGGCTGTCTCCGCGGGACGGGCGGCATAAGTGACCGGTGGCGCAGACGCGGGTGCCGCGGTGCCGCGCGGCGACTGGCGCGCCGCCAGTTGTGCCGCGCGCTGCTGCTGCCGCTGTTCGGCGCGCGACAGCGGGCGTGCCGCCGGCGCCGCCACCGCCACCGCCGCGACCTGCTGGCGCGGCGCGGTCGGGTCGATCCCCAGCGGCGGCAGCGTCGGGGTCAGGCGAGCGTCGGCCAGTCGCGCGGGCGTCGCGGCGACCTCACCGAAATGGACCGCAAACGCACGATCGGTCGCGCTCAGCGTCGGCAGCCGCCGGAAGAATGCCGCCAGCCCCTGCGCCATGCCCGCCGGCATCATGCCCGATGCGATGCGGTTGGCGCCCGCCACGTCGCCGTTCATCGCCAGGACGAAGGCGCGCGCGCGCCACGCGCCGCGATCGGACCGGCGCAGCAGCGTGTCGATCTGCGCCAGCGCTTCCTCCTGCCGCCCCGAAATGCCGAGCGACAGCGCGTAGCGGCGGCGCACCTCGTCCAGATCGGCGTCCGCCCCGCCGCGCGCCAGCGCCGCGCGATAGTCGCGCTGCGCCCGCTCCTGTTCGCCGACCAGGTCGTAGGCAAGGCCGCGATCGCCGGCATAGTCGGCCATCGGCGCACCGTAACGCTGCGCCAGTTCGAAATAGCGCAGCGCCTCGCCCGGCCGCTCGCCGTTGACCAGGATGCGGCCGATCCCCGCCTTCACCCGGCCGTTGTTGGGGTCGATCGCCTCGGCACGCTTGTAGAAGGCGGCGGCCGCGGTGGCATCGCCCAGCCGGAACGACAGGTCGCCCGCCTCGATCAACGCGGACAGGTCACGCGGGCTGGCACCCAGCCGGCGCACGGTTTCGGCCAGCCGGTCCGCATCGGGGTTCAGCGTCTGCACCATCTGCAACTGCTGCGCCGCGACCGCGGCGGGACAGGCCGCCAGCAGCAACGCGGCGATGCGGACGCTGACCACGGAACGGGCGGCGATGCGTCCCGCGCGGGGCGGAGGGACGTCGGACATGCGTATCAAGCTCCCCGCGCGGCCGGCGCGTGCGCGGCGGGCCGGGCGGCATAGGAAGGGGCGGTCACGCGCCAGCCTAGACGCCGATCGCCATGAACCGCCAATGACGATCGCGATTCAGTGCGGCGAACCGACCCGGCGGGGCGACGAACGTGCGCGGCGCCCGCCGATACCGGCGCACACGCCCAACCGCGCGCTGTGTGCCGCGCCAGTCCCGGGCGCCACCGCCATCCCGGCGCACACTGGCGCCAAGACGGCGGCGGCGCGCGACCGGGCACCGGCGGCGTGTCGCTTACTGGTTGTTCTGCCGGTGCAGGAACCGCGGCAGGTCGGACGGATCGCGCGGTTCCTCGTCGCCGCGACCGGCGTTGCGGGTGGCGTTCTGCATCCGCTCGAACAAGGTGCCGCCCAGCTTCACGCGCGGCTGCGGCGGAGCGTCGTCCGCCTCTGCACCCGGCGACAGGAAGCGGCGGCGGCCGGCGTCGCCCTGATCGAGCGGCGCGGCCGGCGCGGGGGCCGGCATCATCGCGTCGGCGCCCAGCAGCAGTTCGTCCTCCACCGCCTCGCTGGCGGGGGAAATCGCCTGCGGCGACGGCACGTGGCCGGCGGCGGGCACGCCCGCTTCCATCGCCTGCGCCGCGGCGCCGCTGGGCTGCTGCGGCGGCACGGACGCCTCGGGTGCCGGCTGATAGGCGGTCGGCGCGGGGGCGGGCGCAGCCGCCTGCGGTGCGGCGGCGGGCGCCTCGGCGGCGCGGCGCGGCGCGTTGAAGCTGAACGTGCGCGGCGGCTCGGCCGGTGCGCTGGCGACCGGCGCGGCGGTCTGCGCCTGGCTCTCGATGCCGGTGGCGACCACCGACACGCGAATCTTGCCCTCCAGCTCCGGGTTGAAGGCCGAACCCCAGATGATGTTGGCATCGGGATCGACCAGCTCACGGATGTGGTTCGCGGCCTCGTCCACTTCCAGCAGGCGCATGTCGTCGCCGCCGGTGATCGACACGATCACGCCCTTGGCGCCCTGCATCGACACGCCGTCGAGCAGCGGGTTGGCGATCGCCTTCTGCGCGGCGACCAGCGCGCGGTCGTCGCCCTCGGCCTCGCCGGTGCCCATCATCGCCTTGCCCATTTCCTGCATCACCGACCGCACGTCGGCGAAGTCCAGGTTGATGAGGCCCGGCATGACCATCAGGTCGGTGATGCCGCGCACGCCCTGCTGCAGCACCTCGTCCGCCATTTCGAACGCCTGCTTGAACGTGGTGTTCGCATTGGCGACCAGGAACAGGTTCTGGTTCGGGATGACGATCAGCGTGTCGACGAACTTCTGCAGTTCCTCGATGCCCGCCTCGGCCGACTTCGACCGGCGATTGCCCTCGAAGCTGAACGGCTTGGTCACGACGCCGACGGTCAGGATGCCCATGTCGCGCGCGGCCTTGGCGATCACCGGCGCGGCGCCGGTGCCGGTGCCGCCGCCCATGCCGGCGGCGATGAAGCACATGTGGCTTCCCTCCAGCAGGCGCGACAGTTCCTCGATCGTCTCCTCGGCAGCGGCGCGGCCGATTTCCGGCCGGCTGCCCGCGCCCAGCCCCTGGGTGATCTTCGCACCCAGCTGGATCTTCTGTTCCGCGTCGGACTGCTTCAGCGCCTGCGCATCGGTGTTCGCCACCAGGAAGTTCACGCCCTGCACGTCGGCGCGCATCATGTTGGCGATCGCGTTGCCACCGGCGCCGCCGACACCCACCACGGTGATGCGGGGGGTCAGATCGTCCAGATCGGGCGTGATGAATTCGATGCTCATCGACAAGTTACTCCGTCCGCCCGCGAATATGTCGCCTGTCGCGGGCCATTCACACCGATGTGCAACAATGGGGCGCGTGGTGAAAGAGAAATTACCGCGAAGCGCCCGATTGTCGCGTCAATAATTGGCCTTGGCCGCCTGAACCAGCTTCCAGAAGCCGCGTAAGCCGCGCTGGCGATGCACCATCTGCGGAGTCGGGGTCAGCCCGCGCAGGTCGATCGGATCGCTCGCGGCAAAGAATGCCAGCCCCGCCAGCGTCGCGAAACCGGGGCCGGAATGCGCCTCCGGCAGGCCGGTCAGCCCGCGCGGGCGCCCGATCCGCACCGACCGGCCCAGCGCCTGCTGCGCATAATCGGCGATCCCCTTCAGCTCCGCACCGCCGCCGGTCAGCACCACCTGCCGCCCGACCGGCCCTTCGAAGCGCAATTCCTTCAGTGCGGCCTGCACCTCGCCCATCAGATGTTCCAGCCGCTGGCGGATGACGTGGATCAGCGCGGCCTTGGTGATCTGCAACGCCTCCGAATCCTCGTCGTCGGTCCGCTCGCGGATCGTCACCATCTCATGGTTGTCGCGAGGGGACGCATTGGCGCTGCCGTGGAAGCATTTGATCCGCTCCGCCTGCAACCGCGTGGTGCCGAACGCGGAGGCGATGTCGTCGGTGATGTCGGCGGCGCCGAACGGGATGGATTTCAGCCCGACCAGCATCGCGCCCGCGAACAGCGACACGTTCGTGATCCCCGCGCCCACCTCCACCAGCGCGACGCCCAGGTCGCGCTCCTCCTCGGTCAGGCAGGCAAGCCCCGTCGCGACCGGGCTGGCGATGATCGACTTCACCTCCAGATGCGCCGAGCGCACGCACAGGTCCAGGTTGCGCACCGGCGATCCGTCCGCCGCGATCACATGGATGTGCACGCCCAGCCGGTCGGCATGGAGACCCAGCGGCTTCTTGACGCCGGTCAGCCCGTCCAGCGTGTACAGCGCGGGCTGCGCGTGCAACACCATCCGCCCCTGCGGGTCGATCGCTTGCCGCCCTTCGTGGAGCAGCGCGTCGATATCCGCCTGTTCGATGCGCATACCGCCCAGTTCGGCCTCGATGAAGGCTTCGTCGCTGACCAGCCCGCCCGCCGAAAAGCCCGCCCAGACGTTCTCGATGTTCAGCCCGGCGATCCGCTCGGCCTGTTCCACCGCCTCGCGCACCGCCACTTCGGTGGCGTCCATGTCGGCGATATAGCCGCGCTTGACGCCGCGGCTTTCGCGCTGGCCGGTGCCCAGCACCACCAGTTCGCCGCCGTCGCCCTTCTGCGCGATCATCGCCGATATCTTGGACGATCCGATGTCCAGCGCGGTAATAAGCCCGTCGGGTGCCGCCTTCGCCATGTGCTTCTCGCCCCTGTTATGCCTCTTGTCCGCGCGCCGCGTCCCCTGCGCGTGCTTCGGAGGTCTTGTTGCCCGTGCCGTCGTCGCCGGTCGTCCCCGCGCCGCCTGCCATGCCGCCCGCCGTGCCTTCATCAGCGCGGCCGTCGTCGGCGAGCGCGCTGGCGCGGTCCTGCCCCGGACGCCGCGCGACCAGCTTGGCCGGATCGCGCATGTCGAAGCGCAGCCACCCCTTGCCCAGCAGCGATCGCGCGCCGTCCAGCTGCGCGAATTTCACCAGCGCCTGCGCCGCATTGTCCTGCGGCAGCGCCAGCGTCTCGCCGCTGTCGAAAGTCAGGTCCCAGCGGCGGTTACCGATCCATGTTGCGGCGCGGATGCGCGGCTTCAGCGCCGGAGCCGCGGCCAGCAGCGCCTGATAGCCGGCCTCCTGCCGGTCGGCGCCGGGGCCGATCACCAGCGGCAGGTCGGGCATGTGCGCGGCATCCACCGGCGCCAGCAACCGCCCCTCCGCGTCGATCAGCGTCAGCTGGCCGTTGTCCTGCCACACCGCCGCCGGATCACGCTCGGTGATATGGATCAGCAGCCGGTCGGGCAGCCGCCGCGCGACATAGGCGTCGGCGATCCAGCCATAAGCCAGCAGCCGTTCGCGCACCCGGGCCAGATCGACGCGCAGCATCGCGCGGCTCGGCTGGTCCTCCAGCGCGATGGCATAGACCGTCTCGCGGTCCATCCGCTTCAGCCCGGTGATATCGACCTGCTCGACCCGCAGGCCGGCGCGCGCCCCCGCCTCCGCGATGCCGACGCCGATCGCCTGCGGCACCCCCAGCAGCGACGCGACGAACAGCGCCGTACCGCCGACGCCCGCCAGCACCGTCCACGTCACCACGCGGCGCAGCCCGTCCTCGGTCAGCGGCAGCTTGGCGATGATGCGGTCGCCGAACGACTGTCTGGCGACGCGGCGGCGGTTGGCGACCGGCGCGCGGCGCTGCGGCGGTCCCCCGCGGCGGATCGTGCGGCTCACCGCGGCGGCTCCCGCATCGCCTCGTCGACGATCCCCTGGACCAGCTCGGCATAGCTCATGCCGGTATGCCGCGCCTGTTCGGGCACCAGGCTTAGCGGAGTCATGCCCGGCTGGGTATTGACCTCCAGCAGGAACAGCCCGTCGACGCCGCGTTCGTCGTCCCAGCGGAAATCCGACCGGCTGCATCCCCGGCACCCCAACACGCGATGCGCCTGCACCGCCAGCGACAGGCATGCCTGCGCGATGTCGTCGGGGATCGGCGCGGGGAAGATGTGGTCGGTCATCCCGTCGGTATATTTGGCGTCGTAATCGTACCAGCCCGACTTGGGCCGCAATTCGGTGACGCCCAGCGCGCGGTCGCCCAGTACCGCCGTGGTCAGTTCACGCCCGCGGACATAGGGTTCGGCCAGCAGCGTGTCGAATTCCTGCCACGGCCCGCGCACGTCGCGCCCAATCGGCTGGCCGTAATTGCCGTCCGCGGTGACGATCGCGACGCCGACCGACGAGCCTTCGTTGACGGGCTTGAGCACATAGGGGCGCGGCAGCGGATCGGCGGCGAACACCTCCTCGCTGATGACGATCCGCCCGCCCGGCATCGGGATGCCCGCCGGGACCAGCACCTGCTTGGTCAGCACCTTGTCGATCGCGATCACCGACGTCGCCAGCCCCGAATGGGTATAGCGCAGCCCCATCAGGTCCAGCAGCCCCTGCACGCTGCCGTCCTCGCCCGGGGTACCGTGCAGCGCGTTGAAGACCAGATCGGGCGCCGCCGCCGCCAGCCGCGCGGCGACGTCGCGCGCCATGTCGATGCGCGTGACGCGGTGGCCGAGCGATTCCAGCGCCTCGGCCACGCCCGCGCCCGACATCAGCGATACCTCGCGCTCCGCCGACCATCCGCCCATCAGCACGGCGATGTGGAGGGAGCCGGTCATGCCGGCACTCCCACGCGCTGAATTTCCCATTCCAGTTCGATCCCGCTCGCCGCCTTCACCCGTTCCCTTACCCGTTCGCCCAGTGCCTCGATCTCGCCGCTGGTCGCGGTGCCGGTGTTGAGCAGGAAGTTGGTGTGCTTTTCGCTCACCTGCGCGCCGCCCAGCGTCAGGCCGCGACATCCGGCGGCATCGACCAGCTGCCACGCCTTGTGCCCGTCGGGGTTCTTGAACGTGGAGCCGCCGGTCTTCGACCGCAGCGGCTGCGATGCCTCGCGCGCGGCGGCGATGCGGTCCATCTCCGCCTGGATCGCGTCCGGCGCGCCGGGCATGCCGCGGAACGTCGCGCCGATCACCACCACGCCATCGGGCAACGCCGAATGACGATAGCTGTAGCCCAGCTCGCGCACCGCCAGCGTCCGCCGCACGCCGTCGCGCATCACCACCTCCGCCTCGACCAGCACGTCGGCGGTCTCGCGGCCATAGGCGCCGCCGTTCATCCGCACGAACCCGCCGACCGTGCCGGGAATCGAGCGCAGGAATTCCAGCCCCGCCACCCCCGCGTCACGCGCGGTGGAGGACACCAGGATACCGCTCGCCCCGCCGCCGCAGCGCAGCGTGGTCGCATCCAGCGCCGCCGCGGTCGCGAACGGCTTGCCCAGCCGCACGACGACGCCCGGCACCCCGCCGTCGCGGACGATCAGATTCGACCCCAGCCCCAGCGCCATCACCGGCACCGCCGGATCCAGATCGCGCAGGAACGCCGCCAGATCGTCCGCGTCCGCCGGCTCGAACAGCCATTGCGCCGCGCCGCCCGACTTGAACCACACCAGCGGCGCCAGCGGCGCGTGCGCGGTCAGGCGTCCGCGCACCACGGGCAGCGTCGCCGCCGTCACCACGGCCCCGCGCCCCACAGCCGCGTCCACGCCTGCCATGCGGCCAGATTGGCCTCGGCGGCGCGCTTCGTCGCCTCCTGCGCGTCGAGCATCGCGGCGCCGGCATCCTTGGCGTGCCGGCCGGCGTCGAGCATCCGGCGCTGCGCGTCGATCACCTGCTGCTGCCATTGCGATACCGCGTCGAACCAGCCGGGCATCACCGCCGCGCCTCGATCGCACCGGCCAGCCCGGCGGCCCATTTGGTGATGTCGCCCGCGCCCAGACAGATCACCTGGTCGCCGCTGCGCACCTCATCCGCCAGCGCGTCGGCCAGCGCCTCGGCATCGGCGATCGTATCCGCCTGGCGGTGCCCGCGATCGCGCAGGCCCGCGACCAGGGCCTCGGCATCGACGCCCGGCACCGGCGCCTCACCGGCGGCATAGACGGGTGCGACATAGACGAGGTCAGCGTCGTTGAACGCGCCGCGGAAATCCTCCATCAGGTTGCCGAGCCGCGAATAGCGGTGCGGCTGCACCACCGCGATGACCCTGCCTGTCGCGCTCTCGCGCGCCGCCGCCAGCACCGCTCGGATCTCCACCGGGTGGTGCCCGTAATCGTCGATCACCGTCGCGACGCCGCCGTCCGCGAACGCCACCTCGCCCACCTTGGTGAAGCGGCGCTTGACCCCGCTGAACCGCTCGAACCCGCGCTGGATCGTCGCATCGTCGATCCCCAGTTCCAGCGCGACACCGATCGCGGCCAGCGCGTTCTGGACGTTGTGGCGCCCGGGCATCGGCAGGTCGATCCCCTCGATCGAGCGCACGCTGCCGTCGCGATGGCGGATCAGCGCCTCGAACCGGTTGCCGCCGGGATAGGGGGTGACGTTGACCCCGCGCACGTCGGCCGACGCGGCAAAGCCATAAGTGACGATCCGCCGGTCGCGCACGCGCGGGATCAGCGCCTGCACCTCCGGGTGATCCAGGCACAGCAGCGCCGCGCCGTAGAAGGGCACGTTCTCCACGAACTCGACATAGGCGCGCTTGGCCGCATCGAAATCGCCGTAATGGTCGAGGTGTTCGGGGTCGATGTTGGTGACGACCGCGATGGTCCCGTCCAGCCGCAGGAAGCTGCCGTCGCTTTCGTCGGCCTCCACCACCATCCAGTCGCTCGCGCCCAGCCGCGCGTTGCTGCCGTAACTGTTGATGATCCCGCCGTTGATGACCGTCGGGTCCACCCCGCCGGCATCCAGCAGCGCGGCGACCATCGACGTGGTCGTCGTCTTGCCGTGTGTGCCGGCTACCGCGACGGTGGATTTCAGCCGCATCAGCTCGGCCAGCATCTCCGCACGCCGCACCACGGGGATGCGGTTCTTCAGCGCGGCCTCGACCTCCGGGTTGCCGCGCTTGACCGCGGTGGAGGTGACCACCACCGCCACGCCCTCGACGTTCGCGGCGTCATGCCCGATGGTCACCGGAATGCCGCGCGTGCGCAGCCCCTCGACCACATAGCCTTCCGCGACGTCCGAACCCTGCACCTTGTAGCCCAGGTTGTGCATCACCTCGGCGATGCCGGACATGCCGATCCCGCCGATGCCGACGAAATGGATCGTGCCGATATCGGTGGCGACGCCCTTCATGCGAACACCTCGCGCGGCTTGCCCGAACCGACCGGCAGCGCGATGCGCGGCGCGTCGAGGCTTTCGACCAGATCGGCCAGATCGCTGGCGGCCTCCGGCGTGCCGCAGGCGCGGGCGCGCGCAGCGGCGTTCTGGAGTGCTTCGGGGTCGAGGCCCAGTTTCTGCATCTGCTTGGCGAGTTCCGATGGCGTGAAGGCGGATTGCGGAATGGTACGCGCGCCGCCCGCGCGCGTGATCTCGCGCGCATTGGCGGTCTGGTGATCGTCGGTCGCACTGGGCAGCGGCACCAGGATCGCCGGGCGCCCTGCTGCGGTCAGCTCCGCGATGGTGGAGGCACCCGCGCGCGCGATCACCAGATGCGCCCAGCCCAGATGCTCCGGCAGGTCGGGCAAATAGG
Organism: Sphingomonas adhaesiva; assembly: GCF_002374855.1. Classification (GTDB taxonomy): domain Bacteria; phylum Pseudomonadota; class Alphaproteobacteria; order Sphingomonadales; family Sphingomonadaceae; genus Sphingomonas; species Sphingomonas adhaesiva. The sequence continues at coordinate 134,826 of NZ_NWVC01000002.1, forward strand.
TGGCCAGATCGGCGGCGATATCCAGGCTAGCGTATTTCTCGCGCGCCGCATCGATATCCTCGATCCGCGCCTGATGCGTCACCTGCAGGCGGCGGCGGAACGCCACCGGCAGCATCGCCAGACCGTCGGGCACCACCTGGCTCAGGATCGACGCGCCCTGGCTGCCGCCGGTCACCAGCACGCGGAAGATGCCTTCCTCGTCCAGCAGCGGATAGGGCTTGGCACGCAGCGCCAGCACGCTGTCGCGCACCGGATTGCCGATCAGGTGCACCTTGTCGCGCAGCCGCGGCTTGACCCGCTCGGTTTCCTGATAGCTGGTGGCGATCGCGTCCACCTTGCCCGCGACCAGCCGGTTGACGCGGCCCAGCACGGCATTCTGTTCGTGGACGGCGGTGCGGATGCCCGCCGCGAACGCCGCCGACAGCGCGGGGAACGCGGGATAGCCGCCGAAGCCCACCACCGCCGCGGGCTTGAACGTGCGGTACAGTTCGGCCGCCATCGCGCGGCCCTGCCACATCTCGCGCGCCGCCTTCGCCCAGCCGACCGGCCCGCCGGCGAAGCGCCCGGCGGGGATGACGTGCGTCTGGACGCCCTCGAACAGGCCCGGGAAGCGCACCCCGCGCGCGTCGCTGACCAGCGCGACCCGGTGTCCGCGACGGGTCAGTTCCTCCGCCAGCGCAGCGGCGGGGACCATATGGCCGCCGGTTCCGCCGGCGGCGAGGACGAAATGGCGCGTACGGGTCATTCGGTGTTCCAGCGGGTGATATAGGGACTGCGCATCAGGAACGGGTTGCGCCGGGTGAACGCCAGTAGCAACCCCATCCCGATTGACAGCGCGACCATCGACGACCCGCCATAGCTGATGAACGGCAGGGTCATGCCCTTCGACGGGGCAAGTCCGGTGTTGACCGCCATCGACACCAGCGCCTGCGCCCCGAACTGTACCGCCAGCCCCGATGCCGCCAGCAGCTTGAACGGGTCCTGTTCGTCCAGCAGCTTGACGAACACGCGCACCACCAGCGCCAGGAACACCAGCGCGACGATCATGCACGCCAGCAGGCCGAATTCCTCGCCGATCACTGAATAGATGTAGTCGGTGTGCGCCTCCGGCAGGCCGAACTTGACGGTGCCGCCGCCCGGCCCGGTCCCGAACCAGCCGCCCGCGGTCAGCGTGGCGTGCGCGGCGTTGGTCTGGAAATGGTCGGCCGCGCCCTCCCCCTCGACACCCGGGAACAGGAAGGCGTCGATCCGCGAGCGCGCGGTGCCGTAGAACAGATAGGCCGCCACCAGCCCGGCGGGCACCAGCGCGACGAACCCCATGATCGTCTTGGTCGGCGTCCCCGCGATCGTCACCAGCGCCAGCCAGATCAGGCAGAAGATCACCGTCTGCCCGAAATCGGGTTGCAGCATCAGCAGCAGCGCGATCACCCCGGTCAGCCCCGCGGTGATGATCGTCACCGGCAGTTCCTGGTCACGCGACTTCAGCGACAGCAGCCACGCCACCGTCACCACGAAGAACGGCTTCAGGAATTCGGACGGCTGGAACTGCGCGAAGCCGAAGCCGATCCAGCGCTTCGCGCCGTTCACCGTCATGCCGATGAACGGCATCAGCACCAGGCACGCGATGCACACCGCCGCGCCCACCAGCGCCATCCGCCGCGCCAGTTGCACCGGCAGCATCGACACGCCGAACAGCACCGGCAACGACACCGCCACCCAGATCGTCTGGCGCCAGAAATAGTGCAGCGGCTCGAACTTCAGATGCTCGCCCGAATAGCGCATCGCGCTGGCAGGCGAACCGGCGGCGACCGCCAGCAGTCCGATCGCGATCAGGAACAGCGCCAGCAGCAGCAGCACGCGGTCGATATCCCAGAACCAGGTGCCCAGCGGCGACGGATCGCCGCGCCCTCCGCGGCCCTTCAAACGCCCGCGGTCGATCGCGCCGCCCGCCGGCTTGCCCTCGGTCATGCCATCTGCTCCACCAGCGCGCGAAACACCTGCCCGCGATGTTCGAAATCGGTGAACTGGTCGAACGACGCAGCGGCCGGGGACAGCAGCACCACGTCGCCGCGCTCCGCCTCCTGCGCGGCCAGCTTCACCGCGCGGTCCAGCGTTTCCACCTCCGCGACCGGCATGTGCCCGCGCAGCACCGCGGCGAAGCGCGCGCCGGAATCGCCGATCGTATAGGCGCGCACGACATGGTCGAAATAGGGCGCGCAGGCGTCCAGGTCGTCCCCCTTCGCCTTGCCGCCGACGATCCAGTGGATGCGCGGGAAGGCCGCCAGGGCGGGCGCCGCGCTTTCGGGATTGGTCGCCTTGCTGTCGTTGATCCACGCCACGCCGTTCAGCGTCGCGATCCGCTCCATGCGGTGCGGCAGGCCGGTGAAGCTTTCCAGCGCGCGCTCGATCGTCTCGGCGGGCACGCCCAGCGCCTCGGCCACCGCGACCGCGGCCTTGGCATTCTGTTCGTTGTGCGGCCCCTGCAACGACGGCCAGCGCGCCTGATCGCCGGGCAGCGGCACGCCGTCGATGAAGCGGACGTTCAGCCCGGCCGGCGCGCCGTCCAGCACGCCCAGTTCCGCCTCCGCCTCGTAATCGACCACCGCCAGATGCGCGGGCGATTGCATCGCGAACAACCGCGCCTTGCTGGCGGCATAGCCTTCGAACCCGTCGTAGCGGTCGAGATGGTCGGGGGTGACGTTCAGCAGCACCGCCACGTCGCAATCGAGCGTCTGCGTCAGGTCGATCTGGTAGCTCGACAGCTCGAGAACATAGACACCGCCCTCCGGCAGCGGCTCCTGCGCCAGGATCGGCAGGCCGATGTTGCCGCCCATCCGCGCGGGGATGCCGGCGGTGTCGAGGATATGGTGGACCAGCGCGGTGGTCGTCGACTTGCCGTTGGTGCCGGTGATCCCGACAACCTTGTGCGCGGGCAAGTCGGCGCGTCCTTCCGCGAACAATTCGATATCACCGATGATCGGCACGCCCGCCGCCCGCGCCTTCGCCGCCAGCGGATGGCGGTTGAGCGGCACGCCGGGGGAGACGACCAGCGCATTGACGTCGCCAAGGTCGATCGCCTCCAGATCGGCGATCGCCAGCGCCTCGCACCCCACCTCGTCCAGCAGCGCCTCGCACTTGACCACGTCATTGTCCCAGGCAGTCACGCGCGCGCCGCCCGCCAGCAGCGCCCGAACGGCCGCGGCGCCGGAGCGCGCCAGCCCCAGCACCGCATAATGTTTCCCGGCGAAGGCGCGCGCGACGATCATCGCAGCTTCAGCGTCGATAGCCCGGCCAGCGCCAGCACCAGGCTGATGATCCAGAAGCGGATCACCACCGTCGGCTCGCTCCACCCCAGTTGCTCGAAATGGTGGTGGATCGGCGCCATGCGGAAGATGCGCTTGCCGGTGCGCTTGTACCAGAACACCTGGATGATGACGCTCATCGCCTCGACGACGAACAGCCCGCCGATGATCCCCAGCACGATCTCGTGATGCGCGACGACCGCGATCGTGCCCAGCGCGCCGCCCAGCGCAAGGCTGCCGGTATCGCCCATGAACACCGCCGCCGGGGGCGCATTGTACCACAGGAACGCGAGGCCCGCGCCGATCACCGCGCCGCAGAAGATCGTGAGGTCGCCCGCGCGGGGCACGTGCGGGATGCCCAGGTAATCGGCGAACTTCACGTTGCCCGCCAGATACACGATCACCATGAACGCGACCGAGGCGATGATGACCGGCATCGTCGCCAGCCCGTCCAGCCCGTCGGTCAGGTTCACCGCATTGCCGAACGCGACGATTGTGAACGCCGCGAACAGCGGATAGGCATAGCCCAGGTCGATGAAATAGCGATTGGTGAACGGGAAGAACACGCCCGAGCCGTTCTCCTGCATGATGATCCACGCCGCGACCCCGGCGATCGCGAATTCCAGCAGCAGCCGCACCTTGCCGGAAACGCCCGCGGTGCTCGCCTTGCGCACCTTGTCGTAATCGTCGAGGAACCCGATCGCGCCGAACCCCAGCGTCACGAACATGCACGCCCAGACGAACGGGTTGCGAAGGTCCATCCAGATCAGGATCGACAGCGACAGGCTGGTCAGGATCATCAGCCCGCCCATCGTCGGCGTGCCGCGCTTGGCCAGATGGGTCTGCGGCCCGTCGGCGCGGATCGGCTGCCCCTTGCCCTGCCGCACCCGCAGCCAGCCGATGAAGCGCGGCCCGATGATCAGGCCGATGAACAGCGCGGTCGCCACCGACGCGCCCGCGCGGAACGACAGGTAGCGGATGAGGTTCAGCGCGCCCGGGAAACCGAGCTGTTCAGCGATCCAATACAGCACTTATGTCTTCCCGCCCGCCAGTCCGGCCACCAGCCGCGCCAGCCCTACCCCGTTGGAACCCTTGACGAGTACCGCGTCGCCGGGGCGGATCAGGGCACGCGCCTTGTCCAGCGCCGCGGCAGCGTCGGGCACATGGACGAATTCGATCCGCCCCTCAAGCGCCCGTGCAAGATCGCGCATCGCTTCGCCGACCAGCACGGCCGTTTCGACGCGCGCGTCGATCACCGGCGCGGCCAGGTCGGCGTGATAGGCGGGGCCGGCATCACCCAGTTCGCGCATCTCGCCCAGGATCGCGACGTGCCGGCCGGGCATCTGCGCCAGCACGGCCAGCGTCGCGCGCATCGATGCGGGATTGGCGTTGTAGCTTTCGTCGATCAGCGTCGCGGTGCCGCCGCCGCCCGCCGGCGTGATCGCGATCTGCGCGCCGCGTCCCGGCAGGCCGCCCAGCTCCGCCAGCGCCAGCCCCGCCAGCGCCAGATCCGCGTCGACCGCATCGGCGACGGCCAGCACGGCCAGCGCATTGGAGACCCAGTGGGCGCCCGGCTGCGCCACCGTCACGCTCACCTCTCGCGCGCCGACGCGCGCGGTGACGAAGGTGCCGCCGGACGGCGCACCGGCCATCTCGATCGGGTGGACGTCAGCCCCTTTCCCGATGCCGAACGTCACGATCCGCGCGGCATGGGGCCGCGCCGCCGCGATCAACCGGTCGCGATGCGGGCTGTCGAAGGGCACGATCGCGACCCCGCCCGGCTCCAAACCCTGGAAAATCTCGCCTTTGGCGTCGGCGATCGCGCTTTCGTCGCGAAAGAATTCGGTATGCGCCGGCGCGATCGCGGTGATGAGCGCGACATGCGGGCGGACCAGCGTGGTCAGATGCGCCAGTTCGCCGGCATGGTTCATCCCCATCTCCAGCACCGCATAATCGCTGTCCGCGGGCATCCGCGACAGGCTGAGCGGGACGCCGGTATGGTTGTTGTAGCTCTTCACCGACCGGTGCGCGCGTTTCGCGGGCGATCGGTCCAGCGCGGCGAACAGCGCCTCCTTCGTCGATGTCTTGCCGACCGATCCGGTCACGCCGATCACCCGGCCCGCCACCCGTGCCCGCGCGGCGCGCGCCAGATCCTCCAGCGCGGCGAAGGTATCGGCGACGCGCACGTGCGGATGGGCCGTGTCCCGCGACACGATCGCCCCCGCCGCGCCCTGCGCGAACGCCTGGTCCAGGAAGCGATGCCCGTCGGTCGTCTCGCCGGTCAGCGCGACGAACAGGTCGCCCGGCCCGACCTCACGCGAATCGAACGCGACGCCGGTGACGGCGAAGTCCCGCGACGCGGTGCCGCCGGTGGCCGCGGCGATCGCCCCGGCGGTCCACAGCGTCATGCCGCCACCTCGCGCGCGACCGCGACATCGTCAAACGGCAGCACCAGATCGCCGACGATCTGGCCCTGTTCATGTCCCTTGCCCGCGATCAGCACGATATCCCCCGCCTGCGCCTCGCCCACCGCCGCCGCGATCGCGCTGCGCCGGTCGCCGATCTCGCGCGCGTGCGGCACGCCCTCCAGAACCATCGCACGGATCGCCGCAGGATCCTCGGACCGCGGATTGTCGTCGGTCACGATCACGACATCGGCATGCGCCGCGGCCGCCGCGCCCATCAGCGCGCGCTTGCCGGTGTCGCGGTCGCCGCCGGCGCCGAACACCAGGATCAGCCGCCCGGCGACATGCGGGCGCAGCGCCGCGCACGCCGCCTCCAGCGCATCGGCCGTATGCGCGTAATCGACATAGACGGGCGCGCCGCGCGCGCTGATCGCCGCGCGTTCCAGCCGCCCGCGCACCGGCTGCAACCGCGCCAGCGCCGCGATCGTCGCGGCGGCATCGCCGCCGGTCACGATCACCAGCCCCGCCGCGATCAGCGCGTTGGCGGCCTGATAGGCGCCGATCAGCGGCAGCGTGACGCGATGGTCCGCCCCGTCGGCGCGGATCGTCAGCCCCTGCCCCAGCAGCGTCGGCTCGCGCGCGATCAGCCGCAGGTCGTCGCCATGCTCCCCCACGGTGAAGACGCGATTGCCGCGTTCGCGCGCGATATCGATCACCCTTTCCGACTGCTGATCGTCGGCCCATACCACCGCCGCGCCGTCGTCCGACAGCACCTGAGCGAACAGCCGCAGCTTGGCGGTGAAATAGGCCGCCATGTCGCCGTGATAGTCCAGGTGATCGCGGCTGAGGTTGGTGAACGCCGCCGCGCGCACCGGCAACCCCTCGGTCCGATACTGGCTCAGCCCGTGACTCGATGCCTCGAACGCGACATGCGTCACCCCCTCGCGCGCCAGCCCGGCGACGTTCGACAGGAAGGTGACGACGTCGGGCGTGGTCAGCCCGGTGGTGACGCGGTCGTCGGCGGTGGTGACGCCCAGCGTCCCGATCGACGCGGCATGGTGGCCCGCCAGCCGCCACAATTGCCGCGTCATCTCTACGCTGGACGTCTTGCCGTTGGTGCCGGTGACGGCGACCGCGGTGCCGGGGAACGGCGCGAAGAAGCGCGCCGCCAGCCGCGCGAAACATTCGCGCGGATTGGCATCGGCGATGTGCAGCGCGCCCTCGACCCGCGCTTCGGGCCGCGCGACGATCGCGATCGCGCCGGCCTCGATCGCGGCGGGGATGAAATCCTCGCCATTGACGCGCGCGCCCTCGAACGCGCCGAACACCGTGCCCGGCGCGACCTTGCGATGGTCGATCGCGAAGCCGGTGACGGTCGCCGCGTCATCACCGCCCGCGCCGGGCACCAGTTGCGCCAGCTTCATTCCGGGTCCGCCGCATTCTCGCCCGGGGCATGCCACAGCAGCCCGGACAGTTCGGACACGTCGATGTCGCGCCGGTCGTCGGGGATCACGCCCAGCATCGCGCCGGTACGGCTGATGACCCGGCTGACGACGGGGGCCGCGGTATAGGCGGCAGTGGTCTGGAAGGAGTTTTCCGCCACGCGCTTGGGGGAATCGAGCATCGCGATGACAACATAGCGCGGTGCGTCCATCGGGAAAGCCGCCGCGAAGGTCGAGACGTTCGCATTCTTGGCATAGCCGCCGGCGCGCGGCACCTCGGCGGTGCCGGTCTTGCCGCCGACGCGATAGCCCGGCGCCTCGGCCTTGCGCCCGGTGCCGTCCTCCACGATCAGCCGCAGCAGCTGGCGGATGCGATAGCTGGTTTCCGGCTTGATGACGCGCCGGCCCTGTGCCGCATGGCCCGGCTGCACCTTCAGCAGCGTCGCCGGGCGCCAGATGCCGCCGTTGACCAGCGCGGCATAGGCGCTGGCCAGATGCAGCGGCGTCACCGCGATGCCATGACCGTAGGCGGTGGTCATCGTCGTGGTGCGCGCCCAATAGACCGGCCACAGCGGGCGGCCCTTCTCGCGCAGTTCGATATCCGGCTTGGTATCGAAACCCAGCTTGCGGAACATCTGCTGCATCCGCGCCGCGCCGATCTCGTCGGCGATGCGCGCGGTGGCGATGTTGCTGGAATGGACCAGCGTCTCGGGAATGTTGAGCCAGCGGTTCTGCGCGTGATCGTCCTTGATCTTGAACCGGCCGACCTGCAGCGGCTGGGTCGCGTCGAAGCGGCGCGACATGCTGGTGACGATCCCCGAATCGATCGCGACCGCCATGGTGATCGGTTTGAACGCGCTGCCCAGTTCGTAGACCGACTGGATGGTGTTGTTGCGCAGCTCCTCGGTGCCGGCCATGCCGACGCGATTGGGGTTGAACAGCGGCATCGACACCATCGACACGATCTCGCCGGTGTCGACGTCCAGGACGATTCCCGCCCCGCCCTTTGCCTGATAGGCGCCGACCGCGCGGCCCAGCTCGCTTTCCATCGCCGCCTGCACGCGGCTGTCGATCGACAGCGCGACGGGCGCACCCGACAGCGACGGGTTGGTCAGCCGCTCGTCCAGCGCGCGCTCGATCCCGCTCATCCCGCGTCCGCCGCTGATGAACCCCAGCGCGTGCGCGGCCAGCGTGCTTTGCGGGTACAGCCGCTGGGTCTCGCGCTCGAACACGATCCCCGGCTCGCCGATCGCGTTCACCGCCTCGACCAGCGCGGGGCTGGCGCGGCGGTTCAGATAGGTGAAGGCGACGGGCCGCGTGATCTGGGCGTAGAACCACGACTGGTCGCCCTTGTCGGGCATCAGGTCGGCCAGCTTCTGCGCGATATCGGCGGGGTCGCCGATCAGCTTCTTGGGGTGGACGCCGATCGTCCAGGCGTCGATGGTGCGCGCCAGCGGGGCGCCGTTGCGATCGACGATGTCGCCGCGCGGCGCCATCGCCGCCGCCGCGCCGCCGCGATCGCCGCCCTCCATCACGCCCAGGATCGCCAGCCGCCCGACCACGATCAGGATCGCGCCCGCGAACAGCAGCATCAGCACCATCAGGCGCAGATGCTGCGTCGCCAGCACCTGCTGGCGCTGTTCCCCGGTGCGGGCGTGGCGGATCGGCCGGGCCACCAGCGCGGTCAACGCAGGCGGCTCCGCTCCGTCCGCGCGCCGCTCAGCAGGTCGCCGATCGTCGAATCGCTCAGCAGCGACTTGTCGAGCATCGCCACCGCCTTCATCGCGCGGGCCGGCTGCGTCGCCGCGGCGGTCGCCACTGCCGGGGTCAGCCGCGTCGCGCGGGCCGACGTGGCGGGGGCAACCACCTTCACCATCCCGCCGACCGCGATCGGGGCGCGGCGCGCGGTGTCGAGCGCGGCGGTGCGCACCACCGGTGCGGGCGACGGGGCGATCGGGGTGGCGGCGTTCTGGATCGCGGGGGCATTGGCGGCGGCGGGGGTGGCAGGAACGATCAGTTGCGCCGTGCGCACCGCGCCGTCGCCGCCCGGCAGCGTCAGGCCGTGATCGGGCGACAGCGACGCCAGCGCGGCTTCGTCCGCGACGAATTGCTGCGCGGTCGGCACGGTCAGCGCCAGCGTGTCGCCGTTCCAGCGTTCCAGCTGCGCCAGGTTCGCGCGCACGTCGAATTCGGTTTCCAGCGCACGGATATCGCGCTGCGCCGACACGATCTTGCGGTCGATCTGCTCCAGCTTCTTGCGCTCCGCCGCCACCTGCGAGGACACGAGGTAGAAGCCGATCGCCACCATCGCGCAGCTGGCCAGCCAGCCCAGCCCCTTCAACCGATACATCGCCGCCATCGTTACGCCTCCAGAACCCAAGAAGCCGCCCCGGTACGCCGGGCGGTACGAAGTGTGGCGGAGCGGGCGCGCGGGTTCGCGGCCAGCTCCTGCTCGCCCGCGCGCACCGCGCGGGACGTGATCTCGAACGTCGGCGCGCGCGTCGGCGCGGCAACCGGCATGTGGCGCGATCCGCCGGGCGCGCCGCCCGACCGGTCGCGCAGGAACCGCTTGACGATGCGATCCTCCAGCGAATGGAACGTCACCACCGCCAGCCGCCCGCCGGGCTTCAGCGCGCGCTCGGCCGCCTCCAGCCCGCGCTCCAGCTGGTCCAGCTCGCCGTTGACGTGGATGCGGACCGCCTGGAACGCGCGGGTCGCCGGGTCCTTCTTGTCGTGCGGGCGGTGGCCCAGCGCCTTGCGCACCACCGCGGCGAATTGCGCCGTGGTGGCCAGCGGGCGCGCCGCCACGACCGCGCGCGCGATCCGCCGCGACTTCGGCTCCTCGCCATAACGGTAAAGGACGTCGGCGATCGCCTCCTCATCCGCCCCGTTCAGGAAATCGGCCGCGGACATGCCCGCCTGACTCATCCGCATGTCGAGCGGGCCGTCCGCCTGGAACGAGAAACCGCGCGCCGACTGGTCAAGCTGCATCGACGACACGCCGATGTCCATCGTCACGCCATCGACGGGCGACAAGTCGCGTGCCGCCAGTTCCTCGGCCATCGCCGAGAAGGTCGCAGGGACCAGCACCAGCGCGCCGGCCGCCTCCTCCACTAGCGCGCCGCCGGCGTCGATCGCATCGGGATCGCGATCGAACGCGATCACCTGCGCACCGCGTGCCAGGATGCCGCGGGTATAGCCGCCGGCACCGAAGGTGGCATCGACGTGGCGCTCGCCGGGGGCAGGGGCAAGCGCGTCGATCACCTCGTCCAGCAGGACCGGGATGTGCGGCATGGTGGCGTCACCGCTCATGACAGGGAAATCCCCTTGTCCTCGCAGGTGAATTCCACGAATTCCTTCAGGAACGGGTCGATGCCCGGCGTCTCGATCAGGATCTGCGGCGCCCAGATGGTGATCCAGTTGAACGACCCCAGGAACACCGCGGCCGCGCCGATCCGCGCATAGCGGCGCTCGAACGTCGGCATGATGAAGCGGCCCGATCCGTCGAACGGCAGTGGCTCGGCCCCGCCCGCGCGGTCCAGGATGTTATAGTCGACACGCCCGCTCTTCTCGAACTGCGCGGCGTCCAGCGCCTCCAGCTTCGCCTTCCAATAGGGCACGAAGCCGGGGTCGTAGGCGATCAGGCAGCGGTGTTCGGGGTGCGGCGCGATGATGACGGTGCCGCCGTCCTTGCCATCCTCGCGCGGGGCGTTCTTCGCCAGCATCGCGCGCAGGGTGTTGGGAATGGCTACCCGGCCCTTGTCGTCGACAAGGCCCAGTCCCTTTCCCTGATAGTCCACCCTTTCTGCCACGCCCACCTCGCACGCGGGGCGCAAAACCGAGCTGCCCGGCGAACGGCCATCGCCGCCCGCCGACGATCTGCGTCGGTCACCAACAGTGGTTCTGCCCCCAATGTCGTGTTGGAGGATGTATCAGGGTTAATCGGGGATGAGAAGGGATTTTCGGGGAAGATCGGGGATCAGCCGCAAAATCCTTTGCCATCCGGCGGATCCGCCGGGAACGGAAGCGGCGACCGGGCGATCGGCTGATTAAGATCGCGCGCGATGGGCGGTTCTGGGGCACGATTCCCCGCCCTTCCCCGCCCCGTCCCCGGTTCTCCCCGACGCGAAACGGCAGGACGCGTCGCCACGACGTGCGACTCCGTGCCGGCGCGCGGAAAACGGGCGATCATCATGGCCGGATCGCCGCGCTCAGTGCGCGGCAGAGGGGGAAGCAGCGGGCGCAGGGGTGTTCGCCGCCGCCGGAGTGACGCCCAGTTCGGCAAGCGGCTCGTTGCTGGCCGATGGCGCCGGGGCGGGCGCGACCTGGTTGGTGACGACCCCCGCGGGGTCTGCCGCGCCGGCGGCGGCCTTCGTCGAGGCATCGTGATCGACACTGGAGAAGACCGCGCTGGCCAGCCCGATCAGCAGGACGATCGCCGCCAGCCCGCTCATCCCCACGCGCACGCGCTGGCGCACCTGATCGGCCTGTGCGCGCTCGGCGCTGTCCTTGTCGCGATGCGGAACCTTCATTTCGTCCCGCGATCGTATCCGATCGCCGCGTGCGTGTCGATTCCCGCGCTCACGCGGTACGCCGCACCAGCCCCTTGGCGGTCAGCCACACCGGATCGTAGAGCGTCGACAGATAGCGGAAGCCGGTATCGCACAGGATCGTCGCGATGCGCTTGCCCGGCCCCAGCTCCCGCGCCAGTCGCACCGCGCCCGCCACGTTGATGCCCGACGACAGCCCCAGGCACAGCCCTTCCTCGCGCAGCAGCAGGTCGACCCAGTCGAGCGCCTCCTGGTCGGCGATGCGGAATTGCGTGTCGACCGGCGCGCCTTCCAGATTGGCGGTGATCCGCCCCTGCCCGATCCCTTCGGCGACCGACGACCCTTCGGACCGCAGCTCGCCATGCGCATAATAATCGTACAGCGCCGCGCCGTGCGGATCGCTCAGCGCGATGCACACGCCCTCATCCTTCGCCTTCAGCCCCAGGCCGACACCCGCGAAGGTGCCGCCGGTACCGACCGCGCAGGTGAAGCCGTCGATCCGCCCGTCCATCTGCGCCCAGATCTCCTCGGCGGTGCCGGTGATATGCGCACGGCGGTTGGCGATATTGTCGAACTGGTTGGCCCAGATCGCCCCCGGCGTCTCCTCCGCGATCCGGCGCGAAGTGTGCACGAAATGGCACGGCGAGGAATAGGGCGCGGCGGGCACCGTCACCAGCTCCGCCCCCAGCGCGCGCAGCGTGTCCATCTTTTCCTTGGACTGGGTGTCGGGCATGACGATGATCGTCCGGTATCCCTTGGCATTGGCGACCAGCGCCAGCCCGATGCCGGTATTGCCGGCCGTCCCCTCCACGATCGTCCCGCCGGGCGACAGCAGCCCGCGCTCCTCGGCGTCCTCGACGATCGACAGCGCGGCGCGGTCCTTCACGCTGGCGCCGGGATTCGCGAACTCGCACTTGCCGAAGATGTCGCACCCGGTCGCCTCGCTCGGCCCCTTCAGTCGGACGAGCGGGGTGTTGCCGATCAGGGCCAGCGTATCGGGGGTCGTATGCATGGCGCCTAGATGCTTGCGCGGCCCGCGCGGCGCAAGCGATCGAAAAACTTTCGTCGCCGATGGACCGCCTTTGAGGCGCCGGCATAGCGGCCATTCGCGCGCGCGGAAAAATCGGTCGTTTGCATCGCGCCCTTGACGTATTTTTCCGCATAAGCGAAGCGGCAAGGGCTATGAAGACGCTCCCCCTTCTTCCCCTCGCCGCCGCGATCTTCGCGCTCGCAGCATGTAACTCCGAACCGTCCAAGCCGCAGGTGCTGGACTCCAACCCGGATCCGATGGCCTCGACGCTCGCCAATGCCGCGCCGGTCGAGCTGCCGCCCGCGATCAAGGCGGACAAGACGATGCGCTGCAAGGACGGCAGCCTCGTCTACGTCACCTTCTTCCAGGGCGACAAGCAGGTGGTCGTGCGCACCGAAAAGGGCGGCACCCCCACCACCCTGAAGGGCGCGGAAGCGGGCAAGCCGCTGACCGCGGAGGGCGGCTGGTCGCTGACCGGTTCGACCACCGACGTCACGCTGACGCGCCCGGGCAAGTCGGCGATCGCCTGCCACTCCTGATCGCGCATTCCATCGTTCAACGCCCTTCCCGCGCCATCGCGGGGAGGGCTTTTTCTTGGGCATCGTACCGCGCCTTGCCGGGCCGGCGCGGCGCCCCTAACATCCGTCAACATGATCACGATCGCGATCTACAGCCTGAAGGGCGGCGTCGGGAAATCGACCCTCGCGGTAAACCTGGCGTGGTGCGCCTCCGCCCTGTCGGCGCGGCGGACCTTGTTGTGGGACCTCGATCCGCAGGCCGCGTCCAGCTGGATCCTGGGCGACGGCGGGCAGCACGACCGCGCGCAGGCGCTGTTCTCCCGCGATGTCGCGCCCGCCAAGATGATCGAGCGCACCCGGTTCGACCGGCTGGAGCTGTTGCCCGCCGACCATTCGCTGCGCGATCTCAACCACCTGTTCCGCGAACTCGACAAGAAGCGGCGGCTGCGAAAGCTGATCGCCGACCTGGGCGACCATGACGTGGTGATCCTCGATTGCCCGCCGGGCCTGACCGAAACCGCCGATCAGGTCGCGCGCGCCGCCGACCTGATCGTGGTGCCGGTCATCCCCTCCCCGCTGTCGCAGCGCGCCTTCGCCACGGTGGAGGCGCAGTTCGGCGGACAGGTGCCGATGCTGCCGGTGCATGTGATGGTCGATCGCCGCCGCGCGCTGCATGTCGAGGCGATGCAGCGGCATCCCGACTGGCCCGCGATCCCGATGGCCAGCGCGGTGGAAAACGCCACTGCGCGCCGGCTGCCGGTCGGCGTCGCCGCACCGCGCAGCCCGGTCGCCGCCGCCTTCACCCATCTGTGGCGGAGGATCGAACGACGACCCGCCTGATGACGGATCCGGCCCCCGCCCCGCTCGACCCGTCGCTGCTGCTCGGCGCCTATTCGGTCGGCGTGTTCCCGATGGCGGACAGCCGCGATGCCGCCGACGTCTATTGGGTCGAACCGCGCCGCCGCGCGATCCTGCCGCTGGACGGCTTCCACCTCTCCCGCTCGCTGCGCAAGGTGATCGCCGCGGATCGTTTCCGCGTCACCGCCGACCAGGCCTTCGAACGGATCATCGCGCTGTGCGCGCAGGCGGCCGACGACCGGCCGGAAACGTGGATCAACGGCGCGATCGAACAGGCCTTCGTCCGGCTGCACGCGCTGGGCCTGGCCCATTCGGTCGAATGCTGGGACGGCGCCACGCTGGTCGGCGGCCTCTACGGCCTGGCGATGGGGCGGGCCTTCTTCGGCGAAAGCATGGTCAGCCGCGCACCCAATGCGTCGAAAGTCGCGATCGCCACGCTGGTGGCGCGGCTGACGGCGGGCGGGTTCACGCTGCTCGACTGCCAGTTCATGACCGATCATCTCGCCTCGCTGGGGGCGGTGGAGATCGACCGCAGCCGCTACATGGCGTTGCTGGGCGATGCGCTTTCGGCGACCGGCTCGTCCGCCGGGGCGGCGTCCTCCGCCTCGGTCGATGCCGCATCGGCGGCGTCCGAGGGGGCGGGCGATTTCTTCGCGCTCGACCGGCTGGCCAGTTCCGACGCCGCGCCTTCCGGGAAGCTGACGGTGCAGCTCTTGGCCCACACGTCATAGACCGGGTGCAGCACGACGTTCAGCTGCGGGCGTTCCTTGTACAGCCAGCCCGAAAAGACCCGCCGCCACTGCCCGTCGATGTTGCGTACCGCCAGCTGGACGAACGCGCCGGTCAGCTGCTCGGTCTCCCACGGTGCGGTCCTTTCGCATGCGCGCAGCCGGATCACCACGTCACCGACGCGCAGCGCCTGGCCCGGGCGCATCGTCACGTCGCGGCTGACGCCGTTGCGCTTGTTGAGCAGGCCGAGCACCGCCACCCGCTCCGCCATCGGCGTCTTGCCGTAGTCGACGGTGGCGTCCTGCGCATCCAGCTGCACGGTGTCGCCCGCGCCGGGCGCATCGGCGCCCGCGGTCGCGGGGACCGCATCGGGCACCGCCTTGCTGACTTGCGGCGCGTCGCGCCGCCGATCCCCCAGCACGTTCACGCCGGTCCAGGCCGCGCCCGCCACCGCCACCACGACCAGCCCGCCGATCGCGAGCCGGCGGATCATGCGTCGGGGTTCCACGCCTCATAATCGCCGGTCGCGGCGGCGCGGGTGCCGCCCTTCTCCAGCGCGCCCATCGGACGATAGGCGAGCGCCGTGCCGGTCATGTTGGGCACCGCCGGCTTCTGCCACGCGCGCGGCGGGGGCAGCACCTCACCGGGAACGCCGTCCACCTGCCGGTGCAGCCAGCTGAACCATTCCGGCGGAATGCGGCTGACGTCGTTGGCGCCGGCATAGATCACCCAGCGGCGCGGCTCGCCCGCGGTATCGCGGCCGCCCTGCCAATAGGTGTTGCCCAGCGAATCCTCGCCGACCTGCTTCATGCCGCGCAGGCCGTACAGGATGGTGCCCCAGGACGCGCCGGTCCACCAGGTGAACGGATTGAGATTGATGCCCATCGTGAAACGCCGCTTACCCGCGCCGGCGCGGCGCTTCAATGGCGAATGGGCGGATCATCATCTCAATGGCGAATGGGCGGATCATCGTCGCGCGCGCGATCATTCGTGGAGCGCCACGCCGATCGCCAGCGGCCCCTTGCGCCCCTCGACGATCCGCGCGCGCAGCCGCTGGTCGGGGTCGACCTCCGCGATGCCGGCGCGGCGCAGGGTCTCCATATGGACGAACACATCGCCCGGACGCACGTCGGCGGTCAGGAAGCCATAGCCTTTCAGCCGGTTGAACCATTTCACCGTCACGTCTTCCCATTCGCCCGCCTGATCGACGAGCGTCGCGGGGTCGATTCGTTCGCGGTCACGCTCGCGCAGCGCCTCCACCGCGACGCTGGTGTCGATCGCGGTGATCTCGGTCGCCTGCCAGCCCTTCACGCTGCGGATCGCCCAGCCGTCGACCCGCGCACCTTCGGGCAGGGTGCGGCGGCCGAACGCCTGCAGGACGCTGAAATGGATCAGCACGTCGCCGATCTGCGCATCGTCGGCGACCAGGAAGCCGAAGCCGCGCGTCGCGTCGAACCATTTGAGCACGCCGGACACCGCCACGGCGGCCGGTGCCGCTGGCGCGTCATCCTGTTCGACCCCGCCGCCCCCGGCGGGTGCGTGTACCTGTTCTCCCACTTACGTCGGTCCCCTGTTGGGAGGAATGCCAACGGTTGCACCGCACAAGGCGCCAGCGCAAGCGCCGATGCGTCATTCGGGTTCGGGAATGTGTCCCGGGGGGCTGGCCAGGATGCGGCGGGCGATATCCATGCCGTGCCCGGCCCGCAGCAATGCGGCCACCTGTCGCTCGCGGGTGCGCGGATCGGCAGGAACCTCGGCGAACGGGCCGATGCGGCGGCGGCGCGCCAGTTTCAGCGCGCTGTCCCACGCCGCGGCACGCGCCTCCGCCAGCGCGACGGCGGCATCCGGCTCAGCCACGCCCGCCGCGCGCAGCGTGTCGGCGACGCGCCGCACGCCATAGCCCGCGCGGGTCAGCGCCGCGCCCTTCATGGTCGCGAAGCCGCGATCGTCGACATAGCCGCGCTCCGCGAACCGCTGCGTCAGCGCGGCGATATCGGCCGGCTCCCCGTCCCAGCCGCGCTCGCGGATCTTGCGCAACAGATATTGCGCCAGCTTGCCGCGCGTCGTCGCGAACCGCTCGACATAGCGCAGCGCCAGCCGCTCCAGGGCGGGGGCATCCAGCGGCGGCGGCGGGCGGGAGGAACGCGATCGGGGCGGCACGCCATGTTTGTGCCACACTGGTCACCGATTTTGAACGTCTCGGTAATGCATTCTTTACCGATCGAGATTGCGCGACGGCCATCGTTGCGACAGGGACAGACGATGACGACGACTGAGACTGCCACCACGATCGAAGGGCCGCTGCCCACGCCCACCGCCGATCCGCTGCCGCGCCGCTTCGCCGATTTCGCGACGCTGGCCGAGGCGCTGGACTATGCCGGGCAAACCGCGCGTGGCCTGAATTTTCACGATGCGCGCGGCACGCTGCAGCGGGCCTACCGGTTTTCTGAGCTGCGCGACGACGCCCGCGTCAGCGCGCTTCGCCTGATCGCCGCCGGGATCGCACCGGGCGACCGGGTCGCGCTGGTCGCGGAAACCAGCGCGGAATTCGCGGCGCTGTTCTTCGGCACCGTGCTGGCGGGCGCCTGGCCGGTGCCGCTGCCGCTGCCGACATCGTTCGGCGGGCGCGATTCCTATATCGACCAGCTGCGCGTCCAGCTGGCGAGCTGCGATCCGAAGATGCTGATCTACCCGGCGGAGCTGACGCAGATGGCCGGCGCCGCCGCCGAGGCATCGGGCGTCGAGGGCGTCGACTGGACCGCCTTCTCCACCCGCCCCGCGCCGGCCGCCGATCTGCCGGCGCTGGCCAGCGACGACGTCTGCTACCTGCAATATTCCAGCGGCTCGACGCGCTTCCCGCACGGCGTGGCGGTCACGCATCGCGCATTGCTCAGCAACCTGGCCGCGCATGCGCACGGGATGCAGATCGCCGCGACGGATCGCTGCATCTCGTGGCTGCCGTGGTACCACGACATGGGGCTGGTCGGCTGCTTCCTGTCGCCGGTCGCCAACCAGGTATCGACCGATTACCTCAAGACCGAGGATTTCGCCCGCCGTCCGCTGTCGTGGCTCGACCTCATCAGCCGCAACGAGGGCACCTCGCTCAGCTATTCGCCGACCTTCGGCTATGACATCTGCGCGCGCCGCATTTCCAGCCAGACCAAGGCGTCGGACCGCTTCGACCTGTCGCGCTGGCGTGTCGCGGGCAATGGCGCGGACATGATCCGGCCCGACGTGATGCAGGCGTTCGTCGACGCCTTCGCCGATGCCGGGTTCCAGGCCACCGCCTTCCTGCCCTCCTACGGCCTGGCGGAGGCGACGCTGGCGGTGTCGCTGATGCCGGTGGGCGAAGGCATCCGCGTCGAGCTGGTCGAGGAAACCGAGCTGTCCGGCGGGCAACGCGGCGGCGCGGATCGCCCGCAACGCTATCGCGCAATCGTGAACTGCGGGAAGCCGGTGCGCGACATGGAAATTCAGGTCCGCGAGGAAGACGGCACGCCGCTGCCCGACGGCGCGATCGGCAAGGTGTGGTGCCGCGGCCCGTCGGTGATGGTCGGCTATTTCCGCGATCCCGAAGCGACCGCGGCGTGCATGGACGGCGACTGGCTGGACACCGGCGACATGGGCTACATGTCGGACGGCTACATCTTCATCGTCGGCCGCGCCAAGGACATGATCATCATCAATGGCCGCAACCACTGGCCGCAGGATATCGAATGGGCGGTCGAACAGCTGCCGGGGTTCAAGGCGGGCGACATCGCCGCCTTCGCGATCACGACGCCGGGCGGCGAGGAAACCCCCGCCGTGCTGGTCCAGTGCCGCAGCTCGGACGAGGCCGAGCGTCGCCGGCTTCGCGATGACATCCGCGACCGCGTGCGTTCGGTGACGGGCATGAATTGCGTCGTCGAACTGATCCCGCCGCGTACGCTGCCGCGCACCAGCTCGGGCAAGCTGAGCCGGGCGAAGGCGCGCAACCTGTATCTGGCGGGCGAGATCAAGCCCTACGACCTGGCCGCCTGACCCGGCCACGCCGCGCCGGGGACGATCCCGGCGCGGCGGGTTTTTCCCGCCATTGCGGTGCATTCGACGCGTCCGGCGCGGCGGCGGGTCAACGGTTCGTCAACCTGCGCGATGATAGCAGGATGAGGTGACCGCTCCCCCGCTCCCCTTCGGGCCTGATGCCTGGCTCGCTGCGCTTGGCTTGCGCGGGGATGCGGATGCCGAACGGATGGCGCGCCGCGTCCAGCTGCGCGCGGCCGCACGGCGCGCGCCGCTGCTGCTGGCGGCGCAGATCGCGGCGATCCTGGGCGTTCTAGCATGCCTGCCCTCCCCCTTCACGCAGCCGGTGTGGCCCGGCTGGGCCGCCGCGACCGCGCTGGCCGCGGCGATCGTCTGCGCCCGCCGACGCCGCGACCTGCGCAGCGACGATGTCGCGGCGATCCGCGGCGCCGGGATCGACGGCATCGCGCTGGGCGCGCTGTGGGCCGGCACGACCTGGCTGGCCGTTGCGGCGGGCGGCGGCGCACAGACCATTGTCCTGTGGATGCTGATCTGCGCGCTGGCGCTCGCCATGGCGACGGTGCGGCTGATGGCGCTGTCGCTCGGCTTCGTGGTGGCTGCGGTGGCGGGTGCGGCGGTGCCGCTATGGGTCGCGACCGGGCCGGTCGCGGCCATCCCTGCGCTGTCGATCCCGCTGCTCGCCGCCGCGATCGCCGTCGCGCGGGCGCAGGCGCTGCTGGCGGCCGAACGCGCCGCCCAGCGACTGGTGGAAAGCGAGGCCACCGTCCGGCTGGCGCTGCACGAATTCGATCCCGACCACGCCGACTGGTTGTGGGAAACCGACGCGGCGCGCCGCATCGTCCGGGTCGGCGCGCGCTTCGCGGAAGTCTGCGCCCGCGATCCCGCGGAGATCGAGGGCGTCCCGCTGCTCCAGCTGCTCGCCGGTCCGTCATGGGACAGCGGCGCCTTCCACCCCGGGCTGCGCCAGCTGGCCGACCGGCTGAAGAACCGCGACAGCTTTCACGGCGTCATCGTCCCGGTGCTGGCCGGCGACCAGCAGCGCTGGTGGACGATCGCGGCCACCCCGCGTCACGACGCCGGCGGGCATTTCGCGGGCTTTCGCGGCGTCGCGTCCGACATCACCGAACAGCATGTGTCGACCGAGAAGATCCACCGCATGGCGCGGTTCGACACGCTGACCGGGCTGCCCAACCGCCTGTTCGTCAACGAATCGCTCGGTCACGCGCTGGTCGATGCGGAACGGCGCGGCATCCGCTGCGCGTTCATGATGATCGACCTCGACCGGTTCAAGGCGGTCAACGACACGCTGGGCCATCCCGTCGGCGATCGCCTGCTGGAACGCGTGTCGCGCCGGCTGACCGGGCTGATGAGCGAGAACGAGTTCATCGGGCGGCTGGGCGGCGACGAATTCGCCGTCGTGGTGCGCGATGCCAGCGATCCGCAGCGCGTCGAGCAGCTGGCCCATGCGATCATCGACACGCTGTCGCGCCCCTATGAGGTCGATCAGCACACGCTGTTCATCGGCGCGTCGGTGGGGGTCGCCACGCACCCGCGCGACGGGCGCGCCGCCGAAACGCTGATCCGTTCCGCCGATCTGGCGCTGTACCGGTCGAAGGACCGCGGCGGCGGCGTCTTCCACGCCTACGAACCGCAGTTGCATGCAGAGGCGGAGGAGCGACGCCTTCTCGAACTGGCGCTGCGCAAGGCGTTGGAGCGGGACGAATTCCACCTCAACTACCAGCCGGTCGTCGACGCGCGTACCGGCGACCTGCGCGGGTTCGAGGCGCTGCTGCGCTGGCAGCATCCGGAACTGGGGCTGATCCCGCCCAATCGTTTCATCGGCATCGCGGAGGAGACGCGGCTGATCGGCGCGATCGGCGCCTGGGTGGTCCGTACCGCCTGCATGGAGGCGGCGCGCTGGCCAGCGCCGATGCGCATCGCGGTCAACGTGTCGCCAGAACAGCTGCACCAGCCGCAGTTCCTCAACATCGTCGCCGATGCGCTGGGCGACAGCGGCCTCGACCCGTCGCGACTGGAGCTGGAGGTGACCGAAAGCGTTTTCCTGCGCGAGGGGCTGGGCGCGACCAAGGTGCTGGAGAAGATCCAGGCGCTGGGCGTCGGCCTCAGCCTCGATGATTTCGGTACCGGCTATTCCTCGCTCGGCTATCTCGGCCGCACGCGCTTCACCTCGATCAAGATAGACCGCAGCTTCGTTCGCAACGCCGCGAGCGGCACGCCCGAGGCGGTCGCGATCATCCGCGCCGTGGTGGCGATGGCCGACAGCCTGGGGATGGCGACCACCGCGGAGGGGGTGGAGACGGCACGCGAACTCCAGATGGTGCAGCAACTGGGCTGCACCTGCATCCAGGGTTTCTATTTCGGGCGCCCGCTGGCGGTGGCCGACGCACGCGCGCTGGCATTGCGCAACGGCCAGGCCGCGACCAGCGCGGTCGCCTGATCGCACCGCAGGTCGGCCGCGGTTCACGACACCGCGCTTGACTCGCGAACGGCGGCCAGCCATGTGCCCGCCGACACAGGAGTGTAGCTCAGTTGGTAGAGCATCGGTCTCCAAAACCGAGGGCCGTGGGTTCGAGTCCCTCCACTCCTGCCATTTTTCCCGATAGTGATCCGATATCGCGGTAGCGCCTGTGCGCCGGCCGCCGATGGCGCCGTTGTCGCGCTGCACAAAAAATACCCGTCACTCTGGAACCTTTTGCTCTAGCCGATGTTGGCGGAAGGCGTTGCCGCGTGTTGGGGGCGCTGACTTTTAGGGAGCCACTTTTATGCGTAACATCCTGGCCGGCGTCGCCGCGCTCAGCCTGATCGCCGCCCCGACGATGGCGTCGGCGGCCCCCGCCGCTTCGAACCCGGCCGCGAGCCTGTCGGTCGCGAAGTCGCGTGCCGCGACCCCGTCGGCGAAGCAGAGCGAGCTGGGCGGCGCGGGCATCTTCGGCGCGATCATCCTGGCGGGCATCGCCGCGATCGGCGTCATCGCGATCGTCAACGACGACAATTCCGACAGTAACTGATCGGACGCGGCGCGCATTCGCGCGTTGACGGTATGGGGCCGGGCGGCGACGCCCGGCCCTTTGTCGTTGCGGCGGAGGCGCTGCGTGGGGCACCACGGGCCACGCTTGCCTTTTCCCCGCGACGATCCTATGTCCGCCGACACATCCGACAGCGCGGACGGTTCATCACCTTTTCCCTTCCGGGGACAAGGTGGCGGACCTATGCCGGGTCACCATTGCAAGGCTCCACCACGTGGCGAAGACTTCACCGCTGGAATTCATCAATCAGGTTCGCGCCGAAACCGCGAAGGTCGTGTGGCCGACCGGTCGCGAAACGGTGATGACGGGCGTGATGGTCGTCATCATGACGACGATCCTGGCGCTCTTCTTCCTGGGCGTCGATTCGATGTTCAACGCGGTGGTCAAGCTGCTGCTCAGCCTGGCGCAGTAAGGACGGGAATTTCAGTACGATGGCGCGCTGGTACATCATCCACGCCTATTCCGGGTTCGAGGGCAAGGTCCGCGACTCGATCATGTCCGAGGCCGCCCGCATGGGGCTGGAACAGCTGGTCGAGCAGATCGAGGTTCCGACCGAGACCGTGACCGAGGCCCGCCGCGGCAAGAAGGTGTCGGTCGAGCGCAAGTTCATGCCCGGCTACGTGCTGGCCAAGCTGAACATGAACGACGACGTCTATCACCTCGTCAAGAACACGCCGAAGGTGACCGGCTTCCTGGGTTCGTCGGGCAAGCCTCAGGCGATTTCCGAGGCGGAAGCCGCGCGGATGCTCCAGTCGAAGGAGGAAACCGCCGCCGCGCCGAAGACCAAGGTCAAGGTCGATTACGAGATTGGCGACGCGGTCAAGGTGCTGGAAGGCCCCTTCGCCAGCTTCAACGGCACGGTCGAGGAACTCGATTTCGACAAGAGCAAGGTCAAGGTGTCGGTCAGCATCTTCGGCCGCGCCACCCCGGTCGAGCTGGACTTCGAACAGGTCGAACGCAGCAAGTAACCACCACCGTTCCCGGACGGTGCGTGACAGCAAAAGGCCCGCGGATCGTCATGATCCGCGGGCCTTTTTGTCGGCGGCGACGGACGATCAGCGCGGCCGCAGCGTCGCGATCGTCAACTTGCCCACCAGCCCCGGCAGCCCGGCGTAGTTCGCCTTGTAATAGGGCGATCCCGGCTCCAGCACCGCGCTCAGCCGGCGGTGCGCCTCGCCCAGCGCATGGTACGGCACACCCGGCAACAGGTGATGCAGCGCGTGGTAGCGCAGCCCGATCGGCGCCCACAATGCAGGCAGCAGCGCCGGCGGGGGTACGTTGACCGAATCCAGATACTGCGCGGTCACCGTCATCACCTCGCCCTCATTCTCCCACAGATGCGCCACCAGCGTGCGCACCTGATTGATGAGCGCGACGCCCGACCCGACCAGCACGAACGCCACGAACGCCTTCAGCGGCAGCACGCCCGTCACGGTCGCCGCGATCAGCGCGATCGCCCACACGCTCGTCGCCGCCTCCCACAAGGTCCAGCGCGTACGCTCCTCGCCGGTCGGCATCCGGCGCCGGAACGACGGGTTGATCGACAGCGCCGAATAGCGCGCGACCACCGCCGTGCGCAGCGGCGGGGCCACCGCCGACAGCGGCGCCAGGATCGCAAAGCGGATCAGCAGGCCGATCGGCGCCAGCAGCGACACGATCACGAACACCGGCAGCGTCCACGGCTTCATCAGCGCCAGCGGCAGATATTCCGGATCCTCCGCGGTGCCGTAGCGCGTGCGCGCGTGGTGCAGGTTGTGAACCCCCTCGTACATGAACGACGGGATCATCATCGGCACGCCGATCAACAGGTTCCAGCCGGTGCGGAACCCCGGCAGCGCGCTGTGCTTCACATGCGTCAGCTCGTGGATCATGCTCATGCCGCGATACAGCGCCAGCATCGACACCAGCCCGGCCAGGATCGCCCAGCCGGCGGACGGCGTCACCACCGCCGCCGCCAGCGCGCCATAGCCGACCAGCGCCGACACGATCAGGTCGGCCCAGTAGATGCGCGGATCGGGACGAACCAGATCGCGGGTCAGATCGGCGGCGGCCTTCAGCATCGCCCGGTCGTCGGCGATCGCGACGCGCGCGGGCGATGCCGCGGCCGACGTGCGATCCATGGTAAGCGAAGTCGTCATGACATTGTCCATTGCCTGAACATAGTGGCGACACGGTGGCCATCACAGGGGGGCGGCGGGGCGTGGTTGTGCAAATGCTCGCTCGCCATGATCGACGCAGGCGTTTATTCAGCGGCGCCATGAGCCAGCCGACCATCACCCCCGTCACCACCAAGGCGCAGCGCAAGACCTTCGTCGACCTGCCTTTTCGGCTGTACCGCGACGATCCCAACTGGGTTCCCCCGCTCAAGGGCGAGTCGCTGGGGCTGATCACGCCGGAGAAGAACGGCTGGTACAGCCATGCCGAGGCGCAGCTGTTCCTGGCGCATCGGGACGGCGCGGTGGTCGGGCGCATTTCCGCGCATATCGACACGCTGGCGGTGACGATGGACCCGGCGCAGGGCTTCGGCCCCGGCGTCGGCCAATGGGGGCTGATGGAGGCGGAGGACGAAACCGTCTTCGCAGCGCTGATGGCGGCGGCGGCCGACTGGCTGCGCGGCAAGGGGATGGTGCGGGCGCTCGGCCCGATCTCGCAGTCGATCTGGGAAGAACCCGGGCTGCTCATCGAGGGCTACGACCACGCCCCCACGGTGATGATGGGCCATGCCAAGCCGGAATATCGCGACTGGATCGAGCGTGCCGGCCATCGCCCGGTCAAGCAGCTCAAGACCTACGAACTCGATATCACGCAGGAATTCCCGCCGATCGTGAAGCGGATCATCCGTTCGGGCGAGAACAACCCGAAGATCGTCGTGCGCCAGGTTGACAAGCGGCGGTTCGAGGAGGAAGCCGCGATCATCCTCGACATCCTCAACGATGCCTGGTCGGACAATTGGGGCTTCATCCCGCTCACCCCGCCGGAGATCAAGGACGTCGGCGTCAAGCTGAAGCCGATCGTCTTCAACGACCTGATCCGAATCGCGGAGATCGAGAGCAAGCCGGTCGCGTTCATGATCACCCTGCCCGACCTCAACGAGGCGATCGCGCCGCTGAACGGCAATCTCCTCCCGTTCGGCTGGGCCAAGCTGCTGTTGTGGCTGCGCAAGCCGCGCGTGCGCACGATGCGCGTGCCGCTGATGGGGGTGCGCAAGGAATTGCAGTCGTCGCGGCTCGCCAGCCAGCTGGCCTTCATGATGATCGAGGCGATCCGCAAGGCGTCGGTCGACCATTACGGCGCGTCACGCGGCGAGATCGGCTGGATCCTGGACGACAATCAGGGGATGAATTCGATCGCCACCGCGATCGAAAGTCACGTCAACAAGGTCTATCAGATCTACGAATGCGATCTGTAAGCGGCACGGCGGCGAGCCTCGCCGCCCGGACCGGGAACAGCATCGCCAGCGCGATACCGATCACCGGGTGACGCCGACCGGCAGCGCGGCCGGCGTCACGATGTGACCCTCTTTCCATCGCGTTACAGGTTAGCCGGGACATTGACGCCCGCCAACTTCCAGTCGGCGCGGGTGCGGCAGCTGCGCGTCGCGATCCGGCTGCCGGTCGATTCCATGTCGTAGCAATAGAGCGTGTTCTTCGCGCGCTTCTTCGGCGCGGCATCGGCGACCGGCGCGCTGTCGCTGCTGGCCGGGGTCGTGACGGCGGCATCGGCGGCAGGCTTGGCGACGCCCGGTTCGGCGTGCGCGGCCGGCGCGATCGCGACCAGCGAGGCGAGGATGGCGGCGGTGAACATGGTCTTCATGGCGTGTCTCCCTTATCCCATCGGCGGGACATGGGAGGCATTGCACGCCGCGTGCCAATTACAATTACCTCGATATTGCAGTGACTTGCGGTGAATATGGCAGGTGTGTTACCGCTTTAGGCCACCAACTATCGGCGCGATCCGCCGATGGTTGGTCAGAACGCCACCGCCCCGCCCACCACGACGCGCGCGTCCGGTGCGACATCGTTCAGCCCGCCGACCAGCAACAGGTCGATCTGCGTCCGCTTCGTCGGCTGCCACGCCAGCGACACCGCCGCCAGCGTCTGCGTCGTCGCGCCCATCGGATCGTCGTCGCGCTCGGCGGACAGTTCCGCCACCGCGGTCACCGCGTCGCTGAGCGCATAGCCCAGGCCCACCACGCCACTGACATCCAGGTGCCGCCCATGGCGATCCTGATCGGCCTGCGCCGCCGCCTGCCCGGTAAAGTCGATGCTCCAGCGATCGTCGATCTGGTAATAGACCGGCACCACCATCCCCGCCGACCAGTCCCCCGCGCCGATTGCCTGTCCGCCGACCGGCAGCGTGACATAGGGCTGCACCGCGGCGGACAGCGCCTTGCCGTCCGGGTGGCTCAGCGCGCGGCGAAAGCCGAGCGTCACGTCGCCGGGACCGGCGATCCG
Source organism: Sphingomonas adhaesiva (assembly GCF_002374855.1). Classification (GTDB taxonomy): domain Bacteria; phylum Pseudomonadota; class Alphaproteobacteria; order Sphingomonadales; family Sphingomonadaceae; genus Sphingomonas; species Sphingomonas adhaesiva. Next base: position 161,181 of record NZ_NWVC01000002.1, read on the forward strand.
CGACACCGCCGCGCCCGCCAGATCGCGCGTCCGCACGCTGCCATAGGGGGTCCAGCCGACCTGCACCTCCGCATTCCGGCTGACGCCGATCCGCGCCACCACGTCGCCGTACAGCAACGTGTCGGTTTGCTCGCCGTCCTGCCGGTCGCGCGTCCAGTCGACGCCGGACATCTCCACCTGCACCTGCCCCGGCAGGGTGGTGCAGCCGCTTGCGCCCAGCGAGGGGCGGTTGGGGCAGAAGCGCACGTCGCCATTATCGCCGCCGCCGCCCTGCGCCGCCGCGGGCAGCGCCGCCAGCAGCGCCAGCGGCGCCAGCATCGCCAGCCCCCTCACCGCAGCCGCACCCAGGTGGGGGCATGATCGCTCGCCTTCTCGCGCCCGCGATACGCCTTGTCGACGCCCGCTTCCGCCAGCCGGTCGGCGACCGCGGGGCTGAGCAGCAGATGGTCGATGCGGAAGCCCGCGTCACGCTGCCAAGCACCCGCCTGATAGTCCCAGAACGTCCACACGCCGCCGTTCGGGTGACGCGCGCGCAGCGCGTCGGTCCATCCCTGCGCAACCAGCCGGCGGTATCCCGCGCGGCTTTCGGGCTGCATCAGCGCGTCGCTCGCCATCGCCTTCACCGAAAAGACGTCGTCGTCATTGGGGATGACGTTGTAATCGCCCGCCAGGATCGTCGGCCGCTCCTCCGCCAGCAGCACCGCCGCACGCTGCGTCAGCCGCTCGATCCATCGCAGCTTATAGTCGAATTTCGGCCCCGGTTGCGGATTGCCGTTGGGCAGATAGATCGACGCGATCACCAGCCCGAACACCTCGCATTCCAGATAGCGACTGTGTTCGTCCTCCGGCTCGCCCTCCAGCCCGCGCTGCCGCTCGACCGGGTCGACGCCACGCGCCAGCACCGCGACGCCGTTGAACCCCTTTTGCCCATGCCAGACCGCGCCATAGCCGGCGGCGCGGATATCGCCCTCCGGGAACGTATCGTCGCTGGATTTCAGCTCCTGAAGACACACCACATCGGGCTGTTCTTCCTGGAGATATTCGACAAGCCGCGGCAGGCGCGCCTTGATCCCGTTGACGTTGTAGCTGACGATCTTCACCCACCTGTCCTACCAAGCCGGACGGCGGTGTCGAGCCTCACATCATACCGAGAAGCTGGTGCCGCAGCCGCACCCGCTGGCGGCATTGGGATTGTCGACCTTGAACGACGCGCCGCCCAGCGACTCGATGTAATCGACGCTCGCCCCGCGGACGAGATCCAGGCTGATGTCGTCCACAACCAGCCGCACGCCATCGGTTTCCACTACCACGTCCGCGGCCTCGGGCGCGTCGGCGAAACCGAACTTATACTGGAAGCCCGAACAGCCCCCGCCCTCCACCGACAGGCGCAGGATCGCGGGCTTGTTCTGCCGCGCGGCGATGGCGGCGACGCGCGCCGCAGCGGCGGGGGTCAGGGCGATATCGGAAGCGGGAGCAAGCGTGGCCATGCGCGAAAGATAGGCGCACGCGTGCCAAACGGAAAGGGCCGACGGACCCGTCAGGGTGCCGCCGGCCCTTCCCCGTAGAACCGGGTAAACGTGTCAGTCCTGCGGTGCAGGGCCGGTGGTGGACACCGGAATCTGCCCGACCGCGCGATCCTGCGCCGCCAGCAGATAGTCGGCGGTGGTCAGGAACGGCACCGGGTTCACCGCATGGCCGTCGATCCGCACTTCGTAATGGAGGTGCGATCCGGTCGAGCGGCCGGTCGAGCCCATCAGGCCGATCAGCTGCCCGCGCGTCACGCGGGTGTTGTCGGCAACCAGGATCTTCGACAGGTGTCCGTAACGGGTGGCGATGCCGCGCCCGTGGTTCACCTCGATCATGTTGCCATAACCGCCTTGGCGCCCGGCGTGCGAGATGACGCCGTCGGCGGTGGCGTAGATCGGCGTGCCGACCGGGCCGGGGATGTCGACGCCCGCGTGCATCGCCGCGGTGCCGCGGAACGGATCCGAACGGATGCCGAAATTGCTGGTGAACTGCAGCTTCTGGACCGGCTGGACCGAGGGGATCGCGATCCCGCCCTGCTGCATTCCGCCGTCGAGCTTCTTCCAGCTCATGAACAGCGAACGGAACTGCTGGTCCGCGGCCAGGTCGCGGCGCGCCTCGAGGCTGCCGGTTTCGACCAGCGGCCCGCCGACCGCGGCGGGCGCCTCGCCGGTCGGTTCGGCCTGCGCCGGCAGGATGGCGATTGCGGCGGCGGCAACGGCGGCCAGGCTACCCAGTCGTACGGTCAGGCGTGAAAAAGCGGTCATCGAACCCCAGCGAAGATCATGATGCCGTCGGAGCCACTGCCCGCCGGCTTCCCCTTTTGTCGTCCGTGTCCGGAAGAACGTCCCCCGCTCTTCGGATGGCGACTGTCTGGCCGGGAAAGGGTTAACGGAGCAATAGGATGGCACCCGCCGCGCGGCCAACCGCCGTGACCGCGCGGCGAGCCGTTGAATTGCGAAGCTGAACGCAGCCTTTCCGGAGCAAACGATCGCAATCCGCGCGGAAGTCAGGCCAGGTCGCCGGCCGCCGTCAGCACCGCCTCGGCATGGCCGGGCACCTTCACCTTGCGCCATTCGCGCACCAGCGCCCCGTCCTTGCCGAACAGGAAGGTCGCGCGCTCGATCCCCATGTACGTCTTGCCGTACAGCTGCTTTTCGCCCCACACGCCGAAGGCCTCGGTGACGCTGCCGTCCAGGTCGGCGCCCAACGCCACCGTCAGCCCATGCTTGGCGGTGAAGCGCGCGTGCTTTTCCACCGTATCGCGCGAAATGCCGATAACGCTCACGCCCGCCGCTGCGAAGCGATCCGCCAGCGCGGAGAAGTCCTGCGCCTCGCGCGTGCAGCCGGGGGTGTCGTCCTTGGGATAGAAATACACCACCAGCGGGCGCGGCAAATCGGCCAGCCGCAGCGGCTGCCCGCCCGCATCGGTGACGGTCACGTCGGGGAGGATGTCCATTCCACGCTCTCCTGCCATTGCGCGGCGACGCTCTCGCGCACCTGCGTCAGCGTGGCAAGCACCGTGTCCCAGTCGGGCAGCATCAGCGCGCGGGCGATCAGCGCGCGCGTCGCCGCGGCCGCGGGTTCCTGCGCATCGGGGGCGACCAGCCGCACCGTCACCAGCAACCGGCTCAGCAGGTCGTGCGCCGCGCGCATCGTCGCGGGCGCCGCGCCGCCGGCGACCAGCGCGTCGATCGCCCGCGCCAGATGCGGGTCGAACCCGGTCCGCCGCGTCAGCTGCGTCACGTGCACCGCGAATTCCAGGTCGACCAGCCCGCCGGGCAGCAGCTTGGCATCCAGTGGCCCGTGCGGCGGCTTGTGCCGCGCCATCTCGGCGCGCATCGCATGCGCATCGGCCGCGATATCGCGATCGGGCCGCTCGCCGCGCAGCACCGCGGCGACGATCGCGTCCAGCGCCTCCCGCGCCGCGGGCGATCCGAACACCGGCCGCGCGCGGGTCAGCGCCATATGCTCCCACGTCCACGCATCCTCGCGCTGGTAGCGCGCGAAACTGTCGAGCGTGACGACCAGCGGCCCCTGCGCCCCCGACGGCCGCAGCCGCGTGTCGACCGAATAGAGCGGCCCGGCGGCGGTCGGCACCGACAGCGCCGCCGTCACCCGCTGCGCCAGGCGGCTGAAATACAGTGTCGCGCCCAGCGGCTTGGCGCCATCGGATTCGGCGGTGAAATCGCCGGTGAACAGATAGATGAGGTCGAGGTCCGACGCATGGGTCAGCGCCGCACCGCCCATCCGCCCCAGTGCCAGGATCACCAGTTCGCCGCCCGGCACCCGGCCGTGGACGCGCGCGAATTCCTCGGTTGCGGCGCCCGCCAGCGTTTCGATCGCCGCCTGCGCGACGCGCGCATAGCCGCCCGCGACGTCCAGCGGATCGGCCGCGCCCGCGACGATCTGCACCCCCAGCGCGAATCTCTTGTCGCCGACGACGCGGCGGACATGGTCCAGCAGCGCCTGGTAATCCGCCCCCGCCTCCGCCGCGCGCATCTCCGCGACTAGGTCCGCGACCGTGCCGACCGGCGCCAGTGCGCTGGCGTCGATCAACCCGTCCAACAGGTCGGGGCGCCGCGCCAGTTCGTCGGCCAGTGTCGGCGCATGGCTCAACACCTCGGCGAGCAGCGCGGCCAGCGCCGGGCGCGCCTCCAGCAGGCGGAAGATGTTGATCGCGCTGGGCAGGCGTTCCAGCAGCCGGTCGAGCCGGTTGAGCGCCAGCGGCGGCACCGGCGCCTGCGCCAGCGCGTCGACCAGTCCGGGCAGCACCGCCTCCAGCGCCGCCTGCGCCGCCGGGCTGCGCAGCGCGGGGTAGCGCCCCTCCCGCCACACCGCGATCCGGCGTACCGGCTCCTCCGTCTCCGCGAACCCCGCCTCCCCCAGCCGCTCCGCCAGCCGGTCGGTGTCGTGCGGCAAGGCGCCCGGCCCATGCGGCGCCAGCCGGTCGAAGATCGCCGCCACCCGCTCGACATGCGGCGCCAGCAGGTCGAGCAGCGCGGCACCGTCCGCCAGCCCGTGCAGCCGCGCCACCCGGTCCAGCGGCTCGCCGGCGGCGGGCAGCGCGTGCGTCTGCCGGTCGTCGATCATCTGCACGCGATGCTCGATCGTGCGCAGCAGCGTGTACGCCTCCGCCAGCGCCGCCGCCTCACCGGTATCGATCCGTCCCGCTGCGGCCAGTGCCGCCAGCGCATCGCGGGTCGCCGGGGTGCGCAGCGCCGGTTCGCGGCCACCGTGGATCAGCTGGTGGATCTGCGCGAAGAATTCCACCTCGCGGATGCCGCCGCGCCCGCGCTTCAGGTCGAATCCGGGGCCGAACGCCTGCCCCTGCGCATGATGGTCGCGGATGCGGCGCGTGATATCCAGGATCTCGCCCACCGCACCGAAATCCAGGCTGCGGCGCCAGACGAACGGGCGGATCGCGTCCAGGAACCTTTGGCCCAGCGCTATGTCGCCCGCCGCCGCCCGCGCGCGGATGAACGCCGCCCGCTCCCATGCCAGCGCCTGCGATTCGTAATAGGAGATCGCCGCGTCGATCGGGATCGCGATCGGCGTCACCTCCGGCGACGGGCGCAGCCGCAGATCGACGCGCAGCACATAGCCGTCGGCATCGCGCCCCTGCAGCAGTTCCAGCACGCGCCGCGCGATCCGCACCGCCGCGTCCGCCACATCCTCGCGCGGGCGATGCGGCAGCGTGGTGGGATCGTAGATCAGGATCGGGTCGATATCCGACGAATAATTCAGCTCGTGGCTGCCCTGCTTGCCCAGCGCGATCGCCGCGAAGCCGCGCGGCGCCTCGCAGGGCGTGCGCTCCGCGATGGCGGCGGCGATCGCACGGTCCAGCGCACCGTCGGCGAAATCGGACAGCCGCCCCGTTACCGCCGTCAGGTCCAGTTCGCCCGAAAGGTCGCCCAAGGCCACCTCCAGCGCCAGCCGCCGCCGCTCCAGCCGCAGCCGCCGCATCAATGGCATGTCGGCATCGTCCCCCAGTGCCCGCGCCATCGCCGCGTCGCGCGCGATCAGCCCGGACAGGAACGGCGACCAGCGGTCGGCCCGCGCGCGCGCCTCTTCGATCGGGCTCATTGAACGAAACCTAATCTTTTCATCGACGTTACAACGCCATGGTCACGCATCATGCCTCGTCCGGATCGTCTCGCGGTGGGTCGTACACCGTGGGACAGCCGCGCGCGACCGACGATCTGTCGGCCCCGCTGCGCAAGGCTTTCGGGCAGGATGTTACCGCGCCGACGGATCTTCCGCCGGACATGGCGCAATTGCTCGCCAGGCTTTCCCAGCTCAACTGACAAAAAAGGAGCGCCGGTGGACATATCCACCGGCGCTCCTTTTTTTCCATCAACCGGTTGTCAGCGGTCGCGGCTCAGCTCATCCACTTCGTTCATGATCGAATCGAGCGTCGATCGCGTCCCGTCGGTTTCATGCTCACGCCGCGATGACAGGTCGCTGCCGCTCATCAACGCTTCCAACGCGACCCAGCCACGCGCAACGCGGCTCTTGATCGTGCCGACCGCCACGCCGCAAATCTCGGCCGCTTCCTCATAAGCGAAGCCGCCTGCGCCGACCAGGATCAGCGCCTCGCGCTGCGGCTGCGGCAGGTGCAGCAGCGCGCGCTGCATGTCCGCCAGTTCGACATGCTTGTCCTGGCTGGCCGGGGCCGCCAGCACGCGATCGGCGACCAGATCGTCCCACTCGCCCTTGAAGCGTGCCCGGCGCATCTGGCTGAGGAACAGGTTGCGCAGGATGATGAAGGTCCAGGCACGCATGTTTGTACCCGCCTGGAAGCGCTTGCGCGCCGCCCATGCCTTCAGCAGCGTCTCCTGCACCAAGTCATCCGCCAGATCGCGGTTGCCCGACAGGGATCGGCCGAACGCGCGCAGGTGCGGGATGACGAGAGCAAGCTGCTTCTTGAACTCTGGATCGGAAAGCGAGACGTGCTCGACCGGCGCGTCGGCCGGCGCATCGTCCGCGCCGGGTGTATGTTCAGTCATGCCGCTCCGTCGCTCTGGCGCCGCGCCGTCAGTGGCGGCAGCGTCCGATGGCCCAAGATAGGGGCTGCCCGGCCGCTTGGCCAGTCCGCGGGTCAACATCGCGTGTCAGGACAACAGGATGGCGGCGAAGATCACGACCACCAGCACCAGCGAGGCGGCCAGGATGTAGCGCGTCATGCCCGGGGTCGCCCCGGCCCGCGCGTCGGTGGCATCCACATGGATGCGGTCGTTGTCGTCTGCCATGCGTGTATAACCCGCGACCAATGTTTTGGGTCCGTATCGATCGCACGGACCCGCCACATCGTTGAACGAATGTCAGGCCGGAACCGTGCTTTCGTCGAAGAACAGCGCCTGGCTGATCGCGGCCTTGACCGTCGACCGCTGGAACGGCTTGGTGATGAGGAACGTCGGCTCCGGCCGCTCGCCGGTCAGCAGGCGCTCCGGGAAGGCGGTGATGAAGATCACCGGCACGTTGAATTCGGCCAGGATGTCCTTGACCGCGTCGATGCCTGAGCTGTCGTCGGCCAGTTGGATGTCGGCCAGCACCAGACCCGGGCGATCCTCCATCGCCAGCGCCACCGCCTCGTCGCGGGTGACCGCCACGCCGGTGACTTCATGCCCCAGGTCGCGGACGATCGATTCGATATCCATCGCGATGATCGGCTCGTCCTCGATCACCAGAACGCGCGCGCGCGTCTGCTTCTCGATCTCGGCCAGCGCCTCGGCGACCAGCGCATCGACCTCGGCCGCGTCCACCTCGATCAGATAGGCCGCGTCCTCGGGGGTGAAGCCCTCCATCGCGGTCAGCAGCAGCGCCTGCCGCGACAGCGGCGTCATCCGCGACAGCCGCGCGCGCGCCACCACTTCCTGCTCCTCGGCGACGTCGTCGGCCGCGACCTCGTCGAAATTGGTCGAGTTCCAGATCGCCTGGAACGTGCGGTACAGGCCCAGCCGCGGATCGACGTCGCGCGGGAACTGGTCCGGCGCCGCCACGATCGCTTCCAGCGTGGCACGGACGTACCGGTCGCCCTGCGCCTGGCTGCCCGTCAGCGCGCGGCCATACCGGCGCAGGAACGGAAGATGCGGCGCGAGTTGTTGTCCGAGCGACATGTGCAGTAAGCCCTCCCATGCAGCGGACGCGCTACAGGGCGCCGCTGCGACATCATACAGAATGTGGACCAGAACGCGGCCGCGGCATATTGAACCCCCCGGTCGGCGATTTTCGTCGCACGGGGTGGAAACCAACGAGTGGCTGTTTGGTTTCATCGCCCGAGTACGCATCTGCGTTACAGGAAAGAGGTACCATCTGTTCCGCTCGACCTGCCCGCCTTTGCCGCGGCAGCGTCGTTTTGGGGGGTAAGCGTTGACGTCGGACAACAAGGCGCAGGAGAAGCCCAAAAAAGGCACTGCCGCGCAATCGAAGAACAGGGACATGGGATCGGCGCTCCGCTCCGTCTACCAGAAGACGGTGGAGGAATCGGTGCCTGAGGACCTTCTTTCGCTGCTCGGTAAGCTTGACTGACGGCCGATGGCCGTCACCCCCTCCGACATCGAACAGGACCGGCGGCCGAACGGCCGAGCGGAGCTGTTCGCGCGCTGGCCCACCGGGGCAAAGCTGTTCCTCATCCTCAGCATCGCGCTGCTGCCGCTGGCGCTGATCGCCACGTTCGCCACGCTGCGCGTCACGCAGATCGCCGATACCGAATTACGCTCGCACCTGCGTGTCGCTGCCGCCGAATCGACGCGCGCGATCGCGATCGAGCTGGTCGGCGACATGACCGCGCTGCGCGTCGCGGTCGATGCGCTGCGCGCCGATTCCGGTGACGCGCCCAGCTGCGCCCGCGCACAGGGCGTGTTTGCGCAACAGTCGGCAGAAGGCACCGGCTTCGTCATCCTCGACCGGCGCGGACGCCCGGTGTGCGGGGAGCCGTTCCCCGGCGCCGCCGCCTTCGCGCGCCAAAGCGACTCGTCGGTGGTCAGCGCGCGGATCGTCGACAATCGCGGGCTGATGCTGCGGCTCGCGGGCCGCGGCAACGGGCTGACCGCCGCGGCCTATTTCCCCGCCCCCTTCCTGGCGCAGATCAGCCGCCCCAGCGGGTTCGCGCCCGATTACGGCGCCGCGCTGACGCTGGACGACGGGCGTCTCGATCTCGTCACGCTCGATCGCCAGACCGCGCTGGAACGACGCGAGAGCATCCGCAACGACCTGGGCATCGGCGGGCTGGTGCTCGAAATGCAGGTCCGCAGCGCGCCGATCGGCTCGCCGTTGCTGATCGCAATGGTGCTGCCGGTGCTGATGTGGGCGGCGGCGGCGGCGATCAGCTGGTTCGTGGTCGATCGCCTGCTGATCGCGCCGCTGCGCGCGCTGCGCGGCTCGATCGCCGCCTATTCCCCCGGCGACCAGCCCGATCCCGCGATGCTCAGCGCGCTGCCCGCGCAGGAGATTCGCGAGCTGGGCGACACCTTCCGCGCCCTCAGCCGAACGGTCGCGATCCACGAGGCGGGGCTGGCCGAGGGGCTGGTCCGCCAGACCAAGCTGACGCGCGAGGTGCACCACCGCGTCAAGAACAACCTGCAGGTCATCTCCAGCCTCATCAATTTCCACGCGCGCGGCGCGAAAAGCCCTGAGGCGGCGCGCGCCTATGCCTCGATCCAGCGGCGCGTCGACGCGCTCGCGGTCGTCCATCGCTACCATTACGCCGAGATGGAGGAAAATCGCGGCGTCGGCCTTCGCTCGGTCCTCGGCGAACTGGCCTCGTCGATCCGCGCCACCGCGCCGGAGGGCAGCCGCATCAGCATCGTGCTGGACGTCGACCCCTTCTACGTAACGCAGGACGTCGCGGTCGCGGTGTCGTTCCTGGTGACCGAACTGGTCGAGCTGGCGATGACCTGCGCGCCCGAAACGCAGTTGCGCCTGTCGCTCAAGCCGGCAGCAGATCCCGCCAAGGCGATCCTGCGGCTGTCCTCGCGCGCGCTGATCGACACCGATCATCTGCGTGGCGAGCTTCGCGATCGCTACGGCCGGGTGATCGAGGGGCTGTCGCGCCAGCTGCGCGCGCCGCTGCAGCACGATCCGCTGGCCGGCGCCTATGAAATCACAGTGGCGGTGACCGGTCGCGAGTGACGGCGGCGCCGGGGCGGATGGCGTTGCGACTGCCTGTAAAAAATCGTCGCATCGGCGGAACCGCTGTCGCCCCGCATCGTTTTCCCCCTCGGATAGCGACCTTATGCCCCCCCCGCTCTCGCTATCCACGACATAGGCCCGGAAGCGTCCACCTCCCCCCCCCCCGGTGACGCTTCCGGGCCTTACCTTTTTTCCGAACCCCCCATCACCAGATGATTGCAGCCGCGGAACGTTTCGCGCGGCCGGGGATTAACTTCGCGCTATTGGCGAAGGAGTAGGTTTCGATGCGTAAGATCGTGACGATGGCGGCGCTGGCCGGTGCGGTGCTGGTGTCCGCATGCAATACCGTTGCGGGCGCGGGCAAGGACGTGTCGTCCGCCGGCCAGGCCGTGACGAAGACCGCGAACGACGTGAAGAACTGATCCGTCGCACATCCGCGATGACGGTGGACGGCCCGCGTTTCGCGGGCCGTTTTCGTATCAGCTTTCCGGCGTCGCCTCTCGCGCGCGGCGGCGCTCGGTGAACCAGATGCCGATGATCGCCATTTCGTACAGGATCGTCAGCGGGATCGCTAGCAGCAGCTGCGAACCGACGTCAGGCGGGGTCAGCACGGCCGCGATCGCGAAGGCACCCACGATCGCGTAGCGGCGTGCGCCGATCAGCTGCTTGCGCGTGACGATCCCCGCACGCTCCAGCAGCATCAGCAACACCGGCAGCAGGAAGGCCGCGCCGAACCCGAACAGGAACTGCATCACGAACGACAGATAGTTGCCGATCGCGGGCAACGCCTCCTGTTCAACCCCGCCGACGGTGCCCGAAAAGCTCAGCAGGAAATGCAGCGCCATCGGGATCGCGACGTAATAGGCCATCGCCGCCCCGGTCAGGAACAGCACCGGCGTCGCGAGCAGAAACGGGAGCAGCGCGCGCTTTTCCTTGCGGTACAGCCCCGGCGCGACGAACTGCCACAGCTGGTTGGCGATCACCGGGAACGAGACCATCATCGCGGAGAAGAACGCGACCTTGATCTGGACGAAGAACGCCTCGAACAGCTGGGTGTAGATCAGCTTCCTCTGCCCAGCCTGGATCAGCGGATGCGCGAGGAAGGCGAAGATATCCTCCGCGAAATACCAGCAGACCGCAAAGGCCAGGCCGATCGCCAGGATGCAATACAGCAGCCGCCGCCGCAGTTCGAGCAGATGGTCGAGCAGCGGTGCGCGGCTGTCGTCCAGTTCGTCGGCGGTCGCGCTCACGATGCGCTCCTGTCGGTACCGGGCGAGACGGCCGGCTGGGCCGGCGCATCGGGGGCCGGCGGCGCGTCGGGCACGGGATCGGCGGCAATCACGTGCGGCTTTTCGACCATCACCGGCGCTGGCATGTCGCCCGACGTATCCGGACCGTCGCGATGGTCCACCAGCGCCGCCGCGGGCGCATCAGCGGCGGAAGCGGGCGGCGGCGACGGGATGAACGGATGCTCGCGCATGATCCGCTCGTTCTCCGCCTTCCACTTCTTTTCCATTTCCTCCAGCTCGGCCTCGCGCACCATCTCGTCGAAGCCGGAGCGGAACTGCCGCCCCACCGCGCGCGCACGTCCAACCCAGTAACCCAGGACGCGCATCGCCTTGGGCAGGTCCTTCGGGCCGATCACCACCAGCGCGACGAAGGCGACCAGCAGGAATTCGGACGGAGCGATATCGAACATTCGGCGCGCGCCAGTAGATCAGGCGGGGATCAGCGGCAATCCTCGCGGGTGCGGTCGGCGTCGCGGTCGAACGCCGGCTCGGCGGCGGACTGCGCCTCGATGCGCGGCTTGGGGCGACGGACGAGGTCGTCGTCGCCGTCATCCTCCGACATGCCCTTCTTGAAATTCTTCACGCCCTTGGCGACGTCGCCCATCATGCTGGAAAAGCGCCCGCCGCCCAGCAGGAGGATCGCGACGATCGCGAGGATGAGGATATGCGGAAGGCTGAAGCTGCCCATGACACGAAAACTCCTGAGGTGCAGCGTATCTAGTCGTCCTCGTCGGTCTTTTCCACCGCGAGTTGCTCGAACGCCAGATCGACGGGGTCGAGAAGCCCTGCGGCACGCAGATCCTCGATTCCCGGCAGGTCGCGTCGGCTCTTGAGCGCGAAATGTGACAGAAATTCGGGGGTGGTCGCAAACATCAGCGGGCGGCCGGGCACTTCGCGGCGCCCCGCGGGGCGGACCCAGCCCGCCTCCATCAGCACGTCCAGCGTCCCCTTGGCGGTCTGCACCCCGCGGATCGCCTCGATCTCGGCGCGTGTCACCGGCTCGTGATAGGCGATGATCGCCAGCGTCTCGATGCCCGCACGGCTCAGCCGGCGCACTTCCTCGCGGTCGCGGCGGAGCAGGTGGGCCAGGTCCGGCGCGGTCTCGAAATGCCACCGCCCGCCGCGCTCGACCAGCCGGATGCCGCGCCCCTCGTAATGGCCGACCAGCGCCGCCAGCGCGCCGCGCACATCCAGTTCGCCGACATGCGCGCGAATCGAATCGGGGGTCAGCGGCTCGGCCGCGGCGAACAGCACCGCCTCCACCGCGCGCAGCGTCTGCGGATCGGTCATGCCGCCGGCGCCCTGAGGTACAATGGCGCGAACGCTTCTTCCTGCCACAATTCCACCCGCCCCTGCCGCGCCAGTTCCAGCGCCGCCAGGAAACTGGACGCCAGCGCCGACCGCCGCAGCCCCGCGCTCGCCATGTCGGGCAGGAACGTCTCAATCGCGCGCCAGTCGATCGCGCTGCCCACCAGCGCGGAAACCCGCGCGATCGCCGCCTCCAGCGTCATCACCTCGCGGTCCTGCACCACATGCATCACCGGGCGCGAGCGCGCGCTAATGCGGCCGTAGGCGGCGATCAGGTCGTAGAGGTTCGCCTCATACGGCCCGGTGCGCACGGTTCGCAGCCCTTCCGGCGCGCCGCGCGCGAACACGTCGCGGCCCAGCCGGTCGCGCGCCATCAGCCGCGCGCCCGCCTCGCGCATCGCGTCCAGCCGCTCCAGCCGCAATTGCAGCCGCAGCGCCAGTTCCTCGGGGTCCGGCTCCACCTGCGGATCGCGCGGCAGCAGCAGCGCGGATTTGAGGTACGCGAGCCACGCCGCCATTACCAGGTAATCGGCCGCCAGCTCCAGCTGGAGCACCCGCGCGCGCTCGACATAGCGCAGATATTGCTCGACCAGCGCCAGGATCGAAATCTCGCGCAGGTCCACCTTCTGCGCCCGCGCCAGCGACAGCAGCAGGTCGAGCGGCCCTTCCCACCCGTCCAGGTCCAGCGTCAGCTGTTCGGGCGGGGCATCCACCCTATTGCGCGTCCCCGTAATACAGTTCGCCAATGCGGATTTCCTCGCGCCCCTGCGACACGCGATGCGCGTTGGTGTCGCGCAGCGAATAGACGCAGCCGCAATATTCCTGCTGGTAGAAATGCTCGCGCTTGGAAATGTCGATCATCCGCGCCGCGCCGCCGCCCTTGCGCCAGTTGAACGTCCAATAGGCGAGGCCCGGGTAATGCGCCGCCGCACGCTCGCCGCAATCGTTGATCTGCGTCATGTTCTTCCAGCGCGAGATCCCCAGCGACGAGGTGATGACCGGGAAGCCGTTTTCATGCGCGTACAGCGCGGTGCGTTCGAACCGCATGTCGAAACACATCGTGCAGCGCGCGCCGCGCTCCGGCTCCCACTCCATGCCTTTTGCGCGCTTGAACCAGTTGGTCGTGTCGTAATCGGCATCGACGAACGGCACGTCGTGCTTTTCGGCGAAGCGGATATTCTCCTCCTTGCGGAGCAGATATTCCTCCTTGGGGTGGATGTTCGGGTTGTAGAAGAAGATCGTATAGTCGATCCCGCTCGCGGTCATCGCCTCCATCACCTCGCCCGAACAGGGCGCGCAGCACGAATGGAGCAGCACTTTCTTCTGCCCGTCGGGGGGCGTGAGCACGGGTCGCTGGAAGTCGTCGGTCATCGCGCCGATATAACGGGACCGCTCCCGAAAGTCACCGCCGCCGGAAAAACGTGCACGATACCGTCCGCAAGATCATACACGTCGACATGGACGCCTTCTACGCGTCGGTCGAACAGCGCGACGCGCCGGAACTGCGCGGCCGCCCGGTGGCGGTCGGCGGGTCGCGCGCGCGCGGCGTCGTGGCGGCGGCCAGTTACGAGGCGCGCGCCTTCGGGGTGCGCAGCGCCATGCCCTCGGTCACCGCGGCGCGGCGCTGCCCCGACCTGGTGTTCGTCTCGCCCCGGTTCGAGGTCTATCGCGCGGTCAGCCGGCAGATCCACGCGATCTTCGCCGATTACACCGACGCGATCGAGCCGCTGTCGCTGGACGAGGCGTATCTGGACGTCACCCACGATCGCCGCGGGCTGGGATCGGCCAAGGCGATCGCGCAGGACATCCGCGCGCGGATCAAGGCCGAGACGCAACTCACCGCCTCGGCCGGGGTCAGCTACAACAAGTTCATCGCCAAGCTGGCGTCGGATCAGAACAAGCCCGACGGCCTGTGCGTGATCCCCCCGGGCAAGGGCGCGGCGTTCGTCGCGATGCTGCCGGTCAAGCGGTTCCACGGCGTCGGCCCGGTCACCGCGGCAAAGATGGCGCGGCTGGGGATCGAAACCGGCGCGGACCTGCGCGACCGGCCGATCGCGTTCCTGCGCGCGCATTTCGGCAGCTACGCCGACTATCTCCACCGCGCCGCGCGCGGCATCGACGACCGCCCGGTGCGCGCCGATCGCGCCAGCAAGTCGGTGGGGGCGGAACGCACCTTCGACACCAACCTGACCGATCCGGCCGCGATCGACGCCGGGCTGGCGCGCGTGGCGGAGGCTGCATGGGTACGGATCGACCGGCACGCGACGCGCGGCCGCACCGTCACGCTGAAGCTGCGCCGCGCGGATTTCCAGACGATCACCCGCGCCCGCTCGCTCGCCGCGCCGATCGCCGATCAGGCGCAGTTCCTCGACATCGGGCGCGCACTGCTCGCCCCGCTGCTGCCGGTGATGGGGGGTATCCGGCTGCTGGGCCTGACGCTGTCGGGGATCGTCGCGGACGGCGAGGAGGTGCAGCCGACGCTGCCGCTGGGTTGACGCCGAGCCGCCACATCGAAAGGACGACGCGCATGAAACCCCCGATCGGCCCCGCCACCCGCCTGTGCATGTCGCTTGCCGCACGCCCCGGCACCTTCGGCTCGCGCTTCCACAACCACCTCTATGCCGCGCTGGGGCTGGATTACGTCTACAAGGCGTTCACGACCACCGACCTGCCCGGCGCGATCACCGGCATCCGCGCGCTGGGCATCCGCGGCTGTGCGGTGTCGATGCCGTTCAAGGAGGACGTGATCCCGCTGCTCGACGGCCTCGAGGCGTCCGCGGCGGCGATCGACAGCGTCAACACGATCGTCAACGACGACGGCACCCTGCTGGGCCACAATACCGATTATAGCGCGGTCCGCACGCTGGTGGAGGCGCTCGACGCGGATCGCACCGCGCCCTTCCTGCTGCGCGGCAGCGGCGGCATGGCGAAGGCGGTGGCGACCGCGCTGGTCGACGCCGGCTTCACCAACGGCACGATCGCGGCGCGCAACCGGGCGAAGGGCGCGGCGCTGGCCGACCGGCTGGGCTTAACGCACGTCGCCGACCCGGCCGGGCTGGAGGCGGCGATGCTGGTCAACGTCACCCCGCTGGGGATGACCGGCGCGGACGCCGACGCGCTCGCCTTCACCCCGGATCAGATCGCGGCGGCGTCGGTCGTCGTGGATGTGGTCGCCAAGCCGGTCGAAACGCCGCTGCTGCGCGCCGCGCGCGATGCGGGGCGGACGGTCGTGACCGGCGCCGCCATCGCCAAGCTGCAGGCGCTGGAACAGTTCGTGCTCTACACCGGCGTCACGCCCGGCGACGAACAGGTCGCCGCGGCGGAGGCGTTCGCGCTGGCCGGCTGAGGCGTCACGCCGCCAGCGCGCGTTCCTCGGGCGCGGCGGCCAGCGTCAGCGTCGCGGTCGCGCCCTGCCCCGGCCCGGCGCTGTCCAGCCGCAGCGATCCGTCCATCGCCGCCATCGAATTGGCACACCAGTGCAGCCCCAGCCCGCCGGATTTGTGGGCGCGCGTCGAAAAGCCGCGCTGGAACAGCGTCGCGCCGATCGCCGGGTCGAAGCCCTCGCCATCGTCGGCGATGCGCAGTTCCACCGTGTCGCCGCGCTCGGTCAGCGACACCGCGATCGTTCCCGGCACGCGCCCCGATGCGGCGATCGCCTCCGCGGCATTGGCGAACAGATTGCCGATCACCTGGCTCAGGATCACGCGATTGGCGCGCACCGCGCACGGCGTCGCCGGATAGCTGAACGCAATGTCGCCGCTGCCCGCGTAGCGCGCGATCGCGGCATTCTGCGCGACGATCGCGGTCAGGTCGCATGGCGCCAGATGCGGTCGCTCATGCGCCGCCGCCTGCTGCGCGCCGATGATGTCCAGGACATGACGCAGCGCGCTGCGGCCGATCGCCGTCCGCTCCGCCTGCGCCGCGCGCGCCTCGTCCAGCGCCGTCACCGCCTGCGCGACGAACGCCGCCAGCCGCGCGCGTCGTTCCTCCGGCACCTGCTTCCCGGCAAGTTCGCCGACCGCACGCAGCACCATCGCCGGATCGACCGGGGCGCCGCGCGCCTCGTCATGGCTCAGCACCGTGCTGACCGGGGACAGCGCGTTGCGGACATTGTGCATCACCGCCACCGCGCTTTCCGACCGACCGAGCGCGAAGCTCTGCACCTCGTTCTGCTCGCGCAGGTCGTGCAGCTGGCGCAGCATCGCGTTGAAGCTGCGCCCCAGCGCGCCGATTTCGTCGCGGCGCCCGTCGTCGCGCAGCGGCGCCAGCGATCCGCTGACGCGCACCCGCTCCATATGCCGCTCGACCAGCGCCAGCGGCGCCAGCACCTGCTCGCCGATCATCCGGCGCAGCATCGTCAGCACCAGCAGCAGCAGCAGCACCGATCCCCCGATCGCCAGCAACAAGAGCCGGCGGCCCAGCGTGGTGATGTCGCGCGCCACGCCGAAGCGCACCTGCGCCACCGCGCGCCCGTCCGGCCCCGCCACCGCCACCGCCGCGCTCGGCGCGGCGGGCGCTGCCCCTCCCGTGTCGATGGTCATCGCCGCGCCCAGCCGTGCCGACAGCCGCGCCGCGGTCAGCCGCCGCGCGATCACCACCTGCCCGCGCGGCGCACCGCTCCCGTCGGCCCGCCGCACCGGCGCAACGCCCACCGCCGCCACCGTGTCACCGATCCGCAGGTAGAAGCCCTGCGGCGCCGCGCGCGGCGTCACGCCGGCCAGCGCCCGCCCCCACGCCTTTGGCCCCTGCGCGCGCAGCAACCGGACGCGCCCGTCCACGATCACCGCCACCGCGTCGACATCCATATCCGTCGCCGCCGCCGTGGCCAGCGCGCCGGGTGCCGCACCGGGCGCCAGCGCGTGATACAAGGTGTCGGAACGGCCGCGATCCTTCGCGCCATGCGCCATCTGCCGCGCCAGATCGTCCAGCGCGGCGCGGACATGCGCGGCCTGCGTCTGCGTCGCCTGCCGCTCCAGCGTGCCGAAGCTGGGCACCAGCACGCTCGCCAGCAGCAGCGCGGCGCCCAGCGCGCCAGCGACGCCGACCGCGGTCAGCATTAGCACCAGCTTGGCGCCCAGCGACGCGGGCGTGCGCCACGCGCGCAGCGCCGCGCTCGCCATCAGCCGTGCGTTCCCGTCGCCACCGCGCGCACCGGCGACAGCCAGCGGCGATGCGCCAGGTCCAGCGCCGCCGCCGGCGCGACCGGGCGGGAGAAATGATAGCCCTGCAGATGGCTGGCGCCCGCGGCGCGCAGCAGGTCGACCTGCGCGCGCGTCTCGACCCCCTCGGCGATCACCCCCAGCCCCAGTGACTGCGCCAGATGGATGATCGACCGCACGATCGCCATCGACTCGCGCTCGCGCGGCATCCCGTCGATGAAGCTGCGGTCGATCTTCAGTACGTCCAGCGCGAAGGTGCGGATGTTGTAGAGCGAAGAATAGCCGGTGCCGAAATCGTCCAGCGCGATCCGGAACCCCAGCGCGCGCAACCGGTTCAGCGTCTCCGCCGCGCGATCGGCATCGTCGAAGATCGCGGTTTCCGTGATCTCGATCTGCACGCGTTCGGGCGCGATCCCGGCGGCAGCGACCTTCTGCGCGATATCGTCGACGAAGTGCGGGCGGCGGAACTGGCGCGGGCTGAAGTTGATCGACACATATTGCCCCGGCCACGTCGCCAGCGCCGCCAGGCTGCGATCCAGCACCCAGTCGCCCAGTTCGTGGATCAGGTTGCTCTCCTCGGCGATCGGGACGAACACCGCCGGGCTGATCGGGCCGTGGTCCTCGGTCTGCCAGCGCAGCAGCGCCTCGAACCCGACGATTTCGTGCCGCGCGCCGGTGACGATCGGCTGATAGACCATCGACAGTTCGTCGCGCGCGATCGCCTGCGACAGCCCGGTCTCGATCCGGCGGCGCAGGCGCACATCCTCGTCCAGCCGCGCATCGAACGCGCAGGCGCGGCCCCGCCCCTGCCGCTTGGCCTCGTACAGCGCCAGGTCCGCGCGGCGCAGCAGGTCGCCGGGATCGCCGCGCCCGTCGGCCATCACCAGCCCGATCGACGCGGCCCCCTCGACGCAATGGCCATAGATGGTCTGCGGGGTGGCACAGGCCGCCACCAGCCGCTGCGCCACGCCCAGCGCCGCGGCCTGGTCCTCCGCCTCGAACAGCAGCCCGAATTCGTCGCCGCCCAGCCGCGCGACCGTCCCGCCCGTGGGTATCCCGTCGTTCAGGATCGCGCAGATCGCGCGCAGCAGCGCGTCGCCCGCCATATGGCCCAGCGTGTCGTTGACCGACTTGAACCGATCCAGGTCCATCATCGCCACCGCGAAGCCCGCGCCGCCCACGCGCACCCGGTCGGCCAGCGCGCGCTGGAACGCGAAGCGGTTGGGCGCGCCGGTCAGCGTATCGTGGCTGGCGATGTGCAGCGCGCGGCTTTCCTTGGCGGCCAGTTCAATCGTCTGCTGTTCCAGCATCAGCACGTGATGCGCCAGCGCCGCGCGCGTCGCGGCCAGCGCGCGGTCGTTTTCCCACCGCTGGACCAGCGCGGTCGCGGTCTGCACCACCTCGGCGACCTCGAACGGCTTGGCGATGTAGAAGATCTTGTCCGCCGGCCCGGCCACGCGGCTGATCTCCACCGGCGAGAAATCGGAATAGCCGGTGACGATCACCAGGTTGATCTCGGGATCGAGCGCACGGATGCGCCGCGCGGTTTCGCGCCCGTCGATGCCCGGCGGCATCCGCACGTCGATGAACGCCACCTGGAACGGCGCGCCCGCCGCGATCGCCTGCTCGACCGCCGCCACCGCGTCCAGTCCCTGCACGTGATAGGTCACGTCGAACGCAGGGGGCGCGGCCTCCGCGTCGCGCGCGGCGGCGTCCGCGAACAGATCGGCGGCCATCGCCGACAACGCGCCCTGCGCGGCGGCGGGCGGGGCGAAGCTCAACCGGTAGCTTTCATGGACCAGCGGCTCGTCGTCCACGATCAAGATGCGCATGTGTCCCGCCGGCCCTCGCTTGCACGGCCATGCGCCCCCCGCGCGGCCGGATGACCAGGGGGTAAGCGAGGAGGGTTAAACGGACGTTAGCGAAACGATCCGCTCCGAAACGGACCCGAACGCCGCGCATCGCGCTGAAAAAAAGCAAAAATAGACCAAAGTCGAAAGCGAATGGTAACGGTTGTTGACCCATTGTCGTCGCGAGAGGTGATCATGCCGCAGCAGGACGAAGACAGTCGGATCGCAACACTGAGGAGTTACGCCGTGCTCGACACGCCGCCCGATCCCGCCATGGAGCGGCTGGTGCACGACATCGCCGCCACCTTCCGCGTGCGCAAGGCGGTGATCTCGTTCATCGATGAAGGGCGCCAGTGGTACAAGGCGCGCGTCGGCGTGGCGGTCGACCATGTGCCCCGCGCCATATCCTTCTGCACCCACAGCATCGGCACCGACGCGGTGACGGTGGTGCCCGATGCGCGGCTCGATCCGCGGTTCCGCGACAATCCCTTCGTCACCGACGGCGAGGGCGTGCGCTTCTACGCCGCCGCACCGATCAAGACGCTCAACCGTGCGCGAATCGGCACGGTGTGCGTGTTCGACAGCACGCCGCGCGACGGGCTGACCTCGCTGGAGGCGCTGCGCCTGTCGGGCTATGCCGCGCGCGTGGCGGAAATGCTGGAGCAGGACCGCGCCCGCGCGCGGGCGGCGGCCCACCCCGCCCGCTGATCGTCCGGTCAGCCCGCGGCGATCGCCGCGGGGGAGCGCCGATCCGCCAGCGCCATCTGTCCCAGCACCACCGCGCCCAGCGGCCCGGCGTTGCCGCCGAGCGCGGCGGGCACGATGAACGTGTCCATGTCGGCGACCTCCGGCAGCGCGACATAGCCGTTGAGCGACGCCGCCGTCGCCGCGCGCAGTCGCGGCAGCAGGTGCGGATTACCGACCATCACCCCGCCGCCCAGCACGATCCGGCGCGGCACGCCGGTCAGCGTCAGCGTCGCGAACAGCGTCGCCAGCGCATGCACCACCGTGTCCCAGGCGGGATGATCCTGGGGCAGGTCCTCACCCTTGATCCCGGTGCGCGCCGCGATCGCCGGACCGGCCGCCAGCCCCTCGACACAAGCGCCGTGATAGGGGCAGGCGCCCGGCCAGTCGTCACCGGGCAGGCGCGGCGGGCGGATATGCCCGAATTCGGAATGGGTCAGCCCGTCCACCGGGCGGCCGTGCGCGATCATCCCCGCGCCGACGCCCGTACCGACCGTGACATAGGCCAGCTCGCCCAGCCCGTGGCCCGCGCCCCAGCGCGCCTCCGCCATCGCCGCACCGACGACGTCGCTGTGGAACCCCACCGGCACGCCGTAGCGCGCGCCCAGGCGGCGGGCGACGTCGGTATGCGCCCAGCCCGGCTTCGGCGTGGAGGTAATCTTGCCGTAATCGCCCGATTCGGGATCGATCGACACCGGGCCGAAACTGGCGATGCCGATCGCGGCGAACCCGCGCCATGCGTCCAGCGCCGCTTCCAGCGCGGGCAGCGTCTCGTCAGGGTGGGTGGTCGGAACGCGGACCTCCTCCAAAATGCGATCCGGCCCGCTGGACAGGATCGCGATACACTTGGTCCCGCCCAGTTCCACCCCGGCGATCAGCGGCGCCTCCCCCGTGGTCGTCGTCGTCGTTACGGACACTCAGTCTTCCTCCTGCGCGGCGGCGTCGATCCGCCGCAGCATCTGCGTGAACTGTTCCAGCTCGGCGGCATCGAACCGGCCGAAGATGCGGCGCTCCAACTCGATCGCCTTGGGCGCGATCTGCGCGTACAGCGCCTGCCCCGCCTCGCTCAGCATAAGATGGTGCGATCGCCGGTCGGCATGATTGGGGCTGCGCTCCAGCAGCCCGCGCGCGGTCAGCGCGATCGCGGCGCGGCTGACCGTCACCTTGTCCATCCGGCTGCGCTCGCCCAACTGCGCCTGGGTGATCGGCGCATGTTCGGCGATCAGCGCGATCAGCCGCCATTCCGGGATCGTCAGCCCGAACAGCGCGTCATAGGCACGCGCTATCCGGTCGCTGACGCGGTTCGACGTGACCGACAGCAGGTACGGCAGGAAACGGTCGAGATGCAGGCGATCGGCCATGGGGAGCGAACCGCTATCACGAGTAGCCACGCAGCGGAACCGCCCCCGCAATGTTGCATTAAGATGACATCGGCCAGATAATGCGCGGCTGACCGGACGGAGGAGGCGATGGCGCGGGTTCACGCAAACGGGATTGAGATCGAGTATGAGGAAACCGGGCCGAAGGACGGGCCGGCTATGTTGCTCATCATGGGTCTGGGCGCGCAGCTCGTGCGGTGGCCGCTGTCGATGGTGGAGGCGCTGGCCGAACGCGGCTACCGCGTCATCCGCTTCGACAATCGCGACGTCGGCCTGTCGACCAAGCTGGACGAGGCGGGCGTCCCCAACGTCATGTGGACTGCGGTGCAGCGCCAGTTCGGGCGTGTGCCGGCCGTCCCCTACACTCTGACGGACATGGCCGCCGACACGGTCGGGCTGATGGACGCGCTGTCGATCCCGCGGGCACATGTCGTCGGCGCGTCGATGGGCGGGATGATCGCGCAGTTGGTCGCCGCCGGCTGGCGCGACCGCGTCGATACGCTCACCTCGATCATGTCGACCACCGGCCACCCCACCTGCTCGCGCCCGACGATGCGCACCACCGCGCTGCTGCTGCGTCACCCGCGCGGCGACGATCTGGAGGCGATCGTCGCGCACGGCACGCTGGCCGGCCGCGCGGTCGGCGGGCGCTTCCCGATAGAGGAAGGGCTGATGGCGGAACGGATCCGCAGCGAAACGCTGCGCAACCGCTGTGCCGGCGGCTTCGTGCGCCAGATGGCGGCGATCGTCGCCGACGGCGACCGCACCGCCCGCCTGCGCACCATCACCACGCCGACGCTGGTGATCCACGGCACCGACGATCCATTGGTCCCCTGCACCGGCGGCCGCCAGACGGCGCAGGCAATCCCCGGCGCGCGGCTGATGGAGATCGACGGCATGGGCCACACCCTGCCCCCGCCGCTGATCGCACCGATCGTCGACGCGATCGACACCCACGCACGCACCGCGCCGTCCGCCCCGGTCGCGCGGGCGGCGTGACCGCGCCGGCAATCCGGCTCGATATCGTCTCCGACATCGTCTGCCCGTGGTGTGCGATCGGGCTGGCGGCGGTGGAACAGGCGGTCGCGCGGCTGGACGGCGCGGCCGAGGTAACGCTCGCCTTCCACCCGCTGGAGCTCAACCCCGGCCTGCCGCCGGAGGGGGAGAAGATCGCCGACAATCTCGCGCGCAAATACGGCGCCGGCCCCGATCAGGCGCGCGCCGCCGGCGACCGCATCCGCGCCGCCGCCGCCGAACTGGGCGTCGACATGCGCGGCCGGTCGGACCGGCTGTACGATACGTTCGACGCGCACCGCCTGCTCCACTGGGCGGGGACGATCGGCGCCCAGCTGCCGCTCAAAAAGGCGCTGCTCGCGCGCTATTTCGCGAAGGGGCAGAATGTCTCCGACCCCGATGTGCTGGTCGGTGCCGCCGCCGATGCGGGCCTCGACACTGACGAAGCGCACGCGGTGCTGGCGGAGGGGCGCTTCGCCGGGGACGTGCGCGCGGCCGAAAACTATTGGCGCGGCGAAGGCGTGCTGTCGGTGCCGACGCTGGTCCTCGACGGTCGCTACGCCATTCCCGGCGCGCAAAGCGTCGAGCGGCTGGAACGCGCGCTGCGCCGTCGCCTGACGGACGCCTGATCCCCCTTGCGGCATCGCCGCGCGGCGCGCCATGATCGGCCCGCCGCACCGACAGGATGGTGCGTCCGGGGGGACCACATGACCATCAGCCGCTTCCTGCTCACCGCGCTGTGCGCGACCTGCCTCGTCCCCGCGACGGCCGCCCCCGCACATCAGGCGGAGGACGAACGCCCGGCCCAGCTGCGCCCGGTGCCCGCCCCGGACGCCGACTTCACGCGCCGCACCGTCGAGATTCCGATGCGCGACGGCGTGACGCTCCATACCGTCATCCTCATCCCCAACGGCGCGAAGGACGCCGGCATCCTCCTCACCCGCACGCCCTATGATGCGGAGGGGCTAACCCGCCACGCCGACAGCGGGCGGATGGCCAGCGTGCTGCAGGGCTATGACAATGCCGCCGACGTGATCGCGGCGGGCGGCTATATCCGCGTGGTGCAGGACGTGCGGGGCAAATACGGCTCGGGCGGCACATATATGATGAACCGGGCGCTCGCCGGGACGGATGCCAATTCCACGGCGGTCGATCACGCCACCGACACCTGGGACACGATCGACTGGCTGGTGAAGAACCTGCCGCAGTCGAACGGGCGCGTCGGAATGATCGGCATCAGCTACGACGGGTTCACGACGCTGATGGGGCTGGTCGGCGCGCATCCCGCGCTGAAGGTCGCGGTGCCGATGAACCCGATGGTCGACGGCTGGCGCGGCGACGACTGGTTCCACAACGGTGCCTTCCGCCTCAACAGCCTGCCCTATTTCTTCAACCAGGAGGCATCGCGGGACGGCAGCGCGAAATGGCAATCCTCCACCTATGACGATTACGACGTGCAGATGCGCGCCGGATCGGCCGGCGCGCTGGCACAGGCGCACGGGCTGGATCAGGTCGGCATCTGGCGGAAGGTCGCCGACCACCCGGCCTATGACGCCTATTGGCAGGATCAGGCGATGGACCGGGTGCTCGCGCGGCGCGGGTCGGACGTGCCGACCATGCTGGTTCACAGCCTGTGGGATCAGGAGGATATCTACGGCGCGATGGCCGTCTATCGCGCACTGCGCGCGAAACCGGCGATGCGCGGCAAGCTGTTCCTGTCGATCGGCCCGTGGTTCCACGGGCAGGGGATCGGCAACGGCAACCGGCTGGGCGCGATCGACTGGGACGCGGACACCGCGAAGCAATGGCGCCGCGACGTGCTGGCCCCGTTCCTGGCGCATTATCTGAAGGATGCGGCGATGGACGTGGCGCCCGTCACCGCCTTTCAAAGCGGCACCAACCGCTGGCAGCGGCTGGGCAGCTGGCCGTCCGGCGAAGGACGCACGCGGCTGTACCTGCGCCCCGGCATGACGCTGGGCTTCGATGCCGCGCCCGGGAAAGACGTGGCCGATTACGTCTCCGATCCCGCGGTGCCGGTCACCTACCAGCCGCGCCCCGTCCCCGCGCTCGGCTATGGCGACAACAATCCGTGGCCGACGTGGCTGACCGGCGACCAGCGCGCGGTGTCGGGGCGCCCCGACGTCCTCACCTTCACCGGCCCGGTCCTGACGAAGCCGCTGGCGATCGCGGGGGAGCCGGTCGTCCACCTCACCGCCGCGACCACCGGCACCGACAGCGACTGGGTGGTCAAGCTGATCGACGTCTATCCCGACGAAGTGCCCGAAACGCCCGCCATGGGCGGCTATCAGCTGGCGGTGGCGATGGACATCTTCCGCGGCCGCTATCGCGAATCGCTGGCACAGGCGCGCGCGATCACGCCGGGCCGCGCGTTGCCCTATACCTTCGCATTGCCCACCGCGAACCACGTCTTCCTGCCCGGTCACCGCATCATGGTGCAGGTCCAGTCCAGCTGGTTCCCGCTCTACGACCGCAACCCGCAGACGTTCGTGCCGAACATCTTCTTCGCGCGCCCCGGCGACTATCGAGCGGCGAATCAGTCGATCACCATCGCCGGCGCGCAGGCCAGCTACATCAGCCTGCCGACGGAAAAAGACTGATTTGCGGTTAACCTGAGTATTTCGCTTACGGAACAACTTTTTGTTTGTTTTCCGTGGGTTGCACGTTGGTCTAATCGTACCGCGGCGTAAGACCGATGGCTAGATCGCGTTAACCGCGCCGCGGCTTTCTCGCTCGTGCACGACAATCCCGTCGTCCGGACGAATGCCTTGCGGTTCTATTCCCCCCTTACCCTGGCGCTCTCCGGCGCGCTTGTCGTGTCGCCCGCGGTGCGTGCGCAAACCGCCACGCCCGCGGGCACCGTCATCACCAATGTCGCGCGGCTGAACGTCGCCGCGCCGGACGGCAGCACGGCGCCCGCCATCGACAGCAACCGCGTGTCGCTGACGCTGGCGCAGCTGGTCGACGTCGCCGTCACCGCCGCGCTGGCGACGCAACCGGTCGTCGCCGACAGCGCGACCGCGGTCGCCTTCGACGTCACCAACACCGGCAATGCCGACGACGATTTCGCCCTGTCGGTCGAGGTCGATGGCGCGCGCGCCACCTATCGCGGCATCTCCGTCGGCGGCGCGGACGGCGCCCCGCTCGCCACCCCGGTCGTGCGGCTGCGCGCGGGTGAGCGGCGGCGGGTGCACGTCCTGCTCGGCCCGGTCGCGGCGGGCGATCCGTTGCCGGTGCGGCTTGCCGCCATCGCACAAAGCGCCAGCGGCACGCCCGGCACGGTGACGCCGGGGGCCGGGCCGAACGGCGCCGATCTGATCGTCGGCAGCGGCGGGGCGCGCGCGGAGGCGGTGACGCTGCTGACCTTCGATGCCGCCGCCGGCAGCGACGCCGCGATGCTGGAAAAATCGCAGTCGGTGCGCGCGCCCGACGGGTCGACCCGCGCGGTGTCCGGCGCGGTCGTCACCTATCGCCTGGTCGCCCGCTTCACCGCGCCGGCGGTCGCCGCGCTGGTGGAGGACGCGGTGCCCACCGGCACGCGCTACGTCGCCGGCAGCCTCAGCGTCGATGCCCGCGCGATCTCCGACGCGGACGACGACGATGCCGGCGGGTTCGACGGCGCGGCGATCCGCGTCGCGCTGGGCGACGTGCCCGCCGCCGCCACCCG
This sequence comes from Sphingomonas adhaesiva, assembly GCF_002374855.1. GTDB lineage: Bacteria > Pseudomonadota > Alphaproteobacteria > Sphingomonadales > Sphingomonadaceae > Sphingomonas > Sphingomonas adhaesiva. The sequence continues at coordinate 187,266 of NZ_NWVC01000002.1, forward strand.
CACCATCCAGTTTCAGGTCATCATCCAGTGAGGAGTTGCGTCATGTCCCGTTCCCCCGTTCCGCTCGCTGCGGTCGCGCTTGCCGCGATCGCGCTGCCCGCTGCCGTCGCCGCGGCGCCCGGCCCGCTCCAGATCAGTTCGCGCGTAATGGTCGAAACCAGGGCGCGCGCCGCCGACGGCACCACCCGTGTCGCGCTGGCGCCGGCCCGCCGCGTGGTGCCGGGCGACCGCATCACCGTCGTGCTGGCGTATCGCAACACCGGCACGCAGCCGCTGGCGGGCGTCACGCTCGACAATCCGCTTCCGCGCGGGCTGACCTATCACGCGCCCGCACCCGGATCGGCCGCCCCGGCGGTGTCGCTCGACGGGCGTCGCTATGCCGCGCTCGACCAGCTGCGCGTCGCGCTGCCCGGCGGCGGCACACGCGCCGCCCTTCCCGATGATGTCACCCACGTACGGTGGCGCCTCGACCGCCCGTTGACGGCCGGCGGTGGGGGCGAGTTCGCGTTCCAGGCCGTCCTCCACTGATCCCCTCGACTTCGTCACGTATCGCAACAGGAAGGATACTTACGTCATGTTCGTAAAAAGGGCGCTCGCCGTCATGCTGGCGGGCACCGGTACGCTCGCGCTCGCCACGGGCGCGCAGGCACAAAGCGCCGCGTCCGAAACCACCGCCGGCACGTCGATCAGCAACACCGCATCGGCGACCTACACCGTCAACGGCACGCCGCAGACCGCGACGTCGACCACCGCGACGTTCGTGGTCGACCGGAAAGTGAACTTCACCGTCGTCACCACGCAGACCGGCTTCACGCAGGTCAACCTGGGACAGCAGGACGCGGTCACCACGTTCCGCGTCACCAACCTGACCAACGGGGTACAGGATTTCCTGCTCGATCCCGATCAGCAGAACATCTCGGTCGGGATCCTGCCGGGGACCGACAATTTCGACCTGACGAACCTGCGCGCGTTCGTCGATTCGAACAACAACGGCATCTACGATCCGGGCGTCGATACCGCGACCTGGATCGACGAACTGGCCCCCGATGCCAGCGTGACGGTCTTCATCGTCGGCAACGTCCCCAACCAGGCGGGGGCGCAGCTGGCGTTCGATTCCCTCCACGTCATCGCCGCCGCCGGCGGTTCGACGGGGGTGAAGGGCACCGCGCTGATGCCTACCGACCTCAACCTCGCCAATGCCGACAATACGGTCGACATCGTCTTCGCCGACGATGACAGCGACGGACTGCTGTACCTGGGCGATATCGCGCGCAACGGCCAGGGCCGCGCCTATGCCGGCTATCAGGTCGCGACCACCAATGTCGCGCTCAGCGTGATGAAGTCGGTGCGCGTCCTGGAAGACGGGGTGAACACGCTCAATCCGAAGGCGATACCCGGCGCGACGCTGGAATATTGCCTGCGCATCGCCAATGCCACGCTGACCACCCCGGCCGATGCGGTCACGCTGACCGATATCGTGCCGACGCACACCACCTACGTCCCCGGTTCGATCTCGATCGGCGCGCCGGGCGTGCTGGGCGTCGCCTGCGTCGCCAGCGGCTCGGCCGAGGATGACGACGCCGACGACAGCGGTGAAACCGACGGTGCCACCGCCAACTACAATGCCGGAACGAAGACGCTCACCGCGCGGCTCGATCGCGTGTCCGGCGGCGGGACCACCGCGGTCTCGTTCAAGGTGAAGATCGACTAGTCCCACCCACTACACCCGGGAGCAACGCCCCTCCGGCGCGCGGGTTCGCCCGCGCGCCGGGGATCGACCCGTCATGCCCATCGCCCGCCACCTTCCGCTGGCGCTTGCCGCCGCATCCGCGATGCTGGTCGTCGCCCCCGCCCGCGCGGACGATGTCGCGCGCGTCACCAACATCGCCACGCTGTCACTCGGCGCGCCCGACGCGCGCGTGCAGGTGCGCTCGAATGCGGTCGCGCTCGACGTCGACCGGACGAAGCGCCCGACGACGCTCGGCTTCCGGCTGCTGCCGCCCGGCTACGCCTTGTCGGGCGAACGCTGCGACACGGCGCCTGCGCTGCGCTACACACCCGCGCCGATCGACGCCGATACGTTGTCGCGCGCCGCCCCGGTCGCGACGCTCGACGGGCGCACGCCGGTGATCGTGGTGCTCGACAACGCCGGCGGCAACCGCGACCCCGCGGTGCGCGAAAGCGCGACGATCCACATCACCACCGATGGCTATGACGGCCCGGCGACGCTGCTCGAAACCGGTCCCGATACCGGCGTGTTCGCCGGCGGGATATCGCTGGGCGGCGGCGATCCCGCGGCCGTGGCGTGCGACGTGTCCCTCGAACGCGGCGGGCGGATGCGCCTGTCCTTCACCGAAGATCAGTACAGCTTCGGCTCGGTCGCCGAACTGCTGATCGACCCGGCGGGCGTGATATTCGATTCGGCTACGGGTACGCCGGTCGAAGGCTCGACGGTGACGCTGCTGGACGACGCCGATCGCCCCGCTACCGTCTTCGGCGACGACGGTATCAGTCGTTACCCCGCGACCGTCACCAGCGGCGGCACGGTGCGCGACGCCTCGGGCCGTACCTACATCCTGCCCCCCGGCCGCTATCGCTTCCCGCTGGTGGCGCCGGGGCGCTACCATCTGCGCGTCGAGCCGCCCGCCGGCTATACCGCGCCGTCCACCCGGTCCCGCGACGACCTGGCGCAACTGCGCGACCCCGCGGGGCGGCCGTTCATCCTCAACGATGCCTCCTTCGGTGCCGATTTCACGCTGTCGAAGCCGGATCCCTTCTACGCCGACGTGCCGGTCGACCGCGCCGGCCCGACCGCGCTGCTGCTCACCAAGACCGCGTCGGTGCGCGAGGCATCGCCCGGCGACATCGTGCGATATCGCGTCACGCTGGCCAATCGCACCGTGACCGACGCGCGCGACGTGCGCGTCACCGATCTCCTGCCCCCCGGCCTGCGCTATCAGCCCGGCTCGACGCGCGGGGCGGACGAACCGCGCGTCGCCGCCGACGGGCGCACGCTGTCGTTCGCAATCCCGCTGCTGCGCGCCCGCGCCACCATCGACCTGCGCTACGTCGTCACCGTCACCCCCGGTGCGCCGCCGGGCGAAGCGGTCAACCGCGTGCTGGCATCGGGCAGCGCCGGCGCGACGGGTAACGAGGCGGCCGCCTCCGTCCGGCTGCGCCCGCTGCTGTTCAGCGACGGCTTCACCGTGATCGGCCGCGTGACCGAGGGCGCGTGCGGCAATCCCGCGCGCCGCCGCACGGGCGTGGCGGGCGTCCGCATCCTGCTGGAGGACGGCACCTTCGTCGTCACCGACCGCGACGGCCTGTACCATCTGGAGGGGATCCGCCCCGGCCGCCACGTCGTCCAGCTCGACCGCCACAGCATTCCGGGGACGCATCGCGCGGTCGCGTGCGACGCCGATACCCGCGCGGCGGGCGATGCGCTGTCGCGCTTCGTGGACAGCGACGGCGGGCTGCTGAAGCGCGTCGATTTCCAGTTGGCGCCGACCGGCCGCACCCCGGATGCCGCCGCCGCGCTGCCGATCGCCGTCGCGCCCGATGCGATCGCCGCGGGCAATCGCGACTGGTTCGACGGCCAGGCGCCGGGCGTCGCGATGCTGTTCCCGCTGGCCGATCACAATCCCCGCGCGCCCGCGGTGCGCGTCGTCGTCAAGCATCTGCCCGAACAGCGCGTCGCGCTGATCGTGAACGGCGTGCAGAGCGATCCGCTCGCGTTCGACGGGACGGAAGCGCGCGCTACCGGCGTCGCCATCTCGCGCTGGAGCGGCATCGCGCTGGTCGACGGCGACAACCGGATCGAGGCGCGGGTGCTCGCCCCCGACGGCGCGGTCGTCACCGTCATCACGCGCATCGTCCATTCGTCGGGCACGCCGGCCCATGCCGTCGCGCTGCCGCAGGCCAGCCGCCTCGTCGCGGACGGCATCACCCGCCCGCTGGTGGCGGTGCGGCTGACCGACCGTGCCGGCCGTCCGGTACGTGCGGGCACCAGCGTCCCCGTGCGGGTGGAGGCGCCCTACGCCCCCGCGCTCGACGTCGCGCTCGACCAGCGCCGCCGCGCGACCGCCGCGACGCCGGCATCGCCCGCCGCCGCCGCCCCGATCGCCCGCGTCGTCGGCGACGACGGCATCGCCTTCATCGAACTGCAACCCACGACGCAGGCGGGCGCGGTGCGCGCCACCGTCACGCTGGCGGATGCGCAGACCACGCATGACGAACCGGTTCGCGCATGGCTGGCGCCCGGCACGGCGGGCTGGACGGTCGTTGGGTTCGGCGCGGGCACGATCGGGCATGACATCCTGTCGCGGCGCGGCTCCGCGCTGCCCGCCGATCGCGCCGGGACGATCCTGGACGGCCAGCTGGCGCTCTATGCCAAGGGGCGGATCAAGGGGTCGTGGCTCGCCACCATCGCCTATGACAGCAAGCGGACGCGCGATCGCACGCGCGGGCTGCTCGGCACCATCGACCCGGATCGCTATTACACCGTCTACGGCGATGCCACGCGCCAGGGCTATCACGCCGCGACCGCGGGCAAGCTGTACCTGCGGCTGGAACGGCGCGAGGTCGTGGCGCTGCTGGGCGATTACGAAACCGGGCTGCGCGACACGCAGCTGGGCCGCTACAGCCGCACGCTGACCGGCGCGAAGATCGCCTATGAAGGCGACCGCGTCACCGTCACCGCCTTCGCCGCGCATACCGACGAACTGTACGGCCGCGACGAAATCCAGGGCAACGGCCTGTCCGGCCCGTATCGCCTGTCGGCGCGCGACATCGTGCCCAACACCGACCGGCTGCGGATCGAGGTGCGCGACCGGCTGCGTCCCGAACTGATCGTCTCGTCCACGCCGATGACGCGGCATATCGACTATGACATCGATCCGCTCGCCGGGACGATCCGCTTCCGCCAGCCGGTGCTGGGCCGCGATGCGGCGCGCAATCCGATCTTCATCGTGGTCGATTACGAAACCTGGGGCAGCGGCCGCAAATCGGTGGGCGGCGCGCGCGCAGCGGTGCGGGTCGCACGGGGCGCGGTCGAACTGGGCGCCACCGCGCTGCGCGACCGGACGGTCGGCGATGCGGCGCTGCTGGCGGTCGACGCCCGCGCGCGCCTGTCGGCCGATACGCAGGTCCGCGCGGAGGCCGCGACCGGCGGCGCGCAGGGGCTGCGCGGCGGCGCCGCCTGGCTGGCGGAGGTGGAGCATCACGGCCCCGCGCTCGACCTCACGGCCTATGCGCGCCAGCAGGACGCCGGGTTCGGGCTGGGCCAGCAGAATGCGGTCGAACGCGGCACGCGCAAGATCGGGCTGGACGGACGGCTGGCGCTCACCGACCGGCTGTCGCTGACCGGCACCGCCTGGCACCAGCAACAATTGCTGGACGGCGCGTCGCGCGTCGCGGGCGATGCGCGCCTCGAATGGCGGCGTGCGCACGGCACGCTGTTCGCGGGCGCGCAGGTGGCGCAGGATCGCGGACTGGCGGGGGGGCAGGATCGCGCCTCGCGCCTGCTCACGCTGGGCGGGACGCAGGCGCTGGCCGGCGACCGCATCACGCTGGAGGCGCAGACGCAGGTCGCACCGGACGGCGCAAAGGCGAGTGTGGATTTCCCGATCCGCCATCAACTGACGGCGGGCTGGCGCGTGCGCCCGGGCATCCGGCTGATCGGCGGCTATGAGATCGCGGAAGGTCGCGGCTTCACCGCGCAGACCGCGCAGGTCGGCTTCGACGTCGCGCCCTGGGCGGGGGCGAAATGGACCAGCACGCTGAACCGCCAGGCGGCGATGCGGCCGGTCGGCGGGGAAAACGGCCAGCGCACCTATGCGCAATACGGCCTGAACCAGTCGCTGCCGATCGGCCCCCGCTGGACCGTCGACGCGACGCTCGACGCCAGCAGCACGCTGCGCGGGCAGTTGCCGGTCGGGGCGGCGATCAACGCCTTCCACCCGATCGCGGCGGGCGGCTCGCTGGCGCAGGACGGCGCGAACGACGATTATGCGGCGGTGACGCTGGGCGCGGCCTATCGCGCGGATCGCTGGTCGTGGAACGGGCGCGCCGAATATCGCACCAGCGACAGTAACACCCGCTATGGCCTGACCACCAACGTCCTGCGCGCGCTGGGCGAAGGGCGCACGCTGGCGTCCGCGCTGCGCGGCTATGCGGTGCGCGATCGCGACGGCGCGCTCGCCCTGTCGCTCAGTGCCGACGTCGCGCTGGCGTGGCGTCCGCTCGACAGCGACTGGTCCGTGCTGGAACGGCTGCAATTGCGCCACGAACGCGCCGACCGGGGCTTCACCGATCGCAACGTGCTGGGCGTGCCCGCCTTCGCCGGCGGCGATCAGGCGACGCTGCGCGCGATCAACAATCTGGCGCTGCACTATCGTTCCGGGCCGGAGGGTGAGGGTCACGGCTGGGACGCGACGCTGTACCACGGGCTGAAATGGGTGCGCGGCCGCTTCGACGCGGACGATTGCACCGGGCTGACCGATGCGATCGGCATCGACGTGCGCCGCGACCTGGGGCGGCGCGTCGACATCGGGGTGCAGGCGTCGGTGCAGCACGGCTGGACCAGCCGGACCGTCGCGTTCAGCGCGGGGCCGACGCTGGGCCTGTCGCCGGCGCGCGACGTATGGATCACCGCCGGCTACAACATCGCCGGCTATCGCGACCGCGATTTCACGCAGGATCGCTACACGCGAAAGGGGGCGTTCGTGACGCTGCGGATGAAATTCGATCCCGATACGCTGGCGGGCGCCGGGCGGATGCTGGGGATCGGGCGATGATCGGCGCCCGGACGCTTCCTGCCGCGCTGGCGGCGGTGCTGGCCACCGCGCCCGCCGCCGCCGATCCGCTGGTCCTGACGAAAAGCGTGACGACCGTGTCCGATCCGCTGGGCAACACCGTGCCGCGCGCGCTGCCCGGCTCGGTCACCGACTATCGCACGCTCGTCAACAATCCGCTCGCCAATCTGGCGCGGCCCGTGCGCAGCGTCGTGCTGGTCGAACCGCTGCCCGCGAACGTCATCCTCTACGTCCGCGACTTGGCGGGTGCGGGCAAGGGACCGGTCGAGTTCGCCGACGGCAGCCTGCTGGGGACCGGACTGGCGTCGAGCGGCCTGTCGCTGTCCTATTCCGCCGCCGCGCCCGCCGGCGACGGGGTCGAATTCTCCGACGGGGCCAGCTGGGCCTATCAGCCGGCGCCCGATGCGAACGGCTACGACGCGCGGGTGCGCGCGATCCGGCTGACGCTGTCGGGCACGTTCGCCACCAACACGTCGTTCCAGCTGCGCTATCGCGTCAGGATCCGCTAGCCCCCGTCACCTCGCGGATGCGGTCGGCCAGCGTCAGCGGGTCGAACGGCTTGACGATCACCCCCGCCGCCCCCGCCGCGTGATAGCGGTCCAGGTCGGCCTGGCGCCCGCGCGCGGTCATGAACTACGTGCGGCGATGCGAGCCGCCTAGACCGCGGGGTCGGCCTGGCGCCCGCGCGCGGTCATGAACACCACCGGCACCGCCGCGGTCGCGGGCCGTTCGCGCAGCTGCGCCAGTAGCGCCAGCCCGTCCATCCCCGGCATCATCATGTCGACCAGCACAACCTGCGGCGGCGGGCAGCCGTCGTCGATCGCGGCCAGCGCCTCCTCCCCCGATGCCGCGGCGCGGATCTGCAACGACGGGTCGAGCGACAGCGACAGTTCGACGATGTGGCGGATGTCGGGATCGTCGTCGACGTACAATATCCTGGTCGGCGTCATCCCACCTGCTCCCCCGCTCCTCGCTCCATGCCGCCACCCCGCGCCGCCGCGCGCGCCCGCACCAGGCGCCGGATCGTCGCTTTCAGATCGGTCAGCGATTCCCCCGACTTGACCAGTACCGCATCGACCAGCGCGGCCGCATCGTCGGTGATGTCCTGGGCCGAATGGACGATCACGGGGATCGCGATGCCGCGCGCATCGACCAGATAGGGCAGCAGGTCCAGCCCCGATGCCCCCTGCAGGTGCAGATCCAGCACCGCCACGTCGGGCGGATCGCTCGCCAGGATCGCACGCGCCTGCTCGATCGTGGCGGCGCGGCAGATGCGCACCTCCGGTTCCAGCGTGTCCGCCATGACCTGCAGCATGTCCGCATCGTCGTCCAGGCACAGGATCACCGGGACCGGCCGCGCCGCCCGCGCGATCGCGGTTCGCAGCGCCACGGTCAGCCGCCGGTTCGCGCCCGGCCGATCGATCCAGTCGACGACGTCGAGCGACGCCGGCAGCGGCTCGTCCCCGCGTGCCTCGGGCGCGACCAGGATCGCGGACGGTGCGACCAGGATCGCGGACGGTGCGGCCAGCGTCGCGTCGGCGCGCGCCTGCCGCACCAGTTCGATGCCCCCCCCGCCCGGCAGCGCCAGCGAAACCAGCGCCGCGTCGTAGCGGCGCCGGCGGATCGCCGCGAGCGCATCGCCCAGCGTGGCGGCGCGGTCGTGCGCGCAATCCTCCGCCGCGATCACCTGCGCCAGTGCCGCCGCGGCCGCATCGTCCGCCTCGCACAGCAGGATGCGCGGCGCGTCCTGATCGGCCGGGACGTCATCCGCCGGCGCGGCCGGCAATTCGACCACGAACCGCGTGCCGCCCCCGTCGCGATCCTCGAACCGGATCTCGCCGCCGTGCCGCCGCACGATCTCTCGCGAGATCGCCAGTCCCAGACCCGCGCCGGTCGCGGTATCGCGCGCATCGGCACGTTCGAACCGGCCGAAGATGCGCTCGCGGAATGCCGGTGCGATCCCCGGCCCGCGATCCTCGACCGTCAGGATCGCGCGCGCGGCGCCGGCGCCGTCCGTCGTCAGCGCGACCGCGATGTCGACCGCGGCGCCTTCCGGCGACACGCGCGTGGCGTTCGACAACAGGTTCGTCACCACCTGCAACAGCCGGTCGGCATCGCCGATCACCGGCACCGGTGTCGGCACGTCGGCGCAGCTCAGCCGGATCTGACGCGCGCGCGCCAGCCCCTCGCTACCGATGCACGCGCGCTGCATCACCTCGCGAAGGTCGATGCGCTCGCTCGTCAGCCGCAACCGCTCGGTTTCGATCCGGTCGATGTCCAGCATGTCGTTGATGAGGCGGATCAGCCGGCGCGAATTGTTCTCCGCGATGTCGACCAGTCGCTGGGCCTGTGGCGGCAGCACGCCCGTCGTCCCCGCACGCAACAGCCCCAGCGATCCGATCACGGAGGTCAGCGGCGTGCGCAATTCGTGGCTGACGGTGGAGATCAGGTCGTCCTTCACCTGCTCCAGCCGCTTGCGCTCCGACACGTCGCGCAACGACACGATCACGTGCTGGCCGCGCGGCAGGTCCATCACGCCCAGCGCGACGTCGACGGCGATGCCGCGGCCGTCGCGGTGGCGCGCGGTCCGGTCGGTCAGGAACGGGCGGCGCAACGTGCCGTCGATCAGGCCCAGCCGCTTGTGGAAGCTGCCGCTTCCGGGCGCGATGTCGATCACCGTGGCGATATCGCGTCGTTCCAGCTCGCCCGGTTCGTATCCCAGCATCCGCGTCGCGGCCGGGTTCATCATCTCCACGGTGCCGCTGGGGTTCAGGATCAGCAGCGCGTCGATCGTCGCATCGAAGATGGTGGCGTTGCGCTCGGCCGCGTCGACCGCGCGGAGCAGCGCGGCGTGCCGCTGCACGCGCGCGCGCCAGATCAGCGCCAGCACCGCCAGCGCCAGCAGCGTCAACGCCGCGACGCTGCCCAGGATGGTCCGCGCAAGCCACTGACGCTGGCCCAGAAAGCGTCGCAATGCGGCGTCGGCGGCGGCGCGGTCGTCGCGCACCATTTCGGCGACGACGTTGCGCAACCGGTCCATCACGCGTTTCCCCGCGCCCTCCCGGATGATCGCGCGCGCCTGATCCTCGCGGCCGGCGCGAACCAGCGCGATCGTGCGGTCCAGTTCCTCGAACTTCCTTTCGACCAGAATGTGTATCGTATGCAGCCAAGGGTCCGCGCCGCGCTGCTCCGGCACATCCATCCGGTGCAGGTAGGTGATGATCTCGCGCCGCGACGGCTCATACGGTTCGAGGAACGTCGCGTCGCCGGTCAGGATGAAACCGCGCTGCGCGGTTTCGGCATCCTTCAGTTCCGACAGCAGCGCGACCGCCGCGATCCGGCGATCGAACGATTCCGCCGCCGCGCGGCGAAGCGATTCCGATCGCTGGAATTCGTGCCACAAGCCCAGCGTCAGCACCCCGAACACCAGCGGGATCGCCACCGCCACCACGATGAAGGCGCGGGCGCTGGGCCGGCGCACCGCGGCGCGGGCGTGTTTCACCCCCCCTGCCCCGACGCCGGGTCTTCCAGCAGCGGGCGGATCGCCAACAGCGCCTGCGTGCGGTTCGTCACCTTCAGCTTGCGGAACACCGCGGTCAGATGCGCCTTCACGGTCGCCTCCGTCACCGACAGGTCATAGGCGATCTGCTTGTTCGATCGTCCGTCCGCCAGCGCCAGCAGCACCGCATATTGCGCGCGCGACAGGCCGGAAATGCGCTGCCGTGCGGCGGCGAGCGGCGCTGCGGGGGCGGCCGAAGCAGGGAAATGTCGCTGCCCGGCCAGCACCTCGCGCAGGACCGTCGAAATCTCGTCCAGCGGCAGCGTCTTGGGCAGGAAACCCGCCGCGCCCAGCGCCATCGCCCCTTCGGCCAGCCCGGGGCGATCCGATGCGGTGACGATCACCACCGGCACCCCGTCGGCGACGTGGAGCACGCGCATCAGGCCACGAAAACCCTCCGAATCGGGTAGGGCATAATCCAGCAGGATCAACCGGATGGTCCGGCGGGATTGCAGCGCCGCCACCGCTTCGCCGACCGTACCGACACCGATGGCCTGTGCCCCCGGCAAGGCCGCCCGCGCGGCCAGCGACAATCCTTCCCGCGTCAGCGGATGATCGTCGGCGATCAATAACCTGTCCCCGTTCAAGCCGCACCCATGCCACAGCCAAGAACTTATTGTTTTACATCGAAATCTGTTAATACCACTTCCGCGTTTCCGTTCCGTCGTCAAGTGATGGTGACATGTCCGAATTGGATAAATCGCACATTGGTGACATTGGCATCATCGCCGACCGCGAAACGGCCGCCGCCCTGACGGAGCTACTGGCGCGCGATGGCTGGCGCGTTACGCACATTCCCGTAGACACGACGCCGACATCATCGGCAGATGCACACGCGCTGTTGCTGGTCGTGCTTCCCCCCGACGCGGCGGACGCGTGGCTGGCGCGCCGGCAAGGCAACGCGGCGCAGGCCGCGCCGGCCATCGTGGTGCTGCCGCCAGACGGCGCCATCGATACTTGGACGTGGATCCGGCGCGGCTGGGACGACGCGGCGACGCGCGACGATCTGGCCGCCGTCGCGGCGCGCTGGCGCCCGCCCGCGTGCAGCCTCGCCCGGCTGGAGGGGGTGTTCGGCGTGGCGGAGGTGGCGCAGCTGTCGCTGGGCCTGCGCGAACGGCTGGTCGCCGCGGTGGCGATGCTGCGCGCAAGCGACGATCGCGCCGCACTGGCGGAAACCGCGCACCGGCTGGCGGGGATATGCGGTATCCTGGGGTTCGACGATGCCGGCCGATGCTGGCGCGCGCTGGCAGAAACGCGCGACCTGCCGCTGCCGGATGTGCATCGCGCGACGCGGCTGGCGATCGCCGCGATCGACCGCCATTACGCCGGGGGATAGCCCCGCCTTACCAGCCCGCGCCCGCGACCCGCGCCTGCAGCCGGTGGACCGGCGATCCGCCTTCCGCCTGCCCCGGCGCCAGCCGGAAGCGGCGGATCTCGCGCTTCAGCGTGTCCGCCTCCTCCGCCAGGCTGCGCGCGGCGGCGGTCGCTTCCTCGACCATCGCGGCGTTCTGCTGCGTCACGCCGTCCATCTCGGCCACCGCGGTATTCACCTGCTGAAGCCCGGTCGACTGCTGTTCCGCCGATGCCGCGATGTCGGACATCAGCGCGCTGATCTCCGCGATGCGCCCGATGATCCGGGTCAGCGCCTCACCCGTCTGCGCCACCAGCGCCGCGCCCAGTTCCACCTGTTCGCCCGATGCGGTAATGCGTGACTTGACGTCCTTGGCCGCATCCGCCGACCGCTGCGCCAGCGCGCGCACTTCCGATGCGACGACGGCGAAGCCCTTGCCCGCGTCGCCCGCGCGTGCCGCCTCGACGCCGGCGTTCAGCGCCAGCAGGTTGGTCTGGAACGCGATGCCGTCGATCACCGCGATGATCTCGCTGATCTCCGCCGACGACGCCTCGATCCCGTGCATCGCATCGACTGCGCGCTTCACCACCGATCCCGATGCCTCGGCATCCTCGCGCGTGGCGCTGACCACGCCGTTGGCGCGCGCGGCGCCCTGCGCGGTTTCGCGCACCGTCTCGGTGATCTCGTGCATCGCCGCGGCGGTCTCCTCCAGGCTGGCGGCCTGCTGCTCGGTACGCTGCGACAGGTCGTCGGACGCCTGGCGGATGTCGCCCGCGCCATTGGCGATGTTGTCCGCGCTGGCGACGACCGACACCATCGTCTGCCCCACCGCGTCCATCGCGCGGTTGAAATCCGCCTTCAGCTTGGCGAACGGCCCGGTCAGCTCGGCATCGACGCGCGCAGTCAGGTCACCTTGCGCCAGCGATTCCAGCCCGGACCCGATGCTGTTGACGATCAGCGTCGCCTGCGCGTCCTTGGCGGCTTCCGCGGCGAACAGCTGGTCGCGCAGCGCCCCGACCGACCGGGTCAGCCCGCCGATCTCGTCGCTACGTTCCTCGCGGCTCAGCGTCACGTCCAGCTGCCCGGCGGCCATCCGGTCGATCGTAACCGCCAACGCCCCCAGCGGCCGCGACACCAGCCGCACCATCACCGTCAGCGTCGCCGCCACCAGGCCCAGTGCGGCCAGCACCGCCAGCGCGATCATCCAGCGTGCGGACGAATAGTCGGCGGCGGCTTCGGCCTTCGCCTTGTCCTCCTGCGCGTCGAAGATCGTGCGCAACGCGCGAAGATCGGTGTCGATCGCCTTGGTCTGCGCACGCGACTGGAGCAACGTCGCGGTCGCGGCATCGTCTTGGCCGGCACTGGACAGCGCCACGGCGCGCTCGTCGTTGCGATATACCGTGGGCAGCCGTTCGCCGATTCGGCGCAGCGCCGCCTTGGCTTCCGGCGCGCTCAGCATCGGGGCCAGCGTCGCGACGCTCTTGTCCACCGCCGCGCGCGCCTCGGCCACCGCGCGGTCGCGCTGTCCATCCGCCGGGCCGCTGGCGATATGGCGATACAGGCTCAGGCGATAGCCGGTAAACGCGCCCTTGAGCTCGCCCAGTTCCACCGCCTTGGGCAGGCGATTGTCGGCGAACTTCGCGACAGAGGCGTTCATCACCCCCAGTTTCAGCAGCGCCACGCCGCTCAACATCAGCATGAGCGCGATACAGGCGCCGAACGCCGCCACCAGCTTCGTCGAAAAGGACCAGTTCTTCATCGCGCGCACCACCTGGAAACAGGGACTGTCGTTTCCGATGGCGTAAAGCCGCTTGGTAAAAATCACCTTTACGCCAGGTGATTACACCCGCGTTACGATGCCCAGCGCGTCGCGGCGGCCGTATCGCCCGCGCGCGCCTCCACCCAGCGGGCGGCGCCCGCGACCGTCTCGCGCTTCCAGAACGGCGCGTCGGTCTTCAGCCGGTCGATCAGGAAGGCGCACGCCTCCAGCGCGGCGGCACGGTGGGCGCTGGCGGTGCCGACGAACACGATCCGCTCGCCCGGCGTCATCGCGCCGACGCGGTGGACGATCGTCGCCGCCGCCAGCGGCCAGCGCGCGCAGGCATCCTGCGCCAGTTGCTCCAGCGCGCGCTCGGTGGCGCCGGGATAATGTTCCAGCTCCAGCGTCTCGACCCCGTCGTCGCCGCGCACCCGCCCGGTGAAGGTCGCCACCGCGCCCGCCTCCGGCACCTCCAGCCGCGCCAGCTCGGCGGCGACGTCGATCGGGTCGGCGGAAACGATGATGCGGATCATCCGCCGGTCACCGGGGGGAAGATCGCCACCTCGCGCGCGCCGGCGATCGGCGCGTCGAGCGGCACGAACGCCTGGTCGACCGCCGCGCGCAGCCGCGCCGGATCGGCGAAGGCGGCGCGATGCCCGTCGCTGCGCGTCGCCAGCCATTCGACCAGCGCGGCGACATCGGCCACCCCGGCGGGCGGCGTCACCTCTTCCTCGGCGAGGCCTACCCGCTCGCGCACCCAGGCGAAATACACTATCTTCACGGCGATCAGTCCATATGCTTCAGGCCGACGCGCAGGTAATCCCAGCCCGTCACCACCGTCAGCGCCGCCGCCCCCCACAGGCTGGCCAGGCTCGCGATCCTGATCCACGCCTCGCCCGGCAGCGCACCCGACAGGATCAGCCCGCCCAGCGCGACCATCTGCAGCGTGGTCTTCCACTTGGCCAGTTTCGACACCGGCAGCGATACCTGCAACCCGGCCAGGAACTCGCGCAGCCCGCTGACCGCGATCTCGCGCAGCAGGATGACCAGCGCGGCGATGATGTGGATGCCGGTGATCGCCGCGACGTCGTTATGGCGCGTGCCCACCAGCATCAGGATCACCGCCGCGACCATGATCTTGTCCGCGATCGGATCCAGGAACACGCCCAGCTTCGATACAGCCCCCTGCGCGCGCGCCAGATATCCGTCGAAATAATCGGTGATGCCCATCAGGCAGTAGAGCGCGAAGGCGATGCCGAACCCCGCCTGCCAGCTGGGCCACCACAGGAAAGCGACCAGCAGCGGCACGGCGACGATGCGCGACAGCGTCAGCAGATTGGGCAGCGACAACATGATAGCGGTCAAGTGGACCGCCCGCGCGGGCGGCGCAAGCGGCAAGCGGCGGGCCGACCGGTGAAAAACGGGTTTGGATGATCGGGCGGCACCGGCTATGCCCCGCTCGCCTGCAAACAATCGGGGGCGACGTCCCACGTCATGATCAATGCCCTCGGGCTTCTCAAGCGGCGCCGGTTCCTGCCGCTGTTCTCCACGCAGTTCCTCGGCGCCTTCAACGACAATCTGTTCAAGACCTCGATGGTGCTGTTCGCCACCTACGAGATCTTCGCCGACGAAACGCAGGAAAGCTTCTTCAACGCGCTCGCCGCGGCGCTGTTCATCGTGCCGTTCTTCCTGCTCTCCGCGCTGGCGGGGCAGCTGGCGGACAGCATGGACAAGGCGCGCATCATCCGCATCGTGAAGACCGCGGAGATCGCGATCATGGCGGTCGGCGCGGGCGGGCTGATGCTGGCGCGCACCGGCGCGGTCACCGCGCCGCTGGTACTGATGCTGGTCGCCGTCGTCGGCCTGGGGGTGCATTCGACCTTCTTCGGCCCGATCAAATACGCGATCCTGCCCCAGCATCTGGAGGAGGACGACGTGCTGGGCGGCACCGGCCTGGTGGAGGCGGGAACGTATCTGTCGATCCTGCTGGGCACGATCGTCGCGGGCTTCATCTATCATTCGACCACGCTGGTCGCCGCGCTCACCTTCGCGGTGGCGGTGGCCGGTTGGTTGACCGCGCGCGCCGTCCCCCCCGCCCCGCGGCTGGGGCCGAAGCTGGAACTGGACTGGAACCCGGTGCGTGCGTCGTGGCGGCTGGTGGCGGGCACGATGCACATCCCGCGGCTGTTCCTGGCGATCTGCGCGATCAGCTTCTTCTGGACGATCGGGTCGGTCCTCATCATCATCTTCCCGCCGCTGGTGAAGAACGTGCTGACCGCCGACGCCAGCGTCGCCAGCCTGGTGCTGGCGGTATTCTCGATCGGCGTCGCGATCGGATCGGTCGTCATCAACCTGATGCTGAAGGGGCAGATTTCCGCGCGCTTCGCCCCCGGATCGGTGATCGCGATGGGCGCGGCGGTGCTGGGATTCCGCTGGACCGTCGGGCTGTGGACACCCGCCACCGACGGCCAGTTGTACGACATGGCGCAGTTCATGGCCCAGCCCCATGCCTGGCTGGTGCTCGCCGCGCTGCTGGGGGTGGCGGTGTTCGGCGGCATGTTCGTCGTGCCGCTCTACGCCTTCCTGACCACCACCGTGACCAAGGACCAGACCGCGCGCACAGTCGCGGCGAACAACGTCGTCAACGCCGGGGCGATGACGTTCGGGTCGGTCGCGGTCGCGGCGGTCACCGCGGCGGGGGTGACGCCGGGGGAAATGCTGCTGCTGGTGGTGGCGATGTGCGGCGTGTCGGCGCTGATCGCGCAGCGGCTACACCGCGCCTGCGACTGATCGCGGCGCTAGGCGATCATCGTGTAGAAGCAGATGAAGAACGCCGCGAAGCTCAGGAAGAACAGCTTCCAGTCGTCCTCCCCGCGCTTCGCCCGTGCGATCGCGGCGGCTTCGTCCGTCGATACCGGCATCGGCGGCAGCGACCGGCGAAACGGGTGGCGGGCGGCTTCGTTGGTGAGGACAAGGCGTCGCGTCATGGCGAGGTGTTAACGCGCCGATAACCATTTCGGGTATCGGTTTGTTGACGGTATGTCCGTCCCGCGCCGGGACGTCAGGGACGCGACCGGAAAGTTTCAGGGGAGGAACACGCCATGCCGCTTTACGCCTTCAAGGATCGTCGCCCCACCCGCCACCCCGATGCCTGGGTCGCCCCCAGCGCCGACGTGATCGGCGACGTGCGGCTGGCGGAGGGGGTGAGCGTGTGGTTCGGCGCGGTGATCCGCGGCGACAACACGCCGATCCCGATCGGCGCGCGCAGCAACGTGCAAGAGGGCGCGATGCTCCATTCCGATCCGGGCGCGCCGCTGACGGTCGGGGAAGACTGTACGATCGGGCACCACGCGATCCTGCACGGCTGCACGATCGGCGACCGCGTGCTGATCGGCATGGGCGCGATCGTCCTCAACCGCGCGGTGATCTCCGACGATTGCATCGTCGGCGCCGGCGCGCTGGTGACCGAGGGCAAGACCTTTCCCCCACGCAGCCTGATCGTCGGCAGCCCGGCGCGCGCGGTGCGCGAACTGGACGACGCCGCGGTCGCCGCGCTCAAGATGTCGGCGGCGCATTACGTCGAGAACGGCCGCAAGGCGGCAGCGGGGCTGGAACGGATCGAATAACGGGTACGGCCGCTACAGCCAGCCCTCTTGCAAGGCGGCGGCGCCTTCCACATAACCCGCGTTATGTCGATTCCTCCGATCCTGTCCCGCCTGCGCCTGCCGGTCATCGGCTCGCCGCTGTTCATCATCTCCGGCCCGGAACTGGTGATCGCGCAATGCAAGGCGGGGATCGTCGGGTCGTTCCCCGCGCTCAACGCGCGGCCGCAGACGCTGCTCGACGAATGGCTGCACCGCATCACGGAGGAACTGGCCGCACACAATCGCGCCAACCCCGATCGACCGGCCGCACCCTTCGCGGTGAACCAGATCGTGCACAAGTCGAACGACCGGCTGGAACAGGATCTGGCCACCTGCGCCAAATGGCAGGTGCCGATCACCATCACCTCGCTGGGCGCGCGCGAGGAGGTGAACCGCGCGGCGCACGAATGGGGCGGGATCGTCCTGCACGACATCATCGACGATCGTTTCGCGCGCAAGGCGATCGAAAAGGGCGCCGACGGGCTGATCGCGGTCGCCGCGGGTGCGGGCGGCCATGCCGGGCGCCAGTCGCCGTTCGCGCTGATCCAGGAAATCCGCCAGTGGTTCGACGGCCCGCTGGCGCTGTCCGGCTCGATCGCGACCGGCGACGCGGTGCTGGCGGCGCAGGCGATGGGCGCCGATTTCGCCTATATCGGCAGCGCCTTCATCGCGACCGAGGAAGCCAATGCCGATGCCCGCTACAAGCAGGGGATCGTCGACGGGCGCGCCGCCGATATCGTCTATTCCGACCTCTTCACCGGGGTGCACGGCAATTACCTGCGCAGCTCGATCGTCGCGGCCGGGCTGGATCCGGACAACCTGCCCAAGGGCGATTACAAGACGATGGACTTCGGCACCGGCGACAACGGCGGCACGAAGGCGAAGGCGTGGCGCGACATCTGGGGATCGGGCCAGGGCATCGGCGCGGTGGAGGCGATCGAACCCGTCGCCGCGCGCGTCGACCGCATGGAAGCGCAATACCGCGCTGCCCGCACCCGCATCGGCGCCTGACCCGCGGAAGCGCATAAGGATATCACCCGCCGCGCACAGCGGCCTTCATCGACCGAAAGTGGAAGCACAGGGTGACGCGGCGTATCACGAAACGCCTCCGCGCCCCCGCGTGAAGACGCTCCCCTCCGTCACCCCGGACCTGTTCCGGAGTCCACCGTGCCGCAAAATGAACACCTCGCGAGGGCGCCGCGCGGTGGATGCCGGAACAAGTCCGGGATGACGAAGAGACTCGCCAAGGCTGGTCCTGATCGGCGTGCCGGCCGCACTGCGCCGCCGTCCGCCGCGCGGGCGGACGGCCCGCGCTCAGAACGACGTCGCCAGCCGGTCCAGCATCGAGCGCGCCGGGCTTTCCATCGGTTCGTCCGCCACCTGCGCGGCGTCCAGTCGCTCGACGCGACGGTGCAGGTCGATGCTGCCCGCCACCATCGCGCGCGCCTGTTCGGGCAGGGTCGATACGATCGCCTCCTCGCTGACCGGCGCCGTTCCCAGCCGTCGCGCGCTGTCCTGCGCCTGCGCAGGTGTGAGTTCGCCCGCGATCACCGCGCGCTGCGTCAGCAGCCAGGCGATGACGTGCATCAGCCGCGTCGTCACCTTCAGCGATTCGCAGCTGAACGCCACCCGGTCCATCGGCGACAGCGCCTCGCGCTCCGCGCGGCCGCCCTCGTCGAAATAACTGCGCGCCTCGTCGGCCAGCACCATCGCCTCGACGTAGAAGGCGTCGATCAGGCGGATATGAAGGCGGGGATCGGTCAGCAGGTCGGCCATGCGGCCGCTGTGCCACGCGTCGCGCGCCGCTGCCAGAGCCGCGCGCGGGTGTTAACCGCGAATGCGTGCCACGGCGTGACGATCACGCGATGATATCGGGGATCAGCTGGTCCTCGATCTGCTGGATTTCGTCGCGCAGCTTCAGCTTGCGCTTCTTCAGCCGCATCAGCTGCAACTGGTCGGGCGCGCCCGACGCGCCCAGCGCGACGATCGCCGAATCGAGGTCGCGATGCTCCAGCCGCAGCAGGTTCAGCCGCGCCAGAATGTCCGTCCCGCCCTCGATCACGTCCACGTCAGCCACCCCCCAGCGCCCTGCCCGTACAGGGCACGGGCAGCGGCCCCGCCCTTAGCGCAACGGCCGTGGCCGCTGCCATCCCTTTTACGCGCCGCGCAAGGGACGGTGGCTCGTCGCAGCATCGGCGCGGGCCGTCGCGGGCAAGGAAATGACACGCGACAATCCGGCGCGTTCGTGGTTCACTGATCGACCCTTGGTTCAACCATGAAGGAGGTAACTGCCATGCAGACCGCGCACATCACGGCCCTTGAGGCCAAGCATGCGTCGCTCGACCAGCGGATCGTCGCCGAGTCGCAGCGCCCCATGCCCGATACGGTGGCGATCGCGGAACTGAAGAAGCAGAAACTGAGACTCAAGGAGGAAATCGCCTCCGCGCACTGACGCGGGCGATGCCAGGGGTCCGGCGGGCGAACCGCCGGGCCTTTTTTCATGCCGCGACGATCCGCAGCAGCGGGTAGCGCGCCAGCCACCCCTTCCCCGCCACCCGCGCGTCGAAGATCGCGCGCCTGTCCGCCGCGAACCTCGCCGTCGGCCGCACCACCCCGGCGAACAGATCGTCCAGCCCATAAGGCGCGGCGACCTCCACCATCCCCGCCGCAGTCAGCCGTACCGCCACCGCGGTCGCGGTTTCCGGCCAGTGGCGCATCGCGTCGGCGACGTCGCGGTACGGCGCGTCGCCGTTGCGCTGGTGCATCCGCGCCTGGTTCTTCACCGACCAGTCGACGCCCGGACACGCCGCGCTCAGCGCCGCCTCGGCGGTGGCATCGCGCCCCGCGCCCTCGCCCGGTGCATACCACAGCACGTCGACATCGCCCGCGGGCGGGGCGGGCGCGCGGCCATGCAGCCGGTCCCACACCGCATCGCGCACCAATCCAGCGCCGATCCACGCGCCCGGCGGCCCGGCATCGCGCACCGCGATCATCGCGCGGCGGCGCCAGGCGTCGTCCGCCAGCACCGCCGCGATCCGCTCCGTCGTCAGAACTTCATCTGCTTGGCGATCGACGCCTGGGTCGCCTTGCCATAGGGCGGCTTTAGCCCGGCCAGCTTCATCACGTCGATCTTCGGCTGGCGATAGACCGACTTGGCGTGGCTGAAGGTACGGAACCCGTCCAGCCCGTGATAGCTGCCCATCCCCGACGGCCCGATCCCGCCGAACGGCAGGTCTTCCATCGACACGTGGAAGATCACGTCGTTGACCGTCGCGCCGCCGGAAATGGTGCGGTCCAGCACGCGGCGCTCCTCGTCCTTGTCCTCGCCGAAATAATAGACGGCAAGCGGCCGGTCGCGCGCGTTGACCTGCGCGATCGCGCTGTCGACCCCGCCCGAATAGCGCCGGATCGGCAGCACCGGGCCGAAAATCTCCTCCTGCATCAGCGTCATGTCGTCGGTCACGTCGGTGACGATCGTCAGCGGCATCTTGCGGCTGTTCGACGCGCCGAAATCCTCGTTCGCGGGGTTCACGACGTCGATCGTCGCGCCCTTCGCGCGCGCATCCTCGATCCAGTCGGTCAGCCGCTGGTGATGCCGGTCGTTGATGACCGAGGTATAGTCCGGGTTCGACAACAATGTCGGGTACATAGCGGTCGCCGCCTGCTTCAGCCCCTCGACCACCGCGCCTTCCTGCGCCTCGGGCACCAGCATGTAATCGGGCGCGAGGCAGATCTGACCCGCGTTCAGCATCTTACCGGTCGCCACGCGCGTGGTCGTGCGCGCGATATCGGCACTCTGCCCGACGATCACCGGGGATTTGCCGCCCAATTCCAGCGTCACCGGCACCAGATGGTCGGCGGCGGCGTGCAGGATGTGCTTGGCAATCCCCGTCGCACCGGTGAAGATCAGGTGGTCGAACGGCAGTTCGGCGAACGCCTTGCCCACGTCCGGCCCGCCCGACACGAACGCCAGTTCGTCGGCGGCGAAATATTTCGGCGCGATCTCCTCGAACAGCGCGCTGGTCACCGGCGTGAACTCGCTGGTCTTCACCATCGCGCGATTGCCCGCGGCGAAGATGCCCGCCAGCGGCGACATCACCAGATTGACCGGGAAATTCCACGGCGCGATCACGCCCACCACGCCCTTGGGCTGATATTCGACCCGCGCCTTCGCGCCCAGCAGGCCCAGCGGAAATTCCACCTTGCGCCGTTCGGTCTTCGCCCAGCGATCGAGGTGCTTCAGCGCGTGGCGGATCGGCGCGATCGACCCGCCGATATCGGTGACCATCGACTGTTCGCGGCTGCGATGCCCGAAATCCTCGCTCAGCGCGTCGCAAAAGCGCGCGGCATGGTCCGCGATCATCGTCGCCGCACGGCGCAGCCGATCCTTGCGCACCGACAATGGCTCGGGCAGCGCCGCCATGAACGCCGCGCGCTGCGTCTCCAGAATGTCCCTCATGCCCCGCTCCTCCCCTTGTCCTCGAATCTGTGAATCTATGTGCGACACCCCAGCAGCCCCGCCAGCGGCATCGCGATCGAATCCTGCCCGGCGCGGTCCAGCCGCAGCGTCGCAATCGGCACCGCCGCGCCGGCGGTCAACGTCGCGCGCTGCTCGATCGTCAGCGTCAGCGTCGCGGTCACCCCGCCCGCGGCATAGGTGGTGGTCGGCGCCAGCCCCAGCGTCGCATTGCCCTCCGCGCCCGTGCGCGGCAGGTCGGTGACGCGCCCGTCCAGCATCAGCCGCAGCGATCCCGGCTCGGCAGTCGCCATCGTCGCCAGCGCGCGCGTCTGCCCGGTGGAAAACAGATAGGCGGCACATCCCTTCGCCGGCAGGTCCTGCGCCGGCAGCACGCCCAGCGGCAGGCCGTCGATCGACACCGCCGGGGCGGACGCCGGCGCGTTCGCCTGCATCCCCGCCAGCACCATCACGGCCCACCACATCGTCATCCCGCCGATCCTATCATGACGATCCACGCCGGGTAAGCCGCCACCGCCATCAACGTGCCCAGCGGCAACGCATCGTCCGCCGCCATCGCCCGCCCGCGCAGATACTGGAACGCGATCCACCCCAGCCCGACCAGGCCCGCGATCACCAGCACCGCCGGCAGCAACCGCCAGCCCAGCCACAGGCCGATCGCGCCGAACAACTTGGGGTCGCCCCCGCCCATCCCCTCGCGTCCGCGCCAGCGCCGGTATCCCGCCGCGACCAGCCACAGCAGCGCGAAGCTCCCCACGCCGCCGATCAGCCGTTCGGGCCAGTCGGGCGCGACCCACCACGCGCTGGCCACCCCGCCGATCGCAAGCGCGCCGGTCAGTTCATCGGGCAGCCAGAAATCATGCGCGTCCATCACCGCCAGCGTCAGCAGCAGCCAGCCGAACAGCGCCCCCGCCGCGCCAGCGACGCCCGGCGCGGCATAGCCCGCCGCAATCCCCGCCAGCGCGCATCCCGCCTCGATCAGCGGGTGGCGCGAGTCGATCCGCGCGCCGCACGCGCCGCAGCGCCCGCGCGTCGCCACCCAGCTCAGCAATGGGACCAGATCGCGCGCGGTCAGCGCCCGCCCGCACCCGTCGCACGCGGACCGCCCGCGCGCCACGCTGCGCTCCGCCGGCCAGCGCACCGCGATCGTCGCCAGGAAGCTCCCGGCGATCGCCCCCAACAGCCCCAGCCCCACGGCCCAGATGATCGCATCAGTCACGTCGCCGGATAAGATAGCGATACACGCCGAAGCTGTTGACCCCCAGCAGCACGGCATTTTGCGCCCCCAGCGGATGATCGCCCGACAGCACCGCCCCGCTGATCCACGCGATCGAGGAGGTGACGAACAGCGCCATCCCCCACCCCGTCACGCGCCGCCCCGAATCGAGCGAGACCATGAAGGCCGCGATCGTGCCGCTGATCGCGGCATACCATTTGAGCGTCAGCAGCAGACTTTCCACCCATCACCGCTACGCGACCCCGCCGGCGCGGCCTATGACGCCGATCAAGCGGCGGCGCGCGGGGATTTGTCATGCAGCGCGCGACGTCTTATGTGCAGCGCAACATTCAGAGAGAGGAAGCATCATGGCCACCGATCCCGTCGTCATCCTGTCCTATGCGCGCACCCCGATGGGCGGGATGCAGGGCGCGCTGGCCGATGTGGCCGCGACCGATCTGGGCGCCACGGCGGTGAAGGCCGCGGTCGAGCGCGCCGGGATCGACGGCGCCGATGTCGAGCGCATCTACATGGGCTGCGTGCTGCCTGCCGGTCTTGGCCAGGCGCCCGCGCGTCAGGCCGCGATCAAGGCCGGCCTGCCCAAGTCGGTGCAGGCGACCACCGTCAACAAGGTGTGCGGATCGGGGATGCAGACCGTCATCATGGGCGCGGAGGCGATCGCCGCCGGTTCGGCCGACGTGATCGTCGCGGGCGGCATGGAAAGCATGACCAACGCGCCGTACATCCTCAAGAAGCACCGCTCGGGCGCGCGCATCGGCCATGACACCGCCTATGACCATATGTTCCTCGACGGGCTGGAGGATGCCTATGAGGCCGGGCGCGCGATGGGCACCTTCGCGCAGGACACCGCCAACGAATATCAGCTGACCCGCCAGGCGCAGGACGATTACGCGCTCGAATCGCTGCGCCGCGCCAAGGACGCGATCGCGACGGGCGCGTTCGCGGACGAAATCGTCCCCGTCACGGTCGCGACCCGCAAGGGCGAGGTGACGGTGGATACCGACGAACAGCCCGGCAAGGGCCTGCCCGACAAGATCCCGACGCTGAAGCCCGCCTTCGCCAAGGACGGGACGATCACCGCCGCGACCAGCTCGTCGATCTCCGACGGCGCCGCCGCGCTGGTGCTCGCACGCGAAAGCGTCGCCGCGGCGAAGGGGCAGAAGCCGGTCGCGCGGATCATCGCGCACGCCGCCCATGCGCAGGAACCCGCCGCCTTCACGACCGCCCCCGTCGGCGCGATCCAGTCGCTGCTGAAAAAGGCCGGCTGGTCGATCGACGACGTCGACCTGTTCGAGATCAACGAGGCGTTCGCCTGCGTCGCGATGTTCGCGATGCGCGACCTGGGCATCCCGCACGACAGGATCAACGTCCATGGCGGCGCCACCGCGCTGGGCCACCCGATCGGCGCGTCGGGCGCACGCATCGTCACCACGCTGATCGCCGCGCTCAAGCATCACGGCAAGAAGCGCGGCGTCGCCTCGCTGTGCATCGGCGGCGGCGAAGCCACCGCGCTGGCGGTCGAACTGGTCGACTGATCCTTGCAAGGGGCGCAACGTCGCGCCCCCTGCCCGTCGTTACGGCACCGCGGCAACATGCGGCGCGAGCCACGCGACGGCCGTCACCCCGGACTTGTTCCGGGGTCCACCGTTCCGCAGCATCAGCGCCCGATGGGTGCGCCGAACGGTGGATGCCGGAACGGGTCCGGCATGACGGGGAAGACGTTCGCAGGGGCACCGATACCGCGGGATACCTCGGGGCCGCTCGATCGTATGCCCCTCATCGACGGGAGCGCATGATGGGCAAGATGATCGACGGCGTCTGGCACGCCGGCAAGGTAACCGCCGACAGCAAGGACGGCAGCTTCCAGCGGCAGGATGCCGGGTTCCGCGATTGGATCACCGCGGATGGCGGGCCGGGGCCGGACGGTCAGGCCGGGCGCCCCGCGGCGGCGGGGCGCTATCACCTCTATGTCAGCTATGCCTGCCCCTGGGCGCATCGCGCCCTGGTGGTTCGCGCCCTGAAGCGGCTGGAGCCGCTGATCGACGTGTCGGTGGTCGATCCCGTGATGCTCGACGATGGCTGGACCTTCGCCACGACACGCGGCGGCACCGGCGATCCGCTGCACGGCGCCGATTTCCTGTGGCAACTCTACGCCCGCGCGCGCCCCGGCTATACCGGCAAGGTCACCGTGCCCGTCCTGTGGGACCGGGCAACCGACACGATCGTCAGCAACGAATCGGCGGAGATCATCCGCATGATGAACACCGCCTTCGACCATCTCGGCGCGGCGCCGGGAGACTTCTATCCCGCCGCGCTGCGCGCCGACATCGACGCGATCAACGCGCCCGTCTACGATGAGGTCAACAACGGCGTCTACAAGGCCGGCTTCGCGACGACGCAGGACGCCTATAAGGCCGCCGCAACGCCGCTATTCGCGCGTCTGGACGCGCTCGACTCGCGCCTCACCGACACGGATTGGCTCGTCGGCGGCGTGATGACCGAGGCGGATATCCGGCTTTTCACCACGTTGGTGCGCTTCGACGCGGTCTATCACGGGCATTTCAAGTGCAATCGGCGCCGGATTCAGGACTATCCCGCGCTCGAACGCCATCTGGA
This sequence comes from Sphingomonas adhaesiva, assembly GCF_002374855.1. Taxonomy (GTDB): domain Bacteria; phylum Pseudomonadota; class Alphaproteobacteria; order Sphingomonadales; family Sphingomonadaceae; genus Sphingomonas; species Sphingomonas adhaesiva. Next base: position 212,721 of record NZ_NWVC01000002.1, read on the forward strand.
AGCGATGCTGGCGATCCCCGACGTCGCCGCCACCGTGCATCTCGACCATATCAAGACGCATTATTACGCCAGCCACCGCGATCTGAACCCGCACGGCATCGTGCCGATCGGTCCCGATCTACCGTGGTCGGGGCTGGTCAACGGGGGCTGACGCCCCCTTATTTGCCCATCAGTTCGCGGCGCAGGAACGCATCCAGCAGCGCCGCACGCCGCGCATCCTCGGCATGATCGGCGCCGACCGAGTGCCCGCCCTCCAGATATTCGTGGAAATAGACGCGGTTTCCGTTCGCCTTCAGCAGCGCCGCCAGCTTGCGCGCGTGCCCCGGATGCACCCGGTCGTCCTTGGTCGACAGGTAGAACAGCACCGGCGGATACCGCACCCCCGCCTTCACGTTCTGATAGGGGGAATATCTGCGGATGAACGCCCAGTCCGCGGGCTTGTCCGGATCGCCATATTCGTCGATCCACGACGCGCCGGCGGACAGATGCGTGTATTTCTTCATGTCCTCCAGCGGCGATCCGGCGATCACCGCGCCGTACAGATCGGGGCGCTGCTGCATCGCCACACCTACCAGCAAGCCGCCGTTCGACCGCCCGGAAATGCCGATCTTCCCCTTCGCCGACACCCCCGTCTTCACCAGATCCTCGGCCACGGCATGCAGGTCGTCGAACACGTTCTGCCGCTTCTCGCGCAGCCCCGCCTGGTGCCAGCGCGGGCCATATTCGCCCCCGCCGCGCAGATTGGCGAGGACATAGGCGCCGCCCTGCTCGACCCAGAACAGCGCCAGCGGCCCCGCGCGATACGGCTGGTCGGTCAGATAGGTCGGCGTCTGCGCGTTCTTGAACCCGCCATAAGCGTGGATCAGCGCCGGGGCCGGCCGCGCCGCGCCCTTCTTCGTCACCAGGAAATAGGGCACGCGCGTCCCGTCGCGCGACGTCGCGAACCGCTGCACGACGTCGAACTGCGCCGCATCGAACCGTGCCGGCAACGCCTGCACCGCGCGCGGCGCGGCGCCGCGTTCCACCGCGTACAGCGTCGGCGGGGTCAGCATCCCCTCCACCGTCGCGAACGCCATGTCCTGCCGCCCCGCGGTCGCCGCCAGATGCACCGTGCTGTTCGCGGGCAGCGCCACCGGCGCCTGTGCCCAGCGCCCGTCGTCCCCGCGTGTCAGCGCCACCAGCCGCCCCTGCACGTCGTCCAGCAGCTTCACCCACAGCACGCCGTCGCTGGCGGCGACCTCCTCGATCGCCTGCCGCGCGTTCGGCGCCAGCACCAGTTCGGGCGCGGGCGTGCGTCCCTGCGCCAGGTCGACCAGCGAATAACCGACCAGCGCCCCCGCCGGGATACGTCCCGATGCGCGGTTCAGCTTCACGATCGCCCGACCGTCGATCACATCCTGCAGGTCGCTTCCCGCCGGCGCCGGCAACTTCGCCAGCCCGCCGCCCGGCAGCAGCAGACGATATTCATGCTCGAAGAACGTGCGGCCGACGTCGACCAGCGACCAGCGCCGCGCGCCGTCGGCATAGCCCCAGACATCGGCCTCCACGATGCTCGCCGGCGCCTCGAACACCGTCGTCGCCTGCGCCAGCGGCGTGCCGCGCCGCCACGTCTTCACGATCCGCGGATAGCCCGACGTGGTCAGCGATCCCGCACCCCAGTCGGTCGCGACCAGCAACGTGTCGCGATCCATCCAGGTCGCGCGGCTCTTCGCCTCCGGCAGCGTGAACCCGCCGTCGACGAACCGCCCGCTTGCCAGGTCGAATTCGCGGATCACCTGCGCATCGGTCCCGCCGGGGCTGAGCCGCACAAGGCAACGCGCATAGTCCGGCGCCAGGCAGCTGGCGCCATGCCACACCCAGCTCTGCCCTTCCTTGCGGCCCAGCGCATCGACGTCGATCACCGTCCGCCACTGCGGCTTGCCCGCCAGATAGCCGGGCAGGTCGGCGATCCGCCACAGCCCGCGCGGGTTCTTCGCATCGCGCCACAGGTTGACGACGCGGTCGCCCAGCACCTCGTCGGGCATCGCGATCTGCGCCTCGTCGTCCAGGATCGCGCGCGCACGCTGGACGTCGCCGGCGTAGCGCGGGTCCCGGGTCAGCACCGCCTCGGTCTCGGCATTCCACGCCTTCACCTGCCCCAGCGCCCGCGCGCCCTCGATATCCTCCAGCCAGGCATAAGGGTCCGCGGCGGGGGCGGCGGCGATGGTCATCAGGGGGGCGAGCGGCAACATGGTTGCGGCAAGGAAACGTTTCATGTCCTTATGCGTAGCTTCGGCAACGACCACTCACAAGTTGATCGAAAGGCACCCGATTGGCGCAGCACCCCGAAGATGACGACGCGCTCCAGCTGGGGCTGGTGCGGATGCAGCAGGCGATGGCCGCTGACGGCAGCCGCGCGGTGGTGGTGCTGGAAGGGCGCGACGCGGCGGGCAAGGACGGAACGATCCGCGCCGTCACCCGCCACCTGTCGGTGCGCAACACGCGCGTCGTCGCGCTGCCCAAGCCCAATGACCGCGAGCGGACGCAATGGTTCTTCCAGCGGTACGCCGCGCATCTGCCCTCGGCGGGCGAGCTCGTGATCTTCAACCGCAGCTGGTACAATCGCGCCGGGGTGGAGGTGGTCAACGGCTTCTCCACGCCGGAGGAACAGGCGCAATTCCTGCGCGACGCGCCCGATTTCGAACGGATGCTGGTGGAAAGCGGCATCCGGCTGGTCAAGCTGTGGCTTGATATCGGCCGAAAGGAGCAGAAGAAGCGCCTCGACAAGCGCCGCACCGATCCGCTCAAGGCGCTGAAACTGTCCGATCTCGATGCGGTCGCGCAGAAGAAGTGGCGCGAATATTCGGCGGCGCGCGACACGATGCTGGACCGCACGCACAATCCGATCGCGCCGTGGACCTGCGTGCATGCCGACCACAAGAAACCGGCCCGCGCCGCGATCATCCGCCACCTGCTCCACACGCTGGCCCCGGCGGAGGTGGCGGGCGAGATTGACCTGCCCGATCCCGAGATCCTGTTCCCCTACGATCCCGACACAGCGCAGGACCGGCTGGCGCGGTGACGCGCGCTCAACCGCCCGGCTTGCCGACCAGCGGGACGATCGCACCGGCGATATTCGCGCCGACGTGGCGGTCATAGGCAAGCCAGGCGGTGGTCACCGCGATCGCCCACAACAGGCTGAACAGCGACCCGACCAGGAAATATTCCGCGGGCAGCTGCTTATCCAGTTCCTTGAAGCGCGCGATTGTCTTCAGCGCAATCACCGCCGCCACTGCTTCCCAGCTGTGCACGACCAGCCCGATCGCGATTACCAACCGCTCCAGCGCTCCGATATAGCGCCCCGCCGCGGCGGTCGATTGCGCCACCCCCGCCATCGCATCACGCAGTCCGATCAGGTTGACCATCAGGCGGCACGCCCAGTTGCCGGTCATCGTCAGCAGCAGCAGCGCCACCCCGCTATAGGCGAGCGCATGGATCACCGCCCCGGTCATGGCCGGTCATCCCATCCGAAATCGATCGACGACAGAGTGTTGCCGACCGCTTCCCACAGCAACTGGTACGCATCGTTCTGCCCGGCGGTGCGCACCTTGTAGACGCTGTGCGTCGATACCCCGCGCCGCGCCGCGATCTCCTCCACGCTGCTGCCGTCCAGCGTGGCCAGGATGTCCTCGCGCTGTCGCGCGGTCCAGCGCCGCTCGATTGCGGTCAGCCCCGCACCCATCGCCAGCAGGTTCAGCTCGTCCTTGGGCCGGCGGTTCAGCGCGAACAGGTACAGGCTGGTATCGCGCTTGCGATCCAGCATCGACCGCGCCCGAGCCAGCCCGTCGCCCATCATGTTCCACGCGCGGTCGGGGTTGACCGGGGTGTCGATGGCCACTTCACCCACCAGCACGCGGCACGCCACGTCCTGCGCCATCAACGCGAAGCGGACGCGACGGGCGATGCGGATCGCGTCGGCCAGCGTTTCGGCCAGTCCCTGGAACTCGTCACCCAACGTGATCGTCAGCGGGGAGACGAGCGTCGCGCGCTGTGCCGCGTTCACGTCGTCGATGGCGGCGTTGAACACGCGATGCAGCGCACGCCGCGACGTCGCGGCTTCGCTGGCGACCAGATCGCCCATGACGACGGCATAGGTGCGTGATTCCACCCGGCCAATCTACCTGACCGCGCTAGCAATTCAACCACATTCGGGTCATATCATAAAATGACCCGTTTGCGGGTCAGTCGCCCGTTACCTTCGCGGGACCGAGATCGCCCTGCCCCACCGTGCCCCCGGCCATCGCCAGCATCGCGTCGAGGCTGTTCTTCGCACGCAGCCGCAGGTCTTCCTCGATCTCGATTCGCGGCGTCAGGTCGCGCAGCGCGACGTAGAGCTTCTCCAGCGTGTTCAGCGCCATGTACGGGCAGATGTTGCAGTTGCAATTGCCGTCCGCGCCCGGCGCGCCGATGAACGTCTTGTTCGGCAGCGCCTTTTCCATCTGGTGGATGATGTGCGGCTCGGTCGCGACGATCAACGTATCGCCGGTCATCGCATAGGCATATTCCAGGATGCCGCGTGTCGATCCGACATAATCGGCATGGTCCAGGATCACCGCCGGACATTCCGGGTGCGCCGCGATCGGCGCGTCGGGGTGCTGGGCGCGCAGCTTGAGCAGTTCGGTTTCGCTGAACGCCTCGTGCACGATGCACACGCCCGGCCACAGGATCAGGTCGCGCCCGGTCTTGCGCGCCAGATAGCCGCCCAGATTGCGGTCGGGGCCGAAGATGATCGGCTTGTCCGCCGGGATCTGGCTCAGGATCTTCTCCGCCGAGGACGACGTGACGATCACGTCCGACAGCGCCTTCACCGCCGCGGAGCAGTTGATGTACGTCAGCGCGATCGCATCGGGATGCTGCGCGCGGAATGCGGCGAATTGTTCGGGCGGGCAGCTGTCCTCCAGCGAACAGCCGGCGTCCATGTCGGGCAGCACGACGATTTTCTGCGGCGACAGGATCTTGGCCGTCTCCGCCATGAACCGCACCCCGCAAAAGGCGATGACGTCCGCGTCCGTCGCCTGCGCCTTGCGACTGAGGTCCAGGCTGTCGCCGACGAAATCGGCCAGATCCTGGATCTCGGGCTTCTGATAATAATGCGCCAGGATCACCGCGTTGCGCTCCTTGCGGAGGCGGTCGATCTCGGCACGCAGGTCGAGGCCCTTGAGGCTGGTCGGCTGTTCCATGCGCGTCAGATGGACACCTTTGGTGACGCGATCAAGGCAATGTGCGTCACGGCAGCGGCGGGAACGGCGGATAGGCCAGCGGATCGACCGCCGCGCCCGGCGTTCCGGCGGCGATCGCCATGGCCGCCGCCACCCCCGGCACCCCGCGTCCGCTCAGCTCGATCAGGACGTGCGTCAGCGTGATCGCGCCCATCCCCCACCACCATGCCGGATGCACCGCGCCGCGCGTCCGCCGGTCGTACAGCGCGCCCGCGACCGGGATCGCCAGCAGCGTGGGAAACACCGCCAGCCCGGCATAGGGGATCAGCAACGGCAGCGGCAACAGCCGCCCGAACGCCGGCCCCATGATCGCCGACATCGCGCTCGCCATCAGCCGGCGGTGCCATTCGGTGCGCCGCCGCATCCGTACCGCCGCCCCGGCCAGCGCCAGGAACGCGACCAGCGCCAGCACGTCCATCGCCACGAAATAGGCCGGCGTAAAGAAGAACGGCACCCGCCCCGCGCGGACCAGCATCGCGACAGTCATCGGGCCGACCACCGCCATCCCCACCATCCAGCCGACCGCCACCCAGCCTAGCGTCCGGTGCCCGCGCAATGCCCCCGCGGCGACCAGGATGTTCTGGCACAGGTACAGCATCACCCAGCCGAAGAAGACGATCGCGTGCAGGTGGACATGCCATGGCGCGGCGAACGTCGACCGCCCCAACGCCGCCTGTATCGAAAAGGCGGCGATATTCACCACCGCGACCACGATCGCGATCGTCAGGAAGAAACGATGATCGCGTGCCGGCCGCCGCATTGCCGGCCCCGCACCACGCACATCGGATATATCGGTCGCCATCGGACAAGCCCCCCAGCCGTCGCCGCTGGCAGCCTTATACACGCGTCATGCGCGCCCCTCAATCGGGGGATCAGCCGGCGTTGCCCAGCACCTCCTCCAGCGATCGCGTCAGGTCCCAGCGCGTATCGTCGGCCCCGCGCGGCTCCCCGGCGAAACGAACCGTCACCGTCACCGGCAGTCCCGCCGCGCGCAACGTGCCGCCGAACAGCTGCGCCAGCGCGGCACGGCCGTTCTCGCGCGCCTTGCGCATGTTCTCGGGCGACTGAGCCGATGCCTCGACGCTGCGCGCCGCGGACAGGGAGGCACGCCGCTGCAATTCGGTCATCGCGGCGCGCGACACGAACAAGCCGCTGGTCTGGTCGATCGTCACATTCGCCTCGTCCACGTTCGGGTGGCCGACGGTGATGTCGGGCACCTCCACCAGCAGCGTCTTCGCCTTGGCATCATAGCGAAAATCGGACGGATCGAGCGTTCGCAGGTCGACGAAATAATCGACCTCGAACGGCGCCTTCACCACCCGGCTCGACGGCAGCCAGCCCCACAGCCGGCTGGTCGAACCGGTCGCCTGTACCGTTCCCGACAGGCGGCTGACCCGCAATTCGCTGCTGCCGTACAGCCGCCCCGCGACGACCCGCGCCACCGCGACGCCATTGTCGTCGGTCGTAACGGTATAGTCGCGGGTGAAGCGCCGATACGCCGCCAGCGATCCCAGCACGATCGCCACCGCCACCGCGGCGCCGATCAGCAGCCGCCCCAGCCCGGTCAGGTGCGTGCTCACGCCGCCACCGCGCGCCACGCCTCGCCATCCGCGGCGACCAGCCCGCGGCGTTCCAGGTCGATCAGATGCGCCAGCACCGATCGCTCCGCCGCGCCGAACAGCCGCGGGTCCAGCCCCGCGTACATCCGCTCGACCATCGCCGGGATCGCGCGTGGCGCCTCGCCCAGCAGGCGCAGGATCTGCCCCTCGCGCTGCTTGCGATGCCCCAGCATCCCGCGCACCAGCCGCTCGGGCCGGTCGATCTCCGGCCCGTGGCCGGGATAATAGACACGATCGTCGCGCCCGATCAGCTTTTCCAGGCTGGCCATATAATCGGTCATGTCGCCGTCGGGGGGCGACACCACGCTGGTCGACCAGCCCATCACATGATCGCCCGAAAACAGCGCGCGCGTTTCGGGCAGCGCGAAGGCAAGGTGGTTTTTCGTATGCCCGGGCGTCGCGATCGCGGTCAGCGTCCATCCCGTCCCCGATACGCTGTCCCCTTCCGCCATCACCCGGTCGGGCGCGTAATCGGGATCGAACGCGTCGTCGGCGCGCGGGCCGTCGTCGCTGAGCGCGAAGGGCGCGGCGCCGACGATCGGCGCGCCGGTCGCCTCCTTCAGCGCGCGCGCGCCGGGGGAATGATCGCGGTGATGGTGGGTGATGACGATCGCCACCACCGGCCGCGCCGCGATCACCGTCATCAATGCCTCATGGTGCGCCGCGTCGGCGGGGCCGGGGTCGATGATCGCGACGTCGTCGATCCCGACGATATGCGTCTGCGTGCCGGTATAGGTATAGGGCGACGCATTGGGCGCCAGCACCCGCGTCACCAGCGGCTCCAGCGTCATCGGCACGCCGGCGGGGGAATCCTTTGCCATCGCGTCCGACATGGCGAACCCGCCCCCCGCGCGCAAGGGCGTGGGGGGCGGGCAACTATCGCCGGCCGTACGAGGGTCAGGCACGGCCGGCGGAAGACCTCAGTCGCGCGCGGCGACCTCGGCCCTCAACTCTGCGATCGCCTCGTCGATGCCCGACACCGCCAGCCGGCGCTGCTCGGCGCTCAGCGCGCGATTGGCGTACAGCCCGGCGCGCGCCTGGTACAGGCTGGCGATCGCGGTGCGCTTCGCGTCGCGTTCGATATGCTTGCTATCGCCCGCGATCCGTTCGGCGTCGGCGGTGGCCCGCGCGGACACGCGGCGCGCCATTTCGTCGATACGGTTGGTGCAGACGGTCATCACGCGCTTGTCGCCATCGCGCGGCACCATGAGGATCATCCGCGAGTCCGTTCCACCCTCCCCCGGTGCGCAGTTACGCTCGACGACCTGCGGCACGTCGCCGGTACGGATGACCATCACCGGTTTCGTCGCGGGCGACGGGGGGACGGGCGGCATCGGCGGCGCGGGCAGCGGGTGGGCGGCACGCCAGGCGTCGGCCTCCGCACCGTAATAGACGGTCCGCTTGCCGTTCTCGACCACGACGACGCGATTGCTGTCGTGCTGGCCAGTCTCCGGCGGCGTCGGCGCGGTCGGCGTGGCCGGGACGGGCGGCACGGCGGGCACGTCCGGTACCACCGGCGCCGCCTCGCCCGAGGGCAGGTCCGGCACGACCGGGGCGATCGGCGCCACCGCCGCGTGGAGCGCGGCGACCGGCTGCAGCCCGGCGATCTCGACGCCGGTGGCGGTTTCCACCTTGATCCGCATCCGCTCGGCCGCCTGCGTTCCCGATGCGGTCATCGCCAGTGTGCCCAGCGCCAGCGCACCGGCAGCCCCCGCCCCCATCGCCACGCGACCGCGCGACACGTTCTCCCGCCCCAGCATACGCAATCTCCCCTTCAGATCCTTGACGGTGTTGAGGTGGCAGGCCGGCGATACGGCGCGCCCGTGCGCCGCCTTGACGATCGCGCAGCCATAGGCATGGCGCGCCGCTTCGCCGCATCTGGCCAGGACATGGGCGTCGGTGGCCATTTCCTGATCGGCGCGGAAAGCGCGGAAGGCGATCCAGGCGACCGGGTTGAACCAATGGACCGCCAGCACCGCCAGCGCGACCCAATTGGCGATCAGGTCGCCGCGCGCGTGATGACCCAGCTCATGTTCCAGCGCGAGCGCCTGTTCCTCCACGTCGAAGCGCGCCGCGAAATCGCGGGGGAAGGCGACCACCCGGTCGAACACCCCGAACGCCAGCGGTCCCGTCGCCGCCGCGCTGCGCACCACCGTGACCGACCGCACGCGGTCGACCGCCATACCATGGTGCAGCACGCGATGGCGGAAGCGCGCATAATGCAGCACCTGCCACGCCAGCAGCGCCGCCGCGCCCGCGCCCCACAGCAGCAGCGCACCCTCGGCCCAGCCGATCCCGCCCGCCACCGGCGCCGCCGCGGGCAGCGCCCCGGCCGGCGCGCCGATAAGAACCGTCAGCGTCTCACCCGCCGGCAGATCGGGCAGCGCCCCGCCCCGCCACGGCGCGGGCAATTGCGGCAACATCCCGCCGCGCCAGCCCGCCGGCAACGGCGGCAGCAGCAGCCGCAGCACCGGGATCGCCCACAGCGCATAAGCGACGTGCGGCCCGAAAAATGCGCGCACCGGCCCGCGCGCCGCCAGCACCACCACCATCAGCAATGCCGATGCCAGCAGCGCCTCGATCGCCCAGCCGATCATTGTTTCAACGCCTTCAGCAGCGCCTCGATCTCGGCAATGTCCTGGTCCGAAATCGCGTCGCGTTCCGCCAGATGCGCGACCAGCGGGGTCAGCTTGCCGCCGAACAGCCGGTCGATCAGCCGGCGCGATTCGCCAGCGACATAATCCTCGCGCGCCACCGCCGGCCGATACAGGTACCGCCGCCCGTCGACGTCATGCGCCACCGCTTCCTTGGCCAGCAGCCGGCCGAGCAGGGTCTTGACGGTCGCCGCGCTCCACCCGCGCGACGGATCGACCCGTTCGGCCACATCCTGCGCGGTCAGCGGACTATCGTCCCACAGGACCTCCATCACCGCATGTTCGGCTTCGCTGATACGTTCGGCCACGACTCGCCCTCCCATCGACTACGTATGTAATCTTATTGATTACAGCCGTAGTCAATAGTCCCGCAAAGCCCCTGTCGGTTCTTTTTACAATTTCAACACGCCGTTGACGGGCGTTAACCAGCGCAACCGCGCGAAACCGCCGATCCGGGAAGTTGGCACGCGCGATGCAGGGTATGACACGCACCGAGCGTGGACACGCTTCAGCCGGGCGGGGCGTCGCTACGTCGATCTCGCGACCCCCGCCCGTACCCGGTGCCTCCCCCGCCCCGCACAGCCGACGCAACGAAAAAGGCCCACACCCGACCGGCGGGCATGGGCCTTCATGGATCAGGAACGGCGCGCGCCTACTTGGCCGCGGCGGCGCCCGCATTCTGGAACAATTCGGCCAGCTCGCCGGCCTCGTACATCTCCATCATGATGTCCGATCCGCCGACGAATTCGCCGCCGACATACAGTTGCGGGATGGTGGGCCAGTCCGAATAGGCCTTGATCCCCTGCCGCACCGCCTGGTCCTGTAGCACGTCGACGCTTTCGAAATCGACGCCCAGCCGCTCCAGGATCGCGACCGCGCGGCTGGAAAAGCCGCATTGCGGGAACAGCGGCGTCCCCTTCATGAACAGCACCACCGCGTTGTTCTTCACCACCGCGTCGATGCGGGCCTGGGCGTCGTCGGTCATCGTCATCGTCACTTTCTGTCGGAACCCGCCGCTTACTTCGGAACGGCGGTGGTCAACTGCAAGGCATGGAGCACGCCGCCCATCCGGCCGCCCAGCGCGGCATAGACCGCCTGATGCTGCTTCACGCGCGGCATCCCGGCAAAGGACGCCGCGGTCACCCGCGCGGCCCAATGATCGTTGTCGCCGGCCAGATCGGTCATCTCGACCTCGGCATCGGGAATGCCCGCCTTGATGAGCGCCGCGATCTCCTCGCCTGCCATCGGCATCGGCGTTACTCCGGCTGCATCAGCTGGCGGCGCGCCTCGACGAGCTTCTCGTCCAGCACGCGGCGGACGGTCGCCTCGTCGACGTCGAGGCCAGCGGCGGTCAGGTCGCCGAACAGCTTGCGCACGACATCCTCGTCGCCGGCTTCCTCGAAATCGGCCTGCACCACCGCCTTGGCATAGGCGTCCGCCTCGGCCGGGGTCAGCTTCAGCAGGTCGGCGGCCCATTGCGCGGCCAGCCGGTTGCGGCGCGCGGTGATGCGGAACGCGGTTTCCTCGTCGCGCGCGAACTTCGCTTCAAAGGCCCGCTCGCGATCGTCGAAGGTGGTCATGTCGGCTCCCGTCGTGCTGTTCGCCGCGACTTAGGGCGGCGCGGCGCAACACGCAACGCCCCACGCCGCCCACCGACCGGCCGTCACTCCGCGACGCGCACCACCAGTTTGCCGATCGCGCCGCGCGCGGCCATCTTGGCGATCGCCTCGCCGCCGCGTTCGAACGGAAACACCTCGGTCACGCGCGGGGCGATCTTGCCCTGCTGCCACAGGTCGAACAGCTGGCGGATGTTGCCGCGGTTGCGCTCCGGCTCGCGCGCGGCGAACGCGCCCCAGAAGACGCCGCACACGTCGCAGCTCTTCAACAGCGTCAGGTTCAGCGGCAGCTTCGGGATACCGGCGGGGAAGCCGATCACCAGATAGCGACCCTCCCACCCGATCGAGCGCAGCGCCGGTTCGGCATAATCGCCGCCGACCGCGTCGTAGACCAGCTGGAAGCCCTCGCGACCGCCCTTTTCCTTGAACTGTTCGGCCAGCGCCTTCGATTCGTCCTTCGAAAATGGCGCGCGGCCATAGATGATGACGTCGTCGGCGCCCGCGTCGCGCACCGCCTGCGCCTTTTCCTCGCTCGATACCGCGCCGACCACCCGCGCGCCGAACGCCTTGCCCAGCTCGACCGCGGCCAGCCCGACGCCGCCCGCCGCGCCCAGCACCAGCAGGTTGTCGCCGGCCTTGATATGCCCGCGATCGACCAGCGCGTGGATCGTCGTGCCATAGGTCAGCAGCATCGACGCGCCCTCCTCGAACGATCGTTCGTCGGGGATCGGGTAGATGTTGTCCGCCTTGGCGACCAGCCGTTCGACCAGCCCGCCCATGCCGGTGTTGCCCATCACGCGGTCGCCGGGCTTGAACGCGGTCACGCCCTCGCCCACGGCCTCGACCACGCCGGAAAACTCGCCGCCCGGCGCAAACGGGCGCGGCGGCTTGAACTGATATTTGTCCTCGATCACCAGCACGTCGGGATAGTTGATCGCGCACGCCCTGACCGACACCAGCACCTCGCCCGCCCCCGCGACGGGATCGGGCAGGTCGCCGATCTCCAGAGTTTCAGGTCCGCCCGGTGCCCTTGACAGCAACGCCCGCATATCCGCTCTCTCCCTTGATCCAGGGCCGCTCGTGATCGAGCAGCTCCTCGAATTTCGAAATCACGGTATCCTTTGCCAGCGTCAGGCCGACTTCGTCCAGCCCTTCCATCAGGCAGCGGCGGCGAAACGGATCGAGTTCGAAGGCGAAGCGGTCCTGAAACGGGGTGGTTACGGTCATCGTCTCCAGGTCGACGGTGACGGGCTGGTCCTTCGCCACCTCCAGCAACCGGTCGACCGCTTCCTGCGGCAGCACGACGGGTACGATGCCGTTCTTGAACGCATTGCCGGAAAAGATGTCGGAGAAGCTGGGCGCGATCACCGCGCGAATGCCCATGTCGGCCAACGCCCAGGCGGCATGCTCGCGGCTCGACCCGCAGCCGAAATTGTCGCCCGCGATCAGGATCGGCGCACCCGCATAGGCGGGGTCGTCGAAGATGTTGCCCGGCTGCGCGCGCACCGTCTCGAACGCGCCGCGGCCCAGCCCCGAACGCTTGATCGTCTTCAGCCAGTGCGCGGGGATGATGACGTCGGTATCGACGTTCTTCGCACCCCACGGATAGGCCGTGCCCGAAACCTCGCTGACCGGCTGCATCGGCGTCAGCGCGTCGGGCGCGTGGCCGGGAAGGTCGGCTTGGCGATCGCGGCATAGGCCGCCACGCCGCTCAGCACCGAACCGGCGATCAGGAATACCAGCACCTTCTTCATCGCGACGTCTCCCTCTGTTCTGTCGTGTCGCTCAACGATCCATCAGCTCGCGCACGTCGGCCAGCCGCCCGGTCACCGCGGCCGCCGCCGCCATCGCCGGCGACAGCAGGTGGGTGCGCGCGCCCGGCCCCTGCCGGCCGACGAAATTGCGGTTGCTGGTCGATGCGCACCGCTCGCCCGCGGGCACCTTGTCCGGATTCATCGCCAGGCACATCGAACAGCCCGGCTCGCGCCATTCGAAGCCCGCGGCGGTGAAGATGCGGTCCAGCCCCTCGGCCTCCGCCTGCCGCTTCACCAGCCCCGATCCCGGCACCACCATCGCGCGCACACCGTCGGCGACGCGGCGCCCGTCGGCCACGCTGGCAGCGGCGCGCAGATCCTCGATCCGGCTGTTGGTGCAGCTGCCGATGAAGACGTGCTGGACCGGCACGTCCTGCATCCGCATTCCGGGCGCCAGCCCCATGTAATCCAGCGACTTGCGCGCCGCCTCCTGCTTCGACGGATCGGCGAAGCTGTCCGGCGCGGGCACGACGCCGGTGATCGGCACGACGTCCTCGGGGCTGGTGCCCCAGGTCAGCACCGGCGCGATATCCGCGGCGTTCAGCACGACCGTCTTGTCATAGCGCGCGCCCGCGTCGCTGGGCAGCGTGCGCCACCATGCGACCGCACGGTCCCAGTCCGCGCCGGTCGGCGCCATCGGCCGCCCCTTCAGATAGGCGAAGGTCGTCTCGTCCGGGGCGATCATGCCGGCGCGCGCGCCGCCCTCGATCGACATGTTGGCGATCGTCAGCCGCCCCTCGATCGACAGGTTGCGGATCACCTCGCCAGTAAACTCGATGACATGGCCGGTGCCGCCCGCCGCGCCGATCTTCCCGATGATCGCCAGCACCACGTCCTTCGCGCTGACACCGAAGCCCAGCGTGCCGTCGACGCGCACCTCCATCGTCTTCGACGGGGACAGGATCAGCGTCTGCGTGGCGAGCACATGCTCCACCTCGCTGGTGCCGATCCCGAACGCCAGCGCGCCGAGCGCGCCGTGCGCCGAGGTATGGCTGTCGCCGCACACCATCGTCGTGCCCGGCAGGGTGAAGCCCTGTTCCGGCCCCACGACATGGACGATCCCCTGCTTCGCCGACAGCGCGTCGATATAGGGGACGCCGAATTCCGCGACATTGGCGCGCAGCGCGCCCAGCTGCTCGGCGCTTTCGCGGTCGGCGATCGGCAGCTCGCGCCCATCGGCATCGACGCGCGCGGTCGTCGGCAGGTTGTGGTCCGGCACCGCCAGCGTCAGGTCGGGGCGCCGTACGCGACGGCCGGCACTCCGCAGCCCCTCGAACGCCTGCGGGCTGGTGACTTCGTGGACCAGGTGACGGTCGATATAGATCAGGCAGGAACCGTCGTCGCGACGCTCCACCACATGGGCGTCCCAGACCTTCTCGTACAACGTGCGCGGTGCGTTCGACATGATGGCCCGCGTTAACCCAGTTGCGGCGCGACGCGAACCCGCAAAATCGCACGATTCGTGCGTGGGGTGCGCACGTGGCGCGCGTAACCGGTCGTCGGGACACCTTTGCCGCTAACCGACGTTAACGCGGCCGGCGCATCGTTCGGAGACCTGCCTTGACCCCGCCTGCCCGAACCCCCGGCGACCGCGCGCTCGACTGGGTCAATTTCTTTCTGGCGGACGTGCGCGACGGGCTGGGGCCGTATCTGGCGATCTACCTGACGTCGGTGCGCGGACCGACGCACGTTTGGGACGAGGCGACGACCGGCATGGTGATGACCATCGCCGGGCTGGCCGGGCTACTCGCCACCGCGCCGGCGGGGGCGCTGGTCGACCGGCTGCGGGCCAAGCGGGCGTTGCTGGTGGTCGCCGCGATCCTCGTCACCGCCGCGTCGCTGGCGCTGCCGTTCGTCACCGGCTTCACCGCGGTCGCTGCCACGCAGGCGCTGGCCGCGGTCGCCGGCGCCGCCTTCGCGCCGGCGATCACCGGCATCACGCTGGGGCTGGTCGGCGCGCGTGCCTTCACCGCACGGGTCGGCCGGAACGAGGCGTTCAATCACGGCGGCAACGCGGTATCGGCTGCGCTCGCCGGGCTGCTGGCATGGAAGTTCGGGCCGCAGGTGGTGTTCTGGCTGATGGCGCTGCTCGCCGTCGCGTCGATCGGCGCGACGCTCGCCATTCCCGGCGACCGGATCGACCATGACGTCGCGCGCGGCCTGTGCGCCGACGACGACGATGACGCCGCGCCGTGCGACGCCCCGCCGCAGTCGATGTGGCATGTGCTGCGCCACACGCGCGGGCTGGCGGTGTTCGCCGCCGCGGCCTTCACCTTCCACCTCGCCAATGCCGCGATGCTGCCCTCGGTCGGCCAGCTGCTGGCGCATCGCGTCGGCGCGGGCACCGCCACGTCGCTGATGTCGGCATGCATCGTCGGCGCGCAATTGGTGATGGTCCCGGTCGCGATCGTCGTCGGGCGCCATGCCGATCGCTGGGGGCACAAGCCGATCTTCCTCGCCGGCTTCGCAATCCTCGCCGCGCGCGGGCTGCTCTATACCGTGTCCGATGCGGCGCCGTGGCTGCTGGCGGTGCAATTGCTCGACGGGGTCGGCGCCGGCATCTTCGGCGCGCTCTTTCCGGTGGTGATCGCATCGCTGACGCGCGGCAGCGGGCGGTTCAACGTCGCGCAGGGCGCGGTGGCGACGGTGCAGGGACTGGGCGGCGCGATCAGTGCGTCGCTGGCCGGCAGGCTGATCGTCGCGGGCGGGTACGACCTGGCCTTTCTGGTGCTGGCGGCGATCGCGGGCGCGGGGCTGGCGCTGTACCTGTTCACGATGCCCGAAACCGCGCAGCGGCACCCTCGTGTCGCCGGAAAGCCACAGCCGGGATTGTAACGCAACCGTCACCAAACTTCCCCCGTCGCGTCATGAAAAGGCGCCATGCGGCGCGCAACGGGCAGCGCCATCGGGCGCCCCGATCGCGTTCTTTGGGGGAACAACATGCACCACGCCCGTCACGGCGCCCGCGCGATCGCGGGTGTCTCGCTCATCGCCCTTGCCGTCGCCGCGCTGCCCGCGCACGCGAGCACCGATGCGGCCCCTTCGGCCACGGTCGAGGCGGTCGCCGGCCCCAGCGTGTCGGGCCATGTCTATGACGTGACGGGCGTCGCGCTGCCAGGTGCGCGCATCATCGTGGAGGGCACGGGCGCGCAGGCGACCACCGACCTGCAGGGCAGCTTCACCATCGCCACCCCCGATGCCAGCAGCGCGGTGACGCTGCTGGTCGACTATCTCGGCCGCCCGCCCTTCTCGATCACCGTCACGCCCGCCGAGCGTGCGCGCGACGTCGAGGTGACGATGCCCGGCGCCAGCAACAATGCGGGCGACATCGTCGTCGTCGGCGCCTCGCTGCTCGACAATACCGCCCGCGCGCTCAACCAGCAGCGGCAGGCCGACAATACCGTCACGATCATCTCCGCCGATGCGATCGGCCGCTTCCCCGATCCCAACATCGCCGAGGCGCTGCAGCGCGCGCCCGGCGTCGGGATCGAACGCGACCAGGGCGAGGGCCGCTACATCAACGTGCGCGGTGCGCCGTCCGAATGGTCGGCGATCTCGGTCGACGGCATCCAGATCCCGTCGGTCGATCCCACGACGCGCGCGGTCGATCTCGACACGCTGCCCTCGGATATCGTCGCCAACCTGGAAGTCACCAAGTCGCTGGTCCCCAGCCAGGATGCCGATTCGATCGCGGGCGCGGTCAACATCAGCACGCGCTCGCCCTTCGATCGCAAGGGCTTCGCGCTGACCGGCATGGCCGGCGCCAGCTACAACCAGTTCGGCAAGGGCAGCGACTATCGCGCATCGGGCGCGATCAGCGACCGGTTCGGCGCGGACCGGCAGTTCGGCCTGCTGCTGTCGGGCAGCTATTCGCGCACCCATCGCCGCCCCGACAATGTCGAGAACAGCTGGTCGATCCTGGGTGCCGGCCCGCGCGTCACCGAAACGCTGTTCAAGGATTACGACACCAAGCGGGAACGGATCGCCGGCACCGCGGCGTTCGAATGGCGCCCGACCGATGCGACGCGCACCTGGGTGCGGGGCACCTATGCCCGGTTCGAGGATAACGAGTTCCGCGACCGCATCGGCATCACCTGGAACGCCGGCAACGCCGCGCCGGTCGCCGGTTCGACCGATACCGCCGCGACCTGGGCGAACACCCGCATCGAAAAGCAGGTGCGCCACCGCGTTCAGGTGAACGAGATCAAGACCATCACCGGCGGCATCGAACAGCAGCTGGGCGAAGGCCAGGTGCGCGCCGACGCGGCGTACAGCGAAACGTCGCAGACCTACCCGCGCCGCGACGAACTGCTGTTCCGCTCCACGCTGCGCCCGACGCTATCGTACGACTTCGGCCGCGACAGCGATCTGCCCAGCTACTCGCTGTTCACCAGCAAGGAGCATCTGCAGACCGGCACGTTCGGCTTCCGCGAGAATGCCTATCGGTCGAACACGACGAAGAACGACGAATTCACCGCGCAGATCCGTATGGACATTCCGCAGCCGCTGGGCAGCGGCACCGCCACGCTGTCGGCGGGCGGCAAATACCGCGCGCGCAACATCACCGCCGATGAAGAGCGGCTGCGCGATCAGCGCGCCTCCGCCGCGCCGACGCAGACGCTCGCCGGGCTGCTGTCCGACGAGGATTCGCGCAACTTCGACTATGATCTGGGCAAGCGGTTCAACACCGGGCTGGCGGATGCCTATTTCGACGCGACCAAGGCCGCCGCGCAGCGTCGCCTGCCGCAATCGGTCACCGCGGACTATCGCGCGACCGAGAAGATCCTGGGCATGTTCGGCATGGGCAAGTTCCAGTTCGGCGACACCACGCTGATCGCCGGCCTGCGCGTCGAGGTCACCGATTTCCGCAGCGAGGCGCCCAGCGTGGCGCGCAACGGCGCGATCACCACCGCGCGCGGCGACAACAACTACACCGACTTCTTCCCCAACCTGACGCTGCGTCAGGCGTTCACGCCCAATCTGATCGGACGCGCGGCGCTGACCCGCGCGATCAACCGCCCCAATTTCCCGCAGATCGCGCCGCGCGTGCTGGAAACGACCGAGGGCAGCACGATCCGCGTCGAATTCGGTAACCCCGATCTGCGCCCGACGCTGTCGAACAATGTCGATGCCGGGCTGGAATATTACATCCACCCGCTCGGCATCATCGCGGTCAACGGCTTCTACAAGGATCTGACCGACTATCGCTACAACGTGAACAGCACCGGCACCTATAACGGGGTCGCCGGCGCGTTCCTCAGCCGCCCGGTGAATGCGCGCACCGGCAAGCTGTACGGTGTCGAGGTGAACTGGCAGCAGCAGCTGGCGTTCCTGCCCGGCATGCTGGGCGGGTTCGGCGTCTTCGCCAATTACACCTATACCGATGGCGACGCGCGTTTCGACGCGCCGTTCGGCGGGCGCACCCGCTTCCGCCTGCCCGGCCAGTCGAAGCATATGTGGAACGCCTCGCTGTTCTACGAACGCGGCCCGGTGAACCTGCGCGTCGCCTATACCAAGCGCAGCGATTATCTGGACGAGATCAACGCCGACGACGCCCGGCTCGACCTGTATTGGGAAGGCCGCGGGCAGCTCGACGCGGCCGGCAGCTTCCAACTGACCAAGGCGCTGAACCTGTTCGTCGAGGGCAAGAACCTGACCAACACCGCGGGCGTGCGCTATTTCGGCGAGCGGCAGCGCGTCTACGAATATGAGAAGTTCGGCTACACGATCTTCGGCGGCGTGCGGGTGAAGCTGTGAGGTTCGCTCCCCTCGCCTGCGCGACCGTCGCGCTGGCGGCGTGCGCGACGGTTCCCCCCGCCGCCACGCCGACGGTGGACGTCGCGCCGACCGTCGCCGCCAGCGCGGAAACCGATCCGGTCGACACCGCGGCGGATGCGGCGGACGATCCCGCGATCTGGCGCAACCCGCGTGACCCCGCGAAAAGCCTGGTGATCGGCACCGACAAAAAAGCCGGCATCCACGTCTACGACCTGGCCGGCAAGCGCGTGTCGTTCACCGCAGCCGCGCGGCTCAACAACGTCGACCTGCGCGACCTGGGCGGGCGCGTGATCGTCGCGGCCAGCGACCGTGCCGACGTGACGCAGGGGCATGTTGCGCTGTTCACGCTCGACACCGCCGCCGCGCGGCTGGTGCCGATGGGCCGCTATCCCTCCGGCGCGGGTGAAGCCTATGGCATGTGCCTGTGGCGCCGCGCGAAGGACGGCGCGCTGTTCGGCTTCGTGGTGATGAAGGACGGGCGGATCGACCAGGTCGCGATCGACCTGGCCGCGCCGGCGCCGAAGGTCACCACCGTCCGCTCGATGAAGCTGGGGACGCAGGCCGAGGGCTGCGTGGTCGATGACCGCACCGGCCTGCTCTACGTCGCGGAGGAAGACGTCGGGCTGTGGCGCTTCGCAGCCGATCCGGCCGCGCCGACCACCGCGACCGCGATCGCGCAGGTCGACGGGCGCACGCTGGTCGCCGACGCGGAGGGGCTGGCGCTCGCCCCGCGCGGCCGCACCGGCGGCTATCTGGTCGTGTCGAGCCAGGGCGACAACGCCTATACCCTGTATCGCCTGCCCGGCGTCACCTACGCAGGGCGCTTCCGCATCGGCGGCGGCGCGATCGACGGGACCAGCGACACCGACGGTATCGAACTGGCGCTCGGCGATTTCGGCCCCGACTATCCCGCCGGGCTGTTCGTGGCGCAGGACGGCGACAATGCGCCCGCCACGCAGAACTTCAAATATGTCAGCTGGGCCAGGGTGCTGCGCGCGCTGAAGCTGCGCTGACCGGCGGCGCAAGTCCCGTCACCCCGGATTACCTCCGGGGTGACGGGTTGCGCTACATATTCGCCTGCTCTTCGAACGGCAGGTCGGCGTCGGGCGGATAATAGAGGCGCGCGCACTCCTCGCGCAGGCACCCGCCCTCGATCACGATATCGTTGCGATACGCATCGGCGATGAACGACAGCGTGTCGACGTGCCGCGCCTCGAAGTACATTTCGTGCACATCGTCGCGCCCCGCGCCGTAGACGACGCGCCCGACCTTCGACCAGATCGACGCCATCGTGCACATCCCGCACGGCTGGAGCGTCGAATACAGCGTCGCGCCCCGCAGCTCCAACTCGCCGATCCCCTCGCACGCGCGGCGGATCGCCATCATCTCGGCATGGGCAGTGGCGTCGGGCAGTTCCTCGGTCTGGTTACGCTCGCCCGATATCTCGCGCCCACCCAGTACGATCACCGATCCCAGCGGCGACGTCGACGGGTCGGATCCCTTCGATTTGGCGATCGCGATCGCGCGGCGCATCCAGCGTTCGTCTTCCTCGGTCATCGGCACCTCCGTCGGCCCAACGCCGGAACACGCCGGAAAGGCCCGGGGGTGGTGCGACGACCGCAGCAGCGCCGCGCTCAACAGGCGTTCATGGCGTTATATTCGGTGATCTTCTGCTTGCCGAGCTGGCTCATGTGCACCTCGTCCGGCCCATCGGCCAGCCGCAGGAAGCGGTTGAGCGTGAAGAACTCCGCAACCGGCGTATCGTCGCTGACGCCCATGCCGCCGTGGCTCTGGATCGCGCGGTCGGCGACCGTCTGCGCCATCTGCGGCGCGATCACCTTGATCGCGGCGATCAGGTCCTTGGCGTCCTTGTTGCCGAACCGGTCCATCCGGTCGGCCGCCTTCAGCGTCAGCAGCCGCGCCATCTCCACCTCGCAGAAACTGCGCGCGACATCCTGGCGGATCGAGGATTGGTCCGACAGCTTGCGCCCGAAGGCGACGCGATTCTCGACGCGGCGCGCCATGATCTCCAGCGCGCGCTGCGCCTGCCCGATCGAGCGCATGCAATGGTGGATGCGCCCCGGCCCCAGCCGCCCCTGCGCGATCTCGAACCCCCGCCCCTCGCCCAGGATCAGGTTCTCGCGCGGGACGCGCACGTCGTCGAAGCGCAATTCGCACTCGCCACCCGGCGAATTCAGACTGCCGAACACGCGCTGGTGGCGCACCACCGTCACGCCGGGCGTGCCCTTCGGCACGATGATGGTCGAATGCTGCAGGTGGCGGGGGGCGTCGAAATCGGTCTTCCCCATTACCAGCATCACCGCGCATTGCGGGTGCATATAATTGGAAATCCACCATTTACGCCCGTTGATGACGTAATCGTCGCCATCCGGCGTGATCGACATTTCGAGGTTGGTGGCATCGGACGAGGCGACCTGCGGCTCGGTCATCACATAGGCGGAGCGGATCTCGCCGGCCAGCAACGGCTTCAGCCAGGCCTGCTGCTGATCAGGGCTACCGTACCGGGCCAGCACCTCCATGTTGCCGGTATCGGGAGCGGAACAGTTGAACACCTCGCTCGACCACGGCACGCGGCCCATGATCTCCGCCAGCGGGGCATATTCCAGGTTCGTCAGCCCCGGCGACCAATGGCCATATTCGTGCGGCAGGAACAGGTTCCACAGCCCCTCCGCCTTCGCGCGTGCCTTCAACGGCTCCAGCCCCGGCCATTCCCGCCACAGGTTGTTCTGGTCGATGACGAAGGCGTGGCGCTCGCGCTCGACGGGATAGACATGCTCGGCCATGAAGGCTTCCAGCCGGGCAATGAGTTCGCGGGTCTTGTCGGTATAGTCGAAGATCATGGTCGGTTCCTGTCAGACGGTCGGTGTCAGACGATCGGCCGGTCGATGCGGCGCAGCGCACGCTCGAACAGCGCGACGGCATGGGCGTGGAGCTGGTCGCCGATCGCCTGCGGCGTCAGCCCGGCGATCGCGCGGGCATGGCTGCCCTCCAGGATCGCGCCCAGCTTGAACGGGGCCAGCACGGCATACCAGCGCGCGTCCTGCGCGCTGCGCCCCGTGGCGGAAAGGTAGCGGTCGACCACCTCGCCCAGCGTGGGAAAGCCGTCCCACGGCGTCACCGCCACGCGGTGCGTGTCCTCATCCGGGTCATGCCAGGTCGCGGTCAGCCACCCCAGGTCGAGCAAAGGGTCGCCGCGGCTCGCCAGTTCCCAGTCGACGATCGCCGCCAGTTGCGGCCCGTCGGGGCGGTACATCACATTGGCCAGGTGATAGTCGCCGTGGATCAGCCCTGGCCGCATCGCCGCCGGCCGGTGCGCGTCGAGCCAGCGGCAGATCGGTTCCACCTGCGGCAGCGCGGCCAGCCCCGGCCAGCCGTCGAACTGCGTGTAGCTGTCCAGCTGCGCACGCCAGCGCGATGCCTGCCGCTCGATCCATCCGGCCAGCTTGCCCAGTCCGTCAAGCCCCGCCGCTGCGGGGTCGATCCGCGACAGCGCCACCGCGCCGTCGACGATCGCCTCCCCCATGCCGCGGCGGATCGCCGCGCTGCCGGCATGCAGCGGCGGCAGCACGACCGTCGCGTTGAACCCCTCGACCGGCTCCATCAGGTAGAAGGCCGTGCCCAGCACAGCCGGATCCGGCTCCCCCGCGATGAAGCCGGGATGCGGCACGTCGGTGCCCGCCAGCGCGGACAGCACCGTCATCTCGCGCCGCATCACGGCGTCGCTTTCCGCGCGCGGGCGGCGCGGCGGGCGGCGCAGGACATAGTCGCGGCCCGCGCGTGCGAAGCGTAGCAGGATGTTCTGCGTCCCCCCGCCCAGCGTCTCGACCCGCTCGATCGGCACGCCGGCGCCCAGCGCACGTCCGTCCATCCAGCGCGCCAGCGCGGCAAGGTCGATCACCTCGGCCCACGCCTCGCGATCATGGCTCAGCGTCCCGCTCACGTCAGGCTCAGCCCCCCGTCGACCACCAGGGTGTGGCCGGTGACATAGCCGGCCAGCGGCGAGGCGAGGAACAGCGCGGCGTTCGCCATGTCCTGCGGTGTCCCCTCCCGTCCGTCGGGAATGGCGGCCAGCGCCGCGGCCTTTCGCTGCGGATCGCCGGTGGTGACCGCGGTCAGCTTGGTCGCGACCAGTCCGGGCGCGATGCCGTTGACGCGGATGCCCTCGCGCGCCCACGCCTTGCCCAGCACCTTCGTCAGGCTGATCGCGCCGGCCTTCGACGCGCTATAGGCCGGGTTGCCGATATTCGCCTGAAAGCCGGAGATCGAGCTGACCACGATCATCGCGCCCCCGCCCCCGGCGGACAGCATCGCGCGGAACCTGCCCGCGATCGCCATCAGGCTGTCGAGGTTGACCGCCATCACCCGGTCCCAGCCGTCACGTTCGAATTCGCCGCGCTTATAGACGACCGTGCCCTGCGACTGGACCAGCACGTCCAGCGTGTCGAACGGCGCGGCCCAGGCATCGACGGCATCGCGATCGCCGACGTCGACGCAGGAATAGTTCAGCCCGGTCAGGTCGCAGCCGTCCTCCCCGTCGTAATCCGATGCGGCGGCGCGCGTTCCCCATACGTGAACCTCGGCACCGGCGGCGCGAAAGCCCTGCGCGATACCGTTGCCGATCCCGCTCGACCCGCCGACCACCAGCACGCGCCGGCCCGTGAAATCCAGTGCGATCATCGCGCCACCTCTCCCGTGGCGGCGGAGGATCGGTGATCGGACCGGGCGTGTCCAATATCGAATTCCTTGAACGACGATCGGATATTCTTATGGATCGCAGCATGGATTTAGACGCCAGGCCGCACCGCGCCTTCATCGCGATCGCCGAAACCGGCTCGTTCAGCCGCGCCGCCGCGATGCTGCACATCAGCCAGCCCGCGCTGTCGGCGCAGATCAAGGAATTCGAGCGGCGGCTGGGCTTCCGCCTGCTCGACCGTACCAGTCGCAAGGTATCGCTGACGATCGAGGGCCGGCTGTTTCTTGACCGGTCGCGCCGGCTGGTCAGGGAAACCGAATGGGCGAACAATGCCGCGCGCGACATCCGCAACAACCAGCTGCGCGTCGGCACGGCGCATTACACCGCCGAGATTGCGGAGCGGAACCGCATCATCGACGATTTCGTCGCTGGGCAGCCGGACGTGCCGCTGCGCGTCATGCGCCGCAGCGCCGAGCAGCTGCGCGACGACCTCGATCGCGGCGACATCGACATCGCGATCACGCTGCAACTAGTCCCGCCCGACGACACGCCCACGCGCGCGGACGCGGCGCCCAGTTGGGTGGTCGCCGAACGCGCCCTGACCCTGCAACTGCCGCATGGCGACGAGCTGGCCCACGGAGCGGAGGCGATCCCGGCCGCGGCGCTGCGCGGGCGTGCGATCGCGATGATCGACCGGTCGCATGGCGTCGCGATCGCCGAGAGCGTCGGGAAGGCGATCGTCGATGCCGGCGCCCAGCCCCGCTCCCTGCCGGAAGGCGACGGCAAGGCGGTGCTGCGGCAAAGCGCCCGGCTGGGCATCGCCGCGGTCGACCTGGGATGGTTCGACCCGCCCTGCGCCACCACCGTGCGCCGCGCGGTGGAGGGATGGACGGTGCACACGCGATTGGTGGCGATGGCCAACCCCGGACGCCGCCGTGCCGGTACGGACCGGTTCATCGACCGGCTGCGCGCGGTGGCGCCGCCGTCCTGACCTGACCCTAGTCGCGCACGACGCAGCGAAAGCCGATATGCGTGGTGGCGCTGTCCACCGGCTGCGCGTGGCGCGCCGCCGGGCGATAGCGCTGACAATAGTTTTCCGCGCACAGATGCGACCCGCCCTTCAGCACCTTGCGCGGGATGCGCACCTGCGGGGACGACGGATCGTAACTGTCGCGCTCACGCCCGCCGCGCGGATCGGGGATCGCGCAACAGGCGCCGGGCGGCTTCTTACCGGCCGGCTTGCGGTCGCCGGCGCCGGGCTGCGCATACCAGTCCGCCGTCCATTCCCAGACATTGCCGATCATGTCGTACAGGCCATAGCCGTTGGCCGGAAAATGCCGCACCGGCGACGTCCGCTCGAACCCGTCGAGCAGCGTGTTGGCGAACGGGAACAGCCCCTGCCAGTAATTGGCCATCATCGCCCCGCCGGGCGCCAACTGGTCGCCCCACGCGAATTCGCTGTCCGTGCCGCCGCGCGCGGCATATTCCCATTCCGCCTCGGTCGGCAGCGACTTGCCCGCCCAGCGCGCATAGGCGTCCGCATCCTCATATGCGACATGCACGACGGGGTGATCCTCCAGCCCGTCCGTGCTGCTGTCCGGTCCCAGCGGATGCCGCCAGTCGGCGCCGGGGCGCCACTGCCACCATTGCGCAGGGTCTCCCAGATCGACCGGCCCGGCCGCCTTCCGGAACACCAGCGAACCCGCGACGGCCGATGCGGGATCGAGGCCGGGATAGTCGGCGGGATCGGGGGCGATCTCCGCGCGCGTGCGATAACCGGTCGCCGCGACGAAGGCGGCGAACTGCGCGTTGGTCACCGGCGTCTCGTCGATCCGGAAGGAGGCGACGCGCACCCGGCGCACCGGCGCTTCCTCGGGATAGAAGCGCGCCGATCCCATGCGGAACGTGCCGCCCTCGATCCGGCGCATCCCATCGCGTGGGGTTCCGGTCATCGCCTGCCCCTATGGCGCATCGGGCTGTCGTTCCGGCACCGCCTGCGCGAAGGCGGGCAGCGCCAGGCACGCCGCCTCGACCTGCACCAGCCGGGGCCAGCGCAGGTCGACGCCGAACCGGCGCGCGTTGAACAATTGCGGCACCAGGCAGATGTCCGCCAGCGTCACCTCATCCCCGAAGCAATAGCGGCCGCCGGCGCCCGCGATCAGCCGGTCGCAGGCGTCCAGCCCCTCCCCGATCGTCGTGCGCGCCCATGCCGTCACCTGTTCCTCGGCCAGGCAAAGCGCGCGCAGCCGGTCGAGCACCTTCAGGTTCTGCACCGGATGGGTGTCGCATGCGATCACCTGCGCGACGGCGCGCACCCGCGCGCGCTGCGCGGCATCGCGGGGCAGCAGCGGCGGCTCGGGATGCACGTCGTCCAGATACTCGCAGATCGCCAGCGACTGGGTCAGGACCGCGCCGTCGTCCAGCTCCAGCGCCGGCACCAGCCCCTGCGGATTGCGCGCCAGGAACGCCGGCGCGCGCTGCTCCCCCTCGCGCAGCTGAACGAACGCCTGTTCGTATGCCAGCCCCTTCAGGTTGAGCGCGATGCGCACGCGGTAGGAGGCGGTCGAGCGGAAATAGCCATGCAGCCGCATCGCGATCAGTCCCGCGCCGGCGCGCCGATCCGCACGGTGCACGGCGACAGGCCGGCGATCGTGACGACGATCTCATCCCCCTCCACCACCGGGCCGACGCCCGACGGCGTGCCGGTATAGATCAGGTCGCCCGGCTCCAGCCGGTAGAAGCGCGAGACATAGGCGATGATGTCACCGATCGGCCAGATCAGGTCCGCGATATCGCCCTGCTGCCGGACCGCCCCGTTGACGGTCAGCGCGATCGCGCCGGCGGTCATCACCGCGCTCGCGGGATGGATGACGCCCAGCGGCGCGGATTGCTCGACATTCTTGGCGGTGTCCCACGGCCGCCCCTTGTCCTTCGCGGCCTGCTGAAGATCGCGGCGTGTCATGTCCAGGCCGGCGGCATAGCCGAAGATATGCGCCGCCGCGTCGTCCGGCGCGATATCGCGGCCGCCCTTGCCGATCGCGACGACCAGTTCGGCCTCGTAATGGAAGTCCGCGGTTTCCGGGGGATAGGCGATCGTCGTGCCGGACGGGACGACCGCCTCGGCCCATTTGGTGAAGAAGAACGGCGGGTCGCGATCGGGGTCGCTGCCCATTTCGCGCGCGTGCGCGGCATAGTTGCGCCCGATGCAGAACACGCGGCGCACCGGGAAACGGCGACCGTCGCTGACGGCGGCGCGGGTCGCGGCGGGGGCTTCGAACACGTCGCTCACGCACATTCCTCCTTCGTGGGGCACGCCTGCCGAACCAGAAATCGGCACGGCGCGCAACCGGGGCGCCTGCGCGTCAGGGGCGATGCCCGCTCATCTCGGCGCCCGCCGCCGCATCGAAGCGCCGGTTCCACACCACCGCCGACAGCGAAATCGCCGCGACCGTCAGGAACGCCAGCGAGAAGGTGCGCAACCCCGGCCCGCCCTGCCCCTCTGCCAACGTGCCCAGTTCCAGCACCGTCGCCGCGATGCAGATGCCCAGCGACAGTGTCAGCTGCTGGAACGTGGCGTAGAAGCTGGTCGCCGCGCTCATCCGTTCCTTGTCGATATCGGCATAGGCGATCGCATTGTAGCCGGTGAACTGGAACGAGGTGAAGAACCCCGCGACGCCCAGCACCACGATGATCGCCGCGCTCGGCCAGTCGGGGCGGAAGAACGCGCACACGGCATAGCCAACGCTGCTGGCGACGCCCGAGACGATCAGGCTGCGGCGAAAGCCCCAGCGGCGCAGCACGCGCGGTGCCAGCGTCTTCATCGCCAGCGCGCCGACCGCGCCCGCCATCGTGATCGTCCCGGTCCGCGCGGCGGACAGGCCGAAGCCGATCTGGAACATCAGCGGCAGCAGGAACGGCTGCGCGCCCTGCGTGATGCGCGTCAGCGAACCGGCGATCACCGACAGGCGGAACGTCGGGATGCGCATCAGCGACGGGTCCAGAATCGGGTCGCTGACCCGCCGGGCGTGGCGGATATAGAGGACGGCGAACACCGCCCCCACTGCGAGCAGCGCGATCGCCACGCGCCCCGTGCCCGGCCGGCTCGCCAGTTCCAGCCCGAACAAAAGGCACCCCAGCGCCGCGCCCGACAGGAAGAAGCCCGACAGGTCGAACCGCGCGCGGGCATCGCCGCGAACCTCCGGCACCAGCAGCCACGCCCCCACCATTCCCAGGATGCCGATCGGCAGGTTGAGATAGAAGATCCAGCGCCAGTCGAGCCAGGTGACGATGAACCCGCCCAGCGGGGGGCCGAGGATCGGCCCGGCGAGCGCCGGCACCACCAGCCACGACAGCGCCCTGACCATATCCTCCCGCGCGACGCTGCGCAGCAGGACGAGGCGCCCGACCGGCACCATCATCGCCCCGCCGATCCCCTGCACGAAGCGCGCGACGATCAGCATCGGCAGCGACGTCGCCTGCGCGCACGCGACCGAGCCGATCAGGAAGATGCCGATCGCCGCGCAGAAGATGCTGCGCGACCCGAACCGATCGGCCAGCGTCCCGCTCGCCGGGATGAACAACGCCAACGCCAGCAGGTAGCTGGTCAGCGCCAGGCTGAGGCTGGTCGCCGGGCGGCCCAGATCGTGCGCCATCGTCGGCAGCGCGACCGTCAGCACCGTCCCGTCGAGCTGCTGCATGAACAGCGCCGACGCGACGACCAGCGCCGTGACGCGATAGCCGTGCGCGCTGCCCCCGGCCGGCGCGGTGGCGATCGCCTCCACGCCGGGAGCCAGCCCGTCGCCCACGTCCGCGCTCATCGAAGCCAGGTTACGCCGTCGCCACCGCATGTCCGTCCGCACGTCTCCACTCGCCGACCGCTACAACGCGATCGGCGCGCGAAGGTCCAGCGCAGGCCGGCCGGTTACAGGCGATAGCCCAGCGACAGCATCACGTTGCGCGGCGCCGACACGAAACAGTCGCCGCGGGCAAGGCACGTGGCATAGCCGCGATTGTCGAGCAGGTTGGTGGCGTTGAGCCGCAGCCGCCAGCTGTCGCGCTCCATCTCGACCAGCGCATCGACCATGGTGCGCGCCGGGGTGACGAGCGTCCATGCGGGATTGCCCGACACCTGCTGCCCCAGATAGCGGACCCCCGCCCCCAGCCGCAGCGTCGCCCAGTCGCCCGGGATCGTCTTCGTCGCCCAGGCCGATGCGGTGTGGCGCGACAGATAGCCGATCTCCCCGGTATCCCCGGTCACGTCGTTGAACCCGTAGGCGAGCGACAATTCGTAGTCGCCCGGCAGCGTGCGCGTCGCCTCCAGCTCGAACCCCTTGGTGGTCAGCTCGCCCGCCTGGATCTGCCCCAGCGGGTTGGCGGGATCGGGCACCGGGCGGTTGCGCTCCTTGATGCTGAACCCCGTGACCGTGACCAGCGTCGCGCGATCGGGCTGCCACTTCACCCCGCCCTCGAACTGGTGGCCGGTCTGCGGGCGGAACGGGTCGCCCGCCGTGGTGCGGCCGGCGACCGGCTGGAAGCTTTCGGTATAGCTGAAGAACGGCGACACGCCCGCCCCCACCTCGCCGATGATGCCGGCGCGATAGGTGGTGGCGCTGTCGCTGGTGCGCGTCGTCGTACCGCTATTGGGGTCCAGGCTGGTGCCCCGTACGCGGTCGCGCCGTGCGCCCAGCACCACCGACACGCGGTCCCACAGCCGGATCTGGTCCTGCACGTACACCCCGAGCTGCTTCTGCGTGTCGCGGTTGAACGGCGCGACCAGCGGCGGCTCGACGATCGACGCATAATCGATGTCGTACAGGTCGATGACCTGCGAGAAATCGTAATTGTCGCTCTTGCGGACCTGGTTCCAGCTGTAATCCACGCCGGCCAGCAGCACATGCTCCACCGCCGCACCGGTGTTGAAGCGCCACTGGACATTGTTGTCGGTCGAAAAGACGTTGAGCCGCGCGACCGAGGAGCCGGCGATCAGCGGGATCAGCCGCCCGTTGCTGCCCGGCACGTACGGGTCGGTCGGGTTGCCGTAGCTGTTCGTATAGTGCGTGAAATAGTCGACGTCGCTGTCGATGTAGCGCGCCTTCAGGCTGATCTTCAGATCGTCGGTGAAGCGGTGCGTGAGCATCCCCGACCCTTGCAGCAGCCGCCCGTCGTAACGGTCGTACCCCGGCTTGCCGACGAACAGGTAACGCGGCAGCGGCGGGTTGTCGCGATTGAGGCGCAGCGTGCCGACGACCGGCAGGAAGTTGGACGTCGATCCGGTCCGGTCGTCCTGATAGAGGCCCAGCAGCGTCACTTCGGTGCGCGCACCCGGCCGCCAGGTGACCGACGGCGCGATCATCACGCGATCGTCGGGGACGTGGTCGACATAGGTGTCGGCATCGCGCACCCGCGCGACGATCCGGGCGGCCAGCGTGTCGCTCAGCTTGCCGTTCAGGTCGGCCAGCACTTCCTTGCGGTCGTAGCTGCCATAGACGAGGTCGACGTCGGCGCTGTTGGTGAACAGCGGCGTCTTCGACACCAGGTTGACGATCCCGCCGATCGACCCCTGCCCGAACAGCACGGAGGCCGGGCCACGCACCACCTCTACGCGCGAGAAATTATAGGGGTCCGACGCGATGCTGGCATAGAAGCTGAAGATGTCGCGCATCCCGTCGCGGAACTGCAGCGCGTTGACCCCGCGGACGGTGAAGGTATCGACGCGTGTGTCCCGGCCATAGGCATCGGCGTTCACGCCGGCGGCATAGCGGACCGTGTCGGCGATGTTGATCGCCCCCTGCGCCAGATAGACGTCGGCGGGGATGACGGTCAGCGGCTGCGGCACCTCGATCAGCGGCGTGTCGGTCTTGGTGCCGGCCGACGTGCGATCCACCCGTCCCTCGACCAGAATGTCCTGCTGCGGCTCGGCCGCCGCGGCGTCGGCGGCGCGCACGCCGTCGCCCTCCGGTACCGCCGCGCCGGCAGGCGCTGCGATCAGCGCGACGAACGCCGTACCGGCGAGAATGATGGGCTTCATGGTGCGTCCCCCTGTTGATGACGGGGCGCGCTTAATGCTGTTGATACGGATTCGCAATAGCGTGATTGACGCCGACTGGTCTGTAGCGGCGCGGCCACACCCCGCCTTTATCCGTACGCCCGATGCATCGCGCTGTTGCCGTCGACTTCGACCTTCGTCTAACGCGGCCGTTCGGCCCAATGGGGCGTGTCGAGAATCAGAGAGGGGGAGGCCTATGTCGATTGTAACCGGTTTCAGTGTGCGCGCGTTCTTGTTGGCCGGGGCGGCGCTGACCCCCACGATGGCGATGGCGCAGACCGCCGCCAGCGACGCTCAGGCCGGGCAGACCGCACCCGCGGCGCAGGCCGACGACCTCCAGGACATCGTGGTCACCGGTCAGACGACCCGCGACCGTCCGCTCATCACCTCCTCGGCCGACATCACCTACGCCACGCGCGAGGATATCGATCGCCGCGCGCCGCGCTCGACCGCGGATATGCTGGAGCTGGTGCCCGGCATCTTCGTCGAGGCGACCGCGGGTGAAGCGTCGAACAACTATTCGGTGCGCGGCCTCCAGGGCGGCGGGCAGCGGTTCGTGCAGCTGGAAGAGGACGGCATGCCGATCCTGTACGGCGGCGGCGGCGCGGACTTCTTCTTCCAGCAGGATCTGACGATCGACCGGCTGGAAGCGGTGAAGGGCGGCTCGTCGGGCGTGCTGACCGTCAACGGCGCGGGCGCGACGATCAACTTCATCTCCAAGCGTCCGAACTTCAACGAATTCGAAGGCGCGGTGCGCCTGACGGGCATGAACTACGGCCTGAAGCGCGCGGACTTCTATTATTCCGCGCCGCTGGCCGAGAATCTGGCGTTCAACTTCGGCGGCTATGTGCAGAGCAGCCCGGGCGTGCGCCGCAACCCGTTCGACTATGCCGGCTATCGCATCAAGGGCGCGCTGGAATATCGCCTGCCGGGCGGCGGATCGATCCGCCTGTCGGGCCGCCGCGGCGATATCGAAACCGCTTATTATGCCTCGTCGCCGTACCGCTTCGAAAACGGCGAGCCGGCCAGCATCCCCGGCTTCGACATCCAGCGCGATAACATCGGCGGCGATGCGTTCAGCTCGATCCGCGTGCCGGTCTCGACCTATGTCGATGCCAGCGGCTATCGCCCGTTCCGCTATCGCGACGGCATCCGCTCGCTCTACAATCAGGCGCGGCTCGACGTCGACGTGCCGGTGTCGGACGCGCTGAACCTGTTCGCCCGCGCGCGCTACATCGACTATACCTATGACTTCAACGGCCTGTTCCCGGGTTCGGGCACCGGCAACGCCGGCCTTGCCAGCGCGGTCAACTATCTGACGCCGGGCGCCACGTCGCCGATCAACGACCTGCTGACCCGCGGGCAGGCGGCGTTCCCGACGGCGACCCGCTTCGGCATCCGCAACATCCGCACCGGGGAGGTGATCGGATCGAACCAGACCGCGGCGCTCAACGCGCTGAACGGCAACGGCTTCCTCCAGCGCACGACGCTGAACCACGATCGCATCGACGGGCGCGATCTGGGCATCAACGCCGGCGCCACCTGGGCGTTCGAAGCGGGTTCGATCAAGAACTCGCTGACCGTCGGCGGCATGTACTACAACGTCAAGCGTCGTCAGAACCAGTCGGCGACCGCCAGCGTCGTCAACGATGTGCGCAACAATTCCGACGTCTACGACATCGTCGCGCTGAACGGCGCGAACGGCGTCATCGGATCGCTGACCGACAGCGGCCTCGTCTCCTACGGCGACTGGGGCAACGGCATCCGCGAGCGCAACGACGAAGCGGTGTCGCTGTACGCCAACGACGAAATCGCGCTGGGTGACCACCTGCGCATCGACGGCGGCATCCGCTGGGAACAGGACAGCGCGGTCGCGCTGGACGGCCGCAACGCCGCCGCCGCCGATGCGTCGCGTCGCATCGTCGCGGCGAACGGCGGGTTCGAACAGCTGGTGCCGGTCGGCCAGGGCGGCGTGCTGACCACGGTCGGCTCGACCTTCGCGGGCCAGTATGACGTGCGCCGTCGCAAGCAGGACAAGATCGCCTGGACGGTGGGTGCGAACTATCTGATCACCCCGAACCTGTCGATTTACGGCCGCTATGCCGACGGGTTCCAGACCAACAACGTCGACCCGATCACCACGATCAAGCTGTACGAAGCGGGCGTGCGCTATCAATATGCGCGCATCTTCAGCGGATCGGTGACGGTGTTCCGCACCAATTTCGACGACCAGAACTACAATTTCGCGAACCCGACGAACCCGTCGCAGCAGCAGAACATCAACGCCGACCTGCGTACCAAGGGTATCGAGATCGACGTGATGGTGCGGCCGGTGAAGTTCTTCTCGGTCGATTTCCAGGGCGTGTTCCAGGATCCCAAGCTGGTCAATCTGCAGATCGACGGCGCCACCCAGGCCGGTTTCGAAGGCAACCGGCCCGAGCGGACGCCCGCCCAGCTGTGGACCGTCACGCCCTCCTTCTCGCTCCCCAACGGGCTGGGTGAGATCTATGGCCGGTACAAGTTCATCGGCCAGATCTTCGCCGATGCCGGCAACGGCGTGGCGCTGCCCAGCTACGGCGTCACCAGCGCCGGCGTGAACCTGAACCTCACGCCGCAGCTGCAGCTGAGCATCAACGCGGAGAATATCTTCAACGTCGTCGGCCTGACCGAGGGCAATCCGCGCCAGGGCCAGACGCAGGCGATCACCAACGGCTATTTCTACGCCCGCGGCATCGTCGGCCCGACCTATGGCGGGTCGCTGACCTTCCGCTTCTGATCCGGGCGGGTAGAAGAAAATCGGGGGGCGTCGTGACCGGCAACGGTCGCGGCGCCCCCGTTTGTCGACGGGAGAGAGCGATGAAGCACGTGGCGCGCATGATGCTGGGCGCAGCACTGGTGACGGCGGCAGGGATGGCGACGGCACAGTGTGAGGCACCCGCACCCGACCTGGCCTATCAGCTGACCGAGGGGCAGAACATCAACGCCTTTGTGCGCGAGGGGCCGGTCGCCGCGCACCTGCTGCTGCGCAACGGCGTCGACCCGCGCATCCTGGTCGCCTTCCCGGCCGGCAACAGCGGCACGGGCCAGTGGTTCGCGCGGCTCGACCGCCCGGCGACGTGGCGGCTGGAACAGTCCCCCCGCCCGCTGACCGTGGCCGAGCCGGACGGCGCGGCCGGCCGCCAGCTGCACGGTGTGGTGACCGTAGCCAGCATCGACGCGCCGCGGCTGCAACTGCACAAGACGGTGCTGTCGTCGATCCGCTTCCTGCGCGACTATCAGTCGATCGGCCGCCTGCCGAACGAGGTGGAGGCGACCCCGGCGGTCGGCGGCAACACGGTGACCGCCTATCGCCGCCGGCTGGACGGCGCGCCGGGCTATTACCTGAGGCTGGAGGTACTGGGCGGCCGTATCGACGGCACCACGATCATGGCCGGCGCGGACGGGCGCATCCGCCTGCGCATCACCGCCGCCACCGGCGAAAAGCCGCTGACCGGGCTGACCGCGGGCGAGCTGCTGACCGCGCGTGCGGCCAACGATCCGGCGGCGCGCGATGCGCTGCGCTTCCTCAGCTATCGCGAGAAGTTCCTGGCCGGGTCGTGGCGGTTCCAGACCTATTTCGGGCGCGACACATTGATGTCGGTGCGCATGCTGATGCCCGTGCTGCAACCCGCCGCGGTGGAGGCCGGGCTGGGGTCGGTGCTCGCCCGGCTCGATGCGCGCGGCGACGTCGCGCATGAGGAAGGGATCGGCGAATTCGCGGTGGTCGACCGCCGCGCGCATGGCGGCAGCGGCGACGCCGCGGTGCTCGACTATGCGATGGTCGACGACGACTACATGCTCGCGCCGGTCGCCGCGACCTATCTGCTCGATCACGCCGACCGCGGTGCGGCACGCCGCTTCCTGGCGCAGGCGATGACCAGCGAGGGCGTACCCGGCACGGTCGAGCCGGCGGGCAAGGCGCTGGTGCGCAACCTGCGCTTCGTGATCGCCACCGCCAACCCCTTCGCGCAGGCACCGGCGGTGGAGCGGCTGGTCGCGATCCGGAAAGGTCGCCTGACCGGCCAGTGGCGCGACAGCGAGGAAGGGCTGGGCCGGGGGCGCTACGCCTATGACGTCAACGCCGTGTTCGTTCCCGCCGCGCTCGACGCCGCGGCGCGGATGCTGCGTGCCGGGCTGCTCGACGCCTATCTGACGCCGCAGGACCGTGCCGCGCTGGGCAAGGCCGGGGCGATGGCCGCGGTCTGGCACCGGCACGCGCCGGCGCTGTTCCGCGTCGACATTCCGGCCGCTCAGGCAAGCGCGCGGGTGCGCGACTATGCGCGCGGGCTGGGCATTCCCGCCCAGCCCGCGCTGGAGTCGCTCGGCAACGCGCCGCTCACCTTCCATGCGCTGTCGCTCGACGACGGCGGCAAGGCGGTGCCGATCGTCAATTCCGACGAAGGGTTCGCGCTGCTGTTCTCCAACCCCTCCCCGGCCGAGCTGGAAACCTATGTCACCGCGGCGATGCGCCCGTTCCCGGCCGGGCTGATGACCGATATCGGGATGCTCGTCGCCAATGCGGCGCAGGCGGATGCGACCGCGCAGGGCCGCTTCACCCCGGCCGCCTATCACGGTGCGGTCGTCTGGTCGTGGCAGCAGGCGCTGTTCGCGGCCGGGCTGGAACGCCAGCTGGCCCGCCGCGACCTGCCCGCCGCGACCCGCGCGATCCTGACGCGCGCGCAGGCCACCTTGTGGCGCGCGATCCAGGCGACGCGCGCCACGCAAAGCTCCGAACTATGGTCCTGGGCCTATCAGGGCGGGCGGTACAAGGTGGTCGCCTTCGGCGCGGGCAAGCAGGACGTCGACGAATCGAATGCCGCGCAATTGTGGAGCACCGTCTACCTCGCGGTGCAGCCGCCCAGGAAATAGGCGCGCCGCGATCCGGCGGGGACGGCGTCATTCCAGCATCAGGAACGCCGTCACCGTCAGCCGCCCGCGCGCCGGATCGTCGCTCAGCGCCGCACCGGGCGCGATCGCACCGCTGTGGAGCAATGCGCTGCGATAGACGACCGCGCGGTTCGGCCGCGCCGCGACCATCGCGGTCCGCTCGAACAGCGGCGTCGTATCCGCAATATAGGCCGCGGGCGGATCACCATCGCGGCGCAATTCGTCGTTCAGCGCCGCCAGATACCCCGCCGCACGCGCCGTATCGATCGTTTCATATCCGGTCGCGCGGTGGCGGAAGAACGCCGTCCCATCCCCCTCCCCCAGATAATGGACCAGCGCGATGCGGCGCGGATCAGTGGCATCGACATGCGGCAGCCGCTGCATGACGCTCAACCGCTCCGGCGGCGTCGTCACGATCGAGAAGCTGGCGTCGAGCAGCGACACGCCGCCGCGCTGCCCGAACACGCCCGCCAGCACCGCGGTCAGCGCCGGGCGCACCGCCACGAAATAATCGGGCGGCAGCATCGCGCGGATGCCGGGATAATGGTGACGCCCCGGCTCGAACCGCGCGGACAGCGCGGCCATGCGCAGCGCCGCCGGATCGGGATGGAAACCGTCGACGATCGCGATCGGCTGCCCCTCCGCGCCGATCCGCCGGGCCACGACATCGGGCGCGGTCACGGCGCGCCGATCAGCTGCGCCAGCGCGTCGTCGTGCATCGGCAGCGTCGGCGCGGCGCGCGCGATCACCTGCGCGATCTGTTCCACCTGCGCGCGATTGGTATCGGCGTCGATCGCGTCGGTGAGCGGATTGTAGCCGCTGGCGATCACCCCCTGACCGTCGAGCACCGCCAGCCAGCTGGCCTCGCGGAACAGCTCGTCACTGTCCAGGATCAGCCGCCCCGATCGGCGATATTGCGCGACGCGCGCGGACAGCGTGTCGGGCAGCGCCATGGTGCGGCAATGCCGCCACAACGGCTCGTCGCGTCCGCTGGTGGCGTGATAATGCAGGATCAGGAAATCCTTGATCCCGTCCATGTCGCGACCGAACAGCTGGTTGAACCGATCCGCGAGCGCGGGGTCCATGTCGCGGTCGGGAAACAGCGTCAGCAGCTTGGCGATCCCGCTCTGGATCAAATGGATGCTGGTGGATTCCAGCGGCTCCAAGAACCCCGACGACAGCCCGATCGCGACCACGTTCCCACGCCATGGCCGTCGCCGTGTCCCGGCGGTGAAGCGCAGCGTGCGCGGCTCCGCCAGCGCCTCGCCGTCGAGGTTCGCGAGCAATGTCGCGGTCGCCTCGTCCTCGCTCAGATGCGCGCTGGCATAGACGTAGCCGTTGCCGGTGCGGTGTTGCAGCGGGATGCGCCATTGCCACCCCGCCGCCCGCGCGGTCGATCGGGTATAGGGCGTCGTCGCGGCGACCCGCGCGCATGGTACCGCCACCGCACGATCGCACGGCAGCCAGTGCGACCAGTCCTCCAGCCCCTCCCCCATCGCACCGTCGATCAGCAATGCACGGAAGCCGGAGCAATCGACGAACAATTCGCCGGCCAGCGTCTCGCCGCGTTCGGTGAGCAACGCGGTCACCTGCCCGTCGTCGCCATCGCGCACCACGTCGCGCAGCCGCCCCTCCACCCGCACCACGCCCGCGGCCTCCGCCAGCCGCCGCAGGTAGCGGGCGTACAGCCCGGCGTCGAAATGATAGGCATAGCCCAGCGTCGACAGGATCGACCGCGCATCGCCCACCGGCTTGGCGAAGCGCCCCTCCGCCGCCAGCCGTGCCGCCAGCGACAGCCCCGACAGCGGCACGTCGCTGCCCTGTGCGCGCGCCTTCAGCCAGCGATGGTGGAACGCCACCCCCGGCAGGGGCGCGCCATATTGGCCGAACGGGTGGAAATAGCGGTGGCCGGGCCGGGTCCAGTCGACGAATTCGATCCCCAGCTTGAACGTCGCCTTGGTCTCGCGCAGGAATTCGGCCTCGTCCAGGCCGATCAGGTCGTTGAACCAGTGGATCGTCGGGATCGTCGCCTCGCCGACGCCGACGGTTCCGATTTCGTCCGACTCCAGCAGGGTGATCGCCACCGAGCGCCCGAAGCTGCGCGACAAGGCCGCCGCGGTCATCCAGCCCGCGGTTCCCCCGCCCAGAATCACGATGCGCGAAATACGTCGGTCGGTGCTCATCCCCGCCTCTTACGGCGTTCCGCACCGCCCGGCGATGCCTGTCGGCGGGATCACCCCCGATTGACGACGACGCGGCCGTCGGCGGACTGTCCTGCCACTGCGGCGCCCTTACCCCTCCAGCACCTGCGCCACGACCTGCCCCGCGCCCGGTACGGCATCGGGCACGTCGGCGACCGGAAGCGACGGGACGCGCCGCACCGGCGCGCGCATCGGCGCGCTCATCGCGCCGTGGCCAGTTCGTGCGGCGGGCGCTGCGCGGCCCATTTCGGACGCTCCGCCTCCAGTGCGGAGACGGTCTTGTCCCAGAAGGCGGTCGTCTTCCCCAGGAAGCGGATGTCGAACGTGTCGGCGGTGCGGAATTCCAGCACCTCCACCCCGTCCGGTCCGGGCTTGTAATTGTACGGCACGTCGCGCCCGACGAAGAAGCCGTCGCCCGCGCCCAGTTCCTCCGTCCCCAGCCGCAGCGTTCCGGCGACGATGTAATAAAGGCAATCGGCATTGTGGCTGTGCAGCGGCAGCGGGAAACCGCTCTTGAACCAGGCGTAAGTCAGGCTCATCCCCGGCATCGCGAACAGCAGCTTGACGACATTGCCCTCCGACGCGCCGGCCGCCTCCGCGCGGGTGATGCCGTCGGTGATGACGTCGGTCAGCCCCGTCACCTCCATGCACGACGTCTCGCGGTAATCGGACGCATCGGCCGCGCGATAGATCTGGAAACGGGGGGTGTCGCCGGCGTCGGACGGGGTGGTCATGATCGCTCTCTTCACACGTTCTGGGATGCCGCCGCTTCCATGCGGGCGCGCAGATCGGGCTGGCCGGTATGGGCGGTCAGCCCGCCGTCGACCGGGATCGCCGCGCCGGTGACCGCGCTGGCGTCGTCGCTGGCCAGGAAGGCGGCCACCGCCGCAATCTCCTCGGGCTGCGCGAACCGACCGGCCGGGACGACCTGCTCCCATTGGGCGCGCAGGCCGGGGATCGCATCGACTCCGCTGGTCAGGATCGGCGTGTCGACCGGGCCGGGGCAGACGGCGTTGGCGCGGATGCCGTCGCGCGCATGGTCGATCGCCAGGCTGCGCGTGTAGTTGATGACGCCCGCCTTGGCGGCATTGTAGGCGGTGAAGCCATAGTCGGCGTGCAGCCCGCTGGCGGAGGCGGTGTTGACGATCGCGCCGCCGCCGCGCGCCTTAAGGTACGGGATGACCGCGCGGCAGCCGTAGAAGACCGCATCCAGATTGACCGCCACCACCCGCCGCCACTGGTCGATCGCCAGATCGGGGGTCAGCCCGTAGCAGCCGATCCCGGCGTTGTTGTAGAGGATGTCGATCCCACCGAAGGCCGCCGCTGTGTCCGCCGCCAGCGTTTCCAGCGCCGCCGCATCGGCGACGTCCACGCTGCGGAAGGCGGCGCGCTCCCCCAGTTCGGCGGCCAGCGCCTGTCCGCGCTCGACGTCCAGATCGGCGATCATCACCGCCGCGCCCTCGGCATGCACCCGCCGCGCGAACGCCGCCCCGATCCCCGATGCCCCGCCGGTCACGATCGCCACCCTGCCGCCGAAGCGCATCATGTCTCTCCCGCCGGCTCGGTTTTCGGCCGGGCGGAAGGTGCCGGGTCACCTCCTCGGGTCGCCATCGCGCTCCGGCTCACGCCCGGTAGAGCATCAACGCATTTTATAGTCAACAACGACCAATCAATCGTGACTATTCTCGGACATGCGTCTCGCAATAGCGGCGATGGCTCAGCTTCATTTCCTCGATCGCGGCGTTGACGACGTGGCGGTTGCTGCCCAGCCGATGCTCGATAATGAGGCCGCGCGCACTGGCGACGAGCAGCCATCCGCGCGCGACCATCGCCTCCGGCTCCACCAGTCCGCCCGCGGCCGCCAGCAAGCGAAGTTCGCCGGCGATCTCCGCCTCCACCTGCGCGGCGACCGGCTGGATCGCGGCGAGCAATTCCCCGTCCCAGCGTGCCGCGTGGAGGATGTCGGTCAGCGCCAGCCCTTCCGGGGTCGAATGCGTATCCCAGACGATGTCCGCGTAACCGGCCAGCCGCTCGAACGGATCGTCGACGGCGTGCGCGCGCGTCCGCGCCGCATCCATCACGGCCCGCATCGTCCGCTCGGCGGTGGCGATCGCAAGGTCGAGCCGGGTCGGGAACTGGTGCAGCACCGATCCGCGCGA
This sequence comes from Sphingomonas adhaesiva, assembly GCF_002374855.1. Lineage (GTDB taxonomy): Bacteria > Pseudomonadota > Alphaproteobacteria > Sphingomonadales > Sphingomonadaceae > Sphingomonas > Sphingomonas adhaesiva. The sequence goes on from NZ_NWVC01000002.1 coordinate 252,505, forward strand.
CAGCCCTGCCCTCGCCATGACGCTCTCGATCGTCATCGCCGCAAAGCCGGATTCGACGATCCGGTCCACCGTCGCCGCCAGAATGCGCTCGCGCGTCGCCGCGCCCTTGTCGGTCAGGCGGCGCGTCGGGCGCGTGATGAGGGCCGGGTCGCTGCTCTGCATGGGCCGATCTGACCCGGAACCCCGCGCAATTCAATCTTCCGCTTCGATAGCGCAGGCGCCCTGCCCGCGAGCGCCCGCGGCATCGCTTGTCACCACCCGCCGCAAATTGCACGATTCCGTACTTTTAATGACCGATCGGGCGAGACGTCGTGATTTCTAACCGCAAGACCATCTTCATGACGTGTGCCACGAGATCGACATGGCGCGCGGCATGACGCTCAAGGACATCCAGCAATATTCGCCGGATCAGATCAACGGCAAGGTGCTGACCAGCCTGGATGCCGAATTCACGAAGATTCCGGCCAAGCCGGCGAAGTAATCGCATCCTTTGGGAGGAACGGGCGGGAGCGATTGGTCCGCTCCCGCCCTTTTTTCGTGCCTGTCACACGCGCGGGCATCGATCGCCGACGTACGCGCGTGCGTGCGCCGTCATCGGGCGATGGGCGGTACGGCGTTGAAAAATGGGAACAGGTGGCGGAGAGGGTGGGATTCGAACCCACGGTACCCGTGAGGGCACAACGGTTTTCGAGACCGTCCCAATCGACCACTCTGGCACCTCTCCGCGGAGGGACGCCGGAGCCGTGAAAACGGCAGCCGGCGGCGATCGAGGGGCGCCCCTAGCGCGGTCGGGCGGCGGACGCAAGCGGCTCGACGTTGTGCGATGCGATTTCCGCATTAGATAGGGGTCATGATCCGCACGCACCTGTCGCCCCCTGCCATCGCCCTGCCCGAGGCGCCCGCGGTGGCGCATGCCCGTTTCTCGATCGGCGACGTCGTCCGTCACCGGATGCTCGACTTCCGCGGCGTGGTTTTCGACGTCGATCCCGTCTTCGCCAACAGCGAGGAATGGTATCAGTCGATCCCGGAGGGGCTGCGCCCGCGCAAGGACCAGCCGTTCTACCATCTGCTCGCCGAGAATATGGAATCGACCTACGTCGCCTATGTTAGCCAGCAGAACCTGGTGCACGACGACAGCGACGAGCCGGTGGACCATCCCGCGATCGCCGGGCTGTTCGACCGGCGTGCCGACGGCGGCTACGGGCTTAAGCCGCTGCACCGCCACTGACCGGCCTGCCGGCATCGGCGGGGCGGCGGGATAGCGGTTGACACGAATCGCCCCATCCCTTAGCAGCCGCGCTTCTCCCGTGAAGGTGCGCCCTTTGCGGGTCATGATATTTGGGAAGTGACAAGAGCCATGTTCGCAGTCGTGCGCACGGGCGGCAAGCAGTATCGCGTCGCCGCCGGAGACAAGATCGTCGTCGAGAAGATCGAGGGCGAAGCCGGCGCGTCGGTGACGCTGGGTGACGTGCTGCTTGCGGGCGAAGGCTCGGAGCTGAAGGACGTCGCCGGCCTGACCGTCGCCGCCGAGATCATCGCCCAGGCCAAGGGCGAGAAGGTGATCGTTTTCAAGAAGCGTCGCCGCCACAACTATCGCCGCCGCAACGGCCACCGCCAGAACCACACGATCCTCAAGATCGTCTCGGTCGGCTAAGCCCACAGCAGCGCAGGAGTATTCGCAATGGCACATAAGAAAGCAGGCGGTTCGTCGCGCAACGGTCGTGATTCGGCCGGCCGTCGTCTTGGCGTGAAGAAGTTCGGCGGTCAGGAAGCGATCGCGGGCAACATCCTCGTGCGTCAGCGCGGGACCAAATTCTATCCGGGCCGCAACGTGGGCATGGGCAAGGACCATACCCTGTTCGCGCTCGTCGACGGTCGCGTCGTGTTCCACGACGGCAAGCTTGGTCGCAAGTTCTGCTCGGTGGACATGATTCAGGCCGCGGCCGAATAACATCGGGCGACCATGCGGGTTGCCCACCAGGGCGACCCGCCGGTTCCGGGAACGGAACCCCGCCAGACAAGGGAGACGGGTCGTCCCGGCTCCCTTTTTTCTTGCTCCCTCCCCTGCCCTGTGTCGCGCCCGCGTCATCCGCGCGTGGCAGCGGCCCGATCGAGGAGACGGAGCATGTTCGCGTTGACGCCCCGACTGACGTTACGCCCCGGCTGGCCGGAGGATGCGCCCGCACTGGCGCGCGCGATCGGCCACGAGGCGGTGGTGCGCAACCTGTCGCGCGCGCCCTGGCCCTATGGCGTGGCGGATGCGCAGGCGTTCCTGGCATTGCCGCGCGGCGCGCATGAGGCGCGCTTCCAGATTTGCGAGCGGTTCGGCGATCATCGGCTGATCGGCGGCATCGGCCTCCATCTGGAGGCGCATGGCGACTGGGAACTCGGCTATTGGCTGACGCCCGACGCCTGGGGCCGCGGCTATGCGACCGAGGCGGGCCGCGCGGTGCTCGATATCGCCCGCCACGCGCTGGGGCTGCGGCGCGTGGTCGCGCGGCACTTCGTCGACAATCCCGCCTCCGGCCGGGTCATGCGCAAGCTGGGGTTCGCACCCACCGGCACGCGCTCGCGCCTCCCCACGCTCTCGCGCGGTGGCGAGGTGGAGTGCATCGACTTCGCGATCGACCTGCGCGGCGATGGCGAAGCGGCCGACGACCCGTCGAACATGCCGATCGCCGCCTGATCCCGCCCGCATCCCCCGCACCCCACCCGGCGCGGGGGATGCGCCGGCTTACGCCGCCTGCGGCATCACCGCCGCTTCATAGTCGCTTTCCGCCAGCCCGATCAGCGCGCGGTCGTCATGCTTCCACGGGTGGAAGCCAGGCAGGAAATAGGCAAGCCACACCCCCGCCATCGTGCGCGCCATGCCGGGGCGGCCGAACGCATACCACGCCATTCGCGCCCACACCTTCGGTCCGGTCAGCCCGTCCTGCCGCAACAGCTCGGCCATGCCGCGCGCGCGGCCCTTCAGGAACTGCCAGCTGGTCAGCCACATCACCAGCGACTTGACCCACCAGCGCCGAAGGCGCGGCCAGTCGCGCGTGGCGTGCAGCCAGGTGTCATACGCGACACCCTTGTGCTCGATCTCCTCGGCCGCGTGCCACAGCCACAGCGCGCGCGCCTGCGGGTCGGCGCCGTCCAGATGGCGCGGGTCGGCGATCAGCGCATGCGCCAGCATCGCGGTGAAATGCTCCAGCGCGCAGGTTGCCGCCAGGCTGCCGATCGGCGGCCTGCCCTTTGTCAGCGCCAGCGCGGCATCGACGTCGCGGTCGAGCAGCGTGGTGTCATAACCCTGGTCGGCGACATGGCGGTTGAACGCTACATGCTCGCGCGTGTGCAGCACTTCCTGCTTGATGAAGGCGTTGATCTCGCGCTCCAGCTTGGGCGGCGTGCCGTCGCGGAACCGGCGCACGCTGTCGACGAAGAAGCCCTCGCCCTTCGGGAACGTCACCGACAGCGCGTTGTAGAAGGCGGTCGCATAGGGATCGTCGTTCAGCCACCAGCGCCGCACCTGCCCGTCGCGGGCGAAGCGCCGGTCGCGCGGAGTGATCGTCAGGTCGGCGGGCGTGGTTGCTTTCGCCACGGAAACCTCCAGTAAGGGTAAGGACAACGAACAATAACTGACAAGAGTGTAAGTTACGTGACCGCCACCGCGCTTTCAACCCCCCGCCGTCGCCTGACGCCCGAAGCGTCGCGCGACGCGGCGCTGGATGCGGCGCGTTCCCTGCTGGTCGAATCGGGGCCGCAGGCGGTGACGCTGAAGGCGGTGGCGGCGCGGATCGGGCGCACCCACGCCAATCTGCTCCATCATTTCGGCTCGGCCGACGGCCTGCAAAAGGCGCTGATCGAGCGGATGGCGACCAGCATCGTCGGCACGATCCGCGACGCCGTCCACCGCTCGCGCGCCGCGCGCGACCCGGCGGAGCTGGTCGACCTGGTCTTCGACGCGTTCGGCTGCAACGGCGCGGGCGCGCTGGCCGGGTGGATGATCCTGAACGGCAACCAGGACGCGCTCGACCCGATCCTGACCGCGATCCACGACCTGGTCGAGGATCTGTCGAAGGACGAGGATCGCCCCAACGTGCCGATCCGCGACGAAACGCTGCATCTGGTGCTGATGGCGCTGGGCGACGCGCTGCTGGGCGCCCCGATGGCCCGCGCGCTCGACCTCCCCCGCGACCGCGCCCGCGCGATCGCGCGACAGATGCTGCTGGCGGACCATATCGACGGAACCACGCCGGCCACCTGACGCCGGTCGCGCGATGGCCGCTTGCGCCCAAAGACAGCCCTGACGGAGCGGCTCATTATGTTTCGTGCGCTGATCAAATGGATGGATCGGGATTGGGCGAGCCGAAGATACAATTCGGTGTTCGCCTTCGCGCAGCGCCTTGTGTGGGGTGTACCAGTCTTCTTGAGCCTAGCGGCCATCGGCGCTCTTGAGAGTTTGGGCTTTTCGCACGACGGTCCGGTCGTTCTTAGCGTTCTTGCGCTCGGTGTCGCGGGGATGTTCACCATCATGCTCGTGTCCCTCTACCGCTGGGCGGCCGGTTACAGCCGTTCCGACTTTCAAGAGCGGGCAGCGGCGGAGCATCGAGAGCGAGTGTCCGCGCGGCAGGCCTTCTTCCGCCGTTGGTCGAAGCCGAACGGCAGCTAACCACCAAAACCAGCCACGGCACCACCCGTCGCCACCCCCCTGCACCCCGCGCCGCCCCCCACACTCCGATATCGCTTTAACCGCGCCGAAGCGGTAAGGCGCCCGCCATGCATTTCCTCGATCAGGCAAAGATTTTCGTCCGCTCCGGCGCGGGCGGCCCCGGCGCGGTCAGTTTCCGGCGCGAAAAGTATATCGAATATGGCGGGCCGGACGGCGGCAACGGCGGCAAGGGCGGCGACATCATCTTCGAGGCGGTCGCCGGGCTGAACACGCTGATCGACTTTCGCTACACCCAGCATTTCCGCGCCCCGCGCGGACAGGGCGGGTCGGGCAGCAACCGCACCGGCGCGGGCGGCGACGATATGGTCATCAAGGTGCCGGTCGGCACGCAGGTTCTGGCCGATGACGAGGAGCGCACCCTGCTCGCCGATCTGACGCGCGTCGGCGAACGCATCGTGTTCCTGCGCGGCGGCGATGGCGGGCGCGGCAATGCCAGCTACAAGACGTCGACCAACCGCGCGCCGCGCCAGCACGGCACCGGCTGGCCCTCGGACGAGGCATGGGTGTGGCTGCGGCTCAAGCTGCTGGCCGATGCCGGGCTGGTCGGGCTGCCCAATGCCGGCAAGTCGACCTTCATCAACGCGGTCACCAATGCGCAGGCGAAGGTCGGCGCCTATGCCTTCACCACCACCCGCCCGCAGCTGGGCGTGGTGCGCCACCACCAGCGCGAGTTCGTCGTCGCCGACATCCCCGGCCTGATCGAGGGTGCGGCCGACGGCGCGGGGATCGGCGACCGCTTTCTGGGGCATATCGAGCGGTGCCGCGTGCTGCTCCACCTGATCGACGCCAACGACAAGGATGTGGCGGAAAGCTATCGCATCGTCCGCGACGAACTGGCGGCCTATGGCGGCGGACTGGACGAAAAGCCGGTGGTCGTCGCGCTCAACAAGATTGACACGCTCGACGACGAGTTGATCGCCGCGCTCTCGGCGGAGTTGGAGGAAGCCAGCGGCGGCCCGGTCATCCCGCTGTCGGGCGTCAGCGGCGTCGGCGTCGACTGGGTGCTCGACCGCCTGCTGGAGGCGATTCCCGCAGCCGGGCGTCCAGTGGAGGACGATGGCGAGGAAGACGAGGTGCAATGGTCGCCGGTGTGACGCCCCCTTACCGCCAGCTGTTCAGCGCCGGCGCGTAGCGGTCCGGCAGGATGCGCAGCGGTGGCGGCGCGCCGAGAATCGCCCGCGCGCGTTCCAGCGTCGCGGCATCGTAATAGGGTTGCCGGAAACCCGGCTGAACGGTGACCAGCATCACCGATCCGACCGGCAGTCGTTCCAGATCGCGCCGCCACACGTGCGCCAGCGCCGTCGCGTCCTTCATGCAGATCGCCGCCCGTTCAAGCAGGACGCGATTGGGCGGCGGCGCGTAGCGGCGGCTTTCCGGCGCAGCGGCTTGGTCGATCCGCGCGAGCAACGCCGCCGCCTCCGCGGTCCTGCCCAGTCCGTGCAGCACGCAGGCGCGCACCGTGTCGAACTGCACCATCGCGCCCGGCACGACCTGCGCCCGCTTCGCCAGCGGCGCGAAGGCGTGCTCCGCACGATCGAAATGCCGTGATGCCGCCTCATAGCGACCCGCCATCGCCAGCATCGACGCGGCCTGGAGATCGGCGTTGATCGCATAGGGGGACGCGTCCAGCCGCGCCGCCGCGTCGTCGAGCGTGGCCACGGCATCGTCGAGACGCCCCTGCTCGGCCTGCGCCCCCGCGATCGCCAGAGAGACGCTCGACCATTCGGAACGGTCCCATTCGCCCTTCAACGGGTTGGCGTCGCGCTCCTGCCGCAACAGCGCGATCGCCTCCGGCCACCGTCCGGCATCGCGCAGCGCGGTGGCATATTGCAGCAGCGCGCGCGTGCGGGTCCGGACCGCGCCCTGCGACGGCTGCCCCGCCCGCGCCCCGGCGCGGCCCGCCTCCCACGCGGCACGCGTCCGCGCGATCATCGCATCGCGCAGCAGCGACAGATCGTCCCCGGCCCAGCGGGTGATCGCCTCGTGCAGGAAGGCCAGCCGCTGGTCCGCCAGGATCGCGATGACCGGCGCCAGCGTATCGAGCGGGACACTGGTCCACGCCGCTCCCCCGGCCAGCGGCCGGTACCGCACGTCGCCAATGCCCTCCCCGGTCTGCAATTCGACCGCGCTGTCGACGCCGGCGATCTGCGCGGTACCGCGCACCGTTTCCGCCGAAACCGCTTGCGCCGACACCGCCCGCATCGCGATCGTGGCGACCATCCCGATCGCCGCCGTTGCCCCCCACCGCATTCCCGTATCCCCCCGACAGGCTGCGCGCGCGGCAATACGCCAGCGCCTTGGCCAGAAGTTCATCGTGGCACGCCGCGCGCACCCACGCTAGGCAGGCGCCGCCATGTTGCTGTTCCCGCCTGCCGCCTGTCCGCGCCTGATCGTCAAGATCGGCTCCGCGCTGCTCGTCGATCCCGATGGCGGGGTGCGGCGGGCATGGCTGGAGGGGATCGCCGCCGATATCGCCGCGCGCGTCGCCGCCGGGCAGCAGGTGGCGGTCGTCTCGTCGGGGGCGATCGCGCTGGGCGCGCGGCGGCTGGGCCTGCCCAAGGGTGGGCGCGCCAGCCTGGAGGATGCGCAGGCCGCCGCCGCCGCCGGGCAGATCGCGCTCGCCGGCGTCTGGGCAGAGGTGCTGGGCGCCGTCGGGCTGACCGCCGCGCAGATGCTGGTGACGCTGGGCGACCTGGAGGAGCGGCGCCGCTACCTCAACGCCGCCGCCACGCTGAACCGGCTGCTGCAACTAGGCGTCGTCCCGGTCATCAACGAAAACGATTCGGTCGCGACCGAGGAGATCCGCTTCGGCGACAACGATCGCCTCGCCGCGCGCATCGCGCAGGCGGCGGGCGCGGCGGGCGTGGTGCTGCTGTCCGACATCGACGGGCTGTACGATCGCAATCCGGCGCTGCCCGGCGCGGTGCACATCCCGCGCGTCGAGCGGATCGACGGTGCGATCGAGGGGATGGCCGATCGCGGCTCCGCCTCCGGCATGGGATCGGGCGGGATGGTGTCGAAGATCGCCGCCGCGCGGATCGCCAATGCCGCGGGCGCGGGGCTGGCGATCGCTTCGGGGCGGATCGACCGGCCGCTGTCCACCGCGGCGCGCCACACCTTGTTCGTCGCGGCGCAGTCCGCCCCCGCGCGCAAGGCGTGGCTGGCCGGCGGGCTGACCGCGAAGGGCGCGATCCATGTCGATGCCGGCGCGGCGCGCGCGCTGGTCGACGGGCGCAGCCTGCTGGCGGCGGGCGCGACGCGGATCGACGGGCGTTTCGTGCGCGGCGATCTGGTCACGATCGAGGGGCCGGACGGAATCCTGGCGCGCGGGTTGTCGGAATATGATTCGGACGATGCCATGCGACTGCTCGGGCGCCGCAGCGACGATCATGCCGCGATCCTGGGCTATGCGCCGCGCAGCGCGCTGGTCCATCGCAACCACATGGCGTTGCTGTGATCCTGGCGATCACCGGCGGCACCGGCTTCGTCGGTGCGCGGACGATCGACCAGGCGCTGTCGGCGGGACATACGGTGCGTGCGCTCGCCCGCCGCGAACAGCCCCCGCGCGACGGGGTGACGTGGATCGTCGGCACGCTGGCGGATCGCGACGCGCTGTCGGCCCTTGTCTCGACCGCCGATGCGGTGATCCACATCGCCGGCGCGGTCAACGCCCCCTCGCGCGCCGCCTTCGCCGCCGCCAATATCGACGGCACGCGCGCGCTGGTGGAGGCCGCGCGGGTCTGGGCGGTGGCGCGCTTCGTCCACGTCTCCTCGCTCGCCGCGCGCGAACCGGGGCTGTCGAACTACGGCTGGTCGAAGGCGGGGGCAGAGGACGTCGTGACCGCCAGCGACCTCGACTGGACGATCGTGCGCCCGCCCGGCGTCTACGGCCCCGGCGACATGGACCAGCGCGACCTGTTCCGCGCGGCCAAGCGCGGGCTCGTCCCCACCCCGCCCGCCGCCGGGCGGCTGTCGATCCTGCACGTCGACGATCTCGCGCGGCTGCTGCTGGCGCTGGCCGCCGCACCGGGGGACCATGCGATCTACGAGCCGGAGGATCCGTCCGGCGCGATGTCCTATGCCGATTTCGCGCACGCGATCGCCGCCGGCGTCGGCGCCAGGGCGCGCGCGCTGCCGCTGCCCGCCGCGCTGCTGCGCGCCGCCGCGCGCGCCGACCGGCTGGTGCGTCGCGGGGCTGCGCGGCTGACCGCCGATCGCGTCGCCTACATGCTCCATCCCGACTGGACCGCCGCCCCCGCGCGCCGCCCGCCCCCCGCCCTATGGACCGCGCAGATCCCCACCGCGCAGGGCATGGCCGACACGGCATTGTGGTATCGCGCCCACGGCTTGCTATAGCGCCGCCCGAGAACCGCCGCATTTGCCGGCCACGGAGGCTCCATGACCGACCGCACCGCCATCATCGACACGCTCAAGGCGCAGATCGAACCCTTCAACAAGAAGGGCATCACCGTGACCGAGGCGACCAGCTTCCAGGGCGACCTGGAATGGGATTCGCTGACCGTCATGGACTTCGTCGCCGCGATCGAGGACGAATTCGACATCATCATCACGATGAACATGCAGGCAGAGATCGAGACGGTCGGCCAGCTGGCCGATGCGGTCGCCAAGCTGAAGGGCTGAAGAGGATGACCGAAGCGGGCCTTGCCGCCGACACGCTCCCCGCCGAAGCGCCCGTGGTGGCGCCGGAGCGCGACCTGTTCTCCAAGTTCGATCCGCTGATCGCGGAACGTGCCGCGCTGATGGCGTCGGGCGTGCGCGATCCGTTCGGCATCGTCATGGAGCGCGTGCTCGGCCCGACCACCGCGGTCATCAAGGGGCGCGAGACGATCCTGCTCGGCACCTACAATTACATGGGCATGACCTTCGACGCGGACGTGATCGCCGCGGGCAAGGCCGCGCTCGACCAGTTCGGCAGCGGCACCAACGGCAGCCGGATGCTCAACGGCACCTTCCGCGACCATGTCGAGGCGGAGGAGGCGCTGAAGGAATTCTACGGCGCCGATCACGCGATGGTCTTCTCGACCGGATATCAGGCGAACCTGGGCACCATCTCGACGATGGCGGCGCGCGGCGAATATGTCATCCTCGACGCCGACAGCCACGCCTCGATCTACGACGGCTGCAAGATGGGCGATGCGGAGGTCGTGCGCTTCCGCCACAATTCGGTCGAGGATCTCGACAAGCGACTCGGCCGCCTGCCCGCCGAACCGGGCAAGCTGGTAGTGCTGGAGGGCGTCTATTCGATGCTGGGCGACATCGCCCCGCTGAAGGAGATGGTCGCGGTCGCGAAGAAGCACGGCGCGATGGTGCTGGTGGACGAAGCGCATTCGATGGGCTTCTTCGGCGAGCATGGCCGCGGCGTGTACGAGGAACAGGGGCTGCAGCTGGGCACCGACGTCGATTTCGTCATCGGCACCTTCTCCAAGTCGGTCGGCACGGTCGGCGGCTTCTGCATCTCCAACCATCCGAAGTTCGAGGCGATGCGCTTTTCGTGCCGCCCGTACATCTTCACCGCGTCGCTGCCGCCGTCGGTGGTGGCGACCGCCGCCACATCGATCCGCAAGCTGATGACCGCCGCGGACAAGCGCCGCCGGCTGTGGGACAACGCCCGCCAGCTGCACGGCGGTCTTACCGCACTCGGCTTCCGGCTGGGCACGACCGCGCCGGATTCGGCGATCGTCGCGGTGATCCTCAACGATCAGGAACAGGCAGTGCTGATGTGGCAGGCGCTGTTGGAGGCCGGGCTGTACGTCAACGTCGCGCGCCCGCCCGCCACGCCCGCGGGCATGTTCCTGCTGCGCTGTTCGCTGTGCGCCGAACACACCACCGAACAGCTCGATCGCGTGATCGGCATGTTCGCCGCGGCGGGTAAAGCCGTCGGCGCGATCGGCTGATCGGCTCTTCCCCGCAACAGGGCAACACGATACGCTGCGCCGGTGAACGACGTCGATAGTGCCGTGGCCCGTGGGGGGCTGGTATCGGCCTGGCGGACCATCACCCTGTCGGTGATGGCCTTGGCAGGCGCGGTGGTCCTTGCCGCGCTCGTCATCACCCTGGGCGAGGCGAACCGGCAACGCGACCGCGCGCTCGCGGCGCAGCGGCACAGCTATGACGTGATGATTCTGGCGCGCACGCTGCAGGGGACGATCGGCCGGTCGGAGGCATCGCTGGGCCGCTATGTCGTGTCCGGCGACCAGCAGCTGGGGCGGCTGTATTTCGAGGACTGGCGCCGCGCGGGCGAGACGATCAACCGGCTGGAAAAGCTCGCCGGCGACAATCCGACCCAGCGCGTGCACCTCGCCGACCTGCGCGCCGCCTTCCAGCAGCGCGGCGGCGAACTGGCCGCGACCGCGCTGGAAACGAACTACCGGCGCAACGACCAGGCGCTGTCGCGCTACTGGCAATTGCGCCAGACCGAATCGCTGGAGGCGATCAACGCCGCGCTGACCGGGCTGATCGCCGACGAACGCATGCTGCTGGAGGCGCGCACGTCGCAGGCGCTCGCCTCGGTCCGGCGGTCCACCACCATCGCCAAGGTGCTGGCGGTGTTCGGCGTCCTGCTGGTGCTGGGCGCGATCGCGATGGGCTGGATCATGGTCCGCGCGCTCGCCGATCGCGCGATCGCCCGCGCCGAGGCGGACGAGGAACGCGAGCGGGCCGACGAACTCGCCGCCGCCGTCGAACAGGCCACGGCCGAGCTGCGCGCGCAGGAGGCACGCCTGCGCCAGGTGCAGAAGATGGAGGCGGTCGGCCAGCTGACCGGCGGCATCGCGCACGATTTCAACAATATGCTGGCGGTCGTTCTCGGCGGACTGGAACTGGCGCAGCGCCACCTGCTTCGCGATCCGGCGCAGGCCGCACGGCATCTGGACAGCGCGCACGAAGGCGCGCACCGCGCCGCCGCGCTGACCAGCCGGCTGCTCGCCTTCGCGCGCGAAACCGCGATCAATCCGGAGCCGATCTGCGCCGGTGCGCTGTTCTCGGGCCTGTCGGACCTGCTCAGCCGCACGCTGGGCGACGGCATCACCGTGACCTTCCACGACGACAGCCAGGGCTGGTGCACCCGTGCGGATCGCGTCCAGCTGGAGAATGTCATCGTCAACTTGGCGGTGAATGCGCGCGACGCGATGGAGGGGCGCGGCACCCTGTCGATCGCGGCGCGCTGCGCCAGCTTCGCGGCCGCGCACGGCCCCCGCCAGCCGGGCGACTATCTGGCGATCTCGGTGGCGGACACCGGCTGCGGCATCCCGCCCGAGGTGATCGAGCGGGTGTTCGAACCGTTCTTCACCACCAAGGCGGTCGGCAAGGGCACCGGGCTGGGCCTCAGCCAGATCTTCGCCTTCACCCAGGCGGTCGGCGGCGAGGTGTCGATCGAATCCAGCCCCGGTCGGGGCACGACCGTGTCGTTGCTGCTGCCGCGCGACGCCGCGGGCGTCAGCGCCCCGTCGATCGCGCCGCCCGCGCTCGCCCCCGTCCCCGCCGCGCCGGACATGGTCGACGTGCCCGCTCCATCGGAACTGGCCATCCTGGTGGTGGAGGACGATCCGCGCGTCCTGTCGGCGACCATGGGGGCGCTGCGCGAACTGGGGCATCACCCGGTCGAGTGCAACGATGCCGCGCACGCCGGCGACATGCTGGCCACGATGCGGCACGTCGACCTGATCGTGTCCGACGTGCTGATGCCGTCGCTGACCGGGCCGGAAATGGTCGCCGTCCTGCCGGCCGCCTATGCCGGCGTGCCGGTGCTGTTCGTCACGGGGTTCGCCGGGGAAGCGGGCGGCGGGATCGACCTGGGCGGGCGCCCGGTGCTGCGCAAGCCGTTCACGCTCGCCGCGCTGGATCGCGCGGTACGCGGCGCCACCGCGGGCAGCGGGACGATCGAGCCGATCGCCGCGGAATAATCGCGAATTACGCTGCTGACGCGCGCCGCGCGCTTGCCTATAGCCGGGCGACCCCTGTTGCTGGCCCGTGGAGCGACCGCATCCGATCATGACCTCGCTCGACCGTTACATGGCCCGGCTGATCGCGCTGCCGCTGTTCGCGACACTGCTGATCGCCTCGATGCTGCTGATCCTCGACCGCATCGGGCGGCTGTTCGATTTCGTCATCACGCAGGGCGGGCCGGTGGCGGTCGTGTGGCGGATGCTCGCCAACCTGCTGCCCGAATATCTCGGGCTGGGCATCCCGATCGGGTTGCTGCTCGGCATCCTGCTCGCCTTCCGCCGGCTGGCCACCTCCAGCGAGCTGGACGTGATGCGCGGCGTGGGGATGAGCTACCCGCGGCTGCTGCGCGTGCCGTACATGTATGCGATGGTGCTGGCCGCGCTGAACATCGCGATCGTCGGCTATGTCCAGCCGCTGGCGCGCTACAATTACGAAAAGCTGCGCTTCGAGCTGCGCACCGGCGCGCTCGGTGCGTCGATCAAGGTGGGCGAGTTCACGCATTTGGGCGATCGCATGACGCTGCGCATCGAACGCAGCCAGGACAGCGGGCGCAAGCTGTCGGGCATCTTCGTCCATGCCGATACGCCGCAGAACGACTGGGTCGGCGTCACGGCCGAAAGCGGGCAGTTCCTGGCGACCGACGATCCCAACGTCATCGTCTTCCGCCTGACCAACGGCACGCTGATCCACAACCGCCCGGATTTCCGCACCCCGCGCGTGCTCAGCTTCACCGTCCACGATCTGCCGATCAACCTGCCCAAGTTCGAAAGCTTCCGCACGCGCGGGGGCGAGAATCTGGAATATACGCTGCCGCAGCTGGCCCAGCTGGGACATTCCCCCTCCGCCAGCGAGGAATTGCGCGACGCCAGCCGCGCCGAATTCCACTTCCGCATCGTGGAGGTGGCGATGATGTTCCTGCTGCCGCTGCTCGCCGTCGCGCTGGGGGTGCCGCCGAAACGCTCCAGTTCGGCGCTCGGCGTCTTCCTGGCGATCGTGATGGTCGTCACCTATCACAAGGTGAACCAATATGGCGCCTCGCTGGGCGAACGCGGCACGGTCGATCCGCTGATCGCCCTGTGGGTGCCGTTCGCGCTGTTCGGCGCGATCATCCTGTGGATGTACCATATGATCGCCAACGTCCCCGGCGGCCAGCCGATCGGCGCGCTGGAACGCTTCTTCGGCAAGATCTGGAGCACGATCGTGCGCTATTTGCCCGGACGGCTGCGGCGGGAGGCGCGCGGCTGATGCTGTCGTCCTTCTTCCCGTCGCGCACCATCGCGCTCTACATGGGCAGGCTGTTCCTGACCCGCACCTTCGGCATCCTGTTCGGGCTGGTGCTGATCCTCCAGACGCTCGACCTGCTCAGCGAAAGCGGCCGCGTGCTGGCCGCGCCGGGCAACGGCGATGCGGAAATCTGGCGCTACGTCTCGCTGCGCGTGCCGCAGATCGTGTCGACCTTCCTGCCCTTTTCGGTGCTGCTCGGCACGATCCTGACGCTCATCACCATGAACGCCAACAGCGAGGTGGTGGCGCTGAAGGCCGGCGGGCTGTCCGCGCATCAGGTGCTGGCGCCGCTGCTGGTCGCCAGCCTGGGCGTCGCGCTGCTCACCTTCGCGTTTAACGACCGCATCGTCAGCCGCGCCACCGCGGAGCTGTCGACGTGGCAGGACGTCAACTACGGCCCGATGCCGGTCGATCGCGGCGACCGGTCGAACGTCTGGGTGCGCTCGGGCGACGATCTGATCCAGGCGGATCGGATCGCCGGGCGCGGCAACGACGCGCGGCTGGGCGGCGTGACCGTCTACGAGCGCAACCCCGGCGGCGGCCTGCGCGGGATGATCGCCGCGCCGCATGGCGTGCGCGACGGCGACGGCTGGCGGATCTGGCCGGCGAAGCGCTTCGACGTCGCGTCGGGCGCGGTGACGCAGCTGGGGCAGACGATCGTCGGGCGCGGCGTCACGCCCGATCAGTTCACGCTGTCGAACGTCGACGGCGACGCGCTGTCCTTCGCCGGCCTGCGCGCCGCGATCGCCGATTTGGCGGAGGCCGGGCGCCCCACCAAGTCCCTGGAAGGCGTGCTGTGGCACAAATTATCCGGGCCGTTGTCGTCGATGCTGATGCCGCTGCTGGGCGCGGTCGCCGCGTTCGGCATCGCGCGGTCGGGGGCGCTGTTCATCCGCGCGGTGATCGGCATGGCGCTGGGCTTCGCCTATTTCGTCGCCGACCGGTTCGCGCTGGCGATGGGCAATCTGGGCGCCTATCCGCCGTTCCTGGCGGCCTGGGCGCCGTTCCTGCTGTTCCTGCTGATCGGCGAGGCGGTGCTGCTGCGCACCGAGGAATAGCCGACCGGCTTGCATTTTGCGGGCGGCTGCTGTAGGCGCCCGCGCTTCCAACGCACATGGCCGAGGAAAGCTCTGCGGGAGGGTGCGGTGACGCGCCCGCTCGGACCGCTCGACTTGAAACGGGGCGTCCTGTCCGCAGGCGCCCGGAATAGAGAGTGACATGGCAAAGAAGATCACAGGTTACATCAAGCTGCAGGTGCCCGCCGGCGCTGCCAACCCGTCGCCGCCGATCGGCCCGGCGCTGGGTCAGCGCGGCGTGAACATCATGGAATTCTGCAAGGCGTTCAACGCGCAGACCGGCGACATGGAAAAGGGCGCGCCCCTTCCCACCGTCATCACCGTCTATGCCGACCGCAGCTTCTCGTTCGTCACCAAGACGCCGCCGGCGACCTTCCTCATCAAGAAGGCCGCGAACCTGAAGTCGGGCTCGAAGGAGCCGGGCAAGGTATCCGCGGGCAAGATCAAGCGGTCGCAGCTGGCCGAGATCGCCGAGACCAAGATGAAGGATCTCAACGCTAACGATATCGAGGCGGCGACCCGCATCATCGAAGGTTCGGCCCGCGCGATGGGCCTCGAAGTGGTGGAGGGCTGAGACCGTGGCGAAGCTGACCAAGAAGCAGAAGGCCATCACCGTCGACCGTGAGAAGCTGCACGGCGTGGACGAGGCGATCGCGCTGGCGAAGTCGGGCGCGACGTCGAAGTTCGACGAGACGATCGAGATCGCGATGAACCTGGGCGTCGATCCGCGTCACGCCGACCAGATGGTCCGCGGCGTCGTCACGCTGCCGGCCGGCACCGGCAAGACCGTGCGCGTCGGCGTGTTCGCCAAGGGCGCGAAGGCCGACGAGGCACGCGCCGCGGGTGCGGACGTCGTCGGGGCCGAGGATCTGATGGAAACCGTCCAGGGCGGCACCATCGAATTCGACCGCTGCATCGCGACCCCGGACATGATGGGCGTCGTCGGCCGGCTGGGCAAGGTACTGGGTCCCAAGGGTCTGATGCCGAACCCGAAGCTGGGCACCGTGACGATGAACGTCGCCGAGGCGGTGAAGGCGGCCAAGGGCGGCCAGGTGGAATATCGCGTCGAAAAGACCGGCATCATCCACTCGGGCATCGGCAAGGCGTCGTTCGCGCAGGAAGACCTGCGCCGCAACTTCGACGCGCTGGTCGACGCGGTGGTGAAGGCCAAGCCGTCGGGCGCCAAGGGCAAGTACGTCAAGAAGATCGCCGTCAGCTCCACCATGGGCGCGGGCATCAAGGTCGACGTCGCCGAGGTCGCGGGCGCGTAAGCCCCACGATAACGGACCGGGAAAGGGGCCGGGGGGACACATCCCCCGGCCCTTTTTCGTATCCCCGTCATCCCAAGCCTCGCGTCCGTCATCGCCGCCTGGCTCTCCGGCGCGCGCCCCTCCCCGTCATCCCGGCGAAGGCCGGGATCTCCCGGTGACGTTCGCGACACCGCCCCGAAAGACCCCAGCTTTCGCTGGGGTGACGCCTCCCCCCACTTCCCTTTCGCCCCGCGACCCGCCACTCTCCCGCGCCAGAGGAGAGGAACCATGCCGCATTACGGCGATCTGCAGACCGCCATCTATTCCGCAGGCCTGTCGGGCATCCAGCCGACGCTGCCGGTCGATTTCGCGACGCTGCGAGCGCGTGCCGAGGCCGCGATGCCACCGTCGGTGCTCAACTACGTCCAGGGCGGCTGCGGCGACGAATGGACGCAGGACCAGAACGCCGCCGCGTTCCGCCATTGGGGGATGGTGCCGCGGATGATGGTCGACTGCACCACGCGCGACCTGTCGGCGACCTTGTTCGGGCGCTCCCTGCCCTCCCCGCTGTTCATGGCGCCGATCGGCGTCACCGGGATCGTCACGCAGGACGGGCATGGCGATATCGCCGCGGCGCGGGCGTCGGCGGCCACCGGCGTGCCGCTGTGCGCCTCCACGCTCGCCAACGATCCGCTGGAGGAGGTGAAGCGCGCGTGCGGGGACACCCCCGCGCTGTTCCAGCTCTACACCCCGCGCGACCCGGACGTCGCCGCCAGCCTGGTGTCGCGGGCGGAGGCGGCGGGTTACGACGCGATCGTCGTCACGCTCGACACCTGGGTCACCGGCTGGCGCCCGCGCGACCTCAACGTATCGAACTTTCCGCAGCTGCGCGGCCACGTCCTCACCAATTACTTCACCGATCCGGCGTTCCTGAAACTGCTCGCCAAGCCGCCGCAGGACGATCTGCGCGCCGCGGTCGGCACGTGGGGCGCGACCTTCGGCAAGGTGCTGACCTGGGACGACATGGGGTGGCTGAAATCGCTGACGCGCCTGCCGATCGTGCTGAAGGGCATCTGCCACCCCGACGATGCCTCGCGCGCGATCGATTGCGGGGCGGACGGCATCTACGTGTCCAACCACGGCGGGCGGCAGGCGAACGGCGGGATCGCCGCGATCGACATGCTGCCCGCGGTGGCAGAGGCGGTGCGCGGGCGCGTGCCGGTATTGTTCGACAGCGGCATCCGATCGGGCAGCGACGTGGTGAAGGCGATCGCGCTCGGTGCCGATATGGTCGGGGTCGGCCGCCCGTACAGCTATGGGCTGGCGCTGGGCGGCGCGGACGGCGCCGCGCACGTCCTGCGCTGCCTGCTGGCGGAGGCGGACCTGCTGATGGCGGTCAACGGCCTGCCCACGCTGGCGGCGGTACGCCGCGCGGGGGCAGTGCGGACGGATCGGTAGCGAGCGGCCACGCCGCCCTTCCGTCATGCCGGCCCCTTCGACGCCGCTCTGTAGGGTGACATGCCACCCGTCACCCCGGCGAAGGCGGAACCTTAGCGAAACCCACACCGTCATGCCGGACCTGTTCCGGCATCCATGTCTCCCCGAACGCACAAGCCGTTGCTTTCGCGGCACAATGGACCCGGAACAAGTCCGGGGTGACGGAGGGGAGCGGCGGTAGTACCGACTTCTTCAAGGGTCCGGCGAACGCCGGGGTCCGGTGTGCCGCATACGCAACGAGTCATGCGTGTGGGGAAACATGGATGCCGGAACGGGTCCGGCATGACGGGGGGATATTCGCAGAGGTTTCGAACACGTCGGAGTGACGGGTTCATGCCCCCCGGGACCCCACGCCCGGCACCGGCGTTACGCCCACGAACCAATCCACCGCCACGGGAGCGCCCGCCATGGAGCGCGAACCGCGCATCGACATCGTGCGCGGCATCGCCATCGTCACGATCTTCCTCAACCACCTGACGCAGGTCGTCGAATTCGCCGGCTATCGCGGGTGGATGATTCCCACGCCGACCCGCTACGGCTTCTCCACCGCGGCCGAACTGTTCGTCGTCATGTCGGGCTATATGGTCGGGCTGGTCTATCTGCGCCGCCCGCATCCCGCGCGCGCGATCGTCCGCCGCGCGGGCACCTTGTGGCTGTACGACATGGTGCTGCTGGCGATCGTGCTGCCGATCGGCCTGGCGATGACGGCGGGGGAATTGGCGTTCTGGCGGCTCGACGCCTTCCGAACCGCCCCCATCACCGCGACCGCGCGCTTCGCGCTGCTGCAATCCGCGCCGCGGCTGCTCGACATCCTACAACTCTATATCTCGCTGATGCTGCTCGCGCCCGTGGCGATGGCACTTCATGCCCGCGCCCCGCGCGCGGTGATCCCGCTGTCGGTGGCGCTTTGGATCGCGGCGCAGGCGATCACGTGGCGCGCCATCGCGGTCGACCCAGCCGCCGACCTGGGCACGGCCGTGTCGCTTGCCGCGTGGCAGATGCTGTTCTTCGTCCCCATGGCGCTCGGCGCGCGATCGGCGCATCGCGCGCTGTTCGGCTGGCTGGACGGGCACCGCCCCGCGCTGATCGCGATCGTCGCGCTCGTGATCGCCGCCGGGGCCGTCCGCCAGCTTCAGGAAGCGCAATGGCTTGCGCGGCCGTGGTGGCTGGAGGCGCCGCTGGGTCTCCACCCCCTGCGCGTCGCGCACGCGGTGCTGATGCTGCTGTTCTACGCCGCCGTGCTGACCGCGCTGCGCCCATGGCTCGCGCGCCAGCCGTGGCGCGCGCTGGCGGCGATCGGGCGCCACAGCCTCGATTGCTTCGCGGGCGGGGTGGTGCTCACCTATGCGCTCGGCACGTTGTGGCTGCGCGTGGGTGGCGGCTATCCGGCCTATTACGCGCTGACGCTGGTCGGGGTCGCCGCCACCGTCGCGCTCGCTTATGCGCGGGATGCGCGCGCGGCACGGTTGCGCGGCGCGCGGGCACCGTCCATCACCGCGTGATGACGACACGACGCGATCTGCTCGGCGGCCTGGCCGCCACCACGTTGCTGCCCGCCCTCCCCGCCCGCGCGCGCAGTGCGGCGCTTCCCGCACTGATCGCCGGCACCTATGCCAACGAAGGGGGCGCGGGCCTCTACACGCTCGCCCCCGCGGGCGCCGGCTGGCGCGTCGGGCCGGCCGCGCCGCTGACCGGCATCTCCTTCGGGGTTACGCACGGCGCGCATCGTTATCTGGCGAAGGAACAGGCGAAGGGCCGGCTGATCGTCACCGACCGGCGCGCGCGCGTGCTGGCCGACGTGGCGAGCGGCGGCGACGATCCCTGCCATGTCGCGGTCAGCCCGGATGCGCGCGCGCTGGCGGTCGCCAATTATTCGTCGGGCACGGTATCGGTCTGGCCGCTCGGGCGCGACGGCCGCCCCGGCGCGCCCACCGTCCGCCAGCAGCACGGCACCGGCCCGAACACGGATCGTCAGGCCGGACCGCACGCGCACTGGGTCGGCTTCACCCGCGACGCTCGCCGGCTCCACGCCGTCGACCTGGGGGCGGATGCGATATTCGCCTATGACATCGCCGGCGCGGTGCCCGGCCAACCGCGCGTCGCGTGGCGCGCCCCCGCCGGCGCCGGGCCGCGGCATCTGGCGCATCACCCGCGCCTGCCGATCGCCTATGTCGTCACCGAACTGGGCAACACGCTGGTGACGCTGGACGCGCATACCGACGGCACGTTCGCGACGCGCAGCACGCAATCGCTGCTGCCGGCGGGCTTTTCCGGCGCCTCCTTCGCCGCGCATCTTGCGATCGACGCGCGCGGGCGGCGGCTTTACGCCTCCAACCGCGGGCATGACAGTGTCGCGGTGTTCGATCTCGCCGCGGACGGCACCCCGCGCCTGATCCAGCATATCGCCAGCGGCGGGCACTGGCCGCGCTTCTTTCTGCTGCTGGAAGATCAGGCGCGCTGCCTGGTGGCCAACGAACGCAGCGGCACCGTGGCGGTGTTCCGCATCCTTCCCGACGGCCGGCTGGCGGCGACCGGGCAGGTGCTGGCGGTGCCCGGCGTGGTCTTCCTCGATCGCGCCTAGCGTTCCGCGCCCCGCTCGCCTATCTGGCGCGCTGTTTCCTTCTTTCGCACAGGCATCATCATGGGTTTCCGCTGCGGCATCGTGGGCCTGCCCAACGTCGGCAAGTCCACCCTCTTCAACGCGCTGACCGAAACGGCCGCGGCGCAGGCGGCCAATTATCCGTTCTGCACGATCGAACCGAACGTCGGCAACGTCGGCGTCCCCGATCCGCGCCTGGCGAAGCTGGCGGCGATCGCGGGGTCGGCCAAGATCATCGAAACCCAGCTCGGCTTCGTCGATATCGCCGGGCTGGTGCGCGGCGCCAGCAAGGGCGAAGGACTGGGCAACCAGTTCCTGGGCAACATCCGTGAGGTGGACGCGATCGTCCACGTCCTGCGCTGTTTCGAGAATGACGACATCCAGCATGTCGACAACCGCGTCGATCCCATTGCGGACGCGGAGACGGTCGAGACCGAGCTGATGCTGTCCGACCTCGAAAGCCTGGAGAAGCGCGTCCCCAACCTCGCCAAGAAGGGGCAGCAGGGCGACAAGGAGGCGAAGCTCGCCGCCGTCGTGCTCGGCCGCGCGCTCGACCTGCTGCGCGACGGCAAGCCCGCGCGCCTGACCGAGGCGAACGACGTCGAGGAACGCCGCGTGCTCGATCAGGCGCAGCTGCTCACCGCCAAGCCGGTCCTCTACGTGTGCAACGTGAACGAGGAAGACGCCGCCGACGGCAACGCGCTGTCGCAGAAGGTGTTCGACAAGGCCAAGGCGGAGGGCGCGCAGGCGGTCGTCGTCTCCGCCGCGATCGAGGCGGAGATCGCGACGATGCCGCATGAGGATCGCGGCGAATTCCTCGCCGAACTGGGGCTGGTGGAAACCGGCCTCGCCCGCGTCATCCGTGCGGGGTATGAACTGCTCCACCTGCTCACCTTCTTCACCGTCGGGCCGAAGGAAGCGCGCGCCTGGACGGTCGAGGCCGGGTCGAAGGCGCCGCAGGCCGCCGGCGCGATCCACTCCGATTTCGAGCGCGGCTTCATCCGCGCCGAAACCATCGCCTTCGACGATTACGTCGCCTGCAACGGCGAAGCCGGCGCGCGCGAAGCGGGCAAGCTGCGTCAGGAGGGCAAGGAATATGTCGTCCACGACGGCGACGTGATGCTGTTCCGCTTCAACGTGTGATGCCCGGGGCGGCCGGTCGTTCGGCCGCCTTGCAACCTGCTCACCGTCATGCCGGACGTGTTCCGGCATCCACCGGGCCGCGAACGCTTCGGGGGCTGAGAACCCGGCTCGGCAGACCGTAACGCACGGGTGCCCCGCGATCTGATCGCAAAACAGCGCGCAGCTGGCCCGTTGCCCCCCGCCAACCGCTCCGCACCGCCCCCTTTACCCTTCATCTGCGCTCTTTCGCCGCCCCCGTCCGCGGCGTATTGCCGCGTCATGAAGGCTCCGTTCGCATCGCTCGCCGCCGCGCTCGCCCTGTTGTCGGGATGCGCCTACCCTTACACACTGCGCGCCTTGCCGCCCGCCACCACGCCCGCACCGCCCGCAATGGCCGCGTCGGCGCCCATCGAACAGCGCCCTCCCGTCACGATCCTCGTCTCGATCGACGGATTTCGCCCCGATTATCTCGACCGCGGGGTCACGCCGAACCTCTCGCGCCTCGCCGCCGGCGGCGTCACCGCCGCGATGCGCCCCTCCTTCCCCAGCAAGACCGCGCCCAATCACTGGACGCTCGTCACCGGGCTGGTCCCCGATCATCACGGCGTCGTCGCGAACACCATCGAGGACGCCGCCCGCCCCGGCGAAACCTTCACGATGGCGAACGACGATCCCTTCTGGTGGAACGGCGGCGAACCGCTTTGGGTGACCGCGGAAAAGGCCGGGATCCGCACCGCCACCATGTTCTGGCCGGGCAGCAACGTCGCCTGGGGCGGGGTCCGCGACCCGCAATGGCCGCATCCGGTCGCCAACGGCACCCGTCCGCACGACTGGCAGGAATTCAACCAGCAGATCAGCGGCCACCAGCGCGTCGACGCCGTCATCGACTGGCTCCGCCGCCCCGCCGCCACTCGCCCCGCCTTCGTCACGCTCTATTTCGACACAGTCGACACCGCCGGCCACACCTTCGGCCCCGCTGCACCCGAAATGACCGCTGCGGTCGCGCAGGTCGACGGCTGGATCGGCGAGCTGGTCGCCGGTCTCGCCACGCTGGGTCAGCCCGCCAACCTCGTCATCGTCGCCGACCATGGCATGGCGCCGACCTCCTCGACCCGCACGATCGCGCTCGACACGATCGTCCCGCCAGCCGACGCGCGCATCATCGACACCGGCCCCTTCGCCACCTTCGTCCCGATGCCGGGCCGCGAGGATGCGGTGGCGCGCGCGCTCCTCACCCCCCATCCGCACATGCAATGCTGGCGGCGACAGGAGATACCGGCGCGCTTCCGCTACGGCACCAATCCGCGCATTCCGCCGTTCCTCTGCCTGGCGGAGGACGGCCCCGCCGGCGCCTGGACGATCAGCAAGACCGCCCCCACCAGGCCGTTCACCGGGGGCGCGCACGGTTACGACAATGACGCGGCCGACATGCGCGCGCTGTTCATCGCCAACGGCCCCGCCTTTGCGACCGGCCGGCGGATCGCGACGTTCGACAATGTCGATATCGCTCCGCTGGTCCGAGACCTGTTGGGCCTGCCGCCCGGTCAGCGGCTTGATGGTGACGACCGGCCGTTCCGGGGCGTGCTGCGCCGCTGAAGACGATAAGGAAGGGAGAGAGGATGCAATATTTCGAGGATCTGGAGATCGGCAAGGTCGCGCGGTTCGGCCGCTACGAGGTCACCCGTGAGGAGGTGATCGAATTCGCCCGCCGCTATGATCCGCAGCCTTTCCACCTTTCCGACGAGGCCGCAGCGGCGACCCATTTCGGGCGGCTGTCGGCCAGCGGTTGGCATACCTGCGCCATGACCATGGCGATGCTGGTCGCGAATCTGAAGGAGCACCGCCAAGCCGGACTGGGATCGCCCGGAATGGACGAATTGCGTTGGCTGGTCCCCGTCTATCCGGGCGACGTGCTGCGGGTTGAAAGCGAAGTGCTGGAGAAGCGCGTTTCGCAGTCCCGCCCGGAAATGGGCATCTTCAAGAGCCGCGTCACCGTGTTCAACCAGGACGATGTCGCAGTGATGTCGATGATCTCGAACGGCCTGATCCAGACCCGGCCCCGCTGATCGTCAGCGGTCGCGACGCGGCCGGAACGCCCGGTCGGGTCGCGGCGTGCGATAGCCCTGCGCCCGATTGTCACGCCGCAGGTCGCGATAGTCGCGGCGCACGTCCTGGCGATATTCGCGCCGCGCGTCGCGGCGCATGTCGCGGAACTGCCCACGGTCGATCGTCCCGGCGCGATACGCCTCGCGCCCCGACCGCACGTCCTCGCGATAGTCCTGGCGCTCCCGCCGCACATCGCGACGGAAATCCTGCCAGTTGCTGCGTACCTGGCGATTGCCCCACGCGCCGCGACGCCCCTGCCAATAGCGTTGCTGGTCGGCATTCCACCGCACCGGGCGGCGATAGCGGTCGTACACGAACCCGCCCGTACCCGGATAATAATAGTCGCCGTACCACCCGTAATAGCTCGGCGCGAAACCCCCGCCCCATCCGCCATCAGCGTAATAGGGATCGCCGTAATAGCCGCCGTTACCATAGCCGACCGATACGCCGCTGTAGCCGTAGCCGTCGGTGCATCCGGCCGTTGCGAGCATTCCGCACCCCAGCAGCGCCGCACAGGCCCATCGCGTCAGGAACATCGTCACTCTCCCGTCAGGCACGGGCGGGCGATCACGCTGCCGGCCGATGCGGACTCCGGAAGGGAACCGCCGACGCGCGCGCCGGGTTCCGGCGTGCCCTCAGTCGCCGGGGAAGTCGACCAGCGCGTGGACCGCGATGCCCTCGTCGCGCAGCCGGTCGGCGCCGCCCAGATCGGGCAGGTCGACCACGAACTGCGCCTGCGTGACAACGCCGCCCGCCTTGCGCAGCAGCCGCAGCGCCGCGCGCGCGGTGCCCCCCGTGGCGATCAGGTCGTCGACCAGCAGGACGCGCGCGCCGGGTACCAGCGCGTCGGCGTGGATCGCGATCCGGTCCTGCCCGTATTCCAGCGCGTAATCCTCCGCGATGGTCGCGCCGGGCAGCTTGCCGTCCTTGCGGATCAGCAGCACCCCGGCACGTAGCGGGATGGCGAGCGCGGCGGCGAACAGGAACCCGCGCGCCTCGATCCCCGCGACCAGATCCAGCGGGCCGTCGACCGCCTCGGCCATCCGCTCAACGCACGCCGCCAGCCCGGCCGGCGACAGCAGCAGCGTGGTGATGTCACGAAACGCGATGCCCGGCTTCGGAAAGTCGGGGATGGTGCGGATCAGCGCCCGCAGGTCGGCATTACGTTCCGGCCCGGCCATGTCGTGCTCCTCGGATGCCCGCAAACAAAAACCCCGGCACGATGGCCGGGGTCGTAAGGCGATCGGGTGCCGCCGCCGGCGGGGCGGCGGCCGGTCCGATCAATGTTTGATGTCGCGCCAGACGTTCTGATACGCGCCCCACGCCAGATAGACGAAGATCAGCAGGAAGATCACCGCCGCGAACCCGGCCGCGTGGCGCGCCTCAAGGTTCGGCTCCGCCGTCCAGGTCAGGAACGCCGACACGTCGCGCGCCATCTGGTCCTTGGTCGCCTTGGTCCCGTCGCTATAGGTCACCTGCCCGTCCGACGTCAGCGGCGGCGGCATCGCGATGTTGAGGTTCGCGAAATACGGGTTGTAGTGCAGCCCCGGCGGGGTCTTGGCGCCCGGGAACTTCTCGATCAGCTCGGCCGGCTGGTTGCGATAGCCGGTGATGAGCGCGTGGACATAGTTCGACCCGTCATGCCGCGCCTTCGTCATCAGCGACAGGTCGGGTGGAATGGCGTTGTTGTTCGCCGCGCGCGCCGCAATGTCATTGGCGAACGGCAGCGGGAAGCGGTCGGACGGCAGGTTCTTACGCGTCGCGGCCTCGCCCGTTTCCGGGTTCACCGTCGGCTGTTCGATCACCCACTGGTTCGCGATCGCCTTCACCTCGGCCTCGGAATAGCCGATATGCTCGAGGTCGCGGAACGACACATATTTCAGCGAGTGGCAGGCGGCGCACACTTCCTTGTACACCTGGAAGCCGCGCTGCAGCTGCTGCCGGTCGAACTTCCCGAAGAAGCCCGCCGAGGACAGGTGAATGTCCTCGGGATGGAGGTGGAATTCGTGTTCCGCCGATTCCGGTGCCGGATTCTGGATCGCGTCCTTCGCCGTGAAGAACAGCGCCAGCGCGAGCACGAAGACGAACCCCGCGCCGATCACCAGTGAAATGAGACGAGCCATTGTCTTATCTGTCCCCTAATCGTCTCGTTTCGGTCAGCCGGCCATCGCCGTCTGCGCGGGCGACGTGCCGCCATGCTTCGCCAGCACCGCCTCGGTGATCGAGTTCGGCAGCGGGCGCGGCTTCTCCGCGGCCGACACCAGCGGCAGGATGATGAGGAAGTGCGCGAAGTAATAGGCCGCCGCGACCTGCCCGATCATCACGTTGCGCGCCGTCGCCTCCGCACCGCCGACATAGCCGAGCACCAGCACGTCGATGAGCAGCACCAGCAGGAACCAGCGATAGGTCGGGCGGTAATTGGCCGAGCGCACCGGCGAGCTGTCCAGCCACGGCAGGAAGAACAGCAGCAGGATCGACCCGAACATCGCCACCACGCCCCACAGCTTCGCCGGCAGGATGAAGTCCGCGGTGAAGCTCTTGAGGATCGCGTAGAACGGCAGAAAATACCATTCGGGCACGATGTGCGCCGGGGTCGAGAGCGGGTTCGCCTCGATGTAATTGTCCGGGTGACCCAGCAGGTTCGGCGAGAAGAAAATCAGCAGCGCGAACACCAGGAAGAACACGCCCACGCCCACGCCGTCCTTGGCGGTGTAATAGGGGTGGAACGGCACGGTGTCCTGCTCGCCCTTCACATCGACGCCGGTCGGGTTGTTCGAACCCGGAATATGCAGCGCCCAGATGTGCAGGATGATGACGCCCGCGATCACGAACGGCAGCAGATAGTGGAGCGAGAAGAAGCGGTTGAGCGCGGCGTTGTCCGGCGCGAAGCCGCCCAGCAGCCACACGCGGATCGTCTCGCCCACCAGCGGGATCGCCGAGAAGAAACCGGTGATGACCTGCGCACCCCAGAAGCTCATCTGCCCCCAGGGGAGCACATAGCCCATGAACGCGGTCGCCATCATCAGCAGGAAGATCACGACGCCCAGCAGCCACACCATCTCGCGCGGGGCCTTGTACGACCCGTAATACAGGCCGCGACCGATGTGGATGTACACCACCGCCAGGAACATCGACGCGCCGTTGGCGTGCGCATAGCGCAGGAACCAGCCGGCATTGACGTCGCGCATGATGCTTTCGATCGAGCCGAACGCGACACCCGCATTGGCGGCGTAATGCATCGCCAGCACGATACCGGTGACGATCTGGATCACCAGCGCGGCACCCGCCAGGACGCCGAAGTTCCAGAAATAGTTGAGGTTGCGCGGCACCGGATAGCCCGCACCGATCGCATTGTAGACGAGCCGCGGCATCGGCAGCTTCTCGTCCAGCCAGCGCATCAGCGGCTGCTTCGGTTCGTAATGCTTGGCCCAGGGAAAGCTCATGTCCTAAATCCTCCCTCAGCCTACCGTCACGACGGTGTCGGACGTGAAATTATAGTCGGGCACGGCAAGATTCTTTGGCGCCGGCCCCTGCCGGATCCGACCGGCGGTGTCATAGGCCGAGCCGTGGCACGGGCAGAAATAGCCGCCGAACGGCCCGCGATTCTCACCCTCGCGCGCGCCCAGCGGCACGCACCCCAGGTGGGTGCACACGCCCAGCGTGATCAGCCAGTTCTTCTTGCCCGCCTTGGTGCGCTGCTCCAGCGTCTGCGGATCGCGCAGCGAGCCGACCGCGACCGCATCGGCCTCGCCGATTTCCTTGGGCGTCAGGTTGCGCACGAACAGCGGCTGCTTGCGGAAGCTGGCGACGATCGCCTGCCCCGGCTCGATCTTCGAGATGTCCACCTCGGTGGTGGACAGCGCCAGCACGTCGGCCGACGGGTTCATCTGGTTGATGAGCGGCAGGACGATCGCAACCGCGCCGACCCCGGCAAAGGAGACCGCGGCGATATTGATGAAATCGCGACGGCGCGGATCGTGCGCCTCCTCGTGATAGGGCGCGGGATTCTCGCCCGGAGGGATCATGTCGTCTGCCGTCGCCATTCGCGTCGCACCTCTACCCGTTCGTCTGTTGCCGGGCCGGCTCCATGCCGTGATGACATATCGACGCCCCGCCGCCGGCCTGCCCGTCCCCACGGCGGCCCGCCCGGCCTGATAGCCATGCCGGGCGCGCTTTGCCAACAGCATTTTGCGAAGGCGCCCCAACCCGGCTAGGCGCACCGCCATGCGCATCGCCCTGTATCAGCCGGACATCGCCGGGAATGTCGGCACCGTGCTGCGGCTGGGCGCGTGCCTGGGCGTGGCGGTCGACCTGATCGAACCGATGGGCTTTGCGTGGAGCGAACGGGCATGGGCACGCGCCGCGATGGACTATGCCGGGAAGGTCGCGGTGACCCGCCATGTCGACTGGGACGCGTTCCTGGCCGCATCGCGCGGGCGGATCGTGCTGGCCACCACGGCGGCGGATGCCGTGCCGCTGCCGGACGCGCGGTTCGCCGGCGACGATATCCTGCTGCTGGGCAGCGAGGGTGCGGGCGTTCCCGCCGGCGTTCATGCGCGCGCCGATCTGGCGGTCCGCATTCCGATGCGCGCGGGCCTGCGCTCGCTCAACGTCGCGGTCGCGGGCGCGATCGTGCTGGGCGAGGCGCTGCGACAGACCGGCGGGTGGGACCAACTGACCGATTGACCCCGCCGCCCGCGCCCGCGATGGCAGGGGTATGCAACTGGACGAGCAACAGCGCGCCGCGCGCACCTGGTTCGAGCATCTGCGCGACCTGATCTGCGCCGAGTTCGAAGCGATCGAGCGGGAGGCCGGGTCCGACGCCAGCTTCGACTATATCCCCTGGGATCGCGCCGATCCGTCCGGCGCCCCGGGCGGCGGCGGCGTACGCGGCGTGATGAAGGGCCGTGTGTTCGAGAAGGTCGGCGTCAACGTCTCCACCGTCGGCGGCACGTTCGAGGGCGATTTCGCGCGTACCATCCATGGCGCGGGGGAGGATCCACGCTTCTTCGCGACGGGGATCAGCCTGGTCGCGCACATGGCCAATCCGCACGTGCCCGCGGTACACATGAACACGCGCTTCTTGCGCACGACGAAACAGTGGTTCGGCGGGGGCGCGGACCTGAACCCGCCGCTGCCGGTCGCACAGGATACCGCCGATTTCCATGCCGAGCTGGCGCGCGCCTGCGACGCGCACGACCCGGCCTACTACCCGCGGTTCAAGGCGTGGGCCGACGACTATTTCTACATCCCCCATCGCGGCGTGCATCGCGGGGTGGGCGGAATCTTCTACGATCACCTGGACACCGACTTCGCGGCCGATTTCGCGTTCACGCAGGACGTCGGGCGTGCGTTCCTCGCCGCCTATCCGCGAATCGTCCGGCGGCGGATGGCCGATCCGTTCACCGCCGACGATCTGGCCGAACAGCGTCGCTGGCGCGGCCGTTATGCCGAGTTCAATCTGGTCTACGACCGCGGCACGCTGTTTGGGCTGAAGACCGGGGGCAATATCGACGCCATCCTGATGAGTCTGCCGCCGCTCGCGACATGGGAGTGACGCGGGTGGCGGGGCTGCACGCGGTGCCCGACGATCATGTCGCCACGATCGTTACCACGCTGGAGATGCGCACCCGCCCGCCGCTGCGGCCGATGCCGACCGCGCCGTTGCGGCTCGTGCGCTGGGATGTGCCCGACCCGGACCGGTATCGCACGCTGTTCCGCCGCGTGGGCGCACGCTGGCTGTGGTATTCGCGGCTGGTGATGGACGATGCGGCGCTGACCGCGATCATCCACGATCCGGCGGTGGAGGTGTTCGCCGCGGTCGATCGCGCGGGCGTCGAACTGGGGATGCTGGAACTGGACCGGCGCGAGGCGGGCGCGTGCGAGATCGGCTATTTCGCGCTCGTCCCCGAACTGGCCGGCAAGGGGCTGGGCCGCTGGCTGATGGCGGAGGCGCTGGCGCGCGCCTGGACGCCGGGAACACGGCGGGTGTGGCTGCATACCTGCACGCTCGACCACCCGTCGGCGCTGGGCTTCTACCGCGCGCAGGGCTTTACCGCGATGGCGCGGACGGTGGAGGTGTTTGCCGATCCGCGCGTGCTCGGCGTGCTGCCGGCCGATGCGGCGCCTCAGGTGCCGTTGCTGGCGCGCACGCGATAGATGATGATCCCCACCAGCAGCGTGCCGGTGGCATAGAACGCACCGACCGCCGCGATCCCGGCATCGACCAGCGACAGCAGCAGCGGATTGGCGTTGCCCGGCATCCGCAGCCATTCGTCGGCCTGCATCAGCGGCACCGCCAGCAGATATTGCGCCAGGAACAGCGTCACCAGCGCACCGGTGATCGCCCAGCCGTGCCCGCGCGTCATCGCCAGGCTGACGCGGATCGCCCGGCCGACGCCCAGCCCCGGCTGCTGCGCGATCGCGGGGATCGCCGCGATCAACCGCGCCTGCACGTACAGGCCCGGCAGGACGAACAGCCACAGCCCGATCCCCACCGGCACCGCGATCGCCAGGCTGGCGAGCAGGAACGGCCAGAAAGCGCGCGCCGCGCTGCGCAGCGCCTGCCCCACGGTCGGGCGATCGGCATCGAGCAGCAGCACCGCCACCGCTGCCGCGCCGAAGATGCCCGCCACGTCGGCGAGCACGAACCACAAGCCGTTGGCCTGCCCCCATTGCGCCATCGCGGTCACCCATGCCTGCATCGCGACCTCGTCGCGCGGCGCAGGCGGTATCGGCGGGACGGGATCGCTCAGCAACAAGGCGGCGAACGCAGGCAGGAAGACGAACAGCGCGGTGATCGCGACGACCGGGTCCAGGCTGCGACGCAGCAGGCGCCACGTCGCCGCCAGCAATCCGGCGAAGGTAAAGGTCATGCCAGTTGCGCCGCCGCCTCGTCGCGGGCGAGCGCCGCGGCATAGAATTGCGCGTAGAACACCGTCTGCACCACCGTGCCGGCCGCGGTGACCAGCGTGACGAACAGCGATACGACCAGCGTCACCATCGCTTCCGCCTCGCCGCCCAGCAGCAGGCGCGCGATCACCCCGCTGACCGATCCCACCGCCGCCATGACGACCAGCAGGACGATCCCGAACAGGATGATCACCCCCAACAGCCGTAGCGCCGATCCCCGCGCCAGCGCGAAGCTGCGCGGGATCGCGCCCAGCCCACGGCGTTCGTTCACGATCACCGCGAACAGCGGCACCAGCCGGGCGCTGAACCACAGCAGCACGATCAGCGCGACGATCATCAGCAGCGCCGACACCATCAGCAAACCGCCCGACGCGCCGGTCACATCGACCTTGCCCGCCACGCCCACGGTGGCGCCCGCCGCGAACAGGGCGACGATCGACGGCAGGAACAGCACGCCGAACGCGATCACCAACACGATCAGATTGGCCAGCGCCGGGCCCAGCCGCGCGGCGCCGAGCCGCAAGCCCTGCGCACCGTCGACCGCCGGATCGGTGGCGACCGCGGTCATCGCCAGCACGCCAATCATCGTCAGCACCGCCGAGATAATCCCGATCACCCCCTGCACCGCGCCGGCGTCCGCCGGCTGACCGGTCACCGCGGCATAGGCCGGCCCCAGCAGACCGGGTACATAGACGGTGGCCAGCGCGATACCGGCCAGGATCGCCATACGCCCGCGGATCACATCCAGCGTGCGATCCCAGACGGTTCCCATTTTGATTGCAGCCATGACGATCGCGGCTCCCCTGCCCGCCCCAGTGGACCGATCGCCTAGCCGATCCTGCCGGCGCTTGCCAATCGTGTCGCGCGACCGCATCTGGGACAGGTGCAGGGACCGGACGGGATCGAGTGGCGCGTGTCGCCGGGGTTGACCGATTATGCGGAGGCGCTGTCCGCGATGGAGGCGCGCGCCGCCGCGATCGCCGCGGGCGAGGCGTCCGAGCTGATCTGGCTGCTGGAACACCCGCCGGTCTATACCGCCGGCACCAGCGCCGACCCGGCGGAGTTGATCGACCCGCGCTTCCCCGTCGTGCCGGCGGGGCGCGGCGGCCGCTACACCTATCACGGCCCGGGGCAGCGGATCGGGTATCTGATGCTCGACCTCAACCGCCGCGGGCGCGACGTGCGCTGCTTCGTCCACGGGGTGGAAGGCTGGGTGATCGCGGCGCTGGCGCGGATCGGGATCACCGCGTTCCGCGCGCCGGGGCGGATCGGCATCTGGACGCATGACGCCTCCGGCCAGGAGGCGAAGATCGGCGCGATCGGCATTCGCGTGCGCCGCTGGGTCACGCTCCACGGCTTTTCGGTGAACCTTGCGCCAAACCTGTCGGATTTCGGCGGCATCGTGCCGTGCGGCATCGCCGAATATCCAGTCACCAGCGCGCAAGCCCTTGGCATAACGTGCGATCATGCAACTTTCGATGCGGCGCTCGCGTTCACCGCTACGGCCTTTCTGACAAGCTTGACTTGTGACGCTGAAATCGAGGCTTGAGGGGCCGGTCATCTGCGATTAATGTCTACGTCGATTTGGGATGAAAGACCCCGAAGGTCGCCAAATCCACAGTCTAGGGAGCAATTTCATGCGTGCAGTCATCACCAAGGTTCTGACCGGTTCGGCGCTCGCGGCAGCCGCGCTCGCGGTTTCGGCGTGTGGTTCGAAGACGGAGACCACGGACAACACCATGATCACCGACATGAATGCCACCGAAGGCATGGACACCATGACCGACAACATGACGGCAGTGGACGGCACCATGAACGGCGGCATGATGGCGAACGACACCATGGGCAACGACATGATGATGACCAACATGTCGAACGCCATGTAATCTGCCGTACGGCAATTACGTTGGGAACGGGCCGTCCGGGTGACCGGGCGGCTCTTTTCTTTTGGGGCAGGCAACCCGTTCGCCAGCCGGCGGAACGTGCCGCGATCGTTACGCCAGACCATCGAAATTCCGCCATTTTCTGCCCCTTGCGCGACGAATGGTGACAGAAAGCCCTTGGGACGATGCGGCGCTTTGCCGTATGAGGGTTAACGCGGGTCCACCGCGACGATGGAGTGTGTAATGCAAAAGGTGGGGTTCGCCGGCGCGGTTGCGGCGCTGGCGGCATGCGTCATGGGAGCGATGCCGGCATCGGCACAATTCTACTTCAAGTCGAAGGATCTGCGCGGGGAACCGGTGACCGGTGTCGAACCGGGGATCGGCCAGCCGCTGCCTGGCGCCACTCCCGCGGAATTGCGCGCCAGCGTGATCTGGAACATGCGCGCCGCGCTCAACGTCGCCGCGCTGCAATGCCAGTTCGAACCCACATTGCTGACGGTCGCGAACTACAACGCGATCCTGGCCGATCACAAGGCGGAGCTGGCCAGCTCCTACGCCATGCTCGCCAAATATTTCGAGCGGGTCGCCAAGACGAAGAAGGACGGGCAGAACGCGCTCGACCAGTTCGGCACGCGCACCTATTCCGGCTTTGCGACCGTCGCGGCACAATTCGGCTTCTGCACGACCGCCGCCGACATCGGCCGCGCCGCGCTTTACGCACCGCGCGGCGGGTTCGGCGATGTCGCCATGGGGCGGATGCGTGAGCTGCGTAACAGCCTGACGCCATGGGGCGAACAACAATTCCCGCGGCTTCGCGTGCTGCCTGCCACGCTGCCGCGCTTCGACAAGGATTGCTGGAAGAAGTCCGACTTCGACGTGCGCCGCTGCGGCGAACCGTTGACGCCGATCACCTACGCCGCGCGCTGATGAACGCAGCCGGGCGGCGCGACCCGCCGCCCGCCGTCAGCGATCCAGTCGCGGCATCACCCGCTGCGCGACCAACGCCTCTTCCGCAGCGCATCCCTGCGGGCGCGGTGTCGCCGGGTCGGCGCGCAACCGGGCAATTTCCGCGCGGGCGCTGGCGAGGTCCGCCTGAAACGCGGCCTTGGTCCGCACGACCGCCATCGTCGCGCTACCCGACAGCATCCCGCCCTCGACCGCGCTTTCGTTATGCGCCCCGCACACGAAGCGACTGTCGCCATAGGCACGCCCGCGGCGCAGGATCGGCCCGGCCCGATCCGGCGCCAGCTCGCTCAGGATCAACGCCCAGGTCCATCCCCATGTCGTATGTCCCGAGGGGTAGTCGTAGCTGTCGCCCAGTTCCGCCACCGGCTGGCATACCGCACCGCGATCCTGATGAAAGGGACGCGCGCGGCGATAGACGTTCTTCGCGATCGTCGTCTGCGCCGCCGTATCGGCCCCGGCGCGCGCGACCACGTTGAGCGTCGCCGGAGCATTCTGCGGGGTCAGCGACATGCCGACCGCGCAGCTGAAATCGCGCATCAGCGCCGCATTGGACGTGTCGACGTCGCTGGTCGCCATCGCCCCGCGTGGCGTGTTCAACAGCACGCGGGTGGCACGGAAGATCTTGCGATCGGCGTCGTAGCGCGGATCGCCCTTGCGCGGGGCAGGCTCCAGAACCGTCGTCACGTCGAAGTCGCCGGGCGACAGATAGCCCTCGGCCCGCTCACGCTTGGCGATGCCCGTTCCGGCACCGAACAGCGCCAGCATCAGCGCCCCGGCGATCGCGATGCGGCGCGGGCGGGCTACGGTGATCGGCATCGGTCATCCTAACATCGCGATTCGATGTGACCTTGTATCATCGAAATGTGATGATCGATACGCGCGCGGCCGCTCGCTCAGCGAAGCCCCAGCATCTTGTGGGTCTGAAGCGTCAGTCGCCAGCGCGGGCGCTCCATGACCAGCGCCATCGCGGCGTCGACGTTCGCCTGTCCGCGCGCATCGTCCATCGGCTGCAACAGGAAATGGTCGAACGCCCATCCCTCGATCATGGACAGATCGCTGCCGGGCTGCGGCCAGACCAACTTCAGTTCGTCGCCGCGCCGCTGCACCGTCTCGCTCCCCGCCTTCGGGCTGATGCACACCCAGTCGATGCGCGGGTGGACCGGCAGCGTCCCGTTGCTCTCGATCGCGACGAAGAAGCCCGCATCGTGCAGCGCGTCGACCAGCGCATCGTCGACCTGAAGCATCGGCTCGCCCCCGGTCAGCACCACGAAGCGCCGCTCGCGCCCCGCACCCCAGAAATCCTCCACCGCCGCGACCAGGGCAGCCGCATCGGCGAAGCGCCCGCCGCCGAGCCCGTCGGTTCCGATGAAATCGGTGTCGCAGAAGCGGCAGACCGCGCTGGCCCGGTCCTGCTCGCGCCCCGACCACAGGTTGCAGCCGGCGAAGCGGACGAATACCGCCCGCCGCCCCGCCTGCACGCCCTCCCCCTGGAGCGTCAGGAACATCTCCTTGACGGCATAGCTCATCGTCAGGGCGCCGGGGGCGCGACCGCATAGACGGTCGGATCGGCGATGCCCGCTTCCTCGAACCCCTTGTGACGCAGGCGGCAACTGTCGCACAACCCGCAATGCTTCGCACCGGGCGCGGGATCGTAGCACGACCAGCTCAGCCCCATGTCCAGCCCCAGCCGCGCGCCCTCGCGCACGATATCGGCCTTGGTCATATGCTGCAGCGGGGCGTGGAAACGGAACGGCGCACCCTCCACACCCGCCTTGGTTGCCAGTTCGGCGAGCCGTTCGAACGCGGCGATGAATTCGGGGCGGCAATCGGGATAGCCCGAATAGTCCAGCGCATTGACACCCAGGAACAGGTCGCGGGCGCCCGCTGCTTCCGCCCAGCCCAGCGCCAGGCTGAGGAAGATGGTGTTGCGGGCCGGGACGTAGGTGACCGGAATGGCATCCCCCACCCCATCCTTCGGCACGTCGATCGCGCTGTCGGTCAGCGCCGATCCGCCGAACGCGGACAGGTCGATCGGCAGCACGACGTGCCGCTCCGCCCCCAGCGCGCGCGCGACGCGGCGCGCGGCAGCCAGTTCGATCTGGTGGCGCTGGTTATAGTCGATCGACAGCGCGAGCAGCGGATAGCCGGCCTCCCGCGCGAGCGCGGCGGAAACCATCGAATCCAGCCCGCCCGAAATGAGCGCGACGGCAGGTGTTGGGTGGGTCATGATGCCGCGCCAGCTAGGCGTTGCGGCGCCCGCGCGCAACCGTCGCACAAAAAAGCGGGCCGCCGATCACGGCAGCCCGCCAGTGTGCCTGTCAAGCAAGCAAGGGAGAAAATTGCCATGCGGCAACGACTTAACCTAGACCGCGAACGGTTAAGAAGCCGCTAAGCGGCCAGATCCTCGGCGCGCATCGGGAAGATCGTGGAGCAGAATGCGCAATCCACCGCGATGACCCCGTCTTCGTCGGCCATCGCCATGCGCTCCTCCACCGGAAACTTCGCCAGCACCGACCGGATGTGGTCAAGCGTGCAGCGGCACCCCTTCGCCAGCGATTGCGCGGCGAGCACGCGCACCTCGGCTTCCTCGTTGAACAGCCGCCATATCAGCGTCTCCAGCGGGATCGCGGGATCCGCCAGCTCGTCGGTGCCCATCGTGCGCGCCAGCGCCTCGACATGGTCCCATTCCGGGTGATCCAGCTTGGTGTGCAGGCGCTCGCGCCCCTCCTCACCTTCGGGCAGATGCTGGATCAGCAGGCCACCGGCGACACACCGTCCGGCATCGTCCTTGCGCATTCCCGCGCGCACCAGCGTCGGGATCTGCTCGGACTGGTAGAAATAGCTTTGCGCCGCCTCGGCCAGCGTCTCGCCGTCGAGCGGAACGATCCCCTGATAGCGCTCGCCGGTGGTGGCCAGGTCGAAGGTGATCGCCAGATACCCCTGCCCGAACAGCACCGCCAGCGACGGATCGCCCGGCGCCTGCGCCAGCCGCTCGGCATCGAACTGCACATAGCCGCGCACGTCGCCGCCGCGATAATCGCACACCAGCAGGCTGACGACGCCCTCCTGCGTCTGGGTCTGGAGCGTCAGCTGCCCGGCGGGATCCTTGAGCGTCGCGCCGATCAGCGCGGTCAGCGTCAGCGCCTCCGCCAGCAGCTTCTCGATCGCCGGGGGATAGGCATGCGCAGAGAGGATCTCGTCGAGCACCGGGCCAAGCCGCACGATGCGCCCGCGCGCGTGCCGCTGGGTGATGGTGAAGCCGAGCGCGCGGTCGACGTCGGCGGGCGATAGAGTGGGATCGGTCATGATATCTTTCGTCACCCCGGCGGCGGCCGGAGCTTCTGCGGCACGGAGCGGCCGGGGTAACGCCTATCTGGGGCGCACGGCGCCCGCGATCAACCGATCTGCCCGAAACACCAGCGCAGCACCGATTTCTGCGCGTGGAGGCGGTTTTCCGCCTCCGCCCAGATCAGCGACTGCGCGCCGTCGATCACTTCCGGCGTCACTTCCTCGCCGCGATGCGCGGGCAGGCAGTGGAGGAACTTCGCGTCCGGCTTCGCCGTCGCCATCAGCGCCGCATCGACCTGATACGGCATCATCGCGCGCAGCTTGGTATCGGCATGCGCCTGCCCCATCGATATCCACGTATCGGTGACGACGATGTCCGCGCCCGCCACCGCCTCACGCGGGTCGGACACGACGCGCGCGCGCCCGTTGCCGCGCACGATCGCCTCCTCCTCCGGCTGGAAGCCCTGCGGACAGGCGGCGACGACGTCGAACTGCATCAGCCCCGCCGCCTCGACGATCGAGGCGAGCACGTTGTTGCCGTCGCCCAGCCATGCCACCTTCAGCCCGGGCAGCGCCTTGCCGGCTTCGATGATCGTCAGCAGGTCCGCCATGATCTGGCACGGGTGCGAGGCGTCGGTCAGCCCGTTGATGACCGGGACGGTCGCATAATGCGCCATCTCCTCCACCTTGGCATGGTCGTCGGTGCGGATCATGATCGCGTCGACATAAGCCGACAGGACGCGCGCGGTATCCGCCACGGTCTCCCCGCGGCCCAGCTGCATCTGCCCCGCCTCCATGACGATCGACTGGCCACCCAGCTGGCGGATCGCCATGTCGAAGCTGACGCGCGTGCGGGTCGAATTCTTCTCGAAGATCATCGCCAGCACATGGCCGGCGAGCGGCGCGTCGGCATCGGCGCGCCCCTTCGGCCAGCCGGCGCGTGCCTGCTTGCGGGTCAGCGCATCGTCCAGCATCGCCGCGATCGCGTCCGGCCCGGCATCCGTGAGATTCAGAAAGTGGCGCATCTTATCCCCCCTCCCCGCCGCGGCGGGGTACAGGCCATCAATCGTCGGCGACGGGCACGTATACCCGCGCGGCCGCGCTCAGCTTCTCGACGCATTCGGCGATATGCGTCTCGTCGATGGTCAGCGGCGGCAGGATGCGCACGACATTCTCGCCCGCCGCGACCAGCAGCAACCCGTGGTGATCGCGGCAATGCGCGACGAAGCGGCGGCTGTCGCTGGTCAGCTTCAGTCCCAGCATCAGGCCGTGGCCGCGCACGCCGGCGAACAGCTGGTCGTGGTTCGGGATCATCTGCTCCAGCGCGGCGCGCAGCCGTTCGCCCATCCGGGTCACGTTGTCGAGGAAGCCGTCCGCCAGGATCACGTCCAGCACCGCCTCACCCGCCGCCATCGCCAGCGGATTGCCGCCATAGGTGGAGCCGTGGGTGCCGAACACCATTCCCTTCGCCGCCTCGGCCGTGGCCAGGCACGCGCCCAGCGGGAAGCCCCCGCCAATGCCCTTGGCCGCGGCGATGATGTCGGGGACGACGCCGTACAGCTCATGCGCGAACAGCTTGCCGGTCCGGCCATAGCCGGCCTGCACCTCGTCCAGCACCAGCAGCAGGCCATGCTCGTCACACGCCTTGCGCAGCCCTTGCAGGAACTCCGGGGTCGCCGGGCGGATGCCGCCCTCGCCCTGGATCGGTTCGACCAGAAAGCCCGCGGTATGCTCGTCGATCAGCGCGAGCGCGCCCTCAAGGTCGTTGAACTGCGCGTACTTGAACCCCGGCAGCAGCGGTTCGAACCCGTCGCGCATCTTCGCCTGGTTGGTGGCCGAAATGGTGCCGAGCGTCCGCCCGTGGAACGCGGTGTCGAAGGTGATGAGGTCATGCCGTTCGGGCTGGCCGTTGGCATAATGATAGCGGCGCGCGGTCTTGATCGCGCACTCGACCGCTTCCGCGCCCGAATTGGTGAAGAACACCGTGTCGGCGAAGCTGGCATCGACCAGCCGCTGCGCGAAATGTTCGCCCTGCGGACTGCCGTACAGGTTGCTGACGTGCATCAGCGTCGCGGCCTGATCCGCGATCGCCTTCACCAGTTTCGGATGGCCATGGCCCAGCGCGTTGACCGCGATGCCGCTGGCGAAATCGAGATACTGCGCCCCGTCCTCGCCATAGAGATATACGCCCTCGCCGCGCACCGGTCGCACGCCGCACCGCGGGTAAACGGGCATCAACGGCGAAATGGTTGCGTCGGACGACACGGCAGCCTTCTCCTCATCGGAAAGAACAAGGGCGGCCCGATATGAGGCCGCCCGCCAAGCCTGATACCGCCAAAGACCGTCGCGAACAACACCACTCGCGCGTGCTATCCGTCGCGCCGCGCCCCCGCCGCGCCGGGCAGCGTCGCCAACGCCAGCAGCGCCGCCGCGCCGGCCGCCGCCCACAGCACCGCCGTGCCGTAGCGCCCGTACGCCGCCGCGCCCGCCACCGCGCCGGCGGCCAGCCCGCTCCACAACAACAGATAGGGCACCCAGGCCGTGCGCGGCGCGGTGCCCATCAGTGCCGCCGACAGATGCTGCCCCAGCTTGACCAGCGTCCCGGTCATATAGGTGACGCCGATGCTCACCTCCCCGCCGCGCTCGAACACGGCGTTGACCACGCCCATCGCCACCGCCAGCAACACCACCGCCAGCGGCCAGGCGGACAGCGCCGCCGCCAGCGCCAGCAGCAGCGCGGTCGCCCCGATCACCGCCGGCCGCTGCCACCGCCCCGCCGCCTGCGCGATCACCGCCCCGCCGACGACCCCCGCGAGAAAGCCCAGGATCAGCCCCGCGGCTGTATAGGCCGCCGCCTCCCGCGCGACCGCGTCCACCGCCATCCGTGTCGTATTGCCGCTCATGAACGACACGAACATGCCGCCCGCGCGCAGGAACCCGATCGCATCGACGCACCCGGCCAGCATCGCCAGCGCCGCCGCCAGCCACCAGTCGCCACGCGGGTGGCGCCTCATGCGTCGATCGCCTCCTCGTCCAGCCGCGCGGCATTTTCCTGGATGAAGGCGAAGCGGTGCGCCGGGTTGGTCCCCATCAGCCGGTCGACCAGATCCTTGACCCCGGCGCGCTCCTCATATTCCTGCGGCAGGGTGATGCGGATCATGCTGCGCTTCGCCGGATCCATAGTCGTCTCGCGCAGTTGCTGCGGGTTCATCTCGCCCAGCCCCTTGAAGCGCGCGACCTCCACCTTCTTGCCCTTGAATGCGGTGCGCTCCAGCTCGGCACGATGCGCATCGTCGCGCGCATACAGGCTTTTGGCGCCCGCGGTCAGCCGATAGAGTGGCGGTTGCGCCAGATATAGATGCCCGCGCCGCACCAGTTCGGGCATTTCCTGGAAGAAGAACGTCATCAGCAGCGTGGCGATATGCGCGCCATCGACGTCGGCGTCGGTCATGATGACGATCCGTTCGTAGCGCAGCGCATCCGGCTGGCAATCCTTGCGCGTGCCGCAGCCCAGCGCCTGGATCAGGTCGGCGATCTCCTGATTGGCGAGGATCTTGGCACTGGTCGCGCTGGCGACGTTCAGGATCTTGCCGCGGATCGGCAGGATCGCCTGTGTCTTGCGGTCGCGCGCCTGCTTGGCGGAACCGCCCGCCGAATCGCCCTCGACGATGAACAATTCGGTGCCCTCGGGGCTGTCCGCGGCGCAATCGGTCAGCTTGCCCGGCAGCCGCAGCTTGCGCGACGAGGTGGCGGTCTTGCGCTTCACCTCACGCTCGGCCTTGCGGCGCAGGCGCTCGTCCATCCGCTCCATGACATAGCCGAGCAAAGCCTTGCCGCGCTCCATGTTCTGGCCCAGCCAATGGTCGAAATGGTCGCGCATCGCCTTTTCGACCAGCCCGGCGGCCTCGGGCGATGTCAGGCGGTCCTTGGTCTGGCTCTGGAACTGCGGATCGCGGATGAACACGCTCAGCATCAACTCGCTGCCGACCATCACGTCGTCGGCGGTCAGTTCCTTGGCCTTCTTGTTGTTCACCAGCTCGCCGAACTGGCGAAGCCCGCGCACCAGCGCCTGGCGCAGCCCCTGTTCGTGGGTGCCGCCGTCGGGCGTCGGGATGGTGTTGCAATACCAGCTGTAGCTGCCGTCGCTCCACAGCGGCCAGGCGACCGCCCATTCCACCTTGCCCTGTGAATCCGCAAAATCCTGTTGACCGGTGAAGAAATCGGCGGTGGCGCATTCGCGCCCGCCCACCTGTTCGCGCAGGTGATCGGCCAGACCGCCCGGAAACTGGAACACCGCCTCCGCCGGCGTGTCCGCGCCCTCCACCAGTTCGGGCGCGCATTTCCAGCGAATCTCGACGCCCGCGAACAGATACGCCTTTGACCGCGCCAGCTTGTAGAGGCGCGCCGGCTTGAAGTGCAGCTCCGGCCCGAAAATCTCGGTATCCGGCACGAAGCTGACCGAGGTGCCACGGCGATTGGGCGCGGCGCCGACATGTTCCAGCGGCCCCTGCGTGATCCCGCGCGCGAACCGCTGGCGGTACAATTGCCGCTCGCGCGCGACCTCCACGACGGTGTCGGACGACAGCGCGTTGACCACCGACACGCCGACGCCGTGCAGGCCGCCCGACGTCGCATAGGCTTTCCCCGCGAACTTGCCGCCGGAATGCAGCGTCGACAGGATCACCTCCAGCGCCGACTTGTCGGGAAACTTCGGGTGCGGATCGACCGGGATGCCGCGACCGTTGTCGACGATCGTCAGCCGGTTGCCCGGCTCCAGCGTCACCTCGATCCGCGTGGCGTGGCCGGCGACCGCCTCGTCCATCGCATTGTCCAGCACCTCGGCGGCCAGATGGTGCAGCGCGCGCTCGTCGGTGCCGCCGACATACATGCCGGGGCGACGGCGGACCGGCTCCAGCCCCTCCAGCACCTCGATCGAGGAAGCGTCATAGCTGGGGGAACCGGCGGTGGCGGAGGCGAACAGATCGGACATGCGCCAGCTATAGGATGGCGCTGCGCAAACCCCAAGCGACCGCCAGCAACCATTCGTCACGCAACCTCGATCAAGCCGTGGTCGTTGCCCGCGCGCATATTCAGGGAGTTGTGACGTATGAAGGCGTATCTTCTGGCCGCCGCCGCGCTGTTGACCGCTACCCCGGCGCTCGCGCAGGAAATGAGCAACGGCGATCCGTCGGTCAGCAAGGGCTTCTCGGGCATCTATGTCGGCGGTGCCGGCGGGTACGACGTCCAGCCCAACGACGGCGGCTCGCGCATCCTGTTCGACCGCAACCTCGACGGCAATTTCAACGACACCGTGCTGAACGCGGCCGGCGCCAACGCCTTTGGCCCGGGCTTCTGCGGCGGCGGGGTCAGCGGGTCGCTAGGGCCGAACAACGGCGGCAACGGCTGCCGCAAGGATCGCGACAGCTGGGCCTATTATGGGCGCGTCGGCATCGACCAGCAGATGGGCGCGCTTGTCGTCGGCGTGGTCGGTGAATTCGGCAAGTCGGAGATCAACGACAGCGTCACCGCCTTCTCCGGCACCCCGGCCAGCTACACCATGTACCGCGACATCGCCTGGGAAGCGGGCATCCGTGCGCGCGCCGGCTTCACCCCGAACAATTCGACGCTGTTCTACGGCACGTTCGGTCCGGGCTATGCGCGGATCAACCGCGAGTTTTCGACCACCAACACCGCCAACACCTTCACCGGGCGTGGTGATCGCAACCAGTTCGGTATCCAGGGCGGCGGCGGCATCGAGCAGCGGTT
Organism: Sphingomonas adhaesiva; assembly: GCF_002374855.1. Classification (GTDB taxonomy): domain Bacteria; phylum Pseudomonadota; class Alphaproteobacteria; order Sphingomonadales; family Sphingomonadaceae; genus Sphingomonas; species Sphingomonas adhaesiva. The sequence continues at coordinate 294,936 of NZ_NWVC01000002.1, forward strand.
CGGCGACCACTTCTCGATCGGGATGGAATATCTCTATCACCAGTATCGCGACGACGATTATCGCGTCCGCGTCGGCGGCCCGGCCGGCACCCCGTTTACCAATGCGGCGAACGGCGGGACGGTGAACGGCACCGACCTGCGCCGGTCGGACCAGCAGTTCCGCTGGCACAGCCTGCGCGCCACGGCGGCGTTCCGCTTCTGACGATGAACGGGCGGCTTCCGGATCGGAAGCCGCCCCTTCTCATTGTTAGAAACTGACGCCCACGCTCGCCGCCAGTCGATCCCCGGCATGCCGTAGAGCGGCAAAAGGCGATGCGGCGACACCGCCATCGTCGATATCTGTGCCGGTATATTCCAGCGCCAGCGTCAACGGCCCCACGACATATTGCGCGCCCAGCGACCAGTCGGCGTAGCGCCCTGCCGGCCGTAAACGTGCCGCGCGTATCGGATCGTCCACCGTCCCGCTCGACCGCCCCACCGCGGCGGTCATCGTCACCGGGGTTGCCGGAATGCCCACGCGTCCCCGCAGCGAGAGGTACAGGTTGTCGCCCCCGATCGCGGTCTGCGCCGGAGCGTACCGCGCCTCCGCCGAAACCTGCGCCGGTCCCAGCGAGTAGCTGGCATCGGCACCCCCCTCGACATAATCGAGCGCCCCCGCGCCGCCGGTGAACAGATGCGCCGTTCCGAACAGGTCCAGGCGGATCGGGCCCGCGTCGCGGCTGTATCCCAGCGTGGGTTCCACCACCGCTTCGGCGCCGCCGTGCCGCGGATCGCCGCGCGTCGCCAGCGCGCGGACGCCGACATCGAACCCGGCGGGCAGATCCACCCGCGCCCAAGCGGCGGGTGCGGCCCGTCCGTCGCTCCAGCTGATCCCGCGCCGCCGTTCGTCCGTTGCGATCTCGACGCCGGCGTGCGGTGACACCTGCGCCGCCGCCGGCCATGCCGCCGCGCCCGACAGCGCGGCAGCCACCATCATGCGAAACCGCATCCTCAACCGCGCGTGCGATCGTGCGCGGCATCCAGTTCGGCCAGCATCGCGGCCTGATCGCGCTCGGCGACCGCCAGCAGATGGTCGCGCACCGCGCCGCTCTTCGCCGCGATCTCCTGCGCGATCGCGCCGCGCTGGGCATCGCACCAGCCGGGGCGCGTGCCGCTGATCGGTGCGTCGGCGCTGATACGGCGCGTCAGGACATGGCCGGCGGCGTGACGCGCCTCACGGTGGACGTCCACCGACGCCGTCCAGGTGCAGCGCAGCGACGACGGGCGGCCCGGCGCGCCGGCGGTGCCGACCTGGCGATGCTGGACCGCCACGTCGCTGCGATAGGTCACGTCGACGCGCTGGCCGCGATGATCCATCTGCACCTGATGCGTTTCGGGGGCGAGCGGGGAGCCGAGCAGCAGCCCGGCAGCGATGATGAAGCTCATGAGCATTCTCCTTCTGCGGTGCCCCGAGCCATCCTGCCCGGTGGCCCCTTCGACATATGCCGGCCCGCCCGGGCCGCAACCGCATCGCGACAAGCCGAAACATATCATTACATTGGCGTCACGGGCGCGGCGCGCTACGCATGCCGGATGAGCCGCTTCCTCGCCCCCGCCGCGCTTCTTGCCGCCTGTCTCGCCACGCCCGGCGTCGCCGCCGGCCTTTCCCCGGCGGAGGCGCGGATGAAGGCCGCGATCGCCGCCGACGCCACGCGGAACGAGGCGCTGCTGGAACGGCTGGTGCTCCAGAATTCGGGCACGCTCAACCTGTCCGGCGTGACGAAGGTGGGGGAGATGATGCGCGCCGAACTGGCGCCGCTGGGGTTCGACGTCCGCTGGGTCGACATGAAGGACACCGGCCGCGCCGGGCATCTGATCGCCACCCACAAGGGCGACGGCCGCGGTCGTCGCGTGCTGCTGATCGGGCATCTCGACACGGTGTTCGAACCCGACAGCCGCTTCACCGGCTTTCGCCGCGACGGCACGCGCGCGATCGGCCCGGGCGTGGGCGACGACAAGGGCGGCATGGTGGTGATCGTCGCGGCACTGCGCGCGATGCAGGCGGCCGGCACGCTGAAGGGCGCGGACGTCATGGTGGTGCTGACCGGGGACGAGGAACGCAGCGGCAAGCCGCTGTCGCGGTCGCGCGCCGATCTGGTCGCGGCGGGCAAATGGGCCGATGTCGCGCTGGAATATGAAGGGCTGGCAGTCACCCCGGACGGTGACGCGGGGACGGTCGCCCGGCGCGGCGCCAGCGACTGGGAACTGGTGACCACCGGCGTTCCCGGCCATTCGGGCGGGGTGTTCGGCGCGGAACTGGGCTATGGCGCCAATTACGAGCTGGCGCGCATCCTCGACGGGTTCCGCCGCGAACTGCCTGAGGCCAACCTGACCGCCAATGTCGGCGTGCTGGCGGGCGGGACGCCGGCCGGCTTCGTCGGCGACAGCTTCACCGCCACCGCATCGGGCAAGACCAATATCGTCGCCGAACGCGCGGTGGCGCGCGGCGACCTTCGCGCGCTAACGCCCGCGCAGGAGGCGGCGGCCCGTGCGAAGATGCAGGCGATCGTGGCGCAGCATCTGCCGCGCACCGGCGCCACCCTGACGTTCAACGAAGGCTATCCGCCGATGGCGCCGACCGCGGGCAATCGCGCGCTGCTGGCGCGGCTCAACGCGGTCAACCGCGACCTGGGGCTGCCCGCCATGCCCGAATATGATCCGGCGAAGCGCGGCGCGGCCGACTCCAGCTTCGTCGCCGCCGATGCGGACACGATCGGCGGGATGGGCGCGGCGGGCGGCGGCGCACACGCCGATGGCGAATGGGTCGACCTGCCCAGCATCCAGCGCCAGGGACTGCGCAGCGCGATCCTCATCAGCCGGCTGGCAGCGGAGCGGCGCTGACGCACGGACAGAAGCGGCGATCGGCGCGTTGTCGCGGCTCCTCACACGGGAGTTTCCCATGACATTGCGTGCGCTTGCCCTCAATTGTTCGCTCAAGGCCGATCCCGGCGCCACGTCGTCGACCGATGCGATGCTGCAGGTGGTCACCGACGCCCTGGCGCAGCACGGTGTCACCACTGACGCGCCCGTGCGGATCGCCGCGATGAACATCAAGCCGGGCGTCACCAGCGACGAAGGCGACGGCGACGAATGGCCCGAGGTGCGCCGCCGGATTATGGACGCCGACATCCTGATCCTCGGCGGCCCGATCTGGATGGGACAGCTCGGCAGCGTCGCCAAGCGCGTGATGGAGCGGATGGACGCCTTCCTCAGCGAAACCGACGACGAAGGACGTCTGCCCAGCTACGGCAAGGTCGCGGTGTGTGCGATCGTCGGGAACGAGGACGGCGCGCATATCTCCAGCGCGCAGATGTTCCAGGCGCTCAACGACGTCGGCTTCACCATCCCCGCGATGGGTGCGGTATATTGGGTGGGCGAGGCCTATGGCTCGACCGATTTCAAGGATCTGCCCGAAACCCCCGAGAAGGTGTCGAAGACCGCTGCGATGCTGGCCACCAACGCCGCGCATCTTGCCCGCCTGCTGAAGAACGAGGGTTATCCCGCCGCATCCTGATCGCGGATGCTTGCCGGGGCGCGGGATTTCGCCGATGCTGAACGGCTATGACCGCGCCCCGTCCCTCCTCCCCCGCCACCCGCGGCGGTGCGACCCGCAACGAGCTGAAGCGCGCCGCGCGGCGGCTGTTCGCCGAACGCGGCATCGCGGCGGTGGGCATGCGCGAGGTGGTCGAGGCCGCGGGGCAGCGCAACGCCGCCGCGGTCCATTATTATTTCGGCAGCAAGGACGACCTGCTGCGCGAACTGCTGATCGACGGCGCGGATTTGATCGAGGCACGGCGAAAGGAACTGATCGACGCCGCCGAGCGCAAGGGCGCGGCGATGACGCTGCGCGATCTGGTGGACGCGATCGTCCTGCCCAATGTCGAGTTGCGCGGCGAAACGGGGGAGGAGGAAACCTATTTCCGCTTCATCGTGAACGTCCAGAACGAGCGGCGCGAACTGTTCCGCGACACGGTGCCCGAACATTCCGACAGCTATCGCCGCTACGTCGAGCACGTCCGCCGGCTGCTCGCGCCGCTGCCGGTCGTGCTCGCCAACCAGCGCGTGCTGTTCGCGGGGCTGGCGATGCAGACGCTGGTCGCCGCGCGCGAAGCGGCGCTCGACCGCTCCGACAATCGCGATCATCATTTCTGGAGCCGGCCGGACGCGCTGACCGGGATCATCGATGCGATGGAGGCGATCCTGCGCAACCCGGCGACGGCCTGACGCTATCGACCAGCGAGCGCGCTTCGCACCAGCGGCGCGCAGCGCGCGACAAGGCCGGGACGCAGCAACAGCCAGTCGCGGATCGCCGGCCCCTCGCTCGCGCCGATCACGCGCTTGTAGCCGCTGTCGCCTGCGCCCCAGTCGACCCGCTCGATCCCGCGCTCCATCGCCTCCATCAGGTTGCGGTAATAGAGCAGCTTGCCCGGCGAATGCTTCGCGAAGGCGGGGTCGTAGCTGTTGGCGATCGCATATTTGGTCGCACCCGCATCAAGATCGAACGAGAAGGCCGCGGGCGCGCCATCGACGTACAGCAAGGCGGCATGGAACATCGCGGCGATGACCGGATCGCTCGCCGCCGCGCGGAAGAACGCGCCATGGCCGGTGCGGGTGAACTTGGCGTCGCGGCCGTCGGTCCGGTCCGCGATCCAGCTGCGCTCCTCCACCATCGCCATGGCGTCGAACACCGCCGGCCAGTCGTCCTTCCGGGCGAACCGCCAGTCGAGCGTGCCGTGACCGGCGAGATGCTTTTCGTGGAAACGGTTCTTGCGCAGGGTCGACCCGCGCGGCCACTGCCCCTCCTCGCGCGCCGCCGCCATGTCCAGCAGGAAGCTGTCCGCCACCGGCCGCGTCACCACGCCCCAGCCGGCGGCGCGCGCCCGCGCCAGCAACCGTTCCAGCCCCGGATCGCCGTCATAGACCGGCCCGATTCGCAGCGCCCGTACCGTCCACGCCAGCGCACCCAGCGCAGCATCCACCGCCTCCGCGCTGGCTGTCGCGGCGACGGGGATGCTGCGGAACGGCCAATAGCATCCCGGCACCGCGCCGATGCCGGCCCAGCGCGGTCCCGCCGCGACGATCGGGATGGCGAGCATGGCGGCCCCGCCCTGCGTCGCCACGATCGTGCGCGCTGGTCCGCCGTAGGCGTCCACCGCAGCGGCAAACCATTGACGACGCAGGAAGCGGTGCGTGTCGGGCGCCGCGGCGGCCACTGCGTCGATCGTGTCGGGCAAACCCGCGACGCACGTCGCCACCGCGCGACCGGGCGCGGCGTTCAGATCATCGGTCGGCCACGCGGCATTGGTCATGCCACCGCACCTAGCGCGAGGCCGTTACCAACCGGTTGTGCGCAGCCGCCGCGCGCGGCAGGAAGGATACGCCATGGACTATAGCCCCGCCCTCCCCACGATCGTCGAGGCGATCCACGCCTCGGTCAGCCCGGTCTTCATGCTGACCGGGATCGGCGCCCTGCTCAACGTCCTGACCGGGCGGCTGGCGCGCGTCGTCGATCGCGCCCGCCAGCTCGAGGATCGCCACGGCGCACTGGCGGACGGCGATCGCACCCCGGTGGTGCAGGAACTGCGGCTGCTGGCACGGCGCATGGCGGTCATCAACCGCGCGCTGGCGCTGGCGGTGGCCAGCGCGGTCGCGACCTGTGCGGTGGTCGCGATGCTGTTCGTCGGTGCGCTGACGCGATACCGGCTGGCAGAGATCGTCGCGTTCAGCTTCATCGCCGCGATGTCGCTGCTGATCGCCGCCTTCGTCGCCTTCCTGGTGGAGGTGCGGCTGTCGATCCACGCGATCCGCGTGCGCGACGAACTGCTGCAATGACGGTCATGGAACGCGCATGATGCGGGTGTTGCGGATCATCGGCACGGCATTGCTGGCGCTGGTCGTCGCCGGCGGTCTGGCGATCACGATCGTCCCGCGCTTTCTGGACCGCATCTATTACGAAGGGCCGGCAAGCGCGCATTTCGACGGCGCACGTTTCTTCAACCCCGATGGCGACGACGACACGTTGCGTCCGCCGGGGAAGACCGGCCGCCGCGGGTTCGTGTGGAGCTACCTGACCGGCAGCGACGGACGGCCGGCATGGCCCGATCGCGTTCCGGTCCGCACCAGCCGTCCGGCCGCCCGCGTCGCCGGCGACCGGATGCGCGTCACCTGGATCGGCCATGCCACCGTGCTGATCCAGACGCAGGGGCTGAACATCCTCACCGATCCCGTCTTCGGCGATCGCGCCGGCCCGTTCGGGCTGGGGCCGCGCCGCGTCGCGGCGCCCGGTATCACCTTCGACGACCTGCCGCGCATCGACGTCGTGCTGGTCAGCCACAACCATTACGATCACCTCGAACTCGCGACGCTGCGCCGCCTGTGGCAGCGCGACCGGCCGACGATCGTCACCAGCCTGGGCAATGACGGCGTGATCGCACAGAGCGGGGCACGGGCGGTGGCGCTCGACTGGGGGCGACGGCTTGCGCTCCGGCCGGGCATCACGGTCGCGGTGACCCGCAACCATCATTGGGGCAGCCGCTGGTTCGCGGATCGCAACCGGGCGTTGTGGTCCAGCTTCGTCGTGACGCTGCCGTCGGGGGGCAATATCTTCTTCGCGGGCGACACCGGCTTCGGCGACGGCAACTGGCCGCGTGAGGCCGCCGCGCTCGGCCCGATCCGCTTCGCGATGATCCCGATCGGCGCGTTCCGCTTCGCGCCCGGCCAGATGGCGTCTGGCGCGCATATCGGCCCCGCCGATGCCGCACTGGTCGACCAGCGGCTGGGCGCCGCGCACGCGCTGCCGATTCACTGGGGCACGTTCCGGCTGAGCTATGAGGCCTATCGTACGCCCCCGGCGCTGCTGGCGCTTGCCAATGCCTGCGCGGGCAACGCCGGCTTTTCCCCCGCCCCGATCGGCGTGGCGCAGGATGTTCCGGTCTATCGCGCCCCCGCCGCGCGGCCGATGATGACGCGCGCGGCGATGCTGCGCTGTCTCGATACCCCGGCGGCCCGCGCGCTGCGCTGACCGCCGGGACGCAGCCGTCAGCGCGTCGGGTCGATCAGATACTTCTCGCCGGTCGCCTTCTTTTCATAGGCGCGCAGCACGTCGGGGTTCAGCGCCTCGGCCAGCCCGATCGTCGCGGTATAGCCGCTGGCGAACGTCGTGGTCAGCTCGTCGATGACGCGCTGGCGCATCCGCCCCACCACCTCGCGCCCGGCCTTCTGCATGAACGGCGTCAGCAGGAAGCCGGACACGCTCCACTGAAAGCCGAACGCCAGCCGGTTGAGCGTCGTCGGCGCCAGATCGAGCGCGCCGTAGATGTACAGCTGCTTGAACGTGTTCGATCCGTAGCGGCTGTATTCGGTCATCGTGCGGTTGGCGGCCTGCTCCATCGCCTGCATGATGTCGCTACCCAGCGATCCGCCGCCGATCGCGTCGAACGCGATCGTCGCGCCGGTCTCGACGATCGCGTCGACCAGCCGCGTGCGGAAATCCTCCGCCTTGCTGTTGAGAACATGGGTCGCGCCGATATCGCGCAGGATCTTCTCCTGCGCGTCGCTGCGCACGATGTTCACCAGCGGCACGCCGTCCTTAAGGCAGATCTTCTGCAGCATCTGCCCCAGGTTCGACGCCGCGGCGGTGTGGACGATCGCCTTGTGCCCCTCCATCCGCATCGTCTCGACGAAGGCGAGCGCAGTCAGCGGGTTGACGAACATCGCCGCGCCATCCGCGGCACTGGCGCCATCGGGCAGCGGCACGACGTCGCGCGCCTTCAGCGTGCGATACTGGGCGTACATCGCGCCGCCCATCATCCCCACCTTGCGCCCGACCAGCGCCTGCGCCTCGTCACCCGCGGCGATCACCGTGCCCGCGCCCTCGTTGCCGACCGGCAGCGACTGGCCGATGCGCGCGCGCACCCCGCCCATCCGCTCGCGCGGCACCTGGAAGGTCAGCACCGGGCGCTCCGCCGTCCCCGACGCGGTCAGCGACGCGACGTCCGCCGGGCCGAGCAGCAGCCCCAGATCCGACGGATTGATCGGCGCCGCCTCGACGCGCACCACCACCTCGTCCGCCGCGGGCGCACCGTGCGTCACTTCCTCCAGGCTGAGCGTCAGCTGACCTTCGGCATCCACCGCCGACCGCAGTTCCAAACCCGTCACGTCGCTCATCCTCGCCTCCTTCAATGGTTTACGCCGGGATGGCGATGCATGGCGGCACGGTCAACCGCGATGGTTCTCATCGGCGGACGAACAGGCTACCGCGGGCGCCATGTTCGACCTCGACGCCTATATCGCCCGCATCGAATTGCCCGCACTGCCGACCCGCGACGCCGCCGGCCTGTCGCGCCTGCAATGGCAGCACCGGCTGCGCATCCCATTCGAGAACCTCGACGTGCGGCTGGGCCGCGCGATCGCGATCGACAGCGCGTCGGTCGCGGCAAAGCTCGTCGGGGCGCGGCGCGGCGGCTATTGCTTCGAACACAATCGCCTGTTCCTCGATGCGCTGGCGGCGCTGGGGTTCGACGCGCGGCCGCTGCTGGCGCGCGTGTGGCTGGGCGCGACGGCGGTGCCGCCGCTGACCCACACGCTGGCGCTGGTGACGATCGACGGCGGGCGCTGGATCGCCGACGCGGGCTTCGGCGGCAGCTACACCCCCGTCCTCCCGCTCGCCGACGGGGCGGAGGCGACCGCACCGGACGGCGCGCGCTTCCGGCTGGTGCGCGACGATCCGCGCGCGGGCGACGGCGGCTGGATGCTGCTGCGCGACGGCGACCCGGCAGCCACCGACGGGCGCGACACCGGCGACGGCTGGCGACCGCAATACAGCTTCACGCTGGACATGGTGCATGACGGCGATCTGGCGATGGGCAACCACTGGTCCGCCACCGCCCCCACCAGCCGCTTCACCCGGCACAATGTGGTCAGCATCGTCCTGCCGCACGGCTTCGCCAGCCTGACCGACCGCACCTATCGCCGCCGCGCCGCCGACACGACCGCTGAGGGGGAGATCACCGATCCGCGCGTCTACCGGATGCGGCTGGGCCTGATGTTCGGGATCGAGCTGACGAAGGATGAGGTGGCGGGGCTGTTCTAGGCGCCGCTGCCTGCCTGTTCGCGCAGGCGCGGATGGTCGGGCGGCAGCGGCGGGGCGAAATCCTCGCGCCGCCAGATCGCGTCGCGCGGCTCCTCCGGATCGGGGATCGCGAAGTCGACATAGCCGAAATAGGTCGCGATCAACCGCTCGCCCGGATCGACGATCGCGGTGCGCCCGTGCAGGAAACGGGTGTTGTCGAGCATCACAACGTCGCCATTGCGCCATTCGACCGGCACCGCCAGCCGATCGCCCGCCGCCTTGATCGCCTGAAGCCAGGCCTCGGGCACCGGATGGCCGTCGTCGAGAACGGGGTGATCGGGTCGCCCGTTGTTGAACCGCGCAAACAGCAGGAAATTGCCGAACGCCGGCGCATCGGTGAACATCGGCCGGTGCAGCGCCGGGCGGGTGAAGGCGCGCACGATCATCCCGTTGGGCAGCCGCCGGAAGAAATACGGGCATTCGGGCGGGGGTGCCGCCAGCCGCGCGTCGTCCGGCGTCGGCGTGCCCAGCCAATAGTCCAGCAGCGCCGGCCAGGTCGGCTTGATGTACAACAGCCGTCGCGGCGCCAGCGCCTCACGCACCGCGGCCGGCATTTCGCGCACCAGCGCGACGCCGTCGCAGATCGTCGTCTTCCCGCCGCGGCTGGGCGCCGACAGGCAGCAGAAGAACGCCGCGTCCGGCTTCCACGGCTCGCGCGACAATTCGGGGTGCAGCGCGAACGCGCCCGTCCCGCCGTCGACGGTGTGGATGTTCGCCGCCTCGTCGATCGGGCGGCGCCCGGGGCTTTCGTTGACCACCGCGGTCCGGCAGAAACGCTTCGCGAAACCGCGGAACGCCGCGACATCGGCGCCGAACCCGCGCAGCAGCAGCGCGCCGTGCGCGCGGTACAGATCGACGATCGTTTCGCGATCGAGCTGGTCGAGCGTCTCCCCCGCTTCGGCTTCGATCAGTACCTGCGGGCGGCCGGCAACGGGAAGGGACACATGCGCCATGTCCGCGGCATAGCCGCACCGCCACGGTCAGGCTATACCCCGGCCATGTCGATGACCCTCGCCGATCTGATCGCCTCGCCCGACCATTATCTTCAGCGGTTCGAGGGGCGGGACGCGGTGTTCGTGCCGATGGACCGGGGCGCCTATCACCGCTCGATCTTCCTCGATGCGCGGATCGACCCGGCCGCGCCGCGCGACATGCGCGTGCCGGCCGCGATGCTGCTGCCCGCCGCACCGCGCGCGCTGCCCAGCGCCTGGATCTTTCACGTCGCCCATTGCGGGTCGACGTTGCTGGCACGCGCGCTGGATGCGCTGGACGGCGCGCTGGTGCTGCGCGAACCGCAGGCGCTGCGTCAGATGGCGCTCGACCCGGACGATGCCGGATTACAGTTGGTGCTGGGCATGGCGACGCGCCGCTATCGCGCCGATGCGCCGACGCTGGTGAAGGCGAATGTGCCGGTCAATTTCTTGCTGCCGCGCATGTGGCCGGTACTGGGCGCGGCGCGCGCGATCCTGCTGCATCTGCCGCTGCGCGACTATCTACTCGCGATCCTGCGCAGCGACCAGCATCGCGACTGGCTGCGCCGGGTCACCACCCAGCTGGCGCCGCATCTGGGCGTGCTTGAGGGCCGGTCGGACGCGCATCGCGCCGCGATCCTGTGGAACGCGCAGATGCGCGCCTTCGCCGATGCCCTTGCCGCCCGCCCGGATGATCTGCGCTCACTGGATGCCGAAACGTTCTTCGCCGATCCCGCCCCGGTGCTGATTGCCGCCGCCACGCACCTTCGCCTGCCGCTGGACCAGGCCGCGATCGCACAGATCGTCGCCGGGCCGCTGTTCGCGACCTATTCGAAGAATCCCACCGTCGCGTTCGACAACGACGCGCGGCTGGCGCGCCGCACCGAACTGGAACACGCCCTTGCCGCCGAACTGGCGGAGGCGCAGGATGTCGCGGGCGCCCATGGCGACGACGCTGCGGTACGCACAGTGATCGGCGCGGCGCTCGACGTCGGCTAGTCGCCGATACCCAGCCGCAGTCCCGGCTGCGCCTCGATCCCGGTCGCGGTGAAGAAGCGGCGCAGATAGTCGCGCTCCTCCGGCATGATATGCGGATTCCACACGTCCAGGATCAGGATCGCGCGCGGCTGGTCCGACCGGTTCCACGCCTCATGCTCGATCGTGTCGTCGAACACCCAGGCGCACCCTTCCTCCCACACGCGCGTCTCGCCACCGACGCGAAAACCGCAATCGGCCGGCACGACCAGCGGCAGGTGGACGATCGCCCGCACGTTGCTGACCCCGGTATGCGCCGGCAGATGCGTCCCCGGCTTCAGGATCGAGAAGAACACCGTCGGCGTGCGCCCCGGAAGGTCGGACAGCGGCAGTGCCTCCACCGCGGCCGCCGTCCGCGGCACCCGCGCGCAGACCGCATCGTCACGCCGCCCGTCCTTCCACAGATGCATCGCGCCCCACGCCAGCGATCCGTCAAGCGGCGACCATTTGTTCTCCGGCGTCCCCGGCTTCATCGTGACATAGGGGCGGATCGCGTCGCCGGCATCCCGCCACACCGTCAGGAACTCCTCGCGGATCACCGCGGTCTGCGCTTCCAGCGTGGCCAGCCACGGAAAATGTTCGCGGTCGAAGAATTCGTCGGCGGGCAGGAACGGGAAATGCATCCCCGCGCAATGGTTGGCGTAGATCGCCCGGCGGCCCAGTGCATGGTCGACGCACGCATCCAGCCGCCGCCGCTGCAATGCGGTCAAATCGGATCGCGCAGGTGCCAGCGCGGCCTCCACCCGGCGCGCGAAGGCGGCGGAATGGTCCGCCACGACATCCCGCGCGTGGTTCAGCAACGCATCGGTCCCGGGCGTCCGATCGTCCAGCAGCGGCGCCATCGCCAGCACATGCCCCCATCGCTCGGCCGCCGCCGCCGCCTCGCCGCGCCGCTCATGCCATTCGGCGAGCCGTACCAGTGCCATGAAATGGCGTTGGTCGATCGCCAGCGCACCCTCCAGCGCGTCGCGTTCCCCGGTGTCGTCGTGCTGGTCGCGATGCGCGCGCGCCAGGTTCATCCACAGGTCCGGCGCGTGACCGTCCGCGGCGATCGCGCGGCGGAACAGCGCCGCTGCCGCCGCGGGATCGTTGCGCGCCAGGCACCCCATGCCGAGCGCGTTAAGCGCCAGCGGGTGTTCGACGCCGCCCGCCACCACCCGTTCGAACAGCCGCAGCGCCTCGTCGCGCCGCCCCGCGCCCCGCGCCTCCATGGCAGCGCCCAGCAAGCGATGAACTTCCCCCTGATCCATATTCACAGCCTATATTGCAACGCCACGGGTGGACAATGGCGAAGGCGCTGCGCACACCGCGACGATGACGACGCCCCTGTCTGGTCTGCCCACCGTTCTTGACGCCGGGTGGCTCGCCCATCGCTACGATCCGACGGGCGATGCGGTTCACTTCCTCCCGGTGCCGCGCGAAACCCACCGGCAGGCGACGTTCCTGACCGACGAATATCTTCCCGCCGGGCTGGCACCGCTGGTCCTGCACCGTGGCGACGCGATCGCCTCCGCCATCGCGCCAGCACCGCTGCATTTCATCTTCCACTCGGCGTTCTGCTGCTCGACGCTGCTGGCGCGCGCCTTCGACGTGCCCGGCGCGGCGATGGGGCTGAAGGAGCCGGTGATCTTCAACGACCTGATCGGATGGCGCCGCCGCGGAGATCAGGGGCCGGATATGGCGAGCGTGCTGGACGATATGCTGCGTCTGGTGGCGCGGCCGTTCGCTCCTGGCGAGGCGGTGGTGGTGAAGCCGTCGACGATCGCCAACGCGCTGGCCCCCGCAATCCTGACGCTGCGACCGGCATTGAATGCGCTGCTGCTCCACGCACCGCTGCGCACCTTCCTGACCTCCGTAGCGAAGAAGGAGATCGAGGGGCGGTTGTGGGTGCGCACGTTGCTGACCGGAATGCTCGATGACGGCATGGCGCGGTTCGGATTTTCCACCCGCGAATTGCTGGGCTTCACCGACCTGCAGGTCGCGGCCGTCGGCTGGCTGGGGCAGCACGCGCTGTTCGGCGATCTGGTCACGCGGTTCGGCCCGCAGCGCGTGCGCACGTTCGACAGTGCGACGCTGATGGAGCAGCCGCGCGCGGCGATCGCGGCGATGGCGCACCTGTTCGGCGTGCCGCTGGACGACGCGGCGCTGGAGGCGATCGTCGGCGGTCCGGCCTTCACCCGCCATTCCAAGTTCGGCAATCGCTTCGATGCGGGCAGTCGTGAGAGCGAACACCGCACCGCGGCCGATCATCACGCGCGCGAGATCGACATCGTCATGACGTGGGCCGAACGCACGGCAGAGGCGCTGGGGCTGTCGATGACACCCCCCGCGCCGTTGCTGCCCTGATCGTGGATCAGCAGGCGCCGCCTTCGCCCGCGATGCGGCAACTGTTCGAGCGATCGTTGTTCTGACGGATGTTGGCGCGCTCGCGCTCCCAATCCGCATTCGACTTGCAGGTTTTATAGCTCTTCACCAGCGAGCCGGTCTCGACGAACCGCTTGCACACGATCTTGTCGCGCGCATCCGCGGAGGGGGTCGGCTTGGCCGATGGGACCGGGGCGGCAGGCGCCGCCGCGAGAACTGCGAGGGTCAGCGCGGCGGAAAGCAGGTCGAACATGCGCGATTCCATCGTAAGAGGTGGCAGGACGTCATCGTCAGGCTAAAAGCCATGCCGGTCCTATGTCAAACAAGCTTCCCCGCCGCCCCCGCCCTGCCACCACCGCCGAGCGCGCGCGCGTGCGGGCGCAGGTCGAGCGGGCGCTGGCGGCGAACGACATCGCCGCGGCGGCGCGGATCGCCGAGCGTGCGGTGGCGGCGGGCGATACGGAGCCGATGTATCTCAATCTCGCTGCCTGGCAGCGGGAGGAGGCCGGGGAGTACGCAGCGGCGCTGGACCTGCTCAACCGCGCACTGGCGATCGCGCCGGGGGACGTCCTGATCACGGGCGCGATCGGGGCAGTGCTGCGGAAAGACGGTCGGCTGGGCGAAGCATTGGCGACGCTGGACCGCGTCGTCGCAGCCGAGCCGCGTCACGGTGCGGCATGGCTGGAACGGGGCTACACGTTGGAAGCGATGCGGCTGGAAGCGGCCGCGGGGGACAGTTACCGGCGTGCGGTAGCGGTCGATGCGACCCTTGCACCGGCTTGGGGACGGCTGGCGGACGCCGCCGCGCGACGTGGGGAGGCCGCCGAGGCGCAGCAATTGGCCGAACGGGCGCTGGCGCTGGCGCCGCTCGACCCCAGTGCGACAGCGGCACTGGCGATGATCGCGGTCGAGGCGCGCGACGGGCCGGGCGCGGAGGCACGGCTTCGCCCGCTGCTGCCGGTCGTGCGCGGCGACGATCGCACCCGCACGCTGACGCTGCTGGGCGACGCGCTGGACCGGCAAGGACGCACCGCGGAGGCGTTCGAGGCCTATGACGCGGCGCAGGCCAATTTCCGCGACGTCTATCGCCGCGTGCTGGCCCAGGACGCGGACCGGCCGTCGCATCGCGCGTTCATCGCGCGGATCGCGGAGCAGGTCGCGGCACGCGGCGATGTCGCCCCCGCCCCGCCCCCGCCGGCGATCGAGGGGGCGGCGAAGCGCCACGTCTTCCTGCTCGGCTATCCGCGATCCGGCACCACGCTGGTCGAGAACATCCTGGCAAGCGCGGCGGACGTATCGGCGCTGGAGGAACGCGACACCCTGGCCGCCACCGACGGCGTGCTGCTGCACGACGACGGGACGCTGGCCGATCTGGACGCGATCGGCGAGGAACAGCGTGACGCCTTGCGCGCCGCCTATTGGCAGCGGGTGCGCGGCTATGGCGCCAGCACCGACGGCACGTTCGTCGACATGAACCCGCTGGGCGGCGCGAAGCTGCCGATCATCGCGCAGCTGTTTCCCGATGCGCGCATCCTGGTGATGCGGCGCGACCCGCGCGACGTGGTGCTCAGTTGCTATCGCATCAATTTCACCCCCAGCCCCGCTGCGTGGTGCTTCAGCGACCTGACCGAGGCCGCGCGTCATTACGATGCGCTGATGCGGCTGACCGAGGCGTGCCGCGCGCACCTGCCGCTTGCGTTTCACGAGGTGCGCTACGACCGGCTGGTGACCGATTTCGAGGCGACGGTGCGCGCGATGGCGGCGTTCATCGACCTGCCGTGGACCGACGATTTCCTGCGCTTCGACCGTACCGCGCAGCGGCGCGGCGTCGGCACCGCCAGCGCGACGCAGGTGCGACAGGGGCTGTTCGACGGGCGCGGCCAGTGGCGCCGCTATGCCGAGCAACTCGCGCCGGCGTTGCCGATCCTGGCGCCCTGGATCGAACGCTACGGGTTCGCCGACTAGGCGCAACAGCCGACGCCGTCGGGCACGGCGATCAGATCATACACGCACATGACGATAGGCATGCGCAGCACCCGGTCGGCGCCGCGCGCCCGCGGTCCAGGCACCGGACAATAGAAAAAGGGGGCGGGCCGAAGCCCACCCCCCTCATCAGGTTCGTTGTAGTGACGTGGATCAGAACTTGATCCGCGCACCCACACTGAAGCGGCGGCCCAGCGCGTCGTAGGTCGACGGATAGGTGTTGCCGCTGTTGAACGAGGTCGAACCGACCGTCCCGCCAACGAGCGGCGGATCCTTGTCGAGCAGGTTGGTGACCGTGATGGTGAGGTCGAAGTTGTCGCTCACACCGAAACGGGTAGCCAGATCCAGGTAGTTATACGCCGGGATACGCCCGAAGTTGACGGCCCGCCCTGCCAGCGAACCGCCCGTGAGGGTGCCCGAGAACGTCGTGACACCAGGCTCGACCTTCATGCTGGAGAGGTGGCGCCACAGCAGCGACACGTCGACCTGGCCGAAGGTCAGCGTGGTGCGCTGGTTCCAGCTGAATTCCGGCTGAAGCGAACCGGCGCTCGAGCTGGGACCCGCCGAACCCGGCGAACCGCAGTTCTGGCCATAAAGTCCGACGCACGACAGGATGTTGGACCCCGGCGCTGCCTGGAACCGCGAGCGGTTCGTCCAATTGCCCTGGAAGGTCAGGTTAAGCTTCGTGACACCCAGGTCGCGACGATAGTTGACACCCAGATCGATACCATCGGTCAGGATGTTACCGGCGTTGCTCGGCTGAATGATCAGACCGCGGGTCGTCGCCGGGTCGCCGTCAAGCGCACCGGTCGCCGGGTTACGGGCGATGTTCAAGCACGCCTGGCTGGTGGCGCTGGCGGCGGTGATGCCCGAGCCGGCCCGATCGCCGAAGCACAGGTTGTACGCGGCACCGGCCGTCAGCTGGGAGATCGCGTCGTCGATCTTGATGTTGTAATAGTCGACGCTGATCGACAGACCCGGCACGAACGACGGCTGCAACACGATCCCGGCCACGTAGGAATTCGACGTTTCCGGACGCAGGTTGATGTTGCCACCCGACGTGAAGTTCGCCTGACCCGCCGTCGGGATTTCGATATTCCCGATCGACGCGGCAGGCGCGCCCTGCGCACGGCAGACCGCGGCCAGATTGGCGTTGGTCGTCGGCGCCGCACCCGCGCACGCATCGTACGACAGGTTGGTCAGAGCGGTCGAAACCGGCGAGAACAGCTCACCGATGTTCGGCGCGCGCACCGCACGCTGGTAGTTACCGCGGATGCGTACGCCGTCGACCGGCTCCCAGGTGCCGCCACCCTTGTACGTCCAGGTGTCGTAGCTGGGGTTGCCCGGCGCATCGACCTTGTAAGACGAGTAACGCGCGCCCGCTTCCAGCGTCAGGCTGCGGAACAGCGGCTTGTCGGCGACAAGCGGCAGGATCAGCTCGCCATAGCCTTCCCAGACATCGTAGCTGCCCGAGAAGGTCGGCGCGGCGCCACCGGCACCGCCCAGCTCACCCGGCGTCTGAGCAAGGATATCCGAGTCCTGGCCGGCGGTATACTTGCGATACTCGGTACCCAGCGCAAAGCCGATCGGCTCGCTGGCCCACGGCGACGAGAAGCCGACATCACCCGACAGCAGCGCCCGCGCCTGAGCCAGGCTGGTGCGGTTCGACGAGGTGCTGTTCGCCGTCAGGTAAGCCACCTGATCGGGCGAAATCGATCCCTGCGCACCGAACAGGTTGATCGGAACGCAACCGGTGCCCGCAGCGACGTCCGCACCGCCGGGCGCACCGCCGAGGCAGGTGGTGGTGTTGGTCGCGAACGCAGCCGACCGCACGCGCGAGGTCAGCACGTAGTTGCGAATGGTCTGCGTGTTCTCGGATTCACCGTACGAACCGTTGACGTCCAACGAGATCCGGTCAGTGAGACCGACCTTCACGCCGGCGCGATAGTCGAACAGCGTGGTGACATAGTCCGAAATACGCGAGCCGACTTCCGTCGTGCGGCGGTTGGTCGCCACCGTGAAATAGCGGAAGTTGGGATCGGTGACCGTAGTGGCCGTCGCGGCCGCGGCGCACTGCGCTGCGGTCAGCTGGGCAACCTGCACGCCCTGCGCTGTGAAGGTCGGGTTATTGGCGCAGAACTGAGCGCGCGCGGCGGCCGGCAGGTACGGGTTGGAGAACGGAATCGCCAGGCTCGACCCGAAGATGCCCGACGGCGCGATGATCGTGCTGACGGTGTTCTTCGAGAACATGCCGCGTGCATAGACCTGCACCGTGTCCGACACGTCATAGTGACCCGCACCGTAGATGTTGTAACGGCGGAACGGCACCTGGAAAACGTTGTACGGGTTGAAGTTGAACGGCACCACCGGCGACGTCAGCGCGCCGGTCGTCGGGTTGATCTGACGGTTGCCCGCGATCCGGGTCGGATCACCAGCCGGCGCGAGGCCGGCGAGGCTGAAGCGGGTCGGCACCGTGGTGCCGGAGCCGCCCACCGCACCCGACGTCGAGGTATAGTTGTTGAGCGCGAAATCGCGTGCCCCCTGATAGATCGGGTCCGCGTTCTGGTACCCGACCGACAAGACGACATTGCCGCGCCCGTCCGCCAGGTTCGAGCCGACCGTCAGATCGACGCGCGTCCGCTCACCGTCGCCGCGCTCGGTGATCCCTTCGGAGACATTCAGCTCCATACCCGAAAAGTCGGAGCGGGTGATGAAGTTGATACCGCCCGCAACCGCGTCCGCGCCGTAGGTGGTGGCAGCGCCACCGGTCAGAACGTCGGTACGCTCGATCAGCGCGAGCGGGATGTTATTGAGGTCGACGCGCCCGATCGCGCTGGACGGCGCGATGCGGTTACCGTCGAGCAGCACGACGTTGCGGAAGTTGCCCAGGCCACGAAGGTCGGCGAAGGACGCGCCGCCGTTGCCGTTGTTGACCGACGAACCGATCGACGGAACCGCACCCGGCAGGTCGCGCAGCAGTTCTTCGGCGGTGTTGCGCTGGCGCAGCTGGATTTCTTCCTGGCCGATCACGGACACCGGGCTGGACGAGATCAGGTTCGGGTTGCGGATCAGCGTGCCGGTGACGACGATGTCGCCGGTGCTGTTGTCGCCGGCCGGCGGGGCCGATTCCTGGCTGGAGATGCCGGCGGCGGGCGCCGACGGATCGGTGCTCTGCACGCCCGTCTTGGGCTGGCTGGCCGGATCGGCCGTCTGTGCGAGTGCCGGGTGGGCGATCACCGCCGCACCGACGAGCAGCGTCGATGCGAGCAGGCGCGAACGATAGACGTTCAGCATATAAGTCCCCTTGTAGACGCCGGTTTTCCGGCGCGCTCCCTTGTGTGCCCCGGGCGTGCGTCGCCCGGAATGTCGTTTCGCTATCGCGGCGGACCCCGCGACCGCAACATGTGTCATGCCATAGCCACATTTTTCGCACGGGTGTTACATGTTGGTCACACAGTCGACTTGCCGGTGCCGATGACGCGACCTACGGCGCGCAGCACGTGGTTCGGGAGAGACAGGGATGACCGGGAAGCTGATTGTAGGAGCCGTCGCGCTGGCGACCATCGCCTGCCCCTCGCTGGCGGCCGCGCAGGACCGCGCGACCGATGGCGGCGCGACGCGCGTGCTGGCGTCCTTTGCCGAATGCCGCCGCATCGCCGCGGCCGACGCGCGGCTGGCGTGTTTCGACAAGGCGAGCGCGGCGCTGGAGCAGGCGGTGGCAGCGCGGGACGTGCGGATCGTCGATCGCGGCGACGTGCGCAAGGCGCGGCGCTCGCTGTTCGGGCTGAACCTGCCGTCGCTGGGCATCTTCGGCGGCGGCGACGGCGACAAGGACGACGAGCGCGAGGCGTTCACGGAGATCAACAGCACGGTCCAGGCCGCGCGCGCCGGCCCCAACGGGCGCGGCGAGATCGTGCTGGCCGACGAAGGCCATCCGGTGTGGCAGACCACCGATGCGATGAACTTCCTGCCGCGCGCCGGCGCCAAGGTGCGCGTCCGGCGCGGTGCGATGGGCGGCTATTTCATCAACGTCGACAGCCGCAGCTATCGCGCCATTCGCCTGCGTTAGCGCGCGGGCGCCATTTCCTGCGCGGCGATCGCGGCGCTGGCGAACGGGCGCTGGGTGGCGACGTCCCAATAGCGCAGGTCCTCCAGCGCGATGCGCGCGCCGGTGACCGCGCACGGCACGTGATCGCCGGGCGACAGGATGCGGAAGCCGTTGGCCATGTAATGGATCCTGGCGGCGCGGTCGGCGTGGGACATCAGCATCGGTCAACGAACCTTCGAACGGGGATCACAGCAGCCGCGGCTGCGCGGTACCGGGGTCGGGATAGGCTCGCGCGGGCTTGCGCTCAACCTTCGGCGTCGGCGGCACGGCGGTGCCATCGCCATCCTCTACCCGCGCCGCCACCGCGCCGTCGCGGAAGCGCAGGCGGATCGCGCCGGCCGCGCGCGCGGCGGCGGCGGTGGTCAGCGTCGCGCCGTCCTGCCCCTCCACCCGCGCATAGCCGCGCTCCAGGATCCGGTCGGGGTTGAGGCTGTCGACCAGCCGGCCGACGTCCGCCAGCCGCGCGCGCGCCGCCTCCACGCGCCGTGCCAGCGTCGCGGGGCGGATCGCGCCGCCCGCGCGGTCCAGCTCGCCGCGCGCGCGCGTGACGCGGCGTTCCAGCCCGCGGTCGAGCCGGCCGCCCAGGTCATCGAGCCGCTGGCGCTGCGGCCCCAGCAGGCGGTCGCGCGCCGGCAGCACGCGCGCCAGCGCCTCCAGCCGCTCGCGCCCGCGCTCAACATAGCGGCGCGCGCAGCGTTCGGTGCGGTTGGCCATCGCGTCGAGCGACAGGCGCAACTCCGCCAGCACCGGCACCGCGATCTCCGCCGCTGCGGTGGGCGTGGGCGCGCGCAGGTCGGCGGCGTGATCGCACAAGGTGGTGTCGGTCTCGTGTCCCACCGCCGAGATGATCGGGATCGTGCAGGCCGCGACCGCGCGCACCACCGCTTCCTCGTTGAAGGCCCACAGATCCTCGATCGAGCCGCCGCCGCGCGCCACGATCACCAGGTCGGGGCGCCGCACGGGGCCGCTGCCGCCCACGGGCAGCGCGTCGAAGCCGCGCACCGCCGCGGCGACCTCCTCCGCCGCGCCCTGCCCCTGCACCTTCACCGGCCAGACGACGACATGCGTCGGGCAGCGATCCTCCAGCCGGTGGAGGATGTCGCGGATCACGGCGCCGGTCGGCGAGGTGACGACCCCGATGGTGCGCGGCATGAACGGCAGCGGCTTCTTCGCGGCGCGGTCGAACAGCCCCTCCGCCGCCAGCTTCGCCTTCAGCTTTTCCAGCAGCGCCATCAGCGCGCCGGCACCGGCCAGCTCCATCCGGTCGATGACGATCTGGTATTTCGAGCGGCCGGGATAGGTCGTCAGGCGCCCGGTCGCGACCACCTCCACCCCGTCCTCCGGGTGGAAGGCGAGGCCCGCGGCGCTGCCTTTCCACATCACTCCGTCGATCACTGCGGCATCGTCCTTCAGGCACAGGTATACGTGGCCGGACGCGGCGCGCTTGTACCCCGAAATCTCGCCGCGCAGGCGGACATGGCCGAATTCGCCCTCAACCATCCGCTTCAGCCGGCCCGACAGTTCGCTGACGCTGAGCGCCATCGCATTGTCGCCGGGCATCGCCTCGGCTACCAGCCGCCCCGCCCCGCTGTCGTGGGGGTGGGTATCGTAAAGGGGGTCGGCCATGAACATCCTGCTGGTGGGGTCTGGGGGCCGCGAGCATGCGCTCGCGTGGAAACTCGCGCAGTCGCCGCTTCTCGATACGCTGTTCGCCGCGCCGGGCAACCCCGGCATCGCGCAACATGCGACGATCGCCGAGCTGGACGTGGCGGATCACCGCGCGGTGATCGATTTCGTCCGCCGCCAGCAGATCGGGCTGGTGGTCGTCGGCCCCGAAGGCCCGCTGGTAGACGGGCTGGCCGACAATATCCGCGCGATCGGCGTGCCGGTGTTCGGGCCGGGGCGTGAGGCCGCGCGGCTGGAAGGGTCGAAGGGCTTCACCAAGGATCTGTGCGCCCGCGTCGGCATCCCCACCGCGCGCTATTTCCGCGTCACCTCGCGCGACGGCGCGCTCGCCTGCCTCGACGATTTCGGCGACACCTGCGTCATCAAGGCCGATGGCCTGGCCGCGGGCAAGGGCGTGGTGGTGGCCGACACCCGCGCCCAGGCGGAGGCGGCGATCCGCGACCTGTACGCCAACGGCCCGGTCGAGGCGGTGATCGAGGAGCGGCTGGAGGGACCGGAGGCCAGCCTGTTCGTCCTGTCCGACGGCAGCGCGACCGCGGTGTTCGGATCGGCGCAGGACCACAAGCGCGTCGGCGACGGCGATACCGGCCCGAACACCGGCGGCATGGGCGCGTACAGCCCCGCGCTGGTGCTGACCCCGGAGCTGGAGGAACGCGCGCTGGGCGAGATCGTGCGCCCGACCATCGACGCGCTGGCCGCCGCCGGCACCCCCTATGTCGGCGTCCTGTACGCCGGGCTGATGCTGACCGCCGAGGGGCCGAAGCTGATCGAATATAACGTGCGGTTCGGCGACCCGGAGTGCCAGGTGCTGATGATGCGCTTCGCCGGGGATCTGGCCGAGGTACTGCTGGCGGTGGCGGAGGGGCGGCTGGCCGACCTGCCCGCCCCCGCCTTCGCCGACGATGCCGCGCTGACCGTGGTGATGGCCGCGAACGGCTATCCCGGCACCCCGGAACAGGGCGGCGCGATCGGCGGCATTACGGCGGCAGAACGAGATGGCGCGGTCGCCTTCCAGGCGGGCACCGCGCTGCACGGCGAGCAGCTGGTCGCCTCCGGTGGGCGCGTGCTGGCGGTCACCGCGACCGGTGCTGACATCGCCGCGGCGCAACGCGCGGCCTATGCCGCGGTCGATGCGATCGACTTCCCGACCGGATTCTTCCGCCGCGATATCGGAGCCAAGGCGGTCGACAAAGGTTGATCTCTCCCGGTACGTCTAACAGGCGGCACGTCTAACAGGATGCCCAGATGAATTCAGGCAGCTTCTCTCTCGAACCGGTGTCGCAGGACGGCGTGCTGGTCACGATCGCGCTGGTCGTCGTCGCCATTGCCGCGATCCTGACGGTCATCGCGATGATCGTCGGCGCCCGCAACAAGCGCGCGCGCCGGGCGGCGGAGGCGGACGAGCAACAGCGTATCGCCGACCTGAAGGCCGATGGCGTCGAGGCGTCGCCGCCCGCGGGTATCCCTGCCCCTGCTCCTGCCCCTGCCCCGGTAGCGGCACCCATCGCACCTGCCGAAGAACCGTCGACGGAACCGATGCTGTCCGACGGACCGGCAACCGAGGCGCCGCTCGCCGACGAACCGATCGCCGCCGCCGCGCCGCTGGACGCGACGCCCGCGAGCATCGCCGCGGATGCGCCTTCCCCGGCCTCCGCGACCGCTGCGGCCCCTTCCGCGGACCCCGGCGCGCAGCCGGTGTCGCTGCTGAAGGGGCTTGGCCCCAAGATCGCCGCGCGCCTCGCCGACCTGGGCATCACCCGCGTCGACCAGCTGGCGTGGATCGACGATGCCGAGGCCGCCGAATTGGACGCGCAGCTGTCGCCGTTCGAGGGGCGGATGGAGCGTGATCGCTGGCGCGAACAGGCCCGGCTGCTCGCCGGCGGCAACCGCGCCGCCTATGAGGCACAGTTCGGGAAGCTGGGATGAGCGTCGCCTTCCGCCGCGAAAGCGACGATGAGCATCTGGAGCCGCGCTTCGAACTGCCGATCCCGCCCGGGCCCAATCTGGTGACGTCGCGCGGGCGGGCGCTGATCGACGAGCGTATTGCCCTGCTGGAAGCCTCGCTGCCGGACGCGGCAGATGAGGAGGCGGCCAAGCGCATCCAGCGCGACCTGCGCTATTGGAAGACGCGCCGTGCCACCGCGATCGAGACCGCCGCCCGCACCGACGGCATCGTCGGCTTCGGATCGCGCGTGACGTTCCGGATGGCCGGCACGGAGCGGACCGCGACGCTGGTCGGCGACGACGAAGCCGATCCGGCGGCCGGGCTGCTGTCCTTCTCCGCCCCCCTGCCCCGCGCGCTGATGGGCGCCGAGGCGGGCGAGACGATCGCGTTCAACGGGCGCGAGGATGCGATCGAGGTGATCGCGGTCGGTTGAACGGGCGGGAACGGGGCGAGCACCTAAGCCGACGTCGGAGAAACTGGCGACGCATGCCGCCTGAGAGTCGGCAACCCGGAATTGTTAGTGGTTGCTGCGAAGGTCGGTCTTCTTGCGTCATCCCATCCGTCACCCGGGTGAAGGCCGGAGTTCATGTTGGCACAGATTGATATAAGGCTCGAATACGTCCCGGTTACAGGCCAATGGATCGCCGCGCTGCGCCGCCCCAGCCCTCAAGCCTCGCTGACCAGCAGCTTATCGATGCGGCGGCCGTCCAGGTCGACCACCTCGAACTTCCAGCCCTGTTCCTCGAAGCTTTCGCCCTCCGCCGGCAGCTTGCGGAATACCGCCAGCGCGAGACCGGCGACGGTCGCGTAATCGCGATCCTCGGGCAGGTCGATGCCCAGCCGTTCGGCCAGCGCGTCCGCCGCCATCGTGCCCGCGACCAGCAGCGATCCGTCGTCGCGCTCGACCACGTTCGGCCCCTCGCCCGGTTCGGCATCCGACGCGAATTCCCCGGCGATCGCGGCGAGCAGGTCGGCGGGGGTCACCACGCCTTCGAAATGGCCGTATTCGTCGTGGATCAGCGCCATCGGCACCTCGGCACGGCGCAGCGCGTCGAGCGCGTCCATCGCGTCGATCTGGTCGACCACCACCGGCGCCTTGCGGGTCAGCTTCGCCAGATCCAGCGTCTCGCCGCGGAACAGCGCCGTCGCGACGTCGCGCGCCTGCACCACGCCGACGACGGCGTCGATCGACCCCCGCGCCACCGGCAGGCGGCTGTGCGGGGTGGACAGCAGCTTCTGGCGGATTCCGGCATCGTCCAGCGCGATGTCCAGCCAGTCGACCTCCGTCCGCGGGGTCATCACCTCGCGCACCGGGCGATCGGCGAGCCGCACGACGCCGGAGATGATCGAGCGTTCATGCTCCTCGATCACGCCCGACTTGCTCGCCTCCGCGACGATCAGGTGCAGTTCCTCGGCGGTCACCTGATCCTCGCTCTCGCGGTTGAGGCCCAGGATGCGGAACGCCAGCGCACTGGTCGAATCGAGCAGCCACACCAGCGGCTTGGTGATGACCGCCAGCCACGTCATCGGCACCGCGACCAGCGCCGCAACCGGTTCCGGCTTGCGCAGTGCGAACTGCTTGGGGACCAGCTCGCCGATGATGAGCGAGGCATAGGTCGTCAGCCCGATGACGATCACGAAACCCAGATTGTCCGCCAGCTTCGCCGAAAGGCCCAGCGCCTCCAGCCGCGCGACCGTCGGCGTGCCCAGGCTGGCGCCCGAATAGGCGCCGGTGCCGATACCGATCAGCGTGATGCCGATCTGCACCGTCGACAGGAACTTGCCGGGATCGGCGGCCAGCTCCAGCGCAGAGGCCGCGCCGCGCTTGCCAGCGCGGGCCATCGCCTCCAGCCGCGCCTTTCGCGACGACACGATCGCCAGTTCGCTCATGGCGAACACGCCGTTGAGAGCAACCAGCGCCAGGATGATGACGACGTCGAACCAGGGGAACGGCGGTAGCATGATGCATGGCCCTCTTGGCGCGAAACGGCGCGCGCGACAATCGGTAATTCGCGCCCGCCGCGCGTCAGGCGCCGTTCAGTCCGGCCCCGGAACAATATCCGACCGATCCAAGTTAGATCGGCACGATAGGGAAAGGGACGTGAGATGAAGATGTCGTCGAAGCTGCTGGCCGCCGCCGCCACGCTGTCGCTGGTGAGCGTGTCGGCGTGCACCACCGACCCGGACACGGGCGAGCGCCGCATCTCGAAGACCGCGATCGGCGGGATCGGCGGCGCGCTCGGCGGGTATCTGCTCGGCGACCTGGTCGGCGGGCGTCAGGACCGGACGGAAAAGATCCTGGGCGCGGGCATCGGCGGCATCGCCGGCGCCGCGGTCGGATCGTACATGGACAAGCAGGAGCGCGAGATGCGGGCGCGCACCGCGGGCACCGACGTGCAGGTGGTGCGGCAGGGCGACGACCTGCTGCTCAACATCCCGTCGGGCATCAACTTCGCGTACAATTCGGCGAACGTCGAACCGCAGTTCCGCGCCACGCTCGACCGCGTCGCGGGCGTGCTGAGCGAATATAACCAGAGCTATATCGACGTGTACGGCCACACCGATTCGACCGGCAGCGACGCGTACAACCAGACGCTGTCGGAACGTCGCGCGGCGTCGGTGGCGGATTACCTGTCGAGCCACGGCGTCCAGGCGGCACGGATCGCGACGCGCGGCTTCGGCGAGACGCAGCCGATCGCCTCTAACGAGACCGAGGAAGGGCGCGCGGCCAACCGCCGGGTGGAGATCAAGATCGTGCCGGTGTCGCAGAACGACCTGCCGCCGCGCCGCTACTGACCCGTCCCGTACGGCGGCGGCGATGGCGACCCGCTATCGCCGCCGCTGTGCGAAGAAATCGCGCAGCAGCGCCGCGCCCTGCTGCGCGCCGATGCCGGGGAACACCTCGGGCCGGTGATGGCAGGTCGGCTGTGCGAAGAAGCGGGGACCGTGTTCGACCGCACCGCCCTTCGGATCGTTTGTGCCGTAATATAGCCGGGCGATGCGGGCGTGCGCGATCGCGCCAGCGCACATCGCGCACGGCTCCAGAGTCACCCACAGATCGCAATCGGTCAGCCGGTCCTTGCCCAATACGCGTGCCGCCTCGCGAATCGCGAGCATCTCGGCATGGGCGGTGGGATCGCGCAGCGCGCGCGGGGCGTTGCCGGCGACCGCGACGATGCGGCCATCCAGCACCACCGCCGCGCCGACCGGCACCTCGCCCGCGGCACCGGCGTCGCGCGCGGCATTCAGCGCGGCGCGCATCGGGGCGGGGAGCGGGAACATGCCCCCCGCCTAGCCCGGCGGAGGGGCCGCCGCCAGCCTTGCGGTATCCCGCGTCAGTTCTTCTCGCCCGGCTTCTGCACCTCGACCGCGGGCACCTCGACGGTCTTCTTCTCGGTGCCGACCGTCACCTTGGCGACGTCGGCGTTGAATTTCGGCGCCTGCCCGCCCTCGAGTCGCGGCAGCTGCGCGGTCTGCGTCTGGTCGAACCGCACGAAGCCCAGCATCATCGCAGCCAGCACCACCAGCGCGGCTACACCCACCAATACCAGAAGCGTGCGCATGTGATATTCCTCCCGTCACGGCTTGATTCGCTGCCGCAACAACGCCGCCAGCTGGCCGGGGTTGCACCATCCCGCGCTTGACGTTGGGCGGATCGCGCGGTAGTGGCGCCGACTTTCCGGGCAACCGAATTCAGGATCACACACATGTCGCGCATCTGCGAGCTGACCGGCAAGGGCCGGCAGGTGGGTAACAACGTTTCCCACGCCAACAACAAGACCAAGCGCACGTTCCTGCCGAACCTGCAGAACGTAACGCTGCTGTCCGACACGCTGGAGCGGTCGATCAAGCTGCGCGTGTCGACGCACGGCCTGCGCTCGGTCGAGCACAATGGCGGCCTCGACAACTGGCTGGTCAAGACCTCCGACGACAAGCTGTCGCTGAAGGCGCGCCGCCTGAAGCGCGACGTCGTGAAGAAGCGCGCCGCCGCCACCGCGGCGTAAAACGCGCCTGCCCGTTCGCGATCCGACGCGGCCCGCCAGCGCATGAGTGCCGGCGGGCCGCTTCGCATGTCCGGCGTTCATTCGATAAGCCGAAACTTGGCGAGGATGGTGCGGCGGTAGAAGGCGACGTCATTGTCGGTGACGAGCCAGATCATCGTCGTCCCGCGCTCACGCGTGACCGCGACCCCTTCGACATTCTCGCCGCCGACCTCCGGCCCCAGAGTCGCAATGATCCGTCCGCGCAGCACTCCGTCCGCGCGCAGCTGCGCCGCGGGCACACGCACCAGCACGGCGGCGAATCGCAGCGGGAAGTGCCAGCGGCGGTTGACGACGATCAGGTCGCCGTCGGGCAGCAGCGCGGCGTCGCTGGGAACCGATCCGGGCGGCGGGAAGTAGCGCAGCGTCGCGACGCGCGTGCCCGGAAGGGCGGGATCGCCGGCGAACAGCAGCGCCTCATGCCCCGGCGGCTCGCGCCGTCCGCGCCCTTCGCGAATCACCAGGAAGCGGCCGTCCGGCAAACGCACCAGCGATTCGGCGCCGGTATTGTCGGGCCAGCGCGTCATCGCGGGCGGGACGTGATGCGCCTGGGCAGTCAGATCGGGGGCGTAGCGCCAGATGGCGTTGGCGCGCTCATAGCCGATCCACATCCGGCCGGTCGCGGGGTCGACCGCCAGCGATTCGCTGTCGCGATCGGTGCGCAGCCACCCTTCCGCCGGGCCTTCGCGCAGGGTGCGCGCGCCCAGCGTCGCGATCCGCCCGCCGGCGATCCGCAGCCAGACCATGTTGCCGCCGTCGCTGAGCAGCAGCGCGCGGCCATCGCGTAGCGCCAGCGCGGAAAAGCCGCCGAACGCCGGATCGTCGGCGGACAGCGACAGCGCGCCCACCGGGACCAGATCGCCGACCCGCGCGGGCCAGCCGCCGGGCGGCGCGTAGCGGACCGCGCGCACGGTCACGTCGCCGCGGATCATCGGGCGGCGCGGATCGCCGCTCCACGGCGGGACCAGCGCCAGCACGGCGACAAGGGCGATCGGCCAGCGCATCACCCGCGCTGTAGCGCCCCCGCCGCATCAAAAAAGGATGAACCGCGGATAACGGACACATTCAGGGTCGGCTCAAGGCGACTCGGCGATAACCGCAACATCGACGGGGAAGCCCGCCGACCGGAACAGGAATACGGGAGAACGACCATGTTCAAGAATCTCGCCCTTGCCGGTGCCGCGCTTGCGATGGGCACCGCCGCCGTTGCGCCGACCGCTGCCGATGCGCAGCGCTATTACGGCGACCGCTACCAGCGGGGCTATTACGATCAGCGCGACTATCGCAGCTACGATCGTCGCGGCTACGACCGTCGTTACAACTACAACCGCCGCTGCTCGAACGGCACGACCGGCACCATCGTCGGCGCGATCGCCGGCGGCCTGCTGGGCCGCGCGATCGACACCCGCGGCGACCGGACGCTCGGCACGGTGCTGGGCGGCGTCGGCGGCGCGGTGGCGGGTAACGCCGTCGAAAAGTCGAACAACCCGCGTTACTGCCGCTGACGCCCGCGGGCGGCGGGGCGTCCCCCGCCGCCACGCGACGTCGCCAGGACGCGCCCCCACCAGTTCAGTTTCCTCGCGTAGCGTATCGAGGGCGCAGGCCCGGTGCCGAAAGGTGCCGGGCCTGTTGTACGTTGAGCCGATCGACGACGAATGTTGTCAATGTTGAGACGCTGGCGGTCCTTTCTCATCGGGTGCCGCGGGGCGTTGCGGGTGATGTTCGGATAGCGCGCGGAGGGTGGCGTAGGACAGGTCGGACGTGGTTGGCTCCATCACCCGGACGCGTTCCGTGAGGCGATCAACCCGCAAACCAACCACTGGCAGGTACGCGGAACGGTGGATGCCGGAACAGGTCCGGCATGACGGATCGGACTGGGCGCCGCCAGCCCTAGCCGCGGCGTTCCAGCAACAGGGTCTGGACCGCGCGGCCGAAATAGCCGCGGCGGTCGGCCAGCCGGGTCATCGCCAGCGCGATGCCGTCGCCGCCGGGCCATGTTTCCGCATCGGAGAAGATCCACTCCCCCTCCGGCGCGCGCGCCAGGCTGACCGTCAGGTCGGCGTTGAGGAACGTCCAGTCCGCGAAGGGCAGCACCGGCGCGATGCCGTTGGAGAAATCGGCGACCGTCATCGCGCGTTCCAGCGGAGCAAGCGGACGGCCCGCGACGAGCGCACGGTGCTGGCGGAACCACATCCGCCCCGGCCCCAGTTCGCCGAACCCGCCGCGCACGCGGCGCATCTCGAAATTGGCGCCGAAGCCAGTCGTGCCCCCCACCCCGGCACCACCCGGCGCGACATCCTCCGGCAGGACATCGGGCAGCGGCGGCTGCGCGGCGTCGGGCAATTCGGTGTCGGCGGTGCGCAGCCGCAGGACGGTGGCGCGCGTCACCTCC
This sequence comes from Sphingomonas adhaesiva, assembly GCF_002374855.1. Taxonomy (GTDB): domain Bacteria; phylum Pseudomonadota; class Alphaproteobacteria; order Sphingomonadales; family Sphingomonadaceae; genus Sphingomonas; species Sphingomonas adhaesiva. The sequence goes on from NZ_NWVC01000002.1 coordinate 324,629, forward strand.
GTACCCTCGGCCAGCAGGCGCACCTGCAGCAGTTGCAGCTTGCGGCCCTGGCGCAGCACCTCGACCGCGGTATCGAGGTGCGCGACGGGGACCGGGCGCAGCAGTTCCACCGTGACGCGCGCGATCCGCATCGGCGCCAGCGTGGGCACGGTTTCGGCGACATGTGCGACCAGCGCGCTGGGGGCGCCGCCGTGCTGCATCTGCGGATGCCACGGCCCGGCGGCATGCGCGGTCGCGCGATAGCCCGCGCCGTCGGGGTGGAAGATCGCGTCTTCGGTCATGACCGTCTCCGCTTTCGGGTCGCGCCGCGGCAAAGCCGCGCCGTCGGACGGGTTCGGCGATGCCGACCCGCCGGCCGTGACGGACGCTGCCCGGCGGCGTTGCCGCCAGCGCACCGGCCCGCGTGGCGCGGGCCTGCGCCCGTCAGTACATATGCTGCCCGCCGTTAATGCTGAGCGTCGATCCGGTGACGAAGCCGGCTTCCTCCGAACACAGGAAGGCGACGCCGCGCGCGATTTCCTGTGCCTGCCCCAGCCGGCCGACGGGGATCTTGGCGACGATTTTCTCCAGCACCTCGGGCGGCACGGCGGCGACCATGTCGGTGTCGATATAGCCCGGCGCGATCGCGTTGACGGTGACGCCCAGCTTCGCGCCTTCCTGCGACAGCGCCTTCGTGAAGCCGTGGATGCCACTTTTGGCCGCGGCATAATTGACCTGGCCGTACTGGCCGGCCTGGCCGTTGATCGACCCGATGTTGACGATGCGGCCCCATTTGCGATCGCGCATCCCCGGGAACACCGCCTTGGCCATGTTGAAGCAACCGCCCAGGTTGGTGTCCATGACCTCCTTCCACATCTGGTAGGTCATCTTCAGGATGGTGCCGTCGCGGGTGATGCCGGCATTGTTGACCAGCACATCGACCGGCCCCAGTTCGGCGGCGACCCGCGCCGCGCCGTCCTGGCACGCATCGTAATCGCCGACATCCCATTTGTAGGCGGCGATGCCGGTCCGCTGCGTGAAGTCGCGCGCGCGTTCGTCGTTGCCGGCGTAATTGGCGGCGACGGTCATTCCGGCATCGCGCAGCGCCACGCTGATCGCCTCGCCGATGCCGCGCGTCCCTCCCGTCACGATCGCTACCCGCGTCATTCGGCTACTCCCTCTCCTGATCGCGATCAGGCTAGAGGGGCGCGCGCCACCCTTCAAGCTCCCGTCCCAGGATCGTTCGTAACATATCAATGCCGACGGGCGTGTCGTTGAGGCACGGCAGATAGGCGAAATGCGTGCCGCCCGCCGCGACGAAGCTCTCGCGGCCGCGGATCGCCAGTTCCTCCAGCGTTTCCAGGCAATCGGCGGAGAAGCCGGGCGCGACGATCGCCACCTTGCGCACGCCCTGCGCCGGCAGCGCCTCCAGCGTGGTGTCGGTCGCCGGCTCCAGCCACTTGGCGCGGCCGAAGCGCGACTGGAACGCCACCGTCAGCGGGCGGCCCAGCCGCTCCCCCAGCAGCCGCGCGGTCTTGCGGCAATGGCAGTGATAGGGATCGCCCAGTTCCAGCGTGCGCTGCGGCATCCCGTGGAAGCTGGCGAGGATCGTATCCGGCTCGAAATCGAGCGCGGCGACCTGCGCCGCGACGCTGGCGGCGAGCGCGTCGATATAGGCCGGATCGTCGTGATAGGGCGGCAGCGTGCGGAGCGCGGGCTGCCAGCGCATCGCCGCCAGCGCGGCGAACGCCTTGTCATTGGCGGTCGCGGTGGTGGCGGCGCAATATTGCGGATAGAGCGGCGCCAGCAGGATGCGCTCGCACCCCGCCTCCTTCAACGCGCGCAGCCGGTCGCCGATCGCGGGATTGCCGTAGCGCATCGCCCAGTCGACGGTCACGCCGTCGCCGAACGCATCCTTCAGCGCCAGCGCCTGCGCGCGGGTGACCGCGGCGAGCGGCGAGCCGCCCTCGCCCCACACCTGTTGATAGGCGTGGGCGGATTTCTTCGGCCGGGTGTTGAGGATGATGCCGCGCAGGATCGGCTGCCACGCCAGTTGCGGGATTTCCACGACGCGGCGATCCGACAGGAATTCGGCGAGATAGCGTTTGACCGAGCGCGCATCGGGCGCGTCGGGGGTGCCCAGGTTGATGAGCAGGACGCCGATGCGCGGGCGCGCGACGGGGGGATGGCCGGCGGGGATCATGGAACGCTCCTGACGGGCAGATGGCGGCGCCGCTCTCCGGTGGCGGCGCGCAGGGCATTGGCGATGGCGGGGGCGACCGCGGGCACGCCCAGGTCGCTCACCCCACCCGGATCGCCCGAGGAGGCGATCAGTTCCACGGTAATCTCCGGCGACGTGGCCAGCACCGGCAGCGCCAGGTCGCCGTACATCCGCCGCGTGGCCAGCCCGTCGCGGTACGACGCGCCCGCGCCGGTCGCCAGCGCGGTGCCGAATACCAGCCCGCCCTCGATCTGCTGGCGCACGACATCGGGGTTGATCGCGCGCCCGGCATCGACCGCGGCGACCAGCCGGTCGACGACGATGCGCGCGCCCTCCTCGACATGCGCCTCCGCCAGCACCGCGATCGCGCTGCCGGCCATGGCGTGGCAGGCGATCCCCTGCCCGCTGCCGTCGACGCCGCCGCCCCAGCCGCCCAGCGCCGAGGCGGTGGTCAGGCAGCGCGCCAGCCGCGGGTCGCCGCCGAGCATCCCGATGCGATAGGACATCGGCTCGCTACCCGCGGCGCGGGCCAGTTCGTCGATGAAACATTCGGTGAAGAAGGCGGTGTAGCCGTCCGCGCCGCCGCGCAGGTGCCCGGTCGGCAGGTCGATCGCGACCGGATGGTGATCGACCGCGAACGCGGGCAGGCGATAGGGCGGGATCGCGCCCGACATCGCGTAGCGATCCGCGCCCCCCAGCAGCGGCCCTGCCAGCACCCCGGACAGGCGGCGCAGCGCATCGCCCGGCATCAGCCGCGCGGCGAGTTCGCGCCCGGTCGCGGCGACCGCGATCTGCGCATGCCAGCCCAGGATCGCGCCATTGGCGGCCAGCCGCGCGCGCATCCGCGCCTTGGCCGGCGCGCGCGCGCGGTCGTTCAGCAACGCTTCCCCGCGCGACCACATCAGTTGCACCGGGCGGCGCAACCGCTGCGCCAGCACCGCCGCCTGCGCCGCGACGTCCACTTCCAGCGCGGCGCCGAACGATCCACCGGCCTGCATCGCGTGCAGCACCACCTTGTCCGCCGACACGCCGATCGCCGCCGCCGCCGCGTCGCGCGCCAGCGAGGGTGCCTGGGTCGCGATCCACAATTCCAGCCGGCCGTTCAGCCATTGCGCGGTCGCCGCGGGAGTTTCCACCGCGGCGTGGAGCGCGGGGGCGACGGTATATTCGGCCTCCACCAGCTTCGCATCGCGGAACACCGCGTCGACGTCGCCCGCGCCGGCCAGCCGGTGGCCGTCGCCCGCCAGCGCGGCATCCAGCGCGCGCGCGATCGCGGCGTCATCGGGCAGCGCGCCGTCGGTGGAAAAACGCGGCGCCAGCGCGTCGAGCGCGCGGTTGGCGGCCCACCAGGTGATGCCCGCGGCGGCGACCCAATGGTCGGTCTGGACGATCCCCGCGACCCCCGCCACCCGCTCCGCCGCGGCGCGGTTGACCGACAGAAGGCGCGAGTGCGCGCGCGGCCCCTGCCGGATGCTGGCGAACACCATGTCGGGCAGGCGGATGTCGGCGACGAAATTGGCCGATCCGTCGGTCTTCGCCGGCGCATCGAGGCGCGGCAGCGGCTGGCCCGACAGCCGCCCTTCCTCGCCGATGCGCAGCGGCAGTTCGTCGGGCAGCGCCTCCTTCGCGGCGGCCTCCGCCAGTTCACCGAAGCGCAGCTTGCGCGCGCCGTTCACGACGAAGCCGCCGGCGGTGTCGCATTCCTGCCAGTCGGCATCCCAGCGCCGCGCCGCCGCCTTGCACAGCAGCACGCGCGCCGCCGCCCCCGCCTCGCGCAGCGGCTCCTCGAAGCGGCGCACGCTGGTGGAGGCGGCGGTCAGCATCAGCGCGTCGCGCGTCCACGCCTCGTCGCGCACCGCCTGCGGCACGTGCGACAGCGCGGTGCCGAACAGCGCGTCCGCCGCCAGCGGATTGGCGTAGAGCGGGCTGATCGGCGCGGCCTCCACCCCCACGGTGCGCCAGTCGGCGCCCAGTTCGTCGGCGACGATCTGTGCCAGCACCGACCAGGCGCCCTGCCCATGCTCGGTCTGCGGGACCGCGACGATCACCTGCCCGTCGCGCCCGATCTTCAGATAGGCGCCGAACACCGTCTCCCCCGGCGCGGCGGGCAGCGCGGGCAGATAGCGGCGCGGCCACACCGCCCAGCCGACCAGCAACCCCGCGCCGACGCCGCCGGAAACAAGCAGGGAGCGTCGGGTCAGCGCGGCCATGCGCTATCGCGTAGCGGGCGCGCGGGCGGCGGGGAAGGCGGAAAACCCGGTCAGGGTGATCGCGGTTACACCGACTCCGCGCCGACACGCTCGCGATAGGTCTTGCGCAGCGTGACCTTGTCGATCTTCTCGGTGCCCAGCCGCGGCAGCGGATCGGGGGCGATCCAGATGCGGCTGGGCACCTTGAACGCGGCGATATGCTGCGACAGGAACGCGGTCAGGTCCTCCGCCTCGACCGCGCCGGGGGTGGCCAGGTGGACGACCGCGCCGGGCACCTCGCCATAGCGTTCGTCGGGCAGACCGAACACCGCCGCCTCGGCCACTTCGGGATGCTCGTACAGCGCGGCCTCGACCTCCTGGCAGCTGATGTTCTCCCCGCCGCGGATGATGATGTCCTTCTTGCGATCGACGATGAACAGATAGCCCGCATCGTCCAGATACCCCAGGTCGCCGGTGCGGAAATAACCGTCCGCGGTGAAGGCGGCGGCGGTCGCGTCGGGGCGGCCCCAATATTCCTGGAAGCACGCGACCGAGCGGATGCACACCTCGCCCCGCTCGCCCTGCGCCACCGGGCGGCCGTCATCGTCGAGGATCGCCAGATCGACCAGCGGCGCCGAGGCGCGGCCCGCCGAATTGGGCTTCGCCAGGTAATTGCCGCGCCAGTTGCCGGTGCCGACGCCGTTCGTCTCGGTCAGGCCGTAGCCGATCAGCGGCGCGCCCTCCATCTCGGCGTCGATTCGCTTGACATGCTCGACCGGGCGCGGCGCGCCGCCCGCGGCGATATCCGTGACGGTCGACAGGTCGTAGTTCGCGCGATTGGGATGCGTCAGCATCTCGAAGCTCATCAGCGGCACGCCGACGAAATAGGTCACCTTCTCCTTGTCGATCAGGCGCATCGCCTCCTCGGCATCCCATTTGGGCATCAGCACCAGCTTGCGCCCGATCGCCAGGCTCTGCAGGAACACCGGCACCTCGGCGGTGACGTGGAACAGCGGCACGTTGAGCAAGGTCGCGGGCTGGAGCGTGCTGGTCACCCCGTCCTGCGTCGACAGCCCCAGCATCATCAGCGCCGACGCCAGATAGTTGAAGATGCCCTGCACCACCTGGAAATGCGTCGACAGCGCGCCCTTGCTCTGCCCGGTCGAGCCGGAGGTGAACAGAATCGTGGCATGGTCCGCGCCGTCGATCGCAGGCAGATCGCCGCCCTTCGCACGGGCGAACACGGGGTCGAGCGCGACTGCAAGCGGCTGGAGGTCGTCGAACGTTTCCACCGCGACATCGCCCAGCCCGGCGATCGCCGCCAGTCGGCGCGCGCGCGGCGGATCGGCGAACACCAACGTCACGCCGACGTCGCGGATCGCGCCTTCGAACTCCTCGGCCTGCCACCAGCCGTTGAGCAATGTCGCCACCCCGCCGGCCATCAGGATGCCCATGTACAGGACGATCCACGACGGCGAATTGCGCGCCGCGATGCCGATCCGCTGCCCCTTGGTCACGCCGTATCCGTCGACCAACGCATGCGCGACGCGGGTGGCGGCGTCATGCACCTGGCCGAAGGTCAGCCGTTCGTCCCCCGCGACCAGGAATTCGGTGTCGCGATGCTGCGCGCAGAAATGCGCGAAATAGGCGGTCAGCGTCGGCGGCGCGGCGGCGATATAGGGCAGCGTGCGTCCGAACCGTTCCACCTGTCCCAGCGCCAGCTGACCGCCCTCGCCCGTCAGTGCCGCCATCATGGCGTCCATCCGCTGGTCCAGTTCGGTGCGCATCGCTCTCTCCACTTGGGTTTGTTCGTTGCGGCCATTATGGAGGCGCCGATCAGAAGGGGAAAGCCTTGATCCTGCCCATGCTCGCCGCCGCGGCATCCGCCGCCGGTCCCATCCGTTTCGCCGATCTGGGGCTGCACCCGGATGTGTTCACGATCGGCTTCTTCACCCTGCGCTGGTACAGCCTGGCCTATATCGCCGGGATCGTCGTCGGCTGGTGGTATCTGCTCAAGCTTTTGGCTCAGCCGGGCGCGCCGATGGCGCGGCGCCATGCCGACGATCTGGTGTTCTACGCCACACTGGGCATCATCCTGGGCGGGCGGATCGGCTATGTCGTCTTCTACGCGCCCGAAATGCTGCTGCGGCCGCTGTCGATCCTGCGATTGTGGGACGGCGGCATGTCGTTCCACGGCGGGGTCATCGGCACGTCGCTGGGCATCATCTGGTTCGCGCGCAAGAACGGTCTGCACTGGCTGCGCATCCACGATTACGTCGCCTGCGTGGTGCCGTTCGGGCTGTTCTTCGGCCGGCTCGCCAATTTCGTGAACGGCGAATTGTGGGGCAAGCCGGCGACCGTGCCCTGGGCGATCGTGTTCGAGAATACCGTGCCCTACGGCATCCCCGAACCGGCGCGCCACCCCAGCCAGCTGTACGAGGCGGGGCTGGAGGGTATCGCGCTGTTCGTGCTGCTGTGGTTCTTCTTCTGGCGCACCAATGCGCGCTACCAGCCGGGGCGGCTGACCGGCATCTTCCTGATCGGATACGGCATCGCGCGGTTCACGGTCGAAATCTTCCGCGAGCCGGACCGCCAGCTGGTGGAATTCGCGCGCGCCACGGGCCTGCACATGGGCCAGTGGCTGTGCGTGCCGATGATCCTGGGCGGCGTCTATCTGGTTGTCACGTCGCGGGCACGCCGCGTGCGGGTGGAGGCGACCGGCGGGCTGGGCAGCGTGGCGTGAGCGCGGGCGGCGTGAGCGACGACGCGCGCCCTGCCCCCGACGAACCGCTGCTGGCGGAGCGGCTGGCGCGTGCGATCACGCTTGGCGGGCCGATCCCGGTCAGCCAGTTCATGGCCGCCGCCAACGCGCATTATTATGCGACGCGCGATCCGCTGGGCGCGGGCGGCGACTTCACCACCGCGCCCGAGATCAGCCAGATGTTCGGCGAACTGATCGGCGCCTGGGCCGCGGACCTGTGGGACCGTGCGGGGCGGCCGGCGGTCGCCTGGGTCGAGCTGGGTCCGGGGCGCGGCACGCTGACCGCCGACGCGCTGCGCGTGATGGCGCGCGCGGGGCTGACCCCGCCGGTGCATCTGGTGGAAACCAGCCCGACGCTGCGCGCCGCGCAGGCCGCGCGCGTGCCGGGCGCGACATGGCACGATTCGCTGGCGACATTGCCGGAGGATGTCGCGCTGATCGTCGTCGCCAACGAATTCTTCGACGCGCTGCCGATCCGCCAGCTGGTGCGGGGCCGCGACGGCTGGCACGAGCGGCTGGTCGCGTGCCAGGACACGTTGTTCCTGCCGATCGCGGGCGCGCGCGTTCCCGACACGATCCTGCCGCCCGATCTGGTGACCGCGGCACCCGGCGCGATCATCGAGACGTCGCCCGCCAGCGTCGCGGTGATGGCGGACCTGTCGGCGCGGATCGTCGCGCAGGGCGGCGCGGCGCTGGTGATCGACTATGGCTATGACGGGCCGGCGGTGGGCGAGACGTTGCAGGCGGTGCGCGGCCACGCCTTCGCCAATCCGTTCGAGGCGCCGGGCAACCAGGACCTGACCGCGCATGTCGACATGGCGACGCTGGGACTGGTCGCGACCGCGTCGGGCGCCACGCTGTCCGGGCCGGTCGGCCAGGGCGCGTTCCTGACCGCGCTGGGCATCGCGCAGCGCGCCGCCGCGCTCGGCCCCGCCGTCGCCGCCGATCATATGCGGCTGGTCGAGGACATGGGCGCGCTGTTCCGCGTCATCGCCGCCACCCATCCCCATTGGCCCCAGCCCGCAGGTTTCGCATGACCGACCTTCCCGCCATCCGCCCCGCCACCCTCGCCGATGCCCCCGTCATCGCGGCGCTGGCGCGGCAGACGTTCGCCGACACGTTCGGGCACCTGTATTCGCCGGAGAACCTCGCCGCGTTCCTGTCGATCCACACGCCCGAGAACTGGGCGGCGGAGATCGCCGACCCGGCCTATGCCGTGCGGCTGGCGGAGGCGGACGGGCAGCCGGTCGCCTATATGAAGCTGGGGCCGCCGTCGCTGCCGTTCACCCCGCCCGCGGGCGCGATCGAGCTGCGGCAGATCTACGTGCTGCCTGCCTATCACGGCGGCGGGCTGGCGCGTGCGATGCTGCATCATGCGATCGCCGAGGCGCGGGCGCGGGGGGCAAGCGCGCTGTTCCTGTCGGTATTCACCGACAATCCGCGCGCGCGCCGCTTCTATGCGCGCGAAGGATTCGTGGAGGTCGGCCCCTATGCGTTCATGGTCGGCGACCATGCGGACGAGGATATCGTGATGAGGCTGGACCTGTGACCGACACCGCGCCGGAGGTGCTGCGCGCCCGCGTGCTGGGCGACCTGCCGCACGGATTCCTGGGGCGGCGCGGGGGTGCGTCGACGGGCATCCATGCCGGGCTGAACGTCGGGCTGGGATCGGACGACGACGCGGACATCGTGCGCGCCAATCGCGATGCGGCGCTGGCGGCGGTGCGGCCGGGCGCGACGTTGCTGACGCCGTACCAGGTCCATTCCGCCGATTGCGTCACGGTCACCGGGCCGTTCGAGGGCGAGCGGCCGCGCGGCGATGCGCTGGCCACCGACCGGCCGGGGCTGGCGATCGGCATCATCACCGCCGATTGCGCGCCGGTACTGCTGGCGGATCGCGAGGCGGGCGTCGTCGGTGCCGCGCATGCCGGGTGGAAGGGCGCGATCGGCGGGGTCACCGACGCGACCATCGCCGCGATGGAGGCGCTGGGCGCGCGGCGCGATCGGATCGCGGCGGCGGTCGGCCCGTGCATCGCGCGCGCCAGCTACGAGGTGGACGACGCATTCCGCCGCCGCTTCGAGGAAGCGGACGCGGCCAACGAACGGTTCTTCGCCGATGCCGCGCGCCCCGGCCATGCGCAATTCGACATGGAAGGCTATGTCGTCCACCGCCTCGCCGCCGCCGGGGTGACGCGGATCGAGGCGCTGGGCCTGGACACCTATGCCGACGAAGCGCGCTTTTTCAGCTATCGCCGCGCCACGCATCGCGGCGAACCGGGATACGGGCGGCAGATCGCGATCATCGCGGCGGGGTGAGCGGGCGGCGGCCCGCTCTCCCCACCATTACAGCACGAAGCGGCTGAGATCGGCGTTTCGCGCGACGCTGGCCAGTTGCTTGTCGACATAGGCGGCGTCGACCACCAGCGCCTGGCCGGCGCGATCCTCGGCATCGAAGCTGACTTCCTCCAGCAGCTTTTCCATCACCGTCTGGAGCCGGCGGGCGCCGATATTCTCGATCTCGCCGTTCACCTCCGCCGCGATCCGGGCGATCGCGCGGATGCCGTCGTCGGTGAAGCTGACCTCGACGCCCTCGGTCGCGATCAGCGCCTTGTACTGCGCGGGCAGCGACGCCTTGGTATCCGACAGGATCGCGACGAAATCGTCCTCGGTCAGCCCCTTCAGCTCGACGCGGATCGGCAGCCGGCCCTGAAGCTCGGGCAGCAGGTCGCTCGGCTTGGCGACGTGGAACGCGCCCGATGCGATGAACAGGATATGGTCGGTCTTCATCGGGCCGTATTTGGTCGAGACGGTCGTCCCCTCGATCAGCGGCAGCAGGTCGCGCTGCACGCCTTCGCGACTGACCGATCCGCCGCGCACGTCGCTGACCGCGATCTTGTCGATCTCGTCCAGGAAGACGATGCCGTTCGCCTCGGCATCCTGCAACGCGACGCGGCTGACCTCGTCCTGGTCGAGGCGCTTGTCGGCTTCCTCCTCGACCAGCTTCTCCCACGCGGCGGGGACCAGCAGCTTGCGGCGCTGCTTCGGGCCGCCGCCGAACGCCTTGCCCATCATCTCGGACAGGTTGATCATGCCGACCGATCCGGCCCCGCCGGGCAGTTCGAACGGCATTTGCGGTGCCTGTTGCAGTTCCAGCTCGACTTCCTTGTCGGCCAGATGCCCCTCCGCGAAGCGCTGGCGGAAGCTGTCGCGGGTCGCCTGGCTGGCGTCCTTGCCGACCAAGGCGTCGAGCAGCCGGTCCATCGCGGCGGCCTCCGCCTTGTCCTTCACCGCCAGCCGGCGGCGTTCCTTTTCCAGCCGCACCGCTTCCTCGACCAGGTCGCGCGCGATCTGTTCGACGTCGCGACCGACATAGCCGACCTCGGTGAACTTGGTCGCCTCCACCTTCACGAACGGCGCGTCGGCCAGCTTCGCCAGGCGGCGGCTGATCTCGGTCTTGCCGCAGCCGGTCGGGCCGATCATCAGGATGTTCTTGGGCGTCACCTCGTCGCGCAGGTCGGGCGCCAGCTTCTGCCGGCGCCAGCGGTTGCGCAGCGCGACGGCAACCGCGCGCTTGGCATCGCGCTGCCCGATGATGTGCGCGTCGAGCGCGGCGACGATCGCTTTCGGAGTGAGATTGTCGTTCATGTTTTCAAAGCCCTGATCGGCGAATGTTGCGAATGTTGAGACGCTGGCGGCGAAAGTTGAGACGTTCGTCATCCCAGCGAAAGCTGGGATCTCGTGCCGCGAGCGCGTGCGTCCCAACCCGGAGGCCCCAGCCTTCGCTGGGGCGACGGAAGGCCGGTCAGGTCGCGCTCTCCAGCGTCTCCACGGTCAGCCGGTCGTTGGTGTAGACGCACACCTCGGCGGCGATCTTCATCGCCTTGCGGCACAGGACCTCGGCGTCGTCCTCATATTCCACCAGCGCGCGCGCGGCGGCGAGCGCGAAATTGCCGCCCGACCCGATCGCCGCGACCCCGGCCTCCGGCTCCAGCACGTCGCCGTTGCCGGTCAGGATCAGCGTCACGTCCCGGTCCGCGACGATCATCATCGCTTCCAGGTTGCGCAGATATTTGTCGGTGCGCCAGTCCTTGGCCAGCTCGACCGCGGCGCGCATCAGGTGGCCGCCGTGCCGTTCCAGCTTTGCTTCCAGCCGCTCGAACAGCGTGAAGGCGTCGGCGGTGGCGCCGGCGAAGCCGCCGATCACCTGCCCGTCCGCGCCCAGCCGGCGGACCTTCTTCGCATTGGGTTTCATCACGGTCTGTCCCATCGAGACTTGACCGTCGCCCGCCACGACGACCTTGCCGCCGCGCCGAACCGAAAGGATGGTGGTGCCGTGCCAGACCGGCATGGCGTGTGGATCGTTCCCGCTCATGGCGCGCGATATGGGGAGCGGCCGGCCGGTCCGGCAAGCCCCGTCCAATTTTGCTCCATTTTGCGCTGCACATAACCACGGCGATGGAACTTGTCGGCCGCTCAGGCCATAGGCAGGTCCAAGGATTGAGCGACGATGATTACCGACAAGGACCGCCTGTATTTCCAGATACGTGCCGAGGCGCAGCTGCGGCTGGCGGCCGAGGCGGAAGACCCCGTGGTATGCGCCGCGCATTACCAGATGGCGACCGAATATCTGGACGCCGCGCATGGCGCGCACATGCGGTTGCCGCCCGATCCGCAGCGGCTGGCGCGGCGCGGGTAGGAGGGGCGGCTACTCCATACCACCGGGCCGTCATCCCAGCGAAGGCTGGGATCTTTTCGTTGCGGGCCGGACGTATTCTTCGTGGAGACCCCAGCTTTCGCTGGGGTGACGTAGGGGTGTGGGATGAGCGGTCTCGCTCCCCTCCATCACCCCGGCGCATGACGGACGCCGCGCGCTATTTCCCCCGCGCCTTTCCCCATTCGCGCGCGACCGTGTAGCCGAGATAGCCGGTGCCGAAGAGCGCGTAGAGCGGCTCGGGCAGGCCGTTGAGATAGGCGTTCATCCCCCGCCCGATCGCCAGCGCCATGTCGGGCTGGGCCGCGGCGATCAGCCCCATCGGGATGCTCCACAGCAGCAGCGCATACATGACGTAGAGGAAGCTGGGGCGCGCGCGGCTGGTCCATGGATCGGGCGAGGCGGCCTCGGCCAGCACAGCGGCCATCTGCGTCTTGATCCGTTCCAGTTCCTGCGTGCCCTCCATGCGCAGCAGTTCCAGCTTCGCCGCCTCGCGCGCCTTGGGATCGGGGATGATCTTGTCGATCAGCCCGGCGATGGGCGCGATGATGCCGTCGATCAGTGATGCCATGTCGGTTTCCTCCCCTCTCCGTCAGCCGAGGCGATTGGCGAGCCAGCCGTACAGGAACGCCTCGTTCGCGGGGCGCTGTTCGGCCAGGGTCAGGTAGCGTTCGCCCTGCAACGCCTCGATCGCCTTCACCAGCACGGTCGGCGCGCGCACCCCGCGCGTCGCCAGGAAGCGATCGAGCGCGGCCAGCGTCTGCGGGCCGATGCGCCCGTCGAGGACGATATCGGGATAGTCGCTGCCGCCGCGGTTGAGCGCGTTGAGCGCGCGCTGGAGGAAGGCGGTCGCCACCGCCGGCCCCATGTTCACCCCGGTATCGAACAATTCCGCCGCGACGCGCGGGGAGCGTTCGGCGACGCGATCGAACCCCGGATTGAGCCAATAGGCGCGGCGGTAGATGCTCTGCGCGGCCGGCCGGGTGAAATGCCGCATGTCGCCGGCATAGCCGTTGGCGCGCGCCACCGCCTCGGTAATGCCGAAGCGCGTCGCGCCGCCGCGATCGGCGGGATGATGAACGAACCCGCCCTCCCGGTCGATCACCGCCTCGATCAACTCGTCGATCATGTTCCGCTCCTTTGATTGGGATGGGTGGAACATAGTGAGAACATTGGGTGTAGGACAGGCGGGGCGTGCAGTACTCCATCAGTCACCCCGGACGTGTTCCGGGTTCCACCGTTCCGCAAGATCGACGTCTGGTGAGTGCGTGGCACGGTGGATGCCGGAACAAGTCCGGCATGACGGTGGGGGGCGTTCGCATGGGTCGCGACGACTTTCCGGGCCAAACCCGGATCGCGCCCCTTCAGCCGCGTGTCCGCACGATCTCGCACCCCACGGCCGCGTCGGGGTAGACGTCCGGCTTGACCGATCGCACGCGCACCTCGCGCACGCGCGGGTCGGCGAGGCACAGCGCCGCCACCGCCTCGACCAGCGTTTCCTGCAGCGCGAAGCCCGGCCCCTGCGCCAGCGCGGCGATGCCGGATCGCACGGCGTCGTAATCCAGCACCTGCTCGATCGCGTCGGCAGCGGGCGGCGCATCGTAGCGGACGGTCATCGACACCGACACCAGCACCCGCTGCGGCACCTGTTCGTGCGGGTGGATGCCCAGCCGCATCGACACCGCCAAATCCGACAGGATGATCGTGTAGTCAGCCATGCACGCGCCCTTCGAACATCACATCGCCGTCTCGCTTCACGAACCGCTGCCCGGCATCGACGAACAGCGTCTGCCCGGTGACGCTGCGCGCGCCGAGCAGATAGACCACCGCCGCCGCGACCGCATCCGCGCCGACCGGGCGTTGCAGCAGGTTGGCGCTGGCAGTGCGCCGGAACTCCTCCGCGCTCTGGTCGCCGCTGGGCAGCGTCAGCCCGGGGGCGACCGCATTGACGCGCACGCGCGGCGCGAACGCCTGCGCCAGCAGCACCGTCGCGCTGTCCAGCGCGGCCTTGCTGAGCGTGTAGGAGAAGAAATCGGGATTGGGATTGGCCAGTTTCTGATCGAGCAGGTTGACCACCGCACGCTCCCCCTCGCCCGGCTGCTCCGCGAGCGCGGCGGCGAGGCGGGCGGGGGCGAGCGCGTTGACCGCGTGGAGCCGTGCGGCCAGCGCCAGGTCGATCGCCTCGGGCCGATCGAATTCGAACAGCGAGGCGCTGTTGACGAGGCCGAACAGCGGCCCGTCGGCGGCGGCGCGCGCGATCAGCGTGCCGACCTGATCCGCATCGGCCAGGTCGGCATGGATCGCCTGCCCGCCCAGCTCCGCCGCGAGCGCCTCCGCCGCGTCGCGCGACGTCCCGTAATGGATCACCGGGCGGTAGCCGGCCGCCGCGACCGCGCGCGCGATCGCCGCGCCCAGCCGCTTCGCCCCGCCGGTGACGAGGACGCGCGCGCCGCCCGGCGGCGCTGCCGAATCCGGGCCCGTCATCCTCAGCCCATGCCCATCAGCGACAGCACTTCCTTGCGGCTGCGCTCGTCGTCGCGGAACACGCCCATCATCCGGCTGGTCACCATGCCGACGCCGGGGGTGCGCACGCCGCGCGCGGTCATGCAGGCGTGGCTCGCCTCGATCACCACCGCCACCCCCTGCGGCTTCAGACCGTTCCAGATACAGTCGGCGACCTCGGCGGTCAGCCGTTCCTGCACCTGCAACCGCCGCGCATAGGCGTGGAGGACGCGCGCCAGCTTCGAGATGCCGACGACATGGTCGCGCGGCAGATAGGCGATGTGCGCCTTGCCGATGATCGGCGCCATGTGATGTTCGCAATGCGACTGGAACGGAATGTCCTTCAGAAGGACGATCTCGTCATAGCCGCCGACCTCCTCGAACACGCGCGACAGGTGCTGCGACGGATCGTCGCCATAGCCGGCGCAATATTCGCGCCACGCGCGCGCGACGCGCTTGGGCGTGTCGATCAATCCTTCGCGGGTGGGATCGTCGCCGGCCCAGCGGATCAGCGTGCGCACCGCCGCCGCGACGTCGTCGGGCACCGGCAGCTTGCCGTCGCCGCCGACCAGATCGCCGTCCGCCGGGTCGCCATGGGGTGTATGTGCGTGATCGTCCGCCATCTTTTTCACTTACCCTTCATCTTTCGCAACGCAGCATGACCGAATTTCGATTTGGCCGTTGATGCTTTATTGTCACTCACGACGTTTGCCGCACGAATCCTACGCAAAAACGTTTGACGGCGGAAATTTTCGGTCGCTACCTTCCATACCGCATCATCAAACGCCGACATGACGACACAAGATCGCGTGCGGCTTACGGAGGGGATGTTCATGAGGAAGTTCGACCTGCTGTGCGCGTCCGCCATCAGCCTGCTGGCGGCCGCACCCGTTGCCGCACAGACCGGCGCCACCACCACCGCCCAGAATGGCGCACCGACCAACGGCCCGGGGCAGGAAGCGCCCTCCTCCGTATCGACCGATACGTCCGCTGGCTATGCCTCCGACATCGTCGTCACCGCGCAGCGCCAGTCGCAGCGGTTGCAGGACGTGCCGATCGCGGTGACCGCGTTCACCGCCGACAATCTGGACAAGCAGCAGATCGTGAACCCGGTGGCGTTGCAGCAGTCGCTGCCCAACATCACCTTCACCAAGACGAACTTCACCTCGTCCAGCTTCACGATCCGCGGCATCGGCGACCTGTGCGTCGGCGTCACCTGCGACCAGGCGACCGCGATCCACGTCAACGACATGCCACTGCTGGCGACGCGATTGTTCGAAAGCGAATTCTTCGACCTGGAGCGGGTCGAGGTGCTGCGCGGGCCGCAGGGCACGCTGTTCGGGCGCAACGCGACGTCGGGCGTCGTCAACTTCATCACCGCCAAGCCCGACCTGTCGGGGATCCGCGCGGCGGGCGAGTTCGAATACGGCAATTACGATTCGAAGCGCGTGAAGGCGATGTTCAACCTGCCGCTGGGCGACACGCTGGGGCTGCGCGTGGCGGGCACGTACCTGAACCGCGACGGCTATACGCTGAACGACTATACCGGCAACCGCATCGACGGGCGCGACCTGTATGCGGTGCGCGGCACCCTGTCGTGGGAACCCAGCCCCGACACGCGCGTCGACCTGATCGGCTATTACTTCCGTGAGAAGGACAATCGCAGCCGCATCCAGAAGCAGCTGTGCAACCGCGATTCCACCGGCATCCTGGGCTGTTCGCCGGACGGCGCGGGCTTCGGCACCACCAACGGCAATTCGACGCTGGCGACGATCCTGACCAGCCGCGAATTCCTGACCATTTCCGGCGCGGGGGCGCTGGCCCCGTTCGCGCTGGGCAGCGTCTACCAGGCGGCGGACAGCTTCGCGGGGGTGACCAACCCGGCCGACGTGCGCCGCGTGCGAGTCGATTACGAGCCGACCTACTTCGCCGAGGAACAGCAATATACGCTGAAGCTGTTCCATGACTTCGGCCCGGTCAGCCTGAACATCACCGGCGGCTATATGGAGAATACCGTCGATTCGACGTCCGACTACAATCTGGCGGTCGAGAATTCCTATGCGGGCAACGCCGGCCTCAACCTGCTCAACGCGATCGGGCGGCCGGGGCTGCCGGGCGCGGTGCTCAACAACGTGCGCCAGTATCTGATCCCCAACGGCCCCGGCACGCTGTGCCAGTCGCTGCCCGAGGCCAGCAACACCGGCGTCTACGGCGGCAACGCGGTCTGCGCGCCGACCAGCCTGGACTTCGACCGGTCGTACAACCACGTGCGCCAATATACCGCAGAGGCGCATATCGACAGCTCGTTCGACGGGCCGTTCAACTTCCTGCTGGGCGGCATCTATTTCGACAGCAAGCAGCAGAACGATTATTACGTCAACGCGTTCGGGCTGGATTACGCCACCGGCCTGCTGGGATCGGGCGCGTCGGGGGGCACCGCCTATCTGGCGTCGCCCTTCTACCGTAACAGCTCGCCCGAATTCCGGCTGAAGTCGTGGGGCGCGTTCGGCGAGGCGTATTTCCAGGCGAGCGAGAAGCTGAAGCTGACGATCGGCCTGCGCTACAACCACGACGACAAGATGGTGCGCGCGCGCACCACGCTGGCCAACGTCCCCGTCCCCTATGGCGCCACCACCGCCTTCCCGCAGCTGGACAGCGGCGCGGTCGACTTCGACCCGACCCTGCCGGGCAACCAGGCGTTCGCGATCGGCAACGTCAAATTCTCGCGGCTGACCGGGCGCGCGGTGATCGACTACAAGATCACCAACGACAACCTGCTCTATGCCTCCTATTCTCGCGGGTACAAGTCGGGCGGCATCAACCCGCCGCTGTCGCCGCTGTTCGCGGTGCCGACCAATTTCGCGCCGGAAAGCGTCGATGCGTTCGAAATCGGATCGAAGAACACGTTCGGCGGCGGCGCGCTGCGCATCAACCTCACCGGCTTCTACTACAAGTACAAGGACCTGCAGCTGTCGCGCATCGTCGCGCGCACGTCGGTGAACGACAATATCAACGCCGACATCTACGGCGTGGAAGCCGAAGCGGTGCTCAGCCCGATCCCGCGCTTCGTCGTCAACGCCAACTTCAGCTATCTGAAGACCAAGGTGTCGGCGGATCGCTTCCTGGCCAATCCGCGCGATCCGTCGGGCGGCCGGTCCGACGCGGTCATCATCAAGGACGTGACCAACGCATCGAACTGCGCGGTCGTGCCGACCACCGCGGGCAACCGCGCGGGCGCCAACGCCTTCGTCACCGCGGTGAACGGCGCGGTCGGGCTGGCCGCGCCGGTGGCGGTGCCCGGCACCACCGCGAACGGCGCGTTCAGCATCTGCTCGGCGCTGACCGCGCAGGCCGCCGCGATCGGTGCGGCGTTCGGCGGCATCCAGGTGCTCGGCTCGGGCGTGGAAGTCAACGTGCGCGGCAACCAGCTGCCCAACGCGCCGACCTACAAATGGTCGGTCGGTGCGCAATATACGGTCGACGTGGGCGGCAGCGGGTGGACGGTCGTGCCGCGTGCCGACATCAACTATACCGGCAACGCCTACGGCACGATCTTCAACAAGAACCCGATCGACCGGATGCCGGGATACGAAGTCGTCAACGCGCAGCTTCAGGTCAACGCACCCGACGACCGCTTCTACATCCGCGGCTTCGTGCAGAACCTGACCGGCAACGATTCGACCACCGGCATGTACGTGACCGACCAGTCGTCGGGCCTGTTCACCAACATCTTCACCATCGAACCGCGCCGCTACGGCGTGGCCGCCGGGTTCAAGTTCTGATCCGGCGACGCTGACGCAACCATGCGCCGCTCCCGCGGATTGACCCCATCGGTCTATCACGAAGGAGCGGCGACATGGCGAGCGGTCTGAAGAAGGGTGACGAGGTCACGTGGAAGTCGCATGGCGGCACCGCGCACGGCACGGTCGAGAAGAAGCTGACCCACGACACGACGATCAAGGGCCACAAGGTCCGCGCGTCGAGCGACGACCCGCAATATCTGGTAGAGAGTGACAACGGCGGAAAGGCGGCGCACAAGCGCACTGCGCTCAAGAAGGCGTGATTCCGCGAGGAGCCGGCCCGTTGGCCGGCGCAACAGGAAGGAATGTAATGGCTACCAAGACCAAGGCCGACGCAGCTGCCCCGAAGACCGGCGGCATCCACGCCCCCGTGCAGCCGTCGGCTGAACTGGGTGCGGTCGTCGGCAACGAGAAGCTGCCGCGCAGCCAGGTCATCAGCAAGGTGTGGGACTATATCAAGTCCAACAACCTGCAGAACCCGGAGAACAAGCGCGAGATCATCGCCGACGAAAAGCTGAAGAAGGTTTTCGGCCGCGACAAGGTGACGATGTTCGAAATGAACAAGTACATCTCGCAGCACGTCAAGGCCTGACGGCATCGTGCCGCCCGCCGCTGCGCGACGACGCGCGCGGCGGGGGCACACGGACCCGCGCCGTGCGCATTTGCGCCGGCGCGCGTTCCCGGCGGTGGAGCGGTCGCTCCCGCCCCTTCTCCCGTCACTTTCCCGCCATTCGCCGCAGGTAGTCGGCGACATGACCGCGTGGTGCGGCGTCAAGCGCAGCGCGGAGGCGCCCCTTTCACCTCGGGTAGCGTGATCGGCGGCGTTACCGCGATGACGGGTTCCGTGGTGCTTGCGCGGGCCGTGACGGGCGGTCGCCCCGCGCCGGGCGGGTCATCGCGCGCAGATTGTCCGATGCGATGGCATCCTCCAGCACGTCGGGATGCGGCAGCGCCGCGCCGTCGCGCCGCCCGACGATCACCTCGCCCGCACCGCGCGCGAAGCGGTGGTGGGTGACGATGTAGCCGCCCTGGCGGACCGCGCGCAGCAGGATCACGCTGTGCGGATAGGGATCCTGCATCCGGTCGCGCACGATCACCACTCCGGACACGCCGATCCGGTCCAGGATGGCGCGCGCTGCATCGGGGGTGCGCGCGATGACGTGATAGCCGCGCCCCATGAAGTCGCTGCCCGCCAGCCATTGCGATGCGCGCGCCACCCATGTCGCGCGCGTTCCGCCGTCGCGATGCGCGACCTGCGCGATGATCGCGCCTTCGCCGCCCGCGCGGCCGTCGACCATCCAGATCGACGAATCCGCCGGCATTGCCGCGACGATCGCGGGGGCGGCCATGTCGCGCTTCGGCTCCAGCCGCGCCAGCGCCACCACCGGCGATGCGAGCGCCACGCCGGGCAGCGCGATCGCCGCGACGCGCATCGCCGCGCCGCCGTGGCGCCACGCCCGCACCACCCCCAGCGCCGCGAGCGCGACGCACCACGGCAGCGCGGGCAGCACGTAGCGCGCGTCGAGCGCCACCGGCACGATCGACTGGAACGCCAGCGTCGCCGCGATCGCGGCCAGCGCCAGCCGCACCACCGCCCCAGCGCGCGGATCGCGCCACCCGCCCGCCGCACCCATCAGCGCCAGCAGGATGCCCGCGATCCCCAGTTGGCCCAGCAGCGCCGCCGCATTGCTGCGCAGCGCCAGCCATGCATAGGCCGGGCCGGGCGCATAGTTGAACCCGCCCGCCGAAATGCGGAACGACACGTAGTACCATGGCGCGACGACCAGCGCGGTCAGCGCGCCCGTCGCCCACAGCCGCGGATCGCGCAGCAGCGGCCAGCGCCGCGACAGCGCGATCTCGATCGGCGGGATCAGCGCGACCAGCGCGCCATTGCCCTTCACCAGCGGCGCGAACGCGGCCAGCGCGCCGAACAGCGCGAAGCGGCCCCAGCCGGGTCGCTCCGCCGCACGCAGCCACGCGACCGCCGCAAGCCCGGCGACCAGCGCCACCGGCTGGTCGAGCAGGAACGCGCGCGCGCTTTCCACCACCAGCGGCAGGATGAGCATCGCGATCGCGGCGGCCAGCCCGGCGCGCCACGCCCCCGCGCGCGCCAGCGCCCAGGCGGGCAGGATCGCGGGCAGCCCGGCGACGAATGCGCTGGCCAGCGCCGCCGTAGCCACCCCCGGCCACCAGATCGCCGCGGCGGGGGCGAGCAGCGCATACCAGCCGGGCGGCCAGTGGCCGATGGACAGCTTGGGATAATGGACATAGAAATCGCGCGCGAACGCCATCGGCGCGGGCATTCCGGCGCGCAGCCAGTCGGCGATGAACAGCGTGTTGACGTAATGCGCCGATTCGTCGGGGCCAAGGAAGCTGCCCGTCAGCCCGCCGGTCAGCGCCGCCAGCGCGACGCTGGCCAGCCCCAGCCCGATCGCCAGCCCCGCCGCCTGCGCGACCGCGCGTATCCGCGCCTGCATCCCCGCGCCCCTTCCCCGGTTGTGGTGCCCCCGGCGAGATTCGAACTCACGACCTGCGGTTTAGGAAACCGTCGCTCTATCCTGCTGAGCTACGGGGGCACGCGCGTTCGCGGTATCGCGCCGACGCGGCGGAATCAACGCGCTTGCCGCCGAGCGGCGACGGGCGATCCGGCGATGTGGAAGGAAATCTCTGGTCGGGGCGACAGGATTCGAACCTGCGACCCCCACACCCCCAGTGTGATGCGCTACCAGGCTGCGCTACGCCCCGACCGAGGGGGCGCCTCTACGCCGCGGGCGCGCAGGATGCAAGCGGATGATCGCCGCGATTACGCCGACGTTGCGCGGCGCGCCGCGCGATGATAGCGGCAACGCCTTCCAGCGGCCGTACCCCGGCCGCTCCATGGCCATGCACGGAATCCGATGCTGATCTCTCCCGCCTATGCGCAATCCGCGACCGGCGCCGCCTCCTCGGGCGGTCTTGCCGGTTTCCTCGGCCTTGCGCCGCTGTTCCTCGTCTTCATCGTCTTCTACTTCCTGATGATCCGCCCGCAGCAAAGCCGCATGAAGGCGCTGCAGGCCGCGGTCGCGGGCGTGAAGAAGGGCGATTCGGTTGTCACCGCCGGCGGGCTGGTCGGCAAGGTCACCCGCGTCGAGGACACGATCGTCGAGGTCGAGATCGCCCCCAACGTCAAGGTGCGCGTGGTCAAGGCGACGCTGGCGGAAGTGACCCCGCTGGGCGGCAAGCCGGCGAACGACTGACATGCTGGACTTTCCCCGCTGGAAGGTGGCCGGGATCTGGCTGATCCTGATCGCGCTCGTCTCGCTGTCGATCCCGACGTTCGTGCCGGAGGAGGTCACCAAGTCGTGGGGCATCCATCTGCCGCGCGTGAACAAGGGGCTGGACCTGGCCGGCGGCAGCTACCTGCTGCTGGAGGCGGACACCAACGACGTCGCGGCGACCCGCGTCGAGGCGATGCGCGAACAGGTGCAGACCGAGATGCGCCGCCAGAACCCGCGTATCGAGATCGGCGACATCTCCAGCCGTAACGGCCAGTTGTCGTTCATGCTGCGCGACCCCTCGCAGGTCGATGCCGCGCGCGAACGGCTGCTGTCGATCACCGGCACCGGCGCGGGGATGACCGGCCAGCGGCAGTGGGATATCCAGGTGGTGGACACCAGCCGTTTCGTACTGACCCCCACCGCCGCCGGGCTGGCGCAGGCGGTCGACACCGCGATGGGCGACGCGACCGAGGTGGTGCGCCGCCGCATCGACGAAATGGGCACGCGCGAACCCACGATCGTGCGTCAGGGCACCAACCGCATCGTCGTGCAGGTCCCCGGCCTGCAGAATCCGCAGGCGCTGAAGGACCTGCTGGGCAAGACCGCCAAGTTGGAATTCAAGCTGGTCGACACCACCGCCGATCCGCAGGCGCTGGCGCGCGGCCAGGCACCGGCGGGCGACCAGATCCTGCCCTATCCCAACAATCCGTCGGGCGTGCCGTTCATCGCGGTGCGGCGCAGCGCGATCCTGACCGGCGACATGCTGTCCGACGCGCGCCAGGAATTCGAGCCGCAGACCAACGCGCCGCAGGTGTCGATCACCTTCGACAGCCAGGGCGGCCGCCGCTTCGCGCGCACGACGCAGGAAAATGTCGGCAAGCCGTTCGCGATCATCCTCGACAACAGCGTCATCTCCGCGCCGAACATCAACGAGCCGATCATGGGCGGGCGCGCGGCGATCAACGGCGGGTTCACCGTCGAAAGCGCCAACCAGCTGGCGATCGCGCTGCGATCGGGCAAGCTGCCGATCGCGCTGAAGGTGGTGGAGGAATCGACCGTCGGGCCGGACCTGGGCGCCGATTCGATCCGCGCCGGCATCCTGGCGTCCGCAGTGGCGGTGGCGCTGGTGGTGGCGTTCATGCTGATCACCTACGGCCGGTTCGGGTTCTATGCGAACCTGGCGGTCGTCATCAACGTGTTCGTCATCCTGGGCGTCATGGCGCTGCTGAACGGTACGCTGACGCTGCCGGGGATCGCGGGCTTCGTGCTGACGATCGGTACGGCGGTGGACGCCAACGTGCTGATCAACGAGCGTATCCGCGAGGAACGGCGGCGCGGGCGCAACATCGTCCAGTCGGTGGAGCTGGGCTACAAGGAAGCCAGCCGCACGATCTTCGAGGCGAACGTGACCCACGCCATTTCGGGCATCATCATGTTCGTGCTGGGTTCCGGCCCGGTGAAGGGCTTTGCGGTCGTGCTGCTGATCGGCATCGCCACCAGCGTGTTCACCGCGGTGACCTTCACCCGGATGCTCGTCGCCGGATGGCTGCGCCGCGCCAAGCCGAAGACGATCAACATATGATCGCCCACCCCCGCGTCACCCCGGCGAAGGCCGGGGTCTCCCCGTTGGAGAAAGACCCCAGCCTTCGCTGGGGTGACGGTGAAATGCTATGAAACTGCTCAAGCTCGTCCCCGACGATACCAATTTCGATTTCGTCCGCCTGCGCGGCTGGGCGTTCGGCCTGACGCTGCTGCTCAGCGTGCTGGCGGTCGGGCTGACCGTCTACAAGGGGCTGAACTTCGGCGTCGATTTCGAAGGCGGCCTGATGATCGAGGAGCGGTTCGCCGCCAGCCCCGACCTGGACCGCGTGCGCGCCGTCGTGGACGCACAGGGCGTCGGCGAGGCGTCGCTGCAGCAGTTCGGCGACCCGCGCACGATCACCATCCGCCTGCCGGTGCAGCAGGGCGGCGACGAAGGCGCGACCAACGCCGCGGTGCGCAAGGTCGAGGCCGCGCTGTCGCAGCAATTCCCCGGTGCCGAATTCCGCCGCTATTCGACCGTGTCGGGCAAGGTGTCGGGCGAGCTGATCCGCAACGGCGTGCTGGCGGTGGTGCTGGCGATCATCGGCATCGGCCTGTTCGCGATCTTCCGCTTCGAATGGCAGTTCGGCGTGTCGACGATCGTCGCGATCGTGCACGACCTGTTGATGACGCTCGGCTTCTTCGCGCTGACGCAGTTCGAGTTCGACCTGAACATCGTCGCGGCGGTGCTGACCATCATCGGCTATTCGATCAACGACAAGATCGTCATCGACGACCGCATCCGCGAGAACATGCGCCGCTATCGCAAGATGGAGATGCGCGAGATCGTCAACCTGTCGGTGAACGAAACGCTGCCGCGTACGGTCATGACGTCGGTCACGATCCTGCTGGCGCTGTTCGCTCTGCTGTTCCTGGGCGGGCACGTGCTGCGCGGGTTCACCGCGGCGATGGTGCTGGGCATCGTGGTCGGCACCTATTCGTCGATCTACGTCTCGTCCTCGCTGCTGATCTCGCTGGGGCTGCGTGCCGAGCCGGAGGCGGACGACAAGCCGAAGCGCGGCGGCGGCATGGGCGACGCCGAGCGCGTGGCACCGCGCGCCTGATGCGCGTCGACCGCGACCGGCCGGCCGCGGGGCCGCTGGTCCGCGGCTTCGGCGCGGGCGGGTTCAAGGTGGATGCGCCCGACGGGACGATGGGCGTCTATCCCGCGCTGCTGCTGACGGCGACGCGCGCCGACGGCTGGTCCCCGCCCGCGCTGGCGGCGCTGGACGAAGCGGCGCTGGCGCCGATCCTGGCGGGGCCGCTGGAATTCATCCTGATCGGCACCGGCGCCGAACTGCGCCGCGCGCCGCGCACGCTGGTCGCCGCGCTGGAGGCACGCGGGATCGGGGTGGAGACGATGGACAGCCGCGCCGCCGCGCGCGCCTGGGGCATCCTGCGCGCCGAGGACCGGCAGATCGCCGCCGCGCTGTATCCGCTGGAGGCGTAGGGGCGGCGCCGACGTGGGCGGATGGCGTGCCCTTTCGTAACGTTGGACGTGCTCGTGACCGCTGAGGTGGGCTTTTCTGCTTCCCCCTCCGTCACCGCGCGAAGGCCGGGGTCCGTGGTGCCGCGACATCATGCGCTTGTCCGCGTGCGGAAACGTGGATGCCGGAACACGTCCGGCATGACGGCGTGGATTATGCAAAGGTCCTGCGAAAGCCGGGGTCCGTGGTGCCTCAAAAGCAACGACCGATGCGATCGGGGAAACGTGGATGCCCGGAACACGTCCGGCATGACGGGAGGGGGGCGCAGGCGTCTCGAACCCGTCCGCGGTGACGGCGGACCTACCCCCGCCCCTCACCGCCTCACTCGTCGATCAGCCGCCCTTCGCGCGCGCGGAAGTAGAATTGGCTGGCGATCAGCCACCCCTTGATCGGGCGCAGCGGCAGGACGGTGCTGACGATCAGCACCGGCATGCTGACCAGCAGGTGCACCCACCACGGCGGGCTGGCGAGGATCTGCAGCATCAGCGTGAAGACCACGCCGGGAATGCAGGCGAACAGCTGCACGAACACCGCCGGCCCGTCCGCCGGATCGGCATAGGAATAATCCAGCCCGCACACCTCGCATCCGTCGCGCACGGTCAGGAAGCCGCGGAAGATATGCCCCTTGCCGCAGCGCGGGCAGCGCCCGGCCGGCCCGGTCCTGAGCGGGCTGAGCGGCGTCCAGCGGTGCCCCGTGGCATCGACGAAGCGATCGTCGTCCGTGTCGTGCGTGTCCATCGCCCCGCTCTGCGCCTCGCGTGGCGCGGCATCAACCGCGCGGCGCCTGATACAGGTGAACCAGCCCGGCCAGATGCGCGTGGAGCGCCTCGGCATTGGCGTCCCAGGTGAAGCCCAGCGCGTGCGCGCGCACCGCATCGCGCGCGGGCGGATGTGCCAGCAGATCGCCGATCGCGCCCGCGAACGCCGCCGGATCGCGCGCGACGATCCGTCCCGCGTCGCGATCGCGCACGACATCGCGCGCGCCGCCCACGTCGGTGATGACGATCGGCGTCCCGCAGGCGAGTGATTCCACCCAGGCATTGGCCAGCCCCTCCGACGACGAGGGCAGCGCCATGACATCGGCGGCGGCGAACCAGCGCGGCAGATCGTCGTGAGCGATCCCGCCGAGCAGCCGGACGCGATCGGCCACCCCCGCCGCCGCCGCGAGCGCGGCGAGCCGGGCGCGCTCCGGCCCCTCCCCCGCGATCGCCAGCGTGACGCCGGGCAGCCGGGCGAGCGCGGCGATCGCCACGTCATGCCCCTTGCGCGGGATCAGCGCGCCGACCGACAGCACCAGCGGCCCGGCGATGCCCAGCGCGGCGCGCAGCGCCTCGCGATCGGCGGCGGGGGCGAAGCGGGTGAGGTCGACGCCGGTGTGATGGACGCGGACGCGCTCCGCCGGGATGCCGATCGCGGCCATGTCGGCGCGCATCGCCGCGCTGACCGCGAGCAGTCCGTCGGCGGCGCGGCCGGCGGCGCGCACCTGCGGGGCGGTGGCGGGCGCATGGCCCCAATGGTGGATGTCGGCCCCGCGCGCCTTGATCGACACGGGCACGCCGTAACGGCGCCCCAACGCGACCGCCGCCGGGCCATCGGGGAAGAAGAACGACGCGTCGATGACGTCGAACGGGAAATCGGCGCGGATCGCGTCGAGCAGCGGCACCAGCGCGCGGGTCAGCGCGGCGACATGGAAGCGCCCGCCCGTACCCGGCACGATGCCGAAGCGCGGGCGGTCGACGGTGACGCCATCGCGCACCTCGCGCCGCGGCACCGCATCCCAGCCGCGATAGCGCGGGTGGCGCGACAGCGGCCACGGCGGCAGCCCCAGCGGTGCGACGACGCGCACCGCCACCCCGTCGCGCTTTGCCAGCGCAGCGACCTGCCGCGCGACGAACACGCCGAAGTTCGGCCGCGTCGCGTCCGGAAACAGGGTCGACAGCGTCAGTACGCGCAGCATGGCAGGGGCATTAGCCGCACGGGGGTAAGCGCGGCTTTAACGGCCCGCCCACGCGCGCGTCACACGCGCTGCGTAGCGGCCAGATAATCCGTCATCGTCCGCATCCCATCGGGGGTCAGTTGCACGATCACGCGCCGCCGGTCGATCGGATCGGGCAGCCGGCGCACCAGCCCGCTTTCCACCAGCATCGCGATCTGGCGCAGCGCGGTGGTCAGCGGCGCGCCCGACGCGACCGCCGCGCTGGTGGTGTAGACCGCGCGCCCCTCCGCCTCCTGCACGAACAGTTCCAGCAGCAGGTCGAAGGCCGGCTCGCCGACCACCGCGCTGCCCAGATAGCGTTCGCGGAGCCGGCGCTTGCCCAGGATGCGTTCCGCGGCGCGCTTCAGGACGCGGCGTTCGTCATCGACGGGGGGAACATCCTCATAGGCGACCGTCATCGACACGCGGCGCCACGATCCCAGTTGCAGCAGCGACACATGGTGCGTCAGCCACACCCGGCGCGTCGCGTCCCCCGCGAGGCGTACGGTCGTCGAGAAGCCGCGCCCGTCGATGCACAGCGCACGCAGCCGTTCAGAAAAGGCGGCGCGATCGTCGGCATGGATCAGGTCCGGCAGATGGCA
Organism: Sphingomonas adhaesiva; assembly: GCF_002374855.1. Classification (GTDB taxonomy): domain Bacteria; phylum Pseudomonadota; class Alphaproteobacteria; order Sphingomonadales; family Sphingomonadaceae; genus Sphingomonas; species Sphingomonas adhaesiva. The sequence goes on from NZ_NWVC01000002.1 coordinate 351,694, forward strand.
ACCGATCACGTCGTCGCGCGCACGCCCGATCGCCGCGGCATAGCCGTCGTCGACGTCACACACGGCCAAATCAACGTCGACAAGGCAGCTCATGAGGCTGCGCACGCCGGATCCCTGCATAGTCCCCCCGCGGTTCGATAACGTTGTCAGCCACCGGGGGAGGATTATGGCCGACGATGTGGAAGGCCGACGGGATCGGGGTCAATCCCTACCTTAGTCGAACCGCACCGGTATAGGCGAACAGCAGGTCGGCATCGACCGAGGCATGCAGCGCCTCCGGCCCGTCGACCAGCACGCATTCGCCCGCCTTCCATTCGACGCCGGCGACGACGCCCGTGCCCTTGATCGGGATCAGCCAGCCCTGCTTGCCCGCGGGCAGGTCGATCGCGCGATCCCCGCCGGTCCAGCGTTCCAGCACGAATTTCGGCCCTTCGACCAGGATCGTACGCCCCGGCGCGACCTCCCCGGGAGCGGACGGCGCGACATAGGGTTCGAGATCGGCGACCGCGACGCCATCGTCCAGGTGCAATTCGCGCGGGCGGCCGTAATCGAACAGGCGATAGGTGGTGTCGGAATTCTGCTGCACCTCGATCACGGTCAGCCCGGCGCCGATCGCGTGGATCAGCCCGGAATGCGCGTAATAGAAGTCACCGGCCTTCACCGGCTTCCAGAACAGCTTGTCCTCCAGGCTGCCGTCGAGCGCGGAGGCGCGAAGGTCGTCGCGCGTCATCGGGGCCAGCGGCCCCATCGCGATCGTCGAATCGGGTTCGGCGGCCAGCACCGTCCAGCATTCGTCCTTGCCGCGCGGTAGCCCGCGCTTATTCGCCTCCTCATCGGACGGATGGTCCTGCACCGACAGCTTTTCGCTGGTGAACAGATATTTGATGAGCAGTTCCGGCTCCTCCGGATGCGGCGACTGGAACCACACCTCGCCGATCGGCTCGGCATCGGGCGCGGGATCGGGGAAGCCGGGATAGAGGTGATGGCGCCCCCACGGCTTCTCGACGCGCTTGGTGGCGAGCAGGGTGGCGGGCATGGAAACTCCTCGGTTCGGCAGGTGGTGCGGACGGTCGCGACAACGCGCAACGGCCGCTCGCGCTCCCGATGCGCAAAAGCCGTTGTTCGCCCCCGCCTGTCTACGCTAAGAGCCGGGTCAATGCGTACCCCCCTTTTCCGCCCGCTCACGCTGGGGCTTCTCGCCGCGCTCGCGCTTCCCATCGCCGGCTGCGCCACCAACCGCAATCGCGGCGACCTGCCCTATGTCGCGCGCGACGTCGGCACGCTGTACACGGCGGCCAAGAAGCGGCTGGACCAGGGCCGCTACAAGGAAGCCGCCGCGCTGTTCGACGAGGTGGAGCGTCAGCACCCCTATTCGGTATGGGCACGCCGCGCGCAGTTGATGGGCGCGTTCAGCTATTACCTGAACCGCGACTATACCCAGGCGATCCAGGGCGCGCAGCGGTTCCTGTCGGTCCACCCGGGCAACCGCGACGCGCCTTATGCCTATTACCTCGTCGCGCTCAGTTATTACGAGCAGATCAGCGACGTCAGCCGCGACCAGAAGATCACTTCGCAGGCGCAGGATGCGTTGGGCGAGTTGATGCGCCGCTATCCCAACACCCGCTACGCCGCCGACGCGCGGCTGAAGCTGGACCTGGTGCGCGACCATCTGGCGGGCAAGGAAATGGAGATCGGCCGCTTCTACGAACGGCGGCGCCAGTGGCTGTCGGCCACGCTGCGCTTCCGCCGCGTCGTCGACCAGTATCAGACCACCACCCACACGCCCGAGGCGCTGATGCGGCTGACCGAAACCTATCTGGCGCTGGGCGTGCGCGGCGAGGCGGAAAAGGCCGCGGCGGTGCTGGGCGCCAATTATCCGGGCAGCGACTGGTATGCGCGCGCGTACAAGCTGATGCAGGAATATCCGGCAAAGCCGATCGCGCCGCTGGCGCCGGGCGAGCTGGTCGTGCCGCAGCCGGTGCGCGCGTCCACCCCGGGTGAGGCGACCGCCAACCCGCCGTCGGCGGACGCCCCCGCCCCCACCACCCCGGCGACCACCGGCGGCGACAATCCGTCGGGCAGCACCGCGCCGGGCGCGGGCACCGCCACGCCGCCGTCGCCGTCGCAGCCCTGATCGCGGCGCCGCGGCCCGCGCGCAGGCGGAACAAAAGGGGTCAACACGGACGCCGATTCGGGCTAGGGAGCATGCGGCCATGCTGACCGCTCTATCCATCCGCGACGTCGTGCTGATCGAGGCGCTGGAGCTGGAATTCGGCGCCGGCCTGGGCGTGCTGACCGGTGAAACCGGCGCGGGCAAGTCGATCCTGCTCGACGCATTGGGGCTGGCGCTGGGGCGGCGCGGCGACAGCGCGCTGGTGCGCAGCGGCGCGAACCAGGCGGTCGTCACCGCGACGTTCGACGCACCTGACGTGGTCACCGCGCTGCTGGCCGACAACGGCTGGGACATCGACGCGGGCGAGCCGCTGATCGTGCGGCGCATCGTCAAGGCCGACGGCGGCAGCCGCGGCTTCATCAACGACCAGCCCGCCTCCGCCTCCCTGCTGCGCGAGATCGGCGGGATGCTGGTGGAGATCCACGGCCAGCACGACGACCGCGGGCTGCTGGCGGCGGCGGGGCACCGGACGCTGCTGGACGCCTATGCGCGCGGCGGCACGCGCGAGGTGGCGGCGGCGCATGCCGCGTGGCGCGCGGCGGAGGAGGCGCTGGCGACCGCCCGCGATGGCATCGCCGCGGCGCAGCGCGATCGCGACTGGCTGGAACATGCCGTCGCCGAACTGAGCGCGCTGGCGCCCGAGGCCGGCGAGGAGGAAACGCTGGCGGAACGCCGCCGGACGATGCAGCGCGCCGAGAAGATCGCCAGCGACCTGGACGCGGTGACCGAGCATCTGGAGGGCGGCGCGGGCGCGATGACGCACCTGCGCCAGGCCGCGCGCGTGCTGGAACGGATCGCGGGCGACCATCCCGCGCTCGCCGAGGCGCTGGCGGCGGTGGACCGCGCGGTGATCGAGGGTGCGGTGGCGGAGGAGAAATTGCGCGACGCCGCGCTGGCGCTGATGCACGATCCCCGCCAGCTGGAGGAGGACGAGGCGCGGCTGTTTGAACTGCGCGCGATGGCGCGCAAGCACCGCGTCCAGCCCGACGACCTGGCCGCGCTGGAACAGGAATTGCGCGAGCGGCTGGAACGGCTGAACGCGGGCGAGAACGGGCTGGCGGATCTCGACGCGCGGGTCGCGGCGACGCGCGCGGCCTATCGCGATGCGGCGCAGGCGCTGACGGCGATCCGTACCGAGGCGGCGGCGCGACTCGACGCGGCGGTGGCCGGGGAACTGGCGCCGCTGAAGCTGGACGCGGCACGCTTCCGCACCGTCGTCGCGCCGCTGGACGAGCGCGACTGGTCCGCCGCGGGGCAGGATCGCGTGGAATTCGAGATCGCCACCAACCCCGGCGCGCCGTTCGGCCCGCTGGCGAAGATCGCCAGCGGCGGCGAATTGTCGCGCTTCATCCTGGCGCTGAAGGTCGCGCTGGCGGAAACCGGCGGTGCGGCGACGATGATCTTCGACGAGATCGACCGCGGCGTCGGCGGCGCGGTGGCCAGCGCGATCGGCGAGCGGCTGGCGCGGCTGGCGGAGGCGACGCAGCTGCTGGTGGTGACGCACAGCCCGCAGGTGGCGGCACGCGGCGCGGCGCACCTGCTGATCGCCAAGTCGAGCGACGGGACGGTCACGCGCACCGGCGTGCGCCCGCTGGACAGCGACGAACGCCGCGAGGAAATCGCGCGGATGCTGTCCGGCGCGACCGTCACCGACGAAGCGCGCGCGCAGGCGCAGCGGCTGCTGGAGACGGCGTAGCGGCCGGGTGCGGCGCGGCGGGTTGGCACCGTCCGGTGGTGGGCGATGCCGCGTGGCGCACGACCATGCGAAGAAGAAGCGGTTCACGCAGAGGCGCGGAGACGCGGAGAGTTGCGGCCGATCGTAGGCGTCGTGGCGGCACCGGCCGAGGACATGATGAGAGACGCTTCGTGGGGAACCGCTCTTCCCGGCTGTGCTATGCGCCGGGGCCACACCGTCGTCCCAGCGAAGGCTGGGACCTCCCTGTTGCCGGCCGTCCCGACCGCCACGCAGAGACCCCAGCTTTCGCTGGGGTGACGGGTTTGGATTGGGTTCACGCGAAGACGCGAAGACGCAAAGAGGTGGGATTTCGCGGCGAGGAGGCACGACGACGCGAAGCGTCTTTGCATCGCCACCCTGCGATGCGGCGACGGCAAGGGTGATCGGCGACCATCCCCCGCGCCTCCGCGCCTCCGCGTGAACCCCTTCTTCTTCGCGTCTTCGCGTGATCAACCTTCGGTCCGCCCCACCGAAGGCTGGGGCCTCGCCGTTGCCGGCCGTTTCGCCCGCCCCATAAAGACCCCAGCCTTCGCTGGGGGTGACGTGGGGGCCAGGCGAACCGGGACGCGGGGATCAATACGGCGGCTGGTGCAGCCCTGCGGGGGAGGCGGTGAAGATTTCGCAGCCGTCCTCGGTGATGCCGATCGAATGTTCGAACTGCGCCGACAGCGAGCGGTCGCGCGTCACCGCGGTCCAGCCGTCGTCGAGCAGCTTCACGTCGGGGCGGCCGATGTTGATCATCGGTTCGATCGTGAAGATCATCCCCGGGCGCAATTCAGGCCCGGTCCCGGGGCGGCCGGCGTGCACCACTTCGGGCGCATCGTGGAACAGCCGGCCGACGCCATGGCCGCAGAAATCGCGGACCACGCCATAGCGGTGCGCCTCGGCATGGCGCTGGATCGCGTTGGCGACGTCACCCATGTGGTTGCCGGGCTTCGCCTGCTCGATGCCGATCATCAGGCATTCGTAGGTGACGTCGACCAGCCGCCGCGCCTTCAGCGGCACGTCGCCGATCAGGTACATGCGGCTGGTGTCGCCGTGCCAGCCGTCGACGATCGGCGTGACGTCGACATTGACGATATCGCCCGATTTCAGCGGCTTGTCCGCCGGGATGCCGTGGCAGACGACGTGGTTGATCGAAATGCAGCTGGAATGGGTGTAGCCGCGATAGCCGAGCGTCGCGGGCACGCCCCCGCCGGCCAGAACGAAATCGTAGATCAGCCGGTCGATCTCCGCCGTGGTCACGCCGGGCACCATGTGCGGCACCAGCATGTCGAGCGTTTCGGCGGCCAGCCGCCCGGCCTTGTGCATGCCCGCAAAGGCTTCGCGGCCATGCAGCTTGATGGCGCCGTTGCGCCCGAGCGGCGCATCGCTGGTGACGGTCACATATTCGGTCATGCGCACCGATATAGCGTGGCGTGCGCGCGATGGCGAGGTTATGCCCGCATCATGGCAAGCGAACGCATCTGGACCGCGGCATTGGTGGTGATCGGCGACGAGATTCTATCCGGCCGAACGCAGGACAAGAATGTCGCGCAGATCGCGCAATGGCTGAACGTCCAGGGCATCCGCCTGGCCGAGGTGCGCGTCGTCGCCGACCGCGAGGAAGCGATCGTCGAGGCGGTCAACACGCTGCGCGCGCGTAACGACTATCTGTTTACCACCGGCGGGATCGGGCCGACGCACGACGACATCACCGTCGACGCGATCGCCGCCGCGCTGGGCGTCGGTGTGATCCACCATCCGGAGGCGGTGGCGGTGCTGGAGCGTTACTATGCCACGCGCGGCGGCGCGACCGAGGCGCGGCTGCGCATGGCGCGCGTGCCGGAGGGCGCGGGGCTGATCGAGAACCGGATGAGCGGCGCGCCGGGCATCCGCATCGGCAACATCTTCATCATGGCCGGCGTGCCGCATATCACCGCCGGGATGCTCGACGCGCTGACCGGGACGCTGGAGGGCGGGCGCCCGGTCGTCAGCAAGACGATCGGCAGCTGGGTCGCCGAAAGCGAGGTCGCCGACCTGCTGCGCGAGGCGGAGCGCGCGCACGACGGCGTGGCGATCGGCAGCTATCCGTTCTTTCGCGACGGGCGCACCGGCGCCAATTTCGTCGTCCGCAGCCCGGACGAGGCGGCGGTCGACGCCTGCCTGGCCGACGTCGCCGAGCGGCTGGCCGCGGCGGGCCATGCCGCGACGCCGGGCGGGATCTGACCCGTGGCGGGGCGCACGCATCACTATCGCGTGCGTGTCGACTGGACCGGCAACACCGGCGCCGGCACCGCGGGTTATCGCGGGTACGAGCGCGCACATGACGTCAGCGGCGCGGGCAAGGACCATGCGATCGCCGGATCGTCCGACCCGGCGTTCCGCGGCGACGCAGCGCGCTGGAATCCCGAGGAGCTGCTGGTCGCCTCGCTGAGCGCGTGCCACCAATTATGGTATCTGTCGCTGTGCGCCGAGGCGGGGGTGATCGTCACCGCCTATCACGACGATGCCGCGGGCGAGATGATCGAGGAAGCCGATGGCGGCGGGCGGTTCGTGTCGGTGACGCTCAACCCGCAGGTGACGATCGCGGCGGGCAGCGATGCGGACGTCGCGCACGCGCTGCACGAGCGTGCGCATCACCTGTGCTTCATCGCGCGATCGGTGGCGTTTCCGGTGCGGTGCGCGCCGGTCGTGACGCGCGGCTGAATACCCCCCGCTGCCGCCAAAACCGGCACGCGCCGCGCCACTGCCCAATCGTTGAGCAACAGTTAACGCTGCCCGCGGGCGAGTCGCCGCCTTGCCCTTCGGCGCGGCGGCTGGCACGATCGGTGCAATGCACAAATCGGGGCTGCCGGTTGGGGCATGTCGAGTTCACCTGGGTGGGGCGTCAGGCGCGTGAAGAAGATCGAAGCGATCATCAAGCCGTTCAAGCTGGATGAAGTGAAGGAAGCGCTGCACGAGATCGGGGTCAGCGGCATCACCGTGACCGAGGCCAAGGGCTTCGGCCGGCAGAAGGGGCATACGGAGCTGTATCGCGGCGCCGAATATGTCGTCGACTTCCTGCCGAAGGTGAAGCTGGAGGTCGTGGTCGAGGACGGGCTGGCCGAGCGCGTGGTGGAGGCGATCGCCGCCGCCGCCCAGACCGGCCGCATCGGCGACGGCAAGATCTTCGTCATCCCGGTCGAAACCGCGCTGCGCATCCGCACCGGCGAGCGCGGCGACGACGCGATCTGACCTTTCCCTTTTTCTACGTCACCCCAGCGGAAGCTGGGGTCTTCTAGTTACGGCGAGACCCCAGCTCCCGCTGGGGTGACGCAAACCCGAGAGAGAGAAGCATCATGGCGAACACGGCCGCAGACGTTCTGAAGAAGATCAAGGAAGAGGAGATCGAGTGGGTCGATCTGCGCTTCACCGATCCCAAGGGCAAGTGGCAGCACCTGACCATGGTCGCCTCGGTCATGGGCGAGGACGAGTGGACCGACGGCCTGATGTTCGACGGCAGCTCGATCGAGGGCTGGAAGGCGATCAACGAATCGGACATGATCCTGAAGCCGGATCTGGACGCGGTGTACACCGACCCCTTCTCCGCCACGCCGATGCTGATCGTGTTCTGCGACATCGTCGAGCCGTCGACCGGTGAGGGCTATGCCCGCGACCCGCGCACCACCGCGAAGCGCGCCGAGGCGTATCTGGCGACGACCGGGATCGGCGACACCGTGTATGTCGGGCCGGAAGCCGAATTCTTCATGTTCGACGACGTGAGGTTCGAAACCGCCTACAACACCAGCTACTTCAAGATCGACGACATCGAGCTGCCGACCAACACCGGCCGCGATTACGAGGGCGGCAACCTGGGCCACCGTCCGCGCGCCAAGGGCGGCTATTTCCCGGTCGCGCCGGTCGATTCGGCGGTCGACATCCGTGGCGAGATGGTCACCACGATGCTGGAAATGGGCCTGCCGTGCGACAAGCACCACCATGAGGTGGCCGCCGCGCAGCACGAACTGGGCCTGACGTTCGGCACGCTGACCACCACCGCCGACCGGATGCAGATCTACAAGTATGTCGTGCACCAGGTCGCGCACGCCTATGGCAAGTCGGCGACGTTCATGCCCAAGCCGATCAAGGAAGATAACGGCTCGGGGATGCACACGCACTTCTCGATCTGGAACGGCAAGGAGCCGCTGTTCGCGGGCAACGGCTATGCCGGGCTGTCGGAAACCTGCCTGTACTTCATCGGCGGCATCATCAAGCACGCCAAGGCGGTCAACGCCTTCACCAACCCGACCACCAACAGCTACAAGCGGCTGGTGCCGGGCTACGAGGCGCCGGTGCTGCTCGCCTATTCGGCGCGCAACCGTTCGGCATCGTGCCGCATCCCGTACGGCACCGGCCCGAAGAGCAAGCGCGTCGAGGTGCGCTTCCCCGACGCGATGGCCAACCCGTACCTGGCCTATGCCGCGCTGATGATGGCGGGTCTGGACGGCATCCAGAACAAGATCCATCCGGGCGAGGCGATGGACAAGAACCTGTACGACCTGCCCCCGGCGGAGCTGGCCGAAGTCCCGACCGTCTGCGCCTCACTGCGCGAGGCGCTGGAATCGCTCCAGGCCGACCACGACTTCCTGCTGAAGGGCGACGTGTTCACCAAAGACCAGATCGAGGCCTATATCGAGCTGAAGTGGGCCGACGTCGCGCGCTGGGAAATGACCCCCAGCCCGGTCGAGTTCGACATGTACTACAGCGCCTGATCATCGCACCCGCGACGTAACGGCAAAGGGGGCGTCCGGAGCGATCCGGGCGCCTCTTTTTTTTGGGCAGGGACTGCCGGGGGAGCGGCGGTAGGTTTTGGTGCGTGCCGTTTCGTCGCCCCTGCGCAGGCAGGGGCCTATCGCTGTGTCGTCCCGCGCGACGGTGGACCCACGAGCGCAGCCGATGAGTCGACGGTTCCACGTGCAGCAACAGACATAGGCCCCTGCCTGCGCAGGGGCGACGGGTCAGGTCAGCGCGGTCAGCCGTGGTTCGCGACCGGCATTGGCCGCCTGCCACCATCACCCACGTTGTCGCAGCGAAAAACGTGACCTCGCAGGACAGACGCGCCCTGCCCTCCCGCTTCGTCGCCCCTGCACAGGCAGGGGCCTATCGCTGTGTCGTGCCGCGCGGCGGTAGACACACGGGGGACGCCGATGAGTCGACGGTTCCTCGGGACGCGACAGACATGGGCCCCTGCCTGCGCAGGGGCGACGGCGTGGGGCGGGCGATACCGCTTTCCCCGTGGAGGCCCCAGCCTTCGCTGGGGCGACGTGAGAGGTATTGGATGGCCCTACGCGGCGATGCGGGAGGACCGGTGGCTCTCCCCCGTCATCCCAGCGAAGGCTGGGATCTCCCGCGGAGGAGGATGCCGCTCCCCCATGAAGACTCCTGCCTGCGCCGGTGACGCCCCCCTTCCGCGCGCGCGGTCAGCGTGCGCGCGGGCCGCCGAAGGGGAGCGGGGGGGCGCCGCGGCGGTCGCGGCGGGGGAGCTGCGCCTGATAGGCGTGGCCGCAATGCGCGACGCAATAGGGGAAACCGGGGTTCACCTTCTCACCGCAGAAGTGGAAGTCCGGCTCGCCCGGGTGGCCAAGCGGCCACTTGCAGATCTTGTCGTTGAGATCGAGCAGCGACGTCTTGTCGGCATATTCCGGCGCGGTGCGCGCGGGGACCAGCCGGCGCGGCGGCGCGGGAGCGATCGGCGGCTGCTGTTCGCCCGGCGCCTGGCGGACGAAGCCGCCGGGACCGACCGAGCGCAGGATCGGCTGCGGCGCGGGCGTCGGCGCCGCGGGTTCGTCGGCATCGTCCGGCTCCGCCGCGGGGGCGACGGGCGGGCGGGCGGCGGCCTCACGCGGGGCGGCGGGGGCGGTCGAGAACGGCGGTGGGGCGGCCGGGGCAGGCGCCGGACGCGCGGCAACCGCCGGGGCCGGCGGCGGCGCGACCGGTTCGGCGGGCGGCGGCGCAGCGGAAGAAGTAGAGGCGGCGGCGGCAGGTGCCGGCGGCGCGGCGGCGGCCTTCTCCGCGGCGGCGCGCGCCTCCTCCTTGCTGACCACCGGCGAGGGACGCGATTGCAGCCCGAGTCGATGCGCCTTGCCGATCACCGCATTGCGGCTGACCCCACCCAGCGCCTCGGCGATCTGGCTGGCGGTCTGCCCGGCTTCCCACATCGTCTTGAGCGTATCGATCCGCTCGTCGGTCCACGACATTCTAGTTTCCTCATGCGTGCCGGTTGCGGGCAGCCGCGCCAGCGTCTACCCGCAGACGCGATGAGCAGCCAGCCCTCCCCCGGTCGTCAACTTCCGTCAGGCGTCAGGCACGCCCCCGGCGAACCGGTGATCCGGAACGTCAACTGGGGCGGCTTGAAGACGCTCTATGTGAAGGAGGTGCGCCGTTTCTTCAAGGTGCAGCTCCAGACGATCTGGGCACCCGCGATCACGACGCTGCTGTTCCTGGTCATCTTCACCGTCGCCAGCGGCGCTCGGACCCCGGTGCGCGTGGGGGGCGAGGTGGTGCCCTTCGCCGATTTCGTCGCGCCCGGGCTGATCGTGATGGGGATGCTGCAGAACGCCTTCGCCAACGCCAGCTTCTCGCTGCTGGTGGGCAAGATCCAGGGCAATATCGTCGATTACCTGCAACCGCCGCTGTCCACCGCAGAATTGCTGGCGGCGCTGACCGGCGCGGCGGTGACGCGCGCGTTCCTGGTCGGGTGCGCGGTGTTCCTGGCGATGTCGCTGTGGCCGGGCGTCCACGTCACCCCGCGCCACCCCGGCGCGGTGCTGTGGTTCGGGCTGCTGGGATCGGCGTTCCTGGCGCTGGTGGGCGTGCTGACGTCGATCTGGGCGGAAAAGTTCGATCATGCCGCCGCGGTCACCAATTTCGTCGTCGCGCCGCTGACGTTGCTGTCCGGCACCTTCTATTCGGTCGATCACCTGGCCCCGGCATTCCGCGCGTTCAGCCATGTGAACCCGTTCTTCTACGTCATCTCCGGCTTCCGCTACGGCTTCCTGGGCACCGCCGATTCGCCGGTGCTGACGGGCAGCGTGGTGATCCTGGCGCTGGACGTCGCGCTGGCGACCTTGTGCTACGTGCTGCTGCGCCGCGGGTGGAAGCTGAAGAGCTGAGGGTGGCGTTTTCGCGCCCGCGATGCTATATGGGGACCATCGCTGCCACATATGCCGTAGGCGGCAGCGACTGAGAGACCGAGTGCGCTCCCGCTTACAGATGGGAGAGCCGACATGGACCTCAACTACCTCCTCCACCGCCAGCAGGTATCGCTGATGAAGGCCGCCGCCGCGGTCTGCCGCGAGGCGCGCTACAGCCATGCGCTGATGGCGCAGGGCTATGCCCGGCGCATCAACGAACGCCTCCATGGCCTGCGCGACAGCGACACTCTGCTGATGGACGAGGCGCTGCACCCCCCCGGGCTGGCCGCCGTCTGAGTGCCGCGGCGCCCCCCTTCATCCACCGCACGGAAGTGACGACGATGCGCGATTCGGAAATGTTCACCCAGCGGGCCGCGGACTGCCGCGAGCAGGCGGATGCGGCCGAGCTGGCCAATGTCCGCGACCGCTGCCTGCGCGCCGAGGCGGCGTGGACGCAGATGGCGACGCGTTCGCTGCGCACCGAGGCGGCGCGGGATTTGCGCGAGGCGAAAACCACGGTCTGAGGCCACTGGCGTTTCAGCTCGAAGAGACCCCAGCTTTCGCTGGGGTGACGTGGATGCGGGCTGGCGTATGCGACCCTAGCCGACCAGCGCCTCGACCAGCGATTGCACCTTCTTCTGCCGCCATTGCGGGGTGGGGGCGACCAGCCAGTATCCGCTGCGCGACGGCTGCGGCGTGCCCAGCGTGACGACGCGCCCCGCCGCGATGTCGCGCGCGGCGAGCAGTTCGGGGACGGTGGCGCGGCCCAGCCCGGCCGCCGCCGCGTCGATCGCCAGCCCGGCATCGCCGACGCGGACCAGCGCGCCGCCCTCCGCATCGGGCGATCCGGGCCAGGCGATCGCGGTGTCCGCGCCGCCGCCGGGGCGGGCGACCGTCACCAGCCCCTCGCTCTCGATCGCCTCGCCCTCATGATCGCCCGGCCCCTCGCCCCAGCGGATCGCCAGGTCGAGGTTCGCCTCGGTGAAATCGACATTTTCGTCCGCGGTGACGAGCGCGAAGCGGGTTTCGGCGTCGCCCGCGGCGATCTGCGCCAGCCGCGGCAGCAGCCATTTCTCGGTCACGTCGCGCGGCGCGGCGATCGTCAGTGAGCGGGACGATTGCCCCGCCTGCATCGCGCGCACCGCTTCCTCGAATTCCAGGAACGCGCGGCGCAGCGCGGCCAGCCCGGCATCGCCCTCCGGCGTCAGTTCCAGCCCCTTGGTCGTACGGCGGAACAGCACGACGCCCAGCGTATCCTCCAGCGCGCGGATCTGCTGGCCGACCGCGGCGGGGGTGACCGCCAGTTCGTCCGCGGCGCGGGTGAACGACAGGTGGCGCGCCGCGGCGTCGAGCACGCGCAGCCCGTTGAGCGGCAGATGGGTCCGCTTCATGGCCCCCGCCCCTATTCCGCGACCGCCGGAGCGGTCAGCGCGAAGCGCGGAATCGCGACGTCGAACAGCGACCCGTCCTGCCCGATCATCCGGTAGCTGCCTTGCATCGCCCCGGTCGGCGTGGCGAGCGGGCAGCCGGACACGTAATCGTAGCTGGCGCCCGCCGCGATCAGCGGCTGTTCGCCGACCACGCCCTCCCCCTCCACCGTATGGCGCGCGCCGCGGCCGTCGGTGATGATCCAGTGGCGGGTCAGCAGCTGCACCGCGCCGGCCCCGTCGTTCTCGATGCGGATGTGATAGGCCCAGAACCAGCGCCCGCGCGCCGGCTCCGACTGTTCGGGCAGGTAGCTGGCGGAGACGCGCACGGTCACGTCGCCGGTGGTGGCGGCGTCGGGAAACAGCGCCCCGATCGCGCCGACCGCCATTACAGCCCCACCTGCCGCAACGCCTGGTCGAGATCGTCGATCAGGTCGGCGGGGTCCTCCAGCCCGACGTTGAGGCGCAGCAGCCCCTCGGTCACGCCCATTTCCGCGCGCGCCTCCGCCGACACACCGTAATGGGTGGTCGATGCCGGGTGCGTCATCAGCGAGCGCGAATCGCCGATATTGTTCGATATGTCGATCAGCTGGAGCGCATCGAGCAGCGCATGCGCCTGCGCGCGCCCCTCCACCTCGAACGCGAAGATGCCGCCCGCCGCGACCATCTGGCGCATCGCCAGGTCATGCTGCGGATGGCTGGGAAGGCCGGGGTGCAGGATGCGCGGCACCCGCCCCTCGAGGAAGCGCCCGACCGCCAGCGCATTGTCCGACTGGCGGCGGATGCGCAGGTCCAGCGTCTCCAGCCCCTTCAGCACCACCCAGGCGTTGAACGCCGACAGCGTCGGGCCGGTGTTGCGCGTGAACGGCAGCAGCGTGTTGGTGATGAAATCCTCGGTCCCGCACACCGCGCCGGCCAGCACGCGCCCCTGCCCATCCATCATCTTGGTCGCGGAATAAGCGGTGACGTCCGCGCCGAAGTCCATCGGCCGCTGGAGCGCCGGGGTGGCGAAGGCATTGTCGACGACGCTGACGATGCCGCGTTCGCGCGCGATGCCGCACACCGCCGCCAGATCGACGACGTCCATCGTCGGATTGGCGGGGGTTTCGAAGAAGAACACCTTCGTATTGGGCTTCACCGCGTCCTGGAACGCCTGCGGATCGCGGGCGTCGACGGTGGTGGTCGCGATGCCGAACTTGGGCAGCAGCGTATCGACCAGCCAGCGGCACGAGCCGAACGCGGCGCGGCCCGCGACGACATGATCGCCCTGCTGCAACTGGCACAACAGCACCGCGGTCATCGCCGCCATGCCGGTGGCCATGGTGCGGCACGCCTCCGCCCCTTCCAGCAGCGCGATGCGCTGTTCCAGCATCTCCACCGTGGGGTTCTGCAGCCGGGAATAGGTCATTCCCTGCTGTTCCCCGGCGAAGCGCGCCGCGGCATCCTCCGCCCGGTCGTAGCAATAGCCGGAGGTGAGGAAGATCGCCTCCGACGTTTCGCCGAACTCGCTGCGCGCGGTGCCGCCGCGCACGGCCTGGGTGGCGGGCCGCCAGCCCTGGGTGATGGATCGGTCCTGTCCGGTGCGCCGCTTCATGGCGCCACGCTTTGCCTTTCGCGACGGATCGAGACAAGGGGGATGGGCACGCGAAGGGGGAATCGGGGCCGATGCGCCGCAACGTCGACACTTCATGGATCGTGAGGCCGTGGATCGTGGGGCCGCTGGTCGCGCTGCTCGCCTGGGCGATCTTCCTGTTCCGCGTCACCGTGCCGGCGCAGCTGGTGTTCGACGAGGTGCATTACGTGCGCGCCGCGCGCGTGCTGCTGACGCTGTCGGGGCCGGAGAATATCGAGCATCCGCTGCTGGGCAAGGAGCTGATCGCCGCGGGCATGCTGATCTTCGGCGATACGCCGCTGGGCTGGCGGTTCTTCTCGACGGTGGCGGGTGCGGCGACGATCGGCGGCGTCTTCGCGCTGACCCGCGTGCTGACGCGGCGCACGCCCCCCGCGCTGCTGGCCGCGACGCTCGCGCTGCTTGGGTTCACCGTCTACGTCCAGGCGCGGATCGCGATGCTCGACACGTTCATGGTCGCGTTCCTGATCGGCGGGATCGCGCTGATCGCCGCCAGCGCGCGCAGCGGCAGCATGGCGGCATGGACCGCGGGCGCGGCGATGCTGGGCTGCGCGACCGCGTGCAAATGGAGCGCCGCGCCCTATGTTGCCGCCGCGGCGGTCGCGTTCCTGGTGATGCGCCGCGGGCGCGCCGATCGCTGGCCGGGAATGCGTGCGCTGCCGGCGATCGCGGTGCTGGGGGCGGTATCGGTCGGGGTCTATTTCCTGACCTTCGCGCCCGCCTTCTTCTACGCAAACGAGGCGCTGACCCCGGCGCGGCTGCTGGCGTTCCAGTGGGAGATGTACCAGCGTCAGACGCTGGTGCTGCCGCCGCACACCTATCAGGCGGCGTGGTACGGCTGGCCGCTGATGCTGCGCCCGATCTGGTATCTGTACGAACCGGTCGACGGCATCCAGCGCGGCATCCTGATGATCGGCAATCCGGCGGTGATGTGGGGCGGGCTGATCGCGGTGGCGGCGTGCCTGTACGGGTGGATCCGCACCGGATCGGCGCGGCTGCTGGCGCCGGCGATGCTGTGGGCGCTGGCGCTGGGGATGTTCGCGATCATCCCCAAGTCGCTGGGATTCTATTATTATTACTATCCGGCCGGCGTCTTCCTGTCGGTCGCGCTGGCGGTGGCGATCGACCATTGGCGCGCGGCGCTGGGCGCGTGGGTGGAGGTCTATCTGCTGGTCGCGTTCGCGCTGGCGCTGTATTTCCTGCCGGTGCTGTCGGCCGAGCCGCTGGCGCACGCGGGCGCGTTCAGCCGCTGGACGTGGTTCGCGCGCTGGGTGTGACGCCGGGCATCGCGACATGGCGCAGCCGCCGGCGCAGCGGCGCGTCGTATAACAGCTCCAGCAACCATGCGGCGACCAGCAGCGCGGCGACCAGCGCCGCCAGCAGCGCCGGGCGCGGCACGCCGGGCAGCCGCTGCGCCGCCATCTCCGCGATCGGCAGCAACGGGCCGTGGATGGCGTAGATCGGGAAGCTGATCGCGCCCAGGAACGCGAACAGCCCGCGCTGCCGCGCCCCCACCGTCGCGGAGGCACCCGCCGCGATCATCACGGGCACGACGACGGTGACGATCGCCAGATCGAACGCGACGCCCCAATGCGCCGGGCTGGCCCCGATCGCGACGACCAGCGCCAGCAGCAGCCACGGCGGCACCGCGCGCGTGCGGATGTCCAGCCGGTTGATGAGCACGCCGACCGAAAAGGCGAAGATCGTGCGCGCGGCGCCGCCGGGCCATTGCGCGCCCGTGCCGCCCAGCTCAAGCGTCCCCGCGTGAATGCCCAGAACCCAGATCGCCGCCAGACCGGCCAGCGCGATCGCAACCAGCGTGCGAACCGTGAGCCAGCGAAACACCAGCGCATAGCCGATATTGACCAGCAGTTCGTAGAACAGCGACCAGGCGGGCGGGTTCATCGCGAACAGATAATCGCCCCGCTGCCCGACCGGGAACGGCAGGAACAGCGCCCCCGCCGCCAGCGCCCCGAACAGCAGCGGGACGGGCAAGGCGAAGTGGTTGTGCGTCGCCACCAGCAGCAGCTCGCGCGTCGCACCGATCGCCAGTCCCAGCGCGTAGAGCGGATAGAAACGCACCAACCGCAGGCGGAAGAAGTGCAGCGGCGTCCATTCCGCCGCCAGCCGCCGGTCGTAGGCGCGCGAGATGACGAAGCCGGACAAAGCGAAGAACATGTCGACGGCCAGATAGCCGTGCGGCATCGTCTGCACCCCGGCGAGCCGCGCGCCGTGGAACAGCACGACCGTGATCGCGGCCACGCCGCGCATCGCATCCAGCGTCAGGAAATGCGGTTTGGTCACGACGTCCTGCCCCCCAGCGCGGCGCGGTCGGCCCGCGCGCCGGGTGTCTTGCCCGATCACGGGCGCCGACGCCAGATACCCGAAATGACGAAGCCGGCGGGCTACCGCGGCTTGCGCGACGCCGCCAGCAACGCGACCGACGTCGTGACGACGCTCAGCAACACCACGCCCAGCGCGATCCACACGGCGTTCATACGGCACCTCCCCCCTTTTTTCGCGCAGCGTAGTGGCTTTGCGCGCGCGGGCAAGGCGTGCCGTTCAGCGATAGCGTCCCCAGGTGAAACGCGACGACAGCGCGTAATTCCACACCGCGCCCACCAACACGCCGAGCAGTGCGGAAGCGGCCCAGTAGCCGGCGCGCACGTCGTGCAGGAACGCCGCCACGCCGACGTTCGCCACCGCCCCCACCGAACAGACCAGGCAGAAGGCGATCCAGCCGTCGAACAGCGCGCGCGCGCCGGTCAGCCGCCGGTCGCGATAGGTCAGCGCGTTGTTGAGGAAGAAGTTGAACGTCATCGCCACCGCGGTCGCGGCGATCTCCCCCGCCAGGAACGACCAGCCGAGCAGCAGATAGGCAAGGCTGAGCACCGCCATGTGCACCCCGGCGCCCAGTGCGCCAATCGCGGAGAACATCGCGAAGCGCACCGGCACGATCCGCCCCATCCGCCGATCGTACAGCGCGATCAGATATTCCAGCGCGACGACATGGTCGAGCTTGCTTTCCCCCGCCGCGCGGGTGCGGAAGGTGTAGGGCAGTTCGACGAACGCCAGCGGGCGCGGGCTGGCGCTCATGATGTCCAGCAGGATCTTGAACCCGATCCCGCCCAGCCGCGGCACCAGCGCGCGGACGGTGGCGGTGCGGATCATGAAGAAGCCGCTCATGGGATCGGCCAGGTCGGAGCGCAGCACCAGCGCCGCCAGCCGCGTCGCCAGCGCCGATTTCGCTACCCGGTCGCGGTCCCATTCCCCGGTGCCGCCGCCCGGCGCGAACCGCGATCCGATCGCCAGGTCCAGCGCCGGATCGCCTTGTAGCACAGCGACCATCCGCGGCAGCAGCGCCTCGTCATGCTGGAGGTCGCCGTCCATCACCGCGACCAGCGGCGCGGCGGTGGCGCACATCCCCTCGATACAAGCGGTCGACAGCCCGCGCCGCCCGATCCGCTGGATCACGCGGACGCGCGGATCGGCCAGCGCCAGCGCGCGCGCGGCATCGGCGGTGCCGTCCGGGCTGTCGTCGTCGACGACGATCGCCTCCCACGCCAGCCCGGCGAGCGCGACATCGAGCCGCGCGACCAGCACGGCGACGTTCGCACGCTCGTTGAAGGTCGGGATGACGACCGCGACGTCGAGCGGGGGCGTCATCGCCGGTCGGGTCAGAGCGCGGCCAGCACCGCGTCGCCCATCGTCCGCGTGCTCGCGGTGCCGCCCAGGTCGGGGGTGCGCACGCCGGTGGCGAGCGCGGCGGCGACCGCCGCCTCGATCCGGTCGGCCGGTTCGGGCAGCGCCAGCGAATGGCGCAGCAGCATCGCGGCGGACAGGATCGCCGCGCACGGATTGGCCTTCCCCTGGCCGGCGATATCGGGCGCGGAGCCGTGGATCGGCTCGTACAGCCCCTTGGCATCGGCATCGAGCGACGCGGATGGCAGCATCCCGATCGACCCCACGCACATGCTCGCCTGATCCGACAGGATGTCGCCGAACAGGTTGCCCGTCACGATCGTGTCGAACGCGCCGGGATTGCGGACCAGCTGCATCGCGGCATTGTCGACGTACATGTGGGTCAGTTCGACCTGCGGATATTCCGCCGCCACCTCGATCACCACGTCGCGCCACAATTGCGAGGTTTCCAGCACGTTGGCCTTGTCCACCGAGCACAGCTTCCCGCGCCGCTTCGCCGCAGTCTGGAAGCCGATGTGGGCGATGCGGCGCACCTCCGCCTCGTCATAGCGCATCAGGTCGTGCCCCTCGCGCAGGCCGGCGTCGGTGGTGCGGCGGCCCTTGTCGCCGAAATAGACGTCGCCGTTCAGCTCGCGCACGATCACCAGGTCGATCGCGCGCGCCACCTCCGGCTTCAGCGTGGAGGCGTCCTCCAGCCCGGCGAAGATCCGCGCGGGGCGCAGGTTGGCGAAGGTGGTCAGATGCTTGCGCAGCCCCAGGATCGCCTGTTCGGGGCGCAGCGCGCGCTCCAGCCCGTCGAACGCCGGATCGCCGACCGCGCCGAACAGGATCGCGTCGGCGCGCCGGGCAAGGTCCAGCGTCTCCGCGGGCAGCGGGTGGCCGCTGGCGCGATAGGCCGCGCCGCCGACCGGCGCCTCCTCGAACGCCAGCGGCAGCGCCAGCGCCTCCAGCACGCGCCGCGCCTCCGCGGTGACTTCGGGGCCGATGCCGTCGCCCGGCAGAATCGCGATCAGTTTCGTGTCCGTCATGGCCCGACCGCATGGCGCGGCGCGCGGCGCTACGCAACCGCCCTGTTGACGCGCGCGACCAGCCGTTCGCGCGCCGCCAATATCTCGCGGCGCCGATCGGTCAGCACGTCGCGCGCCAGGAAATACCCGGTGATCGCCAGCGCGGCCAGCGCCTCCTCCCCGCTGTCCGCCGCGCCGCCGCCGGTCAGGAACGGGGGCAGCGGGAACAGCCGCGCCTCATATCCCGCCGCCGCCGCGCGGGCGACCGCGCCGCCGCTCTTCGGGCTGACGAAGGCCAGGTCGTCGGTCGCGCCGGTCGCGACGCACGCCGACAGGTCCAGCCCGAAGCCCAGTTCGGCGAGCAGCAGCAGTTCGTAGCGCGCGATGCTGCCGGCCCAGCCCCGCGCCGACGGCGCCGCCGCGATCGCATCCAGCACCGCGCCCAGCGCATCGTAGAGCTGCGGATAGGGCTGCCCCTCCGGCAGGGTCGCGGCGGTCAGCGCGGTCAGCCATTCCAGCGCGGCGGCGGGCAACGGCTCGGCATGGAGCGGCGCGCGGCTGTGGATCAGCTCGGCGGTCAGCACGGGCAGTTGCTCGTCGGTGCGCGCGCGCCATTCGCCGCGGATCGCATTGGCGGGTTGCAGCACCGGGCGCAGCCGCCGCGCATGGCCGCCGCGGACATAGCCCGGCTGGACCCCGTGCAGGCGCGTGAACCCGCGCACGATCGCGCCATGTTCGCCGTGCGCGCGCACGGACAGGATCACGGCATCGGCGCGGATGTGCATGGGCGGGATATAGGCGATGCGACCGCACGCGTCGCCCCTGCGCAGGCAGGGGCCTCCCCGCGGCTCCTGCCCCGGCACACGCCGAAGATGCCAGCCTGCGCTGGGATGACGTGGGAGAGCGCCCCTCCGCCCGGCGTTACCGCCGTACCCGCTTCACCGCGCGCGCCACCGCGGGCACTTCCGCCCAGCGTTTCGCCGCCGTCACCGCGCGTTCGAACCCGGCCAGCCCCGCCAGTGCGGCGCGGTTGGCGAGCGTGGGGCGCAGCAGCAGGACGTCGCGGCAGGCGACGCTGCCGGTCGCGAGCGTGCGCTTGTGCTGGCCCTCGCCCTCGGTGAAGTCGAACCGCGCGAAGCGGTCCGCGAACAGATCAGTCAGCGCCGCCTCCATCAGGACGCTGCCCGGCGACAGCTCGCCGAACGCCGGGTCGTGCCCGACGTAGTCGTAGCGCAGCGAATCGCCCTCACCCGCGCCCCACAGATAGGCGATCGGCGCATCGCCCAGGAACAGCAGCCAGCCGCGCGCGGCATCGACCGCCGCGCGCTCGCGCATTTCCTCGACGAACGCCGCATCGCCGGGCAGCGCCGATCCCAGCAGGCGTTCCTGATAGGTGGTCGCCGCCACCGCGCGCGCCAGCGGGTGGAACGCCGCCATGTCGGCGGGCGTGCGGTAGCGGCGGATGTCGAGCGCGCCGCCATTGGCCGCGGCGAGTTTCTTCGCCTTGCGCTTCATCCCCGATCGCGCCTGCCCCGACAGGCAGGCACGCCACGCCGCCTCGCCCGCGGTCAGATCGACGTAATAGCGTCGGTAGCGTTGCCGGACATGGCCGATCCCCGGCGCGGCGATGACCGCGGCATCGGGCAGCGAAGTGACGAACCAGCCGTCCTGATGCGCGGCCAGCGCGGGCAGCACCGGCGCGTGCCCGGCCAGCGCCTCGTCCAGCGACAGGCCGATCCGCACCAGATCGCGCGGGATCGACGCCAGCGTGCGCGCGCCGATGCGGAACGACAAGGCGCCCGCCGCCCCGCCCGACGCGGGAGGCGCGCTCACGCGGCGCGTTCCTCGACCAGCGTCGACCACGCCTGTTCCACCTGTCGCCAGCGCAATCGCAGCGCGCTGGGCGGCAGCGGCGCGTCGTCGCGGCCGGGGCGCAACGCGGGGCGGTCCGCGAAATGCGCGGTCGGCGCCGCATCACGCCGGGCCGCCAGCATCGCGCACAGCGCCTCGAACCGGCGGACATGGACGCGATTGGGCGCGGTGGCGGCGCGGTTGGCCAGTTCGAAACTGTGGCTGACAATGGTCAGCGCCTCATGCCCGCGATCCACCGCATGGTCGATCGTCGCGCGCATCTCGGCGGTGGACAGCGCACACACCTGCACGTTGCGATAGCGGCCGGGGCGATCCTCGATCAGCGTCACCGGCACTTCCATCACACCGCGGCGGCACACCGGCGCGATCTGTGCCGCGGGCAGCCCGATCGCGCTGGGCCAGGGCGCGTGCGCGCCATTGTGGCTGCTGTCGTAGCGGATGCCCAGCATCGCCAGCGCCGACAGCGTATCGTCGTTGGCGGCATAGCTGCCGGCGCGGAACGCGACCGGCGCGGGCGCCCCCGCCGCGGTCAGCAGCGCGATCCCCTTCGCCAGCAGCGCGGCCTGCGCGTCGCGCGAATGATCGATCAGTTCGAACCGGCCATGCGTCGCCCCGCCGTCGCCGGGATGCGCGCCGACCCAATTGGGATGCAGGTGCAATTGCACCTCCTGCCCCGCCGCCAGAATCGGCGCGACGACGCGCGCGATCGCCTCTTCGCCGTAGACCAGCGCGGGCATCGGATCGACGAAGAACGTCGCCTTCAGCCCGTGCCGCGCCAAGAGGTCGAGCTGCCACGCCAGCCCCACCCCGGCCGGTTCGATCGACCGTTCGCTGATCGCCGGCAACGCCAGCCCCGCGGCGTGATCGCCCCAGCGGAACTCGGTGTCGATGGTCAGGAAGACGTGCGGCATGACGGGGGGTGTAGCAGCCGAAGGTAAACGGACGACTGCGCCGCCTGCTACCCGGTCACGCCATAGCGGGCGTAGGTGGCGGCGATCTGCTTGTCGAACATCGTCGCCGCGGTCATGTCCGCCGCCGCCTCCGCGGTGCGACCCAGATGGCGGCGGGTCAGCGCGCGCAGGTACAGGACGTCGGCCGAGCGCGGCATGATGTCCGCCGCCGCGTCCAGGTCCGCCAGCGCCTCGTCGAACCGGCCCATCCGGTAATAAGCGAAGGCGCGGCTGTGCAGCGCCGGCCCCGCACTGTCGGACAGTTCGATCGCGCGGGTGCAATCCTTCAGCGCGGTGTCGAGCGCGACATTGCCGATCCCCTTCACCCAGCAGCGCGCATTGAGCAGCCCGGAATCGCCCGGCCGTTCGGCAACGATCGCGTCGAGCAGCGCGACGGCCTGGTCGGGTTCGCCCCCCGCCTTTGCCGCCATCAGTTCCGCGCGGGTCTGGACGGCACCGATCCGTTCACGGTCGCCGCGCGCGATCCGCTCGTCGAGCAGCGCATAGGCCGCCGGCCGGTCGCCGCGATGCGCGGTCAACTGCGCCAGCGCCAGCAGCACGCCGTCATTGTCCGGTTCCAGCCCGCGCGCCTGCTGGTAATCGGCCAGCGCCTCGCGCGGGCGGTCCTCCTCGATATACAGCGCCGCGCGCTGCGTGCGCAGCCGCACCGAATCCTCCAGCTCGATCGCGCGCGACAGGTCGGCGATCGCGCCCGGATTGTCAAACAGCCCGGCGCGGAACGACGCGCGGCTGGCAAAGGCGTTCGCTTCCTTCGGATCGCGCGCGATGACCGCGGAGAGGGCCGCCTCCAGCGGCCTGAACCGACCGTCCTTGCGCCCTGCCAGCACCTGTTCGGCGCGGTTGGGCAGCGCCGCCGGCGCCTTCAGCCGCAACAGGTCGGCAAGCGCCTGGGCATATCGCGCGCGCTCCGCGGCCAGCGCGTCCGGCGCGACCTCGGCACCAATGGCGTCGACGCGCTCCTCGATGGTGAAGGTGCCGCCGTCGAGCGCCACCTGCCGACGCAGCTGCCGCCCCGCCAGCATCGCGGGCAGCGTGCGGGATCCTTCCAGCTCCCATGCTGCATCCTTGTCGGGCAATTGCCACGTCGCGCGGTACACCGTGCCACCCGGCGTCCCGGTCGAGACGGGCAGGTCGCGCCACGCCTGGCGCGCGCGATCAGGCGTGAAATCCAGCAGGCTCACCACCCGGTCGACATTCATGCGATAGCGGCGGTTCTCCCGCCGCCATGGCGTGGTGACGATACCGCGCCCCGTCACGGTGGCGGTCGCGGTGGCGGCGTCGTAGCGCATATCCTCCGACACGAACTGCGCCTCGCCCGTCTCCTCGGTGATGATGCCGCGCAGCAGGTCGCGCCGCTGCTCGGCATCCGCCTGGCTCGCCGCGCCGGCGAACATCTCCGCGATGCGGCCGCGGATCATGATGCTGGCGTCGAACAGCGTCGGGAATTCGACGCCGGCGCGCTGGTCCCACTTCATCTCGACGATGCGGTCGGGGCGGGCATCGGCGCGCAGCGGCAGCGCCTCCAGCGCCGCGCCAGCCGTGCGCAGCGGCAGGATATGGCGCAGCGGCGGCATGTCGTGGATATCCTCCAGCCGCGATCCCAGCCCGGTGCCGTCCAGCCACAGCGTCTCGCCGCCGATCGTCGCGCGCACCAGGATATGGTCGAACACCGCCGCCGACGGCAGCCGCGTCGCGACGATCGCGCCCATCTGCACGCTCGCCAACGCCGGCTCCGCCGTCACCCCCAGCCGGTGGAGCAGCGCCAGCAGCAGCAGCGTCTTCGCCTTGCAATCGCCGTAGCGCAATTCCCACGTCCGCGCCGGCGCCTGCGGCGTCAGCGCGCCGCCGTTCATCCCCACCGCCAGATAGCGGACCTTGCCCTGCACCAGTTCCAGCGCACGCTGCGCACGGCGCAGCGGATCGCCTTCCGCCGCCGCGATCGCCGCCGCCTCGCGGTCCAGCGCGCTGCCCGGCGCGATCAGCCCGTCGGTGGCGTACAGCGGCGCCAGCGTGCGCGACACGTCGGCCCAGTCGGCGAAGTTCGTCGCCTCGACGATCGGCAGGCGTTGCAGTCGGTCGGGCAGGTCCTCGGGCATGTCGGGCGCCTTGGGCAGCGGCAGCGCGACGATCACCTCGTGCAGGTCGCCGACGTCACGCTCGGTCGTGGCCAGCCCGGCGGCATAGCCCTTCCACTTCGCCGCCTGCGCGCGCGGCCAGATCAGCCGCGACCGCGCGAAACCGGCGCGGAACGGCGCGGCCGGGGTCATGGTGACCACCATCGCATGCGCGCCCAGCGCCTTGTCCGATTGGCCGATCGAGAAACTGGTGCGCAGCACGTCGCCGACCTGCAACCCCTCGACCGACAGCGTCGCGGTCAACAGGCCGGTAAGGACGTTCTGTTCCATCTGCTGTTCGCGGCGCAGCACGGTGAATTTCTGCCCCGCGGCGATCAGGTCGATCGTCTTGCCGTCGCGCACTATCTCCAGCCGGTGGATGGTCAGGTCGCCGCGATCGGGCATCCACGGGATCGACAGGTTGCCCATCTGCGCCAGCATCGCGGGGGTCACCGCGCGGGTGGCGGTGTCGATATAGGTGACCGACTGCGCGCCATCCAGCCGCGCCTGATTGTCGAACAGGACGATCGCCGGGGCATCGCCGCTGACCTGCGCCGCGGTAATCGCGGGTGCCGCCGCCACCCAGTCGGGCGCGGGCGCGTAGCGCACGGTTTCGGATGCCTGCACCGATGCCGCGCTCGCCATGAGCACGACCGCCAACGGCCATTGCCGCATCACCCCTGTCCCCCCGGATATGTTCCCCGCAGTTCAGCGTAGCGGGTCGCCGTGAAAGGGAAAGCCCTGGTTTCGGGCCGGAGCGGCGCGACATTCCGCCACCCATCACCCTTCCTATCGAATCGGTCGTCATCCCAGCGAAGGCTGGGATATCCCGGTCATAGCGGCAGACAGGAGCCGGTGGAGGTCCCAGCCTGCGCTGGGGCGACGTTTCGGGCCGAAGGAAAGGGCCGCCCGCCCCGCCCCCCCCGCATCACCGCGCGTGGTAGAAATCGTACACCTGCTGCGCCACCCCGGCGCTGACGCCGGGCGCCTTGCGCAGATCCTCCAGGCTGGCGTTGCGCACCGCGCGGCCGGTGCCGAAATGCATCAGCAGCGCCTTCTTGCGCGCCGGGCCGATGCCGGGCACCTCGTCCAGCGGGCTGGCGCCGATCGCCTTCGCCCGCTTGGCGCGGTGCGCGCCGATCGCGAAGCGGTGAACCTCGTCGCGCAGCCGCTGGAGGTAGAACAGCAGCGGCGCATTGACCGGCAGCGTCAGTTCGCGCCCGTCCATCAGGTGGAACACCTCGCGCCCCTCGCGGCCGTGGTGCGGCCCCTTGGCGACGCCGACCAGGCACACGTCCTCGATCCCCAGATCCTCCAGCACCGCCTTGGCCGCGTTCAGCTGCCCGCGCCCGCCGTCCAGCAGCACCAGATCGGGCCAGGTATCGCCGTCGCGGTCCGGGTCCTCCTCCAGCGCGCGTGCGAAGCGGCGGGTCAGTACCTCGCGCATCATCGCATAATCGTCGTCGGTCGCCGCCTGCTTGATGTTGAACTTGCGATACTGGCCCTTGCGGAACCCCTCCGGCCCGGCGACGACCATCGCGCCCAGCGCATTGGTGCCCTGGATATGGCTGTTGTCGTATACCTCGATCCGGTCGGGCGGCTCGGCCAGTTCGAACAACTCGGCCAGTTCGCGGTGCAGCCGCGCCTGGGTGGTGCTCTCCGCCAGCCGCCGTTCCAGCGCCTCGCGCGCGTTGCGGGTCGCCTGATCGAGCAGCCGCTTGCGCACGCCGCGCTGGGGCACCTGCATCTCCACCTTGCGCCCGGCCTGATCGGACAGCGCCTGCACCAGCACCTCGGCCTCGGGCAGCACGCGGTCGATCAGGATCGTGCGCGCGGGCGGCACCTCCTCATAGAATTGCGCCATGAACTGGGTCAGCACCTCGTCCTCGGGCACATCGGCGGTGTGCGCGGGGAAGAAGCTGCGGTGGCCCCAGTTCTGCCCGCCGCGGATGAAGAACGCCTCGATCCCGATCAGCCCTTCGTGGCTGGCCAGCGCGAAGATATCGGCATCGCCCACGCCCTCGGCATTGATGAACTGCGTTCCCTGGATGAAGGTGAGCGCCTTCAACCGGTCGCGCAGCACCGCGGCCAGCTCGAAATCCATGTTCTCGGCGGCGGCCTGCATCTGCGTGCCCAGCTTCGCCTGGACGTCGGTGGTCTTGCCGGCGAGGAATTTCTTGGCGTCGGCGACCAGCTCGGCATAGCCCGCGTCGTCGATCCGGCCGACGCACGGCGCCGAACACCGCTTGATTTGGTACAGCAGGCACGGGCGGTCGCGCGTCTTGAAGAAGCCGTCGGTGCAGCTGCGCAGCAGGAACAGTTTCTGGAGCGCGTTGAGCGTATTGTTGACGCTGCCCGCGCTGGCGAACGGGCCGTAATAGTCGCCCTTCGCCCGCCGCGCGCCGCGATGCTTCTGGATGCGCGGGAAGTCGTGATCGGCGCGCAACAGGATGAACGGGAAGCTTTTGTCGTCGCGCAGCAGCACGTTGTAGGCGGGGCGGTACCGCTTGATGAGCTGCGCCTCCAGCAGCAGCGCCTCCGCCTCGTTGTTGGTCGTGACGATCGTCATCGACCGGGTCAGCGACACCATCCGCTGCAACCGCTTCGACAGGCGTTCGACCTGCACGTAATTGCCGACGCGGTTCTTCAGCGCGCGCGCCTTGCCGACGTACAGCACGTCGCCCTTGGCATCGTGCATCCGGTACACGCCGGGCTTGAGCGGCAGAGTCTTCAGAACATTGCGGATCGCCGCCACGCCGGTTTCCAGATCGGGCGTGTCGGCGCCGCGAACGGTATAGGTCGCGGCTTCCTCGTTGAAGCGGTCGGGGGGGCCGTAATTGCCGGTCATCGCCCGCGATCTAGGGATGCGCGGACTCGGCGGCAACGCCCGGCAGGTGCGATTCGGGGAGGCATGGCTGCCGGATCGGGTCCGGCATGACGATGCGCAGGCGGATCACGGCCGCCGCCACGCCGCCGGCCAGCGATCGAAGTCCGCGCCGGCCCAGATCGTGCCGTCCGGCTCGACCGCGAAGAAGGCGAATTCGGGCGGGTCGGGCCAGCCATGCCAGACGCGATCGCGCACGATCCAGCGGCGGCCGTCGACCTGCGCCAGCGCGACCGTGTCGTCGCCGAAGCGGCCGATCACCGGGTCGCCGTCGATCGCGGCGCGTTCGGCAGCGGTAGGCGTGCGCCACGTCACCGCGCGGCGGCGGCAGCGGCGGAAGCGGTGGAGGAAGCGCAGGTCGTCGGCGAGCGACTGGCCGAAGCCATCGGGGTCGACGCCCGGCTCATCGCGGCGCAGCAGCGCGCGGAGGCGATCGGTCCAACGGGCCATGCCGCATCATCCCGCGCCGCGCGGCGCGCGGCAAGCCCGCGCCCGAAACACGAAAACCCCGCCGCGACGCGACGGGGTCTTCCTGCGGGCAACGCAGAACGCGGCGCTCAGTTGAGCCGGCCGACCCCGGCGATCGCCTTGTCGATCAGCGGACGGTCGGCGTCCTGGCCGTGCCGCTCGGCGATCAGCGCCGCAGCGGCGGCGACGGCGGCCTGCGCGGTGCGGGCGCGGACCTCGGCGATCGCCGCACGCTCGGCGGCGGCGATCTTGTCCTCGGCCATCTTCGCGCGGCGATCCATCAGCAGCGCGGTGTCGGCCTTGGCCTTGGCGATGATCGCGGTCGCCTCGTGCTGCGCATTCTCGCGCATCCGGGCGGCGTCGCTTTCGGCGGACTGCGCCTTGGCGGCATATTCGTCGCGCAGCGCCTCGGCCTCGCGGCGCAGCTGCGCGGCCTCGTCCAGCTGGCGGCGGATTTCGCCGATGCGCTTGTCGAGCATCCCGGCGATCGCCGCCGGCACCTTGGCGATGACCATGCCGACCAGCACCACCAGCGCGGCGATCCCGACCCAGCCGGTGTCGTTGAAGCCCAGCGCGGTCGGCGCGGCATGTTCCACGGCGCCGCCATGGACGGTGCCGGTCATCCCGCTGCCGTTGGCGACGTCATGCGTCTCTAGCGGCTGCGCCTCGATGTCCTGCACGACGGTGGAGGTGGGATTAGCCATGTGTCATCTGCCTGCGCACCGCCTCGTTGGCGGCTTCGGGGGAGATGGCGACGCCCGACAGGCGCTCGACCAGCTCCTGTGCGGCTTCCGCCGCGATCGTCTGCACGTTGACCATCGCCGCCGCCTTGGCATTGGCGATCGCCACGTCGTGATGCGCCACGCGCTCGGCCAGGTCGGCGTCGGCGGCACGCATCTGCGTTTCGGCAGCGGTCGCCGCCTGCGCCTTGGCCTTGGCGACCTCGGCCTGCGCGGCGGCGCGCGCGGCGTCCATCCGCGCGGTCCATGCCGCCTCGGTCGTGTCGGCCTGGCCGCGCGCCGCTTCGGCGTCGGCCAGATCCTGCGCGATCTTCGATTCGCGCAGGTCCATCACGCCCTGCACCCTGGGGACCATCATCTTGCCGATCCCGAAATACAGGATGCCGAAGGTGACGAGCAGCCAGAAGATCTGCGAGGCGTAGGTGGCGGCGATCTGACTGATTTGAGGCATGGGTGTCCGCTATCCTTGGTGCCCCGCCCGCACGGGGCGGACGGGACGGGTCCGTCGGCGTGTCGTTACGCGACGAACACCAGGATGATCATCGTCACGAAGGCGAGCAGGCCCAGAAGCTCCGCACCGGCGAAGCCGATGAACAGGCGGCCCTGCTGGCCGTCGGCGGCACCCGGGTTGCGCAGCGCACCTTCGAGGAAGGCGGCGAACACGTTGCCCACGCCCAGCGCGGCAATGCCCATGCCGATCGCGGCGAGACCAGCACCGAGCAGCTTGGCGGCGGTTGCGTCCATGTCAGTAAACTCCCGTGAAAAAATCAGTTGGTTGAACGAAGGAAACTCAGTGCAGGTTGACCGCGTCGTTGAGATAGACGCTGGTCAGCAGCGCGAAGACATAGGCCTGGATCGCCGCCACCAGCAGTTCGAGCAGCGTGATGCCGATCATCAGCGCGAAGCTGGGCAGGCTGACGATCGCGGCATAGCCGGCGCCCATGTTCAGCCCGTTGATGACGAACGCCGCCAGCACCTTCAGCAGGATGTGCCCCGCGGTCATCGCGACGAACAGTCGCAGACCCAGCGAGAACGGACGGACCAGGAAGCTCAGCAGTTCGACGACGAAGATCAGCGGGATCATCACCACCGGCGTGCCGTGCGGCACGAACAGGCTGAAGAAGTGGAAGCCGTGCTTGCCGAAGCCGACGATCAGCACGATCGAGAAGCTGATGATCGCCAGCACGCCGGTGACGGTCAGGTGGCTGGTGATCGTGAACGGGTGCCAGCCCGGCACGATGCCGACCGGCATCAGCCCCAGGACGTTGGCGAACAGGATGAACATGAACAGCGAGAAGACGTAGGGGACGAAGCGCTTGCCCTCCGGCCCGACGTTCGACGTCAGCATGTTCTGGACGAAGCCGGTGAACCCCTCCACCGCGGCCTGCCAGCGGCCGGGCACCAGCTCGCGCTTCATCCCGCCCAGCATGAACAGCCACAGGCAGACGAGGGTGATGACCATCCACAGCGCCGAATTGGTGAACGACAGATCATAGCCGCCCACCACCCACTTCTGACCGAGCACAGGCTCGATCAGGAACTGGTGCATCGGATCGATCTTGCCGCCTTCTGCCGCCACGCGCTGGTCCCCAACCGTCTTACATACGTCAAGCGCCCGGTTCGTCCGGGCGCCTGGTCGTCAACCGAATGATCTGCCTGAACGCGACGCCGATCCCCAGGAACAGCATCACGATCAGCGCCCAAGGCGTCGTGCCGAACCAGCGGTCGATGAGCCAGCCGATCAGCGCCGAGCCGACGAGACTTCCGATCAGGGCGGCGAGCACGCGGTTGCCCAGCTGATAGCCGGCCTCCCCATCGTCGCGCACGGCCCCCGTGCGGATCGCTTCGTCCCTGCGTGCCCGCTCCAGCCGTTTGTCGAGGGAGGCGAGCCGCGGGTCTTCCGCGCCGTGGAAATCCTGTCCGGGTCCATTCTCCGACACGCAGCATCCCCATCCCGTGATCGTGTACGAACCAGGAAGGGGAAGTCGCTCTGTCGGCGAGCAGCCCCGCCAAGGCACGGCCCGGTTAGCCGGGGGTCCGGGGGGTGTCAACCGTTGTGGATCAGGGAGAGGCGGTGCGCGGGAACCGCGAAAGGCCCCTGCCTGCGCAGGGGCGACGCAGGATATCGGCCGTCCTCCCAGCGCAGGCTGGGACCTTCATCGAGCGCAGACCCCCGTCCTACCGGATCACACGCACCGCGAATCGCGCACCGGCGCGCCCGCGCCGCGGGTTTCCCACGAACCGTCGGGGGTGCGATATTTCTCGCCCGGCTTCGTCTGCGCGATCAGGTTGCAGCCGCTGGTGAAAGCCAGCTGCTCCACCGTCGCGCCGCTGGCCTGCGCCTTTTGCGTATAGGCGGCCTTGCGCTGGATGTTGATGTTGCTGACCAGCGCGCGCAGCTGCGCGTTGCCGCCGCCCACCACGCCGAGATAGCCGTCGGGCTGTTCGCCCACCTCGCCCGCCGCGCGCGCCGCGGCATAGGCCGGGTCGCGTTGCGCCCAGGCGGCGCCCGACACCGCGGCCAGCGCGGCGGCGATCATCAGAATGGCTTTCTTGGTCATGGCGTCAGAAAATCCCCGGATTCTGCTTGATGAGCGATTTCGCTTCGTTGTCGAGGCGATAGACCACTTCCTGCGTGACGTTGATGTTCAGGTTGATCTGGATCGGCTTGTCGGGTGCCGAGATGTTCACGCACCCGCCCGCGATCAAGGGCATCCCGGTCATCACCGCCATCGCCAACAGCTTCGTCGTCACGCTCACCTTCCGCAATCCCGTTTCGGTCATGGCACATTCCCGCTTTCCGGGGGCTGAACGGCGCCCCCCTGTTCCCCCTGCCCGCCCTGTTGCGAGTGCCGGGCCGCTTCCGCCTGCCGGTTCTGCTCCGCGATCAACGCCTGGAGGTTGCGCGCGACCAGCCGCTGCGGATCGTAGAAGCTGGCCGCCGAATCGATCAGCCCGCGGAACGGCGCGCGGATCGTGATGTTGAACACGATCGGCAGCCGCGTCAGGCGGCTCAGCAGGAAATTGCTCTTGGCGCCCGCGCCCTGGCGGATGCCGGTGAAGCGCACGCCGGTCACCATCTCGCCCGCCAGCGGCCCGTCCATCTCCAGCACCAGTTCGCGATAGGTGAGCGAGCGCAGCGACTGGAAGGCCAGATTGCCCCAGAAGCCCAGATCCTTCTCGGTCAGTTCGCCCAGATAGGCGATGCCCCCGCCGCCGGCGCGCGCGGTCAGCCGCCCGCCCTCGATCCGCCCGCCATTGGCGTCGAACACCATCGGCAGCACCCCGTCGAAGATGCCGGTGGCATTGAGGTTCGAGAAATCGAACTGCTGCAGGAACTTGCCCGCGTCCATGCCGGTGACGTGGAAGGTCATGCGGCGCGTCTGCCCGCTTTCGGAAAAGTCCAGCAGCGTGGGGTCGAGCGACAGCGTGCCGCCCGCGAACGGCCAGGTGCCGCTGGTCACCTTCACCTTCGTATCGCGCAGCGTCTGGAACACGATCCGCCCGTCGGTGACGGGAACGCCGGGGTTGATCGACGCCACCGTCGCCACCTGCCCCGGCGCGCTTTCCAGCACCAGCAGGTCGGTGAAGCGGATCGTCCCCGCCAGCCCGGTGACCGGGCCGAATGCGGCAGCCAGATCGGTGCCGGGCGTGGTGAAGGTGCCGGTGCTGGTCACGCCCTTCGCGCCCCAGTCGATGTCGCCCTGCCCGCTGACCGTCCCCTTCACGTCGGCGATCACGCCGAACGTCAGCCGCGTCAGCCGGTCGGGCTGCAACCCTTCGCCAAAGGTGATGCCGGGCACCGCCAGATGCGCATGCCCCTCGCCGGTCGACAGCCGGTGCGCGATGGTGACGTCGGCCACCTTCGTGCCGGTGACCGGTTCGTGGAGCGTGCCGCGCGCGTCGATCCGCCCGTCCTTCAGCACCAGCGCGACGTCGCGCGCGGCCATCGGCTCGAACCGCGCGGGCGTCTGCGTGTCGGCGACCGACAGCGCACCGTCGAGCGACAGCACGCCGCCCGCCAGCCGCCACGTGCCGTCCCCCGCGCTCATCGCCAGCGGGACGTTGGCGACCTGTCCGCCCAGCCCCGCGAACGCGCCCGCGACGCCCGCCGGCGTGACGCGCCCGTCGAGCCGCGCGGCGGCGATGCGGGTCACGCGGCCCTCAGCGCCCAGGTCAGCGCGCACGTCCGCCAGCGCGAAGCCGCGGTCGCCCAGCCGCACCGTGCCGCCCGCCGTCTCCACGGCCAGCGGGGTGCCGCCGATCGCGCCGCGCAGCGCCGCCGCACCGATCCGCGCGCCGCCCGCCACGCGCCCGCCCGCCACCTCGACCAAAGCCGCGCCGGTCGGGCACAAGGCCAGCCGCGCGGGGTCGAGCCGCAGCCCCGACACCGCCAGCGCGCGCACCGCCACCGGGGTGCAGGCGGGGTTGAGCGCGATGCGCGACCCGCGCCAGCGCGCATCGACCGGCACGACCAGCCCGTCGACCCGGCCACCGTCGCCCAGCGGCCCGCTGAGCGTCACCTGCGTCGTCACCCGCCCGCCCGCGAGGCGTATCGGGGTCAATGCCAGCCGCGCGCCGTTGGCGGCATAAGGCGCCATCCGCACCGTTCCCGCGATCGCGCCGCCGGCGCGCTGCGTCAGGTCGGCGGCGATCGTCGGCAGCCCGCCGCCCGCGACGCGCATCTGCCCGCCCAGCGCGACTCCGCCGACGCGCAGCGCATCGCCGCTCACCGTCGCGCGCGCGCCGCTGACGGCGGTCAGCGTCAGGTCCGGCACCGCCACCGCGCCATCGGCCAGGCTGACCCGCGCCGCCAGGTCGAACGCGCGACCGGCGCGCGCCGCCGCCAGCGCGGCCTGCCGCACCAGCGGCGCGACCGGCGATCCCGCCGCCGCATCCGCCTGCGCCGTCACCTGCCGCAACATGGCGGGGGCCAGCGCCGTGCCCCGCGTCGCCACCGATCCGGCAAAGGCGGGCGCCGTGCCGCCCAGCGCGTAGCGGGCCGCGATCGTCGCGCCCTTCGCGCGCGCGCCGGGGACGGTGAGCGGCCCCGACGCCAGTTGCACCTCGCCCTTGGTTGCGCGGGCATCGCCGTCGAACGCGATCGTCCCGGTCAACCGCTCGACGCCATAGCCGGGCGCGCGCACCGTCGCGGCGCCGGCATGATGCAGCCTGCCCTGCCACCGATCGAACCCAGCGCCCAGCGTCACCTGCGCGCCGGCCGCGACCTGCTGCGAGGTCACGCCGCCGGAGCACGCGACGCGCTGCGCGCCCAGCGGGCCGGTCAGCGTCGGCGCACCGCGGCGGATGGCGACCGCCAGCACGGCGTGGACATCCGCGACGCTGCACCCGCCGGCGGCGACGCGCGGGGCGACCGCCGCGATCGTGCCGGCGAAGCCGTCGTCCAGCCGCCCGCGCCCGGTCAGTTTCACGCCGACGACGCCGGCCGGCGTTTCCACCCGCGCGCGCGCGTCGGCGACGTCGAGTGCCAGGGTCGGCAGCACGAACGGCGCCGCCCCGCCCGTCGAGCGCGGCAACAGCCGGTCGATCGCGCCCAGCGACAGCGTGCCGTCGATCCACCGCGCCCGCGCGCGCACCCGCCCCGCGCGCACCGCAACGACCCGCGCACCCGACAGGCCGACGTCGGTGGACGTTTCCACCCAGTCGGCGACCAGATCGGGGTCGCGCGGATCGCCGATCACCACATTCGTCAGCCGCTGCCGCCCCAGCCCCAGGTCGGCGATATGATAGCGCGCCGGCACGCCGCGGGTAGCCAGTTCGCGGTCGATGACATGCGTCGCGATCGGCACGCGCGACAGCCACACGCCCGCGGTCGCGGCCAGCGCCAGCACCGACACGGCGACCAGCGCACGGCGGGCACGCCCGCCGCTTTGCCCGCCCCGCCGGGGCGGCTGCGCCGCCGCGCTCATCTACGCCACTCCACCCGCATCATCCGCACAATGCATAACCCCGCCCGATCGCCTCACGCAATTGCGCGCCCGCCGGGGGCGGCATATCGTGGGCCGCGATGCTGGATGCCGATGCCCCCGTCACCGATGCCAAGGGGCATCGCGCCCGGCTGCGCGCGCGCCTGTTCGCCGATGCGGAGGGGCTGCACGATCACGAGCTGATCGAGTATCTGCTCGCGGTGGCGCTGCCGCGGCAGGATACCAAGGATCTGGCCAAGCGGCTGCTGCACGAATTCGGCGGGATCGGCGGATTGCTGGCCGCCGATGCCCAGTCGCTGATGCGCGTGAAGGGGATGGGCGACGTGACCGCGGCGGCGATCAAGATCGCGCACGCCACCTCGATCCGGCTGGTCCGCGCCCGCACGCGCGAAGCGCCGCTGCTGTCCAACTGGCAGGCGCTGCGCGACTATCTGCACGCCGCACTGGCGCACGACACGATCGAGCAGTTCCGCGTCCTGCACCTCAACACCCGCAACATGCTGATCCGCGACGAACAGATGTCGCGCGGGACGATCGACGAGGCCGCGGTGCACGTGCGCGAAGTCATCAAGCGCGCGCTGGAGATCGGCTCCGCCGCGCTGATCCTGGTCCACAACCACCCGTCGGGCGATCCGTCCCCCAGCCGCGCCGACATCGACATCACCCGCGCGATCGTCGCGGCGGGCAAGCCGCTGAACATCACCGTCCACGACCATATCATCGTCGGGGCGGCGGGCCAGGTGAGCCTGCGCGCCAAGGGCCTGATCTAGCGCCGGGGCGCGCGGGTCCGGCGCCGCCCCCGCCCCCCGCATTTGCCCCTCTGGCCCCGCGCTGCTAACGGCGCGCCGTCCCGTTACGCCGTTCAGGAACCGCCCGATGATCCCCCGTTACTCCCGCCCCGACATGGCCGCGATCTGGACCCCGGAGGCGCGCTACGCGATCTGGTTCGAGATCGAGGCGCACGCGACCGACGCGCTCGCTGATCTGGGCGTGGTGCCAAAGAGCGCGGCGGCCGCGCTGTGGCAATGGTGGGCGACGAAGCCGGCGATCGACGTCGCCGCGATCGACGCGATCGAGGCGGTGACCAAGCATGACGTGATCGCGTTCCTGACCTGGGTCGCCGAACAGGTCGGCGACGAGGCGCGCTTCATGCACCAGGGGATGACGTCGTCCGACGTGCTCGACACCACGCTGTCGGTGCAGCTGGCGCGCGCGGCAGACCTGCTGATCGCGGATATCGACGCGCTGCTGGCGGTGCTGGAACGCCGCGCGAAGGAGCACAAGCTGACCCCGACGATCGGGCGCAGCCACGGCATCCATGCCGAGCCGGTGACGTTCGGGCTGAAGCTGGCGCAGGCGCATGCCGAATTCGCCCGCCACCGCACCCGGCTGGTCGCGGCGCGCGCCGATATCGCCACCGCGGCGATTTCCGGCGCGGTCGGCACCTTCGCCAACGTCGATCCGCGCGTCGAGGAGCATGTCGCGGACAAGCTGGGCCTCGCGATCGAACCCGTCTCGACACAGGTGATCCCGCGCGATCGCCACGCGATGTTCTTCGCCACGCTGGGCGTCATCGCCAGTTCGGTCGAGCGCGTCGCGACCGAGGTGCGCCACCTGCAACGTACCGAGGTGCTGGAGGCGGAGGAATATTTCTCCCCCGGGCAGAAGGGCTCGTCCGCGATGCCGCACAAGCGCAACCCGGTGCTGACCGAGAATCTGACCGGCCTTGCGCGGATGGTGCGCGGCTATGTCACCCCGGCGCTGGAGAATGTCGCGCTGTGGCACGAACGCGACATCTCGCACTCCTCGGTCGAACGCTACATCGGGCCGGACGCGACGATCACGCTCGATTTCGCGCTGGCGCGGCTGACCGGGGTGATCGACAAGCTGCTGGTCTATCCCGAGCGGATGCAAAAGAACCTCGACCGGATGGGCGGCCTGGTCCATTCGCAGCGCGTGCTGCTGGCGCTGACGCAGGCGGGGGTCAGCCGCGAGGATTCGTACCGGCTGGTCCAGCGCAACGCGATGAAGGTGTGGGAATCGGACGGCCAGCTGTCGCTTCAGGAATTGCTGAAGGCCGATCCGGAGGTCACCGCCGCGCTGTCGCCCGCGCAGATCGACGAGAAGTTCGACCTGGGCTATCATTTCAAGCACGTCGACACGATCTTCGACCGGGTGTTCGGCGGCTGAGCCGCGGGACGTCCGGGCGACGCTCGCGGCATGGTGTCACGAAACCGCAACATCCCCGTCGCACGATTGCAACAAGTGCAAGCAAGATTGTTGCGCACGTTTGTTGCTCTGCAGCGTAACGATCCGTAGATGACTCCGCGTCGGACCTATCCGGCACAGGAGACCCATCATGCGCACGTTCGAAACCGCCGTCAGCACCGCGCTGGCGATTGCGGCTCAGGCGCTGGTGGTCGGCGTGGTCCTGACCACGATCTGATCCATCGGCCCACCACCGCCCCCGACCTCCGCGCCCGACGGCGCGGCGGTCAGCGGGCGGTAACGGGCTTCCCCTTTTGCGCGCCGGCTGCGACAGTGCCGGCATGATCCGCATCCTCGGCGCCGTCCTGGCGGGTGGCCGTTCCTCGCGCTTCGGCAGCGACAAGGCGCTGGCGACGTGGCGCGACACCGCGCTGATCGACCATGCGCTGGACAGCCTTTCGCCGCATGTCGCCGACCTGCTGGTCGTCGGCCGCGCCGACGCGCGGGTGCGCACCGCCCGCGACCTGCCCCATCCTGACCTCGGCCCGCTCGGCGGGATCGCCGGCGCGCTGGCGGTGGCCGCGCGCGAGGGGTTCGACGCGGTGCTGACCACCGCCTGCGACACGCCGGCGCTGCCGGCCGCGCTGGTCGCCGCGCTGCTGGCGCAGGACACCGCTCATGCCGCGGAGGCGCCGACGGTCGGGCTGTGGCCCGCGCGGCTGGCCGCGCCGCTGGTGGAGCACCTGTCCGCCGGTGGCGACCGCTCGATCCGCCGCTGGGCGCGCGCGGCGGGCGCCGTGGCGGTGCTGCCGGGGGTCGCGCTTGCGAACGTCAATACGCCGGACGATCTGGCGCGGCTGGACGTCGCTCTGGGGTAGCGATGCTCCTGCGTCCTGACGAAACGGGCGTGGCAGCGCTCCCGCCTTCTTCCGGAAGATGGCGTCTTGCCGACCGATCGCGTCACGCCACTTCGGCGTCACCCGCCTCGTACGACCGCAGATCGCGCTCGCCGATGCCCAGCGCCGGCCAGGCCGCGCGCCATTCGGCCAGATGCGCGCTGGCCATGTGGCGGGCGAGCGATGCGCGGTCGCGCCACGCCTCGCTGACGCGGATCAGCCCGGGCGTGCCGATATCCTCGGCATAGGCATAGTCGAGGCAGCCGTCCTCGGCGCGGCTGGCGGCGATCATCCGCGCCATCACCCCGCGCGCCGCCGCCATCCGGTCGGGCGGCACGCGGAACGTGCCCAGGATGAGCAGCGTCACTTGCGCGCCCACGCCCGCTGGCCGCCGATCCAGGTTTCGATCACCTTGGTCTGGCGCAGCGCCTCCGGCGTGGCGGCCAGCGGATCGCGGTCGACGATGATGAAATCGGCGCGCTGGCCGGGCGCCAGGATACCGAACTTCGCCTCGGCGAAGCCGGCGAAACTGGCGCCGCCGGTGAAGCCCCACCATGCCTGTTCGCGCGTCACCGCTTCCTCCGGGCGCCAGCCGCCGGCGGGCTGCCCGTCCGCGCCGGTGCGGGTGAACGCCGCCGCCCAATTGGCCCAGGGATCGGGCTTCTCGACCGGGAAGTCCGATCCGAACGCCAGCTTCGCGCCGTTGTTGAGCAGCGATTTCCACGCATAGGCGCCCGCCAGCCGCGCAGTGCCCAGCCGCGCCTCGGCCATCACCCGGTCGCTGGTGGCATGGATCGGCTGAACCGAGGCGATGATGCCGTAGCGGCCGAACGCGGGCATGTCGGCCGGGTCGACCACCTGCGCATGTTCGATCCGCCAGCGCCGGTCGCCCTTGTAAGTTGCGGCCAATTCCGCGATCGCGTCGATCGCCTGCTTGTTGGCGCGATCGCCGATCGCATGGACCGCGATCTGATATCCGTCCATCGCCGCGCGGCTCATCAGGTTCTGCAACTGGTCGTCGGTCAGGAAGCCCAGCCCGCGCTCCCCCGGCGCATCGGCATAGGGCGCCTTCAGCCAAGCGCCGCGCGACCCCAGCGCGCCGTCCGCGAACAGCTTCACCCCCGCCAGCCGCAGGCGATCGTCATACAGCCACGGCGTCGGCCCGGTCCCGCCGATCGCGACGGTGGTGTCGATCCCGGCGGCATAGGACATGATCCGCACGCGCAGCGCGCCGATGTCGCCCATGCGGCGATAGGTCATCCAGTCGTCCAGCGACGTGCCCATGTCGGCGACCGCGGTGATCCCGTCGCCCAGCAGCAGCTGCTGCGCCGCCAGGAAGGCGGCGGTGCGGTCCTTCGCCCCCACCTTCGGCAGCGCGCGGTCCATCAGCGACATGGCATTGTCGACCAGCACGCCCAGCGGCCTTTCGACGCGCCCGCCCGCCGGGGCGGCGGTGGCGGCGGTGATCCCGGCGGCCTTCAGCGCGGCGCTGTTCGCCCAGCCCGCATGGCCGTCGGCGCGTTCCAGCCACACCGGTCGGCCGGGCACCGCGGCGTCGAGGTCCGCGGCGGTGGGGAAGCGCCCCAGCCCCCATTGTTCCTGGTTCCAGCCACGCCCGACGATCCATGCGCGTTCGGGGTTGGCGCGCGCATAATCGGCGATCTTCTTCTGCGCTTCCGCCAGCGATCGCGTGTCCGACAGGTCGAGCGCCAGCAGCGCCAGCCCCTGCGATATGACGTGGCCGTGCGCGTCGATCATGCCGGGCATCACCACCCGCCCCTTCATGTCGGCGCGCCAGTCATAGGTCGGGCCGGGGTTCTTCTTCGTCCGCTTCGGCGGCTGTTCGCCGACCGGGACCAGCCGCACCACCTTGCCCTGCGCGTCGATCACCATCGCCTGGAACCGCACCACGCGCCCGTCGCGGTCGAGCGTCAGGCCCGCGACATTGTCGATCAGCGCATCCGCCCCCGCGGGCAGCGAAAGGGCGATCGAGGACAGGCCGGCGACGATGCCGGTCAGGCGGGGGATTTGGCGCAGGTTCATCTTGCCTGCCATATGGCGGCGAACGGTCTTTGGCGAGGGGATGCGATGCGACGGCTGATCGGCTGGTGGTGGCTGGGACTGGCGATGGCGGCGATGCCGGTCGAAGCGGTTCCGCGCGCGAACGATGCGGTCGAGGTGAAGCGCGACGACGCGCTGGTCGACTTCAGCTACGGCTATCCCGCCGCCGCGGCGCGCATCGCCCCGCTGCGCCGCTGGCTGGACCAGGACCGGGCGCGGTTCGCCGCGGAAACGCGCCGCGATGCGCAGGATGACCGGCGCGAGGCGACGAAGGCGGGCTATCCGTTCCACCAGCATGACGCGTCGCGCCACTGGTCGGTGGTGACCGAAACGCCGCAGCTGCTGAGCCTGTCGGGCGAAACCTACCGCTTCACCGGCGGCGCGCATGGCGGCACGCTGATCGACACGATCGTGTGGGACAAGGCGCGCGGGCGCCGCGTCGATCCGCGCGCGATGTTCGTGTCGGCGGCGGCGTTGCAGGACCTGCTGGGCGCGACCTGGTGCGCGCGGCTGAAGGCGGAGCGGACGAAGCGGCTGGGCGAGGATCCCGGCACCGACGCGGTGTTCCCCTGCCCGACGATCGATAAGCTGGTGCTGCTGCTCGGCTCCACCAACCGCCGCGCGATCGACCGGATCGGCCTGATCGCGGGGCAATATGTCGCCGGCGCCTATGTGGAGGGGATGTACGAGGTGACGCTGCCGGTCACGCCCGCGCTGCTGCGGATCGTGAAGCCGGAATGGCGCCGGGTCTTCGCCGTCGGCGGGGGCGGCGCGAAATAACGGGGAGGCCCCTGCCTTCGCAGGGGCGACGGAATGGCCCGGCACGTCGCCCCAGCGAAGGCTGGGGCCTCGTGCCGCATCACGCGACCGCGGCCCCACCATCCGTCGCCCCTGCGCAGGCAGGGGCCCATGGCTGCGTCGTCCATCCTACCACCCCGACACACACGCGCCGCGCCTGTGTCCGCCCGGTCCACACGACGATGCAGCGATAGGCCCCTGCCGTCGTAGGGGCGACGTTCTTCGGCGCTACGGCAGCCGCCGCACCAGCGCGCTGGTGTCCTGGCGGGCGCCGCCCATCGCCTGCACCTCGGCATAGAATTGGTCGACCAGCGCGGTCACCGGCAGGACCGCGCCGTTCGCCTTCGCCTCGTCCAGCGCCAGCCCCAGGTCCTTGCGCATCCAGTCGATCGCGAAGCCGAAGTCGAAGCGACCCTCGGCCATGCTGTCCCAGCGGTTGACCATCTGCCAGCTTTGCGCCGCGCCGCCGGACACCGCCTCCAGCACCTTGTCGAGGTCCAGCCCGCTCTTCTGCGCGAACCGCAGCCCCTCGGCCACGCCCTGCAACACGCCGGCGATGCAGATCTGGTTGACCATCTTGGTCTGCTGCCCCGCGCCCGCATCGCCGACATGGACGATCCGCGCGGCATAGGCGCGCATCACCGGTTCCGCCTTCGCCAGCGCGTCGGGCGACCCGCCGCACATGATCGACAGCTTGCCCGCCTCCGCACCCGCCTGCCCGCCCGATACCGGGGCGTCGACCGACAGCGCGCGCGCCGCCGCCAGCCGCCGCGCGATCCCCGCCGACACGGTGGTATGGTCGATGAACACCGCATCGTCGGCCATCGCGGCGAAGGCACCGTCCGCGCCCAGCGTCACCGCTTCCAGATCGGCATCGTTGCCGACGCAGGTGACGACCGCCGCCGCCCCGCG
The DNA here is from genome assembly GCF_002374855.1 of Sphingomonas adhaesiva. Taxonomy (GTDB): domain Bacteria; phylum Pseudomonadota; class Alphaproteobacteria; order Sphingomonadales; family Sphingomonadaceae; genus Sphingomonas; species Sphingomonas adhaesiva. Next base: position 392,394 of record NZ_NWVC01000002.1, read on the forward strand.
CGCCGCCGCCGCGGGCGTATCCGCCACCGCCAGCCCGGTCGCCGCCGCCTTTGCGCGGGTGCGGTTGTAGACGGTGACGTCATGCCCGGCCGCCGCCAGGTGCCGTGCCATGGGGGCGCCCATCACCCCGGTGCCGATGAATGCGATCTTCATGGGGCCATGCCCTTAGGCTGTCGCACCGGCCGCCGCCAGCGGCGATCGGCTTTATCCCGCGGATGCGATCGGCTAGGCGGGCGGGATGGCTACCCAGTATGCGACCGATCCCGCCCTTCCCGTGTCCATCGACGACGTGCGCGCCGCGCACGCGCGGATCGGCGACATGATCGTGCGCACGCCGACGCTGATCAGCCGCACGCTGTCGAAGCTGACCGGCGCGACCGTGTACCTGAAGTTCGAGAATTTGCAGTTCACCGCCGCCTACAAGGAACGCGGCGCGCTCAACACGCTGATGCTGCTGTCGGAGGAAGCCAAGCAGAAGGGCGTGATCGCCGCATCGGCGGGCAACCACGCGCAGGGGCTGGCCTATCACGCCAACCGGCTGGGCGTACCCGCCACGATCGTGATGCCGAAGAACACGCCGATCGTGAAGGTGGTGCAGACGCAGGGGCACGGCGCCGACGTGATCCTGGAAGGCGACACGTTCGACGCCGCCTATGCCCACGCCCGCCTGCTGGAGGCGGAACGCGGCTTCACCTTCATCCACCCGTTCGATGATCCGCGCGTGATCGCGGGGCAAGGGACCGTCGCGGTCGAGATGCTGGCCGATGCGCCCGACATCGACATGCTGGTGGTGCCGATCGGCGGCGGCGGGCTGGTTTCCGGGATGGCGACGGTGGCGCGTGCCGCGGGCCGCCCGATCGAGGTGGTCGGCGTGGAGGCCGAGCTGTACCCGTCGATGTACAACCGCCTGAACGGCACCGACATGCCGTGCGCGGGCGATACGCTGGCGGAAGGGATCGCGGTCAAGGAACCCGGCCGGATCACGTCGCAGATGGTGCGCGCGCTGGTGGACGATATCGTGCTGGTGTCCGAACGCTCGCTGGAGGAAGCGGTCAGCCTGCTGCTGCAGATCGAGAAGACGGTGGTCGAGGGCGCGGGCGCCGCGGGGCTCGCCGCGTTGCTAGCGCATCCCGAACGCTTCCGCGGCAAGACCGTGGGCGTCGTGCTGTGCGGCGGCAACATCGACACGCGGCTGCTCGCCAACGTGCTGCTGCGCGACCTGGCGCGATCGGGGCGGCTGGCGCGGCTGCGGCTGCGGTTGCAGGACCAGCCGGGCGCGCTGTTCAACGTCGCGCGCATCTTCGACCAGGAACGGGTCAACATCATCGAGGTGTATCACCAGCGCGTGTTCACGACGCTGCCCGCCAAGGGGCTGGTCACCGACATCGAGTGCGAGACGCGCGACCGGGCGCATCTGGACCAGCTGATCGCCGCGCTGACCACCGCCGGGTTCGACGTGAAGGCGGTGGAGCACGCCTGACGTGGCGGCGCGCGCGGGGCGTCGCAAAAGATGGTTAAGCAGCTTTTCACCACGCGCGTCCGGGCCGATATACAGGCGCGACGCGCGCCCGCGCCGGGCGCGCCACGGGGACCAGACGACCGGTGACAGCGCCCTTCCGATTCCCGCGCTTCTTCGTCACCAGCCCGCAGCCGTGCCCGTACCTGCCCGGACGGCAGGAGCGGAAGGTGTTCACCGAGCTGTCCGGCCCGAACGCGACCGAGCTGAACGACGCGCTGAGCCGGATCGGTTTCCGCCGCAGCCAGTCGGTCGCCTATCGCCCCAGCTGCGCGGGGTGCAACGCCTGCCTGTCGGTGCGCGTGCTGAGCCACCAGTTCGAACCGAATGCGACGCAGAGGAAGCTGCTGCGCCGCCACGCCGACCTGGAGGTGACCGCGTGCCGCCCGTGGGCGACCGACGAGCAATATCAGCTGCTGCGCGGATACCTGGCGTCGCGGCATCCCGGCGGCGGCATGGCCGGCATGGACGAGATGGACTATGCCGACATGGTCGAACAATCGCCGGTCAATTCGGTGGTGGTCGAATATCGCGAGCCGGGACGCGGCGGCGTGCCGGGGCGGCTGATCGGCTGCTGCCTGACCGACCGGCAGGCGGACGGGCTGTCGATGATCTACAGCTTCTTCGCGACCGACGAGGACGCGCGGCCGGCGCTGGGCAATTTCATCATCCTCGACCATATCGCCCGCACGCGCGAGGCGGGGTTGCCCTATGTCTACCTCGGCTATTGGGTGAAGGGGTCGCCGCGCATGGCGTACAAGGCGCGCTATCGCCCGATGGAGATGCTCGGCCCGCGCGGCTGGACGCCGCTGTCCGACGAGGATGCCGGCTGAGGGGAGCGGCCGGGGGCGTTGTTGCCCGAGGCCGGTGCGTCACCCCAGCGAAGGCTGGGGTCTTCCGCGGCCGGGCGGCGTGCTATCCAATGGGGAGATCCCAGCTTCCGCTGGGATGACGTATCGGGGCTGAATGCCGCGTCACAAATCGTGACCCCAACGAAGAGGGAAAGGCGGCGACATGCGCCTCGGCAGCCCGATGCGCTCCGTCACCCCGGACGTGTTCCGGGGTCCACCGTGCCGCAAAAGCAACGCCTTGTGCGTATGCGGGGCGGTGGATGCCGGAACAGGTCCGGCATGACGGGAGAGACTTTCACTCTTTCTATCGGGGCGACGGACTGATCCCCGCTACTGCCCGCTGACGCGCACCTCGACGTCCAGGCACTCCTCGCCCTCGCCCAGCCGCGATCCGGCGACGGGGGCGCAGCCGGCGGCGTCGAGCGCCACCGCGATGCGGACGTGGTGTTCTTCCGGCGACAGCGCCAGCGTGGGGTCGAAGCCGATCCAGCCGATCCCCTCCACCCAGCCGTCGGCCCAGCCGTGCGGGGTCGGGCGGCGGCCGTCCTGCAGGTCGCAATAGCCGGTGACGTAGCGCGCGGGTATGTCCAGCGAGCGCGCGCAGGCGACGAACATCTGCGCCAGATCGCGCGGGGTCGCCGTCTCACGCGCGAAGGCGTCGTCGACGGTCAGCCCCGGTTCCGGCCGCCCCTTGTCCAGCGCGAACCGGTCGTGCAGCGCGCGATTGAGCGCATGCAGCGCGCCCAGCGTCGAATGCCCTTCCGTCATGCGATGCGCGAAGCCGGCCAGCACCTCCCCCGCCTCCGTCACCGGCGTGCCGCGCAGGAACACCGCGGGGGGCAGCGGCTCGAACGTGCCGTGCAGCACGCCGTCGGAATGGCTGGTCACCACCTCGCCCGATACCGCGATCTCCAGCCGGTCGAGCGGCCCTTCGGCATAGAGCATCGTGGTGCGGTTGCCGAAGCCGTCGCGATGTTCGCGAAGCCGCGCGTCGCAATCGACCGAGATGTGCCATTCGGCGACCGTCTGGTCGTGGGTGTTGCCCGGCGTGACGCGCAGCAGCTGGACGATCCGCCCCTGCGGCCTGGTGAAGCGATAGGTGGTGCGATGGTCGATCGACAGGCGCATGTCAGTGATGGAACTTGAATTGCCGGCCGATCGCGTCGTGAAGCTGCGCATTCTCGACGATCAGCGCCTGCAGGTGCTGGTGGAGTCCGGCGGCGATCACGTCGCCGGTGCGGGTGCGCGCGGCGCGCGCCTGGCGGGTGCGGGCCATGCGGTCCGCCTCCCCTTGCGTGCCGCTCGATTTGGCGAGGCCGGTGAGCGCGATCACCGTCTCCTCCATCGACGCCGCCAGGCTGCGCGGTAGTTCGGCGCGCGACAGCAACAGGTCGATGACGTTGGCGGGGTTCAGCCCGTCGCTGTACAGCCAGCGATAGGCGGTGACGGCGCTGACGGTCTGGAGGATCGTGGTCCACTGGTCGCGGTCGACGGTGCCGCCGACGCGCTCGCCCTCCGGCAGCAGGATGTGATATTTCACGTCCAGCAGCCGCGCGGTATTGTCGGTGCGCTCCACCGCCTGCCCCAGCCGGATGAACAGGGTGGTCTGGTTGCGCAGCATCCGGTGCACCGCGCCCTCGAACCCGCGCGTCTCGGCCTTCACCGCCTCGACCACCGCCAGCGTGGCGTTCGAATCGAGCCGGCGCACCTGCTGGTCGAAGATCAGCCACGCGCCATTGATCGCCTGCCACGCCTCACGCGTCAGCGCGGTACGCACCGCGCGGGCATTGTCGCGCGCCATCGCCAGGCAGCGCAGGATCGACCCGGGATGCGCCGAATCGCTCAGCAGGAAGCGCGCGACCGATTCGCGCGCCAGCACCGCGCCGCTGGCGGCGAAGCCGTCCTCGGTATCGGTGACGGCCAGCGCGGATCGCCACGCATCCTCGCCCGCCGATCGCGTCGACAGCACGTCGAGGCGCAGCGTCGCCTCCACCAGCCGCGCGATGTAATCGGCGCGTTCGACATAGCGCCCCAGCCAGTAGAGCGACGCGGCGGTACGGCTGAGCATCAGGCCGCCCCCCCCGGACCGACGCCCATCGTCTGGGTCATCCCGCCCATCGTCTGGCTCATCCCCGGCGGCGCGCCGTGGCCGGGCAGCAGCACGAAGCTGTCCTTGGTCCCGCCGCCCTGCGACGAATTGACCACCAGCGACCCTTCGCGCAGCGCGACGCGCGTCAGCCCGCCGGGCACCACCTGCACCCCGCGCGATCCGGTCAGCAGGAACGGGCGGAAATCGACGTGGCGCGGGGCGACGCCCTGTTCGACCAGCGTCGGCACGGTCGACAGCGCCAGCGTCGGCTGCGCGATATAGCGGTGCGGCTCGGCGATCAGCGCGGCGCGGAACCGCTCGATCTCGGCGCGCGACGCGGTCGGGCCGACCAGCATCCCGTAGCCGCCCGACCCGTCGACCAGCTTGACCACCAGTTCGTCGAGGTGATCGAGGACGTAGCGCAGCGCCTGCGGCTCGCGGCAGCGATACGTCTCGACATTCGGCAAGGTCGGCGCGCCGCCGGAATAGAATTTCACGATCTCCGGCATGTAGCTGTAGATCGCCTTGTCGTCGGCGATGCCGTTGCCCGGCGCGTTGAGGATCGCGACGTTGCCCGCGGCATAAGCGGCGATCAGCCCCGGTACGCCCAGCATCGAATCGGGACGGAACACCAGCGGATCGAGGAAGTCGTCGTCGACGCGGCGATAGATGACGTCCACCTTCACGCGGCCGGCGATCGTGCGCATGAACACCACGTCGTCGTCCACCACCAGATCGGCCGCCTCGACCAGTTCGATGCCCATCGAATCGGCCAGGAAGCTGTGTTCGTAATAGGCCGAATTGTAATGGCCGGGGGTCAGGACGACGCAATTGGGGTTCTGCCCGCAGCCGCGCGGCGCGACCGACTTCATCGTCTCCAGCAGCATGTCGGGATAGCTGTCGACCGCCGCGACGCGGAACTTGGCGAACAGCTCCGGGCACAGCCGCACCATCGCCTCGCGGTTTTCCAGCATGTAGCTGACGCCGCTGGGCGTGCGGGCGTTATCCTCCAGCACGAAGAATTCGTCCGGCCCGGTGCGGACGAGGTCGATGCCGCAGATATGCGCCCAGACGTCGTGCGGCGGGCGGATTCCCGCGATTTCGGGCCGGAACTGCGGATTGCCGAGGATCAGGTCGGCGGGCAGCACGCCTTCCTTCAGGATGCGGCGCTCGCCATAGATGTCGACCAGGAAGGCGTTGATCGCCTCCACCCGCTGGATCAGCCCCGCGGACAGCCGTTCCCATTCGTCGGCCAGGAAGATGCGGGGCACGATATCGAACGGGATGATCCGCTCGCTCGCCTCGCTCTCGCCATAGACGGCGAAGGTGATGCCCAGCTGGCGAAAGGTGGTTTCGGCGGAATGCTGTCGTCGGCGCAACTCGTCGGGAGGCGTTTCGTCCAGCCAGCGGCAAAGATCGGCCAGCTCAGGGCGCGCGCCGTCCTGGCCGCCCGCCCCCATGATTTCATCGAACGCCTGTGTCCCCATCGGCCCTCGTAACGCTTGTGTGGCGATTTCGCCGCATGCTGCGTCACTTTGATGCACTGCACAAGGGAAATGCGCGCATCACCCGCCGGACGGCAGCGATGCCAGCATCGCGGGGGTCAGCACCTGCGGCAGCACGCGCGGGGTGGCCGCGCCCTTGGGGTACCACAGGTACAGCGGCACGCCGGCGCGGTTGTGCGCCTCGATGAAGCGTCCCAGCGCGGGATCGCCGTCGGTCCAGTCGCCCACCAGCACCGCCACCTTCCCCTTGCCGAAGGCGTCGGCGACGGTCGCGGTTTCGATCGCGGCCTTTTCGTTGACCTTGCACGTCAGGCACCAGTCGGCGGTGAAATAGGCGAACACCGGCCGCCCCTGGCCACGCAGCGCCGCCAGCCGCGCCTCGCTGAACGGTTCGGCGCCCGGCACGCCGCCCGCCTCCGCACGGACCGCCGCGGGGTGCAGCAGCAGCGTCGCGGCCAGCGCGGGCACCGCCGCCAGCGCGATCGCCCAGCCCGCACGCCGCCCCGCCGCCTGCCGCCGCCCGCCGATCCACAGCCCTAGCGCGAGCAGCAGCGCGGCGGCCAGCCCGATCGTCATCCCGTCGATCCCCGCCTGCCGCCCCAGCACCCAGGCGAGCGCCAGAGCGGTCAGGAACATCGGTACCGCCAGCACGCGGCGCAGCCGCCCCATCCACGCCCCCGGCCGGGGCATCCGCCGACGCAGCGCGGGGACGAAGCCGATCAGCAGGAACGGCAGCGCGATGCCCAGCCCCAGCCCCGCGAACACCGTCAGCGCGGCGGCGGCGGGCAGCACCAGCGCGGCGCCGATCGCGCCGGCCATGAACGGCCCGCTGCACGGCGTCGCGACGAAGGCGGCCAGCGCGCCGGTCATGAACGCGCCGGTCGCCCCGCCCTTCCCCGCGAACGCCGGCACCGGCAGTTCGAACAGCCCGGCCAGGTTGAACGCGATCGCGCTGACCAGCAGCAGCAGCACGCCGATGACACGCGGGTCCTGCAACTGGAACGCCCAGCCCGCGCTCGACCCCGCGGCGCGCAACGCCAGCAGCACCGCGCCCAGCGCGACGCACACCAGCATCACGCCGGCGGTATAGGCCAGCGCCTCCGCCCGCGCCGCGCGCTCGCCCTCGCCCGATCGCGCCAGCCCCAGCGCCTTCAGGCTCAGGATCGGGAAGACGCACGGCATCACGTTGAGCAGCAGCCCGCCCAGCACCGCGCCCGCGAACGCCAGCGCCGCCGCCTGCCAGTCCAGCCCGGTGTGCGCCGCCGCCACCGTCCCGGGCCGCGCGGTCAGCGACAGGCCGACACCGTCGCCGGTCGCCAGCACGCCCGCGATGGCGCCGTCCGCCGGGGTGGCCGCGCCCTTCGTCTCGATCACCACGCGGTCGCCGTCGCGCGTCACGCCTTGCTGCGCAGCATAATCGGTCGCGCCGCCCGCCGCGGGGTAGAACCACGCCGCCCCCAGCGGCGCGTCGCGCGGGAACGGCACCGACAGGCGGAAACGGTCGCCGACGCGCTGCCACGTCGCCTCGCTGCCCAGCGGGCGCGGCAGCGCACGCCGCCATGCATCGAAGCGCGCGCGCGTCGCGGCATCGACCGCGCCGTCGCCGATCGTCAGCACCGTCGACAGCGTCTGCGTTTCCGGCACGCAGATCTCGGTCGTGCAGACCAGATAATCGAGCTTCGCCGTCACCGGCACGCGCGTGCCCTTCGCCAGCGCGGCGGGCAGCGACAGCCGGGTCAGCAGCGCGAAGGGGCGTTCGTACACGTGGTTCATCAACCCGGCGATCACCAGCCGCTGCGGCACCGGATAGTCGAGCGGCGCGGCACGCACCCCGGCGGGCAGCGTCCATTGCGCACGCGTCTCCACCCCCGCATCGCCGGGGTTCTTCCAGTAACCGTGCCACCCCGGCGCGGGTACGGCGGCGAACGCCAGCGCGACGTCGCCGCCCGCCGCCGGGGTCACGCTTTCGGGCACCAGCGTGATCGCCAGATGCGGCGCGGCGGGCGCGGCGGATGCCAGCGGCGCGGCCAGCAGCGCGGCGAGTGTCATAAGGGTGAAAAGCGCCGCGCGCACAGCTTGCCTGACCATCGGTCACGGCTCATAGCCGGAAGCAACTCCTCTTGTCAGCCAAGGTCGCCCCATGAAAGCGTTCGCCGCAGCCGCCGCCGCCCTGCTCGCCTCCACCGCCGCGCCCGCGCTCGCGCAGCAGGCGCCGGCCGCCGCCACCGCCGCACCTGCCCCCGCGCTGCCGCGCCCCAAGCCCAAGCTGATCGTCGCGATTTCGGTGGACCAATTCTCCGCCGACCTGTTCGCGCAATATCGCAACCGCTTCACCGACGGTCTCGCGCGGCTGTCGCAGGGGGTGGTCTTCCCGTCCGGCTATCAAAGCCATGCCGCGACGGAGACGTGCCCGGGCCATTCGACGATCCTGACCGGCATGCGCCCCGCGCACACCGGGATCATCGCCAACACCTGGCTCGATCAGAAGGCCGGGCGCGAGGACAAGATGGTCTATTGCGCGGAGGACGAGCGCGTGCCGGGCACCGAGCACGGCAGCAAGTACGTCCCCTCCGACTGGCATCTGAAGGTGCCGACACTGGGCGAGATGATGAAGCGCGCCGATCCCGCGACGCGCGTCGTCGCGGTCGCGGGGAAGGACCGCGCGGCGATCATGATGGGCGGGCACCAGATCGACCAGGTGTGGTTCTGGAACACCGACAGGTTCGTCTCCTACCCCGGCCGCGCGACGCCCGCGGTGGTGCAGCGCGCCAATGACGCGGTCGGCAAGCTGTTCGCCGCGCCGCAAGCCGCGCTGCCGCTGCCCGGCTATTGCAAGGGGCTGGCGCAGCCGATCGCGGTCGGCACGCAGACGCTGGGTACCGGCCGGTTCGAGCGTGCGGGCGGCGATGCCAAGGCGTTCCGCGCCTCGCCCGCGCTCGACGGCGCGGTCTTCGCGCTGGCGGCGGGGATGATCCAGGACATGAAGCTGGGACAGGGCGCGTCGACCGACCTGATCGCGATCGGCGCATCGGCGACCGACTATATCGGCCATGCGATGGGCACGCAGGGGTCGGAGATGTGCATCCAGATGGACCAACTCGACCAGACGATCGGCGCGTTCCTGGCGCAGCTGGACAGCTGGGGGCTGGATTACGAGGTGATGCTGACCGCCGATCACGGCGCGCACGACATGACCGAGCGGCAGCAGCAGCGCGCGATGCCGATGGAGGCGCATGTCGACGGATCGGTCGCCGCCAAGATGGTTGGCGCCGCGATTGGGCGCGACCTGGGGATCGCCGGGCCGGTACTGCTGGGGCCGGAAAGCGATGTCTATATCTCTGACAGCGTGCCGCAGGCGCGCCGCGCGGCGGTGCTGGCGGAGGCGAAGAAGCGCTATCTGGCGCTGCCGCAGGTCGCCGCCGCCTATACCCGCGACGAAATCGCCGCGACGCCGATGGCCACCACCCCGCCGGAATTGTGGACGCTGCTGGAACGGGCGCGCGCTTCCTACGATCCGCAGCGGTCGGGCGACCTGATGGTGATGCTGCGGCCGCGCATCACCACCATCGGCACGCCCGGCCCTTATTACGTCGAAACCCACGGCAGCCCGTGGGATTACGACCGGCGCGTGCCGATCCTGTTTTGGCGCAAGGGGATGGCGGGGTTCGAACAGCCGCTGTCGGTCGAAACGGTCGATATCGTGCCGACGCTCGCCGCGACGATCGGGTTGCCGGTGTCCGGCCTCGACGGGCGCTGCCTCGATCTCGACGCGGGCGCGGCGGACACCTGTCCGCGGTGACGCACGGCGCGTCCGGTTTCGTCTTGCAACCCACCGCGCCGCACCGCATGAACGTAACAACAATTACGGAGAGCGATGATGCAGAGCTACCTGAAGCATTACATCAACGGCGCGTGGGTGGAGAGCCAGGGCGGTCGCCGCCATGAAGTGATCGACCCGGCCACCGAACAGCCGTGCACCGAAATCACGCTGGGCACCGCCGCGGACGTGGATGCGGCGGTCGCTGCGGCGCGCACCGCCTTCGAAAGCTGGTCGCAGTCGAGCGTGGACGAGCGCAAGGCGCTGCTGGCGCGCATCATCGAGGAATATAAGAAGCGCATCCCCGACCTGGCCAAGTCGATGGCGCAGGAAATGGGCGCGCCGATGGGGCTGGCGATGGCCGCGCAGGCGCCGACCGGCCTTGCGCATTTCGCCACCACGATGAAGGCGCTCGACAGCTTCGTGTTCGAGGAGACGGTGGGCAAGGCGAAGGTCGTGCACGAACCGCTGGGCGTCGTGGCGATGATCACGCCGTGGAACTGGCCGCTGAACCAGATCTGCGCGAAGGTCGCGCCGGCGCTGGCGGCGGGCGACACGATGATCCTGAAGCCGTCGGAGGAGGCGCCGGGCTGCGCCGCGATCCTGGCGGAGATCCTCGACGCCGCGGGCGTACCGGCGGGGGTGTTCAACCTCGTCAACGGCGACGGGCCGGGCGTGGGGGCGGCGCTGTCGTCGCACCGCGGCGTCGACATGGTCAGCTTCACCGGATCGACCCGCGCGGGCGTGGCGGTGGCGCAGGCCGCGGCGACGACGGTGAAGCGCGTCCATCAGGAACTGGGCGGCAAGGCGCCGAACCTGGTGCTGGAGGGCGCGGACCTGGGCACCGTGCTGCCGCCGACGGTGGCGGGCGTGCTGGCCAATTCGGGGCAGAGCTGCATCGCGCCGACGCGCCTGCTGGTCCACGACAGCCAGGTCGCCGACGCGACGCAGATCGTGAAGTCGATGATGGAGCAGACCAAGGTCGGCAACCCGCTGGAGGATGGCCAGCACATCGGCCCGGTCGTCAACAAGGCGCAATATGAGAAGATCCAGGGACTGATCCAGTCGGCGATCGACGAAGGCGCGACGCTGGTCACCGGCGGCCCGGGCCGCCCGGACGGGCGCAATTCGGGCTTCTTCATCCAGCCGACGCTGTTCACCGACGTCACCCCCGACATGCGTATCGCGCGGGAGGAGACGTTCGGCCCGGTCGCCACGATCACCAGCTACGGCGACCTGGAAGAGGCGGTGCGCGTCGCCAACGACACCGAATACGGCCTGTCGGCGACCATCTCCGGCGATCCGGCGAAGGCCGCCGAGGTCGCGCCGCGGCTGCGCGCCGGGCTGGTCACGATCAACAGCTGGTCGCCCGACATCGCCGCGCCGTTCGGCGGCTACAAGCAGTCGGGCAACGGCCGCGAAAACGGCAAGTACGGCCTGACCGACTTCATGGAAGTCAAGACGATCGTCGGCGCGCCGGCCTGAGGATGTGAACGGCGACCGGCGCGGGAATGCCGCGCCGGTCGCCCACGTCATGTTTCAAACGTCTCCGCCTCACGGTCCGTCATGCCGGCGTGGGGTGTGCGAAGGTCCCGCCTCCGCCGGGTGACGGAGCGGGAAAGTCGATACGCTTCCCCCTCAATAATCCCGCGACACGCGCACGTTGGCGCTCTGCCGCCCCAGCGTCGAGATCGACGACAGCAGCGACAGCCAGCGCGTCACCTGGAATTCCACGCGCGTCGCGGAATAGCCCTGACCGTCGGTGATGATCTCCGCATACAGCCGCCGCGTCACGAACTTGCCCGCCGCGATCGACGTGCCCTGCCCGGTCTGGGGATCGGCGGGCAGGATGCGCAGCCGGTCCAGCCCGGCGGCGCGGCGCACCGCGTTGATCGGGTTGAGGCCGTTGCCGCCGTTCTGCAATGCGGCCACCGCCGCGGCCAGCTGCAACGCCTCCGGCGCGGACAATTTGGTGATCGACGTGCCGAACAGCAGCCGGCTGAGCAGTTCGTCCTGCGGCAGCGCGGGCGTGCTGGCAAACGCGATCTCCGGCTTCGCCGCGACGCCCGTCACGCGGATCGTCGCGTTCAGCCCGGTGGTGTTGGCGTTCGCCTCGATATCCAGCGCGGGATTGGCGGGCACTTCCCCGGCGAAGCGGATGACGCCGCGCGACAATTCGAACTGGCGGCCCGCGAATTCGTAATCGCCGCGCACCAGGTCGGCGCGGCCGGTGATCGCCGGGTTGGTCGGCGTGCCCGCGATATCGACCTCGGTCGACCATTCGCTGCGCAGCCCCAGCCCGGACACCATCAGCCCGCCGGGCGCCTTGGCATGGATCGCCAGCCGCCACGGCGCGGCGGCATCGTCGTCCTCCGGCCCTGCGCCGTCGGGCACGTTGATCTCGCGCACGTTCAATCGCGGCAACGCGCTGACCGCACTCGCCTGCCCAAGGCGATAGCGCGCCGCGTCGAGCCGCACGTTGCCGCTGATGACCCCGCCGTCGCCATCGGAGGTGAACGCCAGCGGCCCGGTGACGGTCGCGCCGATATCGTCGCGGTCGATCATCACCGCGCGGTCGGCATTCATGCGCAGGTCCAGCGCGACGCCGTTCGCTGCACCGAAATCGAACGCGCCGGTGCCGCTGACCTTGCCGCCGCGCGCGCCGGCATCGGCGGCGAAGCTCTGCACCTGCAACCGCGATCCGGCGAACCGCCCCTCGGCGCGGATGTTGCTGAGCACGGTGCCGGTCACGCTGCTCTGGATGCGCGCATTGCTGGACCGCACCACGCCGCGCAGCTGCGGGGCGGCGAGCGTCCCACTGACGTCCGCCGCGATCGCCACCGGGCCGGACAGGTCGAACAGCTCGACCCGCGTCAGCGGCCACAGGGTTTCCGCGGGGCCACTGTAGCGCAGCTGCGCGAACAGTCCGGCGCGCGTCAGTCGATCGATCGGGTCGCCCCCGCCCGCCAGCGGCTTCAGCAGCGCCTGCGCGCGGCCGACGACGCGCCCGCCCGACGCCATCACCAGCCGCACCCCCGCCTGCGCCGGGGTCAGCACGCCCGCCACCGCCAGGTCGATCGGCGCCGAGGAGGTGAGCAGCCCCGAGCGCGTCAGCCCGCGCACGGTCAGGTCGACGCGGCCCGTGGGCGGCGCGTCGCCGCGCGCGGTCAGATCGAACGTCCCGCTGGCATTGCCGCCCAGCCCCAGCCCGGCATAACCGATGTCGAGCACCGCCAGCGGCAGGTTGCCGAGCTTGCCGGTCACCGCCACATCGCCGTCGCCGAAGCGCCCGGCCAGCGTCGCCTCACCCCCCGCGAAGGTCAGCCGCGTCGGCGCCAGCACCCAGGTGTCGCCATCACGGCGCAGCACCGCGGGCGTCTCCAGCCGGATCGGGCGCTGACCCAGCGTCCCCTGCGCGCGAACCGTCCAGCCATCGGGCGCCAGCTGCGCGACGGTCTGGATCTGGAAACCGACGCCGCGCGATCCGGCGATCGACGCGCGCACCTCGCCCGTCTCCCCCGTCAGCCGCACGTTGCCGGCAAAACGCGCCAGCGACAGCGCTCCCTGGCGCAGGCCCGTACCGGTCACCGTCGCCTCCGTCCGCGCGCCGGCGGGGTCGAGCAGAGTGGTAAAATCCAGCGTTGCCTGCCGCACCGTCGCGCCCGTGCCGATGCGCGCGCCGCGCGCGACGATCCGCCCCGCGATCCGCTGCACATCGCCCACCGGCGCCAGATCGAGCGCGCCCGACAGCCCGCCGCCCGCGATCGCCATCCGTCCGCGGAACCCGCCCGGCACGATATCCAGCGCGCCGGTCGCGCGCGTCCCACTGACGTCCAGCCGCGCGACGTCGATCCGCGCCTGCCCGCCGCCCGGCGGCAGCACGATCTGCCCCGCGCCGGTGAACGGCCCCAGCCGCGATCCGCCCCCGGCGACGAACGCGAAGCCCGCCGGGTTCGGGTCCAGATGCGCGCGCACGTCGCGCAGCCCCAGCGTGTCGTTGGGGCGCTGGAACACCAGGTCGACCGTCGGCTTCTCGATCCGGCCGTCCAGCACCAGCTGCACCGGGCCATAGCTGCGCTGCCGCCCGGCGCCCTCGAAATGGAACGTGCCGTCGCGGCGGCGATAGCCGTTGCCCGCCAGCCGGATATCGGGCGCGGTCAGCGTCAATCCGGTGAAATGCAGGATACCGTCGGGAGTCCGCTCCAGCCCGGTGTCGATCCGCGGCAGCCCGCCCGCCAGCGACCGGAAGAAGGCGTTGTCCAGCCGCACCATCTGCGCGGTGCCGCGCCCGACCACGCGCGTGCCCTTGGCCCCCGCGCCGGGGACGACGCGCAGCCGCGACTGGACATCGACCACCCCCAGCCCCGGGATCAGATAGCGGCCCAGCGCGCCGGTCAGGCCGATGTCATATTGCCCGGTGCGCAGGTCCAGCTGCAGCCCGATGCGCCCGGTCAGCTTGTCGGATCGCAGCGCCAGATCGTCGCCGGTCACCATCCGCGCGGTGACGCGCAGCACGCCGTCCAGCGACAGGTTGCGCAGGATGCCGCCCGCCACGTCGCCCACCCCGGTCACGCGCGCCGCGGTGAAGCGCACCGGCACCGCCACCGGGCTGTTCGACCAGCGCCCGCGCCCCGCCGCGCGCGCCTGTTCGAACCCGGTATCGTCGAACGAAAAGCGCGGCGCGGTGATGCGATAGTCGAAGCGGAAGGCGCGGAAATTGCCGTCCAGGATCGCGCGCAGCCGCATGTCGGTGGCGCGCATGTTGCGGAACAGCGCCTCCGGGCGGAGCAGCCGCGCCTCCAGCTTCACATTGCCGAACGCGCTGCGTGCCAGATCGACGACGCCGCGCGCCTCCACCGCCAGCGCGGCGGAGCGCAGCGACAATTGCCCGTCGAGCCGCCGGTTCGCGAAGGTCGCCCCGCCGTTGACGGTGACGCGCGGCGCGGTCAGCGATTTCAGCTTGCCCCTGGTGATGCGCTGCGGCTCCAGCGTGCCGACCAATGTATAGTCGCCGCTGCGGTTCGACAGCGCCAGATCGGCGATCCGCGTCGTCCCCACCTGCGCCACCGCACGCCCCTGCCACGCGCGCCAGCCGCCATCCCCGCCGATGTCGAGCGACACCGCGTCGCCCGCCCCGGTGATCCGCGACAACAGCCCGCCGGCGATGCCGCGCGCCTGCGCGTCGATATCGAACCGTCCGTCGTCGGGGCGCGAATCGATCCGCAACGCCAGCGTGTCGCTGCCCGCGACCGCCGCGGCCAGGCGGACCACCGCATGGCCGTCGCGAATGTCGGCGGCGCCGCGCACGCGCCCGCTGCGCGCCGTGCCGGTGACGGCGCGCCCCAGCACCAGCCGGTCGATCGCCAGCCGCCCGATGACGATGTCGAACCGCGGCAGGATCGGCCCGCTGCGCCCGGTGTCGCGCGTCCTGGGCAGCCGCGCCAGCACCGCCAGCGGCACGTCCAGGCTGCGGATCTCCAGCCGGTCGTCCCACCACGACCACGGCCGCCAGTCGAGCGCGGCGCGCGGCACCGTCAGCACCAGCCCCTGCGGATCGTACATCCGCACGTCGACCAGCTGCGCGCGCCCGTACAGCGACCCGTCGATCCGCCCGACGCGGAAGCGCAGCCCGTTGGCGGGCGCCAGCGCGTTGATCCGGTCGGCGACCAGCCGGTGCCCGACGTCGGTGTCGATGCCGATGCCGATCGCGACGACCAGCGCCGCCAGCACCGCGACGATCGCCAGCGCGATCCGGCCCGCCCGCCTCAAAACGCCTGCCCCAGCGACACGTACACCGCGATCCGGCTGTCGCCCGGCTGCGGGTTCAGCGGGGTGCCGACGTCGACGCGGATCGGCCCGAAGCTGGAATAATAACGCACGCCCAGCCCGGCGCCGTAGCGGAAGCCGCTGAAATCGGGCGCGCCGCCGGTGTAGATGTTGCCGCCGTCCAGGAACGGCACGACACCGAAATTGCCGAACGCCTTCACCCGCGCCTCGATCGCGAATTCGGCCAGGCTGCGCCCGCCGATCGGATCGTTGTTGGGATCGCGCGGGCCGATCGACTGGAATCCGTAGCCGCGCACCGACGCGCCGCCACCGGCATAGAAGCGCCGCGACGGCGCGATCTGGTCGCGCGGCGCGCCCAGGATCGTGCCCAGCCGAATGCGTCCGGCGACGATCGCGCGGCTGGTTAGCGGCTGGTAGGCGCTGGCGTCCAGCTGCACGCGGGTATAGCCGAACACCGATCCCTGCAGTGACAGTTCGGGGCTGGCGCGCCCCGACAGCCGGAAACCGCGCGTCGGGTTCAGCAGATCGTCCGACCCGTCATACCCCAGGCTGGTCGGCAGCGCGCCGATCAGGAAGGTGCGCCGCCGCGGCTGGCCGGTGGACGCGTCCACGTCGCGTTCGTCGGTGGCGACCAGCTCCCCGCCGAGCGACCAGGTCCACGCCTTCTGGAAGAAGATCGTCGTCTGCTGCTCCAGCGTCGCCGACAGCGACAGCGTGTTCGCCTCATAGGCATCGCGCAGCAGGTGCGCGATCGCGAACTGGCCGGTCAGCACGCGGTCGCGCCCGCGGAAATTGTTGCGACGATAGGTGATCTGCCCCAGCTGCTCGCCGGTGCCCAGCACGCCGCGCAGCGTCAGCGCGCCTTCGGGCGGGAACAGGTTGCGGTGCGTCCAGCTGACTTCCGCCCGCGCGCCCTCGCCCGTGCCATAGCCCAGCTCGCCAGCCACGGTGCGCGGCGGCGCGGGCGACAGGCGCACGGCGATGTCGACGGTGTCGGGGGTCGCACCGGGTACCGGCGTCACGTCCGCGGTGGCGACCAGCCCGGTCTGGATCAGCGCGCGGCGCAGGTCGTCGACCTGCGATGCCTCGTACGGCTGACCGGGGCGGAAGCGCGCGATCTCCTGCACGTGCGCTGCATCGAACACGCGGTTGTCCGCATTGGCGGTGATCGTGCCGAAGCGGCGGGCGGTACCGGGCGCGACGTCCAGTCGCAGCGTCGCGGTACGCGCCGCGCGATCGACCACCACGTCCGGCTCCCCCACCGTGGCGAACGGAAACCCTTCCTCTCCGGCACGAACGCGCAGATTCGCGGTTGCCTCGGCGACGGCATCGGCGTTGACGGCATCGCCGGCCCCCACCGCGAACGCCTTGTCCAGCGCGTCCGCCTTCGCCCCCGCCTGCTCCACCCCCGCCAGCGTGACGCCCGAAAAGCGGTATTGTGCGCCCGGAGCGGCGATCAGCACGATCATCGGGCGGCGATCGGCGGTCTCCACCCCCGTCGTCACCACCGCGTCGTAATATCCCTCCCCCTTCAGCAGCGTCAGCAGCAGTTCGGCATCCTGCCGCGCGCGCCGGTCGAGCTGCGCGGCGTTCGCCTCCTTGCCCGCATTGCCCGCCAGCACCGACAATTCGCGGAACCGGTCGCGCAGCAGCGGCGAGGCGACGCCGTCGATCCCGTCGATCCGCCAGTCGTAGCGCGTGCTCGCCGCCACCGACCGCTGGGTCGCGGCGGGGACGGAGGATGCGGCCGGCTGCACCGGCAGTTCGGGCCAGTCGACGCCGATATCGGGCAGCGGCGCCAGCGGCGAATCGGGGTCGATCTCCATCCCGCCGGTCGCCGGCGGGGCCGACGACGCCGGCGACAGAGGTTGCGCCGCCGCGGGCACCTGTGCCGCAGCGGCGCAACCCACGATCGTCAGCTGTGCGATCATCATGCCGGTCGTGACGCGCAGCACCGCGCCACGCCGCCCCGCGTCCGGCTCCATCACCATCGTCTAGCCGGTGCCGCGGGCCAGCAGAAGGGGCCAAAACAGCCCGCGCGGGCGCAAGGGCGCGCGGCCGGCACGCCCCACCGCGCACACGGCATCGCATCACCCCTGCCCGTCGCCGCACTGGCGCACCGCCGCCGGCCGTGGCATCTGGGCGCGGTCATGGCCCGTCCCCCTTCCCGCACCCCCGCCGCCGGCGGCATCTTCGTCGCGCTGGGCGCGCTTCTCGGCACGATCGGCGGCCTGGTCGCGCGGCAGCCGTCGATCGGCTTCCTCACCGGGCTGGCGATCGGCGCCGCGATCGCAGTCGCGATGTGGTGGCGCAACGCGCGACTGTAACGCGCGCTACAGATCGCGCAGCAGCAGCCGCGCGCGCCCGATCACCGTCACCTCCGCCGCCGGGCGGACCAGCGCTGGGTAGGCGGGATTGTCGCTGACGATCTCGATCGTCGCACCGCTGCGCCGCACGCGCTTCACCGCCACGCCGTCGTCGACGCGGATCACGAACACCGCGCCGCCCGGCGGCACCGTGCGGTCGCCCTCGTTCACCAGCAACCGGTCGCCGTCGAGCAGGGTCGGCGCCATCGAATCGCCGGTCACGTCGATCAGCGACGCCTGACCCGGCGTGACGCCGTGCGCGCGCAGCCACGCGCGCGGCAGCGGCTCGTCACGCAGCGCGCGCTCGTCCGCCGGCTCGCGCCCCGCCCCCGCCGCGGCGCTGACCGCGCGGCGCGGCACCGGCACGTCCGCCGCCACCGGCTCCGGCGCGCCGAGCACGCGTTCGTCCAGCCCCAGGAAATCGGCGAGCAAGCGGCGTTCGCGCTCCGGCAACCGCCGCGGCGATCCGCGCCCGACGAACTGCTGCAGATACGCCACGTTGCGCCCCAGCATCCGCGACAGCGCCGACAGGCTGACCCCGCGCGCGCGCGCCGCGTGCTCCAGCGCCTGCTGTGGGGTGTCGCTCACCGGCGCACCCTACGCGCAGGAAATTTCCTCGACAAGTTGGAAAATGGAGAACATTTCAAGAACACGGTTGGAGTCGGGAGTCGGCCATGTCGTTGTTATGGGATATCGAACGCTATCTGCGGCGCACCGGGGTCGCCGCGACCACCTTCGGACGGCGGGCGGTCAACGACCCGCGGCTGGTGCTCGACATGCGTCGCGGGCGCGAGCCGGGGCCGCGGGTGCGCGCGCGGGTGGAAGCGATCATCACGGCGCGCCAGCAATGAGGCCCGCGCCGTTCGATCGCGCGCTGGCGCGTTCCGCCGCGCTGGCCGGCGCGTCGCTGTCGGTGGAGCGGCACCGCCGCGCCGCCTGGCACAGCGCGACCTTCGCGGGGGAGCGCCACGAACTGGTCGCGTCCGCACCGTCGGGCGAACCGCTCGACCGCTGGCTGGAACAGGTGACGACGCACGATCTGGCAATGCCGGGACACCTGCTGGCCGAGCTGAAACTGGCGCAGTGCGACCGCGCCGGGGCGGTCACGCACCTGCGGATCGAGGGGCTGACCGTCGCGACCGGGTGATGCGCGCGTCAGCCGGCGGCAAGCCGCCGCAGCCGCTGGAGCGTGTCGTCCAGCGTCGCCAGATGTGCGGCGGCCTGCGCCGGGCGGGCCAGCGGCAGCGCACGCCGCGCGGCGCCGCGTTCCAGCCGGTCCACCAGCGAGGCGAGCGATTCCTGCGCCAGCTGGGTGGTGGACAGCGGAACGGGGGGCAGCGCGAAACTTTCCATCCGCTCCCCCGGCGCGATCCGCACGGGCGGCGGGGGGGGCGGCGGCGGGGGCACGGGTTCGGCCGCTTCCACATCGGCGGGGGCGGACGTCGGCGCCGCCGGGGTCGCGCGCATGACCAGCGGGGGCAGCGGGCGCGGCGCCTCCATCGGCTCGGACGGGACGGCACCCGGATCGAACACGCTCATCGGCAGGTTCAGGTCGCGCGGCAGCGGGCGTTCGGGCGGGGGCGACAGCCAGGCGGCGGGCGGCGTTTCGTTCGCCGGCGCGATCGGGTCGGCATCGTCCGCCACCGCATGGCCGCGCGCGATCACCGGCAGCACCTCGACCGGTTCGGGAAGGTCGGGCAGCGGCTGGCCCAGATCCTCGCTGGCGCGGATCGGACGGCGCGGCGGCGCATCGGGGTGCGCATCCGCACGGCGGATCGCGGGAACCAGCGGATCGGCACGCCGGCGACGCGGCAGCCGCCACCACCCCGCCGCGCCCAGCCCCGCCATCATCACCAGCGCCCCGGCGACCAGCGCCAGCAGCGTGCGCCCGGTCACGCCGATCGGCGGCGCGGCGGCGGGCACCCAGTCGGGCAGATGCGATCGCATCACCACGGCGTTCAGCACGTCGCCAGGGGCGGTGGCGATGCCGGCGGCCACGCCGATCCCCGCAAGGATCGCCGCGACCGGCAGCAGCGTGGCGTTCAGACCCGATTCGGGCCGGTTGGGGGGGAGCGTCGCGACCATGACCGCTTGCTATAGGCAGCACCCGTAAGCCGTTGGTAAACAGCATCGTAGCGATGAACGTTGGTCGCCCAGTCGCGCTCCGCCGCGACGAAGGCGCGCGCCCGTTCGCGCCGCGCGTCCCACCCCGACCGGTCGCACAGCAGCCCGGCCAGCGCCGCCGCGATCGCGTCCGGATCGCCCGCCGCAAACAGCGTGCCGGTATCGCCGTCGCGAATCAGCTCGCGATGCCCGCCGACGTCGGACGCGGCGACCAGCCGCCCCTGCGCCATCGCCTCCAGGGGTTTCAGCGGCGTGACCAGGTCGGTCAGCCGCATCCGCTTGCGCGGATAGGCAAGCACGTCGACCAGCCCGTAATAACGCTCCACCTCATGATGCGGCACGCGCCCGACGAAGCGGATGCGCGCCGCGGCGGGCGATGCCGCCGCCTGCGCGCGCAGCGGCCCCTCCATCGGGCCGCCGCCGACCAGCAGCAATTGCGCGCCCGGCCGGCGCGCCCCCAGCGCGGGCATCGCCGCGATCAGATCGTCCAGCCCTTCGTAATCGTAGAAGCTGCCGATGAAGCCGATCACCTCGTCGCCCAGCCCCCATTGCTCGGCCAGCGCCGCATCGCGCGACGGCGGCGTGCCGAACAGCGTCAGGTCGACGCCATTGGGGGACACCATGATCTTGTCCGCAGGCACGCCGCGCGCCACCAGATCGCCGCGCAACCCGTTGCAGATCACCGCCACCGCATCGGCGCGCGCCACCGCCCAGCTTTCCAGCGCCTTGGTGGCGCGGTAGCGCGCCGATCCTTCGCGCCCCGTGCCGTTGCCGACCGCGGCATCCTCCCAGAAGGCGCGGATTTCGTACAGCAGCGGGATGCCGCGCCGCCGCGCGGGCCACAGCGCCGCCAGCGCGTCGAGCACCGGCGAATGGGCGTGGATCACGTCGGGGCGGAACGCGTCGGCCACCTGCCCCACGCGCCGCGCCAGCGCCGCCACCTCGCCCGCCACGCCGCCGCGCGCGGCCGCGGGCGTGCGGTGGAAGTCGATCCCGTCGACCGTCACGCGCAGCGGCTCGGCCGGGTTGTAACGCGGCCCCGTCACCGCCGCGACGTCATGCCCCGCCGCCATCTGCGCGGTCAGGATCGCGCGGGTGCGGAACGTATAGCCGCTCTGCAACGGCAGGCCGTGGTCGAGGACGTGGAGGATGCGCATCGCCCGCCCTCATGAACGCGCGCCACTTAACGCCGCGTCAACTCGCCCCGCCGTAAGCCCGGCGGCGATGATCGACACCTTCTCGCTCCTGCTGTGCCATGGCCTGATGCTGGTGGCGACGTGGCGGCTGCTGCGCACCCCCGCGCTCGATCGGGAAGCGGCGGTCGTGGCCGAACGTGCGGACGGCGCGCGCGCGGCGCGGCGCGGGCGGCGCGGACGTGCGTGACCTCTTCTTCATCGGCTTCCTGCTGGCGCTGTGGGGCGCGGGGATGCGGCGGCCGTTTCTGTTCATCGGATCGTATGTCTATATCGACATTGTCTCGCCGCAGCGGCTGACCTATTACCTGCTCAACAGCGTGCCGATCTCGCTGATCGCGGTATTGCTGGCGGTCGGCGGCTGGGCGCTGGCCGACGACAAGCGCGACGCGCGGTTCAGCGTGCGCCAGGCGATGATCCTCCTGCTGCTCGCCTATTGCTGGTGCACGACGCAGGTCGCCGATTTCCCGATGCAGGCGGCGGACAAATGGGAATGGGTGTGGAAGAACCTGGCCTTCGCCGCGTTCCTGCCGCTGACGCTGCGCACGCGCGTGCGGATCGAGGCGCTGCTGCTGTTCATCACATTATCGACCGCGACGATCATCATCGTCGGCGGGATCAAGACGCTGGCGACCGGCGGGGGCGGCTATGGCGAGCTGAACCTGATGGTGTCGAACAACACCGGCCTGTACGAAAGCAGCATCATTTCCGCGGTGGCGGTGGCGCTGGTGCCGATCATCTTGTGGCTGGCGCGCGACGGGACGATCTTTCCGCCCGACTGGCGGGTGCGCACCTTCGCCTATGCGCTGTGCTTCGCGTGCCTGCTGATGCCGGTGGGGACGTCGGCGCGCACCGGGCTGCTGTGCATCGTGCTGCTGGCGATATTGTCGCTGCGCACCGTCAAGCGGCGGATGGTCTATCTGGCGGCGCTGGCGCTGGCCGGCGCGGTGGCGGTGCCGCTGCTGCCGGCATCGTTCAGCGAGCGGATGGGCACGATCAAGACCTATCAGGCGGACGAAAGCGCCTCCACCCGCGTGGCGGTGTGGAAATGGACGTGGGAGTTCGCGAAGACGCATCCGTTCGGCGGCGGGTTCGACGCCTATATCCAGAACCGCATCCGCTACGACACGGTCGCGGTCGAGGGCAGCGGCGCGGCCACCACGGTCAAGCGCGACATGACCGTCGACAAGAGCCGCGCCTATCATTCCAGCTATTTCGAGATGCTGGGCGAACAGGGCTATCCCGGCCTGGCGCTGTGGCTGGCGCTGCAGATCGCCGGGCTGTGGCGGATGGAGGTGCTGCGCCGCCGCCACCGTGCCGATGACGACGAACTGGCCTGGGCCGGGCGGCTGGCGGGGGCGTTGCAGCACGCGCACCTCATCTACCTGCTGGGCGGGGCGTTCGTCGGGATCGCATTCAATTCCTTCCTGTACCTGATGATGGGGGCGCAGATCGGCGTGGATACCTATGCGACGCGCCGCCGGCGCGAGATGATGGCGACCGGGCGGGTCCGGCGCGCGCGGCCCGCGCCGCCGCCGGTCACCGCGACGGCGGGGGCATAGGCGATGGCCGGGCTGTTCCTTCGCTCCGCGAATGCCGCCGCGGGCCTCGCCCCCGACGCGCTGGATGCCGCCGCCGCGCAGTTCGCGCGGCACGGCTTCCCCACGGCGACGCCCTTCGCGGTCGCGGGCTGGGACGGGCTGCACGCCCCGTATATCCGCGGCGGGCCGGATACGTGGCTGGTGCGCGGTGACGATCGCGTCGCGGTCGCCGGCACGCTGGTGGTCGACGGCAGGATGGGTGCCGAGGCGCTCGCGCTGCTGCTCGACGCGGGCGATCCGACGCGGCTCGACTGGTCGCGGATCGGCGGGCAGTTCGTGGCGCTGGTCCACCGGGCCGGGCGCAGCTTCCTGTTCACCGACTGGTTCGGCGCGTTCCAGCTGTTCCACGATGCCGATGCGCGGGTGTTCTCCACCTCGCTGCTCGCCGCCCTCGCGGCGCTGCCGCAGGTGCGGTTCAGTGCGCAGGGCGTGTACGAATTCGCGTTCAACGTCATGCCGATCGGCGACGATACGGTGTTCGAGGGGCTGTCGACGCTCGGCCCCGATCGCATCGTCGAGCTGACGCCGGACGGCGCGCGCTTCCACCCCGTCACCCGTTCCCTGCCGCGCGATGCGGCGCGCCTGGCGATGCCGGAACGGATCGCGCGGGCCCGCGCGCGCCTGTCGGACATCGTGGGCGCGCATGTCGCGGCGTTCGGTGACGATATCCGCTGCCCGCTGTCGGGCGGGATCGATTCGCGGCTGCTGTACGCCGCGCTGCGCCACGAAGGGGCCGCGCCGCACCTCTACGTCTACGGCCCGCCGGGCAGCGACGACGTGACGATCGCGCAGGCGATCGGCGCGGGCGAGGGCGTGGCGGTCGAGTGGATCAACAAGGCGCTGGTGACGATCGCGCCCGATGCCTTTCCCGCGCAGGTCGCGGCGGAGTTCGAGGCGTGGGACGCGCTGCCCACCTATGGCAACATCTTCGATGCCGGGGGGCATAGCGCGGCCTGCGCGAAGCGGCACCAGGATGGCGCGCTGGCGGCGTCGGGCGGATGCGGCGAAATCTACCGCGACTTCTTCTACCTGCCCGATCGAGCGACGACGGCGGATGCGGTGGCGCGGACGTTCTTCGCCCGCTTCCTGCCCGCCGACACCACCGACCTGTTCGATGCGGAGGCGTTCATCGCGCGCGTGGCGACCAAGATCGGCGCGGCGGTGGGCGCCGCCCCGCGCGAGCGGCTGGACCGCCAGACGGTCGAGCACCTCTACCCCAAGGTGCGCTGCCGCGCGCTGTTCGGGCGCGAGATCAGCCTGGAGGCGCGCCACGGCGCCTATCTGATGCCGTTCCTGGATCATCGGGTGGTGACGGAGGCGATGACGCTGCCGGTGGCGATGAAACAGGCGGGGCGGTTCGAGGCTGCGCTGCTGGCCGCGATCGACCCGGTGCTGGCGGCCTATCCGTCCGCCTATGGCCACGACTTCGCGGGTGCGCCGTCACCGCGCCACCGGTTCCAGGAATGGTCGTCGCGCATCCGCCCGGCGTGGCTGCGCCAGCGCAGCTATGCGATCCAGCGGCGGATGGGGGCGATGGCGGACGAACATGGCGGGCTGCTGTCGCCCGACTATCTCGGCCGGGTGATCGACCTCGAATATCCGGCGATGCGCCGCTTCTTCCACATGGAGGCGATCACCGACAGCGGGCTGCTGCGCCGGATCGCCTGCCTGGAATATCTGGCGCAGCGGCTGGGATCGCGGCTGCGCTGACCGTCACCAGCGGCGCGCGGTGGTGGTGATCCCCTCCCCCAGCGCGTTGCCGCGGATGACCAGTTGCTCGCCCGACCAGTTGCCGACGAACACCGGCTTGTAATCGACCCCCGGCGCCAGCGACGCGCGATTGCCCTCGATCACCAGCCCGGTCGAATCGTTGCGCGCCCCCTCCGGTGCGACGGTAATCATCGTCGAGTGATTGTCCTTGTCGCGCCCCATCACGAAGGCATTGTCGGCGATGCGCCCGCGCGCGCCGTTCGACAGGTCGATCATGTAATTGGTGGTATGCCCCTGCGTATCGTCGAAGCTGTTGCCGACGATCTCGACCCGCGGCGCGCGCACCTTCAGGTAATGGCCGCCGCGCCCGCGCTCGAACCGCGTGTTGGTGACGCGCGCCGCGCCGTATCCGCCGACATAGACCGCATGCGCGCCGTTACCGGTCGGGTCCTTGCCCAGCCCGGCGAAGGTCGAATGGTCGATCGAGATGGTGGCGGAGGGGTCCTCCGCGGTCAGGATGCCGCACTGGCTGTCGAGGAACATCGACTGCACCACCGACAGGTTGCCGTGTTCCAGCCGGATGCCCGCGCCGTTGCCGTCGCCCACCTCCAGATGCGTGAACACGATCCCTTCCACTCGCGCGCCGCGTCCGCGCAGCACCAGCGCGGCCTTGTCCTCGCACGTCACGCGCGTGAAGATCACGCTGCCCGGCTTGTCCGCGACGAAGGCGATCCGCCCTTTCTCCTGCACCGCGCAGTCGCGATAGGTGCCCGGCGGGATGTGGATCGTCCCCTCCCCGTCGCCGATCGCATCGACAGCCTGTTGCAGCGTGCCGAACACCTGGTCGCCGACGACGAAGCGCCCGCTCGGCGCCTGCGCGCTGGCCGATGCGGCGGCGGCGAACGTCAGGGCAAGGGCAGCGATACGGCGCATCAGGCATCTCTCCGGCAGCGAAAGCCGCGCCGGGTGATGCCATAATGCGAAAGGACGCGCCCCACCCAAGCGGGCGGGGCGCGTCCCTATTTGAACCACCGGCGGTGGCGAGGCGGCGGTCAGGCTTCCTCGGTCGCCATCTGCGACAGCGCATCGATGATCGCCTTGTTGAACGCCGGAATGTCATCGGGATTGCGGCTGGTGATGAGGTTGCCGTCGATCACGACTTCCTCATCCACCACGTCGCCGCCGGCATTCTCCAGATCGGTGCGGATCGACGGATAGCCCGTCAGCCGGCGACCGTCGATCACCTCCGCCTCGGCCAGCACCCATGGCGCGTGGCAGATGGCGGCGACGATCTTGTCGTCGTCCATGAAGTCCTCGACAATCTCCAGTACGCGTTCCTCCAGCCGCAGCTTGTCGGGGTTGGCGACGCCGCCGGGCAGGACCAGCGCGTCGTAATCGCCGGTGTCGACCTCCTCCAGCGTCAGGTCCGGGGTGGCGGTTTCGGCCTTGTTGATATCGCCCTTCATCCCCTGGATCGGGTCGCGCTTGATCGACGCCAGCGTCACGGTGGCGCCGGCATCCTCCAGCGCCTTTTTCGGCTCGAACAGCTCCACGGTTTCGAAACCGTCGGCGGCGATCATCAGCACGCGGGCTTGCGACAGGTCGGCCATGGAAATCTCCTGTAGGTCTGGGAATAGGTGCCTGGGGGCGAAGGCAGAACCCCCGCCCGCCCCGCCCCGTTCCGGAACGAAGCGACGGCCCGCGCATTTCCCGAGACCATTGGTCGGAGCATCCAGACGGAGAAAGGCGAGGGCGCGTGGCGCGAGCGATCAGCTATTGCGATGACACCGAAGCGGGCATCACCCGGAAGAAGACGCGGCACGGCAAATGGGCCTATCACGCCCCCGACGGCACGCGCATCACCGACCGCGACGAAATCGACCGGCTGAACGCGATCGGCCTGCCCCCCGCCTATACTGACGCCTGGTTCTGCCCGCACGCGCACGGCCATATCCAGGCGGTCGGCTGGGACGAGAAGGGCCGCAAGCAATATCGCTATCACCTGGATTTCCGCGCCCAGCAGGAAGCGGCCAAATACGATCTGTGCGCGCCGTTCGGCCAGGCGCTGGCGCGGCTGCGCGCGCGGATGGAGGCGGATCTGGCGCGCCGCACGCACAGCAAGGAGCGCACCGTCGCCGCGATCGTCAAGCTCCTCGACATCGCCTCGCTGCGGATCGGGAACGAGAGTTACGCCAGGACGAACAAGAGCTTCGGACTGACCACGTTGCGTGACCGCCATGCCGATATCCGCGGCACCACGCTGACGCTGGAATATCGCGCCAAGTCGGGCAAGCAGCGGCGGCTGAAGATCACCGACGGCAGCCTCGCGCGGTTCGTGAAGAAGTGTCAGGACCTGCCGGGCCAGAAGCTGTTCCAATATGTCGGCGACGACGGCGAGGCGCACGGCGTCACATCGTCCGACGTCAATGCGTACATCCGCGAGGCGACCGGGGGCGAATTCACCGCCAAGCATTTCCGCACCTGGGGCGCGAGCGTCACCGCGTTCGAGGCGTTGATCGAGGCCGATGCGCCGATCGGGCTGAAGGCGATGCTGGAACCGGTCGTCGAACGGCTGGGCAACACGCCCGCGATCGCGCGCAAATCCTATGTCCACCCCGCGCTGATCGAACTGGGCAAGGACAAGGCCGCGCAGGCCGCGTTTC
The DNA here is from genome assembly GCF_002374855.1 of Sphingomonas adhaesiva. Classification (GTDB taxonomy): domain Bacteria; phylum Pseudomonadota; class Alphaproteobacteria; order Sphingomonadales; family Sphingomonadaceae; genus Sphingomonas; species Sphingomonas adhaesiva. The sequence goes on from NZ_NWVC01000002.1 coordinate 419,616, forward strand.
GCCAGTCGCTTCGGCTGCCCCGCGCCACGCAATATCTGACGCGCACCGAACGCGGGCTGATCGCCTTCCTGGAAACCACCGGCGCGTGCGAGCGGAAGGCCGCCTGACATGAGCAATGCCAAGGCCGCCGCGCCTGTACTGGATACGGGCCGCGTTGGGGACCAGATGACCGCGCTGTTCGGCTCCGCGGTGACGTGGCTTCAGGAACGCTGGCTGGAGATCCTAATCGCGATCGGCGCGGGCGTCGCCATTGCGCTGCTGCTGTTCTGGCTGCGCGGGCTGGGTGCGCGGCTGGCGGCACGCAGCGCGTCGGGCAAGGGATGGTCCGCGGTCGTCGGGCGCGCGATCGAGCGAACCGGCGGCTTCTTCATCGTCATGGTTTCCGCGCGGCTGGTCAGCGGTTATGCCGCAACCCCGCCGGAAGTCGACAAGACCGCCAGCTTCCTGTTCACCGTCGCCGCGGTCTTCCAGGCGGCGGTGTGGGCGCGCGAGCTGATCCTGGGCGCGATCGAGCATCGCACCCGATCCGAACATTACAGCGGCGAGGCGCTGATGAGCGCGATGGGGCTGATCCGCCTGCTGGTCAGCTTCGCCGTGTTCGCGATCGCGCTGGTCGTCGTGCTCGACAATCTGGGGGTCAACGTCACCGGGCTGGTCGCCGGGCTGGGCGTCGGCGGCATCGCGATCGGCCTGGCGGCGCAGGGCATCTTCGGCGACCTGTTTGCGGCGCTGGCGATCATCTTCGACCGGCCGTTCCGGCGCGGGGACAAGATCAGCTACGACAATACCAGCGGGGTGATCGAGGCGATCGGGCTGAAATCGACACGCATCCGTGCCTTCACCGGCGAATTGCGGATCATCTCGAACCGCAACCTGCTGGACAAGGAAATCCAGAACACCACGATGCGCGACCACGTCCGCGTCACTTACACGATCGGCGTCGCGTATGAGACCCCGCCGGAGACGCTGGCGCGCCTGCCCGACATGCTGACCGAACTGGTCGAGGCGGAGCAGGCGAAGGTGGCGCGTGCGGGCTTCGAAAGCTTCGGCGCGTCGAGCCTCGACTTCGTGCTGCAGGTCGACACGCCCGGCGACGACTGGGGCACTGCGCACGCCACGCGCAACCGCCTGCTGGTCGCGATCATGCGGCGCTTCGCCGAGGAAGGGATCAGCATCCCCTATCCGACGCAGACCACCTTCACCGCCGCACCCGACGGGCGACTGGTCATGCCCTATCCCGAGCACGGCCATCCGGCGGTGCAGGGCGACACGCCGCATTGAACCTGCACGCGGCTCACGACGTTGAGGGCGAGCAGAGGAGAATAGGCCATGAAGAACGCGCTGCTGTCCGCACTGATGCTTGCCACCGTCACCGCCCCGCTGGCGGTCGCCCCCGCCGATGCCCAGCGTCGCGACCGAGATTATCGCTGGCATGGCGAGGACCGGAACTGGAACCCGTCCGAAAGTTACCGCGAGGGTCGCTATCGCGAACGTCGCCTGGGCCGCAACGATCGTATCTATCGCGGTCAGGACGGGCGCACCTATTGCCGCCGCAACGACGGCACCACCGGGCTGGTGGTCGGCGGCGTCGGCGGCGCGGTGCTGGGCAACGTGCTGGGCGGCGGGCTGCTCGGCACGCTGGCGGGTGGCGCGGGCGGCGCACTGCTGGGGCGCGAGGTGGATCGCGGCAAGGTGCGCTGCCGCTGACCGTCAACGCACCCCGTGCGAATCGGAAAGGGCGTGCCGGACGGCGCGCCCTTTTCACGTTTAGAAAGTCGGGTTCGCTCGATTGACGGTACGGAACCCGCCATCTTCAAACTATCGGTCCGCATGACCCTTGCGGCGCCCCCCGCCCCCGGCCTAGAGAGGCGCATCCGTTCAGCGAGGGGATAGAGAGGCCGTGACCGCAGACGAGATGAAAGCCGCCATCGGCAGGGAAAGCCTGTCGGACTGGGTCGACGTGACGCAGGACATGATCGACAAGTTCGCCGACGCGACCGGCGACCACCAGTTCATCCATGTCGATCCCGAACGCGCCAAGCTGACGCCGTTCGGCACCACCATCGCACACGGTTTCCTGACGCTGTCGCTGCTGCCGCAGCTGGCGATGAAGACGCCCGACGCGCCCCGGCTCGACGGGGTGAAGATGGGCGTCAACTACGGCGGCAACAAGGTACGCTTCCTGGCGCCGGTGCCGTCCAATTCGCGCGTGCGCGGCCGCTCGAAGATCACCGAGTTCGAGGAAAAGCGCCCCGGCCAGTATCAATACACCACCGAGACGACGGTGGAGATCGAAGGCCAGGACAAGCCCGCAATGATCGCCGAATGGATCACGCAGGTATTCGTCTGATCCGCTGCGCCCGCCGCCACCGATTCACTGCATCATCATAAGGACCACGCTCATGCGTTCCGCCGTCATCGTTTCCACCGCCCGCACCCCGATCGGCCGCGCCTATCGCGGGGCGTTCAACAACCTGCCCTCCCCCACGCTGGCCAGCCATGCGATCAAGGCCGCCGTGGAGCGCGCGAAGATCGACGGCGCGGAAGTGGACGACGTGGTGTTCGGCGCCGCGCTCCAGCAGGGGCATCAGGCGGGCAATATCGCACGCACCAGCCTGCTGCGCGCCGGCCTGCCGATCAGCGTGTCGGGCATGTCGCTGGACCGCCAGTGCGCCTCGGGCCTGATGGCGATCGCCACCGCGGCCAAGCAGATCGTCGTTGACGGCATGGACGTGACGATCGGCGGCGGCGTCGACAGCATCTCGCTGGTGCAGACGCCGGAAATGCGCGTCGCGCCCGACAAGGAGCTGCTGGCGATGCACGGCGACATCTACATGCCGATGCTGCAGACCGCCGAGGTGGTCGCCAAGCGCTACGGCATCAGCCGCGATGCGCAGGACGAATACGGATATCGCTCGCAGATGCGCACCGCCGCCGCGCAGGCCGCCGGCAAGTTCGATGACGAGATCGTCGCCGTCACCGCGACCAAGGCGAACGTCAACAAGGAGACCAAGGAAGTCTCCTACGAGGAAGTGACCCTGTCGAAGGACGAGGGCAACCGCGCCGACACCACGCTGGAGGGGCTGAAGAGCCTGAAGCCGGTGCTCGGCCCCGACCTCAACATCACCGCGGGCAACGCCAGCCAGCTGTCGGACGGCGCCTCGGCCAGCGTGCTGATGGAGGAGAAGGTCGCGGCGGCCAAGGGGCTGACCCCGCTCGGCCGCTACGTCGGCATGGCGGTAGCGGGCACCAAGCCCGACGAGATGGGCATCGGCCCGGTCTTCGCCATCCCCAAGCTGCTGGAGCGCAACGGCCTGAAGATGGACGACATCGGCCTGTGGGAGCTGAACGAGGCGTTCGCGGTGCAGGTGCTGTATTGCCGCGACAAGCTGGGCATTCCCGACGAGCTGCTGAACGTCAACGGCGGCGCGATCTCGATCGGCCACCCGTACGGCATGTCGGGCGCGCGGATGACCGGCCACGCGCTGATCGAGGGCAAGCGCCGCGGGGCGAAGTATGTCGTCGTGACGATGTGCGTCGGCGGCGGCATGGGCGCGGCGGGGCTGTTCGAGGTCCTGTAATTGAAAGGCAACCGCCGGTAGGTTATATACCGGCACAGGCGACGTCATAGGCGCCTTTCTGCGAACCCCGGCTGTGTCAGCGGCCGGGGTTCTTGCCGTTTGGGGACCGCGTGTCAGCGCGGCCCCCGCCCGTGCACCTACTTCCTGCTTACCTCGATCACCTTCACGATCAGCGTCGCAAAGGCGAACACGGCGCCCAGGAACAGGCACAGATCGGCGAACGTCATAGGTCTGCCTTTCTGCTTCGACGGCAAGATTGCCGTCGCCGGGCATGATGCGGAACGACGCGACCCGCGGCAACACGCGCAGGTCGGGAATAACCGCCGCGCAACCAACGCCCGTTCCCCTCGTTCACCGCTCGAACCGATCGAGAGGAGACTGACGATGGCGGACGCCAACACCGACCCCCGCAAGCTGAAAGAAGACATGTGGAAGAAGATGGCGGACAGCCCGTTCGTCATGGTCGGCCCGGCGGACGGATCGTCGCACAGCGAACCGCTGACCGCGCAGCTGGACGAGGATCAGGTCGACACGCTGTTCTTCTTCATCGGCAAGGACAATCGCGTCGCGAATAAGAGCGATCTGATGCTGCAGTTCGTGTCGAAGGGGCATGATTTCTTCGCGTGCCTGTCCGGCAATGGCCGGATCGACAATGACCGCGCGCAGATCGACAAGCTGTGGAACAAGCAGGTGGAGGCATGGTTTCCGGGCGGCAAGGACGACCCGAACCTGGCGCTGCTGCGCGTCGACATCGACAGCGCCGAACTGTGGGAAACCGACCTGTCGCTGGGCGGCAAGCTGAAGATGCTGTTCGGCGGCACGATCCGCTCGGACGAGGCGGGCAGCCATGCCAAGGTGGCCACCACCGCGGAGAGTACGCCGGCCTGACGCACCGCGTCATCGCTGATACGAAAAGGGCCGCCCCTGACCGGGCGGCCCTTTTTTATCGCTTCCGTGCCCCCGCGCAGGCAGGAGAACGAGGGCGAAGCCTCAACCGTTCGCGGCCATCCATTCCTCGACCACCGGCGCGATGCGGTTGCGCCATTTCGATCCGTTGAAGATGCCGTAATGGCCGACGCCCTCGGCCATGTAATAGCGCTTCTTCTCCTCCGGCAGGCTGGTCGCTAGGGTCAGCGCCGCTTTGGTCTGGCCCAGCCCGGAGATATCGTCACGCTCGCCCTCGATCGCCAGCAGCGCGACGTCGGTGATCGCCGACAGGTCCACCGGGCGACCGCGATGGGTCATCTCGCCCTTGGGCAGCGAATGGTTCTGGAAAACCACGTCGATCGTCTGGAGGTAGAATTCGGCGGTCATATCGCAGACCGAACGATATTCGTCATAGAACGCCTTGGTCGCGTCCGCGCTGTCGCCATCGCCGCTGACCAGATGCTTGAACAGCTCGTAATGGCTCATCATGTGGTTGCCCAGGTTCATGGTCATGAACCCGGTCAGCTGCAGGAAGCCCGGATACACCTTCCGTCCCGCGCCCGGATACAGCAGCGGCACGGTGGCGATGACATTCTGTTCGAACCAGGCGAACGGCCGCTCGGTCGCCAGCGTGTTGACCGCGGTCGGCGCCTCGCGCGTGTCGATCGGGCCGCCCATCATCGTCAGCGTGCGCGGACGGCACGGATGGCGATCCGCGCTCATCAGCGCGACCGCCGCCAGGCACGGCACCGACGGCTGGCACACCGCCAGCATGTGCGCGCCCCCCTGCCCCTCGTTCGGGCCGATCGCTTCCATGAAGGCGACCAGATAGTCGATATAGTCGTCCAGATCGAAGCGCCCGTCGCTGGTCGGCACCAGCTTCGCATCGCGCCAGTCGGTGATGTAGACGTCGGCGACCGGCAGCATCCGTTCCACCGTGCCGCGCAGCAGCGTCGCGAAATGGCCCGACATCGGCGCGACGATCAGCAGCTTCGGTCCGCCCTCCACGCCGTCGCGGACGAACCGCTTGAGCTGGCCGAACGGCCGTTGCACGACGATTTCCTCCTGCACCGCCACGGTGCGGCCATCGACGACCGTCTCCGTGAAGCCGAATGCGGGCTTGCCGCGCGACGCGGCGGCGTGGGCGAACACCTCCAGCGCGGACGCCATCAGCGGCCCGCCGCCCAGGTAGTTCAGCGACGGCTGGCTCTTCAGCCAGTTGGCGCCGAACGTCGCCATCGCGCTGGCCGAGGCGAACCACGACCGCTGGAATTCGTAAGCGTCGTACAGCATCGAACGAAAATCCTTCCCCCATCGATATGGGTGCGATCGGTTGTACGTCAAAACGCAATTGCTGCAATGCAATATGAACGCGCCGGCGACGATCGCGGTCCCGCCGTGACACCCTGGGCACAGGTGCGCCGCAAGGCGCGTTGAGCGGCGCCCCCACCTGCTGCTACACGCGCGGTCATGGCCACCAGTACCGACGTCGTCCCGTCCCGCCGCATCGGCAACCTGTCAATGATCTGGCACCATGCCCGCCGCTATCCGGCGCAGATCGCGGCGGCGGGGCTGGCGCTGCTGGTGACGTCGGTGGCGACGCTGGGCATCCCGTACAGCTTCAACCGCGTGATCGACCGCGGTTTCATCAGCGGCGGTGCCGATCCATCGGCGGTGTCGGCGACCTTCCACTTCATGCTGGTGATCGTGGTGGTGCTGGCGCTGGGCACGGCGGTGCGATTCTACTTCGTGTCGTGGCTGGGCGAGCGCGTGGTGGCCGACATCCGCACCAGCGTGCAGCGCCACCTGATGACGCTCAGCCCCAGTTTCTACGAGGAGAACCGCCCGTCGGAAATCGCCTCGCGGCTGACCGCGGACACCGCGCAGATCGAAACGGTGGTCGGCAGCACCGTGTCGATCGCGCTGCGCAACAGCGTCACCGGGGTCGGCGGGCTGATCTACCTGTTCGCGATCTCGCCCAAGCTGGCGGGGATGCTGCTGCTGGGTATCCCGCTGATCATCGCTCCGATCGCGCTGCTGGGCAAGCGCGTGCGCAGCCATTCGCGCACCTCGCAGGACCGGATCGCCGACGTCGGATCGATCGTGACCGAAACGCTGGGCGCGATGAAGATCGTTCAGGCCTTCGGACAGGAGGCGCGGGAGAGCGCGCGTTTCGGCGATGCGGTGGAGGCGACGATGGCGGCGGCGCGGCGGCGCATCGCGCTGCGCGCGGTGATGACCGCGATCGTCATCGGCCTCATCTTCGGGTCGATCACGCTGGTCCTGTGGGAAGGCGCGATCGACGTCGCCGCCGGGCGGCTGTCGGGCGGGTCGATCGCCGCCTTCGTGCTGACCGGCGGGATCGTCGCGGGCGCGTTCGGCGCGCTGACCGAGGTGTATGGCGACCTGCTGCGCGGCGCGGGCGCGGCCGGGCGCCTGTCCGAACTGTTGCAGGAGCGGCCGACGATCGCCGCGCCCGCGCAGCCGGTCGCGCTGCCGCAGCCGCCGCAGGGGCAGATCGATTTCGACCATGTCGAATTCCGCTACCCCACCCGGCCCGACGTCGCCGCGCTCCACGACTTTTCGCTGACCGTATCGCCGGGCGAGACGCTGGCGGTGGTCGGCCCGTCGGGCGCGGGCAAGTCGACGCTGTTCCAGCTGATCCAGCATTTCTACCGGCCGGCCGCCGGGCGCGTGATGGTCGACGGCGTCGACCTGCGCGATGCCGATCCGGCTGCGGTGCGCGCGCGGATCGCGATGGTGCCGCAGGAAACCGTGATCTTCGGCACCAGCGCGCGCGACAATCTGCGCTACGGCCGCTGGGATGCCGACGACGCGGCGATCTGGGCCGCGGCGGAGGCCGCCAATGCCGCCGATTTCCTGCGCGCGCTGCCCGACGGGCTGGATACCTTCCTGGGCGAGGGCGGCGCGCGGCTGTCGGGCGGGCAGCGCCAGCGGGTCGCGATCGCGCGCGCGCTGCTGCGCGACGCCCCGATCCTGCTGCTGGACGAGGCGACCAGCGCGCTGGACGCCGAAAGCGAGCGGCTGGTGCAGGGCGCGCTCGAGCGGCTGATGGCGGGGCGCACCACGATCGTCATCGCACACCGCCTCGCCACCGTCCGCGCGGCGCAGCGGATCGCGGTGATGGACGCGGGCCGCATCGTGGAGGAAGGCACCCACGCCGCGCTGATCCAGCAGGGCGGCCTGTACGCGCGGCTCGCCAGCCTGCAATTCAGCGAAGCGGCCTGACGCGCAGGCCGCCGCGCTTGCCTCCCCGCCGCGGCTCCCGCACAATCGCGGGAAAGCCACATCGAGGAGAGCGAACATGGCCAGCGAATTCGACGTCATCGTTTATGGCGCATCGGGCTTCACCGGGCGGCTGGTGGCCGAATATCTGGCGCTCACCTACCCCAGCGGCGTCAAGTGGGCGATGGCGGGTCGGTCGCTAACCAAGCTGCAGGAGGTGCGCGACGACATGGGCGTGCCCGCCGATGTCCCGCTCATCACCGCCAATGCCGACGATCCCGCCTCGCTGCGCGCCATGTGCGAGCGGACGCAGGTGGTCATCACGACGGTCGGCCCGTACCAATTGTACGGCAGCGACCTGGTCGCGGCCTGTGCGGCGACCGGCGCCGCCTATGTCGATCTGTGCGGCGAGCCGGGGTGGATGCGCGAGATGATCGACCGCCACCACGAAGAGGCCAGGCGCACCGGCGCGCGGATCGTGTTTTCGTGCGGGTTCGATTCGATCCCCTTCGACCTGGGCGTGCTGACGCTGCAGGAAGCGGCAAAGGAACGGTTCGGCCAGCCGGTGCCGCGCATCAAGTGCCGCGTCCGCCAGATGAAGGGCAGCTTTTCCGGCGGCACCGCCGCCAGCCTGAAGGCGACGCTGGCGGCGATCGCGCGCAAGCCGTCGCTGGCGATGCTGCTGACCGATCCGTTCGCGCTGGCGCCCGGCCATGCCGGCCCCGCGCAGCCCGCCGGGATGCTGCCCGAATATGATCCGACGATCCAGGCGTGGGTCGCGCCGTTCATCATGGCGGCAATCAATACGAAGAACGTCCACCGCACCAACTTCCTGCTGGGGCAGCCATGGGGCGATATCGTCTATGACGAGATGGTCGTCGCCGGGCTGGGCGACATGGGCAAGGCCGCGGCCGAGGCACTGGCGAAGATCAATCCGCTGGCTGGCGACAAGGGGCCGAAGCCCGGCGAAGGCCCGTCAAAGGAGGAGCGCGACGCGGGCCATTTCGACATATTGTTCGCCGGGCTGATGCCCGACAACACGCGCATCGACGCGGTCGTCACCGGCGACAAGGATCCGGGCTACGGCTGCACGTCGAAGATGCTGGCCGAAAGCGCGCTGTGCCTGATCCGCGATGTGGAGGGCGCGGGCGGCATCTGGACGCCGGGCGCGCTGATGGGCGCGAAGCTGCGCGAACGTCTGATCGCCAGCGCGGGGATGACGTTCACGGCGGGATGAACGCGCCTTAGCTGGGGTGTGCCTCCACCTCCGCCAGCGCCGCTTTGTCGTCCGCGCGCACCGCGCGTTTGGCGACATAGCGTTCGGCAGTCCCGACCGCCCAGCCGGCCAGTCGCTCCGACAGCCAGCCGATCGCCGCGCCCGCCGCGACGTCGGTCAGGTAATGCGCGCCGCGCGGCACCTGCAACGCGCCCGCCGCCCCCGCCGCCAGCCGCGCGGGGGTGGCGATGCCGGGCGCCGCGTGCGCGGCGGCCTGCGCCACCGCGACCGCGCCGGCGGTATGGCCGGAGGGAAAGGCATTGCGCGCGGTATCGGCGGTGCCATGCCCCTTGCGCAGCGTCGTGCCGCTTTTCGCCGCGGCGGTCGGGCGCGGGCGGTCGACGGCGGCCTTCAGCGCGGTCTTGAGGCCGGTCGCGACGAGATGGCTGGCCACCATCCGTGCCCCGCTGCGCGCCATCGTCGGCCGGCGCAGGACGGTGCCGAGCGCGAAGGTGCCGATGCCCAGCGCCAGCAGCTGCGGCTCGTCCGCCGCCTTCGCCGCGGGGGACAGCATGCGGATCAGCGGCGTCGTCGCGAGCGCCAGCAACGGCCGTTCCGCGCGATGCTCCGCCTTCGCCAGCCGCTGCGCCTTCTTCTTTGCCTTGCCGCCCATCACTGCCTGCCTTCCATCATCTCGCCGCGTACCTGCCCGTGCGCCAGCAGCGCGAACAGCCCAGCGCCGCCCACCAGATTGCCCGCCACCGCCGGCGCGATCAGCAGCCCCAGTGCGCGGCCGACGCCGACCTGACCGTCCCACAGCAGCAGGAACGCCTCCGCCGATCCGACCACCGAATGGCTGAGGCCCGCGACGCCCACGGTGAAGGTGATCGCGTAGATCACGAAGAACGCCTGCTCACGCGCATTCGGCAACACCCACGCCACCCCCGCGATCAGGAAGCCCGCCGGAATCGCCGTCAGGAACGTCGCCCAGCCGTCATGCGCCAGCACGCGCGCCGAAACCGCCACCATCGCATCGCGCAGCCCCGCATCGACCAGCCCGGCCTCCGACAGTGCCAGCGTCGCGGTCGCGGTGCCCGCCAAGTTGGCGACCAGCACCAGCGCCCACAGCCGCAACGTCCGGCGCAGCGCCGGCAGCGACGGGCGCGCCATCAGTGGCAGCATCGCGGTCACCGTGCTTTCGGTGAAGAACTGCATCCGCCCCAGGATCACGATCACGAAGCCGATCGGGTAGCCCAGCGTCACCAGCAGCGTCTTCGCCGCACTCTCCGGTACCGCGACGTGCAACGCCCCCTCCGCCAGCAACGAGGCGTTGATCGCGAAGCCGGCCGCGAACGCCGACCACAGCAGCGACGCGGCCGGCCGCACCAGTTGCTCCTCGCCCTCCTCGCGCACCGCGCGATGGACGTCGCGCGCGTCCGCCGCCTTCAGGTCATCCACATCGGCGGCGGGGGTATCGCTTTCCATCGCGTGCCGAACGGGCGGCCGCGGGTTTCGCTCCACCGCCATGAAGGCGCCGCGTCCTGCGTTCCGTTTCGCGGCGGACCGCGTTAGGGGGCGCTGCATGAACGATCCCATCACGATCCGCCGCCTGTACGGCCGGCGCCAGGGCCATGCGTTGCGCGCCGGTCAGGCCGCGCTGGTCGAGGAATTGCTGCCGCGCATCGCGGTTCCCGAGGACGGCCCGCTGACAGCCGAGCGGCTGTTCGGCGACGCGCGCCCGCTGCATGTCGAAATCGGCTTCGGTGCGGGCGAGCATCTCGCCGGGCAGGCTGCCGCCGCGCCCGACACCGGCTTCATCGGGTGCGAGCCGTTCCTGAACGGTGTCGTCGGCGCGCTGGGGCATGTCCGCGACGGCGGGCTGGACAATGTCCGCATCCACATGGGCGACGCGCTGGAGGTGGTGGAGCGGCTGCCCGACGCCTCGCTCGATCGCGTCTACCTGCTTCATCCCGATCCCTGGCCGAAGGCGCGCCATGCCAAGCGCCGGATGATGAACCACGGCCCGCTCGACCTGATCGCTGCCAAGCTGAAACCCGGCGCGGAATTCCGGCTGGGCACCGACGATCCCACCTATTGCCGCTGGTCGATGATGGTGATGAACCAGCGCCGCGACTTCACCTGGACCGCCGCCACCCCCGCCGACTTCCTGACCCGCCCCGCCGACTGGCCGGAAACCCGCTACGAACGCAAGGCGCGGCGGCAGGGGCATGAGGTGTGGTACTTCCGTTACGTGCGTACCTAGACGGTGCGGATCGTGCCACCGTCGATGACGAACTCGGCACCATGGATCGCCGCGGCACGATCCGCGGCCAGATAGGCGATCAGGTCGGCGACCTCTTGCGGTTCGGCGCCGCGCCCGATCGGAATGCCGCCCAGTGCGTCGAGCACCGACTGACGGGCATCCTCGATGGTTCCGCCGTTCGCCGCCTGCAGCCGTCGCAGGAAATCTCCGGCCGATCCGGTCATGATCCAGCCGGGGGACACGGTGTTGACGCGCACCCCCCGTGGCCCCAGCTCATTGGACAGCGATTTGCTGTACGTCCTCAGTGCGGCCTTCGCCGCGGCATAGGCGGTGGTCGATTCCGGCAGCGGCAGGACCGACTGGATCGAGGTGACGTGTATCACCGCCCCCGCGCCCTGCGCGATCATCGTCGGCAGCAGCAGGCGATCAAGCCGCACGGCCGCGAGCAGGTTGAGGTTCAGCTCCGAAAGCCAGTGTTCGTCGGTGAGCGCGGCGAACCCGCCCGCCGGGGAGGACGAGCCGCCGATCACGTGCGCCAGGATGTCGACGCCGTCGAACCGGTCGAGCGCGGCGTCCACCAATGCCCTGCTGCCGTCGGCGGTCGTCAGATCGGCCGGGATGAACTCGACGCCCTCGACCGCCGCGACCGCGCCGCGCGCGGCGGTGATGACCCGGGCGCCCCCGGCAAGAAAGCGCTCGACGGTCGCACGGCCCAGCCCCTTGGTCCCGCCGCTGACGAGGACGCGTTTTCCCGCGAATTCGGTCGGGTCGACGCCGGGCGTCATATCGTCACCTCCACTGCCTTCACCGCATCGCCGTCGAGCAGGAACCGATAGGTGAAGCGAAGCGGGCTGCCGGGGAAATCGCCCTGCGCAGGCCCCTCGACCACGACCGCAGCGCCTTCGCGGCGGATCACGTCGGGCGTGAAGACGGCTTTCGCGGGGATCACCTCCTTTTCGAACAGCGCCCGGATCTGGTCGCGGCCCTCGAACCGTTTTCCGTTATCGAGGAACACCGCATCGGCGGCGAATGCGCTGAGCATGGCGTCGGCGTCGAGCCGCGCGTTGGCAGCGACATAATTGGCGATGGGCGTGGGCAGCGGTATCGACATTGCTGTGCTCCTTGCGGTGAGGGAGCGTATCTAGCGCGGCGCGATGCTTGCGATAATCGGGCCAAACCGGCATGCGCTGTTGCGAAAGGCGGGACAATGGCGAAGAACGGATTGGTCGAGTTCGACGCGGTCTTGGCGATCGCGCGGCACGGGTCGTTTCGTGCCGCCGCACTCGAACTGGGGCTGTCCGCCACCGCGCTGAGCCATGCCATCGCCAAGCTGGAAGGACAGCTTGGCGTGCGCCTGTTCAACCGAACCACGCGCAGCGTATCGCTGACCGATGCGGGGCGCCATTTCGTGGAGCAGGTCGGCCCGGCGGTCCGCACGCTGCACGACGCGATGGGCGCTGCCCGGTCGCAGCAGGAAACGCCCTCGGGGACGTTGCGGATCAACGCCTTCGCGTCGGGCGGCCGGGAGATCCTGGCACCGTTGCTACTGACGTTCCTGCGACGCTATCCGCAGGTCCACATCGACCTCGTCACCGAGGAGCGGATCGTGGACATCGTTGCCGAGGGGTTCGATCTCGGCCTGCGATCCGCGAACATGGTGCCGACCGACATGATCGCCATTCCCGTGAGTCCCCCCCGAAGCTTTGCCGTGGTCGCATCGCCTGCCTATCTCGCGGCCAACGGCACGCCTCGCACGCCGCCCGACCTCATGGGCCATGCGTGCCTTCGCATCCGGTTGCCCAACGGCGCGCTACATCGATGGCATTTCGAGAAGGGCGGCGAATCGGTGTCGATCGACGTCGCCGGCCCGATCACGCTCGACGAATCGAGCCTGTCGCGCATCGCCGTCCTCGATCATGTCGGGGTCGGCTATTTCATGGAAGCGGATGTCCGCGACGACATCCGGGCGGGCCACCTCGTCCGCTTGCTGGAAGACTGGACGCCGCCGCTTTCGCCGCTGTGCCTCTATTATCCCACCCGCCGAAACCCGTCGGCCGCGTTCAGGGCGCTGATCGAAATGGCCCGGGCGTCAACGGCATAGCGTGCCTGGCGGCATCGTCCGGCTCGGGGAACGCCCCCCCTGCGCGGCCCGGTGATCGACGGTGGCGATCACTGCCACATGAATTTGTCTCGACATGGGACAGGGGCGCTGGCTTTTTCGCTTGTCACCATTCTGCAATCCTTCGCGTCATCCCGGCTTCATATGACCGGGAGGACGAGAAGGACGAGGATGATGATCCGGCTGTACACGCCCCTGCAACGTATCGGCATCATGGCGGCGCTGACGCTCGCCAGTTGGTGTGCGGTGGCCGCGGCGGTGGAAACGGCGATGCTGATCGCGCGCTGAGGCGCGATCAGTCCAGGTTCGGGCGCAGCAGCCGCGTCGCACGCTCGCGATCGACGCCCAGCCGCTGCGCATAGTCCGCCAGCTGATCCTCCCCGATGCGCGCGACGCCGAAATATTCGGCCTGCGCATGGCCGAAGTAGAACCCGCTGACCGCCGCGGTCGGCAGCATCGCGAAACTCTCGGTCAGCTCCAGCCCGGCATTCCGCTGCGCGCCCAGCATCTCGAACAATCGCCCCTTCAGCGAATGTTCGGGACACGCCGGATAGCCCGGCGCCGGGCGGATGCCGCGATATTGCTCGCGGATCAGCGCCTCGTTGGTCAGCTGCTCGTCGGGGGCATAGCCCCACAGGGTCGTGCGCACGTGCGCGTGCAGCGCCTCCGCGAACGCCTCCGCCAGCCGATCCGCCAGTGCCTTCAGCAGGATGTCGCTGTAATCGTCATTGTCGGCGCGATAGCGTTCCAGATGCGGCTCGATGCCGTGGATGCCGACCGCGAAGCCGCCGATCCAGTCGCCCGCCGGGTCGACGAAATCGGCCAGGCACATGTTCGCCCGCCCCTCGCGCTTGGCGATCTGCTGGCGCAGGAACGGCAGGCGCGTGGAATGTTCGTTGCTGCGGTCCAGGTCGGGAACCGCGAACCCTTCCGGCACCGCCGCGCCATCGGGCGAGCGGTGGTCGGCGCTGTGGCGGTCGTGGACCCAGATATCGTCGTCATGGCGATGGCACGGCCACAGCCCGGCGACGCCGCGCGCGGTCAGCCACTTTTCCGCGACGATCCGGTCGAGCATCGCCTGCGCATCGGCATAGAGCGACGAGGCGCTTTCCCCGACCACCGTGTCCTCCAGGATCGCGGGAAAATTGCCCGCCAGTTCCCACGCACGGAAGAACGGGGTCCAGTCGATATAGTCGCGCAGCTGCGCTAGATCCCAGTCGTCGAACACATGCACGCCGGGCCGCGCCGGCGCCGGCGCCTTCAGCGCCATGTCGGCGGGGAAGCCGCGGCGGCGCGCCTCGTCCAGCGGCAGCAGCGCATTCTGCCCCTTGCCCTCGCGCGCGTCGCGCACCGCCTGATAATCCGCCGCGACCCCGGCGACATAATCGTCGCGGATCGTATCGCTGACCAATGTCGTCGCCACGCCGACCGCGCGGCTGGCGTCCAGTACGTGGACGACCGGCCCGGTATAGGCCGGGGCGATGCGCAGCGCGGTGTGCACCTTCGACGTCGTCGCGCCGCCGATCAGCAGCGGCATGTGCATGTCGGCGCGCTGCATCTCCTCGGCCACCGTCACCATCTCGTCCAGCGACGGGGTGATGAGGCCGGACAGGCCGATCATGTCGGCGTCATTCTCGTTCGCGGCTTCCAGGATCTTCGGCCACGGCACCATCACGCCCAGGTCGATCACCTCGAAGCCGTTGCACTGGAGCACGACGCCGACGATGTTCTTGCCGATATCGTGGACGTCGCCCTTGACGGTCGCCATCACGACCTTGCCCTTGCCCTTCGCGCCGGGTTCCTTCGCCGCCTCGATGAACGGCATCAGGTGCGCGACCGCCTTCTTCATCACGCGCGCCGACTTCACGACCTGCGGCAGGAACATCTTGCCCGACCCGAACAGGTCGCCGACGACGTTCATCCCATCCATCAGCGGCCCTTCGATCACCTCGATCGGGCGGGCGTACATCTGGCGGCATTCCTCGGTATCCTCGACGACATGCGCGTCGATGCCCTTGACCAGCGCATATTCCAGCCGCTTGGTCACCTCCAGCGAGCGCCATTCGGCGGCCTGCTTCTCCGCCGCCGCGTCGGTGCCGCGGAACTTCTCCGCCAGCGCGACCAGCCGGTCGCCCGCCTCCGGATCGCGGTTGAGGATGACGTCCTCGCACGCCTCGCGCAGTGCGGGGTCGATCGCGTCATAGACGTCGAGCTGCCCGGCGTTGACGATGCCCATGTCCATCCCCGCCGGGATGGCGTGGTACAGGAACACCGAATGCATCGCGCGGCGCACCGGCTCGTTCCCGCGGAAGCTGAACGACAGGTTCGACAGTCCGCCGGAGATATGGACGTGCGGGCAACGCGCCTTGATCTCGCGGCACGCCTCGATGAAGTCGACGCCGTAGTTGTTGTGCTCCTCGATCCCCGTCGCCACCGCGAAGACATTGGGGTCGAAGATGATGTCCTCCGGCGGGAAGCCGATACCGGTCAGCAGCTTGTACGCGCGCTCGCAGATCTCGACCTTGCGCGCCTTGGTATCGGCCTGGCCGACCTCGTCGAAGGCCATGACGACGACCGCCGCGCCATAGTTCATGCACTTGCGCGCATGGGCCAGGAACTGTTCCTCGCCCTCCTTCATGCTGATCGAATTGACGATCGGCTTGCCCGATACGCACTTCAGCCCCGCCTCGATCACGTCCCACTTCGAGGAGTCGATCATGATCGGCACGCGTGCGATATCCGGCTCGGCGGCGATCAGCTTCAGGAAGGTCGTCATGGCGTGGTGCGCGTCGAGCAGCCCCTCGTCCATGTTGACGTCGACCACCTGCGCGCCATTCTCCACCTGCTGGCGCGCAACCTCGATCGCGCGGGTGTAGTCGCCGGCCAGGATCATCTTCTTGAACGCCGCGGAGCCGGTGACGTTCGTGCGCTCGCCGATGTTGACGAACTGGGTGGAGGAGGTGGTCATTCGGGAAACCTCGTCATCCCAACGAAAGCTGGGATCTCGTGCCGCAAGGGCGTGCTTTGATAACCGGGAGGCCCCAGCTTTCGCTGGGGCGAGGCTTGGGGCAATTACGCCGCCATCGTGAACGGCTCCAGCCCGGCCAGCCGGGTGCGCACCGGGGGCACCGCCACCGCGCGCGGCGTCATTCCGCGCACATGGTCTGCGATCGCCCTGATATGCGCGGGCGTCGATCCGCAGCAGCCGCCCAGCACGTTGACCTGCCCCGCGAACGCCCATTCGCCGACCAGCCCGGCGGTCGTCGCCGGCGCCTCGTCATAGGCGCCCAGTTCGTTGGGCAGCCCCGCGTTGGGATAGACCATGATGAGCGTGTCGCACAGTTCCGACAGCACCTTCACGTGCGGGCGCAATTGCTCCGCGCCGAACGAGCAGTTCAGCCCGATCGTCAGCGGCTTCGCATGACGGACGGCGTGCCAGAACGCCTCGACGGTATGCCCCGACAGGTTGCGGCCGGACAGGTCGGTCAGCGTCATCGACAGCATGATCGGCAGGTCGCGGCCCAGCGCCTCGCCCGCCTCGATCGCGGCCATGATCCCGGCCTTGGCATTCAGCGTGTCGAACACCGTCTCGATCAGCACGAAGTCCGCGCCGCCCTCGACCAGCGCGTCGATCTGCTCGCGGTACACGTCTTTCAGGTAATCGAAATCGATCTCGCGATAGCCGGGGTCGTTGACGTCCGGCGACAGCGACAGCGTCTTGTTGGTCGGGCCGATCGCGCCCGCGACGAAGCGGGGGCGGCCATCCTTCGCCTGATATTCGTCGGCGATGCGGCGTGCCAGCTTCGCGCTTTCCACGTTGATCTCCCGCACCAGCCCCTCGGCGCCGTAATCGGCCTGGCTGATGCGGTTGGCGGAGAAGGTGTTGGTCTCGGCGATGTCGGCGCCCGCCTCGAAATAGGCGCGGTGGATCGCCTCCGGCACCTCGGGCTTGGTCAGCGCCAGGATGTCGTTATTGCCCTTCTGGTCGTGGCCCAGCGTCAGCGTGCCGGCGTAATCGGCCTCCGACAGCTTCCAGTTCTGGATCTCGGTGCCGAAGGCGCCGTCGGTGATGAGGATGCGCTTGGCCGCCTCGGCGTTGAACGTGTCGCGGATGGTCATCTCTCAAACTCCGTCACGCCGCCGCGGCCGTCGCCTGCACTGGCGCGGCGCGCACCCCCAGCAGGTGGCAGATCGCGAAGCTCAGCTCCGCCTTGTTCATCGTATAGAAGTGGAGCTGCTCGACCCCGCCCGCATACAGCTTGCGACAGAGTTCGGCGGCAACGGTCGCGGCGACCAGCTGGCGCGCGCCGGGGTGGTCGTCCAGCCCCTCGAACAGCCGCACCAGCCAGCCGGGGACGGCGGTGTTGCACATCGCCGCCATGCGCTGAACGCCCGCGAAGCTGCCGATCGGCATGATGCCGGGGACGATTTCGGCATCGATCCCCGCCGCCGCCGCCGCATCGCGGTACCGGAAGAAGGTTTCGGCCTCGAAAAAGAATTGCGTGATCGCGCGGTTCGCGCCCGCATCCAGCTTTCGCTTCAGATTGTCGAGGTCCGCCGCCTGATCGGGCGAATTGGGGTGCATTTCGGGATAGGCCGCGACCGAAATTTCGAACGGATGCAGCCGCCGCAGCCCCGCGACCAGCGCCGCTGCATTCTCATACCCGCCCGGGTGCGGGATGTAATCCGCCGCGCCCGCCGGCGGATCGCCGCGCAGCGCGACGATGTGGCGGACGCCCGCCGCCCAATATTCGCTGGCGACCGCATCTATTTCCTCACGCGTCGCCTCGACGCAGGTCAGATGCGCGGCAGCGGGAACCGAGGTCTCGCGCGCGATCCGGGCGACCGTGGCGTGGGTGCGGTCGCGGGTCGAGCCGCCCGCGCCGTACGTCACCGACAGGAAGCGCGGCCCCAGCGGGCACAATGTCTCGATCGATTGCCAGAGATTTTCCTCGGCCTTGTCGGTCTTCGGCGGGGAGAATTCGAAGCTCACCTCCACGTCGCCGCCGACGTCCGCGTACAGCGGCGCGTCGAGCGCGCGGCGCGCCTCCTCCAGCTGGTTCACCGAAATCGTCATGCCGCCCTCACCTCACGCACCGGCTCGGCGGCCTTGCGCCCCAGCCACAGTTTCACCGTCAGTTCCCCGCCCTCCAGCGTCTCGATCCGCGCCGGGCGCAGCCCCGCCGCCGCGAACCACGCCGCGATCTGCGTGTCCGCAAAGCCCAGCCGGCTGTGCGACGCGCGCGCGCGCAATTCCTCGCGGTCGTGCGGCGCGAAATCGGCGATCAGCAGCCGCCCGCCCGGCGCCAGCACGCGCGCCGCCTCGACGATCGCGGCGCCCGGCTGCTGCGCGAAATGCAGGACATGGTGCAGGATCGCCACGTCCGCCGCGGCATCCGCCAGCGGCAGCGCGTACAGGTCCGCCTGGCGCAGCTCGGCATTGCCCAGCCCGCGCTGCGTCAGCTTGGCACGCGCCAGCCGCAGCATCTCGCTGCTCTTGTCGATGCCCAGCGCATGGCTGGCATCGGGCGCGAACAGCTCAATCATCCGCCCGGTGCCGGTGCCGATATCGACCAGCCGGCCCAGCCGCTCGTCCGACAGGATGTCGCGCATCGCCGACTCGACCTGCTCCTCGGCGATGTGGAGCGAGCGGATCGCGTCCCATTCCCCCGCCTTCGCCTCGAACCACGCCGCCGCCGCCGCCGCGCGATCATCGCGCACCGCCGCCAGCCGCGCGACGTCCGCCTCGACCGACGGGGCGACATCGAACGCCTCCAGCGCCGCCATCACCGGCGCGACCAGCTGCGGGTCGCCCAGCGCGACGAACACCCAGCTGCCTTCCTTGCGCCGTTCCGCGATCCCGGCGTCGCACAGGATCTTCACGTGCCGCGACACGCGCGGCTGGCTTTGCCCCAGCACCTGTGCCAGCTCGCCGACCGACAATTCCATCGTGCCCAGCAGCGCGACGATCCGCAGCCGCGTCTCATCGGCGACGGCACGGAAGATATCGAGCGCGCGTTTCATGCGATTAGATATAAAGATATCTTTATATGACGTCAAACGAGAACGGCACGGACCTTTTGCCGCCGCTCTGGCGTTCGCCATCCCGCTCCGGCAGTTAAGCCGGCGTAATGACCTTTGAGGGGACACCTGATGAAGCGTGAGTTTACCATCGCCCTTGCCGCCGCGACCGCGCTGTCGCTGGCCGCGTGCAGCCAGAAGGCACAGAACGAATCGGCCGAAGCCGCCAATGCGATCGCCGCCGACACCAGCGCGACGACGCGCAACGCGGTCGACAATGTCGATGCCGCGACCGACGCCGCGCTGAACAAGGCCGAAACCTCGCTCGACCGCGCGGGCGACAAGCTGCGCAATGCCGGCGACGACGCCGCCGACGCCACCGGCAATGCGATGGTCCGCGCCGGCAACGAACTGCGCGACGAAAAGAAGTGATGCGATCGCGGCGCCCCGTCCTGTCGCTGGCTGCGGCGCCGCTCGCACTGCTCGCCGCCGCCTGTTCGGGCGGCGGCGATCCGACTCCCGGCCTGACCGCCGATGACGATCGCCAGCTCAACGACGCCGCCGCCATGCTCGACGCCAACAGCGTCGCGCTGGAGGACGTGTCCGCCGACGGAAACCAGCAGCCATGACCGATACCGCCGCGATCCCGCATCGCCGCCTAGGCGCCTCCGATCTGCGCATCGCGCCGCTGGTGCTGGGCGGCAACGTGTTCGGCTGGACCGCCGATCGCGCGACCAGCTTCGCGGTCCTCGACGCCTTCGTCGATCACGGCGGCACGATGATCGACACCGCCGACGTCTATTCGGCGTGGGTTTCCGGCCATTCGGGCGGCGAATCCGAAACGGTGATCGGCGAATGGCTGAGGTCCAGCGGCAAGCGCGATCAAGTGCTGATCGCCACCAAGGTGGGGATGCTGCCCGGCGAGGGCGGCGAGAAGCTGGCGCCCGCGCGGATCATCGCGGCGTGCGACGCCTCGCTGCGCCGGCTCGGCACCGATCGTATCGACCTCTATTTCGCGCACCAGGATGATGACGCGCAACCGCAGGACGCTGTGGCCGAGGCGTTCGCGACACTGGTCGCCGCCGGCAAGGTCCGCGTGCTGGGCGCGTCCAATTTCCACGCCGCGCGGCTGAAGAGCGCGGTCGAAACCGCGCGCGCCGCCGGGCTGCCGCATTACCAGGTGCTCCAGCCCGAATACAATCTGGTCAGCCGCCACAAGTTCGAGGGCGAGTTGCAGGATTATTGCGTGGTCGAGAATATCGGGGTCGTCCCCTATTACGGCCTCGCGTCCGGCTTCCTGACCGGCAAGTATCGCTCGCGCGAGGATCTGGGCAAAAGCGTACGCGGCGGGCGGATGGCCGATCTGCTGGATGGCAAGGGCGCCGCGGTGCTCGCCGCGATGGATGCCGTGGCGCAGGAAAGCGGCGCGACGCTGGCGCAGATCGCGCTGGCGTGGCTCGCCGCGCAGCCCGGCGTCACCGCGCCGATCGCCAGCGCCACGTCGGTCGCGCAACTGGAGGAGTTGATGGGCGCGATGACGCTGACGCTCGCCGATGCGCAGCTGGCGCGGCTGACCGACGCGGGCGCCTGATCCGCCCGGCTACGGCCGCCAGGTCACAGCCGCCAGAACAGCGCGAGCGACACGTTGTGATTGACCCTCGCAGCGCCGCCGGGCTGGTCGATGATCTGGTTCATGTAGCCGGCCTCGACCGTGGACGTGCCGCCGACCGGAATTTCCGCGCCGACGAACGTGCGCAGCTGGTCGAAGCCCGACCGGCGGCGCCAGTCGACGCTGTTGAGGACGACGAACCCCTCCATCGACGTCAACGCGCGGATGCCGTCGTCGCGCCCCAGCGGATATTCGAGCCGCACCATCTCGCGCACGCGATGCTGCACATCCGTCCCGTCGGACCGCCAGCGCTGCTCCAGCCGGAAGCGTGAGGAGAGTTCACCGCGTCGCAACCCGGGCACCACCCAGCTCACTTGCTGGAAAAGCCGTTCCTCGTTCAGGTCGCGCCCGCCGCGCACGGGCATCGCGACATGGGCATAGCCCTGGTACAGCGTCAGCCCCTTCGCGACCTTTTTACCCAGCGCGCCTCGCAGGATCACCTGATCCAGCCGCCCTAGATCGTCCTGAAGCCGCGGTTGCACCTCAACGAACCACGCCAGCGGCCGCGCGCTGGCGCCCTGTACGGTGACGTTGACCCAGGCGCCCGCGTCATGCGTCACCTGTGCGGCGGCGGTCGGGCAAGCGGACAGGGCGGCCAGCGCCAGCGCGATCGGGACGGAACGTGTCATCGTGCGCGCCATGCCCGCCTGTCACGGCAATGTCACCATTCCGTCACATAATCATCATCCACCGAAGCGCGACGGAACGGCGGCGACCGTTCGGCGTCTTGCCCGTGGCGCCGCCCGTCGTGCGGCGATCGCGCGAAGGAGAATGACACTGGCCACGCTCGCCGCCCGCATCCGGCAGGATATCGTCCTGTACGGCGCGCTTGCCGCCAATCTGGGCATCGCGGTCGCCAAGTTCGTCGCGGCGGGCATCTCCGGTTCGTCCTCCATGCTGACCGAGGGGGTCCACTCGCTGGTCGACAGCGGCAACCAGATCCTGCTGCTGTACGGACAGAAGCGCGCCAAACGCGCGCCCGATGCCGCCCATCCCTTCGGCTATGGGCGCGAGCTGTATTTCTGGGCGTTCGTCGTCGCGATCCTGATCTTCGCGGTCGGTGCGGGCGTGTCGATCTACGAAGGGTGGAAGCATATCCGCACGCCCGAACCGCTGCTCGATCCGGTCATCAATTATGTCGTGCTGGGCGTCGCGGTCGCGCTGGAAGGCACGTCGTGGACGCTCGCCGCGCGCGAATTCGCCGCGGCGAAGGGCGACATGCCGTGGTGGCGCGCGATCCGCGAATCGAAGGATCCGGCCGGCTTCATCGTCCTGTTCGAGGATTCGGCCGCGCTTGCCGGGCTGCTGATCGCCGGTGTCGGCGTCTGGGCCAGCCACCACTGGAACGATCCGCGCATCGACGGCGCGGCCTCGATCGCGATCGGCGTGATCCTGGCGCTGGTCGCGATCATCCTGGCGCGCGAGTCGAAGGGGCTGCTGATCGGCGAGCGTGCCGACCCGGAAGTGATCGCGCGCGTCGCCGGAGTCGTCGCGGCGCATCCCGGGGTGGTCGCGGTCAACCACGTGCGCACGATCCATACCGCGCCGGACAGCATCTTCGTTGCGATCAGCGCCGACTTCGACGACAATCTGACGATGGGCGAAGGGGAACGGATGATCGAGGATCTGGAAGACCGGCTGCGCGCCGCGGAACCGCGGCTGTCGTCGATCTATATCCGTCCCGAACGGCGCGAGGATGCCGCGGTGGTGGCGGTACCGGGGCCGGCGGCGTGACGCTGCGGCGGCTGGCGCGCGGGATCGCCGCGCTGCTCCTGTTGATGACGGCGCTGCCCGCGCAGGCGGCGGTGACGATCACCTTCTGGAGCCGCGATTTCGGCAATTACTTCCCGCACGCCTTCTTCACGCTGCGCGGCACGCCCGATGCGGGCGGCGCGCCGGTCGACGCCAGCTACGGCTTCACCGCCAAGTCGGTCACCCCGGCACTGCTGTTCGGCAATGTGAAGGGCCGCGTCGAACGGCCCAAGCGCGGCTATATGGAGGGCAGCCACGCGCGGTTCAGCCGCACGCTGAGCGATGCGCAATATGCCGCGATCCTCGACCTGATCCGCGAATGGGACGAAAAGACCGGCGACGCCACCTACAACCTCAACCGCCGCAACTGCGTCACCTTCGTGCGCGAGGCCGCGCGCCGCTCCGGCCTGGCAACGGTCGATTTCCCGAAGCTGATGAAGAAGCCCAGCAGCTTCCTGCGCGCGGTGGCGCAGGCCAACCCCGGCGCGCTGGAGCCGGTGGAGCAGACCGGCAAGGAGTGGTTCGCCGCCCACCCGCCGCTCGATACCGCCTTGCCCGTCGATGCGCCGGAGGCGACCCCGGGCACGATGCCCGGCAAGAAGCCGGCCGACCCGGCCAACGACAATGCTCAGCCGGCGGCGGGGACCAGTTCCATGACGTCGAGCAGGGATTCGAACGCCGGATAGGGCATCGCCAGCCGCCAGCGCGCCGTGCCGACGCGGTCGATCCAGCCGGCGATGTCCCGTTCCGCCGAGCGGCCATACTCGATCGTCCGCACCTCGTCCGCCAGCGCCAGCGTCCCCAGGAACGCGGCGCGCCGCCCGTCATGGTGATAGAGCGTGCCGACGTAGCGCTGTGACCCGGTCAGCTTGGTCAGCGACACCGTACCGTCGGCGCGGGGCGCCCCCACGCGACACGCGAACCACGCATAGGCGACAAAGCCCGGCCCGCCGCTTCCCGCGCCGGTCCCGCCGCGCCGCCCCAGCTTGAACACGCGGCAGCGATAATCGCCGGCGGGGGGCACCGCGCCGGGCAGCGAGGCGTCGGGATCGAACAGCACGCCCTGCGCCGCCACCTCCCGCGCGGAACCGCGCGGCACCGCCGCCAGCGCCGCGACCCAGGCATCGCGCCATCGCCGCATCCGCTCGCGATCGGCGGGGGTGGCGATACGCCGCCAGTCGGTATCGGCGAACGCTTCCGCCCCGGCGGTCGCGGCGGGGGCGGGCATCGCCGCCGCCGCGCCGCGCGCCTTGCCCGCGCATCCGCCCAGCGCCAGCCCCGGTGCCAGTCCCGCCGCGGTCATCGCCAGCATCGCCGCGGCGTGGCGGCGCGTCATGCCGCGGTCCAGCCACCATCGGCGGACAGGTTGGCCCCGGTGATCGCCTTCGCTTCCTCGCGGCACAGGAACAGCGCGAAGGCGGCGATCTGTTCGGGGGTGACGAATTCCTTGGTCGGCTGCGCCGCCAGCAGCACGTCGTTCATCACCTGCTCGCGCGTCATGCCGCGCGCCTTCATCGTATCCGGGATCTGGCTTTCGACCAGCGGGGTCCAGACATAGCCGGGGGAGATGCAGTTGACGGTGATCCCGTCGGTCGCGGTTTCCAGCGCAACGGTCTTGGTCAGCCCGACCAGCCCGTGCTTGGCGGCGACATAGGCCGATTTGTTGGGGCTGGCGACCAGGCTGTGCGCCGATGCGGTCGACACGATCCGGCCCCAGCCGCGCGCGCGCATGTGCGGCACCGCGGCGCGCATCATGTGGAACACGCTGGTCAGGTTGATCGCCAGGATCGCATCCCACTTTTCCGGCGGGAAATCGGCGATCCCGGATACATATTGGATGCCGGCATTGTTGACCACGATGTCCGGCCCGCCCCACGCGGCGTGCGCGCGATCGACCATCGCGGCGATCTGTTCGGGCTTCGTCATGTCAGCACCGTCGTGCAGCGCCTCCGCCCCGCTCGCCGCCGCCAGTTCGGCGCGGATCGTCTCGATCGCGTCCGCCTCGCCGAAGCCGTTCAGCATCACCGACGCGCCCTCCGCCGCCAGCGCGCGGGCGATCGCCAGCCCGATGCCCGACGTGGAACCCGTGACGATCGCGCTCTTGCCCTTCAGGAACATGGCCTTGGTCTCTCCCGATCCGATCGCCCAGCCCTACCGGGCGACAGGCGGCGCTTGCAACCCGGCACCGCCCGGACGCATTCATGCCGCGACGGAAACGATCCAGCCGAAGGATGATCCCATGCGCCTCGACGATTACGACAACGACATCAACGTCGAGGACCAGCGCGGCGGCGCCGGCGGCGGGTTCGGCGGGGGTGGCGGCGGCGGGTTGCTGCTGGGGCTGCTGCCGATGATCGGCAGCCGGTTCGGCTGCGGCGGGATCGTCGTCGTCCTGCTGCTGCTGGCGGTGTTCGGCGGGCTGGGCAATCTCGGCGGGCTGGTCGGCGGTGGCGACAATCTGGCCCCGTCGACGCAGGCATCGCGCCCGAAAGGCGGCGGCGAGACGCTGGCGCAGGCGTGCGACACCCAGGCCGCTCGCGCCGCGTGCAACGCCTTCTCCTCGGCGCAGAATACGTGGGAGGCGATCTTCGCCAAATCGGGCGAGCGGTTCGTCGCGCCCAAGCTGGTGTTCTTCGGCGAACGCGGCGGCCGTTCGGGCTGCGGCGCGGCGATGTCGGCGATGGGGCCGTTCTATTGCCCGACCGACCAGGGCATCTACCTCGACACCGATTTCTTCAACGAACTGACCAACCGCTTCAAGGCGCCGGGCGACTTCGCGCAATATTACGTGATCGCCCACGAATTCGGCCATCATATCCAGAACCTGACCGGCACGTCCGAACGCGTGCAGCAGGCGCAGCGCCAGTCGAGCGAGCGCGAGGGCAATGCACTGTCGGTGCGGCTGGAACTGCAGGCGGATTGCTATGCCGGCGTCTGGGCGGCGGCCAACCGCAACCGGCTGGAACCGGGCGACGTGGAGGAAGGGATGCGGGCAGCACAGGCGATCGGCGACGATACCCTCCAGCGCGAGGCGCAGGGCCGCGTCGTCCCCGACAGCTTCACCCACGGCACCTCGGCACAGCGGCAGGAATGGCTGCGCCGCGGCATGGAAAGCGGCGATCCGGCGGCGTGCGACACGTTCCGCGGAGCGGTGTAAACCACCGCCCCACCCTTTTCGGCGGGAACGAAAAAGGCCCAGGCGTCGCCGCCCGGGCCTTTCCTTCGTCAGCTTGCGTTCGGGTCAGTAGGTGCCCGAAAAGCTGCGGTTGAGGTTGGTGCCGCCCGACGCGTCGGTGCCCGTGGTGCCGGTCGCATCGTCGCTCCCGGCCGCACCGGTCTTGCCCGTGGCGGCATAGCTGGACGCCCCCATCCGCTGGCGGTCCTGGTCGCCACCCTGCGCGCCGCGGTCGCCATAGCTGAACATCGCCTGGCTCTTCTCTTCGGTGCGCCAGTGTTGCTTGGCCTCCTCCGCGGTCTTCGACAGCGTCACCTTGCCGTCCTCGGCCTTGTCGATCCAGCGCGACGGGATCGAATGGTGCTGGCCGCCGGCATCAACATCGTTCTTGGTCAGCAGGATGCGGTCGCCGCGAACCTTGTCGACCGTGCCGACATGGCTGCCGTCCGACCCGAGCACTTCGTCATGCTCCTTCACCCGGTCGAGCGAATCGCGCTGCGTCTGCCGCTGCGTGCGCCATGCCGAGAATTCGTTCTCGAACTTGGTGCGGTTCTCGCGGCGATATTCGTCATAATCGCGATCGAACGACGCGATCTGGCCCGAACGCCACGAATGATAGTCGCCGTCGCGGTCGTGCCGGTCCTGCTGGTTGTAATAACGCTCGTCGTAGCGGCTATCCATTTCGCGGCGACGCTCCGCATCTTCATCGCCGAACCACGAGCGCACTTCGTCCCCGGCGCGCGCCAGGAAGCCGCGATCGTCATAATCATAGCCCTGCGGCTGGCGCCCGTAATCGCCGCGGCCGCGCTGGCGATCACGGTAATTGTCGTCGTCCTGGTGGCGGCGCGCGCCCACATCCTCGAACCGGCGGCCGTCATGCGCGTAGCTGCCGTGATATTCGCTTTCCCGGTCGCCGCGCGCCTGGCCGTAGTCCGACCGGCCGTAGTTCGACTGGCCGTAGTTCGACTGGGCATAGCCGCCCTGGTCGTATTCGGACCGCCCGTAGCTCGACTGCCCATAACCGGACTGCCCGTAACGCGACTGGCCGTATCCGCGATCGTTATGCTCGTTCCCGCCGCGGCCGTATCCGGCGTTCCCATATTCACGCGCCCCATAGTCGCGCGAGCGGTCGTCATCCCGCTGACCGCGCATCCCGCGCTCGTCGCGCCCGATCATGCCCGCCGCGCGATAGTCGCGCGCGCTGGAATAGCCGTAATCGCGGCCCGAACCGTAGTCGCGCCCATAGTCCTGCGGATCGCGGCGACCGTTGTCGTCGCCGCGCGGATAGCGTTCGTAACCCATGGCATCCTCCTCGTAGTCAGACCGCCCCCGCACGTCATGGCGACGTTGCGGGGATGCTGGCAGAAGGGATCGGGGACCGCTTTCGTTCCTCTCGTTGCGGGCGCGCAACGGGCACTCGTCGCACCGCTCCGTCGTCCGGTCGGCATCGAAAAGCGCTGGCGGTCGCGAAAGGTGTGTTGCATCGCCCCGAAAGCCTCGCTAAGGGCGGCGCTCCCGGCGATGCCGGGCTCCCGGGCGGGGCCGTAGCTCAGATGGGAGAGCGCTGCAATCGCACTGCAGAGGTCAGGGGTTCGATTCCCCTCGGCTCCACCACCCCGCCCCCATTTCTTCGCGTCATTCCAGCGATCGGCGGTTGCCCTGCGCGGCATCGCGCCCGATGATGTAATCCGTCGGACAGGTGCGGACGCTGCCTGCCGGCTGGATGGAAGGGAGACGGGCCGATGATCGATCGCAGCTTTCGCGCGGAGCATCTGGTCGATCCCGATGGCGGCGACGACGATCTGCCGCCCGCCATCCCCGCCGCCACGCTGGTCATCTTTCGCGATGCGGCCGATGGCGGCCCGCCCGAACTGCTGATGGTCGAACGGGCGAAGGCGATGGCCTTTGCCGCCGGGGCGATGGTGTTTCCCGGCGGGCGCGTCGATCCGGGCGACCACCTGCTGGCCGAGGTCATCGGTGCGGGCGATGATGGCGCGGCGCGGATCGCCGCGATCCGCGAAACGATCGAGGAGGCGGGCATCCCGATCGGCCTGTCGCCTGCCCCCTCCCCCGACACCCTTGCTTCGATGCGCGCCGCGCTCCACGCCGGCACGTCGTTCGGGGAGGTGCTGGCCGATGCCGGCGTGCGGCTCGATCTGGAGCAGCTGGTGCCCTTCGCCCGCTGGCGGCCGGCGCATCGCAACATGCGCATCTTCGACACCTTGTTCTTCCTGGCGTGCCTGCCCGCCGATGCGCCGCTGGCCAGCGTCGATGCGACGGAGAACGTCCGGCTGGTATGGGCCAGCGCGCGGTCGGTGCTGGACGATGCCGATGCCGGTCGGCTGGCGGTGATCTTTCCCACGCGCCGCAACCTTGAGCGGCTGGCGCAGTTCGACCATTTCGAGGACGCGGCCGCGCATGCGCGCGCCACGCCGGTGCGGGTGGTGACGCCCTGGCACGAAACGCGCGATGGGGAGCCCCACCTCTGTATTCCCGACGATCTGGGCTATCCCGTCACCTCAGAGCGGCTGAGCGACGCCATGCGCGGCTGATCCGCGCGGTGCGGCGCGTCGTCGCCATCACGGCGGGGCTGGCGCTGGTCGCGATCGCCGCGCTGCTGGTCTGGGCACAGGCGCGCGGCCGGCCGCAGGACCTGCCGTGGACGCGGCTCGATCTGGCGCAACCGGTCGGGCTGTTCACCGGGCGCAAGCTGACCGCGCTGGGCGACGATGCGCCGCGCTGCCGCGCGCTGCTGTCGGATGCGGGGGTGCGCTTCACCGCGCTGCCCGCGGTGCGGCCGGAGGGGGCGGGCACCTGCGGCTATGACGATGCGGTGCGGCTGGAGCGCGGCGGCGCGGGCACGATCCCCTTCGCCGCGCCGGTGCCGGGCGTCGCCTGTCCGGTGGCGGCGGCGCTGGCGCTGTGGGAATGGCATGTCGTCGCGCCCGCCGCGCAGCGCCACTTCGGCGCCCGCGTCACGCGCATCGACCATTTCGGCAGCTATTCGTGCCGCCGCATGTATGGCCGCGACGCCGGATCGTGGAGCGAGCATGCCACCGCCAACGCGATCGACATCGCCGGCTTCCGCCTGTCCGACGGCACGCGCATCACGCTGGCCGGGGACTGGAACGGCACGCCCGCCAAGGCCGCCTTCCTGCGCGAGGTGCGCGACGGCGCGTGCGACCTGTTCGCGACGGTGCTGTCCCCCGATTACAACGCCGCGCACCGCGATCACTTCCACCTCGACCAGGCGCGCCGCGGCGCGATGGGGTGGCGTGCGTGCCGGTGACGGTGATCCGCCTCGATGCGCGCGGCTGGCACGATCGCGACGATCTGTGGCGCGACCTGCTGGCCGGGCTGGGCGCACCCGACTGGCATGGCGCCAACCTCGACGCCCTCTATGACGGGCTGGTCGCGGGGGAGAACCGCGCCCGCCCGCCATTGGTGGTGGAAATCGCCGGCGCCGCGCGGCTTTCCGCCGCGCTGGTCGCGCAGATGACGCGCGTGCGCGAGGTGTTCGACGACGCCGCGCGCGATGGCGCGGCGGTCGCCATGCGGTTCGTCGCGCCGATCAGTGCGGCAGCGCGGTGACGTCCACCTTCTCGACCCAGTACGGGAAGAACGCCGGCTGACGCGAGGACCAGCCCGACGCGGTCGCCGCCGCCTCGCTGATCGACTGGAGCAGCGTCCGCCGCAATTCGGGGTGAAGGTGCGGCATCGCCGACGCTGCGCAGAAGGCCGCCGGCAGCCACGGCCGTACCTGCGCACCGACCAGCCGTTCGTACAGGAAGCGGTAGGCCGAGAAACTGGTCAGCCGCCCCTGCCCCAGGTCGAACGCGGTCAGCGTGATCAGCGGCGCCATCATCTGCTCGGCGCTTTCCAGCCCGCTGTCGTCGGGCACCAGTGCGCGGATCGCGGGGAGCCGGCGGTAATGCTGCGCCTGGGCGCGGATGCTCGCGGCCTCCACCACGTCGCGCGACCAGCGGATCATCGCATCGTCGCGGTCCAGCCCGACATCCAGGCTGCGGCGCACGTACCGCTGGGTCGCCGCGGCGAACCCCGCGAATTCCTTCATCTCTGCCAGCGTCATCGCGCCTTCGGCCGGCTTCATCCTCTTTGCCATCGTCAACCCCGCCCCACCAGTGATCGAACCGTCGGCAGGATGCGCGCAGTTGGTTAACACCAGCCTTAACGCCTCCGACTTTCGGCCGTCACAATCGAACACGACATCTGCCGCACTGCAACATGGATGCGACGAAGCGAGGCCGGGCGCGACACATCGGTCGCGCCCGGCCCGGTTAAGGTCGGCAATCGGCCGGCGTGGGCCGGATCAGGCGTCGCGCTGGCGCTCGGCCTCTTCCGCCGCATCGAACCCGGACGACGGCGCGGGTTCGCCGCGGCCCGGCTGGGTCACCGCCGGCGGATCGGAGGCGTCCATTGATTCGTCCAGCGCCTCGTCCAGGCTGTCTTGCCCCGCATCCTGCCCGGCATCGCCGGGGGCGACCGACAGGCTGTCGATCGCGCGTTCGTCGATTCCCTGCCCGTTCGTCGGCGTGTTCGCGCTCATGGCTTCCATCTCCATTGTTACGGCGCGTCAACGTGCCGGGGAGAACCGCGTTCCTGCGCTCAGTCCGCCAGTCGGGCGACGCGCACGTCCTGTCGCGCCATCTGCGCGCTGCCGAAGATGGTCATGAACGCGATGTCGGTGGCATCGCGCCCCACCGCGATTCGCGCCATCTCGTCGCCGCGCGCCATGCGCGTGGCGTCGACCAGATGCCATGCCCCGTCCAGCCACAGCTCGGCGACCGCGTGGAAATCGGGCGGATCGACGCCGGGGGCATAGACCGCCGCGCACCGCGCCGGAATCTCCGCCGCGCGCGCCAACGTGACCAGCAGGTGCGCATAATCGCGGCACACCCCGCGCCGCTCGGCAAAGGTTTCCAGCGCGCCCCCGCCCAGCGCGCTACCCGCCGAATCATAGTCGAGGTTGTCGTACACCCAGTCGGCCATCGCCTGCGCCAGCACCCCGCCGGACAGCCCCGCGAAGGTGCGCCGCACGAAATGTTCGAACCGGTCCGACGCGCAATAGCGGCTCGGCAGCAGATAGGGGATCGTCGCCGCGGGCAGCGCGGTCACCGGCGTGGCGGGCAGCGCCGGCAGGAACGCCAGTGGGCGGTCGATCGCCACCACCGCGCGATAATCGGCGACCAGCCGCTGTTCGCCGCGCGCCCAGCAGCGTTGCCCGATCCCCTCCTCCCCCGCGACCGCGCGGATCGGATGATCGGAACGGATCAGCAGGGATTGCGTCTCCAGCCGCTGCGTCGGCTCGGCCGCGGCCTCGATCTGCAGCAGCACGTCGGCCGCCTCCGGGAAGGTATAGTCGAGGTGGACCTCGATCGACAGGCGCATCGCGATACTCCGCAAACGGACGGCAAAAAGAAGGAGGCCCGGCGGTCAACCCGCCGGGCCTCCGGTCTGTAACGCTCCTGCGTGACGATCAGTCGCGATTGCCGCCGAACAGACGCAGGATGAACAGGAACATGTTGATGAAGTCGAGGTACAGGCTCAGCGCCGACATCACCACGGCCTTGCCGACCATCTCCGGGCCGTAGCCGGCGACCTGGAAATACAGGCTCTTCGTGCGCTGCGTGTCATAGGCCGTCAGGCCCGCGAACAGCAGCACGCCGACCAGCGAGATCACCAGGCCGAGCGGGCCGGACTGGACGAACAGGTTGATGAGGCTGGCGACGATCAGGCCAACCAGGCCGACGATCAGGAACGTGCCGAACGCCGACAGGTCACGCTTCGTCGTGTAGCCGTACAGGCTCAGCGCGCCAAAGCCCGCCGCCGTGGCGAAGAACGCCTGCGCGATCGCGATCGGCGAATAGACGAGGAAGATCGTCGACAGCGACAGACCCATCGCCACCGCGAAGCCCCAGAACATCCCCTTCAGCCCGGTGGCCGAGAATTTGCCCTGGCCGAAGCTCATCGCGAACACGAACGCCAGCGGCGCCAGCGTGATGACCCAGCGCAGCGGCGTCTGGAACACCGTCGCGGCCGCGCCCGACACGGCGAACAGCAGCGCGACGATACCCGTCAGAAGCACGCCCGACGCCATATAGTTGTAGACGGACAGCATGTACGACCGCAGGCCGGCGTCGAACGCCTCGCTGCGGGTGCCCGAAGCGGTTCCGCCAAACGGGGCGGCGGAGGGCCGGGGATCGGACCAGTTGGCCATTGTCTTCTTGCTCCTTCGTCCGGCAATCATTCCGGATGCGTTGAATATCGCCTGCGGAACGTCGATTTTCAAGAAACGGCTCCGACAGCAACCGTTCGTTACAGAGATTTCATGCACCGCCTGTTCGTCGCCCTTCGCCCGCCGCCCCCGATCCGCACCGCGCTGGCCACGGTGATGGAGGCGCTGCCCGGCGCGCGCTGGCAGGATGACGATCAACTGCATGTGACCGTCCGCTTTCTGGGCGATGTCGACCGGCACCAGGCGGAGGATGTTGCCGCCACGCTCGCCAATATCGCCGCGCCCGCCCCCGTGGTGCGGATCGACGGCGTGGGGACGTTCGACCGGCGCGGCATCGTCGATACCCTGTGGGCGAAGGTTGTGCCCGGAGAGGCGCTCGCCGCGCTCCACCGCAAGGTCGATCAGGCGCTGGGGCGCGCCGGCGTCGCGCCCGATCCGCGCCGCTACCTGCCGCATGTCACGCTGGCGCGCTTCGGCCGCCACAGCGCCGATCCCGCGGCGATCGCGCGCTGGGTGGCCGAGCATGCCGGCCTTGCCACGCCGGCGTTCGCGCTGCCGCACCTCATCCTCTACGAAAGCCATCTGTCCGCCGATGGCGCGCGCTACGAACCAGTCGCCCGCTGGCCGCTGGCCTGAGCGTCGCATCTCTCAAACGTCACGGCGGCGGCCGCTCCCCCACCCCGCGACACCGGTCGGAGCAATATTTGACCTGTTCCCAGTCGCGCGCCCATTTTTTGCGCCACGCGAATGGCCGGTGGCAGCTGGCGCATGTCTTTTCGGGAAGATGCGGTTTGCGATGCGCCATGCCGGCGCGAACGCCCGCCCCCGGGGAATGATCCGTAGCGGACCCATCGTCGCGCCCCGCTGCGTATGGCGGCGCTAGGATCGACCCGCCAACGGTTCGGGGGGATCGAAAATGAGGAAGACGTTTCTGGCCGCTTCGGGCGCCATGTTGCTGACGGGGTGCGTATCGGGGTCGGCACTGTCGACCGACCTCTCGGCAAAGCCGGTGCCGTCGCCGCAGACGGAAGACGCGCTGATCGAGGTACTGGCCGAATCGCTGGAGCAGACCGGCAGCCGTGCCGGTACGGACGGAAAGGTCCGGCCCGTCATGACCTTTCGCGACCCGCAGGATGCGGCGGAGATCAAACGCTACCTCGCCGCCGGCTTCGCGCTGACCGACATTTATTGCGACCGCTTCTTCCGGGAAACCAACGCCTCGATGCGACGGCGCAAGTTCGGCCGCGCGTTGACCAACGACGTCGGCACCGCGGTGGGCAGCGTGCTCGGCCTCATCACCTCGGTGCCCAAGGCGGTGGTCAGCGGCACCAGCGCGGTGACCGGCGGGCTGGATTCCACCTGGCGCAACTACCACGATTCCTTCGTCGTCGGCCCCGAGCTGGAAAGCATCCGCTCGCTGGTGCTGGCCGCGCAGGACGATTACCGCCAGCAGACCTATCGTGAGGCATTCCCGGCAGATTACATGACCGCGCGCTCGGCGGTGGTGCGCTATGCCGGGCTTTGCAGCTTTCTGGGGATGAAGGCGCTGCTGAACCAGTCGGTAGACCAGCGGCGGAACGAGCTGGTCAAGCTGGGCGATCCGCGCGCTACGCCCACGCCCACCCCGACGCCTGCCCCCCCGCCCGCGCCCGCGGCGGTGGTTGCCCCCGCCCCGGCCGCCGCCGTCCCGGATACCGAAGGTCCTGCGGCGCGCGCCGGGCTGATCCCGCCGGGCTGACCCGCTTTTCCCCTTCCCTCGCTCCAGCCCTCTGTTACGCTTGCCGGCAAAACGGATGGAGAGGCGGATGACGACGACGAGCGAGACCCGCGCGAGCGGCTACGCCTGGTACGTGCTGGGGATCCTGTTCCTCGTCTATATCCTCAACTTCATCGACCGGCAGGTGATTTCGATCCTGGCCGAGGATATCAAGCGCGACCTGGGGCTGAAGGACGAGGATCTCGGCTTCCTCTACGGCACCGCCTTCGGCGTCTTCTATTCGCTGTTCGGCATCCCGCTGGGGCGGCTGGCGGACAGCTGGCATCGCGTGCGGCTGATGACGGTCGGGCTGGGGCTGTGGTCGACGATGACGGCGCTGTCGGGGCTGTCGAGCACCGGCGCGCATCTGGCCGCCGCGCGGATCGGCGTGGGTGTGGGCGAGGCGACCGCCTCCCCGTCGGCCTATTCGCTGATCTCCGACTATTTCCCCAAGAAACTGCGCGCCACCGCGCTGTCGATCTATTCGGCGGGGCTGTACGTCGGCGGCGGCTGTTCGCTGTTCATCGGCGGGCTGGTGGTCCAGAACTGGAACCGCGCCTATCCCGATGGCGGGCCGTTCGGGCTGGCGGGGTGGCAGGCGGCGTTCCTGGCGGTGGGCATTCCCGGCGTGATCCTGGCGCTGATCGTCGCGACGTTGCGCGAGCCGATCCGCGGCGCGGTGGAAGGATTGCCGGAGCCGGAGCGCCACCCCGCGCCGTTCCGTGCCTTCTTCGACGAACTGGTGACGATCCTGCCGCCGCTGACGCTGATCGGCGCGGCGCGGATCGGCACGCGCGCGCTGGCGATCAACCTGCTGGCGCTGGCGCTGGTCGCCGCGGCGGTCACCGGGCTGGTCGCGGCGGGCGAGCCGCTGCCGCAATGGCTGGCGGTGGGGATCGGCGTCTATGCGGTCTTTTCCTGGGCCAGCGCGCTGCGCCACCGCGATCCGCCGACCTTCGCGCTGATCGTCGGCACGCCGGCGTTTCTGTGCACCGTCGTCGGCTACGGCCTCAATGCCTTCATGAGCTATGCCGCCGGTTTCTGGGCCGCGCCCTATGCGATGCGCGATCTGGGTGTGTCGGCGGCGGAGGCGGGGCTGCTGCTGGGCGGGCTGGGCGCGCTGTCGGGGTTCCTGGGCGTGACGGTGGGCGGGATCATCGCCGACCGGCTGCGCCGCACCAACCCCGCCGGGCGACTGGTGCTGGTGATGCTGGGCGCGACGCTGCCGGTGCCGTTCCTGATCGCGGCGTTCACCGCCTCCACGCCGGTGGTCCTGTATATCGGGCTGTTCGGGGCGCAATTCTTCGCCAGCTGGGGGCTGGGCGCGGCGGCGGCGACGACGCAGGATCTGGTCCTGCCGCGGATGCGCGGGACGGCGACCGCCACCTTCTTCATCGGCACGACGCTGCTGGGGCTGGCGCTGGGGCCGTATCTGGCGGGCCGCGTGTCGACGCTGACGGGCAGCCTGTCGACGGGCATGCTGTCGCTGCTGGTGACGGCGCCGGTCACGCTGGCGGCAGGTGCGATCGCCTATCGCACCGTCCCCGCCGCCGAACGCACGCGCGAGGATCGCGCGCGCGCCGCCGGCGAGGCGATCTGACGGTTCAGCTGGGCTGGAATACGCCGCAGGCGATGCGCCCGCCCGAATTGCCGCTGGGGTCGGTCTTCAGGTCGTCGGGCTGGGCGTGGACGACCATCGCCGCGCCGTCCGCGTCCATCAGCGCCGCCAGCGTCGCGCCGGGGATCGTCGCCGCGATCGTCCCGCGCCCGTCGTTGGCGATGACCAGGTTGGGCAGGTCGCCCTGATGCGGCCCCTGCGGGTTCATCGCGCCATGCTTCATCGCGGTCGGGTTCCAATGGCCCCCGGCGCTGGCGAAGTCGGGCGCGTCGCAGCGGCCGACCATATGGACGTGCGCGCCATGCGTGCCCGGCGGCATCCCCATCGCGTCGATAGTGAAGCGCACGCCGCCGGCCACGTCGGTCGCGGTCGCGCGGCCCACCGGGGTGCCCGTCGCCGTCGCGAGCATCGCGGTCGCGCTCGCCCCGCCCGCCACCGGCGTACCGGTCGCCATCTTGCCTTCGTCGTTGCAGCCCGCCAGCGTCATCGCCGCCAGTCCCGCGCCCGCCGTCATCATCATCCGCAGCATCACCGACCCTCCTGTTGATCCGTCCCGGGCGAACCCGTGGCGCGGCGCCCCGGTTCCGGTCAAGCCGGCCGCGCCATCATCAGCGCGGCGCGCAGCGTGCGGCACACGATCTCGTCGCGCTGGTTCAGCCCGATGTGCGCGAAGGTCACCACCCCCTGCCCGGGGCGCGAGGCGGACGGGCGCAGCGCCGTCACCTCCGTCTCGGCACGGATCGTGTCGCCCGCGAACACCGGCCTGGGAAAGCTGGTCTCGCTCATCCCCAGGTTGGCGACGGTGGTGCCGAACGTGGTGTCCTGCACGCTCAGCCCGATCACCAGCCCCAGCGTGAACAGCGAATTCATCAGCGGCCGCCCGAATTCGGTCGTCGCGGCGTAATGATGGTCGATGTGGATCGCGGCGGGGTTATGGGTCAGCGCGCTGAACAGCACGTTGTCGGCATCGGTCACCGTCCGGCGGATTTCATGAACGAAGCGCTGCCCGACCGCAAATTCCTCGAACCACAGCCCGGCCATCGTCAGTCCCCTCCTGCCGCGATCAGCCGCGCGATCCGCCGCCCGCTCGCCGCGGCCTGCATGATCGCGAACGCCAGCACAAGGTTCAGCGCCACCAACTCGATCAGGAAGAACCACAGCGGCGATCCCGCGATCATGCTCAGCCCCAGCAGGATCGTGCGCGGATTGGCCCCGATGATCGCCACCACCGGCAGGGTCGATCGCCCCGCCGCCTGCGCGATCCCGGCGATCCGCCGGCGCTCGACCGGGTCCGCCTCCGCACTGGCGACCAGCGTGTTGACCACCTGCGTCGGGCCGGACAGCCGGTCCCACACCCACAGATAGATCGCCGACAGCCGCACGCCGATGCCGTCACCGCTCGCCTTCGCGTTCTGCAGCCACGGCACGCCATAGGCCCACCATTGATAGGTGCGCCGCGCGCTTTCCGCGAACACCGACTGGACCGCGCGGCTCAGCCCCGCACCGACCGCCAATATCCATGCCCAGCCGCCGATCTGGTCATCCAGCCGCATCGCCAGCAGCACGTACAGCACCGCATGGCCGGCATAATCGCACAGGCCGTCGACGATCTCCCCCGATGCGCTCGCGCGCCCGGACATCCGCGCCAGCGCGCCGTCCGCGCCGTCGACCACATGCCACGACAGATGCAGCGCGAACCCCAGCGCGATCGCCCAGGGCGTGCCGACCACGGCATAAAGGACGCCCGCCGCCATCACGATCGCCGCGCCCGCGATCGACACCATATTGGGCGTCACCGGCGTCGGCACCAGCGCGCGCGCCAGCCGGTGCGCCAGCGGGTGATAGAGCGTGCGATTGAGAAAGCCCTGCAACTCCTTCGGTTTTCCCGCGTTGCTTGGTTCGGGTCGGTCCAACGTATCCCCCAATGATCCTGTCCGCGAACGCCCTATCAGGTGGCGGCTTGGCTTGACACCTGCCACGTATCTGTCACCTAGCAGCAACGGATTTGTATCAATGCCGGCACTGCCGGCGAGCGGGGTTTCATGGCGACGATCAAGGTTGCGGTCATCGGCGTTGGCAATTGCGCCAGCAGCCTGGTGCAGGGGAAGTATCACTATGCCGGCAGCAACACCGGCGCCGGGCTGATCCATGAGGATATCGGCGGGTACAAGGTCGGCGACATCGACTTCGTCGCCGCGTTCGACGTCGATTCGCGCAAGGTCGGGCTGGACCTGGGCGAGGCGATCTTCGCCAAGCCGAACTGCACCAAGGTGTTCCACGCCGACGTGCCCGCCACCGGCACCATCGTGAAGATGGGCGCGAAGCTGGACGGCGTCGCCCCGCACATGCTGACCGCGGCGAACGATCGCGGGTTCGAGGTCGACGACACGCGCGATGCGTCGAAGGCGGACATCATCGCCGAGCTGAAGGCGTCGGGCGCGGAAGTGCTGGTCAACTTCCTGCCGGTCGGCAGCCAGGAAGCGACCGAATTCTACATGGAATGCGCGCTCGAGGCGGGCGTCGGCGTCGTCAACTGCATGCCGGTGTTCATCGCGTCGAAGCCGGAATGGGAAAAGCGGTTCGCCGATGCCGGCCTGCCGATCGTCGGCGACGACATCAAGGCGCAGGTCGGCGCCACCATCGTCCACCGCGTGCTGTCGAACCTGTTCGGCCAGCGCGGCGTGACGATCGACCACACCTACCAGCTGAACACCGGCGGCAACACCGATTTCATGAACATGCTCGACCGCAATCGCCTCTCGAGCAAGAAGGAATCGAAGACCGAGGCGGTACAGGCGGTGATCGCCGAGCGGCTGGCGGACGAGAATATCCACGTCGGCCCGTCCGACTACATCCCGTGGCTGCACGACAATAAGCTGTGTTTCCTGCGGCTGGAGGGCAACCAGTTCGGCGACGTGCCGATGAACCTGGAACTGCGCCTGTCGGTCGAGGACAGCCCGAATTCGGCGGCCTGCGTCGTCGATGCGATCCGCTGCGTGAAGCTGGGGCTGGAGCGCGGCGTGTCCGGCGCGCTCAACGGCCCGTCGGCCTATTTCTGCAAGCACCCGCCGCAGCAGGTCACCGATGACGTCGCGGCGCAGCTGACCGACGAATTCATCAACGCCGACGCGCGCCTCGCCGCCGAGTAAGCGTTCATGCACGCACTGATCGTCGCGGCCGGCTTCGGCAGCCGGCTGCGCGCGGTGTCGCCGTCGAAGCCGCTCACCCCGGTCAACGGCGTGCCGTTGATCGAACGGGTGATCCGCGCGGCGCATGACGGGGGCGCGACTGCCTTTACCGTCGTGACCGGGCATGAAGGCGATGCGGTGGAGGCGTTCCTGACCACCGCCGCCGCCCGGCTGGCGCTGCCGATCACGTGCGTGCGGACCGCCGACTGGAACCTGCCCAACGGCCATTCGGTGCTGA
Organism: Sphingomonas adhaesiva; assembly: GCF_002374855.1. Lineage (GTDB taxonomy): Bacteria > Pseudomonadota > Alphaproteobacteria > Sphingomonadales > Sphingomonadaceae > Sphingomonas > Sphingomonas adhaesiva. Next base: position 458,641 of record NZ_NWVC01000002.1, read on the forward strand.
CCGGCGCCGATGCGATCGGTGCGCGGCGGCACCTGCTGATGATGGCCGATCACCTCGTCGATCCCGCATTGATCGCGACCGTCGCGGGCGCGCCCGACGCCGGTCTGGTGCTGGGCGTCGACCGGCGGCTCGACAATCCGCTGGTCGACCTGGACGACGTGACGCGCGTGCGCACCGACCCGACCGATCCGACCCGTATCGTCGCGATCGGAAAGCACCTGCCCGACTATGACGCCTTCGACACCGGCGTGTTCTCGGTCGATGCGCGCTTCCATGACGCGTTGCGCGCCTCGATCGCGGCCGGCGGGGCGGGGTCGATCTCCGCCGGGGTGGAGGCGCTGGCGGCGACCGGCCAGGCGCGCGTGATCGACACCGGCGATCACTGGTGGCTCGACGTGGACGATCCGCGCGCGCTCGACCAGGCCGAAGCCGCTCTGGCGCTGGCCGACCGCTACGTCGCCGCCGCCTGACCGTCGCGACCGCTGCGGCCGGGCGTCGCAGCCACAAAATGTAATCCATATCAACGGGAACGGCCGCGCCGGCTCCGTCATTGGACGCGGGATTCATCCTCGAAACGGAGCTTCCCATGCCCCATGACATGTCCGACGACCGGTCGCAGCGCAGCGTGCGCAGCTATTCGGGACTGCCCGCGCTGATCCTGATCGCGGTGCTGATCGCCGCAGTGCTGTTCATCACCGCCGGGCGCGACGATACGAAGGTGAAGCCCGCGACCGGGACGGCGCGCGCCATGGCCCTCGCGGCGGAGCGTGGCGCGGATACGGGGAAGCAGCCGTAACCATCGGAGCAACGCGGCGTGTGGATCGTTGAACCCCGCATGACTCAGCCCGTCGACCCCCAGCACCGCCGCCGCCCCGCCTTCGACAAGGACACCGGCAAGACCGGCCAGGGCTATACCCTTGCCGAGGAAGAGACGCTGGGCCGGCTCGCCCCGTCAGGCACGGTCGCTGCACGGCCCGGGGACGGCACCGGCCCCGACAACGGCCGCCGCGCTTCCTTCGACCCCGCCACCGGCGCGGTCCACGGCAGCGGCGCCGCCGCGGGCGGCGGCCATGACGGCGAGGATCTGGAGGCCGACCGAGCGGCGGCGCGGGCTTCGGACGATCGCGACCGCTGAGGCGGTATCGGCAGCACCGGCCGCCGTCGCCGCCCCCCGTCATGCCGGACTTGTTCCGGCATCCACCGGCCCGCATACACGTCGGCCTTGGTGCGCGCCGATGGGCGTTTCGACTCTACCCGCGCAAAATCAGTATCATCGACTGCCGCACGGCGTGCCGGTCCACGTCTCCATTATCGCGAGAAAATCACTACCTTTAGCGTTGGCGGCGCGGTGGATGCCGGAACAAGTCCGGCATGACGTAGTCCGGCATTACGTATAGGAATTTTGTAGGGGTTTCGCGTGCACGCCGGGCGGCGCTCTCAATCGAATCGAGCGGCACCGCCCGCCCATGCCTGATGCAGATTGTGTCGAAACATGTCCGACCGCGGAACACCCCGCGCCACCGCCTCGTTTCGCCAGCATCACAAAATCAGGAAGGGTGATGCCATGTTGTGGACGATCGTTGCGATCCTGCTGGTACTCTGGCTGCTGGGGTTCGGCTTCCATGTGGCGGGTGGGCTGATCCACATCCTGCTGGTCGTCGCGCTGGTTGTTGGCCTGATCCAGCTGTTTTCGGGCCGCCGCGTCTAGCCCGCGACCCGCAGCCACAATGCCGTCGCGTCGTCGCTCGCCTTGAACCGGGGAAAGCGGCGGCAGGCGGCATCGTCGCGCTCGATCGTGCGCAGTTCCACCGCCAGCGCCGCCAGCCCGCGCTCGGCGACTGCGGCGAACAGCTCCGCGCCGTCATAGGCGCCATAGGCATCGACCAGCGCCGCGAACCCGTCGCTCATCAGCAGCACGTCGTCGCCGCCCGCAATCGCCGCATCGGCCGTGCTGATCGACGAAAACGACGCCCCGGCCGCCACGCTCAGCACGCGCCGTCCTGCACGCGACCGCGCGATCCTGCGGTCCTCCAGTACGGCGGGATCGCGCAATTTGGTCGCGCCCACCCCGTCCCCAAGTGCCGCCGCATCCGCGCTTTCCCGCGCACGATCGGGGGTCGGCGTGACCCATTGCGTTCCCGCGACCCCGCGCCACAGGATCGCGCAGTCCGCTGCCCAGGCCGCTTCCAGCCGTCCGTTCGTCAGCTGTACCGCGGCGAAGGCGGCGCTCGGCAGCTCCCACGCCGCCACCGGATCGCGGCGCCGCTCATGCGCGTATCGCGTCTCCACCGCCGCGAACACCTCCGCACAGCGGTCGCGCAGTGTCGCCCCGCGCGCCGCACCGAACGCCGCATCCGCCGCCGCCGCCAGCCACGCAGCCCCGCCCTGGTCCCCCAGCAGCCCCGGAGGCCCCAGATCGGTGGCGCCGTCGATCACCCAGCCGGCGCGCGCGCTGGCGCCGACGCGATCGTCATTGGGCGTGCCGGGCGTCCCGCACAGGCTGAGCGACTGGATCAGGTCTAAGTGCATGGGCGTCCCCATGCACCGCGATCAGTCCGCGAACAACAGTACCGGCGTCTCCAGCAGCTTCTTCAGCGCCTGGACGTAACTGGCCGCGTCCCAGCCATCGACGACGCGATGGTCGCAGCTGATCGACAGGTTCATCAGCTTCGCCCGCACGATATCGTCGCCGACAAACACCGGACGCTCGACGATCTTGTTGGGGCCGATGATCGCCACTTCGGGGCGGTTGATGACCGGGGTGGTCGCGATCCCGCCCAGCGGCCCCAGCGAGGTGACGGTGATCGTCCCGCCCCCCATCTCGTCGGGCTTCAGCTTGGCAGCGCGCGCCGCCTCCGCCAGCCGCGTGATCTCGGTCGCCAGCTGCCAGACGTTGCGGTCCTGCGCGTCGCGGATGACGGGGACGGTCAGCCCCGCATCGGTCTGCGTCGCCATCCCCAGGTGCACCCGCCCCGACCGCGTCACCACGCCCGCCTCATCGTCGTAGCGCGCGTTGAGCATCGGAAAATCGGGCAATGTGCGACAGATGGCGACGATCAGCAGCGGCAGCATGGTCAGCTTCGGCCGCACCCCGCGATTCGCATTCAGGTCCGCGCGCACCCGCTCCAGCTCGGTCACGTCGATCTCGTCGACATAGGTGAAGTGCGGGATGTGCCGCTTCGACGCGGCCATGTTCTCGGCGATGCGGCGGCGCATCCCGATGACGCGCACCTCCTCGTCCGCGCGCGCGTGGCTGGCGTGGGGGGCGTGATAGCCCTGCCCGGCGCTGTAGCGCAGATAGGCGTCGAGATCGGCATGGCGGATCCGATCGCCCTCGGCGATGCGCACCTGCGACAGGTCGACGCCCAGATCGCGCGCACGGGCGCGCACGGCAGGGGAGGCGAGGATGGGGGTATGGCTACTCGGCTCCCTCTCCCCATCGGGGAGAGGGCTGGGGTGAGGGGCCGGTGTCTCAGCGAGAGGTTCCTCTGCACGAGGCTCCTGCCCCTCACCCAACCCGGTCCCCGCAGGCGAGAGGGTGTGCGGCTGCGCTTCCTCGACGCCGGGGTTTTCCGCCTCCGGCACTTCCGGCTCGGTGGCAGGCGCCTCGCCCTCACCCTCCGTCTCGATCACCACCAGCGGCGCGCCGATCGACACCTGATCGCCGACCTCGCCCGCAATCTCTACCACCACGCCCGCGACCGGCGATTCCATCTCGACCGTCGCCTTGTCGGTCATCATGTCGGCCAGGCTCTGGTCTTCCTCGACCCGGTCGCCGACCTTGACGTGCCAGGCGACGATCTCCGCCTCGGAAATGCCCTCGCCGATGTCGGGCAGCTTGAAGGTGAAACGCGCCATCTGCCTTAGTCCTTCAGAATCTTCTTGAGCGCCTGGCCGATCCGCACCGGTCCGGGGAAATAGGCCCATTCCAGGCTGTGCGGATAGGGCGTGTCGAACCCGGTGACGCGCTCCACCGGCGCCTCCAGGTGATAGAAGCACCGCTCCTGCACCAACGCCGCCAGTTCCGCGCCGAAGCCGCTGGTGCGCGTCGCCTCATGCACGATCATGCAGCGCCCGGTCTTCTTCACGCTCGCCTCGATCGTCTCGATGTCGAGGGGCACGAGCGTGCGCAGGTCGACGATCTCGGCGTCCACCCCGGTGTCGGCGACGACCTGCGCGCAGACATGCACCATCGTGCCGTAGGCGAGCATCGTCACCGCCTCGCCTTCGCGGACCACGTTCGCCTTGCCCAGCGGGATCTTGTAATAGCCCTCCGGCACCGCGCCGCCGGGATGCTTCGACCAGTTTTCCGCCGGCCGGTCCCAATGGCCGTTGAACGGGCCGTTGTAGATGCGCTTGGGTTCGAAGAAGATCACCGGATCATTGTCCTCGATCGCGGCGATCAGCAGCCCCTTGGCGTCGTACGGCGTCGAGGGGATCACGGTCTTCACGCCGGAGACGTGGGTGAAGATGCCCTCCGGCGACTGCGAATGCGTCTGCCCGCCGAAGATGCCGCCGCCGAACGGCGATCGCACCGTCAGCGGCGCGGTGAACTCGCCCCCCGACCGATAGCGCAGCCGCGCCGCCTCACTGACCAGCTGGTCGAGCGCGGGGTAGATGTAGTCGGCGAACTGGATTTCCGGCACCGGGCGCAGGCCATAGGCGCCCATGCCGACCGCGACGCCGATGATCCCGCATTCGGTGATCGGCGTGTCGAACACGCGGGTCTTGCCGTATTTCTTCTGCAACCCCGCGGTCGCGCGGAAGACGCCGCCGAAATAGCCGACGTCCTCCCCCATGACGACGATCGACGGGTCGCGCGCCATGGTCACGTCCATCGCGGAGTTGATCGCCTGGATCATGTTCATGCGGGTGGTGGTGTCGTCCACCGGCTGTTCGATCGTGTCGGTCAAAGCAACGTCATCCCAGCGAAAGCTGGGATCTCCCTGTTACGAAGCGCGCCCTTGCGGCGCGAGACCCCAGCCTTCGCTGGGGTGACGGATGCCATCGTCACTTGCGCGCCCATGGCCGGCCGCTCGCGGTTTCCTCGTCCAGCATCTGCTGGCGCTGTTCGCGCAGGTGCCAGGGCATCTCCTCGAACACGCCGTCGAACAGCGTGTCGAGCGGCTGGTGCAGGCCGTGGCCCAGGATGCCGTTCTTCTCGGCGTCCTTCTGCGCGGTCTTCACCGCCTCCGCGACCTCGCGGTCCATCGCCGCCTGGCGGTCCTCGTCCCATTCGCCGATCGCGATCAGGTGATCCTTCAGCCGCCGGATCGGGTCGCCGAGCGGCCAGGCGGTCGGTTCCCCAGCGGAGCGATATTGCGTCGGGTCGTCCGAGGTCGAATGGCCTTCCGCGCGATAGGTGAAATGCTCGATCAGCGTCGGCCCGGCATTGGTGCGCGCGCGCTCCGCGGCCCAGGCGGTCGCGGCATAGACCGCCAGCGCGTCGTTGCCGTCCACGCGCAGCCCGGCGATCCCGTAGCCGATCGCGCGCGCGGCGAAGGTCGTCGCCTCCGCCCCCGCAAAGCCCGAGAAGCTGCTGATCGCCCACTGATTGTTGACGACGTTGAAGATCACCGGCGCGCGGTAGACGGTGGCGAAGGTCAGCGCGGAATGGAAGTCGCCCTCCGCCGTCGAACCTTCCCCGCACCACGTCGCGGCGATCCGCGTATCGCCCTTCGACGCACTCGCCATCGCCCAGCCGACTGCCTGCGGATATTGCGTCGTCAGGTTGCCGGAGATCGAGAAGAAGCCGAAGCGCTTTTCCGAATACATGATCGGCAGCTGCTTGCCCTGCAGCTTGTCGCCGGTGTTCGAATAGATCTGGTTCATCATGTCGACCAGCGGGCAGCCGCGCGCGATCAGCAGCCCCTGCTGGCGATACGACGGGAAGCACATGTCCTCGTCGTCCAGCGCGTGCGCGGCGGCGACGGCCACCGCCTCCTCGCCCAGCGACTTCATGTAGAAGCTGGTCTTGCCCTGCCGCTGCGCGCGGAACATCCGTTCGTCGAACGCGCGCACCATCGCCATGTCGCGCAGCATCCGGCGCAGGCGATCGGGCGACAGCTGCGGGTTCCACGGGCCGACGGCCTGCGCGTCCTCGTCCAGCACGCGCACCATCGTATAGGCCAGGTCGGTGAAGTCCTGCGCCGGAGCCAGCGTGTCGGGGCGGCGCACCGATCCGGCGGCGGGCACCGCGACCTCCGCGAAGTCCACCGCATCGCCCGGGCGGAACTTCGGTTCCGGCACGTGCAGCGACAACGGCTTCAGGTTGCTCAGCGCGTCAACCACGTCACTCTCCTCGGGCATCGCCACCCCGCCGGGCGTGCGACCACTAGTATCATTTGCTTGTAATTATATTTCACGCGAAGCGAAAGAGGGTCGCGTGGCCTTTTGGCGACAGGAAATGCCGCGGAGGCGCCATCGCGCGTCCGAAAACTTCATCGCATCAGCGGATTGACTCGACTCGGATTGAGAGAACAAAATAGGAACGATTGTCCCCCTTGGGAGTCGTGCCACCCGTGACCTGTCCGAGCGTCCTTGAATCCCTGCGCGCCACGCTCCGCGCCATCGAAGGCGACGGCCATCGCCGCCGCCCGGTGCTGCCGTTCGGTGCCGAGGCGATCGATTCGCGGCTCGCGGACGGCGGGTTGCGGCTGGATGCGCTGCACGAGGTCGCCGCCGCCACTCCGGGGATGGGCGACGATGCCTCCGCCACGCTGTTCCTGGCCGGGATCGCTGCGCGCGCCTGGGGGCCGGTACTGTGGGTGGTGCGCCGCCGCGACCTGTTCGCCCCCGGCCTCTACCAGTCGGGCCTCTCGCCCGAGCGCGTCCTCTATGCCGAGGCGGCCGACGATGCCGAGGTGCTGGCGCTGATGGAGGAAGGGTTGCGCCACCGCGCGCTGGGCGCGGTAATCGGCGAGACGCGCCGCGCCGCGATGGCCTCGACCCGCCGGCTGCAACTGGCGGCCGAGGGCGGGCGGACGATCGCGCTGCTGATGAAGCGGCACGCGCGTGAGGATGCCGATCCCTTCGCCGTCCCGTCCGCCGCGGTCACCCGCTGGCGCATCGCCTCGGCCCCGTCCGCGCCCTTGCCGGTCGCCGGGATCGGGCGCGCGCGCTGGGACGTCGCGCTGGCGCGGCAACGCGGCGGCGAACCTTTTCACCTGATTGTGGAGGCATGCGATGAAACGGGTCGCATCGCTCTACCTGCCCGACTGGTCGATCGACCGGCTGCGGCGGGCGGAGCCGTCGCTCGCGCCGCCGCCTGAGCGCGTGGCACTCGGCGTGCCGGTGCCGGACTGGGCCGCGATCAAGGCGGCGAGCGATGCCGAACAGGGCGGCAAGCAATGCGACGCGCCGCGCAACAGCGGCTGGCGTCCCGGCGCGAAATGGGCGCGGGAGGAAAGCGGCGTGTGGGGCGGCGAAACCCGCGCCGACGTCGCGCGCCGCATCGCCGCCTTGCCAGCGCACCAGCGCCCGCCGATGCGCGAGATGGGCCGCCGCAGCGAAGCCGCCGACCATCCGTACAAGCGGCTGCCCGGCGACGACGGGGGCAAGGCAAGCGGCTGGCCCGAGCCAGCCGGGGTGCCGGTGCGCGCTGCCGGCCAGGGGATGCGCACGCCGGCGCCCGATCCGCTGCCCGGCCCCCGCTCCCACCTTCGTCATCCCGGCGAAGGCCGGGATCTTTCGCGGCAAGAGGACGGCGCCCGCCACGCAGAGACCCCGGCCTGCGCCGGGGCGACCAACATCCCCCTCGCCGCCTGGCGCGCGATGCCGGCGATCCGCTACCCCGGCGACGGCCCGCATCCCGACAAGCTCGCCGCCAAGGAGCGCCGCTGCGGCTCGAACGACGCCGGGGCGACGGTGAAGGAGGTCGCCGCCTTCTTCGACACCGGGCGCAGCACCGCCGATACGGTCGCGCGGGTCTGCCCGCCCGACCACGTCCCCGCGCCGCACGCGGCCGGCGATGGCGCCGCGCCGCTCGTCACCGTGCACAAGATCGGCAGCCGGGTGGAGATCGCCGCCGCCTCCCCCGCGGCGCGCGCGCTGGGGATCGCGCCGGGCATGGCGCTGACGCAGGTGCGCGCCGCCACGCCGGACGTGGTGGTGCGCGATGCCGATCCCGACGGCGACGCACGCGACCTCCACCGGCTGGCGGTCGCGCTGGCGCGGCGCTGGACCCCGGTGGTGGCGGTCGCAGATGCGCAGTCGCTGTTCCTCGACATGACCGGCGTCGCGCATCTGCACGGCGGGGAAGCGCGGATGGCGCGGCGGATCGTCCGGCTGCTGGCACGGCTGGGCATCGCCGCGCGGATCGCCGTGGCCGACACGACCGGCGCCGCCTGGGCCTGCGCGCATCACGCGCGGCCCGGCGCCGGCGGGGTGACGATCCTGCCGCCCGGCGAGACGATGGCGGCGATCGCGCCGCTGCCCGCCGCCGCGCTGCGCGTGGAGGACCATGCACTCGAATTGCTGCGGCGGCTGGGGGTGGAGACGGTCGGGCAATTGGCGGCGCTGCCGCGCGCGCCGCTGGTGCGCCGCTTCGGGCGGCAGGTGGCCGACCGGCTCGACCAGGCGAGCGGGCGCGTCGCCGAGCCGCTGGCCCCGGTCGTGCCCCCCACCGCGATCGTCGTGGAGCAACGCTTCGCCGAACCACTGCTGACCGCCGAGCCGATCGCGCACTGGATCGCCCGGCTGGTCGCGCGGCTGTGCGACGAACTGGCGCGCGCCGGTCGCGGCGCGCGATCGGTGGTGCTGGCGGCGACGCGCGTCGATGCCGCGGTGCAGCTGGTCCGCGTCGGACTGGCGCGCCCGACCCGCGCGCCCGACCATCTGCTGCGGCTGCTGGTGCGCCGGATCGACCGGCTCGATCCCGGTTTCGGGATCGAGACGCTGGCGCTCCACGTCCAGCGCGCCGATCCGCTGGGCGCGCAGGCGTTCGACGGCGATCTGGCGGCGGGCGATCGCCCCGATCTGGCGCCGCTGGTCGATGCGATCGTCAACCGCATCGGCGCGCGCCGGCTATGGCGCGTGCGCGCGGTGGAAAGCGACGTGCCCGAACGGTCGGTGGGGACCGCCGCGCCGCTCGACCTGGCCACGCGCGCGGCAAGCGCACCGGCGCGCGACGATGTGCGCCGGCTCGACCGGCGTGGGCGCGACCACCCCTGGCATCCGCGCTGGCCGCGCCCCGCGCGCCTGCTGCGCCGGCCCGAACCGGTCGACAATGTCATCGCCGGCTTGCCCGACCAGCCGCCGCGCCGCTTCACCTGGCGCGGCATGACGCATCGCATCGTGCGCGGCGACGGGCCGGAACGGATCAACGGCGAATGGTGGCGCCGCGCCGCCGAACGCGACGCAGTGCGCGACTATTACCAGGTGGAGGACGAAGACGGCCACCGCTTCTGGCTGTTCCGCCGCGGCGACGCCGAACGCATCGAAACGGGCGACCTGTCATGGTACATGCACGGCACCTTCGGCTAACGCCGCGCGTCGACCGCACCGACATGCCCGGCGGCGGCATAGGCGAGGATCTTCTCGTCGGCGCTCAGGATCGGCAGGTGCAGGCCGCGTGCCGTGGCGATGACGATCCTGTCGCCGGGATCACCATGAAGGCTACCCGGCAGCAGCCCGGCATCGATCGCCATTGCGACCTCCAGCGGCGCCATCCGAAAGCCCGGGCTGCCCAGAATCGCGCCGAACCAGGCGTCGACAGGCAGGCCCAGCGACACGCGATCCTTGTCGACCAGCATCGCGATTTCCCATGGGACGATGGCGGGAATGTACAGGCCGTCGACACTGCGGGATTCCTCGATGATGGCCCTTGCCGTCGCGCCGAGCCGCCGGTCGCCCTGGACCAGCCACACCAAAACGTGCGTATCGAGGACGATCATCGCGACCGGTACAATCCTTCCGGATTGTTCGCGTCCCACTCCTCCGGTTCCGCCGCCGGACTGAAGGGATCGTCGAAGCGATATTGCGGATGGCGCAACATCCCGAACGCCGACGCCAGCGGGGCTTGCGCCGCGCCCTGCCCGGCCCCCTTCGCGGTCAACGTCAGCGACGGTTTCCCGCGCCTCGTGATCGTCAGCGGTTCGCCGCTGCGCTCCATTTCGTTGAGCAGCGCGATGCACTTCGCCTTGAACTCGGTGATGCCGACGATCTTGCCCATGCGCGCCTCCAACCGACCATTCGATATAGTCGTTTCGCGCCGGGGCCGCCAGTGACGTACAGCGAACTGCAGGTCACCACCCATTATTCCTTCCTGCGCGGCGCGTCGTCGTGCGAGGAGCTGTTCGCCACCGCCGCGCTGATGGGGATGCCCGCGCTGGGGATCGTCGACCGCAATTCGGTGGCCGGCGTCGTCCGCGCGCTCTACGCCAGCGAACAGGTGGCCCGGGACGGCGGCGGCGCGGTGCGCGCGCTGCCCGGCTGCCGGCTCGATCTGGTCGACGGCACGTCGCTGCTGGTCTGGCCACAGGACGCGGCGGCATGGAGCCGGCTGACGCGGCTGTTGTCGCTGGGCAAGAACCGCGCGGATGCGCAGCACGGCGAAAAGGGGCGCTGCTTCCTCCACTGGGACGATGTCGCCGCGCATGCCGATGGCCTCGTCGCCGCGCTGGTACCGGGGGAAGATGATGTGCGCGCGCTACGCTGGATGGCGGAGCTGTTCCCCGATCGCGGGCACGTTTGCCTGACGCACCGCCGCCGCCCGGGGGAGGCGCTGCGCCTGCACGAAACGGCGCTGGCGGCGCGCGCGCACGGCCTTGTCCCGCTCGCTACCGGCGATGTCCTCTATCATCATCCCGACCGGCGGCGATTGCAGGACGTCGTCACCGCGATCCGCGAGAAATGCACGATCGACGACCTGGGCCTGCGCCGCGAGCGGCATGCCGACCGCCACCTGAAGCCGCCCGCCGACATGGCGCGGCTGTTCCGTCACCATCCCGATGCGCTGGCGGCGGTGGAGGCGATCGTCGAACGCTGCACCTTCTCGCTGCGCGACCTGACCTATCATTACCCGGACGAGGAGGTGATCCCCGGCAAAACCGCGCAGGACGCGCTGGCGGCGCTGGCGTGGAACGGCCTGCGCCAGCGGTTCGGCGCGCATCCGCCGGCGGCCTATGTCGACATGTTGAACCACGAGCTGCGGCTGGTCGCGAAGATGGATTATGCCCCCTATTTCCTGACCGTGAACTCGATCGTGCAGTTCGCGCGCAGCCAGGAGATATTGTGCCAGGGCCGCGGATCGGCGGCCAATTCGGTGATCTGCTTCGCGCTGGGCATCACCTCGATCGACCCGGTCAAGCACCAGCTGCTGTTCGAACGCTTCGTATCGGAGGAGCGGCGCGAGCCGCCCGATATCGACGTCGATTTCGAGCATGAACGGCGCGAGGAGGTGATCCAGTTCATCTACGACCATTACGGCCGCGATCATGCCGCGCTGACCGCGGTGGTCAGCCGGTTCCGCACCCGCGGCGCGATCCGCGAGGTGGGCAAGGCGCTGGGCCTGCCGGAGGACATGACCGGCGCGCTCGCCAGCCAGGTATGGGGCTGGTCGAACGAGGGCGTGCCGACCGAGCATGTCGCCGCGCTCAACCTCGACGCCGGCGAACCGCGCCTTGCGCTCGCGCTCGAACTGGCGCGCGAGCTGATCGGCACCCCGCGCCATCTGTCGCAGCACCCCGGCGGCTTCGTGCTGACCCGCGCGCCGCTCCACGACCTCGTGCCCATCGAACCGGCCGCGATGGAGCAGCGACACGTCATCGAATGGGAAAAGGACGATATCGAGCAGCTGGGCTTCATGAAGGTCGATATCCTGGGCCTGGGGATGCTGGGCTGCATGCGCCGCGCGTTCGATCTGCTGGAAGCGCACAAGGGCGTCCGCATGACGATGGCCAGCCCGGTGATGCAGGAGGACGACCCGGCCACCTATGCGATGATGCAGCGCGCCGACACATTGGGCGTGTTCCAGATCGAGAGCCGCGCGCAGATGAGCATGTTGCCGCGGATGAAGCCGCGCGAATTCTACGACATCGCGATCCAGGTCGCGATCGTCCGCCCCGGCCCGATCCAGGGCAACATGGTCCACCCCTATCTGAAACGGCGCGAGGGCAAGGAGGCGGTGGAATATCCCAGCGAAAAGCTGCGCACGGTGTTGCAGAAGACGCTGGGCGTGCCGCTGTTCCAGGAACAGGCGATGCAGGTCGCTGTGCTGGGTGCGGGCTTCACCCCCGGAGAGGCGGACCAGCTGCGCCGCGCGATGGCGACGTTCAAGCTGACCGGCGGCGTCACGCCGTTCCGCGAGCGGCTGATCGCCGGGATGCGCGCCAACGACATATCGGAGACGTTCGCCGAACGGCTGGTACAGCAGATCGAGGGGTTCGGCAGCTACGGCTTTCCCGAAAGCCACGCCGCCAGCTTCGCGAAGATCGCCTATGCCTCGTCATGGATGAAATGCCACCATCCCGACGTGTTCTGCGCGGCGCTGCTCAACGCCCAGCCGATGGGCTTCTACGCCCCGGCGCAGATCGTGCGCGACGCGCGCGAACATGGCGTGGTGATCCATCCGGTCTGCGTATTGGCCAGCGAATGGGATACGTCGCTGGTCGATGAGGAACGGGGCGCGGACGGTCGCCACCCGCTACGACTGGGGCTGCGTATCGTCACCGGCCTGTCGGGGGCGGATGCGGGACGGATCCTGACCGCGCGGGCGCGGGCGCGCTTCACCTCGGTGGAGGATATCTGGCGCCGCTCCGGCGTGCCGCTCGCCACGCTGGAGAAGCTGGCGCGCGCCGATGCCTTCCACGCGCTGGGGCTGGACCGGCGGCAGGCGCTATGGGCGATCCGCGGGCTGGGCGAGGCGCCGCTGCCGCTGCTCGCCGCGGTCGAACGGCGCGAGGAGCCGGTGACGCTCGCGCGGTTGACCGGTGGGCGCGAGGTGGTGGAGGATTATCGCGCCACGCAATTGTCGCTGCGCGCGCATCCCCTGTCGTTCCTTCGCGCCGGGCTGTCGGAACGGCGGATCGTGCGGTGCGCCGATCTGGCCGCGCACGACGGCAAATGGGTGGAGGTCGCCGGGATCATCCTGGTGCGCCAGCGCCCCGGTTCGGCCAAGGGCGTATTGTTCATCACCATCGAGGACGAAACCGGCGTCGCCAACGGCATCCTGTGGCCCGACCGGTTCGAGGCGCAGCGCCGCACCGTCATGTCCGCCGCGATGGTCAGCCTGAAGGGGCAGGTGCAGAAGGAAGGCGCGGTGATCCACGTCATCGTCGATCGCGTCACCGACCTGACGGACATGCTGCGCGAGGTGGGGGAGATCGACCTCCCCCGCCTGGTCGCGCGCGGCGACGGCGCGACGCATCCCGGCGCCCCCGATCGCGGCGACAAGGGCTACAAGGACAAGCAATGGCGCCCCGCCCCCCGCTCCGACTATCACTTCCGCGACCGGGCGGAAGACGTCATCCCGATCAGGAGCCACGATTTCCATTGATCGCGGCGAACGGACGACGTTTCACCCCGCCGCTGCGTCCCGGCACGACTCCGATCGCGGACCGGACACGCAGCATCATGTCCGGGCTTCGCGTTCCGCCACGCGCGAATCATAGCGCCGCTGCGCCTCCAGCACGTCCTTCATCCGCGTTTCCGCCCAGTCGATCGTCTGCCGCAGCGCCGCGATCAGATCGTCGCCCAGCGCGGTCAGGCGGTAGGACACCGTCACCGGCGCGGTCGGCAACACCTCGCGATGGATCAGTCCGTCACGCTCCAGCGTCCGCAGCGTCTGGCTCAGCATCTTTTGCGAAATACCGCCGATCCGCCGCTTCAGCTCGTTGAAGCGGTGATCGCGCCCGCCCAGCAACGTCAGGATCAGCACGCTCCATTTGTCGCCGACGCGATCGAGCAGCTGGCGCGTCGGGCATTGCGGCGCGAACACATCGCCGCGCGTCCATGCCGGCGGGGCGGAGGTGGTTTCGGCCAGGTGACTCGATGTGGCGAAAGTGCCTTCTTGCATGATCCGGTTTCGATAGCGCACCAGGTTACCGGTGGAAACCATGGAGTAGGCAGATGAAGGTTGCTGTTCTGGGCGCAAGCGGACGCGCGGGCACGGAAATCACTAGGGAACTCGCCGCGCGCGGGCATCTGGTGACGGCGATCGCCCGCAAGCCCGATGCGATTCCCGCCGCGCCGGGCGTCACCGCCACCGCCGGCGATGCATCCGACCCCGCCGCCCTGGCCGGGGTGATAAGCGGGCACGATGCCGTCATCAGCGCGCTTCATTTCGACATCACGGCCGACATGCTGCTTGGCGCAGTGCGCGCGGCCGGGGTGCCGCGCCTGCTGGTGACCGGCGGCGCCGCCAGCCTGGAAGTGGCACCGGGCAGGAAGCTGATCGATTCGCCCGACTTTCCCGACGAATGGCGCGCCTTCGCGATGGGCGGCATCCGCTTTCTGGACGCGCTGCGCCACGAAGCCGCGATCGACTGGACCTTCTTCTCGCCCGCCGCGCTAATCGAGGAAGGTCCGCGGCTCGGCCGCTATCGCACCGACACCGACCGTCTCGTCACCGACGCCGACGGGCAGAGCCGGATCAGCTTCGCCGATTATGCGATCGCGATGGTCGACGAACTGGAACAGCACCGCCACCCCCGCGCGCGCTTCACCGCCGCTTATTGAGGCGGCGGGGCGGGGACCGTCAGCGCGCGAACCGCTCCTGCAAGGCGCGGGTCACGCCGTTGGTCCAGCCGAAGCCGTCCTGCGTCGGATATTCGCCGCCGCCGCCCGGGCGGCTTTCCTCGACGTCATATTTCTCCAGAAGCTTGCCCGAGGCGCGATATTCGCGCTCCACCGTCGCCAGGAAGCGGGTGCCGATCATCCGCGCCACGTCGTCGCGGCCGTATCGCGCCACCCCCTCGACCGCGATCCATTGCAGCGGCGCCCAGCCGTTGGGCCTGTCCCACTGCTGCCCGGTCGCCACCGTCGTGGTGCGCAGCCCGTTGGGCGCCAGCAGCACGCGCGCGATCGTATCGGCGGTGCGTGCGCCGCGATCGGGCGCGGCGACGCCGGTGAACAAGGGATAGGCGGTCGCCGCGGTCACGCCCGCGCGCAGCCGCCCGGCGGCCAGGTCGAAATCGCCGTAGCGCCCCTCGTCCGCGCTCCACAGCCAGCGTTCGATCGCGGCGCGGCGCGTGTCCGCCATCCGGTCGAACTCCCCGGCGCACGCCGCGCGGCCCAGCGCGCGGCACCGCGTTGCGATCGCCCGCTCCATGCCGTACAGCAGGCTGTTGAGATCGACCGGCACGATCCGCGTCGTGTCGATCGTCGCCAGCGTTCGCCCGTCCGCCAGCCAGCGCGACGAAAAGTCCCAGCCGCTTTCCGCCCCGGCGCGCAGGTCGTTGTACCGCTGCCGGTCGCCCGCGCCGGTCTCCACATCCTCGCGCCACGATTCATCGCGCGGGGTGAAGCGCGCGTCGCCATAGCGTTGCAGCGTCGCGCCATCGGGCATCGCCACGCTGCGCTGCGCGGTCCAGAAACGATGTTCGGCGATCAGCGCGTCCAGCCAGCGCGCCTGCGTCGTGCGGTCGACGTCGGGCACCAGCCCCATCATCAGGTACAGGAACGGCGGCTGCGACCGGCTGACGTAATAGCTGCGCGTGCCGTTGGGGACATGGCCGTAGCGCGCGACCAGCGACACGAAATCCTCGATCATGTCGCGCGTCAGGTCGCCGTGGCCGTCCGCCTCCAGGCCCAGCATCGTGAAATAGCTGTCCCAGTAATACATTTCGCGAAACCGCCCGCCCGGCACCACATAGCGGCGCGGCAGCGCCAGCGCGGAGGAACCGGCCGGCGGCACCAGCGGCGGGCGCGTCAACTGCGGCCACAGCGCGCGGATATGGTCGGCCAGCGGCGGGCGCTCGGTGCTGGGCGCGACGGTCGGCGCCTCCGCCGGCACGTCGAAATTGGCGAGCACGAACGCCTTCAGCGCGGCATCGTCGGCGGGCGGCGCGGCGCGATAATCGGCCATGATCGCCGCGGGGTCGCGCCGCGGCACCGCATCGACGAAGGTCTTCCCGTCGGCGAAGACGCGCCGCATCTGCACCGCCTGGAACAGCGCGCCATACAGGTCCGCCGGGGTCGCGGGCGCCGCCAGCGGCGGGGTGGTGACCGCCGGGCGCGCCGCCGGCTGTTCGGCACAGGCCGCCGCGGCCGCCGCCAGCGGCAGCACCTTCCATGCCCGCATCGTCAGGCGACCGTCTGTTCGATGGTGCCGAAGATCGGGTGGTGGCGATCGTCCTCGGCCCAGATGCGGACGGTGTCGCCCTTCTTCAGGAACGGGGTGGTCGCAGTGCCGGTGCGGATCGTCTCGACCGTGCGCACCTCCGCCAGGCAGCAATAGCCGACGCCGCCATCGGCGACCGGGCGCCCCGGCCCGCCATCGGCATCGCGGTTGGACACGGTGCCCGATCCGACGATCGTCCCCGCCCCCAGCGCGCGCGTCTTCGCGGCGTGTGCGATCAGCGTGCCGAAATCGAACGTCATGTCCTCGCCCGCCTCGACCCGGCCCAGCGGCGCGTTGTTCAGGTCGACCATCAGCTTGCGGTGCAGCTTCCCGCCCTGCCACCAGTCGCCCAGTGCGTCGGGCGTCACGAACACGGGTGAGAAGGCCGACGCGGGCTTCGACTGAAAGAAGCCGAAGCCCTTGCCCAGTTCGCCGGGGATCAGGTTGCGCAGCGACACGTCGTTGGTCAGCCCGACCAGCCGCACCGCCGCCAGCGCCTCCTCACGGCTCGCGCCCTGCGGCACGTCGCCGGTGACGACGACCACCTCGGCCTCCATGTCGCAGCCCCACGCCTCGTCCGCGAGCGGTATCGGGTCGCGCGGCGCCAGGAAGCCGTCGGAGCCGCCCTGGTACATCAGCGGGTCGTGCCAGAAGCTGTCGGGCATCTCCGCCCCGCGCGCCTGCCGCACCAGCGCGACATGGTTCACATAGGCCGAGCCGTCCGCCCATTGATAGGCGCGCGGCAGCGGCGCGTCGGCGGCGTGCTCATGGAACCGCTCGCGCGGGATCGCCTCGTTGCGCAGGTCGGTCGCCAGCAGCTGGAGATGCGGCGCGATCCGGTCCCAATCGTCCAGCGCCGCCTGCATCGTGGCGCAGATATGCGAGGCGTCGGCATACCATGCCAGATCGTCGGAGACGACGACGAGCTTCCCGTCGCGCCCGTGCTTGAGACTAGCCAGTTTCATGCGCAACCATCTCCTTTGCCCTCGGCCTAGCGCGATTGGTCGGGACGGAAAAGGGCAAAGGCAGTCCCCGCTGGCGGGCCTGCTAGGGAAGCCGGAAGATCACCTTGTTCCGGTTCGCCGTGCAGGCCAGACTGCCCGCTGGCCGATAGCTGCTGGTGAAGCGCGTCGCCTTGAACATGCCCACAGCAGCCTCATCGAACACGAACGGCGGATAGGCGACGGTCGCGCGGGGCTCCACGGTCGTACCGTCCGCGGCGATATCGAACTCGGCCTGCACCCACCCTTCGAAACCATTCCGCAGCGCCTCCATCGGATAATTCCGCGCGCTGAAACCGCTCCGCCTGACATCGGGCTTGGGCTCGATCATCGCGCATTGTTCCTCGGTCAGCCCGGTGCGATCGAACAGCGCCCTGGCCGCGGGAAGGTCACCCGCCTTCGCCAACTGATTGGCCCGCTGCAACAAGGCGCTGACCTTCAGCGGATGCTGATCGGGCAATCCGGCAAGGTCGATGACACGCTGCGTCAGGACCGGCGCGTCGGCGGGGGGCTTCGATTCCATCGAGATCCGCGGCGCCTGTGCCGCCAGCATCATGACGGTTGCCGCGGTCAGCGGATCGGCCATCGCCACCGGATCGGACAGGATCGCGCGGGTCATCGTCGCTTCCTTGCGACCGTCCTCCTGCAGATGCGCCAGGGTGAGGGCGGCGTAGGTCCGCACCGCAACCGGCGCGTTCGCCCGCCCGGCAACGTCGACCGCCTCCTTCGCCAGCGCATTGCGCTCCGCGTTCGTCACCACGCCGTTGGACGCGAGGGCCAGGAGCGCCGCGAACACGCCTGCATCGTCCCCCGCAGACCGCGCTTTGGCAAGCGCGGCGCGCTCGATCGGGGCGGCCAGCGCCACCGGCCTGTCGCGCCACGCCGTATCGCCCGCACCGCGCGTCGCCAGCCATTCCATCGCCGCATCCTGCAACGGCTGGGTCAAAGGCGGCCGCTCGCTGGCGCGGGTACAGCGCATCTCCACCCGCGTCAGGTAACGGAACAGCGCCGGCACCTTGGCGATCGAATCAGGTTGCCATGACCAGCGCGCCGCCGCCTGTGCGAAGGCCGTCGCGGCGCCGCGCCCCGCCGTGGTGTAGATCGGGGACACGCTCGACACGTGCCCGTCGGTTTCCACCGAGAATTCGACGATCGCCACGTCTTCCGGCTTCAGTCCCGCCGCCCCGCCACAGGGCGCCGACACGAGTTGGTCGGCGCTCTGGAACGGCGAGTTTCCGATGCGGCCCGCTCCCGTATACGACAGGTAAGT
This sequence comes from Sphingomonas adhaesiva, assembly GCF_002374855.1. Lineage (GTDB taxonomy): Bacteria > Pseudomonadota > Alphaproteobacteria > Sphingomonadales > Sphingomonadaceae > Sphingomonas > Sphingomonas adhaesiva. The sequence goes on from NZ_NWVC01000002.1 coordinate 477,191, forward strand.
GCGGGCGGCATCCATATCGCCTGCCAGCTTCGCCGCTATCGCCAGGTCCGAGCGGGTGGAAATGTCGTTGAACCCCACCGTCGTCGTCAGCCCACCCTGTTCGCGCAACGACGCCTTCAGCTGGTCATAGGCCTCCTTGTTCCTGCCCATGTTCAACAGCGCGCGCGCATACTGCGTCCGCACGGCGGCGATCGTTTCGCGGCGCTCGTCAGCGCCCTTCCTGATGGCCTGGGGATCGGACGATGCCGGCTGCGCCGGCAGATCCAGCGCCAGCCGCAGCGCCTCCCCCGCCGCGGCAACGCCCGCCCCGTCACCGTCGAACATCGTCGCCCGCGACAGCGCCAGCAGATGCCCCGCCCGGCTTCCCCCCGTGGACCTGTCGACCGCTCGCCGATACTCGCGCGCCGCGGCCGGATAGTCGAAGCGCAGCGTGGCGACGTCGCCCAGCGCACGATACGCCCGCGCGACGTCCAGCTCGAATTCGGCGCCCTTCGCCTCCAGCGCCGGCAGTCCGCGGCGGATCGAGGCCTCCCCCGCGTCGGCGGTCGCATCGGCGACCAGGCAGATGCCCTTTCGCACCGCGATGGCGGCACTCGCCAGCGCATTGCCACGGATCTTCGGCTCCTGCTCCAGCGCAGTGTACAGCCGTATCGCCTCCGCACATTTCAGACCGGCCTGTGCCTCGTTCGCCGCATCGAACCGCGCCTGCAAGGTCGCGGCGGGCGGTGTCGCCCCCGCCGCCCCCGCCGCCTGCGCCGCCAGCAGGATCACCAATGCTGCCGTCATGTCCGTTTCCCCCCTTGCCCGCTTTCCCCTGTGCCAGGAACGTTGCATCATCGCTGCGCCCATGTCGATCAGCCTCCCGCCCCTCCGACGGCTCCGAATCCTCGCCGCCTTATCGCTGACCGCCGGCGCCCCGCCGGCCGGTCCGCCACGAACGATCATCCTGTTCGTCGCCGATTGGTGCGCGCCCTGCCATGCCGAGATCGATCGGCTGCCGGAGATCGTCGCCGCCGCGCGGCCGTGGCGCGTTCTGGTCGCGCAGGGCGATGCCGCGCCCGATGACCGCCTGCTCGCCCGCGTGCCTGCCGATCGACGCTGGACACCCCCCGACGGCGCGGCGCGGCGCGCCTTTCTGTCCGCGACCGCCGGGCTACCCTATGCCGTCGCCCTGGATGGCGCGGGCCGCATCTGCGCCGATACCCGCCGCGGATTGAATGGCGCGCGCACCGCCGCCCTCGTCACCGCATGCTCCTCGGCGCCATCGCCATAACAAAAGTTACTTGACCCGCCGCGCGGGGGCCGCATGATAGAGGCAACGAACTATCCGGAGGGGATATCATCATGACGCTCGACACCGTCGCCGGCCGCTTTGCCTATACCGAGGATCACGAGGCGTTCCGCCAGACGGTCCGCAGCTTCCTGGCCAAGGAAGGCGTGCCGCACGTCGACACCTGGGAACGCGAACGGCTGGTGCCCAAGGCGTTCTGGCAGAAGGCCGGGGAGATCGGGATGCTGTGCCCGACCGCACCGGAGGCCTATGGCGGGCTGGGCCTCGATTTCGGCTATAACGCGATCGTCGACGAGGAAATGGCCTATGCCGGCGTCCCCGCCGGCTTCTCGCTCCAGTCCGACATCGTCGCCGGATACATGGAAACCTACGGCTCGGAGGAGCAGAAGGCCGAATGGCTGCCCAAGATGGTGTCGGGCGACGTCATCACCGCCATCGCGATGACCGAACCGGGCACCGGCAGCGACCTGCAGTCGATCCGCACCACCGCGAAGAAGGACGGCAACCACTACGTCATCAACGGGTCGAAGACCTATATCACCAACGGCCAGAACACTGACCTGACGCTGGTAGTCGCCAAGACCGATCCCGATGCGCAGCCGGCGTGGAAGGGCATGTCGATCATCCTGGTCGAAAGCGACCGCGAAGGGTTCAGCAAGGGCCGCAAGCTCGACAAGATCGGGCAGGACGCCGCCGACACGTCCGAGCTGTTCTTCGAGGACGTGCGCGTGCCGATCACCAACTGCCTGGGTGAGGAAGGCATGGGCTTCGTCTATCTGATGAGCCAGCTGCCGCAGGAACGGCTGTCGATCGCGGTCAGTGTGATGGCCTCCTGTCAGAAGGCGTTCGACGACACCGTCGCCTTCGTAAAGGAGCGCAAGGCGTTCAAGGGCGTGGTGTTCGATTTCCAGAACACCAAATTCGTGCTCGCCGATCTGAAGGCGAAGCTGCAGGTCGGCTGGGCGCATCTCGACTGGGCGATCGCCCGCCACCTGAAGGGCGAACTGACCAACGAGGAAGGCGCCGCGGCCAAGTTGTGGCACACCGACCTGCAATGGGAAGTGATGGACAAGTGCCTGCAGCTGCACGGCGGCGCGGGTTACATGAACGAATATCCGATCGCGCGGATGTGGCGCGGTGCGCGCGTCAGCCGCATCTACGGCGGCACGAACGAGATCATGAAGGAAGTGATCGCGCGCAAATTGTGATACCCGTTCCAACGGCGATGCCCGCGCCATCGCGGGCATCGCTGTCATCTGTCCGTCACACCCGGTAAAGTCTGTCTTCACACCATCGGGATACTGCCGTTCCCGCAACGCAAGCGGGATGATCGGTCGATGGGACGCGGGATGGACAGTGACAGGCTGGTCGACCGCGACACCGTGTCGCCCGCCTGGATAACGCATCGCCATGCCCTGCCGGACGATGCGCCGCTGATTGATGCGGTCCATCTGCTGCGCGCGCATCCCACGCTGCGGCTGATCGCGCTCATCGATGCCGACGGCCGGCCGACCGGCGCGTTGCTGGAACGCGACGTTCGCCCGCTGCTGTTCAGCCCGTTCGGCTATGCGCTGTTGTGCAACCGCAGCCTGTCGATCGGCGTGGCGTCGCTGCGGCGCCCCTGCCCGGTGGTGGAGTCAGGCGCGCCGGTATCGCTCGCGCTCGAACAGGTGCGTCGCACCGACGACGGCGGCGAAGGGCTGGTGATGACGTCGCAGGGGCGCTTCGCCGGCGTGGTCGATCAGCAGGCGTTGCTGACGGTTGCGGCCCGGCGCGACAGCGCGATCACCGCCGCCCGCACCGCGCGCGCCGACCGCATCGACCGGCTGTCGGACGAATTCCAGGGCGACGCGCGCGAACTGGTCGCGAAGCTGGCACGCGCCGCCACCACGGTGGAGGAGACGTCGGCGCGGATCGCGGCGCGCGCCGGCGACATCGGCCAGCGCACGATGGAGGTCGCCGGCGCGATCGGACAGGCCGCCACGAGCCTGGGCGGTATCGCCGAACGCGGCCGCGCGCTGACCGGCTCGCTCGACGCGGTCGAACGGCGGATGACCGATGCGCAGCACGCGACCCGCCGCGCGGTGGAGCAGGCCGATCGCAGCGCGACACAGGTCGCCGCACTGGCCGACGCGGCCGAAGCGATCCACACCGTCGTCGCGCTGATCGATTCGATCGCGCAGCAAACGTCGATGCTGGCGCTCAACGCCGCGATCGAGGCGGCGCGCGCGGGCGATGCTGGACGCGGCTTCACCACCGTCGCGGGCGAGGTGAAGGCGCTGGCCGAACAGACCCGCCACGCCGCGGGCGGGATCACCGGCCATGTCGGCCGCATCCGCGAGGCGATCGGCGACGTATCGGACGGGCATGCCGCGGTCGCCGCCGCGGTGGGCGCCGTGGACGCGCTGTCCGCCAGCGTGATGGAGGCGGTGCGCGAACAGGGCGGCGCGGCGCGCGTCATCAGCGACAATGTCGACGATGCCAGCGTGGCCGCAGCGCATATCGAACGCAACATCGCCACGATCCTCGACGGCACGCGCGATGCGGACGGCGACGCGGGCGCGATGCGCGCGCTCGCCGCCGATCTGGCGACGCGCAGCGCGACGATCGACCAGCGGCTGTCGCAATTCCTGGCGGGGCTGTCCGCCGCCTGAGCCGCTATCCCGCCAGCAGCGCGCGCACCTTCGCGGCCAGCGCCTCCATCGCGAACGGCTTCGTCACCAGCGCCATGTTCGGCGCCAGCTGTCCGTTGCCGATCACCGCATTTTCGGCATAGCCGGTGATGAACAGCACCTTCAGACCCGGGATCAGCGCCAGCGCCGCATCCGCCACCTGCCGCCCGTTCATGTCGCCCGGCAGGCCCACGTCGGTGACCAGCAGGTGCGGGCGCGCGCCGGCACGCAGCAGCCGCAGCGCGCTAGCGCCGTCGCCCGCCTCCAGCGTGGTGTAGCCCAGTTCGGACAATATCTCGACCGCCAGCATGCGGATCGTCGGTTCGTCGTCGACGATCATCACGGTCGCGCCGTCCTGCGCGACCGGCGCATCCTCGGCGCGGTGCGCGGCGGCATCCTCCGCGGCGGCGGCGCCGTAATGCCGCGGCAGATAGATGCACAGGGTCGTGCCCTGCCCCGGCTCGCTGTAGATGCGCACCTGCCCGCCCGACTGCCGCGCGAAGCCGTAGATCATCGACAGGCCCAGCCCGGTCCCCTCGCCCAGCGGCTTGGTGGTGTAGAAGGGATCGAACGCGCGCGCCTGCACCTCCGGGCTCATCCCCGTGCCGGTGTCGGTGACGCACAGCGACAGATATTGTCCCGTCGGCAGGTCGCGCGCCGCCGCGACGCGCTCGTCCATCCACTTGTTGGCCGTCTCGATCGTGATCCGCCCGCCGTCGGGCATCGCGTCACGCGCGTTGAGGCACAGGTTGAGCAGCGCGTTTTCCAGCTGGTTGGGATCGACCAGCGCGGGCCACAGCCCCGCCGCGCCGACCACCTCCAGCGAGATCGCCGGGCCGACGGTGCGGCGGATCAGCTCCTCCATCCCCTGGATCAGGCGGTTGACGTCGGTCGGCTTGGGATCCAGCGTCTGGCGCCGCGAAAAGGCCAGCAGCCGGTGGGTCAGCGCCGCCGCCCGCCGCGTCGCGCTCTGCGCCGCGGTGACGTAGCGGTCCAGCTCGCCGACGCGCCCCTGAGCGACGCGCACCTGGATCATCTCCAGCGCCCCCGAAATGCCGGTCAAAAGGTTGTTGAAATCATGCGCCAGCCCGCCCGTCAGCTGGCCGACCGCCTCCATCTTGTGCGCCTGGCGCAGTTGCGCCTCGGCCACCATCAGCTCGGCGGTGCGCGCCTCCACCGCCTGCTCCAACCGCGCGTTGAGCGCGGCCAGTTCATGCTCGGCGCGGCGCCGCTCCACCGCATCGCGAGTCCGTTCCGCCACCTCGCGCACGAACGCCAGCTCCTCGGGCGACCATGGGCGCGGGACGGCGTGGTTCAGATACAGCAGCGCGACGAACCCGCCGCGCTCCGTGATCGGCATGTTGATGAACGACATCGCCGCCAGTTCGCGCAACCCCTCGGCGGTGTCGCGGGTGCGCGAATCCTCACGCACATCCTCGATCGCGACGGTGACGCCGCGCTTCAGATCCTCGATATAGGTCCCGTAATCGCGGAACTGCAGGATCGGGGGCAGCGGCGCGATCCCCTCCGCACAGAAGGCGCGCTCGGTGGTGATCGTCTCGGCGACCGGATCGACGGTGCCGTAGCCGGCGCGGCTGACGTCCAGCACGCGCCCCAGCACCTGCGCCGCCGCCAGCGCCAGATCGCCCGGATCGCCCGGTTCGCGCAAGCGGTCGCCCAGCTCGACAATCGCGGCCAGCCGCAGTTCGCCGCGCTTGCGCGTGTCGATGTCGAAGCTGACGCCCGGAAAGCGCACCGCACGTCCGGCCTCGTCGCACTCGACCCGCCCCTGCGCGGCGAGCCAGCGACTCTGTCCGTCCAGCCCGACGACGCGATATTCCTGTTCGAACACGCCCCCCGACGCGATCGCCGCGTCGATCGCCACGCGCACCCGCTCGCGGTCGTCGGCATGGATACCGTCGAAGAACTCCGCCAGCGGCGCCCCCGCCGCCGCCACATCGGGCGGTACGCCGTACAGCGCCGCGAAGCCCGCATCCGACGTCACCCGATCCGAAAGGATATCCCAGTCCCAGCGTCCGACGCTGGTGGCATCGGCCTGGCGGCGGGACGGCGGGGGCGGCGGCAGGGTCATGGTGTCGGGCATATCTTGCGGATGGTGGGGGACAAGGGCTGAACACGGCAGATACGCGGTGGTTCACGGCGGCAGGCGATCTTTGCGGTCACCTTGACTTTTTGCGTCGCAACATGCACATGGATCGGTATCGAGACGTCGGCAGCGTGATCGGGCCACCGTGCCCAGGCTCCGTTTCGGTCAGTATGTCCACCGGCTTCCCAAGTCACGCGGGGTGTCATCTTCTCCCCGCCACCGGCGCGTCTTAACGCGCCGGGTCGGCGTCGTACAGGATTGTATTTCATGCCTTTTTCCGCTCTCGGCCTTGCCGAGCCGCTTGTCCGCGCGCTCGCCGCGAAGGGCTATAACGAACCCACCCCGATCCAGCGCGACAGCATCCCGACGCTGCTGGAAGGGCGCGACCTCCTGGGCATCGCGCAGACTGGCACGGGCAAGACCGCGGCGTTCGTCCTGCCGTCGATCCAGCAGCTGGTCGCCGCGAACAAGCGCGTCCTGCCCACCCACTGCCGGATGCTGGTGCTGGCGCCGACGCGCGAGCTGGCCAGCCAGATCGCCGACAATGCGCGCGGCTATGCGCAGTTTTCCAAGCTGTCGGTCGCGACCGTGTTCGGCGGGACCAGCATCAACAAGAACCGCACCGACGTGGCGCGCGGCGTCGACATTCTGGTCGCCACGCCCGGCCGGCTGATCGACGTCGTCGAGCAGGGCTATCTGAACCTGTCGATGATCGAGATCCTAGTGCTGGACGAAGCCGACCAGATGCTGGACCTGGGCTTCATCCACGCGCTCAAGAAGATCGTGCGGATGCTGCCGCGCAAGCGCCAGACGCTGTTCTTCTCGGCCACCATGCCGCCGTCGATCCGCCAGCTGGCCGATCAGTTCCTGACCGATCCCGCGACCGTCAGCGTCGTGCCGCAATCGACCACCGCGGAGCGTGTCGACCAGTCGGTGATCTTCTGCAATCAGCAGGAAAAGCAGGCGCTGCTGACCATGCTGGTCAAGGACATGCCGATCGACCGCGCGCTGGTGTTCACCCGCACCAAGCATGGCGCCGACCGCGTCGTGAAGCTGCTGGCGGGCAACGGCATCGCCGCCAGCGCGATCCACGGCAACAAGAGCCAGCCGCAGCGCGAGCGCGCGCTGGCGCTGTTCAAGTCGGGCGAGGTGCCGATCCTGGTCGCCACCGACATCGCCGCGCGCGGCATCGACGTGTCGGGCGTCAGCCACGTGTTCAACTTCGAACTGCCCAACGTGCCGGAACAATACGTCCACCGCATCGGCCGCACCGCGCGCGCCGGGGCGAGCGGCGAGGCGATCGCCTTCTGCGCCGAGGACGAGCGTCCGTACCTCAAGGATATCGAGAAGCTGACCCGCCAGAAGGTGCCGGTCGTCGCGCTGCCGGAAGATTTCCTGCGCCGTGCCGAGGCGATCAAGGCCGAGCGCGTAAAGGCGATCGGCGCCGATCCGGCCCCGCGTGAGGATCGCCCGCGCGGCGCCCGCCCGCCCGCGCGCCCGAAGGCGACGCACCAGCCGCGCGCGACCGGCGGCACGCCGCAGGCACGCGGCCAGCAGGCGCGCGGCGGCGGCAGCGGATCGTCGCAGCCGGGCGAAAGCCGTTACGCCAACGCCAGCCGTCGTCGCCGTGGCGGCCGCGGCCGTGGTGCCGGCGGCAGTGGCGGCGGCGCGCGCCCGACCGCCTGATCCTGTTCGACGCCTCGGTCTAACCCCCTCCGTCATGCCGGAACTCGTCCGGCATGACGGCGTGGGTTTTGCAAAGGTCACGCCTTCGCCGGGGTGACCGAAGGCCGATCGGCCCCGCCCCTGCCCGGCTCAGCGCGTCGCGTTATACTTCAGCTGGTCCGGCGTCAGCTGGAAGCCCACCAGCGCCTCGAACGTGGCGGAGGCGACCGCGGCGCGCACCTCCGGGCTGGCCAGCGGATCGACCGCCGCATCCTCGTCGCCCGCCTTGCGCTTGCGGGTCAGGCGGTCGCGCACCTCCTGCGGCAACGTGGCGAGCGCGCGGCTGACCGCGGTGGTCGCCTCGATCGTGGCGGTGGCGCGACCCTGGCCGGCGTCGAAGTGCAGTTGCACCTGCCCCACCCGCTTGGCGACGACATTGGTGCCGCCGCGCGTGATCGCGATGAAATACGGCAGCGTCACATCGCGCGGCGCGTCGGTGCGGGTGCGCCGGGCATCCACCTGGAAGGTGACGCGGGTGATGACGTCGTCGCCCTGATCGTCGCAGGTCGAGCGCACGTCGCTCATCGCGGCACTGAGGTCCAGCGCCGCCGCATCGCGGCTGGCAGGCGGATCGAACAGGGTCACGTCGCCGGTGCCCGCCGGCACCCCGACCACCGGGCACGCCGAGCGGACCGAGGTGATGCCCACGCCCCCGGTGACGTCGATTTCACCGCTCTTGGCGCAACCGGCGGCGATGAGGAGGACCAGCGGGGCGGCGAGCGAGCGAGCGGTCACGAAAATATCCCGGACTGTTGGGCACGTTGGGCACATACGGTTCGGGGCCGCTCCCCGCCAGACGGCAGGACACGGCCCCGGATCATGCGCCACCATAGGAACCGACTATCGCGGGAGCAAGCATTCGCGTAAGCGCAGGCACATGGCCGAAACCGCAACTGACCGCCGCCCGCTGGAGCTGCTGATCGCCGCGCCGCGCGGCTTCTGCGCCGGGGTGGACCGCGCGATCCGCATCGTCGAACTGGCGATCGAGAAGCACGGCGCCCCCGTCTACGTCCGCCACGAAATTGTCCACAACAAGTTCGTCGTGGATTCGCTAAAGGCGAAGGGCGCGGTGTTCGTCGAGGAACTGGACGAGGTGCCCGATGGCGCGCCGGTGGTCTTTTCCGCGCACGGCGTACCCAAATCGGTCCCCGCCGCGGCGCAGGATCGCGGTCTCGACTATCTCGACGCTACCTGCCCGCTGGTGTCGAAGGTGCATCGCCAGGCCGAACGGCTGGTCGCGATGGGGCGGCATATCGTCTTCATCGGCCATGCCGGCCACCCGGAAGTGATCGGGACGTTCGGCCAGGTGCCCGACGGCGCGATGACGCTGGTGGAAACCGTCGCCGACGTGGAGGTGATGACGGTCACCGATCCCGCCAACCTGGCCTTCCTTACCCAGACGACGCTGTCGGTGGACGATACCGCCGCGGTCGTCGCCGCGCTCCAGGCGCGCTTCCCCGCGATCCAGGCGCCGCGCGGGGAGGATATCTGCTACGCCACCTCCAACCGGCAGGCGGCGGTGAAGGCGATCGCATCGGCCTGCGACGCCGTGCTGGTGATCGGCGCGCCCAATTCGTCCAACTCGCTGCGACTGGTCGAGGTGGCCGAGCGGCAGGGCATCCGCGCCGCGCTGATCCAGCGCGCCGCCGATCTCGACTGGTCGTTCCTCGACGGGGTCGGCACACTGGGGATTACCGCGGGCGCGTCCGCGCCGGAACTGCTGGTGCGCGAGCTGGTCGACCTGCTCGCCACGCGCTTCGCGGTGACCGAGCGCGAGGAGGAGACCACGCGCGAGACCATCTCGTTCAAGCTGCCGCGCGGGCTGGACGCCGCCGAAGCGGCGTGATCCCACGATAAAAGGGGGCCGGCCGACGCCGGCGGGACGATTCATGGCAGTCTATACACAGGTTTCCGCGGAGGCGCTGGCCGCCTTCCTCACGCGCTACGACGTCGGCGAACTGGTGTCCGCCAAGGGCATCGCCGAGGGCGTGGAGAACAGCAACTATCTGGTCGATACCACGACCGCGCGCTTCATCCTGACGCTGTACGAAAAGCGCGTGTCGGCGGACGATCTGCCGTTCTTCATGACGCTGCTCGATCATCTCGCCGCCAGGGGGCTGCCCGTGCCGCCCGCGATCAAGGATCGTGCGGGCGTGGAGATCCAGGAACTGGAAGGCCGCCCGGCCTGCCTCATCAAGTTCCTGACCGGCGTGTCGGTGTCGCACCCCACCGCGGCGCAGGCACTGGCGGCGGCGCGCGCGCTGGCGGACATGCATATGGCGGTCGCCGATTTCGCGCCGACGCGCGCCAATTCGATGGGCATCGCCACCTGGCGCCCGCTGCTGGAACGGATGGGCGCCGACGTGGATACGATCGCCCCCGGCCTGTTCGCACAGGTCGACGCGGCGCTGCGCGAGGTCGAGGCCGCGTGGCCCGCCACGCTGCCGGTCGGCGCGATCCATGCCGATCTGTTCCCCGACAACGTCCTGATGCTGGGCGATACGGTCAGCGGGCTGATCGACTTCTATTTCGCGTGCACCGACGTGCGCGCCTATGATCTGGCGATCATGCATTCGGCCTGGACGTTCGATTCGACCGGCCGGACCGCCGACGCGGCGATCGGCGCCGCGCTGTTGGCGGGTTATGCCGAGCGGATCGCGCTGTCCGCGGCGGAACGCGCCGCGCTGCCGGTGCTGGCGCAGGGCGCGTGCATCCGCTTCCTGCTCAGCCGCGCGTGGGACTGGCTGCATACCCCGGCCGATGCGCTGGTGATGCGCAAGGACCCGCTCGCCTATGCGCGGCGGCTCGACTGGTATCGCGCCCATCCCGGAGCCTTCGCATGAGCGGCGGCGAGGAACTGACGCTGGTGGAGATCGCCACCGACGGCGCGTGCAAGGGCAATCCCGGCCCCGGCGGCTGGGGCGTGCTGATCCGCGCCGGCGCGCATGAGAAGGAACTGTCGGGCGGCGAGCCGCTGACCACCAACAATCGTATGGAGTTGATGGCCGCGATCGAGGGGCTGAACGCGCTGACCCGCCCTTGCCGGGTCCGCCTGTCCACCGACAGCCGCTACGTCATGGACGGGCTGACCAAGTGGATCCACGGCTGGCAGAAGAACGGCTGGAAGACCGCCGACAAGAAGCCGGTGAAGAACGCCGAACTGTGGCAGGCGCTGCTGGAGGCATCGCGCCGCCACCGCGTCGAATGGACCTGGGTGAAGGGCCATGCCGGCCACCCCGACAACGAACGCGCCGACCGGCTGGCCAGCGATGCCGCGGTGGCGGCGGGGGGCCGCCGCTAGGGTCACCTGAAGCGTGCGGGCGCGTACATCGTGGCGTCCACCCCCGCGGGCATCGCCCCCTGCCCCAGCAGCAGCGCGGCGCCGATCGCGGCGGCGGCCGGCGCGGTCTGGATGCCGAACCCGCCCTGCCCCGCGAACCAGAAGAAGCCCGGCGTGCGCGGATCGGCGCCGTAGACCGGCAGCCGATCGGGCGCGAAGGATCGCAGCCCCGCCCAGCGCCGCTCCACGCGCGTGACGCGCCAGTCGACCGCACCTTCGAACCGGTCGATCGCGATCGCGACGTCGATCTCCTCGGGCGCGACGTCGTGCGGATCCACCGGATGTTCGTCGTGCGGGCTGAGCCACAGCTTACCGCCCGCCTCCGGCTTGAAATAGAAATTGCCGGACAGGTGGTTGACGAACGGCATCCCCGCGGGCGCCGCCGGATCCGTGGCCAGCTGCATCATGGTGCGGCGATACGGGCGGATCCCCAGCGGCCGCGCCCCGGCCATGCCCGCTACCGCATCGGCCCAGGCGCCAGCGGCATCGACCAGCACGTCGGCCGCGAAATGGCGCCCGTCGCGCATCGCCAGCTGCCATGCGCCGCCGTGCCGCTCCGCCGCCACCATTTGCGCGCCGGTGACCAGCTGCGCCCCCGCGCGGCGCGCATCGGCCAGTGCATCGGCATGGAGCCGGCCGACGTCGATATAGGCGCAGCTCGGCTCCCACACGCCCAGCGTCCATCCCTCGCGCAGCCCCGGCACGCGCGCGGCGGGGTCGACCGGCTCCAGCGCCACCGGCGTGTCTGCGAACTCCGCCAGCAGCGCCGCCGCCGCGCCTTCGTCCGCGCCCGCGCGCCCGATGTGCAGCGCGCCCAGCGGATCGAGATAGCCGCCATCGCGCAGCGGCGCCTGCGACGCGGTGGTCAGCGGCTGGATGCCCGCACCGCCATAGGTTTCTGACCAGAAGGCCGCCGACCGCCCGGTCGCGTGATAGCCGGGGGTATCCTCCCCCTCCAGCAGCAGCAAGCGCGCGCGCGCGCCGATCGCGGCGGCCAGCGTCGCGCCGGCGATCCCCGCGCCGACGATCGCGATGTCATGGGTCATGCCGCGGGCGCCCGCTCGGCCAGGAACGTGTCGATCGCCGCCAGCGCGCGGTCGCGCACCGCGTCGCGTTCGCGCAGGATTTCATGCGCGGCGTCGGGAAAGCGGATCGTGCGCGCATCGGGCAGCCGCGCGGTGGTCGCGATCGCGGCATGCGGATCGACCAGCGCATCGCGATCCGCGACCAGCGTCAGCACCGGCGTCGCCACCCGCGCCAGCCGCGGGTCGGCGCGCAGCGCGGCGGTGCCCGCGAACGCCTGCGCCAGCCACGCCCAGCTCGGCGGGCCGAGCTTCAGCGACGGATCGTGCGCGAACCACCATGCCTCATCGTCATAACGGTCCGAATCGCCGGTCAGCAGCGCGCGGCGATCGGGCGCGCCGGGGCGCTCGCCCTTCCACGCCGCGCGCGCGGGATTACCCATTGCGGCGATAACGCGCGCCGCCAGTCCGCCGATCCGCGCGCCCACGGGGGAGCGCAGCCCCAGCATCGGCGCGACCAGCACCGCCGCGTCCGGCGCGACGCGCCCCTCCACCATCGCGCGCAGCGCCAGATAGCCGCCCATCGAATGGCCCATCAGCACCGCCGGCCCGGCGCGTTCCGCCCGCCAGTCGCGCCAGAAGTCCGCCAGATCGTCGATCCATGGCGCGAACGACGCGCAATGGCCGACATGGGGGTCGGCGCCCAGCCGCCCCGATCCCCCCTGCCCGCGCCAGTCGAACGCGGTCACCGACCAGCCGGCGGCGTGCCAGTGATCGAAACATTCCAGATACTTCTCGAACATGTCGGCACGGCCGGCCTGGAACAGAATCGCACCGCGACCCGCCCCGTCACGGTCGAACCGCCGCACGGCCCAGCCGTCCGCCGCGCGCCAGTGCGTCACGCGCGCGTCGGGCGGGATCGCGCGCGCCACCCGCGGCATCGGCGAGGGCGCAAGGGCGGTCTGGATGGTCATCGGGCGTGGTTACGGTTTCTCAAACCCTGTCGTCTAGCGGTCGTCGCATGGGATGGAACATTCTTTCCTGGGCGTTGCCCGCGATCATGGCGCTGCTGCTGCTGTCGGCGGGGATCCAGGATGCGCGCACGCGGGAGATCGCCAACTGGAAGAACGCCGCGATCGCGCTGATGGCGCCATTGTGGTGGGTGGCGATCGGGCTGGACCCATGGCCCGGCATGGCGATCCAGCTGGGCGTCGCCGCGTTCGTGTTCGCCTTGTTCGTCGGCGCCTTCGCGATCGGCCAGATGGGCGGGGGCGATGTGAAGCTGATCGGCGCACTGGCGCTGTGGCTGGCGCCGTTCCGGCTGCTCGACATGCTGCTGATGATGTCGCTGGCGGGCGGCGCGCTGACGATCGTGTTCATGATCGAACGACGCTGGCGCCCGCGCGAGGGGCCGGTCGAGGTCCCCTATGGCGTGGCCATCGCGGTGGCCGGGCTGCTGATGTTTCGCGAACCGCTTCTTAACCAGTTTACCCAATAATCGCCTGAAATCTTTCAACGACCTGGCGCGAACCCGAGGGACAAGGATCAGATGGACAGTCGCAAGGTGATGATGCTGCTGGGGGCGTTGCTGGTGGCCGCGGTGACCGCGTTCGCCGCGCGTTCGCTGGTGGCGGGCGCCGCCGCGCCGGAGGCCGCGGCCGCCGCGCCGGTGGTCATCGACGGGCCGGAGGTGCTGGTCGCCACCCGCGCGCTGCCGGTCGGCACGATCCTGGATGCGACCGCGCTGAAGTTCCAGCCGTGGCCCAAGGATCTGGTCGAGAACGCCTATTTCAAGCGGGAGGGCACCGATCTGTCGAAGCTGATCGGCACCGTCGTGCGCCTGCCGGTGACCGCCGGACAGCCGGTGACGCAGGGCCAGCTGGTCAAGCCGGGCGACCGCGGCTTCCTGGCCGCCGCGCTCGGCCCGGGGATGCGCGCAGTGACGGTGCCGGTGTCGGCGCAGACGTCGGTCGCGGGCTTCGTGTTTCCGGGCGACCATATCGACCTGATCCTGACCCAGTCGGTCAGCGCCAACGACGGCCCCGCGCTGAAGACCAGCGAGACGGTCGTGCGCAACCTGCGCGTTCTGGCCACCGATCAGCGGACCAGCGACGACAAGGACGATCAGGGCAATACCGTCGTGCGCACCTTCTCGACCGTCACGGTCGAGGCGACGCCGCGCATCGCCGAACAGATCGCGGTCGCGCAGACCATCGGCACGCTGTCGCTGTCGCTGCGCTCGATCGCGGACAATGCGTCCGAACTCGAACAGGCGATCGCATCGGGGGCCGCCAGCGTCGGCGACGGCAAGGATCCGCGCGCCGAAAAGGCGATGATCGACAAGCTGGCGAACACGCCGCAGGCCGGCAACGCCACCTATGTCGTCGGCGCCGACGTGTCGCGGTTCCAGCGCCGCTCGGTCCCGTCGCTGGTGGCCCCGGCCGCCGGCACGGCGGTCACCGGCACCGCCGGTCCGGGCAGCGGCGTGCCGGGCGCACCCATCGTGGGGCCGGTCGTCCGCGTCACCCGCGGCAACAGCGTGACCGAGGTTCCGGTCGGGGGGAAGAATTAAGATGCGTGTCACCAGCCCGCTTGCCCATGGCATCGCGCTCGCCGCGATGACCGTCGGTGCGATCCTGCCCGCCGCCACCGCCGGCGCCGCGCCCGCGGTGCGCCACAACGGCACCGGCCGCGCCGCGCGCGTCGGCCCGCCGCCGCCCGGCGTCACCAAGCCGGCGGTCGAAAAGTGGCTGTCGATCGGCGAGGGCGAACTGATCACCCTGCCCGCCAGCGTGGTCGACGTGTGGACGTCGAACCCCGACGTCGCCGACGTCTATGTCGCCAACCCGCGCCAGATCCATCTGTTCGGCAAGGGCTTCGGCGAATCGACGCTGTTCGCGACCGACAAGGCCGGCAACGTCGCCTATGCCGCGACGATCCGCGTGTCGCAGAATTCGACCTCGCTGGATCGCATGATGAAGGCCGCGATGCCGGAGGCCGACATCCATGTGACGCAGGTCGGGCAGATCGCGGTGCTGAACGGCACCGTCGCCTCCCCCGACGACAGCGCGCAGGCGCAGCGGCTGGTGACCAGCGCGCTCAACCCCGGCGTCGACGCGACCCAGCCCAACGCCGCGTTGAAGGTGATGGTGGTCAACCGCCTGCGCACCGCGACGCCGCTGCAGGTCAATCTGCAGGTGAAGTTCGCCGAGGTCAGCCGCACGTTCCTCAAGAACATCGGCGCCAACCTCCAGTCGGTCGACGGCACCGGCGGGTTTCAGTTCGGCGTCACCCGCGGGCGCGGCGCCGCGACGCAATACGTCCCCGGCGGGCCGCTGGGGGTCGGCTTCACGCAGGCGCCGCCGAACGGATCGCAGGTGACCAAGGGGTCGGAAAACTCGACCTTCGCGCTGGCAGGCAAGCTGCTGGGCCTCGACCTGCTCGGCGCGATCGACGCGGGCGAGACGATGGGTCAGGTGACGACGCTCGCCAACCCGAACCTGACCGCGCTGTCGGGTGAAACCGGCACCTTCCTGGCGGGCGGCGAAATCCCGATCCCGCTGGCGCAGGCGCTGGGCACCACCTCGGTCGAATACAAGCAGTTCGGCGTCAGCCTGGCCTATACGCCGACGGTGCTGTCCGATGGCCGCATCTCGCTGCGCGTCCGGCCGGAGGTGTCGCAGCTCGATTACGCCAATGCGATCACGATCAGCGGCGGGCGCGTGCCGGCGCTGACGACGCGGCGCGCCGAAACGACGGTCGAGCTGGGATCGGGGCAAAGCTTCATGATCGCCGGCCTGATGCAGAACATGCACAACAACAATTTCGACAAGACGCCGGGGCTGGGCAGCGTCCCGGTGCTGGGCGCGCTGTTCCGGTCGAACGCGTTCCAGCACAACGAAACCGAACTGGTGATCGTCATCACCCCGTATCTGGTGAAGCCGGTCAACGGCAACGACATCCGCCTGCCGACCGACGGCTATCGCGCGCCGGGCGACATGGAACGCCTGTTGCTGGGGTCGGTGGACGAAGGGCAGCGCGGGCTTGGCCGGCCCAAGCCGGTGATGCAGGTGGCCCCCGCCGGCACCGGCGCCGCGCCGGCGATCGGCGCGGCGGGCGACGTGCCCGTCCTGCCGGTCCCCAACCTCGATACCGGGACGCCCGCCGCCGTCGATCGCAAGGCGGCCAAGCCGGCCGATCGCCGGCCCGCCGCGGCCGCGCCCGGCTTCTCGGTCAACTGAGCTGAAAGGGATCCCATCATGTTGAAGCGCCCGATCCTTTTCGTCGCCCTTGCCGGCGCCGCGCTGCCGATGGCGGCGTGCGGCCCGGTCAACCGCGGGGTCGAATCGGTCAACCAGCCGGTCGTCACGCGCACCGATTACGTCTTCGACGTACAGACCGGCGGCGACGACGGCCTGTCGCCCGCGGAAACGCAGCGGCTGTACGGCTGGCTCGACGCGTTGCGGCTCGGTTATGGCGACAGCGTCGCGATCGACGATCCCAATGGCGCGGGCGCACCAGCGCATGGCGCGATCGCCGCCGCCGCGGCCCGCTACGGCCTGCTGCTGACCGCCGATGCGCCGGTCACCGGCGCGCCGGTCGCGCCGGGCACGGTTCGCGTCGTCGTCAGCCGCACGCGCGCCTCGGTGCCCAGCTGCAACGACCTGCGCCGCAATCTGGAACCGGCGTTCCAGCACGACAACACCACCGACTATGGCTGCGCGGTCAACGGCAATCTGGCCGCGATGGTCGCCAATCCCGCCGATCTGGTGCGCGGCAACGCCGGCAGCGGCGTCTACGACACGCAGATGGGCACGCGCGCCATCACCACGCTGCGCGCCGCGCAGCCGACCGGCGGCGGCGGCACCACGCTCCGTTCGGAATCGACCTCGCAGGGAGGAAGCAGCAAGTGAACGCACCCTGGAAACCGGGCGGCACGGGCACGCGCGCGCCGTTCCTCGCCTTCGCCTGCGACGATGCGTCGGTCGAGCTGCTGCGCCCGATCGCGTCCGAACTCGGCTGGCCGGCGGACAATGTCTACAAGGGCGGGCTGCGCAATGCGGTGCAGACGCTGTCGGTCACGTCCAGCCCGCAGGTGCTGTTCGTGGACCTGGCCGAATCGGGCGACCCGCTGGGCGACATCAACAGCCTGGCGGAAGTGTGCGAGCCGGGGACGGTCGTCATCGCCGCCGGGCAGGTCAACGACGTGCGGCTGTACCGCGATCTGGTCGCCAGCGGCATCCAGGACTATCTGCTCAAGCCGTTCAGCCCCGACATGGTGCGCGACGCCTTCTCCCAGGCGCATGCGATCGTCAGCGCGCCGAAGCTGGCCGAAGCGTCGCTGGACCGTCCGCATTGCGCGGTGGCGGTGATCGGCACGCGGGGCGGCGCGGGCGCCTCGACGGTGGCGACCTCGCTCGGCTGGCTGCTGAGCGAAAAGGGCAAGCGTTCGACCGCGCTGCTCGACCTCGACGTCCATTTCGGTACCGATGCGCTGGCGATGGACCTGGAGCCTGGCCGCGGCCTGACCGACGCGATCGAGAACCCCAGCCGCATCGACGGACTGTTCATCGAACGCGCGATGGTGCGCGCTTCGGAAAAGCTGTCGGTGCTGTCGGCCGAGGCGCCGATCAACACCCCGATCGTCACCGATGGCGCGGCCTTCTACCAGTTGCAGGAGGAGATGCGCGCCGCGTTCGAATGCACCGTCGTCGATCTGCCGCGGGGCATGCTGGTCCAGCATCCGCACCTGCTGTCGGATATCAACGCCGTGGTGCTGGTCACCGAACTGACGCTGGCGGCAGCACGCGACACGATCCGGCTGCTGTCGTGGCTGCGCACCCATGCGCCGCAGGTGCAGGTCACGGTGATGGCCAACCGCGTCCACGCCGGGCCGCAGCTGGAAATCTCACGCAAGGATTTCGAGGGGTCGATCGAACGCAAGATCGACGTGATGGTCCCGTTCGATCAGAAACTGGCCGCGCAGGCCGCCAAGCTGGGCAAGCCGCTGGCCGAGGCGGGCAAGGGCAGCAAGACCGTCGCCCCGCTGGCCGAGGTGGCCGACCGGGTGATCGCGATGACCGACGACGGCGCGTTCGACGGCGTCGGCGGCGGCAGCGCCAAGGGCGCATCGCTGCTGTCCAAGTTCGCGGGCCTGAAGGGGCTGGTGGGCAAGAAGGGCGCGAAGGCCAAGTGATGGCCCGCGGGGGAGCCTGGCGGCGATGACACCGATGATCTCCCTGCTGCTGCTTGCGCTCGGCGGGCTGCTGACGGTCGGGCTGGTCGTGCTCGCCTTCGCCGGTCCGTCATCGGACAAGGCCAGCGCCCGCCGGCTGGTGGCGGTGCGCGAACGCCATGTCGTGACGCAGGCCAGCGCGATGGAGGCGCAGATGCGCCGCATCACCGGGCGCAGCGCGTCGCGCGCCGACCTGGCGGCGATGCGCTTCTTCCCCAAGCCCGCGGAGCTTCAGAAGCGGCTCGACATGACCGGAAAGAGCTGGACCGTCGGCCAATATGCCTCCGCCACGGTGGGGCTGGCGGTGCTGGTGACGGCGCTGCTGTCGCTGCGCGGGCTACCGTTCCTGCTGGCGATGTTCCTGGGGATCGCGCTGGGCGCGTTCATCCCGCATATGGTGATCGGCAAGCTCATCAAGGGGCGCATCGGCAAGTTCAACGCCAAGTTCCCCGACGCGATCGAGCTGCTGGTGCGCGGTCTTCGTTCGGGCCTGCCGATCTCGGAGACGATGCAGGTCGTCGCCGCCGAGGTTCCCGGCCCGGTGGGTGAGGAATTCCGTTCGGTGTCGGACAAGATGAAGATCGGCCGTTCGATGGACGTCGCGCTTCAGGAAACCGCCGACCGGCTGGGCACGCCCGAATTCCAGTTCTTCTGCATCACCATCGCGATCCAGCGCGAAACCGGCGGCAACCTGGCCGAAACGCTCCAGAACCTGGCCACCGTGCTGCGCCAGCGCGCGCAGATGAAGCTGAAGATCAAGGCGATGTCGTCGGAATCGAAGGCGTCGGCCTATATCATCGGGTCGCTGCCGTTCATCGTCTTCGGGCTGATCTACATGATCAACCCGCCGTACATGCTGGGCTTTTTCAGCGACATCCGCCTGATGGTGATCGGCGGAGGGGGCATGTGCTGGATGGCGCTGGGCGCGTTCATCATGTCCAAGATGATCAGTTTCGAGATCTGAGCCATGGAACCTGCCGCCCGCCCGATCCTGCTCGGCCTCGACGCCGTCACGCTCGCCACCCTGCTGTCCGCGGTCGCCGCGGCGGCGGTGTTCGTCGCGATCTTCGCCGCGATCAGCGTGCGCGATCCGATGACGCGCCGGGTCAAGGCGCTCAACGACCGGCGTGAACAGCTGAAGGCGGGCATCACCGCCTCCACCAGCAGGCGACGTGCGAAGCTGGTGCGCCAGAACGCCACCACCGACCGGCTGCGCAATGTCCTGTCGTCGCTGCGCGTGCTGCAGGACGAACAGGTCAAGGTCGCACAGCTCAAGCTGATGCAGGCCGGCATCCGCAAGAAGGAATGGGCGGTCGCGGTCATCTTCGGCCGGCTGATCCTGCCGATCGTGTTCGGCGGGCTGATGATCGTCTACGTCTACCTGCTCGATGCCTTTCCGGACTGGAGCGCGATCAAGCGCTATGCGCTGGTCGCGGTGACGCTGATCCTGTCGTACAAGGCGCCCGACCTGTACCTCACCAACCGCATCAACAAGCGCAGCGCGGAAATCCGCAAGGGGCTGCCCGATGCGCTTGACCTGCTGGTGATCTGCGCGGAGGCGGGGTTAACCGTCGACGCGGCGTTCCACCGCGTGTCGAAGGAGCTGGGCAAGGCCTATCCCGAACTGGGCGAGGAATTCGCGCTGACCGCGATCGAGCTGGGCTTCCTGACCGACCGGCGCCAGGCGTTCGAGAACCTGGCCACGCGCGTCCATCTGGATGCGGTGAAGGGTGTCGTCACGACGATGATCCAGACCGAGAAATACGGCACCCCGCTGGCCAGCGCGCTGCGCGTGCTGTCGGCGGAGTTCCGCAACGAACGCATGATGCGCGCCGAGGAAAAGGCCGCGCGCCTGCCCGCGATCATGACGGTGCCGCTGATCCTGTTCATCCTGCCGGTGCTGTTCGTCGTCATCCTGGGTCCGGCGGCCTGTTCGATCAACGACAGCTTCATCAACAACGGCCCCAAATAGGTCCGCGGGAACGCGCTTCCTCCCCTGTCGTTGTGACGGCGTAACAGGGAGGAAGCGATGCTGTTCACCACCCCCACGCAATATATCGCGCTGGCGATCGCACTCGTCGCCGGCTGGCTCTTCGGCCTCGCCAGCCATCCGGGCGGCAAGAAATGGAAGGCGCGCTACGCCGCCGAACGCGATGCCCATGCCGCCACGACGAAGCGGATCGCCGAACTGGAACGCGACAACGCCCGCCTGGTGAAGGAGCATGCCGCGATCGAGGAACGCCGGGTGGCGGAGGAGCGCGCGGTCGTGCAGGAACGTCCGGTCGTCGAGGAGCGGATCGTCCACGACGATCGCCCGCTCGCCCGCCCCGCCGCCGAGCCGGCCTATCGCGACGACCGCACGGTGATCTGAACGTGGGTGGTGCGGGCGTGATGGTGGATCAACGTCCCGCCATCATCCGCCCTCGCGGATGATCGAGTCGTCAGCCCCGCACGTGCCTGATAGTTTCGTGAATTCGGAACCGCTGCTCCAGCAAAGTCCGTCACCCCGGACTTGTTCCGGGGTCCACCGCTCCGTACCTCCAGCCGCCAGCGCGTAAACCGCGCGGTGGATGCCGGAACAAGGCTCTCCTGAGCGAAGCCGAAGGGTCCGGCATGACGATGAGAGCTTTCGCAGCCGCCCCATGCTGCCGTAACGTTATGATCGAGGCACTAGAGCGGTTTGCGATCAGGTTGAATTATCGGCACGGAGGCGTTGTCGCTTCGGTGCAAGGCGCGCGGAGGGAGCGATGCCAAGGCATCGTGACCGACAAGCAACGCCGCAACGGATCGACAGCGCCCCGCCGCGAAGCGGGCGCCCGCAGGGCGATGGCGGTGGTTCAACCTGGTCGGAAACCGCTCTAGCCGCGATCAGCCCATCTCCCCCACACCCCGCTCACCCCGCAGCCGCCACCCCACATGTCGACACGCGCCGCGCCTGATCGACCAGCGCAAACCGCGCGCGGTCGTCGATCAGGATGCGGATCAGCGCCACGCCATGCCCGCCGGGCACCAGCACGCCGGTATAGCCAGCCGGCACCGCCTGCCCCGGCATCACCAGCGCGACGCGGATCGGCGCGTTGCCCGCCTCCACATTGTTGCGCACGAACGCGACGTCGGTGTTGGCGCCGAACACCGACAGCGACCAGTAGCGCGCGGGCACCGGGGCGACATCGACCAGTACGGGCGCTTTCGATGCATCGAACACGCAGCTGGAATAGGCCAGGTCCGGGCTGGGCCGCACCACCGCGCGCGACGCGGCGGTCGCCAGCGGGGCGTGCGCGAAGCGATTGACCCCGCCCAGTTTCTCCAGCCGCCGTTCCGCCGCCGCCATCAGCATCGTCGGCGCGCGGCGCAGCGTCACGACATAGGCGAGCGCGGCGACCAGCAGCCCCGCGACGATCGGCCAGCGCCAGTTGCGGATCATGCGCAGGCCTCCTTCCGGATCGAGGGCAATTGATCGCGCGCCGGGCTGGTGCGTCCCGCATCTGCGGGCAGATAGGTGCGCAGCGTCAGTTCGAACCGGTCGAGCTTCGCGGTCGGCAGCCAGTGCCCCGGCTGCGGCGTCGGCGCGATCAGCACCGTCCACCGCTCCTGCTCCGCCGGGGACAGCGACGCGCTGCCGATCGAATAGGGGCCGTCGCCGGCCAGATAGCCGGCGCCGTCGTACAGCGTCAGGCTCCACCACCGCGCCGGCAGCGCCCCGCCGGTCACGCGATACCGGCACCGCCCGTCCAGCGGACGGCCGGCGTCATCCGTGGCGGCGGTGTAATAACGCGCCTCGCGCGCGGGCAGCGCCAGCAGCCCGCGCAGCGCCACCACCGCGCGGGTGCGCGCGCTCTGGTCCTGCGATCCGAAATCGGTGCCGGTGCGCCACGCGCCGATCGCGGTGCCGGAGCCCAACGTCCCGGCCCGCACGACCCAGGCGGCGTAGAGGACGCCGACGATCAGCCCCAGCGCGATACAGATCAGATATCGCGCCCAGGGTTTCATCGTGCCGCTCCCGTCCGCTCAGCCCCTCGCCTTCAGCGCCGCCTGTGCGGCGGCCAGCCGTGCGATCGGCACACGGTAGGGCGAGGCGGACACGTAATCCAGCCCCACGCTTTCGCAGAAGGCGATCGACGCCGGGTCGCCGCCATGCTCGCCGCAGATGCCCAGCTTGATCGCCGGCCGCGTCGCGCGCCCGCGCTCCGCCGCCAGCGATACCAGCTCGCCCACGCCGTCGACGTCCAGGCTGACGAACGGATCCTTGGCGTAGATGCCCTTCTCGACATAGACGCCCAGGAAGCGCGCGGCATCGTCGCGGCTGACGCCCAGCGTCGTCTGCGTCAGGTCGTTGGTCCCGAACGAGAAGAATTCGCCCGTCTCGGCGATCTCGCCCGCCTTCAGCGCGGCGCGCGGCAGCTCGATCATCGTGCCGACCAGATAGTCGACCGTTCGCCCGCGCTCGGCGAACACCGCCTGCGCGGCGGCGTCGACCACCGTCTTCATCAGGTCCAGTTCGCGCTTGGTCGCGACCAGCGGGATCATCACTTCGGGGATCGGCGCCTCCCCGCTCTTCTCGGCGACGTCGATCGCCGCCTCGAAGATCGCGCGTGCCTGCATCTCGTAGATTTCGGGATAGGTCACGCCCAGCCGGCAGCCGCGATGGCCCAGCATCGGGTTGAATTCGTGCAGTTCGGCGGCGCGGCGCTTGAGCTGTTCGACGCCGACGCCCGCCGCGCTCGCCACCTCGGCGAACTCGTTTTCCTCATGCGGCAGGAATTCGTGCAGCGGCGGGTCGAGCAGCCGGACGGTGACCGGCAGGCCGGCCATCACCTCGAAGATCGCGGTGAAATCGGCGCGCTGTTCGGGCAACAGCTTTTCGAGCGCCGCGCGACGCCCCGCCTCGTCCTCGGCCAGGATCATCTGGCGCACCGCGGTGATGCGCGCGCCGTCGAAGAACATATGCTCGGTACGGCACAGCCCGACGCCCTCCGCGCCGAAATCACGCGCGGTGCGGCAGTCGAGCGGGGTTTCGGCGTTGGCCCGCACCTTCAGCCGGCGCACCCCGTCGGCCCATTCCATCAACGTGCCGAAATCGCCGGCCAGTTCGGGCTGGATCGTCGCGACCTCGCCCATCATCACCTCGCCGGTGCTGCCGTCGATGGTCAGCGTATCGCCCTCGCGCACCTCGCGGCCCGAAACGCGCGCGACCTTCGCCTTCGCGTCGATCGCCAGCGTCCCCGCACCCGACACGCACGGGCGGCCCATGCCGCGCGCGACGACCGCGGCGTGGCTGGTCATGCCCCCGCGCGCGGTCAGGATGCCCTTCGCCGCGTGCATCCCGTGGATGTCCTCCGGGCTGGTTTCGGTGCGCAGCAGGATCACCGCCTTGCCGTCCGCGGCCCAGCGTTCGGCGGTATCGGCGTCGAACACCGCCGCCCCGCTCGCTGCGCCGGGCGACGCGGGCAGCCCCTTGGTCAGGACGTCGCGATGCGCGTTCGGGTCCAGCGTCGGGTGGAGCAGCTGGTCCAGCGCCTGCGGCTCGACCCGCGCGATCGCCTCGTCGCGGGTGATGAGGCCTTCGTTCGCCATGTCGACCGCGATCTTCAGCGCCGCCTTGGCGGTGCGCTTACCCGACCGGGTCTGCAGCATCCACAGCTTGCCGCGCTCCACGGTGAACTCGATGTCCTGCATGTCGCGGTAATGCGTTTCCAGCCGGTCGAATACCGCCGCCAGCTCGGCATAGACCTCGGGCATCGCCTCTTCCATCGACGCGGGCTTGGCGCCGGCTTCCTCGCGCGCGGCGCGGGTCAGATATTGCGGGGTGCGGATGCCCGCCACCACGTCCTCGCCCTGCGCGTTGATCAGGAACTCGCCGTAATAGGCGCGGTCGCCCTTAGACGGATCGCGCGTGAAGGCGACGCCCGTCGCGGACGTGTCGCCCATGTTGCCGAACACCATCGCCTGCACGTTGACCGCGGTGCCCCAGTCGCCGGGAATGTCGTTCAGCCGGCGATAGACCTTGGCGCGTTCCGACTGCCACGATCCGAACACCGCGCCGACCGCGCCCCACAACTGGTCGTGCACGTCCTGCGGGAACGGCTTGCCCCATTCCGCCTCGACCAGCTTCTTGTATTCGGCGACCAGCGCGCGCAGGTCGTCCGCCGACAATTCGGTGTCGAGCGTGAAGCCGCGATCTTCCTTGGCGATTTCCAGCGCTTCCTCGAACGCGCCATGGTCCAGTTCCAGCACCACGTCGGCGTACATCTGGATGAAGCGGCGATAGCTGTCCCAGGCGAAGCGCGCATCGCCGCTCGCCGCGGCCAGCCCCTCGACCGTCGCATCGTTGAGGCCCAGGTTGAGGACGGTGTCCATCATCCCCGGCATCGACACGCGCGCACCGGAACGGACCGACACCAGCAGCGGATCGGCGGCATCGCCGAACGACTTGCCGGTCACCTGCTCGATATGCGCGATGCCATTGGCGACCTCGGCGCGCAGCGAGTCGGGGAACGCCTCCCCCTCCTCGTAATAACGGGTGCACATCGCGGTGGAGATGGTGAAGCCCGGCGGCACCGGCAGGTCGATCGACGCCATTTCGGCCAGGTTCGCGCCCTTGCCGCCCAGCAGGTTCTTGTCGCCCTTGCCGCCGTCGGACACGCCGCCGCCGAAGCGATAGACGTAGCGTGTATCCGTCGCTGCCCCAGCCGCCGTCGCCATGCGTTCGTCTCCTGTCCCTGTCCGTGCCGATGCCGTTTGCATCCGTGTCGTTGTTGCAACGCAACACACCGTTGCGCGCCGGAATGCAATATGGATTCGCCTCACCGCGCGACAGCCCGGCTTTCGCCGGCGGCGGACGCGCGCCTACCCCTCGATGCGCGAGAAATCGGCGACGCCGTGCACCGCGTCACGCACCCGCGCCAGCAGCGCGAGCCGCGCGGCGCGCTTCGCCGGATCGGCATCGTTGACCGTCACCGCATCGAAAAAGGCGTCGATCGGCGCGCGCAGCGTCGCCAGCGCCGCCATCGCCCCCGCGAAATCCTCACGCGCGACCGCGTCCGCGGCGGCGGGTTCGGCGGCGTCGAGCGCGGCGACCAGCGCCGCCTCGGCGGGTTCGCGATCATAGGTCGCCCCGGCGGAAGCCGGCGCCTCTCGCGGCTCCTGCCCCGCCCCCTCGTCGGAGACCCCAGCCTTCACCGGGGTGACGTCCGCCGTCATACCCTCCTTCTTCAGGATATTCGCCGCCCGCTTGTACCCGGCGAGCAGGTTCGCGCCGTCATCGGTGGCGACGAACGCCTGCAACGCATGGACCCGCGCCAGCAGCCGGACGAGGTCGTCCTCCCCGCCCAGCGCGAAGACCGCGTCGATCAGGTCGTGGCGAACGCCGGCCTCGCGCTGCTGGACCTTGAGGCGGTCGGCGAAGAAGTCGAGGGTCAGTATCAAATTTTCAGCAATCTGCGAACTCGCCCCCTTGGTAACCTCTTGAACCATTGGACGTATCGCGTCGATAATTTCCCTGGTCGCGCCGTCAACCTTTGCGCCTGCTTCTCGCATTGACACTATTGATCTAGCTGCGGACGCTACTGAACTCTGAGCACCCCGCGTCATAAATCCGATCAAGGCGGCCGTTGACACCTGAACAAGAGGATCAATCAGAGAAAGCCTTAATCCGTTCGTCTGAGTTAGAGAAAGGACGCCAAGGGCAGCTCTGCGCAAAGCAAACGGGTCCTTTGAGCCTGTTGGCCTTTCACCGATCGCGAAGAACGCGCCGATCGTATCCAGCTTGTCCGCCAGCGACACCGCCACCGTCACCGGATCGGTCGGCACGTCGTCGCCCTGCCCGACCGGCTTGTAATGATCGCGGATCGCATTCGCGACCGCCGCGTCCTCGCCCTGCGCGGCGGCGTAATAGCCGCCCATCAGCCCCTGCAATTCCGGGAATTCGCCGACCATGCCGGTGACGAGGTCGGCCTTCGCCAGCCGCGCCGCGCGCTCGGCCTGATCGGCCAGTAGCGCGACATTATCCTCCCCGGCACGGGGAGGGGGACCGCCAGCCGCAGGCTGGTGGTGGAGGGGGGCATCCGCGGGCAGCAGCGCCTGTGGCGCACCCCCTCCACCAGCTGCGCTGGTCCCCCTCCCCGTACCGGGGAGGATAATTCCCTCCTCCACCAGCCACCGCGCCAGCTTCGCGACGCGTTCCACCTTGTCGGCGACCGTGCCCAGCTTTTCGTGAAAGACGATCCGGTCCAGCTTCGTCGCCTGCTCCTCCAGCGGCACCTTCAGGTCGGTGTCGTAGAAGAAGCGCGCATCGGCAAGCCGCGCCGCCAGCACCTTGCGGTTGCCCTCGACGATCTTCGCGCCGCCGTCGTCGGCGTCGATGTTCGCGGTACAGACGAACGCGTTGGCCAGCTTCCCGTCGGCATCACGGCACACGAAATACTTCTGGTTCACCCGCGCGGTCAGCTGGATCACCTCGGGCGGAACCGACAGATAGTCGGGGTCGAACCGCCCCAGCAGCGGCACCGGCCATTCGGTCAGCCCGGCATTCTCCGCCAGCAGCCCTTCGTCGCGCACCAGCGTCAGCCCCGCCTTGGCGGTGGCCATCGCCGCGCCGGTGGCGATGATCGCCGCGCGCTCGTTCTGGTCGACGATGACGTGCGCATCGCGCAGCGCCTCGACATAGTCCGCCGCCGAGCGGATCGTCACCGCGTCGGGGTGGTGGAAGCGATGCCCCACCGTCGCCGCGCCGCTGGCGATCCCGGCGACCTCCACCGGCACCACCGCCTCGCCGAACAGCGCGACGATGCCCTGCAACGGCCGCACCCAGCGCAGGCTTTCGGTCGAGGCCGACGCCGCGCCCCAGCGCATCGACTTGGGCCAGGGAAAGGCGCGGATCACGGCCGGGATCGCCTCGGCCAGCACCTCGGGCGTGGCGCGGCCGGGGCGTTCGTTGACGGCGAACAGCACGCCGTCGCGCTCGACCAGCTGGTCGCGCGTCAGGCCGGTCTTGCGCAGAAACCCCTCCAGCGCCTGCGGCGGGGCGCTCGCCTTCGGCCCCTTTACTTCCTCGCTCACCGCCTGGGTCGCATCCGGCAGCCCGCGCAGGATCAACGCCAGCCGCCGCGGCGTGGCATAGGTCACCGTCTCCGCCGCGGTCAGCCCGGCCTTCGCCAGCTCACCCGCGAACAGCCGCGCCAGATCCTCGCGCGCCTTCGGCTGCATCCGGGCGGGGATCTCCTCGGAACGAAGTTCGAGCAGGAAGTCGGTCATGCGAAGGTCGCCGTCTGGAAGGAGGGTTCACGCGAAGGCGCGAAGACGCGAAGAAGGGTGGTTCGCGCAGAGGCGCAGAGCCGCAGAGAGGCCGCGCCAGCGGCTGGCATTCCGCCGCCACCACGCTGCCGAACGACCGTTGCTGCCGCGCGATCGAAACCCACGCGTGCCATCTCTGCGCCTCTGCGCCTCTGCGCGAAAACATCGACAGCGTCGTCGCGGCGCCGCGTGAACATCGTCACGCCGCCCATCCGTTCTTCTCCATGTGCGCCGCGCACGCCGCCTTCGCCAGATCGCGCACGCGGCCGATATAGGCCTGCCGCTCCGCGACGGAGATCACGCCGCGCGCCTGCAACAGGTTGAACGTATGGCTGGCCTTGATCGCCTGTTCATAGGCGGCGATCGGCAGCTTCGCCTCAAGGCAGTTCTCGCACTCCGCCGCCGCCTTTCGAAACGCGTCGAACAGCCGGTCGGTGTCCGCCACCTCGAAGTTCCACGTCGACATCTGGCGCTCGTTTTCCAGGAACACGTCGCCGTACGAAACGCCCGCGTCGTTGAACGCCAGGTCGTACACATTGTCGACGTTCTGGATGTACATTGCCAGCCGCTCCAGCCCGTAGGTCAGCTCGCCCGCGACCGGCTTCATGTCGAAACCGCCCATCTGCTGGAAATAGGTGAACTGCGTCACCTCCATCCCGTCGCACCACACTTCCCAGCCGAGGCCCCAGGCGCCCAGCGTCGGGCTTTCCCAGTCGTCCTCGACGAAGCGGATGTCGTGGACGCGCATGTCCACCCCGATCGCCGCCAGCGATCCCAGGTACAGTTCCTGCAGGTTCGGCGGGCTGGGCTTCAGGATCACCTGATACTGGTAATAATGCTGCAGCCGGTTGGGGTTCTCGCCATAGCGGCCGTCGGTCGGGCGGCGGCACGGCTGGACATAGGCGGCGTTCCACGCGTCCGGCCCCAGCGCGCGCAGCGTGGTGGCCGGGTGGAACGTGCCCGCCCCCATTTCCATGTCATAGGGTTGCAGGATCGCACATCCATGCTCCGACCAATATTGGTGGAGCCGCAGAATCATCGCCTGGAAGGACAGCGGGCGGGGGGCAGACGGGTCGCTCACGCGCGCAGCCTGTGGCGGAACCGCCCGCCGGAATCAACTCGCCACCGCGCGCGCCGCGTCGCCATCGCCAGCCTTGAATGACATTTTGTCAGGTACACTTGACAAAGACGCGACTCGCTGACACTTTGTCATGGTCACCTGACATTGGGTCAGGCGATGCTGACAAGAGGCTGCGGATGTTGCAAGGACGCGACATGAAGAATCGCCTCAAGGTGCTGCGTGCGGAACGCGACTGGAGCCAGGCCGAACTGGCCGGGCGGCTGGACGTGTCGCGCCAGGCGGTGAACGCGATCGAAACGGGGAAATACGATCCCTCGCTGCCGCTCGCCTTCCGCATCGGCCGGCTGTTCGGCCTGACGATCGAGGAGATTTTCGATGACGGCGAAGGAAGGGATGCGGACCATGCGTGACCGTCCGCGCGGGCGCAATATCGTGGCGCAGCTGGTGCTGGGCATCGTGCTGGGGCTGATGGTGATGGGGCATGATCCGCTCACCGTGCTGAGGCGCGCGACCGGCGATGCCGCGCCGTCCGCGTCGTGGCGGCTGCCGCATCTGGCGGTCAACGTCGCGGTGGAATGGCGATGACCCCTGCCCCTCTCGCCACGGACGCCGGCTGGGGCGAGGCGCGCGTGCGCGACCGCCGCCGTCGCCGGGCGCGCCGCGCGGGCGTCGTGCTGGTCGCCGCCTTCGTCGCGATGACCGCGCTGCCGTTCCTGTCGGGGTTCGCCGACGGCTTCCTCGGCCGACCGCATCGTGCCGCCGCGCCGCTGGCGGAGGTGCTGGGCACGGTTCTGGCCTTCGCCGCGGTGTCGATCGGCGCGGACATGTGGAGCTGGCGCGAGGCGGACGAGGTGCAGCGCCGCCACGCCCTTTCGGTCTGGGCGACGATCGGCTTGGTCGGCTTCGTCGGCCATCCGCTGGCGCAATATCTGGAAGGGCCGCTGGGCAGGGGGGCGCTGGCCGAGCCGTTGTGGTGGGCATCGCTCGCCGCGGGGATGGCGGTGTTCGCGTGGCCCAGGATACGGGGGTGATCGGGATGACGCGGATCCATCGAGCGGGCGGGCGACAGCGCGCCAATCACCGCCTGCTGGCATTGTCGGGGCTGCTCGGCGGCGCGATCGGCCTGGGCATCGCCCTGGTCGCGACGCACGAGGCGCCGGATGGCGGCCACCCCGATCTCCTGTCCGCGCCGCTGCCCTTGTGGTTCGCGATCGTGCTGGCGCTTGCCTGGGGCGTGGTGCTGCCGGTCATTTCGTGGCGCTGGCACCGTGTCGTCGACGAACATGAGCGCGAGGCGTATCGCGACGGCGCGGTCGCGGGCTTCTACGCCGTGGCGATCGGCGCGCCGGTCTGGTGGGCGTTCTGGCGCGCGGGAGTGCTCCCGCCGGTCGACGCCACGGCGGTCCTCGCCGCGATGATCGCGGTCTCCGGCATCGTCTGGCTGTGGCGAAAGTATCGCTGACCCCGTTCCCACCACCCCATTTCCTTCGTCAGGAACCTGCCGCATGAACCGCTTCATGAAGACCGCCACCACCGCCATTGCCCTGCTGCTGGCGCTCCCCGCCTGTGCGCAACAGGCGCCCGACTCGTCCCCCGCCGACGCCGATCCCGCGCTGTGGGTGGTGAAGGACGCCGACACGACCATCTATCTGTTCGGCACCATCCACGTGCTGAAGCCGGGTCTCAGCTGGTTCGACGAAGGCGTGAAGAAGGCGTTCGACGCCTCGCAGACGCTGGTGCTGGAAATGGTCGAACCCGACGCCGCCACCCAGCAGCGCGTCGTCATGGCCAAGGCGTTCGACCCCGCCGGCACCCCGCTGACCCAGGCGCTGCCCCCCAATTACCGCGCCGCCTTCGCCACCGCGATGGGCCAGGGCAACGTCCCCGCCGCCGCCTACGACAGGATGCGCCCGTGGTTCGCCGCGGTCACCCTGTCGCTGCTGCCGATCCAGAAACTGGGTTACGATCCGTCCAACGGCCCCGAAGCCGTGCTGGCCAAGGCCGCGCGCGACGCCGGCAAGAAGGTGGAGGGGCTGGAGACGTTCGAGGGGCAGCTGGGCATCTTCGACAGCATCTCGCGCGACGGGCAGCTCCAGCTGCTGGAAAGCACGCTCGACGAACTGCCCAAGGTGAAGACCACGTTCGAGACGATGGTATCGGCCTGGGCCAAGGGGAATCCCGACGGCGTCGCGGCGGAGATGAACGATTCGCTCAAGGATTCGCCGGAGGTCGCCAAGGCGCTGCTGACCGACCGCAACAAGCGCTGGGCGGCGTGGATCGCGGAGCGGATGAAGCAGCCGGGTACCGTCTTCATCGCGGTCGGCGCCGGGCATCTGGCGGGCGACCAGAGCGTGCAGGCGCAACTGGGCGCGTACAAGCTGAACGCGGTGCGGGTGAATTACTGACGCCGAACCGGCCGACCTTGCGTTTCCGGCGCGTTGCCGCTAAGCGCGCCGGCTTCCCGCCATGGTCATCCCTGGAGGCGTGTCGGGAAACGTACTCACAAGTTTCGGAGCATATCGCATGAGCGACACCATCACGCTCGCAGCCGAGACGCGTGACCGGGTTGGCAAGGGAGCCTCCCGTGCACTGCGTCGTGACGGCCGCGTCCCCGCCGTGATCTACGGCCAGAAGAAAGAGCCGGTCTCGATCCATCTCGAGGAGAAGGCGCTAGTCAAGGCGCTGATGACCGGCCACTTCATGAACTCGGTCATCATGGTCGACGGTCAGCGCACGCTGGCCAAGGACGTGGCGTTCCACCCCGTCACCGATCGCCCGACGCACGTCGACTTCCTGCGCATCGCCGCGCACGAAACCGTCACCGTGCCGGTCCCGGTCGTGATCGTGGACGAGGAACTGTCGCCGGGCGTGAAGAAGGGCGCCGTGCTGACGCTGGTCGCCACCGAGCTGGAACTGACCGTCGACGCCGCGAACATCCCGTCGGAAATCGTCGTGTCGGTGAAGGGCAAGGACGTGGGCGACACGATCCACATCGGCGACGTGCGCGTGCCCAAGGGCGCGACGCTGGCGATCGAGGATCCGGAATTCACCGTCGCCACGATCGTCGCCCCGTCGGCGATGCTCGCCGAGGCGCAGGAACAGGCCGCCGAGGAGGCCGCGCTGGCCGAAGCCGCGTCGGCCGAGGCTGCTGCCGAAGCCGCCGCCGAAGAGGAAGAGGGCGAGGACAAGGGCGAGTAATCGCGCCGCCTTGCCGCCTACGGCAAGTCTTACGGGGGCAGGGCAGCGGCGACGCTCCCCTGCCCCCTTCGCTTTTTGAGGCCCCTTCGCCTTTTGAAGGAACGCGACATGCAATTGTGGGTCGGCCTGGGCAATCCGGGCGCGCAATATGCGATGAACCGGCACAATGTCGGCTTCATGGCGCTGGACGCGATCGCCGAGGTCCATGGCTTCGCCCCGCCGGCGAAGAAGTTCCAGGGCTGGTTGCAGGAAGGGCGGATCGGCGGCGACAAGGTACTGCTGCTCAAGCCCGCGACCTTCATGAACGACAGCGGCCGCTCGGTGGGCGAGGCGATCCGCTTCTACAAGCTGGGCGTCGAGGCGCTGACGGTGTTCCACGACGAACTCGACCTGGCGCCGATGAAGGTGAAGGTGAAGCAGGGCGGCGGCACCGCGGGGCACAACGGGCTGCGCTCGATCGACCAGCATCTCGGCCCCGATTTCCGCCGGGTGCGGATCGGCATCGGCCATCCGGGGCACAAGGACCGTGTGACCGGTCACGTGCTGGGCAATTACGCCAAGACGGAGATCGAGCCGCTGTCCGACCTGCTCGGCGCGGTCGCGGCGGAGGCGGACTGGCTGGCGAAGGGCGACGACACGCGCTTCATGAACGACGTCGCGCTGCGCCTGGGGTGATGCCGCACCCGCCCTCCCCCTCCGCCGACAGGATCGCCCCGATGCCGACACGCCAGCTGTTCCCGACCCACTTCTACGACGCGTCGATCGACGCCGCGGACCTGCTCGCCGAGCTGGAGGAATCGTGCCGCGCGCTGGCGCAGGACGATATGGCGGGCCGGCGCTGGTCGAAGGAGCATGGCTATCGCGGCTACACCAGCTACGCCTCGCTCGACGATCTGCCGCTGCGCGACCCGGCGTTCGGCGATCTGAAACGGCATCTCGACCGGCACGTTGCCGCCTTCGCCCGCGATGCGGGGATGGACCTGGGCGGGCGCCGGCTGAAGCTGGACAGCCTGTGGGTCAACGTGATGAAGCCGGGCGGCACCCATTCGGGACATATCCACCCGCACAGCGTCGTGTCGGGCACCTTCTACGTCGCGGTGCCGCCGGGATCGGGCGCGCTCAAGCTGGAGGATCCGCGGCTGCCGATGCTGATGGCCGCGCCGCCGCGTGCCGACACCTTCGTCTACGCCGAACCACAGGTGGGCACGATCTTCCTGTGGGAAAGCTGGCTGCGGCACGAAGTGATGCCCAACGCCGCGAAGGCGGACCGCATCAGCATCAGTTTCAACTACCGCTGGTAACCCGGCACCACTGGCATTTCCGCCCTCGCGATACCATCTGGACGATCTCATGAACGCAACGAACATCCCCGCCGCACTGTCGAGCGCGCTAGAAGCGCGTGGCTATGCCGCGCTCACCCCCGTCCAGAGCGAGGTGACCGCCGACGAGGCGATCGGCCGCGACCTTCTGGTGTCCGCCCAGACCGGCTCCGGCAAGACCGTCGCCTTCGGGCTGGCGATCGCCGGACAGCTGCTGACCAACGACCAGCTGCCACAGCCCGGTGCGCCGCTCGCGCTGGTGATCGCCCCGACCCGCGAACTGGCGTTGCAAGTCGCCAAGGAGCTGACTTGGCTCTACGCCGATGCGCGGATCGCCACCTGCGTCGGCGGGATGGACCCGAGCCGCGAGCGCCGTGCGCTGAACCATGGCGCGCATATCGTCGTCGGCACGCCGGGGCGCCTGCGCGACCATGTCGAGCGCGGCGCGCTGAACCTGTCGCAGATCCGCGCCGCGGTGCTGGACGAGGCGGACGAGATGCTCGACATGGGCTTCCGCGACGATCTGGAGGCGTTGCTGGACCAGACGCCCGCAGAGCGGCGTACGCTGCTGTTCTCCGCCACCCTGCCCAAGACGATCGTCGCACTGGCGCGCAAATATCAGCGCGACGCGCTGCGCATCTCGACTGTCAGCGAGCAGCGCGGGCATGGCGACATCACCTATCGCGCGGTCACCGTCTCCCCGTCGGAAATCGAGCATGCGGTGATCAACCTGCTGCGCTTCTACGAGGCGGAGACCGCGATCCTGTTCTGCGCCACGCGCGACAATGTCCGCCACCTGCACGCCGGGCTGGTCGAGCGCGGGTTCGCCGCGGTGGCGCTGTCGGGCGAGCATTCGCAGAACGAGCGCAACCACGCGCTACAGGCGCTGCGCGACCGACGGGCTCGGGTGTGCGTGGCGACCGACGTGGCGGCGCGCGGCATCGACCTGCCGACGCTGAGCCTGGTCGTGCATGTCGAGCTGCCGCGCGATGCCGAGGTACTGCAGCACCGTTCGGGCCGCACCGGCCGCGCGGGCAAGAAGGGTACGGCAGTGCTGCTGGTCCCCTATCCGCGCCGTCGCCGTGTGGAGATGATGCTGCGCGGCGCGCGCATCGCCGCCGAATGGGGCGAGGTGCCGACCGCCGAGGCGATCCGTGCGAAGGATCGCGAGCGGTTGCTCGAACGCCTGCTCGCCCCGGTCGAGGTGGACGAGGACGATCAGGCGCTCGCCGCCGAACTGCTGGCGCAGCGATCGGCGGAGGAGATCGCCGCCGCCTTCGTCGCGGCGCAGCGCGCCAGCCTGCCCGCGCCCGAGGAATTGTCCGACCGCGCGCCGGAGGACCGGCAGAAGGCGCACCGCCCGGGCTTCGACGATGTCGTGTGGTTCCGCATGAACGTCGGCCGGCGCCAGAATGCCGACCCGCGCTGGGTGCTGCCGCTGCTGTGCCGCCGCGGGCATGTGACCAAGGCGGAGATCGGCGCGATCCGCATCGGCGCGATGGAAACGCAGTTCCAGGTGCCCAGCGCGCTCGCCGGTCGCTTCGCCGCCGCGGTGCGCGCCAGCGCCAACGCCGATGGCGAGGACGAGAGCGGCGTGCGGATCGAGCCGATGCAGGGCGCGCCCGCGCCGATGCGCGGCGGTCAGGGCGGCGCCGGCGGCCCGCCGCAGCGGCGCTATCAGGCCCAACGCACGCCCCGCCCGCGGCGCTGACCCGCGATCATGACCGGGACGCGGCGAGCTGAGCGGGTCGTCGTGGGGTCGCTGGTCATCGCGCTTCATGCCGCGGCGGGATGGTGGCTGCTCGCGCCGGGTGAGGCGATGCCCCGTCCCACGCCGAGCGTCTCGCTCGCGACGTTCGACGTGCCGCCGCCTGCGCCGGCCCCGCCGCCGCTGGCGACGGACGTTTCGGGGCGATCATCCGTCCGGGCACCCGCCCGGGCCGCGAACCCGGCACCGCTGGTCGCGCCGCCGCCGCTTGTCACCGTCCCGCCACCCGTTCCGCTGGTCGCCGCCCCGGTCGCCGGCAGCGGCACCAGCGCGCAGGCGGGTGGCACGGCGACCGGCAAGGGCACCGGCGCGGAAGGCGACGGCAACGGCGCGGCCGGCACACCCGCCCGGCTGCTGCGCGGCGCGATCCGCGCGCGCGACTATCCCGTCGCCGAACGCCGCGCGCGGATCGAAGGGGTCGTGACGGTCCGCTTCACCGTCACACCCGATGGCCGCGCGACCGCCTGTCGCACGATGCGATCCAGCGGCAACGGGTCGCTCGACGCGACGACGTGTCGCCTGATCGAGCAGCGGTTCCGCTATGCACCGGCGCGCGATGCGGGCGGCGTCCCCCGCGCCGAGGAACGCGGCTGGCAGCAACGCTGGTGGATCGACGCGCCCGCCACCGCCCCCGACAACGACGACGCCCCGCCGCCCGGACCGTGACGGCCGGACGACGGGGCGCCGCGCAGGATCGCCCGAAGAGCGTGCGCCTTACAGGCCCACGACGCCGCCGTCGTCCTTGGTGATGACCACCGTCGCCGCGCGGGGACGGCCGGTGCCGGTGCCGGTCGCCTGGCTCTGCGGCCAGTTCGAGGTGATGTTGGCGAAGTTGCCGTCCTCACCGGGGTGCTGGACGTTGACGAAGATCGTGCGGCCGTCGGCGGTCGAGGTGATGCCGGTGATCTCGCATTCCTTCGGCCCGACCAGGAACCGCTTCAGCTTGGCGCCCGGCGCCGCGCCGACGCGCGTCGTCGTGGTGGCGGTGCCGCCCGACGTCGTGGTGACGCTCTTGGTCGTGCCGTCGCCGACGCGGCCGGGCATTCCGATCAGCATCATGCAGTTGGTGACGTCGGTATACGCCCCGTCGTCGGTCTGCACGAACAGCAGCGGCGACGCCTGACCCGCCGCGTTCGTCGGCAGGCCGAACCACAGGCCGTCGGGCGACGAGAAGTCGTTGGTGTCGTCCAGCCCCGACAGGTTGACGTTGTCGGCATTGGCGTTGGCACGCGCACCGAAGGCGTAGACGTCCCAGGTGAAGGTCAGCGACTCGGTCGAGTCGTTGGCTTCGCGCAGGCGCACGATATGGCCGTTGGCATTGCCGCTGTTGGTACCGCCGTCGGTGCGGGTGTCGACATAGGCGCGCGGATTGGCCGCATCGACCGCGCGCGTGCTGCTGCTGGACGCCACGCCGCGACGGTTCGAGTTGTTGGTCAGCGTGCAGTACATCTCGCCGTTGACCGGGTTCACCGCGGTCCATTCCGGGCGATCCATCGGGGTCGCGCCCAGCACGTCACCGGCGAGGCGGGCGTTGATGAGCACGTCGGCCTGGCTGGCGAACGGATAGCGCGCGTTGTTCGCGTCCAGCCCGTTCTGGCCGAACACCAGCGGCAGCCAGATGCCGGTGCCGTCGGCGTTGAACTTCGCGACATACAGCGTGCCGGTGTCCAGATACTTGTCGCCGGTCGCCAGCCGGTTCGACGCGGTGGCATCCGCCGCCGACCAGGCGGTGGCCGACACGAACTTGTAGATATATTCGTTGCGGCCGTCGTCGCCCATGTAGAACGCCGGCTTTACGCCTGCGATCATGCGGCCCGCCATTACGCCTTCGTGCGCCATGCGGCCCAGCGCGGTGCGCTTGCGCGGGGTCGAGCTGGGGTCATAGGGGTCGATCTCGACCACCCAGCCGAAGGTGAACGGCTCGTTGCGGAAATCGCCCGTGCCGTCCGCGGCGTTGGCCGCGACCGCCGAGGCGTTCCAGCGCGTGAAGATCGTGCTGCTCGCATCCGCCGGGGCGACCGTTTCCCAGCCGTAGCGGCTGCTGGTGCCGACGCCGTAGCGCGACATCGACGTCACCTGCCGGGCATTGCCCGCCGCAGTGCGCACCGCCGTATCGGTCGAGGAACGCGCGAAATAGCCCGCCCAGTTTTCCTCGCAGGTGGCATAGGTGCCCCACGGCATCGCGCCGTTGGCGCAATTGTTGATCGTGCCGCGCCCCGTGGTGCCGTCCGCCGAATAGCGCGTGCGCAGCTGCGCATCGCCGCGCGCCGGGCCGCTGAAGGCCATCGGGGTGTTGGGCGTCACGCGGCGGTTGAGCGCGCTCGCCGCGACGTAGCTCCACGCGCCGGTGTTGCCCGCGCGGAGCACCTCGACCACCGACACGCCGTGCGCCTCGATCTCCTTGACCACCTCGGCTTCGGGGCGGCGCTGCACGCCGGCCGCGTCCGCTGCGGTCGTCGGCGCGCCGACATGCATGTACTGCGGGTTGATATACTCGTGGTTGATCGCCAGCAGCCCGCGGGTGCTGTTGCCGGCGTCCGGGGCGCTGCCGCTGGCGGCCAGCCCGAAATAGCTCATGCCGTCATGGTTGTCGCCCGCGCGCTGCGCGTAATTGGTGTCCGACCCGTTGTTGGCAAACGCCGCCACGCCCGAGGCGATCGGGTCGCCGGCGCGGTACAGCACCGTCGCGGTATAGCCGGTCGGCACGGTCACGATGTCGTTCTTGTTCTTCGCCACGGCGGTGAATGCCAGCGTCGCCGGGCTGACGACGACGGTCGACCGCTCGCTGCTCGATCCGCTCGGACCGGAGGCGGTAAACTGGAGGACGATGTTGGTCGTGGCGGTGACGTTGGGGGTCACGAAGCTGACCGAGGTGCCGCTGACCGTCAGCGCGACGGTCGGCCCGCTCACCTGCGTCCAGGTGCTGGAGGTGGCGTTGCTGCTGGCCGTCGAGCTGAGCGTCACGACGCGGCCGCCCTGCGCCTGCACGGTGGTGCCGTCCGACACGGTGATGACGTCGTTGCGGCCGTCTTCGTCGTCGCTGCACCCGGCCAGCAGCGAGGCGCCGAACGCGGCGGTGGTCATCGCGCTCATCCCGCCCATCATCTGGCGGCGCGAATAACGCTGTTCGACCAGTTCGCCCAGCGTGGTGGTGGTCGACGGATTGGCGTCGACGTTGCCGTCGTAATCGTTACCGATGATAAGGTCAGTCACGGTGATCCCCCGATGCGATGCGATGTTCCCGCCCGTCCTTGGCCGCGGTAAAAGGCATGGCGATGAAGGTACCGCGACATCCCCACGACAGATCGGCGTCGGTTCGGTGACAGGCGGGCCGGTGCGGGTGGAGACTTGACGCCCGCTGCCGATCGTCTATGACGCCGCCCGCGTGCTCCGGCCGGATGGCCAGGGCGCACCGTCCGAGACAGCGGGTGGCATCCCCGGATGCCTTAATCTCCCGCCGAGGCGGGGACAGGATTGATCGCGCCGGTCGTGCCGCCTTCCCATGGAAGCCGCACGTGCGGCCCGTCGCCCGTTAGCGGGCATCCCATTCCCCATCGCTGGACAATGCCGCCGGCCGCAGTTGCGGATGGCGGTTCGTACCCGGAAGGGTCCGTTCGCGCGGCCCCTTCCCAACGTGGAGAATGGCATGGATCGTAGTCAGAAGACCGCGGCCGTCGCCGAACTGAACCGCACCTTTTCCGAGGTTGCCGTGGTGGTCGTCACCCGCAACCTCGGCATGACGGTGGCGCAGTCAACCGACTTGCGCAACCGGATGCGGGCAGCCGGCGCGACCTACAAGGTCTCGAAGAACAAGCTTGCCAGGATCGCACTCGACGGCACCGACTACGGTTCGCTCAGCGACATGCTGACTGGTCCGGTCGGGCTGGCTTCCTCGACCGATCCGGTCGCGGCGGCCAAGATCGTCGTCGAATTCGCCAAGACGACCGACAAGTTCGAGATCGTCGGCGGTGCGATGGGCACGACCCCGCTGGACGTGGCGGGCGTGCAGGCACTGGCCACGCTGCCGTCGCTGGACGAGCTGCGTGCGAAGATCGTCGGCCTGATCGTGGCACCCGCCACGAAGCTGGCGACCATCACCCAGGCCCCGGCCGCGCAGATCGCGCGCGTGCTGGCAGCTTATTCGGAGAAGGAAGCCGCCTGATTTCAGGCAGCATCCTGTTGATGTTTTGGAATTTGGGGCACCTGTCCCCGCTTGATAGGAAGTAAGATCATGGCAGACCTGAACGCGCTGGTTGACCAGCTGAGCGAACTGACCGTCCTCGAAGCCGCCGAGCTGTCGAAGCTGCTCGAAGAGAAGTGGGGCGTTTCGGCCGCTGCGGCGGTTGCGGCGGCTCCGGCCGCTGGTGGCGCCGCCGGCGGTGCGCCGGCCGCTGAAGAGAAGACCGAATTCGACGTCGTGCTGACCGGCGACGGTGGCAAGAAGATCAACGTCATCAAGGAAGTCCGCGCGATCACCGGCCTGGGCCTGACCGAAGCGAAGGCGCTGGTCGAAGGCGCGCCGAAGCCGGTCAAGGAAGGCGTGTCGAAGGACGAGGCCGAGAAGGTCAAGAAGCAGCTGGAAGAAGCCGGCGCGACCGTCGAGCTCAAGTAAGCCGAACGCGCGGGCGGGGCGCGTCGCGTCCCGCCTGCGCACGGCCGGCGGGTGGCCCGGCTACCCGCGCGACGTCATGGAATGTCCTTCCGTGACGGCCAGCGACAGAATAGGGGCGGCTCCTGATGGGGGCCGCCCCTTTTTCGTTTGGCGGCATGGTCGTTCATCGCCGGGAAGGCATGACACCGTTACGTATACGCAACATCCATCTGCGAGAGCGAGGGACGTGCGCAACAAGGCAATATTGATGGGGGCGATGGCATTGGCGGCGTTCGCAGCCGATGCGGGGCTGGCGGAGCGCCCCGGCCTGCTGGCGCGATGGCGCGACGCACGCGGCGCGCAACAGCGGACCAGCGCCGATGCGACCGTCCATGACCTGTCGATCGCCGCGCAGCAGCGGCGCTACCGTCTGCTCGACGCGCACCGCGGCAGTGGCCCGGCCCCGCTGATCGTCGCGCTGCACGGCGGCGGCGGCAACGGCGCGTCGATGATCGCGCGCTGGGCGGACCAGGCACGCCGCGCGAGGGCGATCGTGGCGGCCCCCGACGGCATCGGTCGCAACGATCGCATGGGCACGTGGAATGCCGGCGGCTGCTGCGGCGAGGCGGCATCGCGCGGGGTCGATGACGTCGCCTTCGTCGCGGCGGTGATCGACGATGTCGCGCGGCGCACGGCGGTCGATCCGCGCCGCATCTACGTCACCGGATTTTCGAACGGCGGGATGCTGACGCACCGCGTCGCGATCGCGCTGGGCGACCGGATCGCCGCCGCCGCGGTCGTCTCGGGCGCGATGTTCGGCAACGAGCCGCGCGCGGTCGCGCCGGTGCCGATGCTGGTAATCCATGGCGAGCGCGACGACGTGGTGCCGTTCGCGGGCGGCACCAGTCCGAAGGGCTTCGTCGGACGGATGCAGACCCGGCCGTTCCTGGCGACCCGCCGGTCGGTCGACGCGTGGCGGACGACCAACGGCTGCACCGCCGCGCCGACCATGACGCGCACCGCCGACGCGGTGGTGGAAACCAGCACCGGATGCTCCAGCGGCGCCGAGGTCCGCTTCGTGGACCGGCGAGCGGGCGAGCATGAATGGCCCGATGCCCGCGGGGCGGACGGCGCGTTTGATGCGAGCGCGACGATCTGGCAGTTCTTCGCCGCGCACCGACGCTGACGCGCCGCCCGGCGCCGGTCAGCTGCGCAGCGAGAGGGCGTGCGGGCGCACCGCCACCGAATCGTGCATCCGTCCCGGTCCGTCGAGCCAGAAGGGCGCCAGCTTCGCCGCGCCGTCGCGCTCCAGTCCGACCGCGAACGCGCCGGCCGTCTGCCCCGCCACCCCGTCGGTGACGTACCGCAGATTGACCGCCGCGACGGGCACGAACATCGGCCGCCCGCCAGCCGTCAGAACGGTGATGGCCGCGCGCGGCAGCGTCGCCAGCACGTTGACGACCCGCTCCTCACCCGGTGCCAGCGCGAACGGCGCGGTCGCGGGGGCGTTCACCGGCTGGGCGAACAGCGCGCCCAGTTCGTCGTCCTGCGACGCACTGGCGCTGAGCAGCCGGACGTCGAGGCGGATGCCCTCGGCCGGGCGATCGCCGTCGTTGCGGACGGTGACCTGCGCATCCAGCGTCGCGGTCAGCAGGTTCACCCCGGCGCGGCGCGCGACCAGATCGAACGCCACCCAGCCCCGCAGCGCCGGCGCGACCGGCGGCGTCGGGGCAACCGGGACGACCGGCGGGCGCGGCGCCGCGGGGGCGACGGGCCGCGGCGACGGCCCCGCACGCACCTCATCGGCGACGAGGGTGCCCGACCGGCGTCGCCACCACCACACCGCCGCGATGCCGGCCGCCAGCACGGCCAGCACGATCGCCCACCATGGGATGCCTGCGCGATCATCGGCAGGCGTTGAGGCGGTGATCGGCGGAGCGGACGGCGTGGCGGTCACGACGGGCGCCGGTATGGCCGTCTCCACCGGAACGGGCGGGGCCGGCGTCGCCCGCTCCACGGGGACAGGCGTCGGTGTCGGACTGGGCGACGGGCTGACGCGCGGAGTGGGTGTTGGCGTGGGCGTCGGAGCCAGTGTCGGGTTGGTCGTCGGCCGCGCCCGCGGGGTCGGCGTCGCGACCGGGCGGGGCGTCGTGCGGACCGGTGGCACGGTGGTCAGCGGCACGGCACCGGTAGCCGACGGGCTGGCGAGCGGGAGCGGCACGCGGATCGGCGGCGGCACCGCGCTGGCATCGGCCGGCAAGGCGGTCGCCGCCGGAACGGGCACGTCCTGCGCGCGGGCAACGGGGGCAAAGAGGGCGATGGCGGCCGACACGCCGGCCAGCAGGGCGAAGGGACGCGAACTCATCGCTCCCCCGCTACCCGCCCGCACGCCGACGTCAACCGTCAGCGAGGCGCATTTACGGCAAACGGATCGTCACACGCGTCCCGATCATGTCCAGCCCGGGGTTCTGCCGGCTGAAGAGCTGCGCATGGCTCAGGTGCGTCCATTGCACCTCCGCGGTGACGCGCGGCAGGATCGTGAACCCTACGCCCAGTTCCGGCTCGAACACCACGCGGCTGCCCAGATCGGTGCGAAATCCGTCCGCCCCGACGCGATAGGACGGCCCGTCATGCACCGCCAGGCCAATCCCCGGCCGCACGAAAAAGCCCGGGAGCCCCACCGTCAGCGCAAGACCCGCCGCCGCGAAGCTGGTGTCGCCGCGCGTGTTCGCCGAGACGAAGGCATAGGGGCGCAGCGTCGCGACGCCCGCGTTCAGTACCGGCTTGCCCCGCACCCCCAGCTGAAGGTCGGTGCCGCCCTCCCCGGTCGCCTTGGTCAGCGGGGTGTCGACGCCGTGCGACAGGACGCCGACGAACACCTCCTGCGCATCGGCGGAACGGGGGAGCAGCACCAGCAGGGCACCGACCAGCAAGAGGATGACACGCAACATGCCCCTCCCCTACCCCTTCAACCCGCGCGGCGATAGCAGCGCGCGGTTGACGCTGTGCCAGTGCGGGCTTATATCGCGGCAACTTTCCACAGCCTCGGGACATGGCGCGCCGTCGCGCAGCGCGTCGTACGGATGGGGGCTGGAAAGACAGGACGCTGACAGGCTGCCGTCTCCCGATGATCGGGATTAGACGTGCGGCCTTTCGTCGTTACTGACCCCAGCGCCCGTGAATTCTGGCTGACGAGGCACAAAGCTCTTATGGCGACCAATCCGATCGACGCGGGGACCGCGCGGACCGACAAGGCGGGCACGCGCAAGCGGCGCATCCGCAAGGTATTCGGCAACATCCACGAAGTGGTGCAGATGCCGAACCTGATCGAGGTTCAGCGCGAAAGCTACGAACAGTTCCTGCGTTCCGATCCGTCGATCGGCTATGTCTCGGGCCTGGAAAAGACGCTGCGTTCGGTGTTCCCGATTCGCGACTTCG
Source organism: Sphingomonas adhaesiva (assembly GCF_002374855.1). Classification (GTDB taxonomy): domain Bacteria; phylum Pseudomonadota; class Alphaproteobacteria; order Sphingomonadales; family Sphingomonadaceae; genus Sphingomonas; species Sphingomonas adhaesiva. The sequence continues at coordinate 520,269 of NZ_NWVC01000002.1, forward strand.
CCGGCACCGCCGAGCTGGACTTCGTCAATTACGAGCTGGAGCCGCCGAAGTTCGACGTCGAGGAATGCCGCCAGCGCGGCATCACCTATGCCGCGCCGATGCGCGTCACGCTGCGCCTGATCGTGTTCGAGGTGGATCCGGATACGGAAACCCGCTCGGTGCTCGATATCAAGGAGCAGGACGTCTACATGGGCGACATGCCGCTCATGACCGAGAACGGCACCTTCTTCATCAACGGGACCGAGCGTGTCATCGTGTCGCAGATGCACCGCTCGCCGGGCGTGCTGTTCGACCATGACCGTGGCAAGACCCATGCGTCGGGCAAGTATCTCTTTGCCGCGCGCGTGATCCCGTACCGCGGCTCGTGGCTCGATTTCGAGTTCGACGCCAAGGACATCGTCAACGTCCGTATCGACCGCAAGCGCAAGCTGCCGGTCACCGCGCTGCTGTATGCGCTGGGCCTCAATTCGGAAGAGATCCTCAACCACTTCTACAACCGCGTGACGTTCGTCCGCGGCGAAGGCGGCTGGCAGATCCCGTTCAACGCCGAGAACTGGCGCGGTGCCAAGCCAACGTTCGACCTGATCGACGCGTCGTCGGGCGAAATCGTGTTCCCGGCCGGCACCAAGGTCACCCCGCGCGCCGCGAACAAGGCGGCGAAGGACGGACTGACCACGCTGCTGATCCCGACCGAGGAAATCTACGGCCGCTACTCGGCCTATGACCTCATCAACGAGGGCACCGGCGAAATCTACGTCGAGGCCGGTGACGAGATCGGTCCCGACAATCTCGAGAAGCTGGACAAGGCCGGCATCGAGAAGATCGACCTGCTCGACATCGACCATCATTCGACCGGGCCGTGGATCCGCAACACGCTCAAGGCCGACAAGGCCGAGGAGCGCGAGCAGGCGCTGTCCGACATCTATCGCGTGATGCGCCCCGGCGAGCCGCCGACGCTGGAGACGGCCGAGGCGCTGTTCGCTGGCCTGTTCTTCGATCCCGACCGCTACGACCTGTCGGCGGTGGGCCGCGTCAAGCTCAACATGCGCCTCGACCTCGATGCCGAGGACACGGTGACGACGCTGCGCACCGAGGATATCCTGGCGGTCGTCAAGACGCTGGTCGACCTGAAGGACGGCAAGGGCGAGATCGACGATATCGACAACCTCGGCAACCGCCGCGTGCGGTCGGTGGGCGAGCTGCTGGAGAACCAGTATCGCGTCGGCCTGCTGCGCATGGAGCGTGCGGTCAAGGAGCGCATGTCGTCGGTCGACGTGTCGACGGTGATGCCGAACGACCTGATCAACGCCAAGCCGGCGGTGGCCGCGGTGCGCGAATTCTTCGGCTCGTCGCAGCTGTCGCAGTTCATGGACCAGACCAACCCGCTGTCCGAAGTGACGCACAAGCGCCGCGTCTCGGCGCTCGGGCCGGGCGGTCTGACGCGTGAGCGTGCGGGCTTCGAGGTCCGCGACGTCCACCCGACGCACTATGGCCGCATCTGCCCGATCGAGACGCCGGAAGGCCCGAACATCGGCCTCATCAACTCGCTGTCGACGTTCGCGCGCGTCAACAAGTACGGCTTCATCGAGACGCCGTACCGCAAGGTCCTCGACGGCAAGGTGACCAACGAGGTCGTGTACCTGTCGGCGATGGAGGAGCAGAAGCACACCGTCGCACAGGCATCGGCCGAAACCGACGCCGAGGGCCGCTTCACCGAGGAGCTGGTGTCGGCGCGGCAGGCGGGCGAATTCCTGATGGCGCTGCCGGAAACGGTGACGCTGATGGACGTCAGCCCGAAGCAGCTGGTGTCGGTCGCCGCCTCGCTGATCCCGTTCCTGGAAAACGACGACGCGAACCGCGCGCTGATGGGCTCGAACATGCAGCGCCAGGCGGTGCCGCTGGTCCGTGCCGAGGCGCCGTTCGTCGGCACCGGCATGGAAGAGACGGTGGCGCGCGATTCGGGCGCGGCGATCTCGGCGCGGCGCGCCGGCATCGTCGACCAGGTCGACGCCAGCCGCATCGTGATCCGCGCCACCGGTGAGGTCAGTGCGACCGAATCGGGCGTGGATATCTACACGCTGATGAAGTTCCAGCGTTCGAACCAGTCGACCTGCATCAACCAGCGCCCGCTGGTGAAGGTGGGAGACGTGGTGCGCGCCGGCGACACGATCGCCGACGGCCCGTCGACCGAGTTCGGCGAGCTGGCGCTGGGCCGCAACGCGCTGGTCGCGTTCATGCCGTGGAACGGATATAACTACGAGGACTCGATCCTCATCTCCGAGCGGATCGTGAAGGACGACGTGTTCACGTCGATCCATATCGACGAGTTCGAGGTGATGGCCCGCGACACGAAGCTGGGGCCGGAGGACATCACCCGCGACATCCCGAACGTCGGCGAGGAAGCACTGCGCAACCTCGACGAGGCGGGCATCGTGTACGTCGGTGCCGAAGTGGAGCCGGGCGACATCCTGGTCGGCAAGATCACGCCGAAGGGCGAAAGCCCGATGACGCCGGAAGAGAAGCTGCTGCGCGCCATCTTCGGTGAGAAGGCGTCGGACGTTCGCGACACCTCGCTGCGCCTGCCGCCGGGCGTGGCGGGCACGATCGTCGACGTGCGCGTCTTCAACCGCCACGGCATCGACAAGGACGAGCGCGCGATGGCGATCGAGCGCGAGGAGATCGAGCGCCTGAAGAAGGACGCCGACGACGAGCGCACGATCCTCAACCGTGCCACCTGGTCGCGCCTGCGCGAGATGCTGCTGGATCAGGTCGCCACCGCGGCCCCCAAGGGCGTCAAGAAGGGCGTCACCATCGACATGGACGTGCTCGACAGCGTCGACCGTCACGAATGGTGGAAGTTCGCGGTCCAGGACGATGCCGTGCAGGCGAACCTGGAGGCCGTGAAGGGCCAGTATGACGAAGCCGCCAAGCGCATCCGCGACAAGTTCGAGGATCGCCGCGAGAAGCTGGAGCGTGGCGACGAGCTGCCGCCGGGCGTGCTCAAGATGGTCAAGGTGTTCGTCGCGGTGAAGCGCAAGCTGCAGCCGGGCGACAAGATGGCCGGCCGTCACGGCAACAAGGGCGTCATCAGCCGCATCCTGCCGGTCGAGGACATGCCGTTCCTCGCCGACGGGACGCCGGTGGACCTGGTGCTCAACCCGCTGGGCGTGCCGAGCCGCATGAACGTCGGTCAGATCTTCGAGACGCACCTGGGCTGGGCGGCGCGCAACCTGGGCATGCAGGTCGCGCGGCAGCTGGAGGACTGGCGTGAGGCCAATCCCGACGCCAGGGCGGGCGAGATGCCCGACGCGGTCAAGACCCGGCTCAAGGAGATCTACGGCGACCATTATGTCGACGAGATCGAGGCACGCGACGGCGAGGAGATCGCCGAGCTGGTCCACAACGTGCGCACCGGCGTGCCGATGGGCACGCCCGTGTTCGACGGCGCGCGCGAAAGCGACGTGTCGGAGATGCTGGAACTGGCCGGTCTCGACACGTCGGGCCAGTCGGTTCTGTACGACGGGCGTACCGGCGATGCGTTCGACCGGCGCGTGACGGTGGGCATCATCTACATGCTGAAGCTGCACCACCTGGTGGACGACAAGATCCACGCGCGGTCGATCGGGCCGTACAGCCTCGTCACCCAGCAGCCGCTGGGCGGCAAGGCGCAGTTCGGCGGCCAGCGGTTCGGCGAAATGGAAGTGTGGGCGCTCCAGGCCTATGGCGCCGCCTACACGCTCCAGGAAATGCTGACGGTGAAGTCGGACGACGTCGTCGGCCGCACCAAGGTCTATGAGGCGATCGTCAAGGGCGACGACACGTTCGAGGCCGGCATCCCGGAGAGCTTCAACGTGCTGGTCAAGGAAATGCGCTCGCTGGGTCTCAACGTCGACCTCAAGTCGATGGAAGAGGCGCAGGACGACGGCATGGCCGAAGCCGCGGAGTAAACAGCCCTTCGCCCTCTCCCCGGCGGGGAGAGGGTCGGGGTGAGGGGCGGCGCCTCCTAGAGGCCAGCGCCTGCGGCGCCCCCTCACCCAACCCTCTCCCCGGCGGGGAGAGGGCTACGAATTGAAAGAGGTTCATCAAGATGAACGAACTGACCAATTTCGCCAATCCGCTCGCGAAGCCGGAGACCTTCGACCAGATCCAGATCGGGATCGCGTCGCCGGACAAGATTCGCAGCTGGTCCTTCGGCGAGATCAAGAAGCCCGAGACGATCAACTATCGCACGTTCAAGCCCGAGCGTGACGGCCTGTTCTGCGCGCGCATCTTCGGTCCGATCAAGGACTATGAATGCCTGTGCGGCAAGTACAAGCGCATGAAGTACAAGGGCATCGTCTGCGAAAAGTGCGGTGTCGAGGTCACGGTGTCGAAGGTCCGCCGCGAGCGGATGGGCCATATCGAGCTGGCCGCGCCGGTCGCGCACATCTGGTTCCTGAAGTCGCTGCCCAGCCGCATCGGCCTGCTGCTCGACATGCAGCTCAAGCAGCTGGAGCGCGTGCTGTACTTCGAGGCGTATATCGTCATCGAACCGGGCCTGACCCCGCTCGAGAAGTATCAGTTGCTGACCGAGGACGAACTGCTCGAGGCGCAGGACGAATATGGTGAGGACGCCTTCTCCGCCGGCATCGGCGCCGAGGCGGTGCGCATCATGCTCGAGAACCTCGACCTTGAGGGCGAGAAGGTGCAGCTCCTGGAGGAGCTGGCGACGACCAAGTCGGAGCTGAAGCCCAAGAAGATCATCAAGCGGCTGAAGGTCGTCGAGAGCTTCCTGGAATCGGGCAACCGTCCGGAGTGGATGATCCTGGAGGTCGTGCCGGTCATCCCGCCCGAACTGCGCCCGCTGGTGCCGCTGGACGGCGGTCGCTTCGCGACGTCGGATCTCAACGACCTGTACCGCCGCGTCATCAACCGCAACAACCGCCTGAAGCGGCTGATGGAACTGCGTGCGCCGGACATCATCGTCCGCAACGAAAAGCGCATGTTGCAGGAAGCTGTCGACGCGCTGTTCGACAACGGCCGTCGCGGCCGGACGATCACCGGCGCCAACAAGCGTCCGCTGAAGTCGCTGTCCGACATGCTGAAGGGCAAGCAGGGTCGCTTCCGTCAGAACCTGCTCGGCAAGCGCGTCGACTATTCGGGCCGTTCGGTCATCGTGACCGGGCCGGAGCTGAAGCTGCACCAGTGCGGCCTGCCGAAGAAGATGGCGCTCGAGCTGTTCAAGCCGTTCATCTACGCACGCCTCGACGCCAAGGGTCTGTCGATGACCCTGAAGCAGGCGAAGAAGTGGGTCGAGAAGGAGCGCAAGGAAGTCTGGGACATCCTAGACGAGGTGATCCGCGAGCACCCCGTGCTGCTGAACCGCGCGCCGACGCTCCACCGCCTGGGCATCCAGGCGTTCGAGCCGGTGCTGATCGAGGGCAAGGCGATCCAGCTGCACCCGCTGGTCTGCTCCGCGTTCAACGCCGACTTCGACGGCGACCAGATGGCCGTGCACGTCCCGCTGTCGCTGGAAGCGCAGCTGGAAGCGCGCGTCCTGATGATGTCGACCAACAACATCCTGTCGCCCGCCAACGGCAAGCCGATCATCGTGCCGTCGCAGGACATGGTGCTGGGCCTCTACTATCTCTCGATGGAGAAGCAGAACGAGCCGGGCGAAGGCATGCTGCTGGCCGACATGCAGGAAGTGCACCAGGCGCTGAACGCCGGCGCCGTGACGCTGCATTCCAAGATCGTCAGCCGCGTTCCGCAGACCGACGAGGACGGCAAGCAGTATCTCAAGCGGTATGAAACCACGCCGGGCCGCATGCTGCTGGGCGAATGCCTGCCCAAGAGCCACAAGGTGCCGTTCGACGTCGTCAACCGCCTGCTGACGAAGAAGGACGTCGGCGACGTGATCGACGAGGTCTATCGCCACACCGGCCAGAAGGAGACGGTGCTGTTCGCCGACGCGATCATGGCGCTGGGCTTCCGTCACGCGTTCCGCGCCGGCATCTCGTTCGGCAAGGACGACATGCTGATCGCGCCGGACAAGGACAAGCTGGTCGACGAGACGCGCGAGCAGGTGAAGGACTTCGAGCAGCAGTATCAGGACGGCCTGATCACGCAGCAGGAGAAGTACAACAAGGTGATCGACGCCTGGAGCCGTTGCGGCGACCAGGTGGCGGCGTCGATGATGAACGAGATCAAGGCCGTTCGCATCGACGAGGAGACCGGCCGTGAGAAGCCGATCAACTCGATCTATATGATGGCCCACTCCGGTGCGCGCGGCAGCCCCGCGCAGATCAAGCAGCTGGCCGGCATGCGCGGCCTGATGGCCAAGCCGTCGGGCGAGATCATCGAGACGCCGATCATCTCGAACTTCAAGGAAGGCCTTACCGTCCTTGAATACTTCAACTCGACGCACGGCGCCCGCAAGGGTCTGGCGGACACCGCGCTCAAGACCGCGAACTCGGGTTACCTGACCCGTCGTCTGGTCGACGTGTCGCAGGACTGCACGATCGTCGAGATCGACTGCGGGACCGAGCGCGCGCTGGAGATGAAGGCGATCGTGCAGGGCGGGTCGACCATCGCCTCGCTGGGCGAGCGCATCCTGGGCCGTACGACGGCCGAGGATGTGGTCGACGCCAAGTCGGGCGAGGTCATCATCCCGGTCGGCACGCTGCTGGACGAACCGATGGTCGCGCAGATCGAGGCGCTGGGCGTTCAAGCGATGAAGATCCGCTCGCCGCTGGTCTGCGAAAGCAAGGTCGGCGTGTGCGGCAAGTGCTACGGGCGTGACCTTGCCCGCGGTACGCCGGTCAACATCGGCGAGGCGGTCGGCGTCATCGCGGCGCAGTCGATCGGCGAGCCGGGCACGCAGCTGACGATGCGGACCTTCCACATCGGCGGCGCGGCGCAGCTGAACGAACAGTCGAACCTGGAGGCGCCGGTCGACGGCACCGTCGAGTTCCGCGACCTGCGGATCATCGAGGACCAGCGCGGCCGCCGCGTCGTGCTGAGCCGTTCGGGCGAGATCGCGATCGTCGACATGGACGGCCGCGAGTTGGCCGTGCACAAGATCCCGTACGGCGCGTACGTGATGTTCGACGACGGCCATATCGTGTCGAAGGGCGACCGGATGGCCGAATGGGATCCGTTCACCATGCCGGTGATCACGGAAACCGCCGGTACGGTGAAGTTCCAGGACCTCATCGAGGGCAAGACGCTGACCGAGCAGGTCGACGAGGCCACCGGTATCGCCCAACGCGTCGTGATCGAATATCGCGCCTCGACCAAGTCGAAGGAGGATCTGCGTCCGCGCCTGACCCTGCTCGACGAAGGTTCGGGCGAGGCCGCACGCTACATGCTGGCGGCAGGTGCGGTGCTGTCGGTCGAGGACAATGCCGCGGTGCAGGCGGGCGACGTGCTGGCGCGTGTCGCGCGTGAATCGGCCAAGACCCGCGACATCACCGGCGGTCTGCCGCGCGTCGCCGAGCTGTTCGAGGCGCGCAAGCCGAAGGAAAATGCGATCATCGCCAAGGTTTCCGGCCGGGTGGTGTTCGGCAAGGATTACAAGGCCAAGCGCAAGATCGGGATCCAGCCCGAGGACGGCGGCGAGGTCGTGGAATATCTGGTGCCGAAGTCGAAGGTGATCGACGTTCAGGAAGGCGACTACGTCAAGCGTGGCGACAACCTGATCGGCGGCAGCCCCGATCCGCACGACATCCTGGAAGTGCTCGGCATCGAGCCGCTGGCCGAATATCTGGTCAGCGAAATCCAGGAAGTCTATCGACTGCAGGGCGTTAAGATCAACGACAAGCACATCGAGGTGATCGTTCGCCAGATGCTGCAGAAGGTCGAAATCATCGAATCGGGCGACACCACGCTGCTGGTCGGCGAGCAGGTGGACCGCGAGGAGATGGACGCGATCAACGCCAAGCTGGAGAAGAACCAGCAGCCTGCGCAGGGCAAGCCGGTGCTGCTGGGCATCACCAAGGCGTCGCTGCAGACCCGCAGCTTCATCTCGGCCGCGTCGTTCCAGGAAACCACCCGCGTCCTCACCGAGGCAGCGGTCCAGGGCAAGCAGGACACGCTGATGGGGCTGAAGGAGAATGTCATCGTCGGCCGCCTGATCCCGGCGGGTACCGGTGCGGGCATGAACCGCCTGCGCGTGGCGGCCTCCAGCCGCGACGCCGCGCTGCGGGTCCAGCAGCGCAAGCTGCAGGAGGCGATGATCCTGACCGGTACCGCCGCGCAGGTGAAGGCGGCCGAGGATGCGCGCAACCCGCGCGACGAGGTTGGCACCGGCAGCGATCCGCTGGCCGCGGTGGTCCCGTCGGGCCACGGCACCGATGCGGACGCCGGCGAGTATCTGAACGAGGCCGGGGAATAATCCTCCCCGCCCGATCGGGTAACTGACGCGAAAGGCCGTCGTCCGGGATACCGGACGGCGGCTTTTTCGTATGTACCCTGCCGGCATTGGCATCGAGCGGGGAGAACAGGAAGAATGGCAACGACGGCACCGCAGCGGCGGGGCAAGCTGCGCCGCTGGTGGTCGATGTGGGTGGTGCGCGGGGTCGATCACGATGCGGTGCTGCGCCAGATCGCGGAGGATTCCGGCTGGTCGGGGCGCTACGCCTTCCTGATCGTCATTTCCGCGGCCATTTCGCTGCTGGGGCTGTTGATGCCGTCGGTGGCGGTGCTGATCGGCGCGATGCTGCTATCGCCGCTGATGATGCCGATCATCGGCCTGGGTTTCGGCATCGCCACGGTCGACCCGCGCGAGATACGCCGCGCGGCGGTGGCGCTGCTGGCCGGGGCCGCGCTGGCTATCGCGCTGACGGTGATATGCGTCGCCCTGTCGCCGATCCAGACGATCACCAGCGAGATCGCCGGGCGCACCCGCCCGACATTGTTCGACCTGCTCGTCGCGCTTCTGTCCGCGGTCGCGGGCGCCTATGCGCTGATCCGCGGGCGGGGCGGCACGGTGGTGGGCGTCGCGATCGCGATCGCGCTGATGCCGCCGCTGGTCGTCGTCGGCTTCGGCATCGCGACGCTCAACTGGACGGTCTTCACCGGCGCGCTGCTGCTGTTCACCACCAATGCGGTGACGATCGCGCTGACTGCGGCGCTGGTCGCGCGGCTCTATGGTTTCGGCAGCCACCTGTCGCCGCAGCATACCGGCTGGCAGCTGGTCCTGTTCGTCGTCTCGCTCGGCCTGCTGTCGGTGCCGCTGGGTGCGGCGCTGCGCCAGATCGCGTTCGAGGCGATCGCCCAGCGCCAGGTGCGCGAGACGATCGCCAACCGTTTTCCCACCGCATCGCGGCTGGGGCAGCTCGACATTGATTTCGGCGCGGAGCCGATCCGCATCCGCGCCGTCGTCTTCACCCCGCGCCTCGACCCCGCGGCGGATCGCGCACTGGCCGGCGACCTGCGTCGGCGGCTGGCGCATGGTATCGACCTGCACGTCGACCAGTTGCAGGTCGCGCCCGACGACGGCGGCGCCGAGGCGGCGCAACTGGCGCGCGCCGCGGCCGGTGCCAAAAGCGACGACGGCGACGATCGCCGCCGCCAGCGGATGATCGCCGATGTCGCGCTGATTGCGGGCGTTCCCGCCACGGCGGTGCGCACCGATGGGGACGCGCGCACGCTCCACGTCACGGCCGCCGCGCTGCCCGGGCTGCCGCTCGCGGGATATCGGTCGCTGGAACAGCGCGCGACGCAGGCCGCTGCACCTTGGTCGGTCGCGCTGGTGCCGCCCACCGACACCCCGCTGCCGACGCTCGCGATCACCGATGGCGTGATCGACGATGCGGCAATGGGCAGCGCCGCCTGGGCCGCGATGCGCAGCGGGCGTACCGTGACGATCGACGGTGGCAGCGCGGCGCAGCGCCGCGCCGTTGCCGCCGGGATCGTCGCGCGCGGTGGCGCGGCGACGGAGGGCGTGGCAGGCGGACGGCTGCGGCTAGGCTGGCAGGCCGCCGCCCCCGCAGCCGATCAGTAGGAGCGGCCGATCAGCACCCGTTCGACGGCCGGCGCGCCGGTGAAGACGCACGCGCCGTCGGCCGCAGGCTGATCCATGGGGGCGTTGCGCAGTGTCAGTTTCAACGCCTTCAGCTTCTCCACCACCGCCTCCAGCGCGGCGCCGGTCGGGCGCGACCATTGCACTTCGCGCCAGCCGGGGTTCCTGGCGCCTTCCGCGAAATGCGCCTCCACCGCGGCCCAGTCCGCGGCGGGGGTGATGTTCGCGTGCAGCCGGTCGCGCGCCTGCGTGAACAGCGCCTGCTGGATTTCCTCCAGCATCGCCCCCGCCGCGGCGACGAAGGCGTCGCGGGCCGTCGCGACGCTGTCGAGCTTGCCGTCCTCGCGATACAGCCGGTCGCGGCGGATGACCGAGACGTTGCCGGCCGCCATGTCGCGCCCGCCGACCTCGATGACGATCGGCGCGCCCTTCTTGACCCAGCCCCAGCGCTTGTTGGTGGACTTCACCGCCTTCAGGTCAAGCAGCGCGCGTACCGGTTCGCCCAGCGCGCTTTCCCGCGACAGCGCGGCCTGCAATTCCTTGCAATAGGCGACCAGCGCCTCGTCCTCGGGGGTGTCGCGCAGCATCGGCACGATCACCACCTGCCACGGCGCGACGCGCGGCGGCACGCGCAGCCCGTCGTCGTCGCCATGCACCATGATGAGGCCGCCGATCATCCGCGTCGACACGCCCCAGCTGGTCGTGTTGGCCAGTTCCAGCTGCCCCTCGGCATTCTGGAAGCGGATGTTCTGCGCCTTGGCGAAATTGGTGCCCAGGAAATGGCTTGTGCCCGCCTGGAGCGCCTTGCCGTCCTGCATCATCGCCTCGATGCTGTAGGTCGCGACCGCGCCGGGGAAGCGTTCGTTCTCCGGCTTTTCGCCCGCGATCACCGGCAGCGCGATGCAGGTTTCGGCGAACTCGCGATAGACCTCCAGCATCTTGAGCGTTTCGGCCTGCGCCTCCTGCGCGGTGGCGTGCGCGGTATGCCCCTCCTGCCACAGGAACTCGGCGGTGCGCAGGAACATGCGGGTGCGCATCTCCCAGCGCACGACATTGGCCCACTGGTTGATGAGCACCGGCAGGTCGCGCCACGACTGGACCCAGCGCGCGAAGGCGTGGCCGATCACCGTCTCGCTGGTCGGGCGGACGACCAGCGGTTCCTCCAGCTTCGCGGCGGGATCGGGGACCAGCCGACCCTTCCCGTCGGCGACCAGCCGGTGGTGGGTGACGACCGCCATCTCCTTGGCGAAGCCATCGACGTGGCTGGCCTCTTCCTCGAAATAGGACAGCGGGATGAACAGCGGGAAATAGCAATTCTCGTGGCCGGTCGCCTTGATGCGATCGTCGAGCAGCCGCTGGATCCGTTCCCAGATGCCATAGCCCCACGGCCGGATGACCATGCACCCACGCACGCCGCTTTCCTCGGCCAGGTCGGCCTCGGTGATGACGGTCTGGTACCAGGCGGCGAAGTCCGCCTCGCGGGTGACGGAAAGGGCGTGTTTCATGATCCGCGACCTAAACGAACCGGCGATTTTGGCAACCGGAGCGGTGCGGGGTTCCTTCGCCCCGCGCGCGCCGCTACGCGCAGCGCATGTCCGGCGATCGCGTGCTGGCGGGCATCGCGCTGCGATTGCTGGCCATCTTCTTCCTGTCGACCATGTCCGCGCTGGTGAAGTGGGGCGAGCATCGCGGCGCGACGCTGTTCGAGGGGATGTTCTGGCGGCAGGCGTGTGCGCTGCCGGTGGTGCTGGCGTTCGTGATGCGCGGGCCGGGCGGGCTGGCGTCGTTGCGGACGACGCGGTTTCGCGGGCATCTGGCGCGGGCGATGGTCGGGCTGGTGGGGATGGTGTTCACGTTCGGCGCGGTGATCCTGCTGCCGCTGGCGGAGGCGACGACGTTCCAGTTCACGGTGCCGATCTTCGCGACCATCCTGGGCGCGACGCTGCTGAAGGAGCCGACCGGAATCCAGCGGTGGGCGGCGGTGCTGGTGGGGTTCGCAGGCGTGCTGGTGGTCGCCCAGCCGGGCGGCGCGCATATTGCGCCGGCGGGGGCGGCGGTGGGCCTGCTGGCGGCGCTGTTTGTCGCGCTGGTCGCGGTGCTGCTGCGCCAGTTGCGCGACGAACCGGCCGGCACCACCGTGTTCTGGTTCACCGCGCTGACGCTGCCGCTGATCGCCATCCCCTATGCCTTCCACCTCAAGCCGCACGATGCCGGGACCTGGGCGATCCTGGCGGCGACCGGCGTGGTCGGCGCGCTGGGGCAATTGTCGCTGACCGCCGCGTCGCGGCTCGCGCCGGTCACCGCAGTGGTGCCGATGGACTATTCGGGGCTGCTGTGGGCAACGATCTACGGGTGGCTGCTGTTCGGCGCCCTGCCCGCGCCGATGACATGGGTGGGGGCGCCGATCATCATCGCCAGCGGGCTGTTCATCGTGTGGCGCGAACACCGGCTGGGCCGGCAGCAGACGATGACGGCGGCGCCGGACGATTGATGATCCGGCGGCCAGGGCGACGTTAGAGCCCGACCGCTATTCCGCCGCCTCGGCCACCGCGACCGGGGGTTTCCAGCGCAGCACCGGCTTGCGCGCGGCGAGCGTTTCGTCGAGGCGCGCGCGCGGGGCGAAGTGCGGCGCGGTCTTGAGCGCCATGTCGCCCGCCTTCGCGCGTTCCGCCACCGAGCGCAGCGCGCCGATGAACTGGTCGAGCGCGGCCTTGCTCTCGGTCTCGGTCGGCTCGACCAGCATCGCGCCGTGGACCACCAGCGGGAAATACATGGTCATCGGGTGGAAGCCCTCGTCGATCAGCCCCTTGGCCACGTCGATCGTCGAGAAGCCCTCCGCCAGCCCACGGTCGCTGAAGATCGCTTCGTGCATGCACGGTCCGCTGGCCGCGAACGGCGCGTCGAGCGTGTCCTCCAGCGAACGCAGCACGTAATTGGCGTTGAGCACCGCATCCTCGGCGACCTGCCGCAGCCCGTCCGCCCCATGGCTGAGGATATAGGCGAGCGCGCGCGTGAACATGCCCATCTGGCCGTGGAAGGCGGTCATCCGCCCGAAGCTGTCGAGCGTGCCGTCGAAATGCTCGTTCGAGAATTCCTCGGCGCGCTCCTCCTCGATCAGGTGGACGTAGCCGTCGGCGGTCCGCGCGGTGAACGGCAGCGGGCCGAACGGTGCCAGCGCCTCCGACAGCACCACCGGCCCCGACCCCGGCCCGCCGCCGCCATGGGGCGTGGAGAAGGTCTTGTGCAGGTTGATGTGCATCGCATCGACGCCCAGATCGCCCGGGCGCACGCGCCCGACGATCGCGTTGAAGTTCGCGCCGTCGCAATAGACGTAGCCGCCCGCGGCATGGACCGCGTCGCTGATCTCCTTCAGATCGCGTTCGAACAGGCCGCAGGTATTGGGGTTGGTGATCATCACCGCCGCGACATCCGGCCCCAGCCGCGCCTTCAGCGCCGCGGTATCGACGCGCCCGTCGGCGGTGGCGGGAATATCCTCCACCGTAAAGCCCGCGAAGGCCGCCGTCGCCGGATTGGTGCCGTGCGCGCTTTCGGGCACCAGCACGACCTTGCGATGCCCCTCCCCGCGCTTCTCCAGTGCCGCCTTGATGCACAGGATGCCGCACAATTCGCCGTGTGCGCCCGCCTTCGGGCTCATCGCGACGCCGTACATGCCGGTCAGCTTGATGAGCCACATCGCCAGTTCGTTGATGACGCCCAGCGCACCCTGCACCGTGTCGACCGGTTGGAGCGGATGGACGTCGGCGAAGCCGGGCAGCCGCGCGACCTTTTCGTTGAGGCGCGGATTGTGCTTCATCGTGCACGACCCCAGCGGGAACAGCCCCAGGTCGATGGCGTAATTCTGTCGGCTGAGGCGGGTATAGTGGCGCACCGTTTCCTGTTCGGACAGGCCCGCCAGCCCGATCGGCGCGGTGCGGGTCAGGTCGCCGAGCCGCGAGCCGGCCACGTCGCCGGCGGCGAAATCGACGCCGGTCGTCTCGGTCGAGCCGATCTCGAAGATCAGCGGCTCTTCCAGCATCAGCGCGCGATTGCCGGTGAAGGTCGCCGGGGCGCCATCGCCCTGCTGCGGAGTGCTAGGGCGCCAGCCGCTCTGGTTCAGTGCCATCGGATCACAGACCTTTCGACGTCGCGGCGGCGGGGCCGGCACGACGGTTGCTGAAAACGAATGTTGCGAATGTTGAGACGATCGCGGCCTTTTCGCGAATGTTGAGACCCGGTGCCATGTGGTTGGCAAAGCACGGGAATTCCAACATGGCCAGCGGTTCGTCGGTTTGGCGTGGTACGGGGAGGCACCCGTTCGTCGCCCCGTCGGCCGGTGCGTACGCGGCTCGATGGACCCCGGCGCGAGGCCGGGGTGACGGGAGAACAAGTGGCAGGTCGCGCGTCACGCCAGCGCCTCCTCCAGCGCAGTGGCCAGCGCCTCGACGTCATCGTCGGTGACGGTTTCGGTCACCGCGACGACCAGCCCGTTGGCGAGCGCGTCCTCACCCGGATAGAGCCGCCCCAGCGACACGCCCGCCAGCACGCCGCGATCGGCGAGCGCGCGCACCACCGGTCGCGCCTCCTTCCCGATATCCAGCGTGAATTCGTTGAAGAACGTATCGTTGACGACGCGCACGCCCGGCACCTTCGCCAGCCGGTCGGCCGCGCGACAGGCATTGGCGTGGTTGATCCCGGCCAGCCGGCGAAGCCCCGCCTCGCCCAGCAGGGTCATGTGGATCGAGAAGGCCAGCGCACACAGGCCGGAATTGGTGCAGATGTTGCTGGTCGCCTTTTCGCGGCGGATATGCTGTTCGCGCGTCGACAGCGTCAGCACGAAGCCGCGCTTGCCATCGGCATCGACCGTCTGGCCGCAGAAGCGCCCCGGCGTCTGGCGCAGATATTTCTCCTTGCACCCGAACAGCCCGACATACGGCCCGCCGAACTGCAGGCCGACGCCCAGCGACTGCCCCTCGCCCACGACGATATCGGCGTCCATTTCGCCGGGCGAGCGGATCGCGCCCAGCGCCACCGGCTCGGTCACCACCGCGATCAGCAGCGCCTTCTTCGCATGGCAGGCATCGGCCAGCGGGGTCAGGTCCGCGATGCGGCCCAGGATATCGGGATATTGCACGACGACGCACGACGTCTCGTCGTCGATCTTCGCGATCAGCGCGTCGATATCGGTGTCGGCGCCCAGAACCGGCAGCGCGGTGTCGAGCACGTCGCCGGTATATTTCGCCATCGTCTTCGCGACCGAGACGTAATGCGGGTGCAGCCCGCCCGACAGGATCGCCTTGCCCCGCCGCGTGATGCGCCGCGCCATGCCGATCGCTTCCCAGCAGGCGGTCGACCCGTCGTACATGCTGGCGTTCGCCACGTCCGTTCCCAGCAGCGAGGCGACCTGCGTCTGGAATTCGAACAGCATCTGCAACGTGCCCTGCGCGATTTCCGGCTGGTAGGGCGTGTAGGCGGTCAGGAATTCGCCGCGCTGGATCAGGTGATCGACGCTGGCGGGGACGTGATGGCGATACGCACCCGCCCCCAGGAAGAACGGCACGTCGCCCGCCACCATGTTCTTGCGCGCCAGCGCGGTCATGTGGCGTTCGACCGCCAGTTCGCTGGCATGGCCGGGCAAATCGCGGATCGGCCCGTCGAGCCGCGCCGCTTCCGG
Organism: Sphingomonas adhaesiva; assembly: GCF_002374855.1. Lineage (GTDB taxonomy): Bacteria > Pseudomonadota > Alphaproteobacteria > Sphingomonadales > Sphingomonadaceae > Sphingomonas > Sphingomonas adhaesiva. Next base: position 535,943 of record NZ_NWVC01000002.1, read on the forward strand.
CACGTCGGCGAACAGATCGTCGATCGAGGACGCACCGATGACCGACAGCATTTCAGCCCGGTCGGCGGGGGTAAGCGGCAGGTAGCGCATGATATTCCCTCGAAAAGACCGTCACCCCGGCGAAAGCCGGGGTCTCAGGCGGCGTGAGCGACGATCGCGGCGTCGTCCCTGCGGCGCGAGATGCCAGCCTGCGCTGGCATGACGGCCTGCGTCATCACAGCTTGGCGACGAACGCGGCGTAGGCGGTTTCGTCCATCAGCTCTTCCAGCTCCGCCGGGTCGGACAGCGTGATCTTGAAGAACCAGCCCTCCCCTTCCGGATCGGAATTGACCAGCGACGGATCGTCGACCAGCGCCGGATTGCCTTCCAGCACGGTGCCCGACGCGGGCGAATAGACGTCGGAGGCGGCCTTCACGCTTTCCACGACCGCGGCCTCGTCGCCCTTGGCGATGCGGCGGCCGTCGTCGGGCACCTCGACGAACACGATGTCGCCCAGCTGGCCCTGCGCATAATCGGAAATGCCGACCGTGCCGATGTCGCCATCGACGTCGATCCACTCATGATCCTCGGTGAAATAACGGCTCATCTTACTTCACTCCTCGGAAGTAGCGGTGGGGAACGAACGGCATCGCGGCGACGGTCGCGTGATGGACCTTCCCGCGCTGCGAAAGCTGGACGGCGGTGCCCGGCGCGGCCAGCGCGGCGGGGACATAGGCCATGGCGATCGGCGCACCAACGCTGGGGGCGAAGCCGCCGGAAGTGACGCGGCCGATCGCGGCGCCCGCGGCATCGACCACCGCCGCGCCTTCGCGCACCGGCTGGCGCCCGTCGACCAGCAGGCCGACGCGCTTCGTCGCGGCGCCGCCCTCACGCTCGGCCAGGATGCGCGCGGCACCGGGGAAATCGCCCGCCTCGCGGCGGCGCTTGAACAAAGCGAAACCCAGGTCGGCCATCACCGGGGTGGTGGTGGGATCGAGGTCGTGGCCGTAGAGCGGCAATCCCGCCTCCAGCCGCAGCGAATCGCGGGCGCCCAGCCCGATCGGCTTGACCTCCGGCTGCGCGACCAGCGCGTCGGCCAGCGCCTCCACCGCGTCGCCGGGGACGGAGATTTCGAACCCGTCCTCGCCGGTATAGCCCGAGCGGCTGATCCACAGCGCGTGGCCGTTCCAGTCGAACGCGCCCGCCTGCATGAACACCATCTTCTCGACACCGGGGATCAGCCGCACCAGCGCGTCGACCGCCTTCGGCCCCTGCAGCGCCAGCAGCGCGTGATCCTCCATCAGGTTCAGCGTCACCTCGTCGGGCAGCCGCTCGATCATATGGCCGATGTCGTCGTACTTGGTGGCGCCGTTGACGACCATATAGACCTGCTCGTCCGCCTGGCGCGTCAGCATCAGGTCGTCGAGGATCCCGCCCTCGTCATCCAGCAGCAGCGAATAGCGCGCGCGGTTGAGCGCGAGGCCCGCGATGTCGGCGGGCATCAGCGCCTCCAGCGCCGGGACGACGCCCGGGCCGGTGCCAGTGCCCGTGAAGGTCAGCTGGCCCATGTGGCTGACGTCGAACAGCCCGGCATTCTCGCGCGTCCACAGATGTTCGGCCATGATGCCGTCGTACTGGACGGGCATGTGATAGCCGGCGAATTCGACCATCCGCCCGCCCTTCGCGCGGTGCCACGCATCGAGCGGCAGCGTCAGGATCTCGATCGGTTCGAGTTCGTCGTCGGGAAGCGTGTCGCTCATCATCCATGTCCGTCACGAGGGTGGAACGCCGCCACGGAACCGCTGCCCCGCGCCGTCGATGCCGTGTCCCCCTCTGTCACGGAACCTGAGAGCTTTCTCCGTCGCGCCGGCGGCGGATTACCCCTTCGGTGGGCCGGCGCGTGGACGCGCCCGCCGCTTTCCAGAGTGTCGATGGCCCGCGCGGTCCATGGTGCCTGAGAGATTCCGGGGTGGTTGCTCCTTCGGCGGCGACCCGCGGCCTGAAAGGCCCGTCGCACTCTCCCGCGCGTGCCCATGCCGGTTGCCCGGCATCGACGCCACCGCCTCTACGCGACGCGCCGGGCGAGTCAATCGGGAGCCGTTGCCGCCGCCGCCGGTTGTGGCAGGATAACCGGCCACAACGGAGAGGAAGGCCATGGATATCGCGCATACCAGCGCCGTCGAACGCATCGCCCGCGTGCTCGCCGGCCAACGGCTGAGCGCCAATGCGGAGGGGCAGACCGAATCCGCCGCCGGCGCGGTCGACGCGGCGTGGAAGGATTATCGCGACGATGCGGTCGCGGTGCTCCACACGCTGCGCGCGCCCAGCGAGGCGATGGCCGCGGCGGGCGACGTGGCGATCTGGGAACGGATGGTGCTGGCCGCGATCAAGGAGGCGCGGCCCGCCGGCATCGTCATGTAGCGCGGCGCCCGCCCCGCTCCACCGCGACGGACACCGCCAGCATCGCCAGCCCGCCCAGCGCCAGCGCCGCGCCGACCCAGCCGGTCGACGTCCAGCCGTAGCCCGCGGCGATCGCCAGCCCGCCCAGCCACGGGCCGAGCGCGTTGGCGACGTTGAACGCCGAATGGTTGAGCGCCGCGGCCAGCCCCTGCGCATCGCCGGCGACGTCCATCAGCCGGATCTGCAGCACGCTGCCCAGCGATCCGCCGACGCCGATCAGCAGCACCGCGGCGATCACCGACCACAAATGCCCCGCCGCGAACGGCCAGAGCAGCAGCGACGCCGCGCTCCACGCCAGCACGCCCGCCGCCGTCGGCAGCAGCGCGCGGTCGGCGAAACGCGGCACGATCAGATTGCCCGCGGTCATCCCGACGCCGAACACCGCCAGCGCGACCGGCACCACCGACGGCGACACCTTCGTCACCGCCGCCATCGTATCGGCCAGATAGGTGTAGACCGCGAACAGCCCGCCGAAGCCGATCGCGCCGACGCCCAGCGTCAGCCACACCTGCGGCGTGCGCAGCGTGGCCAGTTCGCGCAGCGGGCTGGCGTCCGGATCGGCACGGTCGCGCGGCGCGAACAGCGCGACCAGTGCGGCGGTCACCCCCGCCAGCACCGCGACGATCACGAAGCACGATCGCCAGCCGACCACCTGCCCCAGCGCGTTGGCGAGCGGCACGCCGACGATCGTCGCCACCGTCAGCCCCAGCAGCACGCGCGCCGCCGCCTGCGTCCGCCGCCCCTGTTCCACCAGCGAGGCGGCCACCAGCGTCGCGATCCCGAAATAGGCGCCGTGCGGCAGCCCGCTGACGAAGCGGAACGCCATCATCGTCGCATAGTCCGGCGCGACCGCCGACAGCGCATTGCCGATCGCGAACATCGCCATCAGCACGATCAGCAACGTGCGCCGCGCCATCTTCGCGCCCAGCACCGCCAGCAGCGGCGCGCCGACGACGACGCCCAGCGCGTAGGCGCTGATGACATGCCCCGCCGTCGGCGCATCGACGCCCAGGTCGCGCGCCATGTCGGGCAGCAGGCTCATCGTCGCGAATTCGGTCGTCCCGATCGCGAAGCCGCCGACCGCCAGCGACAGATGGATGAGGCCGACCGGCGCCGCTGGCCGGTCGGCGATGGCGGTGGCCATGGCGCGTCCCCGATGGTGGTGGTTATCGCGGCATAGCTGGCCATTGTGCAGTGCAGCGTCAACCCCGCGGTGTGGGCGTGGGGTAAGGTGGGGATCGTCCGACGCCGGCAGGGACGACAACCTTGCCGTTATGGCCCGGCTTGCCGCCCCGTCCGCCACCCCGGCGCACGCCGGGGTCCACGGTGCCGCAAGAGCACCGACGTGTGCGCTCGGGGAGCCATGGATGCCGGATCAAGTCCGGCATGACGGAGGGTTTAGAACGACTCCGGGGTGACGGCGGGCGGGTGCGCGATCCTACGCCAGGATGCGCAGCCACTCCTCCTCCGGCGCACGTGCCGAGCGGGTCAGGTTGGCGGGATCGTCGGTATCCTCGTAACCGATTGCGACGCCGCAGAAGAGCATCCGCTCGGCCGGTACCTCCAGGAAGGCCTCGACCGTCTGCGGATAGACCGCCCAGCATTCCTGCGGGCAGGTGGCCAGCCCCTCCTCCACCGCCAGCAGCATCAGGTTCTGCAGGTACATGCCCAGATCGGCCCATTGCGGCGGCCCCATGCGGCGGTCGACGGTGACGAAATAGGCCGCCGGCGCGCCGAAGAACTGGAAGTTGCGCGCGAACCAGATCGCGCGCGCCTTGCGATCGTCGCGCGGGATGCCGAGCCGGCCGTACATCTCCTCCCCGATGGCGAAGGTGCGCTGGCGGTACCGGTCGTCCATCTCCTTCGGATAGATGTCGTAGCCCGGCGTTTCGGTTTCGCGCCGCTCGATCTTGCCGGCCATGATCTCCTTCAGCCGCGCCATCGATTCGCCGTGGACGATATCGACGTGCCACGGCTGGATGTTGCCGCCCGTCGCCGCGCGCGCCGACAGCAGCGCCAATTGCCTGAGCAGCGCGGGATCGACCGCGCGATCGAGATAGCCGCGCACCGACCGCCGTGCCCGAATTGCGTCCGCAACGTCCATTCGCCTCTCCACCTCTTGCCGTTCGCGTCAATCTGCGCGATCAGACGCGGGATAACAGTTGTTACGGAGAGTCGGAAGATGGCCGAAGCCTATATCGTCGAAGCAGTACGCACGGCCGGCGGGCGCCGCGGCGGAAAGCTGGCGGGGGTCCACCCGGTCGATCTGGCGGCGCGGGTGCTGGACGCGATCATCGACCGGTCCGGCATCCCGCCCGAGGCGGTCGAGGATGTCGTGATGGGCTGCGTCAGCCAGGGCGGCGAACAGGCCGGGCAGGTCGGGCGCAACGCGGTGCTCGCCTCCAAGCTGCCGCAGAGCGTCCCCGCCGTCACGATCGACCGCCAGTGCGGTTCGTCGCAGCAGGCGGTGCAGTTCGCGGCGCAGGCGGTGATGAGCGGGACGCAGGACGTGGTGATCGCTGCCGGCGTCGAAAGCATGACGCGCGTGCCGATGGGGTCGACCTTCAAGCTGTTCTACGATGCGGGGCTGGGCAAGAACAAGTCGCCGGGGCTGGAGGAGAAATACCCCGGCATCGTCTTCAACCAGTTCGCCGGCGCGGAGATGATCGCGAAGAAATACGGCTTCACGCGCGAGGCGCTGGACGAGTTCTCGCTCAATTCGCACCGCAAGGCGGTGGCCGCGACGCAGGGCGGCAAGTTCCGCGACGAGATCGTGCCGATCGCCATCGAGACCGCCGATGGCGCAGAGGAGCATACCGCCGACGAGGGCATCCGCTACGACGCATCGGCCGAGGGCATGGCGGGCGTGAAGAAGCTGTCGGAGGACGGCGTGCTGACCGCCGCATCGTCCAGCCAGATCTGCGACGGCGCATCGGCGGTGCTGATCGTCAGCGCGGAGGCGCTGAAGACGTACGACCTGAAGCCGCTGGCGAAGATCGTGAACCTGACGGTCACCGCGGGCGACCCGGTGGTGATGCTGGAAGAGCCGCTGTTCGCCACCGACAAGGCGCTGAAGCGCGCCAGCCTGTCGATCGACGACATCGACCTGTACGAGGTGAACGAGGCGTTCGCATCGGTCCCGATGGCGTGGCTGCACCACACCAAGGCCGATCCGCAGAAGCTGAACGTCAACGGCGGCGCGATCGCGCTGGGCCATCCGCTGGGCGCGTCGGGGACGAAGCTGATGACGACGCTGGTCCACGAACTGCGCCGCCGCGGCGGCCGCTACGGCCTGCAGACGATGTGCGAGGGCGGCGGCGTCGCCAACGTGACGATCATCGAGAATTGCGACTGGCAGGGCGACGACGCCAAGGCGGCATGACGGACCGATAACCTTATCTTGTCGTCACCCCAGCGCAGGCTGGGGTCTCATGCCGCGGGCGCGCTCCCGCGGGGCGGGATCCCGGCCTTCGCCGGTATGGCGGATATTTTCTGGGGAGTAGGATTGATGAAACTCGACAACAGCATTTCGGCCGTCATCACCGGCGGCGCTTCCGGGCTGGGCGCGGCGACCGCGCGCGTGCTGGCGGCGAAGGGCGTGAAGGTCGCGCTGTTCGACCTGAACGAGGAAAAGGGCGAGGCGCTGGCCGCCGAGCTGGGCGGCGTGTTCTGCAAGGTGAACGTCACCGACGAGGCATCGGTCGACGCCGGCTTCGAAAAGGCGCGCGCCGCGATTGGGCAGGAGCGCATCCTGGTGAACTGCGCGGGCACCGGCAACGCGATCAAGACCGCCAGCCGCAGCAAGGAAGACGGCAGCATCAAGCATTTCCCGCTCGATGCATTCAACATGATCATCCAGATCAACCTGGTCGGTACGTTCCGCTGCATCGCCAAGTCGGCGGCGGGGATGATGACGCTGCCGCCGCTGGAAGACGGCGACCGCGGCGCGATCGTCAACACCGCGTCGGTCGCGGCGGAGGACGGCCAGATCGGCCAGGCGGCCTATTCGGCGTCGAAGGGCGGCGTGGTCGGCATGACCCTGCCGATCGCTCGCGACCTGATGAGCGAGAACATCCGCGTCAACACGATCCTGCCGGGCATCTTCAACACCCCGCTGCTGGCCGCCGCGCCGCAGAACGTGAAGGATGCGCTGGGCGCGCAGGTGCCCTTCCCCAAGCGGCTGGGCAACCCGGAGGAATATGCCAGCCTCGCGCTCACGATGATCGAGAACGGCTATTTCAACGGCGAGGACGTGCGCCTGGACGGCGCGATCCGCATGGCGCCGCGCTGATCGGCCGGGCCGGGCGGCCGGGCCTGTCCCGCGCCGCCCGGCCACCCTTCCCATGGCCAGGCCATCGCCCGAGCGGCTGCTGCTCGCCAGCTATCCGGTCCGCACCGTCATCCCCACCCGCTTCCAGGACCTGGACGCGATGGGGCATATCAACAACGTCGCCTTCGCCGCCCTGTTCGAGGATGCGCGCGTCCGCTTCAACCGCGCGCTGGGCCGGATGGATCGCGCCGACGGACTGCGCGCGGTGGTGGCCCGCAACGAAATCAACTATCTGGCCGAGGGCAGCTACCCCGACGACGTGGAGATCGCGACCGGCGTCGCGCGCATCGGCAACCGATCGTGGGACGTGGCGGCGGTGATGCACCAGCACGGCCGTGCGATCGCCACCTGCGACACGACGATCGTGATGACGCATCCGGCGGAGGGGAGCATCCCGGCGGACTTCCGGGCGCGACTCGCAGAGGTGATGCTGCGGGCGGGGTGATGGGGGGGCGGGGTGACTTGGGTTGCCCCGTCCTGCGACGTCCCCATCCGACCCATCACGTCGCCCCAGCGAAGGCTGGGGCCTCTTGCGGACAGGGCGCTGCGGACCACTGGGAGATCCCAGCTTTCGCTGGGATGACGCATGTGATGGCCGCGCTACCCCATCCCTTTACGTCCGCGGCGTCAGTTTCAGCAGCCGGCCCTTCGCGCCGTCCTCGATCACCCAGATCGCGCCGTCCGGCCCCTCCGCTACGTCGCGGATGCGTGCGCCCATCGGCCATTGATCGCCCTTCGTCGCCTGCGTGCCGTTCAGGTCGACGCGGACCAGCGACTGCGACGACAGGCCGCCGATGAACGCGTCGCCCGCCCATTGCGGGAACAGCTTGCCAGAATAGATCATCAGCCCGCCGGGGGAGATCACCGGGTTCCACGACACCTTGGGCGCCTCATAGCCGTCGCCGGGCGCATGGTCGGGGATGTCGCGCCCGTCGTAATGCGACCCGTTCGACACGTTGGGCCAGCCATAATTGCGCCCCGGCAGGATCAGGTTCAGCTCGTCGCCGCCCTGCGGCCCCATTTCCTGTTCCCACAGATTGCCCCGCGCATCGAAGGCGATGCCCAGCAGGTTGCGGTGGCCGTAGCTCCATACCTCCGGCAGGAAGCCCTGCGCCGCCAGCGGGTTGCCCGCCGCGGGCTTCCCGTCGAGCGTCAGGCGCAGCACCTTGCCGAGCGACTTGTCCTTGTCCTGCGCGGGCGTGAACTTCTGCCGGTCGCCGGCGGTGAAGAACAGATACTGCCCGTCCGGCGAGAAGGCGATCCGGCCGGAGAAATGCCCGTCGCCGTCGACCAGCGGCGTCGCGCGGTACAGCGTCTCGATCGAGCGGAGTTGTTCGGCGCCGGTCGCGCCGTCCAGCACGCCGCGCGCCAGCACCACGCCCTTGCCGCCGTTGCCGGCCGCCGAATAGCTGAAATAGATGCGCCGCGACTGGGCGAAATCGGGCGCGGGGACGACGTCCATCAACGCCCCCTGCCCCGCCGAGCTGACCGGCAGCGTCGCGATCGTGCGGCGCTGGCGGCCGTCGGCGGAGACCAGCAGCATCTGCCCGTCCTTCTGCGTCACCACGAGGCGCGCGTCGGGCAGGAAGGCGATCGCCCAGGGCGAATCGAACTGCGCGACCGCGGTGGTCGCGAACCCGCCGGTCGGCGCCGGGCTGGAGGACGGTGACGGCGACGGGCTGGCGCCGGGGGCCGGGGTCGGGGCGGGATTCTGCGCTTCCTCCCCGGTGCAGGCGGTCGATGCGGCGAGCAGGGCGGCGAACATCAGCGGGCGGATCATCGCGGGTGGTCCTCGACAGAGTATCGTAATGCCGGTCAAAGCGGCCAGTGCGGGCATGGTTCCGCCAAGAAGCTTGCGGGCGGGCGGCAACGCGGCTATATCCGTCGTGCTTTCTCTTACATCGCGAGGTGCAAGGGGCTGCGGGGCTCGCTCCGCGGCGGCGAAAAACGCATGTCCGGAAGGTCCGCTTGAACGATATCGACACCCTCACCCGTCTGATCGAGCCGGAGGCGCAGGCGCTCGGCTTCGCGCTGGTGCGCGTGCGTCTGTTCGGGAAGGACGACGAACGCACGCTGCAGGTGATGGCCGAGCGGGCCGACACGCGCCAGCTGACGATCGACGATTGCGCCGACCTGTCGCGGCGGCTGTCGGACCGGCTCGACGCGCTGGAGGCCGAGGGCCGCGACCCGATCGAGGGGGCGTACCGGCTGGAAGTGTCGTCGCCGGGGATCGACCGCCCGCTGACCCGCCGCCAGGACTTTACCGACTGGAGCGGGCATGAGGCGCGGATCGTCCTCAACGAGGCGATCGACGGGCAGAAGCAGTTCAAGGGCGAGTTGGAGGGCATCGACGCCGACGGCACGATCGCGATCCGCCACCCGCGCACCGGCGACGTCGCCAGGGTGCCGTTCGCGCTGATCGCCGATGCCAAGCTGGTGCTGACCGACCGGCTGATCGCCGCCACGGTGCCGCTGTCGATGGACGGCGCCGACGAAGAGATTTTGGACACGTCCGCCACGACGGACGAAGCAGAGGAAACCCACTGATGGCCACCGGCGTCACCGCCAACCGTGCGGAGCTGATCGCGATCGCCAATTCGGTCGCGTCGGAGAAGATGATCGACAAGGCGATCGTCATCGAGGCGATGGAGGACGCGATCCAGCGCGCCGCGCGCACGCGCTACGGCCAGGAAATGGACATCCGCGCCAAGCTGGACCCGAACAACGGCGACCTGCGCCTGTGGCGCGTCGTCGAGGTGGTCGAGGAAGTCGACGACATCTACAAGCAGGTCGACGTCAAGGGCGCGCAGAAGCTGCAGGCCGGCGCCGCGGTGGGCGACTATCTGGTCGATCCGCTGCCCCCGATCGAATTCGGCCGCATCCAGGCGCAGGCCGCCAAGCAGACCATCTTCCAGAAAGTCCGCGATGCCGAGCGCGAGCGCCAGTATGAGGAATTCAAGGACCGCGCGGGCGAGATCATCACCGGCGTCGTCAAGCGCGTGGAATTCGGCCATATCGTGGTCGACCTGGGCCGCGCCGAGGGCGTGATCCGCCGCGACGCGCAGATTCCGCGCGAAGTGGTGCGCGTCAACGACCGCATCCGCAGCCTGATCCTGAAGGTGGTGCGCGAGAATCGCGGGCCGCAGATCTTCCTGAGCCGCGCGCACCCCGACTTCATGAAGAAGCTGTTCGCGCAGGAAGTGCCCGAAATCTACGACGGCATCATCGAGATCAAGGCCGCCGCGCGCGATCCGGGCAGCCGCGCGAAGATCGGCGTCATCAGCCACGATTCGTCGATCGACCCGGTCGGTGCGTGCGTCGGCATGAAGGGCAGCCGCGTGCAGGCCGTCGTGCAGGAGATGCAGGGCGAGAAGATCGACATCATCCCCTGGTCCCCCGATACCGCCACCTTCGTCGTCAACGCGCTGCAGCCCGCCAACGTGGCGCGCGTGGTGATCGACGAGGAAGAGGACCGGATCGAGGTGGTCGTCCCCGACGACCAGCTGAGCCTGGCGATCGGGCGTCGCGGCCAGAACGTGCGGCTCGCGTCGCAGCTGACCGCCAAGGCGATCGACATCCTGACCGAGACCGACGCGAGCGAGAAGCGCCAGCAGGAGTTTGTCAAGAATTCCGAGACGTTCCAGAACGAGCTGGACGTCGACGAGACGCTGGCGCAGCTGCTGGTCGCCGAGGGCTTCGGCGCGCTGGAAGAGGTCGCGTACGTCGAGCTGGACGAGCTGGCCGGCATCGAGGGCTTCGACGAGGATCTGGCGCAGGAGCTGCAGAGCCGTGCGCAGGAAGCGCTCGACCGCCGCGAACAGGCCAACCGCGAGGAGCGGCAGGCGCTGGGCGTCGAGGATGCGCTGGCCGAGCTGCCGTACCTGACCGAGGCGATGCTGGTCACGTTGGGCAAGGCCGGGATCAAGACGCTCGACGATCTGGCGGACCTGGCCACCGACGAGCTGATCGAGAAGAAGCGCGTCGAGCCGCGCCGCCGCAACGACGACGCCCCCAAGCGTCCCGAGCACAAGGGCGGCGTGCTGGGCGAATACGGCCTGAGCGAGGAGCAGGGCAACGAGATCATCATGGCCGCGCGCGCGCACTGGTTCGACGACGAATCGTCGGAGGAACCGGCGGGCGAAACGGCCGATGAGGAGCAGCAGGACGCCTGATGCCGTTCGTATCGATCCGACTGGCCGGCACCGCGAGTGTCGAGCAAAAGGCGGGGATCGTGGCCGATGTCACGTCCTCGCTGGTCACGCGGCTGGGCAAGAACCCCGCCGCGGTCCAGGTCGTGATCGAGGAAGTGTCGCCCGAGAATTACGGCGCCGGCGGCATCCTGATCGCGCACCGCGACGAGCCGCCGGCCGCGCAACCGAGGGAGGACGCGCATGCGGAACCCTCGCAATGAGGCGCTAGGCGCACACCCCCGCTTCCGTCACCCCGGCCTTGCGCCGGGGTCCATGGATCGCCACGCGCTGCGTTCGCGGATGGATGGATGCCGGGTCAGGCCCGGCATGACGGCGCTATTGCGGCGGCGGCAGTCCGATCCCCGGAGCGATATCGTTCCAGTGCGGATTGTCGCGTTCGATCAGTTCGACCTTCCATTCGCGTCGCCAGCGCTTGATGCGCTTTTCGGCGGCGATCGCGGCGTCCATCGTGTCGGCGACGTCGTACCAGACGAGTCGATGAACGCCGTAACGTGCGGTGAAGCCGCCGAAGGTGCCGTCGCGGTGCTGCATCACGCGGCCGATGAGGTTCGAGGTGACGCCGACGTAGAGCGTGCCGTTGCGGTCGCTTGCGAGGATGTAGACGCAGGGTTGGCGCTCGCGCATGGACCGCAACGTGCGATGATCGCCGCGCATACACAACCCATCGTCACCCCGGGCTTGACCCGGGGTCCATCCCTCCGCGAGCGCCAGCGTCCGGGGCGCGATGGATGCCGGGTCAGGCCCGGCATGACGGACGGAGCCGCCGCATGACCGCGCCCGTTCGTTCCTGCATCCTGGGCCGCGAGCGCGCGTCGCCGGGGGAGCTGATCCGGCTGGCGCTGGCGCCGGACGGGCGGGTGTTGCCCGACGTGCGCGCCAAGGCGCCGGGGCGCGGCGCGTGGATCGGGGTCGATCGTGCCGGGCTGGAGGCGGCGGTCGCCAAGGGCAAGCTGCGCGGCGCGCTGGCGCGGGCGTTCAAGGGCGCGGCGCTGACCGTGCCCGACGACCTGCCGGCGCTGGTCGCGGCCGCGCTGGAGCGCAACGCGCTGGACCGGCTGGGGCTCGAATCGCGGGCGGGGACGCTGCTGACCGGCTCGGAACGGATCGAGAAGGCGGCGCGCGCGGGCAAGCTGCACGCGCTCTATCACGCCGCCGACGCCAGCGACGACGGGGTACGCCGGCTGGCGCAGGCGTGGCGCGTCGGGCGCGACGAAGAAGGAAGTTCGCTGAAGGGCTTGGCGTTGCCGGTCGATCGCCCCATATTGTCGTTGGCGCTGGGCCGCGAAAATGTGGTACACATCGGCGTCATCGACCGCGCGGCGGCCGGCCGGCTGGGCGAAGCGCTCGGCCGCTGGCTGCAATTTATCGGCCCTGATCCTATCCCCGCACCTTGCGCTACGGCCGCGCAAGGCGCATCGGCGCCCGGTTCCGTCCGGGCGCAAACGGCCGTGACGACAGACGAGGAATGTGAGTGAGCGATACCGACAACGACAAGCCGAAACTCGGAATGCGCCAGCCGCTGGGGCTGAAGCGCACGGTCGAGACCGGCAAGGTGAAGCAGAGCTTCAGCCACGGCCGTAGCAATACGGTGGTGGTCGAGGTGAAGCGTCGCCGCGTGCTCGGTCCGCAGGGCGGCGCGCCCGAGGCGACGCCGGCCCCCGCCGCGCCCGTCGCGCCGCCGGCCACGCCGGCCCCTGCCCCCGTCGCGGCAGCGCCGCAGCGCCCCGCGCCCTCGAACGAGACCGCGCAGGAGCGGCAGGCCCGCCTGCTGCGCGAGGCCGAGGACCAGCGGATGCAGGCGCTGGAAGAGGCGCGCCGCCGCGAGGAGGCCGAGCGTCAGCGCGCGGCCGACGAAGAGCGTCGCCGCGCCGAGGAGAAGGCGCAGGAACGCGCGCGTGCCGAGGCGGAAGCCCAGGCCGCTGCCGCCAAGCCGGCCGAGCCGGCTCCGGCGCCTGCTCCCGTCGCGGAACCGCAGGCCGAGGCGCCCGCCGCTCCGGCGCCGGCCCCCACCCCCGCCCCGGCCCCCGCGCCGGTAGCGGACAGCACGCCGGCCCCGGCGGCTGCCGCGCCGCGCCCCGCGCCGGCGCCGGCGCCCGCCCCCACCCCCGCACCCCCGCCGGTGCTGGAGCTGGGCCGCGATCCCTCCATGCCCGCGCCGCGCCGATTTTCGCCGGTGGCGCGCCCGGAGATTCCGAAGCCGCAGCCCAAGCCCGAGCCGAAGCCGGAGCCGGCACCCGCCGCCACCGCGCAGCCGACCGGTGGCGCGGGCGGTTCGTCCGCCTCCGCTCCGCGCAACCTGCCCAGCGGGCAGGCGACGCCGCGCAACGCACCGCCGAGCCGGCCGACCCAGCGCGACCGCAAGGGCGACGAGCGCCGCGGCGGCAAGCTGACCGTCAACCGCGCGCTGAACGAGGATGGCGCGCGCGCGCGCAGCCTCGCTGCGCTGAAGCGTGCGCGCGAGAAGGAGAAGCGTGGCTTCGGCGGCCCGCGCGAGCCGCAGGCCAAGCAGGTCCGCGACGTGCAGGTGCCCGAGGCGATCACCGTCCAGGAACTGGCGAACCGCATGGCGGAACGCGGTGCCGATCTGGTCAAGACGCTGTTCAAGATGGGCATGCCCGTCACCATGACGCAGACGATCGACCAGGATACCGCCGAACTGCTGGTGACCGAATTCGGCCACAACATCGTGCGCGTGTCCGATTCGGACGTCGACCTGGCGATCGACACGACCGAGGATGCGGTGGAGACGCTCCAGCCGCGCCCGCCGGTCGTCACGATCATGGGCCATGTCGACCACGGCAAGACCAGCCTGCTCGACGCGCTGCGCGGCACCGACGTGGTGCGCGGCGAGGCCGGCGGCATCACCCAGCATATCGGCGCCTATCAGGTGACGCTGAAGGACAAGTCGAAGGTCACGTTCCTCGACACCCCGGGCCATGAGGCGTTCACCGCGATGCGGGCGCGCGGCGCGGACGTCACCGACATCGTGGTGCTGGTGGTCGCGGCCGACGACGGGCTGATGCCGCAGACGATCGAGGCGATCAACCACACCAAGGCGGCCGGCAAGCCGATGATCGTGGCGATCAACAAGGTCGACAAGCACGACGCCAACCCGCAACGCATCCGCGAGCGCCTGCTGGAGCATGACGTGCAGGTCGAGGCGATGGGCGGCGAGACGCAGGACGTCGAGGTGTCCGCGCTGAAGAAGACCGGCCTGGACGACCTGATCGAGAAGATCCACCTGCAGGCCGAGCTGATGGAGCTGACCGCCAACCCCGATCGCGCCGCCGAGGGCAGCGTGGTCGAGGCCAAGCTGGACAAGGGCCGCGGCCCGGTCGCCACCGTGCTGGTCACGCGCGGCACGCTGAAGGTCGGCGACGTCTTCGTCATCGGCGCGGAAAGCGGCAAGGTGCGCGCGCTGGTCGACGACAAGGGACGCCAGCTCAAGTCCGCCGGCCCGTCGATGCCGGTCGAGGTGCTGGGCATGTCGGGCACGCCATCGGCGGGCGACAGCCTGCAGGTGGTCGAGAGCGAGGCGCGCGCACGCGAGGTGGCCGAATATCGCCAGGGCGTGCTGCTGCAGAAGCGCACGACTCAGGCGCCGGCCAGCCTGGAGAGCATGTTCTCCGCGCTGAAGGCGAACCAGGCGATCGAATATCCGCTGGTCGTGAAGGCGGATACGCAGGGCACCGTCGAGGCGATTGTCGCGTCGATCAACAAGATTTCGACCGACCTGATCCGCGCGCGCGTGCTGCACGCGGGCGTCGGCGGCATCACCGAAAGCGACGTGACGCTGGCGGGTGCGTCGGGGGCGCCGATCATCGGCTTCCACGTGCGTGCCAATGCCAAGGCGCGCGAGATCGCCGAGCGGCAGAAGGTGGCGTTGAAATATTACGACGTCATCTACGACCTGATCGACGAGATCCGGGCGGGCATGGCCGGCGAGCTGGGCCCGGAAGCGTTCGAGACGGTGGTCGGCCGCGCCGAGATCCGCGAGGTCTTCTCCGCGGGCAAGCACGGCCGCGCCGCCGGCCTGCTGGTGGTCGAGGGCGCGATCCGCAAGTCGCTCAAGGCGCGCATCACCCGCGACGACGTCATCATCTACAATGGCGAGATCGCGTCGCTGCGCCGCTTCAAGGACGACGTGCCGGAGGTTCGCGCCGGGCTGGAATGCGGTGTGACGTTCACGCAGAACTTCACCGACATCAAGGCCGGCGACTTCCTCGAAACCTTCGAGGTCGAACTGCGCGAGCGCACGCTGTAAGGAAGCAACCGTCATGCCGGCGCAGGCCGGCATCTCGTGCCGCGGGGACGACCATCGGCGTCGTCCCCGCGGCTCCAGACCCCGGCCTTCGCCGGGGTGACGTCTTGATGGGGCGGCGCCATGACCAACCAACCCGAAAAGTCCGTCCGCACCCTTCGCGTCGGCGAACAGGTGCGCCACGTGCTGTCCGAGATCCTGCAGCGCGGCGACGTGCATGACGACACGCTGTCCAGCCACATGGTCAGCGTGACCGAGGTGCGCATGTCCCCCGACCTGCGCCATGCCACGGTGTTCGTGAAACCGCTGCTGGGCAAGGACGAGGACGCGGTGCTGAAGGCGCTGCGCACCAACACCGCCTATCTCCAGCGCGAGGTGGCGACGCGCGTGAAGATGAAATATGCCGCGCGGCTGAAGTTCCTGGCCGACGAAAGCTTCGACGAGGGCAGCCATATCGACGCGCTGCTGCGCCGCCCGGAAGTGGCGCGCGACCTTGACGGGGAATGAGGTAAGACGCATCTTACCGGGATGGGTATAGAGATCAGGGTGTCCTCAAAGGGACAGATCGTAATTCCAAAGGAAGTGCGCGATGCCCTGGGGCTGGAGGCAGGGGGCAAGCTGACGCTGGAACGCGCAGGACGCCGCATTATTCTGGAAGTGCCGCAGCCGGACCGCCCGCGGATCAGCTATGAAGAGTTCCGGCGCCGAGTCCCGAAATACCAGGGGCCGCCTGTTCCGGTCGAGGAGATGACGAGCCGCGTGGGTGATCTGTTCCGCGACTGGACGGACTGACGTACCGGTGATCGCGGTGGATACCAATGTCCTGATCCGGTTGATCGTCGGCGACGATCCCGATCAGGTCGCCGTCGCGCTCGATCTGGCAGCGCGCGACGTCTTCTATGTCTCCTTCACGGTGCTGGAGGAGGTCGAGTGGGTATTGCGGTCGCGCTTCGGCTACGGCCGCGATCAGATCGTCACTGCACTGCGCGCCTTGCCTGATCTGCTGAGCCTTCGATACGAGGACGACGACGATGCGCGGTGGGCGATCGAGCGCTATGCGCTGTCCGGCGAGCTTGCCGACTATCTTCATATCGCATCGGCGCGCGCCGCCGGACGTTTCGCCACGTTCGAGCGCCGCTTGACGCGCCGCGCCGGACCCGACGCGCCCGTCCCCGTCGAGACGCTCGGCTGATGGCGAAGCTGTATTTCTATTATGCCAGCATGAACGCGGGCAAATCGACCACGCTGCTGCAGGCCGATTTCAACTATCGCGAACGGGGGATGCGCACGATGCTGTTCACCGCGGCGGTGGACGATCGCTTCGCGCCGGGGACGATCACCTCGCGGATCGGACTGACCGCGCCGGCGACGATGTTCGATGCCGCAACCGATCTGGCCGCGCTGGCGCTGGCGCGTCATGCCGAGGCGCCGCTGGCGTGCGTGCTGGTGGACGAGGCGCAGTTCCTGTCGGCGGCGCAGGTCGCGCAGCTCGCCGTGCTGGCCGACGATGCGGGCATCCCGGTGCTCGCCTATGGCCTGCGCACCGATTTCCGCGGCGCGCTGTTCGAAGGATCGGCGCGGCTGATGGCGCTGGCCGACGCGCTGATCGAGATCAAGTCGGTGTGCGCGTGCGGGCGCAAGGCGACGATGAACCTGCGCGTCGATGGCGAGGGACGTGCGGTGGCGGAGGGGCGCCAGACCGAGATCGGCGGCAACGACCGCTATGTCGCGCTGTGCCGGCGGCATTTCACGCAGGCGTTCCAGCCGGATGCGTGAACGCGCTTGCGGTCGCACGCGCTGCGGCTAGCGTGGCGGGGATCGGGATCGGGATCGGGGGAGTAGGGGTGCAGACGATGCGCTGGACGATCGTGCCGCTGGCGCTGCTCGCCGGCGCGGCGGTGCCGGTTGCCGATGAAGATGCCGGCATCCTGCGCCGCGTGCTGGCCGCGACCGATCGCGACGGCGCCGCCATGTGCGTTCCCGCGCAGCTGACCGAGGCGCCGTTCGCGGGCATCCGGCGGATGATCGACGAATACGCGCAAGACCACGATCGCGCCGCCCCCGGCCCCGCCGAACGCCGCACGACGATCCGCGCGATGACCGCCGACTGGGAATGGTCCGCCGATCGCCCCGCCGACGCGGCGTTGCGCCGACAGGTCAAGGACGCGGCCTACACGCTGGCGGAAAGCGGCGATCCGACGCCGGTCGAGGACGAGGCGGTCGGCGACCTCAACGCCAGCGATACGCCGGACGGCGCGGGCGCCGCGCCCCCCGCCCCGCCGCGCGACGTCGGCAAGCTCGCCGCGGAATGGCTGGCGCCCGGGCAGCGGCTGGGCACCGCGGACGGCTGCGGCTTTCCGGTGCTGACGCTGGCCGCGGTCGCGCGCCACGGCGACATCGCCTTCGTCGAGGTGGGGATCGTCGGCGCGCCGCTGTCGGGGGCGGGCGAGATCTGGGCGATGCACC
The DNA here is from genome assembly GCF_002374855.1 of Sphingomonas adhaesiva. Taxonomy (GTDB): domain Bacteria; phylum Pseudomonadota; class Alphaproteobacteria; order Sphingomonadales; family Sphingomonadaceae; genus Sphingomonas; species Sphingomonas adhaesiva. The sequence goes on from NZ_NWVC01000002.1 coordinate 553,650, forward strand.
GCACCCCCAACGGCTGGCACACGGTCGCGCGCCGGCGCACATGGGTTTCCTGACGCGGCGCGTGCGCCTATCTGACGCGGCATGAACCCCAACGGCATCGTCTGGTCGGTCGCGATATGGCTGATCCCGCTCATCATCGCGATCGTGTTTCATGAGGTGAGCCACGGGCTGGCCGCGCGCGCGCTGGGCGATCGCACCGCGGAGCGGCTGAACCGGCTGTCGTTCAACCCGCTGCGCCATGTCGACCCGATCGGTACGGTCGCGCTGCCGCTGATGCTGGCGATCGCCAAGGCGCCGGTGTTCGGCTGGGCGCGCCCCGTGCCGGTCGATACGCGCCATTTGCGCGATCCGCGCCGCGCGATGATGCTGGTGGCGCTGGCCGGGCCGGCGATGAACCTGGCGCTGGCGCTGGTCGGTGCGATCCTGCTGGGGCTGTTCGCGCAGTCGATCGAGACCGCGGCGGAAGGCAGCGTGGCAGCGTTCGTCGCGTCGAACCTGGTCAACTTCCTGCTCATCAACGTCTTCCTGGCGGTGTTCAACATGATCCCGCTGCCGCCGTTCGACGGCGGGCACGTCGTCGCCGGGCTGCTGCCGGAGCGGCTGGCGCTGAAATGGGACGGGCTGGCGCGGTTCGGCTTCCCGCTGCTCATCATCCTGCTGCTGGTGCTGCCCGCGCTGGTGCCGCAGGCGAACATCGTCCAGCGGCTGGTCGCGCCGCCGGCGCAGGCGCTGACGAACCTGTATTTGTCGCTCGCCACCACGATCGGGGGGTGAGGCGATGCACGGCTGGCTGATCCTCGACAAGCCGCTGGGGCTTGGGTCGACGCAAGGCGTGTCGGCGGTCAAGCGCGCGCTGCGCACCGGCGGCTATGGCAAGGCGAAGGTGGGGCATGGCGGGACGCTGGACCCGCTGGCCACCGGCGTGCTGCCGATCGCGATCGGCGAGGCGACCAAGCTGGCCGGGCGGATGCTCGACAGCGACAAGGTGTACGATTTCACGATCCGCTTCGGCGAGCAGACCGACACGCTCGACGCCGAGGGCACGGTGATCGCGACGAGCGAGGTGCGCCCCACCGCCGCCGCGCTGGACGCGGTGCTGCCGCGCTTCACCGGCCCGATCGCGCAGATGCCGCCCGCCTATTCGGCGCTGAAGGTCGACGGCCAGCGCGCCTATGACCTGGCGCGCGCGGGCGAGGAGGTGGTGCTGGCGAAGCGCAACGTGACGGTGCATGGGCTGCGGATACGTCATCCCAGCGAAGGCTGGGATCTTTCCGTGGAGAACGCTGGCCCATCCCCACGAGACCCCAGCTTTCGCTGGGGTGACGGCGTATCGTGGGAGGAGGATCGTCCGGCGCAGCCGGGGGGTGGAGGGGTGGAAGCCGCGAACGTGCCGCATCCGCCCCTCCACCACCAGCCTACGGCTGGCGGTCCCCCTCCCCAAGCGGAGCTTGGGGAAGAACTGGATTGCGTCGCCCTTACCGCGCATGTGTCCAAGGGGACGTACATTCGCAGCCTGGCGCGCGACATCGCCCTGGCCCTTGGCACGGTGGGGCACGTCACCTATCTCAGGCGGACGAAGGCGGGTCCGTTCGCGCTTGCCGATGCGATTACGCTGGACAAACTGGACGAAATCGCTAAGGCGCGCAGCCTTGAACAGAAACTCCTGCCGTTGAGTGCGGGGCTGGACGACATCCCGGCTCTATCGCTCACCCCCGATCAGGCAGGGGCGCTCCGCCAGGGGCGCGTGCTGGTCGGGATCGCCGCCGATGACGGTCAGGCCTTCGCCATGCTGGGGGACATACCCGTCGCGCTGGTGGAGGTGGAGGACGGCAACGTCCGCGTCACCCGTGGCTTCAACCTGTAACGATGTCGATCTAGGGAATATGAATGTCGATCACTGCTGAACGCCGCCAGGACGTCATCAAGGACAATGCCCGCGCCGAAGGCGATACCGGGTCGGTCGAGGTCCAGGTCGCGATCCTGACGGAGCGGATCAAGAACCTGACCGAGCATTTCAAGGGCCATGCGAAGGACAACCATTCGCGCCGCGGCCTGCTGATGATGGTCAACAAGCGTCGTTCGCTGCTCGACTATCTCCGCAAGAAGGACGGGGACCGCTACCTCGCCCTCATCGCGAAGCTGGGTCTTCGCAAGTAATTCGGAAGGGCGCCCTCGCGGCGCCCTTCTCGTATCCGCCCTCCGGCAATTCGGCCAAGCGGGCGGCGGCGGAACACTCCGCCACACGAACGGGACCTGCCCGTTCGAACACAGGCCCCGGCGACATAGGGTCGCCGGTGTGAAGGAAAACAGATGTTCGATACCAAGAAGGTGCAGATCGAGTGGGGCGGAAAGACCCTCACTCTCGAAACGGGCCGCGTGGCCCGTCAGGCCGATGGCGCGGTGATCGCGACGCTCGGCGAAACGGTGGTGCTGTGCGCGGTGACCGCCGCCAAGAAGGTGAAGGAAGGGCAGGACTTCTTCCCGCTCACCGTCCACTATCAGGAAAAGTTCTCGGCCAGCGGCCGTATCCCCGGCGGCTTCTTCAAGCGTGAGCGCGGCGCGACCGAGCGCGAGACGCTGATCAGCCGCCTGATCGACCGTCCGGTGCGCCCGCTGTTCCCGGAAGGCTTCTACAACGAGATCAACTGCATCGCGCAGGTGCTGTCGTATGACGGCGAGAACGAGCCGGACATCGTCGCGCTGGTCGCGGCGTCGGCGGCGCTGACGATCTCGGGCGTGCCGTTCATGGGCCCGATCGGCGCGGCGCGCGTCGGCTACAAGGATGGCGACTACATCCTGAACCCGACCGATGCCGAGGCGGTCGAGGGCGACCTGGACCTGGTCGTCGCCGCCACGCATGACGCGGTGATGATGGTCGAATCCGAAGCCAAGGAGCTGTCGGAAGAGGTCATGCTGGGCGCGGTGATGTTCGCGCACAAGGCGTCGCAGCAGGTGATCGACGCGATCATCGACCTGGCCGAGCAGGCCGCGAAGGATCCTTGGGACCTGCCCGCGGGCGACGACCAAAAGGCGGTCAAGGCCGAGCTGAAGAAGCTGATCGGCAAGGACATCACCGCCGCCTACAAGCTGACCGACAAGCAGGCGCGCCAGACCGCGCTGGCGGCGGCCCGTTCCAAGGCGAAGGACGCGATGGCGGACCGCACGCCGCAGGAACAGCTGGTCGCGGCCAAGCTGGTCAAGAAGCTGGAGGCGGACATCGTCCGCACCGCGATCCTGAAGGACGGCCGCCGCATCGACGGGCGTTCGACCACGCAGATCCGCCCGATCGAATCGGAAGTCCACTTCCTGCCGCGCGCGCACGGTTCGGCGTTGTTCACCCGCGGCGAGACGCAGACGATCGCGACCACCACGCTGGGCACCCGCGATGCGGAGCAGATGATCGACGGACTGAACGGCCTGTCGTACCAGCATTTCATGCTGCACTATAACTTCCCGCCCTATTCGGTCGGCGAAGTGGGCCGCTTCGGCGCGCCGGGACGCCGCGAGATCGGCCATGGCAAGCTGGCGTGGCGCGCGCTGCACCCGGTGCTGCCGACCAAGGAGGAGTTCCCGTACACGATCCGCGTGACGTCGGACATCACCGAGTCGAACGGCTCGTCGTCGATGGCCACCGTCTGCGGCGGGTCGCTGGCGCTGATGGACGCGGGCGTGCCGATCAAGCGCCCGGTGTCGGGCATCGCGATGGGCCTGATCCTAGAGGGCAAGGATTTCGCGGTCCTGTCCGACATCCTGGGTGACGAGGATCACCTGGGCGACATGGACTTCAAGGTGGCCGGCACGTCGGAGGGCATCACCAGCCTTCAGATGGACATCAAGATCGCCGGTATCACCGAGGAGATCATGAAGGTCGCGCTGAGCCAGGCCAAGGAAGGCCGCGCGCACATCCTGGGCGAAATGGCCAAGGCGCTGTCGAGCACGCGCACCGAACTGTCGGCGCACGCGCCGCGGATCGAGACGATGCAGATCGACAAGTCGAAGATCCGCGACGTCATCGGCACCGGCGGCAAGGTGATCCGCGAGATCGTCGCGCAGACCGGCGCCAAGGTCGACATCGACGACGAGGGCGTCATCAAGATCAGCTCGTCGGACGGCGCGCAGATCGAGGCGGCGATGAACTGGATCAAGGGCATCGTCGAAGAGGCCGAGGTCGGCAAGATCTACACCGGCAAGGTCGTCAACATCGTCGACTTCGGTGCGTTCGTGAACTTCATGGGCGGCAAGGACGGTCTGGTCCACGTTTCCGAAATGAAGAACGAGCGCGTCGAGAAGCCGGGCGACGTCGTGTCCGAGGGGCAGGAGGTCAAGGTCAAGGTGCTGGAGATCGACCCGCGCGGCAAGGTTCGCCTGTCGATGCGCGTCGTCGACCAGGAAACCGGCGCCGAGCTGGAAGACACCCGCCCGGCGCGCGAGCCGCGCGGCGAGCGCAGCGACCGCGGCCCGCGCCGCGAAGGGCGCGGCGACCGTGACGGCGGCGGCCGTGGCGGCGAGCGCGGCGGCGATCGCGGCGGCGATCGCGGCCCCCGCCGCGAAGGCCGCGGCCCGCGCCGCGAAGGCGGCAAGGACGAGGGCGACGCCCCGGCCTTCGCCCCGGCGTTCCTGACCGGCGATCGCGACTGACAGCGATCGGTCCGCAAGGACTGAAAAGGAAAAGGCCCCGGCAGCGATGCCGGGGCCTTTTTCGTGGCGAACCGCGCGCCGCCGAACGACGCGATCAGTCGAACTGGTTGAGCGAGGTGTCCAAGGCATCGGTCCCCACACGCTGGATCGCCAGGGTAAGCAATTGCGCGATGATGACGCCGATGATGACCGCGATCAGCATCCACGCCTCGACATAGGCCAGCAGCGCGATCGCCAGCACCGCCACGATCGCCTGCGCCACCCCGACCCGCGGCAATCCGACCCGCGCGGTGCTGAACACGGAACGCTCGCGCGGATGCGCCGCCTCGCCCGCCAGCCGGTCGAACAGCGACCGCAGCGGTCCCGCCGACAGATGCGCGCTCATCGCGCTCGCCTTCTGCTCGTCGCTGCCGTCGCGCGACAGGATCGGGGCCAGCGCGCGCTGCTGGGAGCGTGCGAACTCCTGGATCGTGTCCAGATGCCGGTCGATCGCCGCCGCCTCCGCGCCGAACCCGGCCATGCTCAACATCTGCTTCAACACCGCCATGATCCATCTCCCCGTCGATGCCGATGACCGTACAGGGCGATGGAGCAGGCGGCCTCCCTCAATCGGGTGAGGCGCGGTCAGTCGCGATAGCTGGGGTCGATCCGGTCGAGCTTGCGCAGCAGCGCGGGCCACGCCAGCTTCTGTGCCAGCATCCCCATCCCCTTCGGGTTGGACTGGCCGGCCACCTTGTCCTCAACCCCCTGCGGCGGGTTGTTGAGATGCTCGCGCCCGGCGGACAGCATCAGCACCTGCGCCTCGCACGCCCGCTCCAGGAAATAGAGCCGCAGGAAGCAGGACGCGACGGTATCGCCGACCGCGAGCGTGCCGTGGTTGCGCAGGATCATCACGCTCTTGTCGCCGATGTCCTGCACCAGCCGCTCGCGTTCCTCCAGGTCGGTCGCGATGCCTTCGTAATCGTGATAGGCGACGTCATGCCCCGCGATCATCGCGGTCTGGGTATGCGGCAGCAGCCCGAATTCCATCGCGCTCACCGCCTGCCCGTGGGGCGTGTGGAGGTGCATGACCGCATGGGCATCGTCGCGCGCCATGTGGATCGCCGAATGGATCGTGAAGCCGGCCGGATTGACCGGGTGAGTCGACGGGCCGACCGGATTGCCCTCGACGTCGATCTTGACCAGCGAGGAGGCGGTGATCTCCTCGAACATCATGTCATAGGGGTTGATGAGGAAATGGTGTTCCGGCCCCGGCACGCGCGCCGACAGGTGCGTGAAGATCAGATCGTCCCAGCCGTACAGCGCCACCAGCCGGTAGGCGGCGGCCAGATCGACGCGCGCCTCCCACTCGCCGGGTGCGTATCGGGACGTATCCACCTGAGCCAGCGTCGCCATCACCACTCTCCTCGTCGCGTTTCGTTTGGCAACGGAATATCGGATCGCGCGGCCGCTGGCCACCCCCTGCCCCACCCCGCGCCCAACCCCACCCCGGGCGTCGCGCCGTCGGATCAGCGGCGATGCTTGCCCGGACGGCGGCGCGTGGCGGGGACGGCGCCGGTAGCGGGCGCGGCGGCGCTCCAGTCGCGCTCGCGATACCATTTGGTGACGATATACTTGCTGCCGCGCGTCACCGGGCGCCCGGCGTGGAGCGTGTGGCGGTTCGCCCGCCCGTCGGCGCCGATGTTGTTCCAGCACAGGATCGTCCCCTGCCGGGGAATGAACGCCTCCTCCAGATAGGCGAAATGCGTCTCGCCGCCTTCTTCCGGTTCGTTGAGGTAGATCATCGCGGTCCAGGTACGGTTGCCGCAGCGCGCCGCATGGGTGCCGGCATCGGGGTGATGCGGCTCGAAATAATCGTGGTGCAGGCGATATTCCTGCCCCTGCCCATATCGCTGGCCCTGGATCGGCTCGCCCAGCGTCGGCGCGATGCCCAGCAGCAACGACAGCCGCAGGTCGAGCAGCTGGACCACCGGCGCCGCGGGATCGAAGGCGCAGGTCTCGCTGGTGCGCGCGTCCGCCGCGCCATAGGCGATCTGTGACGGGCGCCGGTTGGCGTCAATATAGCGCATCAGCACGTCGCATTCGCCCGGATCGAGGAAGCCGGGCATCGACCACAGTTCGACCAGCGGGCTGGGATGGCGCGTCGCCCCGGCAAAGCGGGTGGCCAGCAGCATCTCCTCGCTCAGCACGATCGGTTGATGGACGGACATGCGCGGCGCTCCCCCGTCGCCCGCGGGCGCGCAGGCGGAACCCGCCCGGTCTATGATCGCATGGTAAAGCGTGCGTTAACGACGTCCGCGCGCCCGCCGCGCCGGCGGCGAGGGGGATGACGACGACGACGCCCCCGCGGCGCGTGCCTCGCCCTCACCCGCATCGTCCTTCTCGCGCCCGGCCAGCGCATGGTCGAAGCGCAGCCCGGCGCGTCCGTCATCGACCCAGCGGATTACCGCCGCGACCCAGCGCCCCTCCTCCAGCTCGATCCGCACCGGATAGCCGACCGCTTCGTCCGGCAGGTCGATGCCGTCGATCATCACGCCGGTCGCGGACAGGTCGCGGATGCGCACCTCGCCGCTTTCGTCGCCCAGCGTCAGCCGCGCGGTGCGCAGCATCTTCTGCCGGATCGCGCGGCTGGTCTTGTGCCCGATCGCCACGGCATAGCCGCCCGCCGCCGCCAGCTGGTCGCGCACCGTCGCCAGCCGCGCGGGACGGCCATAGACATAGCCCTGGATATGGCTGCACCCCAGGTCGCGGATCAGCGCGATCTCGTCCTGCTGCTCGACCCCCTCGGCGGTGGTTTCCATGCCCAGCGTGTCGGCCAGGCTGACGATCGCCTTGATGATCGCGGCGTTGCGGTTGCCCGGCTGGATCGCGCCGCGCACGAAGCTCTGGTCGATCTTGATCTTGTCGAACGGCGCCTTCTTCAGATAGCCGAGGCTGGAATAGCCGGTGCCGAAATCGTCGAGCGCCAGCCGCACGCCGATCGCCTTGAGCGTGCGGAACATCTGTTCGGACGAGGCATCCTCGTTGAGGAACACGCCCTCGGTGATCTCCAGCTCCAGCCGGTGCGGGGCCAGGCCCGACGCGGCCAGCGCGCTGGTCACGATCGCGGGCAGGGCGCTGTTGGCGAACTGGATCGGCGATACGTTGACCGCGACGCGCACATGGTCGGGCCAGCCGGCCGCCTCCATGCAGGCGGTGCGCATCACCCATTCGCCGATCGATTCGATCAGCCCGCATTCCTCCGCCACCGGCACGAAATCGGTCGGGCTGATCGCGCCGCGCTGCGGATGTTCCCAGCGCAGCAGCGCCTCGTACCCTACGATCAGCGCGTCCTTCGTCGACACCACCGGCTGATAGGTCAGGTGGAACTGGTCGCGCCCCAGCGCCTGGCGCAGGTCGTCCTCCAGCCGCTTGCGGTTCTGCGCGCCCTCCAGCAGCTCCTCGCGGTAGAAGCGGTGGACGCCGCGCCCGTCGGCCTTGGCCGCGTAGAGCGCCAGATCGGCGTTGCGCACCAGCGTTTCGGGCGAATCGCCGTGCAGCGGGGCGACGGCGATGCCGATCGAACAGCCGATCGACAGCGTCGCATGATCGATATGATAGGGCAGCGACAGCGCAGCGATGACGCGATCGGCCAGCGCGGCCAGCCGGTCGCGATTGCCCTCGCGCGGGATCACGACCTGGAATTCGTCGCCGCCCAGCCGGCCGACCAGCCCCGCATCGCCGATCGTCCGCTGCAACCGCTGCGCGACCTCCTTGAGCAATTCGTCGCCGACCTGATGCCCCAGCGTGTCGTTGACCGCCTTGAACCGGTCGAGGTCGAGCAGGAACAGCCCGGTCGATCCGTGCCCGCCGGCCTGCGGGGTCAGCGCCTGTTCCAGCGACAGGCGCATCCGCTGGCGGTTGGCCAGCCCGGTCAGGCTGTCGAACAGCGCCAGCCGCGCGATCTCCGCATCGGCGCGGCGCCGCGCGGTCAGGTCCGCGCCCCATCCGGCGAAGCCCTGGAACCGCCCGAGGTCGTCATGGATCGCGCGGCCGGAGATCGACCACCAGCGCTCCGGCGCGTCCGCCGCGGCGGGGCAGACGGTATAGTCGGAAAAGGACGTGCGCGACGACATGTGGAACGACAGCGTGCGTTCGGTGTCCAGCTGCTGCGATTCGACGCTGAAGATCGCGGTCAGCGGCTGGCCGATCGGGTCGGCGTCGCCAACGTCCGCCCCCGACGCGCCGCGCACCTGCTGCGCGACCTTCGCCGACAGATAGCTGATCCGGCCGTGGCGGTCGGTCTGCCAGAACCAGCCCGCGCCGTGCGTTTCATATTCGCCCAGCAGCAGCCGCGCGCGCGTCCCCTCGGCATCCGCCAGCCGGCGCGCGCGGGCGTCGCGCCGCTCGGCCACCCCCACCCGCAGCTGATCCAGCGTGTAGAGCGTGGCGATCGCCAGCGCGGCCAGCGAGGCGGGGGTGACACCGTCGTTGGCGATCATCACCGCCGCGAACATCTGCGCGAAGGCGATCGCGGCGGGGCGCACCGGATGCAGCCCGATCGCGACGACGACGACCGTGCCGGTCAGCGCGACCGTCGCCGCTTCCTCGATCCCGTCGGCGAAGGCCGCGACGTCGCTGCCCAGCAGCGACAGCGACAGCGCGATCCACGCCGCCGCCAGGCTGAGCGCGGCGGCGCGGCGGTGCGCCATCATCCACCCCAGCCCGCGTCCGTTCAGAATCACCAGGCACGCCGGCGCCAGCACCAGCGCCGGGGCGGCGCGCAACGCCAGCGACAGCGCCAGATCGTGGCGGCCCAGCTGCGCCGCCAGCGCGATCAGCGTCGCGGGTACCAGCAGCAGCAGCGCCAGCGCCGCCGGCCAGCGCGCCGCCGCCGCGCGCAGCGTGTCACGCCGTTCGTCCTCGCACCGGTCGTCGCGCGCCGGGGTCAGCCCCAACAGGTCGCCCAGGCCACGGCCGGCATCGGGATCAAGGTCAGGCTCGCGCAGGCGGGTCATGCTGCCCGGTTAGCCCGACGCTGGTTACCGAAGTGCTTAGCCGTGCGCTTCGGGAGGGCGAAGTCGCCTGCGATATTGCCCGAAACGACGACGCGCCCTACACCGCGCGGCCATGACGACGACGATCATCCGCGAAGCCGACCTGATCGAGAGCGTGGCCGACGCGCTCCAGTTCATCAGCTACTATCACCCGATGGATTACATCCGCGCGCTGGGCGAGGCCTACAAGGCCGAGCAGGGACCGGCCGCGAAGGACGCCATCGCGCAGATCCTGACGAACAGCCGGATGTGCGCGGAAGGACATCGCCCGATCTGCCAGGACACCGGGATCGTCAACGTCTTCGTCAAATGGGGCATGGACTGCCGCCTGGACGATACCTCGCGCTCGTTGCAGGAGGTCGTCGACGAAGGCGTACGGCGCGCGTACCTGCACCCGGAGAACAAGCTGCGCGCCTCGGTGCTCGCCGACCCGGCCTTCACCCGCCGCAACACCCGCGACAACACGCCGTGCGTGCTGCATGTCGAGATGGTGCCGGGCGCGACGGTATCGGTCGACGTCGCGGCCAAGGGCGGCGGCAGCGAGAACAAGTCGAAGTTCAAGATGATGAACCCCAGCGATTCGATCGTCGACTGGGTGATCGAGATGCTGCCGCAGATGGGCGCGGGCTGGTGCCCGCCGGGGATGCTGGGCATCGGCATCGGCGGTACCGCGGAGCATTGCGTGCTGCTCGCCAAGCAGGCGCTGATGGAACCGATCGACATGGGGCCGCTGAAGGCGCGCGGGCCGAGGAACGATATCGAGGCGCTGCGCATCGAGATCTTCGACAAGGTCAATGCGCTGGGCATCGGCGCGCAGGGGCTGGGCGGCCTGTCGACGATCCTCGACGTCAAGATCAAGGACGCGCCGTGCCATGCGGCGGGCAAGCCGGTGGCGATGATCCCGAATTGCGCGGCGACCCGCCACGCACATTTCACGCTCGACGGTTCGGGACCGGCCTATCTGGAGGCGCCGAAGCTGGACGAATGGCCCGACGTCAACTGGACGCCGGACAAGGCCGCGATCCGCGTCGACCTCGACACGCTGACGCCGGAAGTGGTGCAGTCGTGGAAGCAGGGCGACCGGCTGCTGCTGAACGGCAAAATGCTGACCGGCCGCGACGCCGCGCACAAACGCATCGCCGACATGCTGGCCAAGGGCGAGGAGCTGCCGGTCGAGTTCAAGGGCCGCGTGATCTATTACGTCGGCCCGGTCGATCCGGTCGGCGAGGAAGTGGTCGGCCCCGCCGGCCCGACCACCGCGACGCGGATGGACAAGTTCACGCGCATGATGCTCGACCAGGGGCTGCTGGCGATGGTCGGCAAGGCCGAGCGCGGCCCCGCCGCCACCGACGCGATCCGCGAGGCGAAGAGCGCGTATCTGATGGCGGTCGGCGGCGCGGCCTATCTGGTGGCGCGCGCGATCAAGGGCAGCAAGGTCGTCGGGTTCGAGGATCTGGGGATGGAAGCGATCTACGAATTCGAGGTCGCCGACTTCCCCGTCACCGTCGCGGTCGATGCGGAGGGCAACAACGTCCACCAGCTCGCCCCGCTGGTGTGGAAGGACAAGATCGCGAAGGAAGGCCTGCTGCTGCCGGCGTGACGTTGGCGGCGGGGGCAAGGAGCGGCGTTCGCAACCGCAGCGGCAACCCCCTTCCCCCCCGCCGCCCCCGCTGCTATCGCCCGCGGCAAATCGGACATTCGCCTCCGCGCGCGCCCGTGCGGCACCCGCCGCCTCCCCGAGCGCGCCCGGCCCTTGAGGAAGGATCACGCCCATGACGGCCATCGGCCAGGATACCCTGAACGCCCGTACCACCCTGTCGGCCGGGGGCGCGTCCTACGACTATTTCTCGCTCAAGACCGCCGAGGAGAAGTTCGGCGACATCAGCCGCCTGCCCTTCTCGATGAAGGTGCTGCTGGAGAACATGCTGCGGTTCGAGGACGGCGTGACCGTCACGCAGGACGATATCAAGGCGATCGTCGACTGGCAGCAGGAGCGCCGTTCGGACCGCGAGATCCAGTACCGCCCCGCGCGCGTGCTGATGCAGGATTTCACCGGCGTGCCGTGCGTGGTCGATCTGGCCGCGATGCGCGATGCGATCACCAAGCTGGGCGGCGACGCGGCGAAGATCAATCCGCAGGTGCCGGTCCACCTCGTCATCGACCACTCGGTCATGGTCGACGAATTCGGCACGCCCAAGGCGTTCGAGGATAACGTCGACCTGGAATATGCTCGCAATGCCGAGCGCTACGAATTCCTGAAGTGGGGATCGAAGGCGCTCGACAATTTCAAGGTCGTGCCGCCGGGCACCGGCATCTGCCATCAGGTAAACCTGGAATATATCGGCCATGCCGTCTGGGCGTCGCAGGAAACCGGCGACCATGCCAAGGGTGGCGCGACGATCGCCTATCCCGACACGCTGGTGGGAACTGACAGCCACACGACGATGATCAACGGTCTGGGCGTGCTCGGCTGGGGCGTCGGCGGGATCGAGGCGGAGGCCGCGATGCTTGGCCAGCCGGTGTCGATGCTGATCCCCGAGGTCGTCGGCTTCAAGCTGACCGGCGCGCTGCGCGAGGGCATCACCGCGACCGACCTGGTGCTGACCGTGACGCAGATGCTGCGCGCCAAGGGCGTCGTCGGCCGCTTCGTGGAATTCTACGGCCCCGGTCTTGACCAGATGACGCTGGCCGATCGCGCGACCATTGCCAACATGGCGCCCGAATATGGCGCGACCTGCGGCTTCTTCCCGGTCGACGACAAGACGCTGGATTACATGCGCCTGACCGGCCGCCCGGACGAGGTGGTCGCGCTGACCGAGGCCTATGCCAAGGCGCAGGGCATGTGGCGCCATGCCGACAGCCCCGATCCGGTGTTCACCGACACGCTGGAGCTGGACATGTCGACGGTCGTCCCGTCGCTCGCCGGGCCGAAGCGCCCGCAGGACAAGGTCGCGCTGGACAAGGTCGACGACGTGTTCAACGCCGACCTGTCGAAGACCTATGGCAAGTCCGCCCCCGCGCGCGTCGCGGTGGATGATCGCGGGCATGACATCGGCGACGGCGACGTCGTGATCGCCGCGATCACCAGCTGCACCAACACGTCGAACCCGTCGGTGCTGGTCGCCGCCGGTCTGGTCGCGCGCAAGGCCCGCGAAAAGGGCCTGACGCCCAAGCCGTGGGTCAAGACGTCGCTGGCGCCGGGGTCGCAGGTGGTCACCGACTATCTCGACAAGGCCGGGCTGTCGGCGGACCTCGACGCGATCGGGTTCAACTTGGTCGGCTATGGGTGCACCACCTGCATCGGCAATTCCGGCCCGCTGGCCGCGCCGATCAGCGCCGCGATTAACGGCAACGACATCGTCGCCGCATCGGTCCTGTCGGGCAACCGCAACTTCGAAGGCCGCGTGTCGCCCGACGTGCGCGCGAACTTCCTCGCCTCGCCGCCGCTGGTCGTCGCCTATGCGCTGAAGGGCACCGTCACCACCGACATGAACGCGACGCCGATCGGCCAGGGTTCGGACGGCGCGGACGTCTACCTGAAGGACATCTGGCCGACCAACCAGGAAGTCGCCGACCTGATGGCCGCCAACATCGACGACGGCATGTTCCGTGCCCGCTACGGCAACGTCTATGCCGGCGATGCCAAGTGGCAGGCGATCGACGTGACCGGTTCGGACACCTATGCGTGGCGCGCCGGCTCCACCTATGTCGCCAACCCGCCCTATTTCGAGGGCATGGGCATGACCCCGGCGCCGGTGACCGACATCATCGAGGCCAAGCCGCTGGCAATCCTGGGCGATTCGATCACCACCGACCACATTTCGCCGGCCGGTTCGATCAAGGCGGACAGCCCGGCGGGCACCTGGCTCCAGGAGCATCAGGTGTCGAAGCAGGACTTCAACAGCTATGGCGCGCGCCGCGGCCATCACGAGGTGATGATGCGCGGCACCTTCGCCAACATCCGCATCCGGAACGAGATGGTGCCGGGCGTCGAGGGCGGAATGAGCCGCTACGAAGGCCAGGTGATGCCGATCTACGACGCGGCGATGCGCCACAAGGCGGACGGCACCCCGCTTATCATCGTCGCGGGCAAGGAATATGGCACCGGTTCGTCGCGCGACTGGGCGGCGAAGGGCACCAACCTGCTGGGCGTGCGCGCGGTCATCACCGAAAGCTTCGAGCGTATCCACCGTTCGAACCTGGTCGGGATGGGCGTCCTGCCGCTCCAGTTCGCGGAGGGCGTGACGCGCGAGACGCTGAAGCTGACCGGCGACGAGACGTTCACGATCCACGGCGTCGCCTCGCTGCGCCCGCGCCAGGACGTCGAGGTCACGCTGGCCCGTCCGGACGGCTCGACCGAGACGTTCATGACCCGTTGCCGGATCGATACCGTCAACGAGCTGGAATATTTCCTGAACGGCGGCATCCTGCAGTACGTGCTGCGCAAGCTCGCCGCATAACGCGCGGGAACAGCATCGTTTTTCGAAGGGAGGGCCGCAACGCCCTCCCTTCTTCTTTTGGGGGGCAAGCGGATGAGCGACGATTACGTCTATGACGAGGCGACCGGCGAATGGGTGCCGGCGGGCGAGGCGGGCGCGCCGGCAGCGGCCCCCGCGGGCGACGGCGTGGAGGTGCGCGATGCGGTCGGCAACCTGCTCGCCGATGGCGACAGCGTGACGCTGATCAAGAACCTGAAGGTCAAGGGCACCAGCCAGACGCTGAAGCGCGGGACGGTGGTGAAGTCGATCCGGCTGACCGGCGACGACCAGGAGATCGACTGCCGCTTCGACGGGATCAAGGGGCTGGTGCTGCGCGCGGAGTTCGTGAAGAAGCGCTGAGTCCCGTCGGCGGACACATCATTGTCACAAACGCTCGCACCGCCCCCCGCTTGCCGCTACGTCGCGCGGCAGGGAGAGTGCGTGTGAACAAACCGCAGACCGTCGCGCGGCTGGCCGAACTGGGGCGGGTGCCGCTGTCGAAAAGCTTCTACATGCGCGATTTCCTCTATTCGGAGATCGCCGCGCTGCACGGGCTGGCGAATGTGCCCGACGACCCCGATCTGGCGATCGCGGCGGGGACGCGGCTGTGCACCGACGTGCTGGAACCGTTGCAGGATGCGTTCGGGCGGCTGTCGATCCGCTCCGGCCTGCGCTCGGCGGAGGTCAACGCACTGGGCGCGGCCAAGGGCTATGGCTGCGCGCCCAACGAACGCAGCCTGGCGGGGCATATCTGGGACCGGCGCGACGCGGGCGGCCACATGGGCGCGACCGCGGCGATCGTCGTCACCAGCTTTGCCGACGCCTTCACCGCGCCCGACGACTGGAAGCGGCTGGCGTGGTGGATCCACGATCACCTGCCCTATTCGTCGCTGGAATTTTTTCCCGAGCGATGGACCGTCAACGTGCAATGGCACGAACGCCCGCTGCGGATGATCTACAGCCACATCCCCGAGGCGCGCGGCTATCTGACCAAGCCGGGGATGGACGGGCATAACGCCGACCATCGGGATATGTGGGACGGGATCGCGCCGCATCCGTGAGACACCACCGTCATCCCAGCGAAGGCTGGGATCTCCCGCCGGCAAGGCGGCCCGCCAGCCAATTGCGAGACCCCAGCCTTCGCTGGGGTGACGCCGTGATGGCCAGCCAGCCTAGCCCGCCAGCGCCGCCCCGGCGCGCTTGCGCCCCCACAGGAAGTACACTGCCAGCCCCGCCACGTTCCACAGGACGAAATACACTTGCGTCGTCGTCGGCAGGCTGAAGAACAGGTACACGCAGCCCGCGATGCCGATCGTGCCGACCAGCGGCGCGGCGGGGGTGCGGAAGGTGCGCGGCGCGTCGGGTGCGCGGCGGCGCATCACCAGCATCGCGACGCAGACCGCGACGAACGCCGCGAGCGTCCCGGCATTGGCGAGCGCGGCGATCGCGTCGATCGGCATGACGCCGGCAATGATCGCCACCAGCACCGCGGTCAGGATCGTGATCCGCACCGGTGTGCCGCGCCGCGACACCTTCGCCAGCGAGGCCGGCAGCAGCCCGTCGCGCGCCATCACGAAGAAGATGCGGCTCTGCCCGAACAGGAACCCCAGCAGCACGGTCGGCAGCGCGATCACCGCGCTGGCCGCCAGGAAGGTGGCGAAGCCCGGCCGCCCGATCCCGCGCAGGATCAGCGCCAGCGGTTCCGGGCTGTCGGCGAAGGCGGTGTAGCGCAGCGCGCCCACCGCGGTGATCGCGACGCCCATGTAGATCACCACGCACCCCACCATCGACCCGACGATGCCGATCGCCAGATCGCGGCCGGGGTTCTTCGTCTCCTCCGCCGCGGTCGAGATCGCGTCGAAGCCGTAGAAGGCGAAGAAGATGATCGCCGCGGCCGCCATCACGCCGCGCTCCGTCCCGTCGGGCGACACCGACTTGGCGAAGCCGTTGGGCATGAACGGGGTCAGGTTCGCCGCGTCGAAATGCGGCAGCGCGACCGCGACGAACACCGCCAGCGCGACCAGCTTCACCGCGACCAGCACCGCGTTCAGCGTCGCGCTTTCCTTCGTCCCCAGCATCAGCAGCCCGGCGACCACCGCGATGATGAACACCGCCGGTACGTTGACCAGCCCGCCCAGTTCCGGCCCCTGCGTCAGCGCGACGGGGAAGCCCCACGGCGTCAGCAATGCCGAGGCATAGCCCGACCAGCCGACCGCGACGGTCGACACCACCAGCGAATATTCCAGGATCAGCGACCAGCCGATCACCCAGGCGATCACCTCCCCCAGCGCGACATAGCTGTAGGTATAGGCGCTGCCCGATGCCGGGATCATCGTCGCCATTTCGGCATAGGCGAGCGCGGCGCAGGCGCAGATCGCGCCGGCGATCACGAACGACAGGATCACCGCCGGCCCGGCGCGGTCGGCACCGACGCCGATCAGCGTCAGGATGCCGGTACCGACGATCGCCCCCACGCCCAGCGCGACCAGATGCGGCCATGACAGCGTGCGGGCCAGTTCGGTGCCCCCCTTGTGATCGACCGCGATCGGCTTCCGGCGCAACAGGCTCATCTCATCCCCTTGGTTTCGGATGTTACGTGTAAGCCGCATTGGCGGCGTCGTCACCATCAAGCGTGGGTCGCTGCCCCGCCCCACCGCCGTCACCCCTGCGAAAGCAGGGGTCTTCCGGATGGTGGCGACCGTCGCTCATCCTCCGCAGAGATCCCAGCTTTCGCTGGGATGACGAACGGGAGGGGGCGCCGCTCCGAACGGCCTATGGCGCCTGCTCCCGCAACCCCGCCGCCAGCGCCGCCACCGCCGCGCTGTCCGCCACCCGCCGCGCCGAATCCGCCACCGTCGCCAGCCCGATCACGCGGCGCCGCGCGAACCCTTCCAGCGGCACCAGCGCCACGCCGGGCTGCGCGAAACAGTCCGGCATCACCGTCACCGCCAGCCCGGCGGCGACCAGCGCCAGCGCGCGATCGTCGTTGGTGGTGCGCGCGGCCATGAACGGGCGCACGCCGCGACTGGTGAAATGGCGGCTGACCTCGCTCAGCGCCTCGCAATGGCGGCGCACGATCATCGGCTCGCCCGCGATCCGTTCCGCCGCCACCGCCGGCTCGCCCGCCAGCGGATGCGCGGCGGCCATCGCGACGCCATAGCCTTCCTCGAACAATCGCGTCCCGCCATTGTCGGGACCAATCATCGCGTCGATCCGCCCGCGGTCGAGCGCGGCGGCCAGTTCGCGGTCGCGCCCCTCCACCACCTCCAGCCGCTCGTCGGGCGCCGCCGCCACCGCGCGCGCCACCGCCGCGCCGACCAGCGCGGCGGGCAAGGTCGAGACGATGCCGATGCGGATCAGCCGGGCCGGCGCGCTGGCCACGCCGCCGCCTTCCGCGCGCGCGAACTCCGCCTCGATCCGCCGCGCCGCGCCGACCAGACGGCTGCCCGCCGCGGTCAGCTCGACCCGGCGGCTGGTGCGCGTCAGCACCGGTTCGCCCAGCAATGCCTCCAGCCGCGCGATCCCCGCCGACAGCGTCGGTTGCGTCACCCGGCACGCGGCGGCCGCGCGGGTGAAGCTGCCGTGATCGACGACGGCCAGGAAATAGCGCAGCAGCGCGCGGTCAAGCATAGACCGTGTCTATCGTTTGGCGCGCGTCGCGGCAATTTTACTGTCGCGCGCGCCGCCGATAGGATGCGCGAAAAGGAGAGACGCATGAACGGCCTCGATTTCGCGCTGGGCGAGAACGCGCAGATGATCCGCGACACCACGCGCCGCTTCGCCGAGGAGCGGATCGCCCCGCTGGCGGCGCGGATCGACGCGCGGGACTGGTTCCCGCGCGACGAATTGTGGCCGGCGATGGGCGAGCTGGGGCTGCACGGCATCACCGTGGAGGAAGCCGACGGCGGGCTGGGCCTGGGCTATCTGGAGCATGTCGTCGCGCAGGAGGAAGTGGCGCGCGCGTCCGCGTCGATCGGCCTCAGCTATGGCGCGCATTCCAATCTGTGCGTCAACCAGATCCGCCGCTGGGCCAGCCCCGAGCAGAAGGCGACATACCTGCCCCGCCTGATCAGCGGCGAGCATGTCGGCAGCCTGGCGATGTCGGAGGCGTCGGCCGGGTCCGACGTCGTGTCGATGAAGCTGAAGGCGGAGCGGACCGACGCCGGCTGGGTGCTGAACGGCACGAAATTCTGGATCACCAACGCGCCTTATGCCGACGTGCTGGTCGTCTATGCCCGCACCGGCGAGGGCAGCCGCGGGCTGACGACGTTCCTGATCGAAAAGGACATGCCCGGCTTTTCGATCGGGCAGAAGATCGACAAGATGGG
This sequence comes from Sphingomonas adhaesiva, assembly GCF_002374855.1. Classification (GTDB taxonomy): domain Bacteria; phylum Pseudomonadota; class Alphaproteobacteria; order Sphingomonadales; family Sphingomonadaceae; genus Sphingomonas; species Sphingomonas adhaesiva. The sequence goes on from NZ_NWVC01000002.1 coordinate 572,130, forward strand.
GATGCGCGGCAGCCCCACGGCGGAGCTGGTGTTCACCGATTGCGAGGTGCCGGCCGCCAATGTGATGGGGCCGGAAAACGGCGGCGTCGGCGTGCTGATGAGCGGGCTGGATTACGAACGCACCGTGCTGGCGGGCATCCAGCTGGGCATCATGCAGGCGTGCCTCGACACGGTGCTGCCCTATGTCCGCGAACGCCAGCAGTTCGGCGTGCCGATCGGCCATTTCCAGCTGATGCAGGCCAAGGTCGCCGACATGTATGTCGCGCTCAATTCGGCGCGCGCCTATGTCTATGCGGTGGCGCAGGCGTGCGATGCGGGGCGCACGACGCGCTTCGATGCGGCGGGCGCGATCCTCTACGCCAGCGAGAACGCCTTCCGCGTCGCGGGCGAGGCGGTGCAGGCGCTGGGCGGCGCGGGCTATACGAAGGACTGGCCGGTCGAACGCTATCTGCGCGATGCCAAGCTGCTGGATATCGGCGCGGGGACGAACGAGATCCGCCGGATGCTGATCGGGCGCGAGCTGATCGGGGCGGCCTCGTGACCGCGCCGACGCTTGCCACCGCGCTGTCGCGCGACGATGCGACGTTCCGCGCCAATGATGCGCACAACCGCGCGCTGGCGGACGAACTGCGCGAGCGCGTCGCCGCCGCGGCGTTGGGCGGCAATGCGAAGAGCCGCGAGCGGCATGTCGCGCGCGGCAAGCTGCTGCCGCGCGAGCGGGTCGAGCGGCTGCTCGATCCCGGCACCGCGTTCCTGGAGATCGGGCAGCTGGCGGCGAACGGCCTGTACGATGACGAGGTGCCCGGCGCCGGGATGATCGCCGGGATCGGCACCGTCAGCGGGCGGCTGGTGATGATCGTGTGCAACGATGCCACGGTGAAGGGCGGTACCTATTATCCGCTGACCGTGAAGAAGCATCTGCGCGCGCAGGAGATCGCGCAGGAAAACCGTCTGCCGTGCATCTATCTGGTCGATTCGGGCGGCGCCAACCTGCCCCACCAGGCGGAGGTGTTTCCGGACCGCGACCATTTCGGCCGCATCTTCTTCAACCAGGCGACTATGTCGGCGCTGGGCATCCCGCAGATCGCGTGCGTGATGGGCAGCTGCACCGCGGGCGGCGCCTATGTGCCCGCGATGTCCGACGAGACCGTGATCGTGCGCGAACAGGGCACCATCTTCCTCGCCGGGCCGCCGCTGGTGAAGGCCGCTACGGGCGAGGTCATTTCCGCCGAGGAACTGGGCGGCGCGGAGACGCACGGGCGCCGTTCGGGGGTGGTCGATCACGTCGCGCAGGACGACGAACATGCGCTGACGATCGTGCGCGATATCGTCGCCACCCTGCCCCCCGGCCTGTCGGACGGCGTGGTGCCGGAGGGCACGGCGCCGCTGCTGCCCGCCGACGACCTGTACGGCATCGTGCCGCAGGACGTGCGCGCGCCCTATGACGTGCACGAGGTGATCGCGCGGCTGGTCGACAGCAGCCGCTTCCACGAATTCAAGGCGCTGTACGGCGCGTCGCTGGTGTGCGGCTTCGCGCAGATCCACGGCCAGCCGGTCGCGATCCTCGCCAACAACGGCGTGCTGTTCAGCGAAAGCGCGCAGAAGGGCGCGCATTTCATCGAACTGGCGTGCCAGCGGCGCGTGCCGCTGCTGTTCCTGCAGAACATCTCCGGCTTCATGGTCGGCGGCAAGTACGAGGCGGAGGGGATCGCCAAGCATGGCGCCAAGCTGGTCACCGCGGTGGCCACCGCCTCCGTCCCGAAGCTGACCGTGCTGATCGGCGGCAGCTTCGGCGCGGGTAATTACGGCATGTGCGGGCGCGCCTATTCCCCGCGCTTCCTGTTCACCTGGCCCAATGCGCGGATCAGCGTGATGGGCGGCGAACAGGCCGCCAGCGTGCTCGCCACCGTCCACCGCGACGCCGACCGCTGGACGCCGGAGGAGGCCGAGGCGTTCAAGGCGCCGGTGCGCGCAAAGTACGAGGAGGAGGGCAACCCCTATCACGCCACCGCGCGGCTGTGGGACGACGGCGTGATCGACCCGGCGCAGACCCGCGATGTCCTGGGCCTGGCGCTGCGCATCGCGACGAACGCCCCGATCCCGGAGCGCGCCGCGTTCGGCGTGTTCCGGATGTGAGGGGGGAGGTATCAGCGCTCCTCCCCGAGCTCGTCTCGGGGAGGGGGACCGCCCGGCGCAGCCGGGTGGTGGAGGGGCAGCCGCGCGATGGCGCACGCAAGGATCGCGTCGGCGACGTCATCCGGCGAGGCCAGAATCCGCGCCGCGGCGATGCGGAGGGTGTCGATCCCCGCCTGCGCCAGCCAGTCATCCCGGCGCTCGTCCCGCTCGCGCCGCATCGCATGAGCCGCCCCATCGACCTCAATCGCCAGACGCGCATCGGAGCAATAGAAGTCGAGCACATACGGCCCGCTCGGATGCTGACGGCGGAACTTGCATCCGCGCGGCGCGCCGCGCAGCCGCTGCCACAGCAGTACCTCCGGCAAGGTCATCTGCCGCCGCAACCGCCGTGCGCGGCCGATACCGCCATCGCGCGCGTGCGGCGCAACGTCCTTGAACATCGTGTCCACCCCTCCACCATGCTTCGCATGGTCCCCCTCCCCGAGACAAGCTCGGGGAGGATCAGGAGCCACCCATGATCCACACCCTGCTGATCGCCAATCGCGGCGAGATCGCCTGCCGCATCATCCGCACCGCACGCGCGATGGGCATCCGCACCGTCGCGGTCCATTCCGAGGCGGATGCCGCCGCGCTGCACGTGCGCGAGGCGGACGAGGCGGTGGCGATCGGGCCGGCGCCGGCGCGGGAGAGCTATCTGCTGCCCGACCGCATCCTGACCGCCGCGCGCGAGACGGGCGCGCAGGCGATCCACCCCGGCTACGGCTTCCTCAGCGAAAACGCCGATTTCGCGCAGGCGGTGATCGACGCCGGGCTGATCTGGGTCGGCCCGAACCCCGACAGCATCCGCGCGATGGGGCTGAAGGACGCGGCCAAGGCGCGGATGATCGCCGCGGGCGTGCCCGTCACCCCCGGTTACCTGGGCGAGGACCAGTCGGCCGAACGGCTGGCCGCGGAGGCGGACGCGATCGGCTATCCCGTCCTCATCAAGGCGGTGGCCGGCGGCGGCGGCAAGGGGATGCGGCAGGTTGAGGATGCAGCCGCCTTCGCCGATGCGCTGGTGTCGTGCCGGCGCGAGGCGGCGGCGGCGTTCGGCGACGACCGGGTGCTGATCGAGAAATACATCCTGTCGCCCCGCCATATCGAGGTGCAGGTGTTCGGCGACCGCCACGGGAACGTCGTCCACCTGTTCGAACGCGACTGTTCGCTCCAGCGCCGCCACCAGAAGGTGATCGAGGAAGCCCCTGCCCCCGGCATGGACGCGGCGACGCGCGCCGCGGTGTGCGACGCCGCGGTGCGCGCGGCGCGCGCGGGCGATTATGTCGGCGCCGGCACGATCGAGTTCATCGCCGATGCCAGCGACGGCCTGTCCGCCGACCGCATCTGGTTCATGGAGATGAACACCCGGTTGCAGGTGGAGCATCCCGTGACCGAGGCGATCACCGGGGTCGACCTGGTCGAATGGCAGCTGCGCATCGCGGCGGGCGAGCCGCTGCCGGTCACGCAGGAAGAGCTGTCGATCGACGGCCATGCGATCGAGGCGCGGCTCTATGCCGAGGACCCGGCCAAGGGCTTCCTGCCGTCGATCGGCACGCTGGAGGCGTTCGACCTGGGCGACCCGGCGGACACCGGCGTGCGCGTCGATACCGGGGTGGAACAGGGCAGCGTCATCTCGCCATGGTACGACCCGATGATCGCCAAGCTGATCGCGCATGGCGACACACGCGAGGAAGCGCGCGCACGGCTCGCCGACGCGCTGGACGAGGCGATCGTGTGGCCGGTGCGCAGCAACGCCGGCTTCCTGGTGGAGGCGCTGGACCATCCCGATTTCGTCGCGGAGGCGATGGACACCGGGTTGATCGCGCGCGCGGGCGACGCGCTGATGCCGCCCGCCGAGCCGAGCGAGGAGGCGCTGGTCGCCGCCGCGGCGGAGCTGACCGGCCCCGCCTTCCTGCCCGGCTTCCGCCTCAACGCCGCGCCGCGGCGGGCGGGCGCGTTCCTGCTCGACGGGCAGCCGATCGCGATCGACTTCACCGACGCGCCGATCGCCGACGAAGCGGTCGATACCAGCATCCTGATCTCCGAAGGCGGGCAGACCTGGGCGCTGGCGCCGTTCCGCGCGGCGGGCGGTGCGGGCGGCGGCGCGGGCGACGGCGCGATCCTGGCGCCAATGCCCGGCCGCGTGATCGCGGTGGAGGTGGCGGCCGGTGCCCGCGTGGTGCGCGGGCAGAAGCTCATGGTGCTGGAAGCGATGAAGATGGAGCACGCGCTGACCGCGCCGTTCGACGGCACGCTGGCGGCGCTGAACGCCGCCACCGGCGCGCAGGTGACCGAGGGGGCGTTGCTGGCGCGAATCGAGGCGGACTGAGCGCCGCGCCCGCTTGCGTTACGCGCGCCGCCCGCCCAAGGCAGCGCGATGCGGGTGCGCGATTTCCTGTTGCTGGTGACGGTGTGCCTCATCTGGGGGTTCAGCAACGTCGTCAGCAAGATCGTGGTCAGCGACTGGCACGTCCCGCCGCTGTTCTTCGCCGCGGCGCGCTTCGCGATCGTGATCGCGGCGACCGCGCGCTGGCTGCTGCCGATGCCGCGTCCGGCGTGGCGGATCGTGGCGATCGGGCTGTTGATGGGCGGCGGCAATTTCGCATTGCTGTTCCTGGGGTTGCAGACCGCCTCCCCCTCCGCCGCGGCGGTGGTCATCCAGATCGGGGTGCCGTTCACGACGCTTCTGTCGGTGGTGATCCTGCATGAGCGTATCCACTGGCGACGCGGGCTGGGCATCGCGCTGACGCTGGCGGGGGTGCTGCTGGTGGTGTGGCGGCCCGGCGGGGTCGCGATCTCCGGCGGGCTGCTGTACATCGTCGCCTGCGCCTTTGCCGGGTCGCTGGGCGCGATCCTGATGAAGCAGATGAGCGACGTGCCGCCGCTGCGGTTCCAGGCGTGGGTGGGCCTCACCTCGTTCCTGCCGCTGGCGCTGGCCTCGGCGGCGTTCGAAACCGGGCAATGGAGCACGTCGGTCGCGGCGGGCTGGCCGTTCGTCGCCGCGCTGCTGTTCGCCGCGCTGCTGGTGTCGGTGTTCGCGCACACCGCCTATTACGGGCTGATCGGGCGGTATGAGGCGAACATGATCGCGCCGCTGACGCTGATGACGCCGCTGTCGACGATGGCGTTCGGCGTCGCGATGACCGGCGACCACCTGGACGCGCGGATGATCGCGGGGGCGGCGCTGGCGCTGGGCGGGGTGCTGATCGTCGCGCTACGCCGCAAGCGCGCGACCGAAGTGCTGGTGATGAGCGAGCGGCCCTAGCCTAGAAAAGCCGGAACGCCGCCCAGATCGTCGCGATCCACCCCGCCAGGCAGGCCGCGATCGTCAGCAGCAGCGCGCGCGTCCCCTGCACGCCGTCGCCGATCGAGGTTTCGGCGGGCGGCGCGACGAGCGGCCAGGGCACCACCGGATCGGCGGGCGGGCCGAGCAGCGCGGCCAATTCCCCCTCGTCCAGCGGGCTGATGAAGGCGCAGCCATATTGGCCGCCGGCATCCTCCCGCACCACCCGCGCCGCGCGCGCGCCGATGCCGGCAAGGCCCAGCGTGATCGCGTCGCCCGGCGCCAGCGCGACCGTGGCGGGAATACGGAATCCGGTCGCCGATACCTCGCTGACCAGCACGTCGTGCGGCGCGCGCACCGGATCGCGCAGCGTGCCCCCCAGCGCCACCGCATGGCGCGCACGCCCGCGCGCGTCGTGGCAGTATAGCGTCGCCACCAGCGTGGTCACATCGATTCCCCGGTTCGGCGTATCATGGGAAGCGGCGTAACGCGGCAGGGGTTATGGCCGCGTAAACAGCCGCTTGAGCCGCCGCGCGCAACCCACTACGGCGGCCGCCACCGGCCGCGGGGGACGGACGGCGGGGCAAGGCAGGGGACGATCGCATGGCGCCGGCGCAGATGAGCGTGCTGTTCTTCCTGCAATTGTTCGCGATCGTCGCGACCGCGCGCGGCGTCGGCTGGCTGGCCCGCCGGCTGCTGGGCCAGCCGCAGGTGGTGGGGGAGATGATCGCGGGCGTCGTACTCGGCCCGTCGCTGCTCGGGCTGCTGGCGCCCGGGGTGCAGGAATGGCTGTTCCCGCGCGAGATGCGCGGGCTGCTCTACGCGATCGCGCAGCTGGGCGTCGGCCTGTACATGTTCATCGTCGGGCTGGGCTTTCGCGCTGATCATTTCCGGTCGAGCGCGCGCAGCGCCGCGGCGGTATCGCTGTCGGGAATGGTCGCGCCGTTCCTGGTCGCCGCCGCGCTGGCGCCGTGGCTGCGCACCATCCCCGGCCTGTTCAGCGCGCAGGTGACGCCGGTACAGGCGACGCTGTTCCTGGGCGCGTGCATCGCGATCACCGCCTTCCCGATGCTGGCGCGGATCATCCACGAACGCGGGCTGTCGGACACGCCGCTGGGCACGCTGTCGCTGTCGTCCGGCGCGATCGACGATGCGGGCGCGTGGACGGTGCTGGCGATCGTGCTGGCGACGTTCGGCGACGGGCCGGCGGTGGCGGTGAAGGCGATCGGCGGGGCGATCCTGTTCGCGATCATCGTGCTGGGCATCGGCCCGCGCCTGCTGGCGCCGCTCGGCCGGCGGGCGGCGCACAGCGGGCGCGTGTCGCACGGCGATCTGGGGGTGGCGCTGATGCTGTTCCTGCTGGCCGCCTTCGCGATGGATGCGGTGGGGATGCATGCGGTGTTCGGCGGCTTCCTGCTGGGCGTCGTGATGCCGCGCGGGGCGTTCGCCACCGGGCTGCGCCAGCAGTTGGAGCCGGTGACGGTATTGCTGCTGTTGCCGGTGTTCTTCACCTTCTCCGGCCTCAACACGCAGCTGGCGCTGATCGCCGACCCGGCGCTGCTGGCGGTCGCGCTGGCGATCTTCGCCGCATCGGTGCTGGCGAAGGGCGGCGCGTGCTGGGCGGCGGCGCGGCTGACCGGGCAGGACAATCCCACCGCGCTGGGGATCGGCGCGCTGATGAACGCGCGCGGGCTGATGGAGCTGATCATCATCAACATCGGGCTGCAGCGCGGGATCATCGGCCCGGCGCTGTTCGCGATCCTGGTGATGATGGCGATCCTGACGACGCTGATCGCCTCGCCGCTGTTCGAGCTTGCCTATGGCCGCCGCGCCCGCGCGCGCGGCGACCTGGCGGCGCTGGAGGGCACGCCGGCTTGAGGCGAAAGGCGGTGGCTTACCGGTAAGCGTCATCCCAGCGAAGGCTGGGATCTCCCGGTGACGGGGCGGGCAGGAGCCGCAAAAGGCCCCAGCCTTCGCTGGGGCGACGTCGAGATAAGGCGACCTCCGCGGCCCTACAGGTGGCGCTTGCCCAGCTTGCGCGCCAGCGTGCGGCGATGCATCCCCAGCCGCCGCGCGGCTTCCGATACGTTGAACCCGCAATCGGCCAGCGTCTGGTGGATATGTTCCCATTCCAGCGTGCGCAGCGACGTGGGCGCGGCGTCCAGCTCGACGCTGGCGTCGCCGGTGCCCGATGCCTCGAACGCGGCCTCGATATCGTCGGAATTGGCCGGTTTCGACAGATAGTTGGTCGCGCCCAGCTTCACCGCCTCCACCGCGGTGGCGATGCTGGCGAAACCGGTCAGCACGACGATCCGCATCGCCGGGTCGATCGCGTGCAGCCGCTCGACACAGGTGAGGCCGGAGGCATTGCCCAGCCGCAGGTCGACCACCGCGTGATCGGGGCGCAGCGCCGCCACCGCCGCCTCCAGTTCCGCCGGGCCGGCGATCGCGGCGACGCGATAGCCGCGCCGCTCGAACGAACGCGCCAGCGTGCGCGCGAACATCGCATCGTCCTCGATGATGAGCAGCCGCCGCTGCCCCTGCCCGTCCCCATCGCCGTCGCCGCCGCCGTCGCTCATCCGCCGTCCTCCCCGATCGCCAGCGACGCCAGCGGCAGCACCAGCGTCACCTCGCTGCCGCCATCCGCCCGGTTACGCGCCATCACGGTACCGCCCAGCGTGCGCAGGACGTTGGTGGCCAGGAACAGCCCCAGCCCGGCGCCGCGCCGGTCCTTGGTGCTGAGATAGGGTTTGCCGATCCCGTCGAGAATATCGGCGGCGAACCCCGCGCCGTCGTCGTGCACCGCCAGCACCAGCCGGTCGCCGTCGATCGCGGCGCACAGCCGGATCGCCGTCGCCCCCGCCTCCGCCGCATTGTCGAGCAGGTTGGTGATCGTCTGCGCCAGCGCCCGGTCCGCGACGATGCGCGGGTCGCCGCTCATCAGATGGTCGTATTGCGCCTGCGCCGCGCCGTTGCCGCGCCAGTCGGCGACGATCCTGGACAGGAAGGTGCGCACCGTCGTGCGCGCGGGCGCGTTGCCGCGCACCTCGCCCGATGCCAGCAGGATCCCCGACAGGATGTTCTTGCAGCGCATCACCTCGGCCCGCATGTCGTCCAGGTCCGCCAGAAGCGCCGGATCGCGCGCGATCGCCGGTTCGCCGCGCCAGTCGCCCAGCATCACCGCGATGGAGGCAAGCGGCGTGCCCAGTTCGTGCGCCGCGCCGCTGGCCAGGAGGCCCATGCGCACGATATGCTCCTCCTCCGCCGCGCGCTGGCGCAGCGCCGCCAGCCGCGCGTCGCGTTCCGACAGGTTGCGCACGATCTGCGTCACGAACTGCACCAGCAGCATCGCGGCGAGCGTGTAGTTGAACCAGCTGACCACGACATAGGGCACCGACAGCGTCGATCCCCACCCCGCCGGCAGCGCGAACGGCGGCGCGGCCCAGCCCAGCCAGGCGAACAGCGCGCTGGTGATCGCCACCATCGCCCAGCTGGACCAGGGCGGCAGCAGAACCGCGGCCAGCACCACCTGCAACAGGTACAGCGTCACGAACGGATTGCCGACCCCGCCGCTCAGGTACAGCTGGATCGTCAGGCAGGTGACGTCGACCAGCAGCATCGCGAACAGCTGATCCTCGCCGATCCGGTCCCAGGCCAGCACCGCTAGGTTGAGCGCGACCAGCGCCGCCAGCGCGCCCAGCATCGGCACCAGCGGCAGCTGGACGCCGATCACGAAATGGACGGTCAGGATCGTCGCCAGCTGTCCGCCGACCGCCAGCCAGCGCAGCACCGACAGCAGCCGGACGTTGCGGCGCCGCGTCTCGTCGACCGGCGGCGCCTCGATCACGCGCTCAGTCGTCACGCGCCGGTCCCGCGCGGGCGATCCGCCAGGCGAAATACAGCATCATCGCGGCCAGCGTGAACCAGGTGATCGCATAGGTCAGATGGCTGTTGCGGAATGTCACCACGGTCAACCCGCCGCGTGGCCACCCGCCCTGCCCGGCCCCCTGCGAACCGGCATCGGCATCGACGAAATAAGGTGCGACCGGGCGCGTCAGGCCGCGCGCATGCGCGATCGCGGTGACGTCGCGCGAATACCAGCGGTCGGCGGCGGGATCGTTGCGGCGCAGGAACCCGCCGCCCGGCTCGCTGACGCGCAGCAGCCCGGTGACCCACGCCGCGCCGGTCGCCACGCGTTCCTGCCCGCGCCGGTCGGCGGGGACGAAACCGCGGTTGACCATGACGATGCCGGCGCCGGTCTCCACCGGGGCGATCACCCAGAAACCCGGGCCAAGATCGGTCACCGCCTGCGCATAAGCGGGCGGCACCGGCACCCAATGCCCGCGCACCGCGACGCGGGTGTAGGCGTCATCCGCACCGATCGCGCGCCAGCGTCCCGGCCCGGGCGCCGCGACCGGCGCCGCCGCCAGCCGCGCATCGACGCGCGCGATCAGCGCGAGCTTCCACGCGCGCCGCTCGACCTGCCACACCCCCAGCCCGGCCAGCAGCAGCGCCGCCAGCAGCGCGCCGAGCGCCAGCGGGATGCGGCCGCGCATCACATGCCGCCGCTGGTCATCTCCGCGTGCATCCCGGGCATCATGTTCACGTTCATGTTGTACATGACCCACAACGACCCGGCGATCGCGATCACCACGATGATGACGGTGAAGATCAGCGCCAGCAGCGTCCAGCCGTTCTCCGACTTGCTGTTCATGTGCAGGAAGTAGACCATGTGGACGATGATCTGCACCGCGGCCAGCGCGGTGACGATCCCGGCGGTGATCCGCGCATCGGCGATCACCCCGGTCATCACCAGCGCGAACGCGGGCGCGGTCAGCAGGACGGACAGGATGAACCCGGTCCAATACCCCTTGCGCGTGCCGTGCGCCGCACCGCCATGGTCGTCGTGCGCGTGATGGCCGTGGCCATGCTCATGCCCATGCTCATGGCTGTGGACGGGCGGATTGTCGTGCGCGCTCACCGCAGCACTCCCAGCAGATAGACGAAGGTGAAGACGCCGATCCAGACGACGTCCAGGAAGTGCCAGAACATCGACAGGCATTGCAGCCGGCGGACGTTGTCGGCGATCAGCCCGCGGCGCATCACCTGCACCACCAGTACCGCCAGCCAGATCAGGCCGAAGGTGACGTGCAGCCCGTGCGTGCCGACCAGCGTGAAGAAGGCGGACAGGAACGCCGAGCGCTGCGGCCCGGCGCCTTCATGGATCAGGTGGCTGAATTCGTACAGCTCGATCGCCAGGAAGGCGAGGCCGAACAGCGCGGTGACGCCCAGCCAGCCGAGCACCGCCGACTGGCGCTTCTCGTCCGTTGCGATCATCGCGAAGCCGTAGGTGATCGACGACAGCAGCAGCATGGTGGTGTTGATCGCGACCAGCGGCAGGTCGAACAGCTCGCGCGGGCCGGGGCCGCCCGCCAGGCTGCCGCCGTACACGCCGTAAGCGGCGAACAGCATCGCGAAGATGAGGCAGTCGCTCATCAGGTACAGCCAGAAGCCCAGCATCGTGCTGCCGCCCGGCGGGTGCGGATGCTCGTCCAGATCGTAATAGGCCGGCGGCTCGCCGGCCGCGGCGGTGGGGGTGGTGGTCGCCATCGTCTTATACTTCCGCGGTCTGGAGCTGGCGGGTGCGAATGTCCTCGGACGCGATCACGTCCTCGACCGGGATGTGGAAATCGCGGTCATAGTTGAACGTATGCCCGATCGCGGTCGCCAGCAGCGCCACGAACGCCACCGCCGCCAGCCACCAGATGTACCAGATCATCGCCAGGCCGAAGACCAGCGACAGCCCCGCCAGGATCACGCCCGCGCCCGTGTTCTTGGGCATGTGGATCGCGCGGAATCCCTCGGTCGGGCGCGCCGCCTTCTTCGACTTCATGTGGTGCCAGGCGTCCAGATCGTGGATGACGGGCGTGAACGCGAAATTATAGGCCGGCGGCGGCGAGGAGGTCGCCCATTCCAGCGTGCGCCCGTTCCACGGGTCGCCGGTGGTGTCGCGCAGCTTCTCGCGGTCGCGGATGCTGACGTAGAATTGCATCAGCATCGCACCGATCCCCGCGGCGATGATCGCCGCGCCGACGCCCGCGATGATGAACCAGATGTGCAGGCTGGGATCGTCGAACACGCGCAGCCGGCGGGTCACGCCCATCAGGCCCAGGATGTAGAGCGGCGTGAACGCGACCCAGAAGCCGACGACCCAGCACCAGAAGCTGATCGTGCCCCAGAACTTGTCCAGCTTGAACCCGAACGCCTTGGGCCACCAGTAATTGACGCCCGCGAACATCCCGAACAGCACGCCGCCGATGATGACGTTGTGGAAATGCGCCACCAGGAACAGCGAATTGTGGAACTGGAAGTCGGCCGGCGGCACCGCCAGCATCACGCCGGTCATCCCGCCGATCACGAACGTCAGCATGAACGCGACCGACCACATCATCGGCAGCTCGAAGCGGATGCGCCCGCGGTACATCGTGAACAGCCAGTTGAAGATCTTCGCCCCCGTCGGGATCGAGATGATCATCGTGGTGATGCCGAAGAAACTGTTGACGCTGGCGCCCGACCCCATCGTGAAGAAATGGTGCAGCCACACCAGGTACGACAGGATGCAGATGACGATCAGCGCATAGACCATCGACGTATAGCCGAACAGCCGCTTGCCCGAGAAGGTCGAGACGACTTCGGAGAAGACGCCGAACGCCGGCAGGATCAGGATGTACACTTCCGGGTGACCCCAGATCCAGATCATGTTCACGTACATCATCGGGTTGCCCCCGCCGGTGTTCGTGAAGAAATTGGTCCCGACGTAGCGATCGAGGCTGAGCATCGCGAGCACCGCGGTCAGCACCGGGAAGGCGGCGACGATCAGCACGTTGGTGACCAGCGCCGACCAGGTGAAGATCGGCATCTTCATCAGGCCCATGCCCGGTGCGCGCATCTTCACGATCGTCGCGATCAGGTTGACGCCGGACAGCAAGGTGCCGACGCCCGCGATCTGCAAGGCCCAGATATAGTAATCGACCCCGACGTCCGGGGAATAATCCAGCCCCGACAGCGGCGCCATCGCCAGCCAGCCGGTGCGCGCGAATTCGCCGACGAACAGGCTGGCCATCACCGTCACCGCGCCCGCGACGGTCATCCAGAAGCTGAAATTGTTGAGGAACGGGAAGCTGACGTCGCGCGCGCCGATCTGCAGCGGGACGACATAGTTCATCAGCCCGGTGACAAACGGCATCGCGACGAAGAAGATCATGATGACGCCGTGCGCGGTGAACACCTGATCGTAATGGTGCGCGTTCAGATACCCTTCGCTGCCGTTGAAGGCGAGCGCCTGTTGCAGGCGCATCATGATCGCGTCGGCGAACCCGCGCATCAGCATGACCAGCGCCAGCACGATGTACATGATGCCGATCTTCTTGTGGTCCACGCTGGTGAACCATTCGGTCCACAAATAGCGCCACAGCTTGAAATAGGTGAGCGCACCCAGCAGCGCGATGCCGCCCAGCGCGACGACCGCGAAGGTGCCGACCAGGATCGGTTCGTGGATCGGGAAGCTGTCGAGCGTCAGCCGCCCGAAGATGGTCTTGATGAGGTCGTCCGACATGGTGTCCTCAGGCCCGCTGGCGGGCATCGGCGCGCGGGCGCGCGGGAGAATGATCGAGCATCGTCATGTTGCGGTTGCTGGCGTCGCCGGGATCGCCCTGCCCATGCGCGGCGCCGTGCGGCGCGCTCATGTGCGGGCTTTCGCCCTTCTCGCTCGCGTCGCGGGTCAGCGCGCCCTCCGCCTCGCCGGCGCGCGGCGCGCGGTCGTTCACCGCCGGGCCGCCATGCGACATGCCCTGCATGCACGACGTCCCCGGCTTCACGCACATCGCCACGATGCGGCGGAACAGGCCTGCGTCGACCGCGCCGAAGCCGATCGGGCGGACGTTCTCGCTCGGCCGCTCCAGCTGCAGATAGGTGCCCGCGTCCAGCCGGCGCGGCTGGCGCTTCACGCCGGCCACCCACTGATCGAAGCGCGCCGGGGTGACCGAGTGGGTCTGGAAATGCATCCCCGAGAAGCCCGCGCCGCTATAGTTGGCGGACTGGCCCCGGAACGTGCCGCGTTCGTTGAGGACGCCGTGCAGCACCGTCTCCATGCCCGGCATGGTGTAGATCATGCCCGCCATCGCGGGGATCCACAGCGTGTTCATCACGCTGGACGAAGTCATCTGGAACCGCACCGGGCGATCGACCGGCACGACCAGTTCGTTGACCGTCGCCACGCCCTGTTCAGGATAGATGAACAGCCATTTCCAGTCGAGCGACACCACCTCCACCACCAGCGGCGCAGGTGCGGCGGCCGGCGGGGCGGTGGTCTTGCCCGGCGCGGCCTTGGCGCCCGGGGCGAGCGGGCGGTACGGATCGAGCAGGTGGGTGCTGACCCAGGTCAGCGCGCCCAGCGCGATGATGATGAGCAGCGGCGCCGACCAGATCACCAGTTCCAGCTGGGTCGAATGATCCCAGTCCGGCTCGTAGGGCGCATCCTCGTTCCCCGCGCGATACCGCCAGGCGAACAGCACCGTCAGGATCATCACCGGCACGATGATGAGCAGCATCAGCACCGTCGACCAGACGATCAGCGACGATTGCTGGCGCGCGACGTCGCCGGCCGGATTCATCACCACGGTGTTGCATCCGCCGAGCGCGGCGAGCGCCCCGGCCAGCAGCGCGCCGCGAATCCTGGCGCGATGGGAAACACAGAAGATCATGCGGCGCGCCTAGACTTTTGTGCGGTGCAGCGGAATAGGACATTTTGTCCCATCCCATCGTTGAACGCGCTACGCTATTGCGCGGTTCAATACGCCCGATCGGAACCCTTTCATGGCCAGCGCCCTATGACCACCTCGACCTCCGCATCGCTCGAACGCGACGCCCGCGCGCTCCACGCGGACGGCGATCCGCACGTCCGCCCCGCCGACATCGCGATCGGCGTCATCATCGGGCGCACGTCGGAATTCTTCGACTTCTTCGTCTATGCGATCGCCTCGGTGCTCGTCTTCCCGGCGGTGGTGTTCCCCTATCTGGACCGGATCACCGCGACCTTGTGGTCGTTCGCGCTGTTCCCGCTGGCGTTCATCGCACGGCCGGTGGGCACGCAGATCTTCATGAAGATCGACCGTCGCTACGGCCGCGGCACCAAGCTGACGATCGCGCTGTTCCTGCTGGGCACGTCGACGGTGCTGGTGTCTTTCCTGCCCACCTATGCCACGATCGGCGGGCTGGCGGCGGTGCTGCTGGCGCTGTTCCGCATCGGCCAGGGGATCGCGCTGGGCGGCGCGTGGGACGGCCTGCCCTCGCTGCTGGCGATCAACGCGCCGGAAAAGCACCGCGGCTGGTGGGCGATGGTGCCGCAGCTGGGCGCGCCGCTGGGGCTGATCGTGGCGTCGGGGCTGTTCGCGTTCGTGTCGCTGCTGCCGACCGAGGATTTCCTGTCCTGGGGCTGGCGCTATCCGTTCTTCGTCGCCTTCGCGCTCAACGTCGTGGCGCTGTTCGCGCGGCTGCGGATCGTCGTGACGCCGGAATATGAGGAATCGTTCAAGAGCCGCGAACTGACCCCCTCGCGCGTCACCGCGACGATCAAGGCGCAGTGGCGCAACATCATCATCGGCGCGTTCGCCCCGCTGGCCAGCTTTGCGCTGTTCCACATGGTCACGGTGTTCCCGCTGTCGTGGGTGGCGCTGTACACGCAGGAGGACATCACCCGCTTCCTGCTGATCGAGATGGCGGGCGGGTTCGTCGGGATCGGCGCGATCGTGCTGTCGGGGATGCTGGCCGACCGGATCGGGCGGCGCAGCGTGCTGGGCTATACCGCCGCGGGGATCGCGGTGTTCAGCGGCTTCGCGCCGCAGCTGCTGGGCGCGGGCAGCGCGGGCGAGGTGCTGTTCATGGTGATGGGCTTCATCCTGCTGGGCCTGTCGTTCGGCCAGTCGTCGGGCGCGGTCACCAACAACTTCCCGAAGCGCGCGCGCTACACCGGCGCGGCGCTGACGTCGGACCTGGCGTGGCTGTTCGGCGCGGGCTTCGCCCCACTGGCGGCGTTGGCGCTGACCGAGGCATTCGGGCTGGTCGCGGCGGGCGCCTACCTGCTGTCGGGCGCGCTCGGCACGCTGATCGCGCTGGGCCTGAACGTGGAACTGGCGCGCCGGTTGGACTGAGCCTGGGACTGCGGGAAGACGGAAAGGGCGCCGCAGCGATGCGGCGCCTTTCTTTTCGGAGAGGGAAGGAAGGCGGCCGGTCGGCCCGGCGGGTTCGAGGGTTGGCCGGCGCTTGTCACCGGGGAGGCGTTACCCGCCCCTTAACGGCGCTTTTCGCGCTGCTTTCATCTGATACCCGGCCTTCGCGAAACCCACGCCGTCATGCCGGACTTGTTCCGGCATCCACGTTTCGGCACACCGGCAAGCGCCTGATTTGCGGCACAGTGGACCCCGGAACAGGTTCGGGGTGACGGAAAGAAGCGGCGGGAATACCGACTTTTCAACGGTCTCGCGAAGGCCGGAGGCCATGGCGCCGCAAAAGTAACGGACCTTGCGTCCGCGGACACATGGATGCCGGATCAAGTCCGGCATGACGGAGGCGCCTGACGGATGTCCGTCGCGAACGCGCCGTGACGCGCGCCCGCCGCCGACCTCGCCCGCTCAGATGCGGCGGTGTTTCCCGCCGTAATGCTTGCCGATGTAATCGCCGATCTTCGCCATCTCGTGCGCAGCGGCGTTCGCCGCCTGGGCGCAGCACGGGATCGGATCGCGCTCGGCCTGCGCGGCGCGCATCGCCACCCGGCTGCACAGATCCTCGATATCGGCGCGCGACAACAGGTTCTTTTCCCGCATGACGCACAGCAGCGTCTGCAGGATCACCATCGCCTCGTCACCGTTGCGCTCTTGCGGCATCATCGGCTCATCCTCTCGTCTAATGAACGAGAGTGTACGCCAAACGGTCCGTTACGCAATATGGATCAGTTGAGTCCCCCGCCCAGCCGCCGGTACAGTTCCACCAGGTTGCTGGCCTGCGCCAGTCGCGTGGTCACCAGCTGCTGCTGCGCGGCGTAGGCGGTGCGCTGCGCATCGAGCGAGACGAGGAACGAATCGACCCCGGCGCGGTAGCGCGCGGTCGACAGCCGCGAGGTGACGTTGGCGGCGTTGGCGCGCGCGGTCTGCGCCGCCACCTGCTCGCCGATCGTGCCGCGAGTCGCCAGTGCGTCGGACACTTCGCGGAACGCGGTCTGGATCGCCTTTTCGTAACTGGCGACCGCCGCCTGCTGCGACGCCTTGGCATAATCGAGGTTCGCCGCGTTGCGCCCGCCGTCGAACAGCGGCAGCGCCACCGACGGCGCGCCGGTGTAGGTGAACGACCCACCGCCGAACAGCCCGGACAGCGCGGTCGAGATCGTCCCGATCGTCGCGGTGAGCGAGATGCGCGGGAAGAACGCCGCACGCGCCGCGCCGATATTGGCGTTCTGCGCGATCAGCTGATGCTCGGCCTGCAACACGTCGGGACGGCGCAACAGCACCTCCGACGAGACGTTGCCGGGCAGCGCGTCGCGGGTCAGCGGACGATCGCCCAGCCCGGTCGGCAGCTGTTCGGCGGGCACCGTGGTGCCGACCAGCAGGTTGAGCGCATTCTGGTCCTGCGCGATGCGCGTCTGGAGCGCGGCGATATCGTTGCGCGCCGACTGGTAGTTGGTTTCCGCCTGCCGCGCCTCCAGTTCGGAGGCGACCCCGACGCGGAACTGCGCCTGGGTCAGTCGCTGCGTCTCCTCGAACGCCTTCAGCGTATCGCGCGACAGCTGCAGCTGCTCCTGGTCCGACGCCAGCGTCAGCCATGCGGTCGCGATCTCCGCGATCAGGCTGATGCGGGTCGCGCGCTGCGCCTCCTCCGACGCGAAATAGCTTTCCAGGGCCGCGCGGTTCAGGTTGCGCACCCGGCCGAACAGGTCCAGCTCGAACGCGGAAAAGCCGGCGTTCACCGAATAGAATTCGATGTTCGACGATCCGGTCCCGACCGCCGCGCCGGCACCAGCACCGGCACCGGCGCCCGCTCCGGCCCCGGCACCCGCTCCGGCCCCGGCACCCGCCCCTGCACCGCCGGCCGCACCGGCCGCGCCAAACAGGTTGTTGGTGAACGTCCCCGAACCGGAGATCGTGGTATTGGGGACCAGATCGGCGCGCTGGACGCGATATTGCGCGCGCGCCTGCAAGACATTGGCCGCCGCGATGCGCAGGTCGCGATTGTTGGCCAGCCCCAGCTCGATCACCCCCTGCAGCCGCGGGTCGAGGAAGAAATCGCGCCAGCCGATCTGCGTCACGTCGGGCGCATCGGTCGCCGCGCGCGGATAGACCCCGCCCTGCGGCAGCGCGGCGGGCACCGCGCCGTCGGGGCGCTGGTATTTGGGCGCCAGGTTGCAGCCCGCCAGCGCGGTGGTGAGCGCCAGCAGCGCCACGAAGGAAGTACGGGTCGTCACATCAGGCTCCTTCATGAGCCGGTCGGGGGTGGTCGCCCTGCGGGCCGGCATCGCCGTCCGCATCGCGTTGCGCATGGTCGCCGGCCTTCCCGTCATGCTCGTGGCCGAACAGCCGCAGGACGACGACGAAGAACACCGGCACCAGGAAGATGCCCAGTACCGTGGCGGACAGCATCCCGCCCACCACCGACCGGCCGATCGCATTCTGTCCGCCCGCGCCCGCGCCGGTCGATACCGCCAGCGGCAGCACGCCGAACACGAAGGCGAGCGAGGTCATCAGGATCGGGCGCAACCGCAGCTTCGCGGCCTCGACCGCGGCGTCGAACGGCTTCATCCCCTCCGCGATCCGCTCCTCGGCGAATTCGACGATCAGAATCGCGTTCTTTGCCGCCACGCCGATCGTGGTGATGAGGCCAACCTGCAGGTAGATGTCGTTGTTCAGCCCGGTCAGCCACGCCGCCAGCAACGCGCCCGCCACGCCCAGCGGCACGACCAGCAGCACCGAGATCGGCACCGACCAGCTTTCGTACAGCGCCGCCAGGCACAGGAACACGATCAGCAGCGACAGGGCGTAGAGCGCCGGCGCCTGCCCGCCCGACAGCTTCTCCTCATAGGACAGGCCGGTCCATTCCAGCGACGTACCCGGCGGCAGCTTGGCATGGATCGCCTCCATCGCCTTCATCGCCGCGCCCGTGCTCTGCCCCGGCGCGGGCGAGCCTTGCAGCTGCATCGCCGGCTGGCCGTTGTAGCGGGTCAGCGCGACCGGCGCATTGGCCCAGGACAGGGTGGTGAACGCGGTATAGGGCACCATCTGGCCATCGGCACCGCGCACGAAGAACGACCCGATATCCTCCGGGCGGAGGCGATAGGGCGTATCGGCCTGCACATAGACGCGCTTCACGCGCCCGCGATCGATGAAGTCGTTGACATAGGCGCCGCCCCAGGCGGTCGAGATGGTCGAGTTGACCTGGCTCAGGTCGAGCCCCAGCGCGCGCGCCTTGTCCTCGTCGACGTTGACCTTCAGCTGCGGGGCATCCTCCAGGCTCAGCGGGCGCACCTGTGCCAGCGTCTTGTCCTGCATCGCCATGCCCAGCATCATGTTGCGCGCCTGGGTCAGCCGTTCGTGACCGATCCCGCCGGTGTCGACCAGCTGGAGGTCGAAGCCGGTGGCGTTGCCCAGTTCCTGCACCGCCGGCGGCACCAGCGCGAAGATCAGGCCGTCCTTATACTGGCTGAACGCCCCCATCGCGCGCCCGGCGATCGTCTGCGCCTTGTTCGCGGTGCCCGAACGGTCCTCCCACGGCTTCAGGTTGATGAACGCCAGCCCGGTATTCTGCCCCTGCCCGGCGAAGCTGAAGCCGTTGATCGTGAACACGCCCGCGACATTGGCCTTCTCGGCGCCCAGGAAGTGGTTGCGCACCAGATCCAGCCCCTTGTCGGTGCGCCCGCTGGTCGCCCCCGACGGCCCCTGCACCAGCGCGATGACGGTGCCCTGGTCCTCATCGGGCAGGAAGCCCGACGGCAGCCGCACGAACAGCAGCGCGACGCCCGCGACGATCAGCAGATAGACCAGCATCGACCGCTTCCAGCTGCGCGCGGAACGCCGCACGCCCTGCTCGTAATGACGCTGACCGTTGTCGAACTTTTCGTTGAACCAGCGGAAGAACCGCGCCAGCAGCCCGTTGCTCTCCGCCTTGTTCGGGTCGTGCGGCTTCAGGATCGTCGCGCACAGCGCCGGGGTCAGGATCAGTGCGACCGCCACCGACAGCACCATCGCCGACACGATCGTGATCGAGAACTGGCGATAGATGACGCCGGTCGATCCGCCGAAGAACGCCATCGGCAGGAACACCGCCGACAGGACGAGGCCGATGCCGATCAGCGCGCTGCTGATCTCGTCCATCGACTTTCGCGCCGCTTCCCTGGGACTGAGGTGTTCGGTGACGATCAGCCGCTCGACATTCTCCACCACGACGATCGCATCGTCGACCAGCAGGCCGATCGCCAGCACCATGCCGAACAGCGTCAGCGTGTTGATGGTATAGCCGGCCACCGCCATGATCGCGAACGTGCCCAGCAGCACCACCGGCACCGCGATCGTCGGGATCAGCGTCGCGCGCCAGTTTTGCAGGAACAGGAACATGACGAGGAAGACGAGCACCACCGCCTCGACCAGCGTGTGGATCACCTGCTCCACCGACAGGCGCACGAACGGCGTGGTATCGTAGGGGTAGACCAGCTTGACGTCGGCCGGCAGCGACTTGGCGATCTGCGCCGCCTGTGCCTTCACCGCCTCGACCGTGGACAGCGCATTGGCGCCCGCGGCCAGCTTCACGCCGAAGCCTGCGGCATATTTGCCGTTATACTTGGTGTCGAAGCCGTAATTCTCCGCGCCCAGCTCCACCCGCGCGACGTCGCGCAGCCGCACGACCGCGCCCGCCGCATCGGTCTTCAGCCGGATGTTGCCGAACTGCTCGGGCGTCTGGAGCCGCGACTGGACCGAGACGGTCGCGTTCAGCTCCTGCTCCTTGGGCGACGGCTGGCCGCCGATCTGGCCGGCGGAAACCTGCGCGTTCTGCGCCTGCACCGCGGCCGACACGTCGGCGATCGTCAGCTGATAGCTGTTGAGCTTGAGCGGATCGACCCAGATGCGCATCGCATATTGCGCGCCGAACACCTGCAGCTCGCCCACGCCGTTGACGCGGCTGATCGGGTCCTGGAACTTCGACACGATCATGTCGGCCAGGTCGTTGGCGGTGTGCGAATTGTCGTCGGAATAGATGCCGACGATGACCAGGAAGTTCGCCGCCGACTTGGCGACCTGCAATCCCTGGCGCTGCACTTCCTGCGGCAGCAGCGGGGTCGCGGCCTGCAGCTTGTTCTGCACCTGGACCTGCGCGATGTCCGGGTCGGTGCCCTGTTCGAACGTCAGCGTGATCGTCAGCATCCCCGCCGACGAGGACGAGGACGAGAAATAGCGCAGGTTGTCGATCCCGCGCAGCTGCTGCTCGATCACCTGGGTGGTCGTGCGTTCCAGCGTTTCGGCATCGGCGCCCGGATACATGGCGTTGATCGTCACCGCGGGCGGCGCGATTTCCGGGAATTGCGCGATCGGCAGGCTGCGGATCGCGATCGCGCCCGCCAGCATGAGCACGATCGCGATGACCCATGCGAAGATGGGCCGATCGATGAAAAAGCGTGACATGGGGCGTTACTTCGCTTGCGCCGCGGGCTGGCCCTGGCCGGGCTGGCCCTGCCCCTGGGCCGGGGCGGCGTTGGGATTGTACGGCACCGCCTTCACCGGCATGCCGGGGCGCAGCATCATGCCGCCCTCCACGATCACCTTGTCGCCCGGCTTCAGCCCGCCGGTCACCAGCCAGTCGTCGCCGATCGTGCGCGACGTCGTCAGCGGGCGCGGCTGCACCTTGCCATCGGGGCCGACGACCATCGCGAGCGCATTGCCCTTTTCGTCGCGGCTGACCGCGCGCTGGGGCACCAGCATCGCATTGGCCTGCGTCCCCTCGACCAGCTCGGCGCGGACGTACATGCCCGGCAGCAACAGCGCGCGCGGGTTGGGGAACAGCGCGCGGATCGTCTGAGTCCCCGTCGCGGGATCGACGCTGACGTCGGCGAACTGCAACGTCCCCTCGATCGGATAGACCGACCCGTCGTCCAGCCGCAGCCGGACGCGCGCCGCACCGCCGCCGCGCGACAGGTCGCCGGCGGCGATCTTCTGCCGCAGCTTGAGCAGGTCGGCGGCCGATTGCGGCACGTCGACATAGATGGGGTCGAGGCGCTGGATCGTCGTCAGCGCATTGGCCTGTCCCGCGGTCGCGAGCGCGCCGGTGGTCGCCACCGAACGCCCGATGCGCCCGGAGATCGGCGCGCGGACGGTGGTGCGCGCCAGGTCGATCTGCGCCGAGCGCAGCGCGGCGGACTGCGCCGCGACGTCGGCCTGCGCCTGCTGCGCCTGCGTCAGGGCGTTGTCGTAATCCTGTCGCGAGATGGCATTGATCTTGACCAGCTCGCCATAGCGCCGCTGGAGCGCCGAGGTGGAGGCGATCGCGGCGCGGGCGCGCGCCAGCGCGGCGCGGGCATTGGCGACCTGCGTCACATAGGGTTGCGGGTCGATGCGGTAGAGCGCCTGCCCCTTCGACACCTGATCGCCCTCACGGAACAGCCGCGCGGTGATGAGGCCGCTGACCTGCGGGCGCACCTCCGACGTCTCATACGCGGTCAGCCGGCCGGGGAGCGTCGTCGTCAGCGTTACCGACTGCGGCTGCACCGTCACGACGCCGACCTGCGGCGGCCCTGCCTGCGCCTGCTGCTGCTGTTGCGCGGCCTCCTTTCCACCACCGCACGCGGCGAGCGGGAGGAACAGCAGCGCGGCAAACGCGTACCCCTTGTATGTCATGCGAATCTCGTTCTAAAGTGTGAGTGATCGCTCACTCACAAATGCTGCTACTGCGAACAACCCATGCCGTCAAGTAGAGAGACGCAATGACGCACACCGACATGGATGATCCCCCTGCGCCGCTCGAAAGAGGCGGCAAGGCCAACGCACGACGGGAGAAAGTGGTCCAGGCGGCGCGGAATCTTTTTGCCGAACAGGGCTTTCACGCCACCGGCATGGCCGCGATCTCGCAGGCGTCGGGGGTGCTGGTCGGCCAGATCTATCGCGATTTCGCGAACAAGGAGGCGATCGTCGCGGCGATCGTCGAACGCGACCTGGACGAATATCTGCGCGAGGGTGAACTGCACGAAACCTGCGCCTGCGACGACCCGGCGGCCGTGCGCGCGTGGATTGCGCGGTTCGTCGCTTGCAGCGACATTCCCGATCGCCGGCTGATCGCCGAGATCATGGCGGAGGCGGCGCGCAACGTCCGCGTCGCCGACATCTTCCGCGCCGTCGACGCGCGGCTGAGCGGGCGGCTGGTCGAAGCGTTCCATATCCTGGCGCCGGCGGCCGACGCCCGGCGTATCGATTGCGTCGCGGAGACGATCATGGTCCTGTCGGGCGGCATCTTCCACCACCGGCTGGGCAACGACGGCGCGATCGACGACGCCGTGCTGGAACGGCTGTTGAACATCACCGCGAACGAGATCGACGCGCTGGTCGCTTCGTCCACCTGACGTCGCTCACCTGACGTCAGTTGCGCAGCAGCGGCACCAGACCGCCCAGCCCGCGTCGCGCCGCCGCGCGGCGCAGCGCATCGGCCTGCGCGGCCAGCAGTTGCGCCTCGGCGAAGGTGCGCGCCGATTCGGCCTGGCGATCCAGCTCGCGGGCGCGGTCATGCGCCGTACCGTCGTTCGAATAGCCGCCCACTAACGCTTCCCCTCCCAGCCCCGGAACCGGGGCCGCGCATCAACGCCCGTGCCGCGCCATGGTTGCGGGCAGTTGCCGCCCCGTGGCAGAAGCCGCGCGATGACGGACGGCAAACCCCTGCGCGCCACGATCAAGCATGTGTCCGAACATGCCGGCGTCTCGATCAAGACGGTCAGCCGCGTGCTCAACAACGAACGCTATGTCGGGGCCGAGACGCGGGCGCGCGTGCAGGCGGCGGTCGATGCGCTGCACTTCCGCCCCAACCTGGCCGCGCGCGCGCTGGCCGGGCGGCGCGCGTTCCAGATCGCGCTGGTGTGCGACAACCCCAGCCCCAGCTACGTCTACGCGATGCAGACCGGCATCCGCGACCGGTGCGAGGCGGACGGCGTGCGGATGATCGCCCAGCCCTATGACCGCGCGTCCCCCCATCTGGCGGAGCAGATCGAGGCGCTGGTCGATACCAGCCGGATGGACGGCATCGTCCTCACCCCCCCGGTCAGCGACGACGCGGCGGTGCTCGACCTGCTGGCGCGGCGCGGCATCCCGGTGGTGCGCGTGTCGCCCGGTTTCGAGACGGAGGACAGCGCAGCCGTGTCGATCGACAATCGCGGCGCCGCGCGGGAAATGACCGCACACCTGCTGTCGCTGGGCCACCGCCGCATCGCGCATATCGGCGGACACCCCGATTATGCCACCGCGGCGCAGCGCCGCGACGGCTATCTCGCCGCACTGGCGGATGCGGGCATCGCGACGGACCCGGCGCTGATCGAAAGCGGCAGCTACGATTTCCCATCGGGCGCCGCCGCGGCCGAGCGGCTGCTCGACCTGCCCCAGCCCCCGACCGCGATCTTCGCCGGATCGGACGAGATGGCCGCCGGCGCGCTGACCGCCGCGCATCGCCGCGGGCTGGTGCTGCCGCGCGACCTGTCGGTGGCGGGGTTCGGGGACGATCCGCTGGCCGGCTATGTCTGGCCCCCGCTCACCACCATGCGCCAGCCGGTGCGCGACCTCGCGTGGAACGCCGCCGACCTGCTGCTGACCGCGGACCGCGAGCCGGAGCATCGGCGGCTCGACCACCGGATGGTCGTGCGCGATTCGACCGCCGCGCCCGCGCGGCGCTAGCCGATCAGGAACACCGCCGCGGCCAGCGACAGCGCGAACGCCACCACCGTCGCGCCCGCCACGATCACCATCGGGCGCGGCCCCGCCTCCAGCAATTGCGACAGCGGGGAACGGATCGCGGTGGCGGTGACCGCCGCCGCCAGCAGCCCGGCGGCCGCACGCTCGGCGGCGTGGGTGGCGGAGGCGGGAACGATGCCGGTCGAATTGACCCCGGCCATCACGAAGAAGCCGATGACGAACCACGGCACCCCCTGCCCCTTGCCCGCTTCGCCGCGCGGCAGGAACAGCGCCACCACCGCCAGCACCGGCGCCAGCAGCGCGACGCGCGTCAGCTTGACGATCGCGGCGATCTGTCCGGCGCCATCGGAATAGGAATAGCCCGCGCCCAGCGCCTGCGCGACGTCGTGGATCGACGCGCCCAGCAGGAAACCCGCCTTCAGGTCGCTCATCGCCAGCCAGTGCGCGACGAACGGATAGGTGACCATCGCCAGCGCCGACAGCGCGGAGATGACCACCAGCACCAGCGTCAGCTGCGCCTGGCTGGCGCGGCGTTCGCCCAGCGTCGTCGCCAGCGCCAGCGCCGCACTGGCACCGCAGATCGCCACCGCCCCGCCCGCCAGCGTGCCGAACGCATCGGAAAAGCCCAGCCGCCGCGCGATCAGGATCCCCGACCCGATCGTCAGCGCGACGATGGCCACCACCGCCAGCAGCGCCACCGGCCCCAGCGCGACGATCTGCCCGAAGGTGACGCGCACCCCCACCAGCACGATCCCCCAGCGCAGCAGCGCGCGGCTGGCAAAGGCGGTGCCGGTCGCCAGCCGCTTGTCCGCCGACAGGAAATTGAGCGCGAGCCCGATCAGCAGCGCCATCAGCGTCAGCGGCGCGCCATAGTGATCGGAAATGAACGCCGCCGCCAGCGTGCCCGCCGCCACCACCACCAGCCCCGGCACATGATCGCGCCATGTGCTATGCGGCAGGGGGACGATGTCGCCATACAGGTCCGCGGCCATCGGAAACGACGAAGGTGAACGGGTGCCGGTCATGATCCCCCCTATACGCCGCCGTCCGTTGAGGACTAGCGCCGAACGAAAACGTATGACAACGTTATCGGACAGAAAATTGCGGGAGGGAAGAGGATGAGCGAAGGCGCCAATCGCGCGCGCTGGGTGATCGTAGCGATGGTGTTCGTCGCGATCATGCTCAACTATGTCGACCGCCAGATCCTGGCGCTGCTGAAACCGACGCTGGAGGCGGAATTCCGCTGGTCGGATCAGGATTACGCCAACATGGGCACCGCGTTCCAGATCGCGACCGCGTTCGCGTTCCTGGGCACCGGCTGGTTCATCGACCGCGTCGGGCTGCGCCGTGGGTTCGGGATCGGCGTGGGCGTGTGGAGCCTGGCGGGCATGGCCCATGCCGTCGCCACCACCGTCACCGGATTCATCGGTGCGCGCGTGGTGCTGGGGATGGCCGAATCGATCGGCACCCCGGCGGCGGTGAAGACCGCGGCGACCTATTTCAACCATCGCGACCGGCAGATCGCGCTGGGCATCGGCAATACCGCCCCCAATGTCGGCGCGGTGGTGACGCCCGCGCTGATCCCGCCGCTGGCGGTCGCCCTCGGATGGCAGGCGGCATTCCTGCTGGCGGGCGGGCTGGGGCTGGTGTGGGTGGCGGTGTGGTTCGCGCTGCGCGTGAAGCCGGTCGCGCTGGACGCGATGGAGGCGGCGCCGATCCGCTGGGGCGACATCGTCCGCCGCCGCACCACGCTGGCGATCGCGATCGCCAAGGTGCTGTCGGACCAGGTGTGGTTCTTCATGCTGCTGTGGCTGCCGGACCTGTTCCACCGGCTGTTCGCGCTGCCGCAGGGGACGCTCGGCTGGCCGGTGGCGCTGGTCTATGCGCTGGCGGCGTGCGGCGCGCTGACCGGCGGGTGGCTGCCGACGCGGCTGATCGCGGGCGGGTGGAGCGTCAACCGCGCGCGCAAGACGACGATGCTGCTCTACGCGCTGCTCGTCCTGCCGGTGCCGCTGGTACTGTCGGTGTCCAGCCCGTGGAGCGCCGCGCTGCTGCTCGGCCTGGGGCTGTTCGCGCATCAGGGTTTCTCGACCAACGTGTTCGGCGTGGCGACCGACGTGACGCCGGCGCGCGCGGTCGGCTCGACGATCGGCATCGCGGCGTTCTGCGGCAACCTGTGCTCGATCGGGATGATCCAGTTCCAGGCCTGGGCGCTGGCGAACGGCTGGGGCTACACCCCCGCGCTGGCGATCTGCGCCAGTTCGTACCTGCTGGCACTGCTGGCAATCCACGTGCTGATCCCGCGGATCGTGCCAGTGGAGCCGGACGCGGGCGCGCCGCTGGTGGTGGCGCACTGACAGGTCGTTCGGCGTTCCTTCGAAGGCAGGAACCCAGGGCCGCGAACGGCATCGCCCGTCACCCTGGGCTCCTGCATTCGCAGGAGCCCGAACATGAAGAAGGGGCCGCTACCTTCCGGTGGCGGCCCCTCCTCTTACCTCAGAAGTTCACCCGCGCGGTCACGCCGTAATAGCGATCCGCCTCGCGCGGGATGATGTAGCGGTAGCTGCCGCCCGGCCCGCCGGAGGTGATCGCCGCGGCGAAGCTCTGGTCGAACAGGTTCTTGACCTGGAAGGTCACGCGATAGCGGTCGTCGGCGTCGATCACCGCCGCCGACAGGTCGACCAGGCCATAGCCCTTGATCGTCGTGGCGGCGCGGATCGCGGCATTGGCGTCCAGCTGCGACAGCTGGCTCGACTGGTACGACCCTTGCGCACCCAGCGCGAAGTCCACCGCCCCGCCGGTGCGCGCGCGCCAGTCGGCGCCCAGCGATCCCTTCCACTTGGGCGCATAGCCCAGCGGCGTGCCCGACGGCACCACGCCGGTGACGTTGCCGTTGGTCGGCAGCTTGAACTGGTCGACGCGCGCGTCGGTGTACGCCAGGCCGCCGTTGAACGACAGGTCGCGGACCGGCTGGAACAACAGGTCCAGCTCCCCGCCGCGGGTGGAGATGCGGCCCGCGTTGGTGAACCGCGTCACCAGCACGCCCGCCACCTCATCGGGGTTGTTCGCCTGGAAATTGTTGTACTTGGCGTAATAAGCGGCGAGGTTGACGACCAGCTTGCCGCCGAACAGCGTGTTCTTCAGCCCGGCTTCGTAGCTGTCGGCCGTCTCCGGCTCGATCACGTTCGTGCCGGTCGCGGTCAGATTGTAGAAGATGTTGAACGCCGGCCCCTTATAGCCGCGCGCATAGGTGGCGTAGAAGGTCGACTGCGGCACGATATCGTATTGCACGCCCGCCTTGCCGGACCAGTTGTCGTTGGTCGTCTTGCCGGTGAACGGGCCGAAGCTGGGCTGGATGCCCGGCCCCGCCAGCGTGGTGACGCGGCGGTGGAACACGTCCAGCTGATCGGTGGTGTAGCGGATGCCGACGATGCCGCGGAACCGGTCGGTGAAGTTCAGCGTGCCCTGCCCGAACAGCGCGAAATTCTTGAACACCGAACCGAACACCGCGGTGCCGGTCGGGCGCGTGGTGAGTGCGGGCACCGTGCTGCACGGCGTTCCCACGGGCGCGGCGTTGCAGACGATATCGTTGCGGGTGAACGTGCGCGTCGTTTCCGCGCGCGAGTAGAAGGCGCCCAGCACGTAGCTGAAGAACTGGTCCGCCGGGCTGGTCAGCCGCAGTTCCTGCGTGATCGTGTTCGACACCTGCGGCCCGACGTCGTGCAGCTGGTTGAGGCCCGAATAGGCGCGCGGCAGCCAGTCGCCGTCGCGGATCTCCTCGTTATCATACTCGCGGTACGAACCGATGTAGGTGACGGTCTGGTTGCCCAGCTCCCAGTCGAACTGGCCGCTGACGCCCCAGCTCTTTTCGTTGGTGCGGGTGATGAGGTCCTGGTTGATCTCGCGCGTTTCGTCGCGGCGCGCGGGCGGCAGGACGGTGGCGGCGAACGCGCCGGCGCTGCCCGCCGCGCCCGTCGGCGTCGTGCCGATCACCTCGGCGCAGCAATTGTCCTTCGATTCGCGATAGTCGGCGATCACCGTCGCGGTGAAATTGGGCGCCAGGTTCGCCACCAGCATCGCGCGCGCGCCGTAATGCTCGTAGCCGTTCACCCGCTCCCCGCCATAGGCCAGGTTGCGGATATTGCCGTCATAGGTGCCGTAGAAACCGGTGACGCGCAGCGCCACGTCGCTGCTGACCGGCAGGTCGATCGCGCCGCGCACGCGATATTCGTTGCCGTTGTCGAAGAAGAACCCGCCCTCGACATAGCCGCCCAGGTCCTTGCCCGGCCGCTTGGTGACGATGTTGATGACGCCCGCCGACGTGTTCTTCCCGAACAGCGTGCCCTGCGGCCCGCGCAGCACCTCCATCCGGTCGATGTCGATCAGGTCGCTGAACGCCTCGCCCGCGCGGCTGTAGACGACGCCGTCGACCACGGTGGAGATCGACGGTTCGCCCGCGATCGAGAAAGTCGAGGTGCCGACGCCGCGCAGGAACAGCGACTGGTTGATCGCGGTGCCCGACTTGCGGAAGTTGAGCGTGGGGACGAGATATTGCGCGCCCTCGATATTCACCGCGCCGCGCGCCGCCAGCGCATCGCCCGACACCACGGTGATCGCGACCGGCACGTCCTGCAACCGCTCCGACCGCTTCTGCGCGGTGACGATGATGTCGCCGGCGGGGGCATCGTCGGTCTCGCCCCGGTCGGGGGCGGCGGCGGGTGCGGGTGCGGGTGCGGGCGCCACCTGCGCGGCGGCGGGCATCGCCGCGGTCAGCGCGCCGGCGGCGACGGCAGTCAGAAACAGGCTCTTGGTCGTCATCATCTCAACCTCCCCGGAAATTCCCACTCTGATGGTGGGGTATCACGACTGACCGCGTTGTCAGCCAAGTTCGTCTTTAGTGTCAGAAACCCAGTTCGTGCATCTCCACCACGCGCTTCTCGCGCGCGCTGATTTCGGCTGCGGTTCCGATCGCCACCGCCATCAACCCGTCGCGCGCGGTCACCTCCACCGCGCCCGCCCCGCGCACCGCCGCATTGAAGCGCTGGTGTTCGTAGAAAGTGGAGCCATGGTGGCTGCCGGCGTTCAGTGCGGCTTCGTCGACATGCACGACGCGGCGCTCGACCTGCTTGGGGTTCATGAAGCCGACGCGCGGGGACCGCACGATCGCGCCTTCGGGGATCAGCACGTCGAGCCGCGCCTGGTCGCCGACCGCGGTGATCTCCTCCTGATTCTCCGCACCGTCCGCGAACATCGACAGGTCCAGCATCGCGCGCACGCCGTTGGCGAAATCGACGGTGGTGTAGCTGTTGTCGATGATGTCCGGGCGGCGGCCGTCATACGCCTCGTCCAGATGGTTCACGTCCATCGCGCCCGAACAATAGACGCGCACCGCCTCCGACCGGGTGATGAGCCGCATCAGGTCGAAGAAGTGGCAGCACTTTTCCACCATCGTGCCGCCGGTGTTGGCGGCAAAACGGTTCCAGTCGCCGACCTTCTCCAGGAACGGGAAGCGATGCTCGCGGATCGACAGCATCCGCAGCGCGCCGACGCTGCCGGCGTGGACCGCGCGGATGAACTCCGCGGCGGGCGGCATGTAGCGATATTCCATCGCGGTCCAGAACGGCCGCGCGCTCGCCTCCGCCTGTTCGACGATCCAGCGCGCATCCTCCACCGTGGTCGCCAGCGGCTTTTCGCACAGGATCGCCAGCCCTTCCCCGAACAGCGGGACCAGCACGTCGCGATGGGTATGGTTCGGGCTGGCGACGATCACCGCGTCGACCATCCCGCTGGTCGCGAGTTCCGCCGACGTCGCGAAGGCCTGCACCCCGTCGGCCTTGTCGCCCAGCGCATCCTTCGCCCAGCCGAGCGAGGTCGATACCGGATCGGCGATCGCTGTCACCACCGCGCCCGGCGTGATCGCCAGGTTGTTGAGATGCTCGACCCCCATCATGCCGGTGCCGACCAGGCCGTAACGCACTTGCTCTCCCACGCGTCTTGTCCTTATGTATGACAACGATGTCTGAAATCACCCTATCGCCCGATTCGCGTCCGCTCGGCAAGAGCGGAATCACCGTCAGCCCGATCGCATGGGGGATGTGGCGCTTCGCCGGCGCCGGCGCCGCCCAGGGCCGCACGCTGATCGAGGCCGCGCTCGACGCCGGCGTCACGCTGTTCGATACCGCCGATATCTACGGCTTCGACGGCGCGGGCGGGTTCGGCGATGCCGAGACGCTGCTGGGCGACATTTTCGCCGAGGCGCCGGCGCTGCGCGACCGGATGGTGCTGGCGACCAAGGGCGGGATCACCCCGCCGGTCCCGTACGACAGCGGCCGCGATTACCTGATGCAGGCGCTCGACGCCTCGCTGCGGCGGATGCGCGTCGACCATGTCGACCTGTACCAGATCCACCGCCCCGACATCCTGACCCATCCGCAGGAAGTGGCGCGCACGCTGGAGGACATGGTGTCCGCCGGCAAGGTGCGCGCGATCGGCGTGTCCAACTATACCGCCGACCAGACGCGCGCGCTGGCGTCGTTCCTGTCGGTGCCGCTGTCGTCGCAGCAGCCGGAATTCTCGCCCCTGTTCCTCGATCCGCTGACCAACGGGCTGATCGATCAGGCGATGGAGCTGAACCTGGCGGTGCTCGCCTGGTCGCCGCTGGGCGGCGGGCGGATCGCGCAGCCGGGCACTGCGCGCGAGGAAGCGGTGGCCGCCGCGCTCGACGCGGTGGCTGGGCGGTTCGGCGTCGGGCGCACCGCGGCGACCTACAGCTGGATCATGACGCATCCCGCGCGCGTCATCCCGATCGTGGGGACGCAGAATGCGGCGCGCATCGCCGAGCTGGCCGATGCCTTCCGCATCCGCTGGTCGCGGCAGGACTGGTACGACGTGCTGGTCGCGGCACGCGGCGAACGGCTGCCGTAACCCCGCGCGACGACGCGACCGGCAGCAACGACATGGCAGGGGAGAGGGAAGTGAGCAATCCGTGCGAGATCGCGTGGTTTTCCGCGCTGTGCGACGATGACTACGAATTTCTCGGCGTGCCCGATCCGGCGCTGCGTTCCAGCTGGGAGCATTGCCGCGATATCGTGATGCAGGCCGAAACCGGCGGGTTCGACAACATCCTGCTGCCGTCGGGCTATGCGCTGGGGATCGACACCACCGCCTTCGCCGCCGCGATCGCGACCGTGACGAAGAACATCCACCTGCTGATGGCGACGCGCATCGGCGAGATGTGGCCGCCGCAGCTGGCGCGCCAGATCGCGACGATCGACCGGATGACCGGCGGCGGGCGGCTGAAGGTCAACATCATCTCCAGCGACATGCCCGGCGAGACGCTGGCTTCCGCCCCGCGCTATCGCCGCACGGTCGAGGCGATGGAGATCCTCAAGACGCTGCTCAACGGCGAGCATCTGAATCACCAGGGCGAGTTCTGGCAGCTCGACGTCGATCCGCCGCGCGTCGGTACCGTATCGGGCAAGGCGCCGCTGCTCTACTTCGGCGGCCTGTCGCCGGATGCGCGCGACGCCGCCGCCCGTGCCTGCGACGTGTTCCTGATGTGGCCGGACAAGCGCGAGAATGTCGCCGCGATCATCGCCGACATGAAACAGCGCGCCGCCGCCTACGGCCGGACGCTGCGCTTCGGCTATCGCGCGCATATGGTGGTGCGCGATACCGAGGCGGAGGCGCGCGCCTATGCCGATCGCCTGCTGTCGAAACTGGATGCGCAGGAAGGCGCCGCGATCCGCGCCAAGTCGCTCGATTCGGCGTCCGCGGGCGTCGCCGCGCAGGCGGCGCTGCGCGAAAATGCCGCGGACGACGGCTATGCCGAGGAGAATCTGTGGACCGGCGTCGGCCGCGCACGCTCGGGCTGCGGCGCGGCGATCGTCGGCGATCCCGATCAGGTGCTGGCGAAGCTGCAGATGTATCGCGACATGGGCATCGACGCGTTCATCCTGTCCGGCTACCCTCACGCCGCCGAAGCCGATCTGTTCGCGCGCCACGTGCTGCCGCGGATCGACCACGCGCCATTGTGAGGGAGCAGACCGTGGGCAGTGCCGATACGAAACCGCTGGTGGTGGGAATCGGCGGCACCGTCGGCGGCCCGTCCTCCACCGAACATGCGCTGCGCATCGCGCTCGCCGCCGCGGGTGAGGAAGGCTATCGCACCCGCCTGTTCGGAGGCGAGGCGCTGGCGCGGCTGCCGCTGTACGATCCGCGCGCGGCCGAGCGGACCGCGGACGAACGCGATTTCGTCGCCGCGGTGCGGGAAGCATCGGCGGTCATCATCGCCAGCCCCGGCTATCACGGCAGCATTTCCGGCGTGGTCAAGAACGCGCTCGACCTGCTGGAGGAAACCGCGCGCGATGCCGATCGCCCGTACCTGCACGACGTGCCGGTCGGGCTGATCGCCACCGCCTACGGCTGGCAGGCGACCGGATCGACGATCGCGGCGCTGCGCTCGATCGTCCACGCGCTGCGCGGCTGGCCGACGCCCTTCGCCGCGGCGGTCAATTCGGCGCAGACGAAGTTCGATGCCGATGGCGGCGCCAGCGACGCCGCGGTGGTCGAACAATTGCGGCTGGTCGGGCGGCAGGTGGCGCGCTTCGCGCCCGCGCGCGCCCTGGCGCCGTCGTTCACCGATGCCTGACCGGCGCGACGCGCTGCGGCTGATCGGGCTGGGCGCGGCCGGCATCGCGGGGCGCGCCGCGGCGCAGGATATCGACCTGGGCTTTGCCGGAGGGCGCCGCGCGCTGGCGGACAATTGGCCGCAGAAGGGCGCGATGATCGTGCTGCGCGAACGCGCGCCGCTGCTCGAAACGCCGATGGACGTGCTGGGGGAGGACGTCTTCACCCCCAACGACCGCTTCTTCGTCCGCTGGCATTATGACGACATTCCGCTGTCGGTCGATCCCGCCGCCTTCCGGCTGCGCGTCGGCGGGGCGGTGCGCCGCCCGCTGGCGCTGTCGCTGGACGCATTGCGCCGGCTGCCGCGCGTCGAGTTGGCGGCGGTGAACCAGTGTTCGGGCAATTCGCGCGGCTTCTTCACCCCGCGCGTCCCCGGCGCGCAATGGGGCGACGGCGCGATCGGCAATGCGATGTGGACCGGCGTGCGGCTGCGCGACGTGCTCGACATGGCCGGCGTCGCGCCCGGCGCGGTCGCGGTGCGGCTGGCGGGGCTGGACCGGCCGCCGCCCGGCGCGCCATGGTTCGAAAAGTCGCTGGCGATCGACCATGCGCGCGATGGCGAGGTGATGATCGCGTTCGCCATGAACGGCGCAGCGCTGTCGCTGCTCAACGGCTTCCCGATCCGGCTGGTCGTGCCCGGCTGGTATTCGACCTACTGGATCAAGTCGCTCGACCGGATCGAGGTGCTGACCGCGCCCGACACCGGTTACTGGATGGCGAAGGCCTATCGCATCCCCGCCACGCCGGGCGCGAACGTGGTGCCGGGGGCGAAGGATTTCCCGACCGTGCCGATCGGCGCGATGGTGCCGCGCGCGTTCATCACCCCGCTGCCCGACGGCGCGAAGCTGGTCGCGGATCAGCCCTTTGCCGTGCGCGGGCTGGCGATGGGCGGGGCGCATGGCGTCGCGCGCGTCGACCTGTCGATGGACGCGGGGCGGACGTGGCACGCCGCGCGGCTCGGCCCCGATCAGGGGCGCTACGGCTTCCGCCGCTGGTCGGCGACGATCGCGGGGCTGCGCGCGGGCGGCTATCGCCTGTGGGCGCGCTGCACCAACACCGCGGGCGAGACGCAGGCGATGGACGCGATCTGGAACCCCGGCGGCTATATGCGCAATCCCGCCCCCTCGATCGCGATCCGCACGGCATGAGGCGGCTGCTCCCCGCTGCGCTGATGGCGCTCGCGGCCTGTTCGGCCGAACCGGACGCGCCCGCCGCTCCAGCGAACGACGCGGCACCGGTGGCGATCGCGCTGCCCGCCGAAACCGCCGCCTTCCCCGCCGGCCCGGCGGGGGAGCTGCTGACGCAGCATTGCACCGCCTGCCATTCGGCGGACCTCGTCACCCGCCAGCCGCCGCTGACCGCGGAGAAATGGCAGGCGACCGTCACGAAGATGCGCGAGGCCTATCACGCCCCGCTCGACCCGGCGCAGGACCGGCAGCTGGTCGCCGCATTGCTGGCGGTGCAGCCGCGCTGACGGGGTGGCCCCGCGCGCGCCGATCCGGTAACGCGGTCGTCAAAACGAGAGGCATTTCATCCGCATGATCCGTTTCGACTGGGCCGACCCCTTCCTCCTCGATGCGCAGCTGAGCGACGACGAACGCATGGTCCGCGACAGCGCGCGCGCCTATGCGCAGGACAAGCTGGCGCCGCGCGTCATCCGCGCCTTCGCCGACGAACATACCGATCCGGAAATCTTCCGCGAAATGGGCGCGCTCGGGCTGCTCGGCCCGACCATCCCGGCTGAATATGGCGGCGTCGGCGTCGGATACGTCAGCTACGGGCTGGTCGCGCGCGAGGTGGAGCGCATCGATTCCGGTTACCGCTCGATGATGAGCGTGCAGTCCAGCCTCGTGATGTACCCGATCCACGCTTACGGCTCGGAGGAGCAGCGCCGCAAGTATCTGCCGAAACTGGCGAGCGGCGAGTACATCGGCTGCTTCGGCCTGACCGAGCCGGATGCCGGCTCCGACCCCGGCGGCATGACCACGCGCGCGCGCAAGGTCGACGGCGGCTACGTCATCTCGGGCGCCAAGACGTGGATCTCGAACGCGCCGATCGCCGACGTCTTCGTCGTCTGGGCCAGGAGCGACGCGCATGGCGGCGCGATTCGCGGCTTCGTCCTGGAAAAGGGCATGAAGGGGCTGTCCGCGCCCAAGATCGAGGGCAAGCTGAGCTTGCGCGCCAGCATCACCGGCATGATCCAGATGGACGAGGTGGAACTGGGCGAGGATGCGCTGCTGCCCAACGTGGAGGGACTGAAGGGTCCGTTCGGATGCCTCAACCGCGCGCGCTACGGGATCAGCTGGGGCGCGCTGGGCGCGGCCGAATTCTGCTTCCACGCCGCGCGGCAATACGGCCTCGACCGCCAGCAGTTCGGCCGCCCGCTGGCCGCGACGCAGCTGTTCCAGAAGAAGCTGGCCGATATGGAGACCGAGATCGCGCTGGGCCTCCAGGCGTCCCTGCGCGTCGGTCGCCTGCTGGACGAGGGCAATTACGCGCCGGAGATGATCTCGATCGTCAAGCGCAACAACGTCGGCAAGGCGCTCGACATCGCGCGCATGGCCCGCGACATGCACGGCGGCAACGGCATTTCGGGCGAATATCAGGTGATGCGCCACGCGATGAACCTGGAAACCGTCAACACCTACGAAGGCGCGCACGACGTCCACGCGCTGATCCTGGGCCGCGCGATCACCGGCATCGCCGCGTTCTGATCGACAGGGTCGCCCCGGCGAAAGCCGGGGTCTTCCCGTGGGACAAACCGGCCACTGCCCCACGGAGACCCCTGCCTTCGCTGGGGTGACGGCTTCAAACACAATCGTCGCCCCGGCGAAAGCCGGGGCCTCCCCTTTGGACAGACCAGCGCCCGCCCCGCAAAGACCCCAGCCCTCGCTGGGGTGACGACTTCGCCCAAAGCCCCGCTTCACCCGCCCCAAGCGCGAACCGCTGGCATCCCGGCGCAGGCATCCCCACCTTGCCTACATGACACGGCTTTCCCTGCTCGATCTCGTCCCCGTCACCGACACCGGCACGGTGGCGCAGTCGCTCGCCCACGCCGCCGATCTCGCGCGTCATGCCGAGGCGGTGGGGTTCGACCGCTACTGGGTCGCGGAACATCACGGCATGGAGGGGATCGCGTCCGCCGCGACCGCGGTGGTGATCGCGCATGTCGGGCAGGCGACGTCGCGGATCCGCATCGGCGCGGGCGGGATCATGCTGCCCAATTCGGCGCCGCTGCAGATCGCCGAACAGTTCGGCACGCTCGATGCGCTGTTCCCCGGCCGCATCGACCTGGGGCTGGGCCGCGCGCCCGGTTCGGACCAGCGCGTCGCGCAGGCGCTGCGCCGCAACCTGAACAGCGATGCCAACCAGTTCCCCAACGACGTCGTCGAGCTGCAAAGCTATTTCGCGGACGACGGGCGCACCGGCATCCGCGCCACCCCCGGCGCGGGTGCGCGGCCGCAGATGTGGATCCTCGGCTCCAGCCTGTTCGGGGCGCAGCTGGCCGCGATCCTCGGGCTGCCCTACGCCTTCGCGTCGCATTTCGCGCCCGATGCGCTGGATCAGGCGCTGGCGATCTATCGTCGCGATTTCCGCCCCTCGGCGGTGCTCGAACGGCCCTATGCGATGGCCGGGTTCAACGTCTTCGCCGCCGATACGCGCGCGGAGGCGGAGCTGATCGCCACGTCGCAGCAGCAATCGTTCGTCGCGCTGCGCACCGGCAATCCGGGACGGATGCGCCCGCCGGTGGAGGGCTATCGCGCAACGCTGCCGCCCGCCCATGCCGCGATCCTCGACCACGTGCTGTCGGCCAGCGCGATCGGCACCCGCGACGACGTGGCGCGCGGGCTGGCGGCATTCGTCGCGCGCACCGGCGTGGACGAGGTGATGGTCGCCAGCGCGATCTACGATCACGACGCGCGCAAGCGGTCGGTCGCGCTGACGGCCGAGGCGATGGCGTCGCTGGACCGCGCCGCCGCCTGACCGGCCGCACCCATGGGGGCTGGACGCCACCGGCCCGCCCGGCTAGTCGCGCGCGATGGCGCACGTCGGCATCATCATGGGGTCCACCTCCGACTGGGAGACGATGCGGCACGCCGCCGAGACGCTCGACGCGCTCGGCGTAGCCTATGAGGCGAAGGTGGTGTCCGCGCACCGCACGCCGCAGCGGCTGTACGATTACGCCACCGGCGCGGCGGATCGTGGGCTGAAGGTGATCGTTGCGGGCGCGGGCGGTGCGGCGCACCTGCCCGGCATGGCCGCATCGATGACCCACCTGCCGGTGCTGGGCGTGCCGGTCGAATCCAAGGCGCTGAAGGGCATGGACAGCCTGTTGTCGATCGCTCAGATGCCCGGCGGCATTCCGGTCGGCACGCTGGCGATCGGCAAGGCGGGTGCGATCAACGCCGCGCTGCTGGCCGCCGCGATCCTGGCGCTGGGCGATCCGGCGCTGTCGCAGCGGCTGCAGGACTGGCGCCGCGCGCAGACCGACGGCGTGGCGACCGACCCGGCATGACCGCGCTTCCCCCCGGCAGCACGATCGGCATCCTGGGCGGCGGGCAGCTGGGCCGGATGATCGCCAGCGCCGCGGCGGACCTGGGCTATCGCACCCATGTGCTGGCGCCCGACCGCGAAAGCGTCGCGGCGCAGACCGCCTCCTCGCTCACCCGCGCGGACTATCACAACAAGGTGGTGCTGGCCGATTTCGCCGCGCAATGCGACGTCGTCACCTACGAATTCGAGAATATCGATGCCGCGCCGGTGCGCTGGCTGGCCGAGCGCGTGCCGGTCCACCCCTCCCCGCTGAGCCTGGAGGTCGCGCAGGACCGCGTGCGCGAAAAGTCGTTCGTGGAACAGGTCGGCGGCCGCCCGGCGCGCTGGCACGCGATCGCCACCCGCGCCGACCTGGACGATGCGGTCGCCGCGATCGGCTGCCCCGCGGTGCTCAAGACGACGCGCTTCGGCTATGACGGGAAAGGGCAGATGCGCCTGTCCTCCCCCGCCGATGCCGATGCCGCGTTCGAGGCGATCGGCGCGCCCGCGGTGCTGGAGGCGTTCGTCCCCTTCACGCACGAATTCTCGATCGTGCTGGTGCGTGGGCAGGACGGCACCGTCACCAGCTATCCCCCGCCGTGGAACGAGCATCGCGACGCGATCCTCCACCGCTCCACCCTGCCCGCCCCCGCCGAAATCGCCGCGCAATGGACCGAGGCGGCGGCGCTGACCGGCCGGATCGCCGACGCGCTGGGGCATGTCGGCGTGCTGACGTGCGAGTTCTTCGCCGGCGCGGACGGCCCGGTGTTCAACGAAATGGCGCCGCGCGTCCACAATTCGGGTCATTGGACGATCGAGGGCGCGGCGACGTCGCAATTCGCCAACCACGTCCGCGCGATCTGCGGCCTGCCGCTGGGCGACACCGCGCTGATCGGCACGCAGGTGGAGATGGAAAACCTGATCGGCGCCGACTGGGAACGCTGGCCCGATCTGGTCGCCGAACCGAACGCCTATCTCCACCTCTACGGCAAGCGCGAGACGCGCGCGGGCCGCAAGATGGGGCATGTCACGCGCATCACGCGCGTCTGAAGCGGGTTACGGAGGGAAGGCGCATGTTCGGAATCGTGATATCCGCAACGTTGCTTTCACTCCCGCAGGCGGCTGCAACCTCCGGCGCCTCACCTGCCAAATGGGTGTTGCACGCCGATCAGGCCCGCTGCGTTCTGGAGCGCCAGGATGCTTCGGTGCGGTTCGCCGTCGATACCACGCCCGGCAGCGACACCTTTGCCTTGGTGGTGGCTGGGCCGGGACTTCGCCACTCCGACCGGCTGATGCGGGTGACGATCGCCGGTACCGACGCGGCGGCCGAAGTACGTGGGCTGGCGCAGATACGCCTGGCCCGCGACGGGACGGTGATCGCACGAATCGCCGGTCTGCCTCCGAAGCTGCTGGACGGGCTGCACGGTGCAGGCCCGCTGACCCTTCGCATCGACGGGAGCGATCCGGTCGTGCTGTCGCTGCCCGGCGTCGCCCGTGCCGTGACCGCCCTACGCGGATGCGTAGCGGATCAGTTGATCGAATGGGGCGCCGACCCTGCACAATTCGCGCCGGGGGGACAGCCGCCGGTCGCCCTGCGCGACCGCGACGACTGGCTCGCCAACCGCGACCTTCTGGCGATCATGGGCTTGTCCCCCGCCCCCGTGCTGGATGCAACATTCCGTGTCGCCGTCTCCGCTACGGGCGTAGCGGCAGAGTGCCAACCTCAGTCCGATGACATTCCGGCCACCGTCGTCGCCGCGGTATGCTCCCGCATCGCCGGCAAGACGTTGGTCACGCCCGCGCATGACCATCAGGGAAGGCCCGTGCGGGGCGTAGTGACGTTTCGCATCCAGCTGTCCAGACAGGCGTCGTGAACCGCACAACCCATATGTGACGGCGGCGCGGACCGGCCATCGCCCGTCCGCGCCGCCGCGTTCACGTCACGCCGCGATCAGGCGGTGCGCTTGCCGTTCAGCGGGAAGCTGCCGAACGCGCCCGCGCCGACGTTGCCGGTCACGGTGTCGCCGTCGACGGTGGCGGTGATGTCCAGCGTCATCGGCATCGGCGACGTCATCTGCTGCTTCCACGACAGCGTGTTGCCGTCGACCGTCCCGGTGACGTCGGCGGCGCCCATCGCGCCCGATGCCTGGCCCGTGAAGCTGCCGCCGTCGGCCTTCACCGTCAGCGTCAGGTTCTGGTCGCCCAGCGGCGACTTCACGGTGCAATCGTAGGTTCCGTCCACTCCGGCCATCTTGCTCTCCCTTAACGTCGTTACTTCGCCGCGGGCGCGGCGGCGGGGGCGGCGGATGCCGCCTGACCGCCAGCCACCGCGGACGCCGGCATGACCTCGACCGGCAGGCCCAGCGAGTCAAGCTGCGGCTTCACCTTCGCGGCATCGCCGACCACCACCCACACCAGCTTCGCCGGGTCGATCGCGGACTTCAGCGCGCCGGTCGCCTGCGGCAGCGTCAGCGCGCGGTAACGAGCCGCGACCGTGGCGTAGTAGTCGTCGGGGCGGCGATACAGGTCGTTGGCCTGCATCGCGGTCAGCACGTCGCCCGACGTCTCGAACTCGCCCGACAGCGACCGCGTCGCGGAATTGATCGACCGTTCGAACTCCGCCGCCGTCATCGGCTGCGTCGTCAGATAGGCGGCGACGTCCTGCTTCATCGCGGCCAGCGCGGGGCCGGTCTTGTCCGCCTGCACCGGCGCCGACAGGACATAGGGCGCGGCAAAGGCGTTGCGGCTGAAATTGCCGTTCGCGCCATATGTCCAGTGCTTCTCCTCGCGCAGGTCCATGTTGATCCGCCCCAGGAAGCTGCCGCCCAGCGCCTCGTTGGCGATCTGCACCGGCAGCAGGTCGTCGGTGCCCTTCAGCCCGGTCTGCATCGCGCCCTGGATCAGCGATTGCGGGCTGTCCGGCCGGTCGATCAGGACGATGCGCGGCGAAGCGGAGGCGATCGTCGCCGGGAACGACTTGGTCCCGCCCGCACCGGTCGCGCGCCAGTCGCCGAACTGCGCCTCCAGCGTCTGGCGCACCGTGGCGAGCGGCAGGTCGGACGTGACGAAGATCTTCGCCTTGTCCGGGCGCAGCCACGCATCGCGGAACGCGACCAGATCGGCGCGGGTCAGCGCCGCCACCGCGCGCGGATCGCCCGATCCGCGCATCTTGGCATAGGGCGACCCCGGCGACACCAATGTCGGCAGCACGCGCTGCGCCAGCCCGTTCGGGCTGGTCAGCTCCTGCGCGATCTGCGTCAGCTGCTGGTTCTTGACGCGCGCCAGCTCGCTGTCGGGGAAGGCCGGGTTGCGCACGATATCGGCCCACAGCTGCGCGCCCGCCGCCAGATTGGCGCTCGGCACGCGCAGCGACACGGTGCTGCGGTCGGCGCTGCTGCCCGCGCCGATCTCCGCGCCCAGCCGCTCCTTGTCCTCGGCCAGCTGGATCGAATTGCGCGTCGCCGTGCCTTCGTCCAGCATCGCCAGCACCAGCGCCTGCGTGCCCAGCTTGTCGGCGACGTCGGCGGCGACGCCCGCGTCGAAGCTCATCACCGCCTGCGTCATCGGCACCGCGGTGCGTCGGGCGTAGACCACCTCGATCCCGTTCGACAGGCGCGTCCGCTCCACCGCCGGGAAGCTGAGGTCGGCGACCTGCGCGACGCCCGGGATCGGCCCGCGCGTGCCCTTCACCGCCGGCGCGGGCGCCTCGGCCGGCACCTCCTTGGCGGGCGTCGCCTGCGCCTCGGCATAGGCATCGCGCGCACCGGGGACGATCGACAGCTGGTAGGCGGGCCGCGTCAGCCACCTGGCCGCCGCCGCGCGCACGCTCGCCGGGGTCTGCGCCGCCAGGTCGGCCAGTTCCTTCCTGTAATGCGCCGGATCGTTCGAATAGAGCGCGCCCTCCGCCAGCGCGACCGCCTTGCCGCCGAAGCCGCCGACCGATTCCAGCCCGCCGATGCGATCGACGACGCTGCCGGTGACGTAACGGCTCACCTCGTCCGCGGTCGGGCCGTTCTTCACGAAATCGGCGACGATCGCGTCGATCCGCTGCGACACCGTCGCCGGATCGACCCCGGGGCGGACGATCGCGGTGATGACGAACATGCCGACCTGCGCCAGATTCTGGTAGCTGGCCGACACCTGCGTCGCCAATTTGTCCTGCTTGACCAGCGCATTGTCGAGCCGCGAACTGGCCAGCCCGCCCAGCACGCCGGCGGCCACGTCCAGCGGCGCGGCGTCGCGGTCGTTCAGCCCCGGCACCGCCCAGGCCTTGGTGATCATCGTCGCGGCGACGCGATCCTTCATCACCTCGCTCGCCGGGCCGGGCAGCGACGCGGGGACCGGCGCGGGCGGGGTCACGCTCTTCGGGCCGGCGGGGATCGCGCCGAAATACTTTTCGACCAGCGGGCGCGCGGTGGCGACGTCGATGTCGCCGGCCAGCACCAGCACCGCATTGTTCGGGCCGTAATGGCTGCGGAACCACTCCTTCACATCCGCCAGGCTGGCCTTGTCCAGATCGGCCATCGACCCGATCGTGGTGTGGCCGTACGGGTGGTCGGCGGGGAACAGCCCCTCGGTCAGCTTGTAGCGGCGCAGGCCGTAGGGCTGGTTGTCGCCCTGCCGCTTCTCGTTCTGGACGACGCCCCGCTGCACATCCAGCGTGTTCTGCGTGATCGCGCCGGTCAGATAGCCCATGCGATCGGATTCGAGGAACAGCGCGCGGTCCAGCGCCGCGGTCGGCACCGTCTCGAAATAATTGGTGCGGTCGAAGCTGGTCGTGCCGTTCAGGTCGGTCGCGCCGACCTGTTCCAGCGGTTCGAAGAAGTCGCCCGGCGCATTCTCGCTGCCGTTGAACATCAGATGTTCGAACAGATGCGCGAAGCCGGTCTTGCCCTTCGGCTCGTGCTTCGACCCGACGTCATACCATACGCTGACCGCGACGACCGGCGCCTTGCGGTCGGTGTGAACGATGACGCGCAGCCCGTTCTTCAGCGTGAACTGCGTGAAGGGGATGTCGACCGCCTTGACCAAAGTGGAAACCGGCGCGGCGGCGGGAGCGGGCGTGGCGGCGGCCTGCGCCACGGCGGCGGGGACGGCGAAGGGGGACGCCAGAACGGCCATGGCGACGCCGGCCGCCAGCAGGGAACGATGCGACAAGAAGGGTTACTCCACGCGATGGTTACACCCGACACCATAGCGCGCGGCCATCGCCCGGCAAGCGCCACGGACACGATATTGACTGCCGATGCAATCATTGCCAATGCAACGACCTGTGAGCTTCTACGATACCACCAACCTCTATCCCGATTCGTCGATCGGCTACCTCGTGCGGGTGTGCAACCAGTTGGGGATGGCGCAGCTCGACCGCGTCTTCGCGGACGAGGGGCTGACCGCGGTGCAATGGTCGGCGCTGATCTCGATCCATTTCGGCCGCGGCCCGACCTGCGCCGCGCTCGCGCGCGATCTGGCGCATGACAAGGGCGCGATGACGCGGATGATCGACACGCTGGAGCAGAAGGGGCTGGTCCGCCGCCTGCGCGACGACGACGACCGCCGCGTGATCCAGCTGTCGCTGACGCCGGCGGGAGAGGCGGCGGCGATGCGCTGCCGCGAACGGGTCATCGCATGCTGGAACGAATGGCTGACCGGCTGGTCGCACGACGAGATCACCACCTTCATCGCGCAGCTGCAAAGGCTGCGCACCACGCTGGAAAGTGCCGCCCCATGCGCCGCCTGATCCCCCCGCTCGCCGCCGCGCTGCTGACGGGCGCATGCGCCGTGCCCGCTTCCCCCCCGTCGGTCGCATCGAAGGGCGCGGCCGATCTGGCGCTGGCGGGGCCGGCGGTGGTGCTGGCGCCCGACTGGTGGACCGCGATCGGCGATCCGCAGCTCGACCGCATCGTCGCCGATGCGCTGGCGGGCAACCCCTCGCTCGACGCCGCCGCCGCGCGCGTCCGCCAGGCGGAGGCCGCGCTGGCGCGCCAGGATGCGGAACGCGCGCCCGACGTCGCGCTCGACGCGCAGGTGCAGGGCGCGCGGCTGTCGGGCAATTACACCATCCCGCCGCCCTTCCGCGGCACCGTCCGCGCGCTCGGCACCGGTCAGGCGGGGCTGTCGTGGAACCTCGACCTGTTCGGCCGGCAGAAAGCCGCGATCGAGGGCGCCGCGGCGCAGGCGCGCGCCGCCGCCTATGACCTGGCCGCCGCGCGGCTGATGCTGGCCGGATCGGTGGTGCAGGCCTATGCCGAACTGGCGCGCGCCGAACGCCAGCGTGCGATCGCGACGCGCACCATCGCCGCGCGGGAGAATTCGCTGAAGCTGGTCGGCGTGCGCGAACGCAACCGGCTGGCCAGCCGCATCGACGTGGAGGCCGCCAACACGCTGCTGGCGCAGGCGCGGCTGGCGCAGGTGCAGGCCGACGGCGCGCGCGCGCTGGCGGCCGATGCGCTGGCGGCGCTGGCGGGGCGCGGCGCGGACTATGCCGCCGCGCTCGGCCCCACGCGCCTGCCCGACGCGGTCGCGCTGCCGGTGCCCGCGGTGCTGCCCGCCGACCTGCTCGCGCGCCGGGCGGATGTCGCCGCGGCGCAGGCGCGGGTGGAGGCCGCCGCCGCCGGACGGCAGGTCGCGCGCCGCGCCTTCTATCCGAACATCAACCTGTCGGCGCTGGTCGGATTGCAGGCGGTGGGCTTCGCCAATTTCGTCGACCTCGATTCGGGCACCGCGGGCGCGGGCGCGGCGATCCACCTGCCGCTGTTCGACGCCGGGCGGCGCAAGGCCGATCTGGCCGGCGCGACCGCCGCGCTCGACGCCGCCACCGCCGCCTATAACGGCGCGATCGTCACCGCCGCGCGCGAGGCGGCGGACGCGGTCGCCCGCGTCCGCGCCGCCGATGCCGCGCGGGCGCGCACCGCGCAGATGCAGCGCGCGCTGGGCGAAACCAACCGCCTCAACGCGGTGCGCGTCGCCAGCGGCCTCAACAGCCGGCTCGACCTGGTCGACAACGACGTCCGCCTCCTCGACGCCGATCTGGCCGTCGCCAACCGTTCCATCGACGCGCTCGCCGCGCGTGCCCAGCTTGCCACCGCGCTCGGCGGCGGCTTCGCCCCCGTCCAGGACCTCGCCCGATGACCGACACGCCTGCCCCCGCCGCCGCCGAGACCCCGCAAGCCGCCGCCCCCGCCCCCGCCGGCAACCCCAAGGGGCGCCGCCGCGCCTTCGCGGTGCTGGGCGCGGTGCTGCTGGTCGCGCTGATCGTCTGGGCGGTATTCCACT
Organism: Sphingomonas adhaesiva; assembly: GCF_002374855.1. Lineage (GTDB taxonomy): Bacteria > Pseudomonadota > Alphaproteobacteria > Sphingomonadales > Sphingomonadaceae > Sphingomonas > Sphingomonas adhaesiva. The sequence goes on from NZ_NWVC01000002.1 coordinate 617,055, forward strand.
TCCTGCTGGCCAAGCCCGAGGAGGAAACCGACGACGCCTATGTCGCCGGCGACGTGGTGGCGATCACCGCGCGCGATCCGGGCACGGTGCTGGCGCTCCACGCCGACAACACGCAAAGCGTGAAGGCCGGGCAGCCGCTGATCGAGCTGGACCCGACCACCGCAGAGGTGAACCTGGCCGCCGCCGCCGCCGAACTGGCGCGCGCGGTCCGCGCCACCCGCGCGGACGTCGCGCGCGTCGGCCAGTCGGATGCCGCGATCATCGAGGCGCAGGCGCAGCTGTCGCGCGCGCAGGACGATTACGCCCGCCGCCGCGGCGCCGCCGCGCAGGGCGCGGTATCGGGCGAGGAACTGGATCACGCCGCCGATGCGGTGAAGGTCGCCGCCGCCGGCCTGCGCCTCGCCCGCGAACAGCGCCGCCAGACGCAAAGCGCGGTGCAGGGCACCGACGTGGGCACCAACCCCGCCGTCCTCGCCGCGATCGCCGCCTATCGCCGCGCCGCGATCGTGCGCGGGCACATGCGCGTCACCGCGCCGATCGACGGCGTGGTCGCGCAGCGCACCGTCCAGGTCGGGCAGCAGATCGCCGCCGGCACGCCGTTGATGGCGATCGTCCCGCTCGACCGCCTGTGGGTCGACGCCAATTTCCGCGAGACGCAGCTCAAGGACCTGCGCATCGGCCAGCCCGCGACGCTGGTGGCGGATACCTATGGCGACGATATCGTCTATCACGGCCGCGTCGTCGGCGTCGGCGCGGGCAGCGGCAACGCCTTCGCGCTGCTGCCGCCGCAGAACGCCAGCGGCAACTGGATCAAGATCGTGCAGCGCGTGCCCGTGCGCATCGCGCTCGACCCGAAGGAATTGCGCGCCAACCCGCTGCGCGTGGGACTGTCAGTGAAGGCGACGGTCGACACCGCCGACCGCGGCGGCGCGCGGCTGGCGCAGGCGGCGACCGCCCCCTATCGCGGCGACACCGCGCAGGGCACCACGCCCGAGGTGGAGGCGGAGATCCGCCGGATCGTCGCGGCCAACCGGTGATGGCCACCCCGGCCGCCGCCCCGCCGGACGATGCCCCCGTCCTGTTCCCCGGCGAAGGCCGGGGCCCAGGAACGGATCGTTTGCTCATGCCACGCGCCGCCCGCAACTGGCCCCCGGCCTTGGCCGGGGAACATGAACGTGGTGGATCGAACTGATGGCCCAGCCTGCCGCCGCGCCTGCTGCCACGCCCTCGTCCCCATCCTCCGACCCCGCGCCGCTGTCCGGCGCGCGGCTGGGGCTGACCGCCTTCGCGCTGGCGCTGGGGACGTTCATGATGGTGCTCGACACCACCATCGCCAACGTCTCGCTGCCGACGATCGCCGGGAACCTGGGGGTGTCGAGCGACAATTCGACGTGGATCGTCACCGCCTTCGCGGTCGCCAACGGTGTCGCGGTGCCGCTGACCGGGTGGCTGATGCGCCGCTTCGGGGTGGTACGCGTCTTCTGCACCTCGGTGGTGCTGTTCACGATCGCCTCGTTCCTGTGCGGCGTGGCGTGGAGCCTCAATTCGCTGATCGCCTTCCGCGTCCTTCAGGGCGCGGTGTCCGGCCCGATGATGCCGGGCAGCCAGGCGCTGCTGATCTCGATCTTCCCACCGCAGAAGCGCGCCACCGCGCTCGGCATCTGGTCGATGACGACGCTGGTCGCGCCGATCATGGGGCCGATCCTGGGCGGCTATATATCCGACAATTTCCACTGGTCGTGGATCTTCCTCATCAACGTGCCCTTCGGCGTGCTGACCGCGATCGTGTGCTGGACGAACCTGAAGGCGCGTGAGACGCCCACGATGAAGCTGCCGATCGACACCATCGGCCTGGTGCTGCTGGTGCTGTGGGTCGGCGCGTTGCAGGTGATGCTGGACCTGGGCAAGAACGCCGACTGGTTCAACGATCCCACCATCGTCGTGCTGACGATCGTCGCCGCGGTCGGCTTCGTCGCCTGGGTGATCTGGGAACTGACCGACGCCAACCCCACCGTCGACCTGACGCTGTTCGCGCGGCGCAATTTCTGGATCGGCAACCTGGCCTTCGCGCTGGGCTATGCGGTGTTCTTCGCCAACATCCTGATCCTGCCGCTGTGGCTCCAGACGCAGCTGGGCTATACCGCGACCTGGGCCGGGCTGGTCGCCGCGCCCAGCGGCGTGGTGGCGGTGTTCCTGACCCCGTTCGTCGCGCGCCTGTCGGGAAAGATCGACGCGCGCATCCTCGCCACGATCGCCTTCGGCGGCTTCGCGGTCAGCTACTGGATGCGGTCGGGCTATACGACGCAGGCCAGCTTCTCCGACTTCGTGCTGCCGCTGCTGGTGCAGGGCGTGTCGATGAGCACGTTCTTCCTGGCGATGCTGACGATCTCGCTGGATCGCATCCCGCCCGAACGGCTGCCGTCGGCGACCGGCATCTCCAATTTCTGCCGCATCGTCGCGGGCAGCTTCGCCGCGTCGATCATCACCACCGCCTGGGACCGTCGCGAGGCGCTCCACCAGAGCCGGCTGGCCGAGGCGATCGGTACCGGCGTGCCGTATCAGATGGCGGCGGACCAACTGCAGCGCATGGGGCTGAACGCCGCGCAGGCGGCCGGCGCGGTCACCCGCCAGATGGTCGGGCAGGCGTATCTGCTCGCCTCCACCGACCTGTTCCGCCTGTCGGCATGGCTGGCCGGATCGCTGATCGTCCTCGTCTGGCTCTGCCGCCGCCCCTCCGCCCCGTCCGGGCCGGTCGCGGCGGACTAGCCGATTGGGTTCACGCGAAGACGCAAAGACGCGAAGAGGTATCTCTACCCGCCACAAAGTGGCCTCATCATCATTAATCGCGGATGCAAGGACGCTTCGCGTCGCATTCTACTTCTTCGCGTCTTCGCGTGATCCAAACCTCTTCCGTGGATCATCCGGCCCGCTATTCCCCCGGCCGCACCATCAGGCTGCCCATCAGCAGCCCCAGGACGTGCTGCGCATAGTCGCGGCGCAAGCTGTCGTCGATGTCGCCGACCGCAAACGCCCATTTGAGCGCGTAGCGCGCCTGGAACAGATGGTCGCACGCGCCGATCAGCGAGAAATAGAACAGCATCGGGTCGACCGCGCGGAACACCCCCTCCGCCTGCCCCTGCGCCAGGATCGCGGCCTGCGCCTCGTGCAGCGGGCGGACGACTCGTTCCGATACGAAGCGCGCGCCCTCCCCCTCCACGTCCTGGGTCAGCACCGCGACCAGCCGGTTGATGTACGGATGGTCGAAATAGGTCTGGGTGATCGCGCGGATGTGCAGGTCCAGCTTGCGCACCGCCGGCAGGTCGGCCGCGACCAGTTCAGCCAGCATCGGGAAGGTGCCGCCCACGTCCCGCTCGATCAGCGCGCGGAACAGCCCGTCCTTGCCGCCGAAGCGGTAATGGATCAGCGCCGAATTCAGCCCGGCGCGCGCCGCGATCTCCGCAAAGGTCACGGTGATCGAATTGCGCTCGATCATCCGCGCACTGGCCGCGTCCAGCAGGACGTCGCCCGAGTGGCGCCCGCGCCGTCGCGACGTCGTGCTGCGCTTGCGCGAACGCGCGGGCGGCGTGCGCCCGTGGTCCGCCGCCGCCACCTCCTGGCTCGGCATCGCTGGCATCCCCTCCTGTCGCGGGCCGTCCTGTACGGCGACCCGTCGTCATTGCAGTTATGCCCGGTTCGGAGCCATTGGCAAGCGTGCCGAACCGGCGCGGCCTATCGTGCCGCGTCCGCCAGCATCCGGATGATCCCCGAAAAATCCTCTCCGCCGCGCCCGGCCTCGGTAAAGGCGGTGTACAGTTCGGTGGCGCGGGTGCCCATCGGCACGTCGGCGTGTGCGTCGGCGGCGGCGGCCATCGCCAGCTTCAGGTCCTTCAGCATCAGCGCGCCGGCGAACCCGCCCTGATAGTCGCGATCGGCGGGCGATTCGGGGCCAACGCCGGGGACCGGGCAATAACTGGTCATCGACCAGCTTTGCGCGGTCGCCTTGCTGGCGATGTCGAAGAAGGTCTGCGCGTCCAGCCCCAGCCGTTGCGCCAGCACGAACGCCTCGCACGTCGCGATCATCGTGGAACCCAGGATCAGGTTGTTGCACAATTTCGCCGCCTGCCCCGCGCCGCTGGCGCCGGCATGGATCACCGCCTTGCCCATGTCCTCCAGGAACGGCCGGGCGCGCTCGAACGCCTCCGCGCTGCCGCCGACCATGAACGTCAGCGTGCCCGCATTCGCGGCCGCGATCCCGCCGCTGACCGGCGCGTCGACCGCCGCGATCCCGCGCGTCGCCGCGTTGTCGGCGACGCGCCGCGCGGTCGTCACGTCGATCGTCGAACAGTCGATCAGGATCGTCGAAGCGGCTACCCCGCCCAGGCTGTCGGCATAGACCTGTTCGACATGCGCGCCGGCGGGCAGCATCGTGACCACCGCCTCCGCGCCGTCGGCCGCCGCGGCGGCGCTGTCGACGGGCAGGCACCCGGCCGCCTGCGCGCGCGCCAGCGCGTCGGCGGACAGGTCGAACGCGCGCACGTCATGCCCCGCCTTCGCCAGGTTCGCGGCCATCCCGCCGCCCATGTTGCCCAGTCCGATGAACCCGACCCGCGCCATGATATTATCCTCTCCGATCCATCTCGTTACGACGACGGCGGCGGCCTATTTTCCCGTCCATTGCCCCGCGCGCTTCTCGACGAAGGCGGCCATGCCTTCCTTCTGGTCGGCGGTGCCGAACAGGCCGTTGAACAGCCGGCGTTCGAACTGCACGCCCGCCGACAGCGTCGTCTCGTAAGCGGCGTTGACCATTTCCTTGTTCGCGATCACCGCCAGCGGCGCCATCGACGCGATCGTCGCGGCGGTCTTCACCGCGTCCTCGACCAGATCGGCGGCGGGGACGATGCGGCTGACCAGCCCGGCGCGCTCCGCCTCGGCCGCGTCCATCATCCGCCCGGTCAGGCACATTTCCATCGCCTTGGCCTTGCCGACCGCGCGCGCCAGCCGCTGCGATCCGCCCATGCCGGGGGATACCGCCAGCTTGACCTCCGGCTGGCCGAACTTCGCAGTATCCGCCGCCAGGATGAAGTCGCACATCATCGCCAGCTCGCACCCGCCGCCCAGCGCATAGCCCGCGACCGCGGCGATCACCGGCTTGCGCGTCCGCGTCAGCGTTTCGTACCCGCCGAAGAAGTTGGTGCCGTACATGTCGGCAAAGCCCTGCGCGGCCATTTCCTTGATGTCCGCGCCGGCGGCGAACGCCTTCTCGCTACCGGTCAGCACCGCACACCCCTGCGTCGCATCGGCATCGAACGCGGCGAAGGCGGCGAGCAGGTCGGCGAGCACCTGCGAATTGAGCGCGTTGAGCGCCTGCGGCCGGTTGAGCGTGACCAGCGTCACCGCGCCGCGCCGTTCGACCAGGATCGTTTCGTATTCGGCCATTGTCTTCTCCCCGTATTGTCACCCCAGCGCAGGCTGGGGTCTCCGGCCGCGAGCGCGACCTTCGTGGCGCCAGACCCCGGCCTTCGCTGGGGTGACGGTCAGTTCGGCGTCCACGCCTCGTCATCCGGCAGCGGCGCGAAGATCTGGTCGATCACATGATCGCTCACCCCCTCGGGCGTCGCCGGGTCCCAGCGCGGGGCATTGTCCTTGTCGACGATCACCGCGCGCACGCCCTCCAGGAAATCGTGGCGCTGCACCACGCGGCTGCCCACCGCATATTCCTGCCGCATCTCGTCCTCGAACGTCGGCATGGTGCGCCCGTCGAGCAGCAGCTTCAGGCTGACCTTCATCGTCTGCGGCGACTTCGCCTTCAGCGTCGCCAGCGTCGCGCGCGCGAAGTCGCCGTCGTCGGCCGCCAGCGCGGCGAACACCTCCTCCAGCCGGTCGGACGCGAACAGCCGGTCGATGTCGGCGCGCTGCGCCAGGATCGCCGCCGCACCCGGATCGGCCGACAGCCCGTCCAGCGCCGCCGCCACGTCGTCGGGCCGTGCCGCGATCGCCGCCTTGGCCTCCTCGACCCGGTCGGCGGGGACGAAATGCGTCGCCAGCCCCAGCGCCAGGCATTCCGCGCCGTCCAGCCGGTGCCCGGTCAGCGCCAGATACTGGCCGATCCGCCCCGGCAGCCGCGACAGATACCAGCCGCCGCCGACATCGGGGAACAGCCCGATCCCCGTTTCCGGCATCGCCAGCTTCGTCTGTTCGGTCGCCACGCGATACCGGCACGGCTGGCTGATCCCCACCCCGCCGCCCATGGTGATCCCGTCCATGAACGCGACCGTATCCTTGGCATAGGTGAACAGCCGGTGGTTCATGCGATATTCGGTGTGGAAGAACGCGCGCGCCTCCGCGCCGTCCCCCGCCCCGCTGTCCGCCAGCATCCGGATATCGCCGCCCGCACAGAAACCGCGGCCCTCCGCATGGTCGATCACCACGCAGCGCACCGCCGCATCCCCGCGCCACGCCTCCAGCGCGTCCAGCACGCCCGCGCACATCGCGGTGGTCAGCGCGTGGAGCGCCTTCGGCCGGTTCAGGCGGATGCGCCCGACCGCACCCTCCACCGCGACGATCAGTTCGTCCGTCATGCGCGCACCAGCTCCCGCCCGACGATCATCCGCATCACCTGGTTGGTCCCCTCCAGGATCGAATGGACGCGTAGGTCGCGCCAGAACCGCTCGATCGGATAGTCCATCAGGTAACCGTAACCGCCATGCAGCTGCAGCGCGCGGTCGACCACGCTCGATCCGGTGTCGGTCGCCAGCCGTTTGGCCATCGCGGCGAAGCGCGTTTTATCCGGCGCGCCCGCGGTCACCTTCGCCGCGGCGACGTAAAGGAGGTAGCGCGCGGCCTGCAATTCGGTGTCCATGTCGGCCAGCATGAACTGCGTGTTCTGGAACTCCGCCACCGGCTTGCCGAACTGCTGCCGGTCGCGGGTATAGGCGATCGCCTCGTCCAGACAGCGTTGCGCGCCGCCCAGCGAACAGGCGCCGATGTTCAGCCGCCCGCCGTCCAGCCCCATCATCGCGAAGCGGAACCCCTCGCCCTCCGCGCCGACGCGATTGGCCACCGGCACGCGGACATTGTCGAAGATCACCTGCCGCGTCGGCTGCGCATGCCAGCCCAGCTTGCGCTCGTTCGCGCCGAACGACACGCCCGGCATGTCCTTGTCGATCACCAGGCAGGAAATGCCCTTCGGCCCCTCCGCCCCGGTGCGGACCATGGTGACGTACACCTCGTTCTCGCCCGCGCCGGAAATGAACTGCTTGGTGCCGTTGACGACATAATGGTCGCCGTCCCGCCGCGCGCTGGTCTTCAGCGCCGCCGCATCCGACCCGGAACCCGGCTCGGTCAGGCAATAGCTCGCCATCCGTTCCATCGTCACCAGATCGGGCAGGTAGCGCGCCTTCAGATCGGCGTCGGCGAACCGGTCGATCATCCACGCGGCCATGTTGTGGATCGAGATGAACGCGCTGGTCGCGGGACAGCCGTATGCCATCGCCTCCATGATCAGCGCCGCTTCCAGCCGCCCCAGGGCGATCCCGCCCGATTCCTCGCTGACGTAGATCGCGGCGAAGCCCAGCTCGGCTGCCGCCTTGATCGTGTCGCGCGGGAAGATGTGCTGTTCGTCCCACTCCGCGGCGAACGGCGTGATCCGGTCGGCGGTGAAGCGCCGCGCCAGTTCCTGGATCTCGCGCTGGTCGCCCGTCAGGTCGAATTGGTCGGTCATGTCCTCATCCTGTCATCGCCCGCGCCGTCGTCACGCAGCGCGCCGTTTGAACGCCCTAGCATTTCCGGTACCGCACCACCTGCGCGCCGTCCTGCCGTACCAGCATGGTGCCGCCGTTCTCCAGCCGGAAATCGTTGCGCCGCGTCCAGCCCGCGCCTTCCCCCGAAAAGCGCAGCTCGGCGCTCAGCGCATAAGGGTCGCGCAGCGCGATCGACTGCACCCGCGCCTTGGATTCGTGGAAGCGGATCGTGTCGGCGTCGATATTGATGCGCCCCGTCGCGGCGGTGTTGGCCAGCTCGCAATCGTCGGGGGTGACGCCCCAATAGCCCTGGTAGTCCGCGGGCAGCGCGCGGCCGCGTGCCGCGGTCAGCGGCTTCACCTCGATCGGCACGCCGGTGCGCGCGGTCGCCCGCACGCCGTTGGTGGCCGCCGCCGCCTCGATCGCCTGCTGCGCCGCCGCCTCGCGCTCCGGGACGGCGACATTGCCGTAATCCCCTTGCGGCGACGAACAGGCCGCCAGCGCGCTCAGCAGGACGAATATCAGCGCCCGGCGGCCGCGCCGTGCGAAGCGGATCGAAACAGGCACCGGCATCATCGCGTCACCCCGTCATCACCCCATGGTCGGGATGACGAACGCATTGGCGCCCTCGCCGGTGCCGCCGTCGGGCCAGCGCTGCGTCACCGTCTTCACGCGGGTCCAGAACTTGACGCCCTCCATCCCGTGCTGGTTGGTGTCGCCGAACGCGCTGCGTTTCCACCCACCGAACGTGTGATAGGCGACCGGCACCGGGATCGGCACGTTGATCCCCACCATGCCGACGTTGACGCGCGCGGCGAATTCGCGCGCGGCATGGCCGTTGCGGGTGAAGATCGCGACGCCGTTGCCGTACTGATGCTCGCTCGGCAGCCGCACCGCGGTCTCGAAATCGGGCGCGCGCACGATCTGCAGCACGGGTCCGAAGATTTCCTCGCGATACGCGCTCATGTCGGTGGTGACGCGGTCGAACAGCGTCGGGCCGATGAAAAAGCCCTGCTCATGCCCCTGCAGCGTGAAGCCGCGGCCGTCGACCACCAGCTCCGCGCCCTCGTCCACGCCGGTCTGGATCCAGCTTTCGACGCGCTGCTTGTGCGCCGCGTTCACCACCGGGCCGTAATGCGCCTCCGCATCGGTCGATACGCCGACGCGCAACGCGGCGATCGCGGGGATCAGTTTCTCGCGCAGCGCATCGGCGGTCTTCTCGCCCACCGGCACCACCACCGGCAGCGCCATGCACCGCTCGCCCGCCGAACCGAACGCCGCGCCCGACAGGTCCGCGACCACTTGGTCCAGATCGGCGTCGGGCATCACGATGCCGTGGTTCTTGGCCCCGCCCATCGCCTGCACGCGCTTGCCCGCGTCCACGCCGCGCCGGTACACGTAATGCGCGATGTCGGAGGAGCCGACGAAGCTGATCGCGCCGATCGCCGGATGATCCAGGATCGCGTCGACCATCTCCTTGTCGCCGTGCACCACCTGCAGCACGCCCTCGGGCAGCCCGGCCTCGCGCATCAGCTCGGCCAGCCGCACCGGCACCGACGGGTCGCGCTCGCTGGGCTTCAGGATAAAGGCGTTGCCGCACGCGATCGCCACGCCGAACATCCACATCGGGATCATCGCCGGGAAGTTGAACGGGGTGATCCCCGCGCCGATGCCGATCGGGGTGCGCATCGAATAGACGTCGATCCCCGGCCCCGCGCCATGCGTATATTCGCCCTTCAGCACATGCGGGATGCCGCAGGCGAATTCGATCACCTCCAGCCCGCGCTGGATGTCGCCCTTCGCATCGGCGATCACCTTGCCATGTTCGCTGGACAAGGTGCGCGCCAGCTCCTCCATGTTTGCCTCGACCAGTTCCTTGAACCGGAACATGACGCGCGCACGGCGCTGCGGGTTGGTCGCGGCCCAGGCGGGCTGCGCGGCCTGCGCGGCGGCGACCGCGCGGTCGAGGTCGGCGGTCGTGCCCAGCGCGACGCGCGCCTGCACCTGTCCGCTGTTGGGATCGAACACCTCGCCGGTGCGGGCGGCGGCCCCGGCTGCACCGCCCACGATATGATGGTCGATCGTGCGCATGGCTTCTCTCTCCTGATATTCCGTGGGCGGGGTGTGCGCCCGCCGGCGCGTTGCAGGCAAGCGGCAATTCTGCAACGCTCACCTGCAATGACGCAGCCGGTACCCTGGAACGACCTGCAGGACTTCCTCGCCATCGCGCGGTCGGGGCAGCTGGCGCGCGCCGCCGCGGCGATGGGGGTGGATGCCACCACGATCGGCCGCCGCCTGCGCCGGCTGGAGGCGAGGCTGGGCCGCACGCTGTTCGAACAGACGCGCGAGGGGCAGGTGCTGACCGAGGCGGGCGAGGCGCTGCTGGCGCAGGTCGAGCGCATGGCGCGCGCCGCCGACGCGATCGCCAGCGACGGCGCGACGGGGACGCTGACGGGCGTGCTGCGCGTCAGCGTGTCGGAGGGGTTCGGCGCCTTCTTCGTCGCGCGCCACCTGCCCGCCTTCGCGCAGGCGCACCCCGGGCTGACCGTCGATCTGGTGGCCAGTAGCGGCTTTCTGAGCCCGTCGCGGCGCGAGGCGGACGTCGCGGTGCTGCTCGCGCGCCCGCGCAGTGGCCCGTTGGTGGCGGCCAAGCTGTCCGATTATGCGCTGCACCTCTACGCGGCGCGCGACTATCTGGCCGCGCACCCTGCGCCGACGCGCGCGACACTGGGCACGCAGCACCGTCTGGTCGGCTATATCCCCGACCTGCTCTACGCGCCGGAGCTGCGCTACCTCGACGATATCGACGCGCGACTCGTCCCCCACCTGCGCTCGTCGAGCATCCAGGCGCAGGCGCGCCTCATCGAATCGGGGGCCGGCATCGGCGTGCTGCCGCACTTCATTGCCGGCGCGAACCCCGCGCTGGTGCGCGTCTTGCCCGATATCGCGATCCGCCGCGCCTTCTGGCTCGTCACCCACCGCGACACCCGCCGCCTCGCGCGGGTCCGCGCGTTCCGCGCATGGCTGGCCGATCTGGTGGCGCGCCACCGCGCCGAATTGCTGGGCTGACCGTTACTTCTTCATCGCATCCAGCAGCAGTTTGACGTCCTGGCTGCGCCCGCGCGGCACGATCAGTACGTCGGTC